>NZ_JASZYN010000040.1:0-1295 GCF_030316965.1 Variovorax sp. J31P207
CCCGACAGCGCGGCCGAGATCACGAAGGCCAGCAGCTTGAAGCGGCTGACGTCATAGCCCAGCGAGAGCGCGCGCGGCTCGTTCTCCTTGATGCCCTTCAGCACCTGGCCGAAGGGCGAATGGATGGTGCGGACGATCAGCAGGAAGGCGGCCACCACGATCACCAGCGTGACGTAGTACATCGTGAGGTCGTTCTGCAGATCGACCAGGCCGAAGAGCTTGCCGCGCGGCACGCCCTGGAGGCCGTCCTCGCCGCCGGTGAACTTGGCCTGCAGCGCGACGAAGAACACCATCTGCGCCAGCGCCAGCGTGATCATCGCGAAGTAGATGCCCTGGCGGCGGATCGCCAGCAGCCCGAAGATCCAGCCCAGGAAGGCGCCGGCCGCGGTGCCGGCGACGAGGCCGAGTTCGGGCGTCAGGCCCCAGACCTTCATCGCATGGCCGGCCACGTAGGCCGAGCCGCCGAGAAAGGCCGCATGGCCGAAAGACAGCAGGCCGGTGTAGCCCAGCAGCAGGTTGAAGGCCGAGGCGAACAGCGCGAAGCACATCAGCTTCATCACGAACACCGGATAGGCGCCGACGAAGGGCGCGATGACGAGTGCGACGAGCAGCAGCAGGTAGATGACTGTGGAGAGCTTTTTCATGGGGCTGCCGTCTTACTTCTCTTTGCCGAAGAGACCGGCCGGGCGGATGAGCAGCACGATGACCATGATCACGAAGACCACGGTGGAGGATGCCTCGGGGTAGAACACTTTGGTCAGGCCTTCGATCACGCCGAGCCCGAGCCCCGTCAGGATGGCGCCCATGATCGAGCCCATGCCGCCGATCACCACCACCGCGAACACGACGATGATGAGGTTCTGCCCCATCAGCGGCGAGACCTGGATCACCGGCGCCGCGAGCACGCCCGCGAAGGCGGCCAGCGCCACGCCGAAGCCATAGGTCAGCGTGATCATCAGCGGCACATTGACCCCGAAGGCTTCGACCAGCCGCGGGTTCTCGGTGCCGGCGCGCAGATAGGCGCCGAGCCGGGTCTTCTCGATCACGAACCAGGTCGCGAAGCAGACCACCAGCGAGGCCACCACCACCCACGCCCGGTAGTTGGGCAGGATCATGAAGCCGAGGTCGGTGGCGCTGGCCAGCGCGTCGGGCGTGTCGTAGGCCAGGCCCGAGACACCGTAGATCGAGCGGAACACGCCTTCGATCAGCAGCGTGAGGCCGAGCGTCAGCAAGAGGCCATAGAGGTGGTCGAGCTTGTAGATCCAGCGCAGCAGCAGCCGCTCGATGACGATGCC
>NZ_JASZYN010000041.1:0-1173 GCF_030316965.1 Variovorax sp. J31P207
GCGCTCCGGTGAGGCGATCTCAACACCCCGTTGCGCAAGCGCAGCCGCATAGAACACCCATTGATTCCGCGCGAGCTCGATCTCCTGCTTGATGGCCGTCGTCGCCTCCGGAGCATTGGCGAGCACGTCAAGCGCAGACACGAACTCGGCGCCCGCCTTGTCCAGCTCGGCCTGGGCGTTGGGGAGAGGGACCTTCCAAGCCATTGCAAGATAGAACTTCGCCACCCGCTGCGACAACATGCGTTGACGCCCCGCGATGTTGACGAGCCGGCCGAGAGGCTTGCCGGACACCAGTTCGAGCTGCAATGTGCCTTTGTTTGCCAACGCCAGCACCCTGCCGTCGAGATCGATCAGCGCCGCAGCGTTTTCGCGCACCGGCGCCTGGCCGACAAGCACGGCCTTGTAGGCGCTCCAGAGGGTCTCGAGCTCACCGTACGTCGCCTTGACGTCGGGCGTCGGGGCGAATGCTTTGAGTTCCACGAGTTGGCGGTCGAAGAGGGCCATCGAGGCAGCCAAGATCTCGTCTGCGCGCTGGGTGACCACGCCCTGGCCGGCCGCCAGGTAGGCCTTGGCGACGCGCTGCGACAGCATGCGCTGACGCCCCGCCTTGTTGATCGCATCGTTCAGATCGACGACCTGCGCAAAGTTGTTGCTCACAGTCAGCAGCGTGAGGCTGCCCATCCACCCGATCACAGTTCGCCGGTTCATCGTTCTCCTCTGTAGACGTATCAAGTTGGTGCGCGTGTGGTTGAGCCACGGTGCACCTTGGTAATGTCGTGTTCTGGCCGAGTAGCTTCTGCAGCGGTTGGCGCTCGGATGCCGTTTGATGCAACACCCAAAGCGCGCTCTGTAAAAAGCTCAGGACTGGAATGAAAGTCGCTTTCATTCAGTAAGACCAAGTCAGAAATACAGGCCAACGACCTCGCAGACCACGCCATCGCCAACTACCGGAATGGCGAGTATCGAGCGCAGCCCGGCAGCTTTTGCTTCCTCTGCGGTGAGAGCCGCATGAACCGCGCCTCCGGTGACGGCTTGCGCAACGCCGCTTCGCCAGGCAAGTCCGATCGGACCCAGCGCGTCGATCGGCCACAAGTTTGAACTCCCGCACGGTAGCGGGCCATTGATCTCGCAGCGGCCCGCGGCGCACTGCAGCTGGAGGCCCGCGGCATCCGG
>NZ_JASZYN010000005.1:0-568791 GCF_030316965.1 Variovorax sp. J31P207
GCCGTCGCCGACCTTGGCCTTCCAGTCCGGGTTGACCTTGCTCAGGTAGTTGGTGAACAGGAAGGTGGTGCCCGAACCATCGGCGCGGCGCACCGGGGCGATCGTGGCGTCCGGCAGGTTCAGCGAGGGGTTCAGCGCCTTGATGGCGGCATCGTTCCACTTGGTGATCTTGCCCAGGTAGATGTCGCCCAGGACCGGGCCGCTCAGCTTCAGTTCGCCCGGCTTGATGCCCTGGATGTTGACCACCGGGATCACGCCGCCGATGACGGTCGGGAACTGCATCAGGCCCTTGGTCTTGAGTTCGTCGTCGGACAGCGGCATGTCGGAAGCGCCGAAGTCCACCGTCTTGGCATCGATCTGCTTGATGCCGGCGCCCGAGCCGACCGACTGGTAGTTGATCTTGGCGCCGGTGGCCTTGTTGAAATCGGCGGCCCACTTGGAATAGAGCGGCGCCGGGAAGCTGGCGCCGGCGCCGGTGGCTTCCTGGGCGGCAACCGGATTCAGAAGATTCGCTGCGGCGATCAGGCCAAGGGCCGCGAGTCTAGGTAGCGTGATCATGGGCACTCCCCTTCAGGTCGCAAGGATCTGCATGGGGCGGGTCGCCGGCATCGAGGACCCGCCCGGAATGGGCGGGCGCCGAAGCAACCTCTGCCAGCACCGGCCGACCGTCCCGCGCGAAGCAGCGTACGCCCGAATGATGAAGCTTTTGTGATGGTGCCCCGCAGCAGTAGGCGCACTCAGCCCAGAGGCTGGCCCGAACGCATCCGATGAAGTTGCTGTTGAGCCACAGAGCGTTCAATTTCGTGAACAAGTTGACGCGATAGGCTCTTTGAAGTATTGCGCAGCGCCGTCCCGAAGCCTAGTCTTGCGACTGAGCCTGTTGACGAAATTCCTTTACGCACGAACCGCTTACATCGGACTTTGCATGTTGGCCGCGATGCTGATCCTCCTGCTCCTTCTGGCGTGGGAGCTGCGCCTCCAGATCTGGTTGGCCAAAGCCGTGCGTATCAGGGCGAAACGTTCGGGATGGATCGTCATCGAGGTGCGGCGACGCGTTTCGATGCTTCGGCTGCCGCCGCATGTGTCGGAATTTCCGGTTCCACGCGAGGAACGCATCCAGGTCCATCGACTGCTCGGCATCGTGCTGTGGCACGAGGAAATGACCGTGGCGCTCCCTGATACCGCCTGCGAGCACCTCGCTGAAATCACTCCGCAGGATTTCGATCGTCAGTTTCCGATCTGGCTGCGTCTCGCCGGCAATCCGCGCTGAGCCTCGCGCTTCCGGACCGATGCCGGTCGCCTGCCTCCTGCTGCGTGCGACACCTCGGACGCGAGTTGACACACTTATGTCACAACCCCGTCCTGTCGACGGATATCCTGCTCTCCGAGCAAGTTCATGCTTGATTCAAGTTCTGTGCCCTGGCTGCCTGATTGACGTCCCCCTCCGAGGAGCGAAGCATGTCCCGCCACCTTCAATACTTGAACTGCCTTCGCGCCAAGCTGAAGGCCCGCTACGGTGACGACGACGACGCCGTGCGGGAGGTAGAGAGCGCAGTCAACGCCCTCGAGGAGGTCGAGGCCCGGTATCGGGCATCTCCAGCGCTTGATGCCATGCGCAGTGCAACAGAAATCGGTCGAGATTTCGCGGGCACTCGACCGCAGGGGTCCTGAGCGCGCCCGTTGCGGGCAACAACAACCTCAGCCGGCTCTCTTCTTTGGACGGCCTGCTGAGGGCTGTCTCGACATTTCGCTAACGCCCTCGGTGCGTGGGAATTTCATGCGATCCGGGCGCGCGGCTGCATGCGTAGGCGCTTGGCTTGGGCCGAGGGTCGTCCTGGGCCGATTCGGGCTGCCTGCTGAAGTGAGCGTCGAACACGATGACGAAGTTCGGGGCAAGGGTCTTCTCGCGAAACGCGAAGTCATGGCGAGAGCAGCGGTTTGTTCGCTGAGTAAACCTCTGCACGCCAAACCTGAAGAAATGGCGTCATGACCCTACTGTCCTAAGTCTGTTTCCTTCAGGATTTAATTGGCAACCGCCTTGGAGGAACGAGTATGTCTGGATCGAGCACGCCCAGCGCGCTCGGCATATCGAGCCGCTTCGCTGGGCTGGGCGCGGCCCCGCTGACTTTCTTGGGGGTGGTTTTCTGGGCTTTGTTGAGCGGCGACTTTCGCCGTCGGGTCGGTGCTGCATTGATGGGCGCGGGCGTGGCGTGCTCGACGGGCTGCACCATTGGGCATGGCCTGTATGCCCTTTCAGCCGCGAGCGCCATCGAGTTGCGTCAAAGGGTCTCCAGTTCCCAGCAGCGAGTCGCAGATGACCTGAGAAAAGCCAATGAGGACAATGTCCAGCTTCGTCGCAGCATGCTCGATCTTTCCAACCAGATGGAGGAGTTGCGCAACGAAGTGGCGAGTGTGCGCGGACAAAACGTGGAGCTGGCCCATGGCATGGCCGATATGCAGCGAAGCCAGACGGGCACGGAACAGAGCGCTGGCGAGCGCAATGTTGAGTCGACCATGGTCTCGGTGGATGGCCAGCGGTTTGTCGTCGGCCCAGCCGAGAAGCATGAGTTTGAAGCAGCGCTTGCCACTCTTCGCGAAGGCGACATCGCTCAAGCACAAGATGGCCTTGTGGCTTTCGTCAAGCACTATCCGCAAAGCAGATACAAGCCTTCTGCGCTGTTTTGGCTGGGTAGTGTCCAGTACGCCCTGCACAACTACTTGGATGCTGAAGTCAATTTCCGGGCGCTGGTGACGGCCGAGCCCAGTCATCTGCGTGCACCCGACGCGCTGTTGTCTGTGGCCGATTGCCAAGTAGAACTCATGAATGTCAAAGCGGCCCGCCGGACGCTTCAAGACGTCGTAGACGCGTATCCAGAATCCGAAGCGGCTGACGTGGCCGAGGAGCGCCTTGCCAAGCTCCAATGAGCCAGCACGTGCGGCTGATTGGGGACCTCGACGCAAGTATGAGGGGCCCGACCCACTCGGGAATACCCTCAAACACTCCTCTTCGAATCTTGCCTACATTGCTTGTATGCAAGACAACGTGCAGCTTGCATGCAAACCTTCATGGGGAATCTTCATGCCACGTTTCGCCAAATCGCTTTTCGGTCAGGTGGTCATCGCGCTGGTGCTCGGCGTCGTTGCGGGCCTGTTCTTCCCGGACTTCGCCGTCAAGCTCAAGCCTCTGGGCGACGGCTTCATCAAGCTGATCAAGATGATCATCCCGGTGCTGGTGTTCTGCGTCGTGGTGCACGGCATCTCGGGCGCCGGCGACCTCCGGCGCGTCGGCCGGGTCGGGGTCAAGGCGCTGGTCTACTTCGAGGTGCTGACCACCGTCGCCCTGGCGCTCGGGCTGGTGCTGGCCTTCGTCTTCAAGCCCGGCGTCGGCATGAACGTCGACCCGTCCAAGCTCGACCCGGCGGCCATGAGCGCCTATGCCTCGACCGCCGACAAGCTCACCAGCGGCGGCACGGTTGAGTTCCTGATGAAGCTGATCCCGACCACGGTGGTCAACGCCTTCGCGACCGGCGACGTGCTGCAGGTGCTGCTGTTCGCGGTGCTGTTCGGCTGCGCGCTGACCTTGCTCGGCGAACGCGGCCGCCCGGTGGCGCAGGTGGTCGATGCGCTCTCGCTGGTGCTGTTCAAGATCATGGGCATCATCATCAAGCTGGCGCCGCTGGGCGTACTGGGCGCCATCGCTTTCACGGTCGGGCAGTACGGCGTCGGCTCGCTCAAGCAGCTCGGCATGCTGGTGGCGCTGTTCTATGTCGCGGTGCTGTTCTTCGTCTTCGTGGTGCTCGGGCTGGTGATGCGCCTGTCGGGCTTCAGCCTGGTCAAGCTGCTGCGCTACCTGCGCGAAGAGCTCACCATCGTCTTCGCCACCACCTCCTCCGACAGCGTGCTGCCGCAGATCATGGCCAAGCTGCGCCACATGGGCATCCGCGACTCGACCGTGGGCCTGGTGATTCCGACCGGCTACTCGTTCAACCTCGACGCCTTCTCGATCTACATCACGCTGGCCGCGGTGTTCATCGCCCAGGCCACCAACACGCCGATCTCGATGGCCGACCTGCTGACCATCCTCGCGATCGCGCTGGTCACCTCCAAGGGTGCGCACGGCGTGCCGGGCTCGGCCATCGTGGTGCTGGCTGCCACCTTGCACGCGATCCCCGCGATCCCCGCCATCGGGCTGGTGCTGGTGCTGTCGGTCGACTGGTTCATGGGCATCGCCCGCGCACTCGGCAACCTGATCGGCAACTGCGTGGCCACCGTGGCGATCGCCGCCTGGGAGGGCGACATCGACCGCGAACGGGCCCATGCGGTGCTCAACGGCACCCACTCGCCCGAAGACGAACCCTTGGCCGATCCCGGCTCGCCGGCCGCCATCCCGGCCACCCATTGACCCGCCGATGACCGACGTCACGCCCACCCACATCGCCGAGCGCGTGGTCGAAGCCATCCTGGCGCAGAAGCTGGCGCCCGGGGAGCGGCTCGGCGAGCAGGCCCTGGCCGAGAACTTCGGCGTCAGCCGGACCATGGTGCGCGAGGCGCTGATGCAATTGCAGGCGCGCGGCTTCGTCGAGGTCCAGTCGCGGCGCGGCTGGTACGTGGTCGAACCCTCGGCCGACGAGGCACGCGACGCCTTCGCCGCCCGCCGCATCGTCGAAGCCGGCATCCTGGCCGAAGCCGGCCGGCCGCTCGCCAAGGTGATCCGCAAGCTGCGCGAGCACATCGCCGACGAGCAGCGCGCCATCGCCGGCGCCGACGCCGCCACCCGCGCCTTCCTGCTGGCTGACTTCCACGTCTGCCTGGCCGACCAGATGGGCCACCGCCTGCTGTGCGACGTGCTGCGCGACCTGACCGCACGCACCACCCTGGCGGCCACCCTCTTCCAGTCGCGGCACGAAGCGGCCGAGTCCTGCGCCGAGCACGCCGCGATCGTGGCCGCGCTGGAAGCCGGCGACACGCCCCACGCCCGGCAACTGATGCTCGACCACATCGGCAACGTCGAGCAGGCGCTGCAGGTCGAGGCGCCGCCGCAGCCCGACGCCGACGAACGCCTCCGCAGCACGCTCGCGCCACTGTCCTTGCCTGCAGGAGGCCGGCGCAGCCAGGCCCGTTGGTGAAACACCGCGGAACCGGCTTTGCCGGGCCGCTGGTGTTGCCCCCGGTAGGGGGTGGGCGCCCCGACACGAAGTGCGGGGCAACCTGGGGGCGAGCCACATTTCAGGCTAAAGTCGATCCGCCATGAATTCACCAGCGCTGCAGCGCGGCACCTTTCTCTTCCTGCTGGCGGTCGTGACGATCGCCTTCGGCTGGATCCTCTTCCCCTTCTTCGGTGCCGTGATGTGGGGCCTCGCCCTCGCGATCCTGTTCACCCCGATCTACCGGCGGCTGCTCAAGAAGATGGGCGGCCGGCGCAACCTGGCCGCCATCACGACGCTGCTGATGGCGATGGTGGTGGTGATCATCCCGCTGGTCGCGGTCAGCCTGTCGCTGGTCGAGGAGGTGTCGCTGCTGTCGCAGAAGATCCGCTCCGGCGACATCAGCTTCTCCAGCTACTTCCAGCAGGTGGTCAACGCGATCCCGAAATGGGCGCTGAGCCTGCTCGACCGCTTCGGCCTCGGCAACGTCGAGGGCCTGATCAAGCAGGTCTCGCAGGCGGCCGCCCGGGGCAGCCAGGCGATCGCCACGCATGCCGTGGCGATCGGCCAGAACACTTTCGAATTCCTCATCAGCTTCGGCATCATGCTGTACCTGCTGTTCTTCCTGCTGCGCGACGGCGCCGACCTGTCGAAGACGATCCGCGCGTCGCTGCCGCTGGCCAAGCCGCACACCCACTACCTGCTGAACAAGTTCACCACCGTGATCCGCGCCACCATCAAGGGCAACGTCGCGGTGGCGGCGGCGCAGGGCCTCATCGGCGGCGTGACCTTCTCGCTGATGGGCCTGCAGGGCTCGCTGCTCTGGGGTGCGCTGATGGCCTTCCTGTCGCTGCTGCCGGCGGTCGGCGCGGCGCTGATCTGGGGGCCGGTGGCGATCTACTTCCTGGCCGTCGGCGCCACGGCCAAGGCCCTCGGCCTGATCTTCGTCGGCGTCTTCGTGATCGGCCTGGTCGACAACATCCTGCGGCCCCTGCTGGTCGGCAAGGACACCCAGATGCCCGACTACGTGGTGCTGATGTCGACCATCGGCGGGATCGCGCTGTTCGGCATCAACGGCTTCGTGATCGGACCGGTGATCGCGGCGCTCTTCATGGCGGCCTGGGATCTGTTCGCCTCCTCGAACGAAGCCGACGACAACGCGCCGCCCCCATTGTCCTGACAGGGAACCCGAACCATGAATCGCAGCGGGCCCAGCCTGCGCTACGCCACCAGCCCCTTGCTGGCGAGCAAGACGCCGGCCTGGCGCAGCAAGTTCATCGTCGCCGGCATCGCGCTGGGCTTCGCCGTGCTGGCCGGCCGCGCGATCGACGTGCAGGTGATCGACAACGACTTCTTCCAGCACCAGGGCGAGGCGCGCTACGCCCGCACCCTCGAGCTGCCGGCCAGCCGCGGCCACATCCTCGACCGCAACGGGCTGATCCTGGCCTCCGACGTGCCGGCGCCCAGCATCTGGGCGATTCCGGAAGACGTCGACCAGGACGACCCGGCGCTGGCCCCCCGGCTGCGCAAGCTCGCCGAACTGCTCGGCATGCCGGTGGCCGAGGTCTCGCGCAAGCTCGGCGAGGACAAGAGCTTCGTCTGGCTCAAGCGCCAGGTCGACGACCGCGTCGCCAAGCAGATCGCGGCGCTCGACATCAAGGGCATCTACCAGCGCCGCGAGTACAAGCGCCAGTACCCCGAGGGCGAGGCGGCGGCGCACGTGGCCGGCTTCACCAACGTCGAGGACGTCGGCCAGGAAGGGATCGAGCTGGCCTTCGACAAGGAACTGTCGGGCAAGGCCGGCTCGCGCCGGGTGATCAAGAACCGGCTCGGCGCGGTCGTCGAGGACCTGGGCGAGCAGGTGCCGCCGGTCGACGGCCACGATGTCCAGCTGAGCCTGGACGACCGGGTGCAGGCCGTCGCCTACGAGACCCTGCGCGACGCCGTGGTCGCCAACAAGGCCAGGGCCGGCAGCGCGGTGGTGGTCGACGCCGCCACCGGCGAACTGCTGGCGATGGCCAACTACCCGAGCTTCGACCCGAACGACCGCCGCAAGATGACCGGCGAGCAGCTGCGCAACCGGGCCATGACCGACGTCTTCGAACCCGGCTCGACGATGAAGCCGATCACCGTGGCGACCGCGCTGCAGCTGGGCCGGATCACGCCGCAGACCGTGATCGACACCAATCCGGGCCGCATCACGGTGGCCGGCGCCACCATCCACGACGACGAGAACTTCGGCGTCCTGACCACCGAGACGGTGATCCAGAAATCGAGCAACGTGGGCGCCACCAAGATATCGCAGCGCATGACGCCCAAGGAGATGTGGGATTCCTACACCTCGCTCGGCTTCGGGCAGAAGCCGCAGACCCAGTTCCCGGGCGCCGTGACCGGCCGGCTGCGGCCCTGGAAGTCCTGGCGCCCGATCGAGCAGGCCACGATGTCGTACGGCTACGGCCTGTCGGCCTCGCTGTTCCAGATCGCCCATGCCTACACCGCGTTCGCCAACGGCGGCAAGGTGATTCCCATCACCATGCTCAAGACCCACGAGCCGCCGGTCGGCGTGCCGGTGTTCTCGGAGCTGGTCGCGGCCCAGGTCCGCAAGATGATGCACATGGCGGCCGCGCCCGGCGGCACCGCGCCGCTGGCGCAGACCGAAGGCTATTCGGTCGGCGGCAAGACCGGCACCGCCCACAAGCAGGTCGGCAAGGGCTATGCGAGCAACAAGTACCGCGCCTGGTACACCGGCATGTCGCCGATCGACAAGCCGCGCATCATCGTCGCGGTGATGATCGACGAGCCCAGTGCCGGCAAGTACTTCGGCGGCCTCGTGGCGGCGCCGGTGTTCAGCGCGGTGGTGCAGCAGACGCTGCGGATCCTCAACGTGCTGCCCGATCTTCCGGTGGCTTCGCAGGCGCATTGAGCGCGCCTTCGGGTTGGCTCACTTTTTACCCGCTCTTCCATCGGCCGGCGCAGCCAGGCCTGTTGGTGAAACACCGCGGAACTGGCTTCGCCAGGCCGCTGGTGTTGCCCCCGGCAGGGGGTGGGCGCCCGGACACGAAGTGCCGGGCAACCTGGGGGCGAGCTAAATATTCCACCAGCGGTCGCCGAAGCGGCCCTGCAGGAAGGCGACGAAGCTCGACACCTTGCCCGGCACCAGCTTGGGCGAGGGGAACACGGCGTGGATCTCCTGCTCGGCCAGCCCATGGTCGGCCAGCACTTCGCTCACCTGCCCCGACGCCAGCGAATCGCTCGCCACGTAGCGCGGCATCAGCGCGATGCCGAGGCCGGCCCGCGCGGCGGCCAGCACGGCCGAGACGTTGTTCGAGCGCAGTCGGCCCGACACCGGCACCGTGACCGGCTCGCCCTTGGGCGTGTGCAGGTGCCAGACGTCGTCGCCGACCACGCTGCTGTAGATCAGCGCCACGTGGGCGCTCAGGTCCTGGGCCTTCTTCGGCGTTCCGTGGGCCCGGAGATAGGCCGGCGCCGCCACCATCACCCATGGATTCATGCCGAGGAAACGCGCGCCCAGCGAGGAATCGGCCAGCTTGCCCATGCGGATCGCAACGTCGATGCCCTGCGCCACCAGGTCGACATAGCGGTCCTCGAAGCTCAGGTCGACCTGCACCTGCGGGTGCCGGGCCATGAATTCGAGCGCCAGCGGCACCACCACCCGGCGGCCAAAGGCGGTCGAGGTGCCGATCCGCAGCAGGCCCTGCGCCTGCGACTGGCGCAGCTTGACGATGCTCTCGGCCTCCTCGGCCTCGCGCACGATCGACTTGCACTTCTCGTAATAGAGCGCACCCGCTTCGGTCAGGCTGACGCCGCGGGTGTTGCGGTTCAGGAGCCGGGCCCCGAGACGGGCCTCGGTGGCCGCGACCTGCTTGGTCACGGTGGGCTGGGTGGTGTTGAACTCGCGCGCCGCCTTGGAGAAGCTGCCGGTCTCCACCACGCGCACGAACATCTCCATCGCCAGCAATCGGTCCATCCCCGGATGGTAGCCAGTTATTCCACCCAGGAATAGGCTTTATGGCCGCGGGCCGTCTTCTGCAAACCGGCCCGAATTCCTACAGTCGAGTCCAACCCAAGGAGACTCGCATGGCAAAGATGACCGCGGCCCAGGCCGCCGTGCTCGTGATGGAAAAGGAAGGCGTGACCCAGGCCTTCGGCGTTCCCGGCGCCGCCATCAATCCGCTGTATTCCGCCTTGCGCAAGCAGGGCAGCATCGCCCACATCCTCGCGCGCCACGTCGAGGGCGCCTCGCACATGGCCGAGGGCTACACCCGCGCGGTGGCCGGCAACATCGGCGTGTGCATCGGCACCTCGGGGCCGGCCGGCACCGACATGATCACGGGCCTCTACTCGGCCTGGGCCGATTCGATCCCGATCCTGTGCATCACCGGCCAGGCGCCGCGCGCCCGGCTCTACAAGGAAGACTTCCAGGCGGTCGACATCGAGTCGATCTCCAAGCCGGTCACCAAGTGGTCGGTCACGGTGCGCGAGCCGGGCCAGGTGCCGCAGGTGTTCCAGCAGGCCTTCCACCTGATGCGCTCGGGCCGCCCCGGCCCGGTGCTGATCGACCTGCCCTTCGACGTCCAGATGGCGCAGATCGAGTTCGACATCGACAGCTACGAGCCACTCACGCCCTACAAGCCGGCTGCCACGCGGGCCCAGGTCGAGAAGGCGCTGGCGATGCTGAATGCCGCCGAACGGCCCTTGATCGTCGCCGGCGGCGGCGTCATCAACGCCGACGCCAGCGACCTGCTGGTGCGCTTCGCCGAAGCCACGGGCGTGCCGGTGATCCCGACCCTGATGGCCTGGGGCGCGATCCCCGACGACCACCCCCTGATGGCCGGCATGTGCGGCCTGCAGACCAGCCATCGCTACGGCAACGCGACCATGCTGGCGTCGGACTTCGTGCTCGGCATCGGCAACCGCTGGGCCAACCGCCATACCGGCTCGGTCGAGGTCTACACCAAGGGCCGCACCTTCGTGCACGTCGACATCGAGCCGACGCAGATCGGCCGCGTCTTCACGCCCGACTTCGGCATCGTGTCGGACGCCAGGGCGGCGCTCGAACTCTTCGTGCAGGTGGCCGAGGAGATGAAGGCGAAGGGCCAGCTGCGCGACCGCGGCGAATGGGCCGGCGAGTGCCGCGGACGCAAGAAGACGCTGCTGCGCAAGACCAACTTCGCCGACGTGCCGATGAAGCCGCAGCGCGTGTACCAGTGCATGAACAACAACTTCAGCCACGACACCTGCTACGTGAGCACCATCGGCCTGTCGCAGATCGCGGCGGCGCAATTTCTGCACGTGTACAACCCGCGCCACTGGATCAATTGCGGCCAGGCCGGCCCGCTGGGCTGGACCATTCCGGCGGCGCTGGGCGTTCGCGCGGCCGACCCGACCCGCAAGATCGTCGCGCTCTCGGGCGACTACGACTTCCAGTTCATGATCGAGGAGCTGGCCGTGGGCGCGCAGTTCAAGCTGCCCTACATCCACATCGTGGTCAACAACTCCTACCTCGGGCTGATCCGCCAGTCGCAGCGCGGCTTCGAGATGGACTACTGCGTGCAGCTCGGCTTCGACAACATCAACGCGGCCGAGGACGCCGGCGTCGAGCGCAGCTATGGCGTCGACCACATGAAGGTGGTCGAGGGCCTGGGCTGCAAGGCGATCCGGGTCTACAAGCAGGAAGAGATGACACCGGCGATCCAGCGCGCCGAGGCGTTGATGGCCGAGTTCGGCGTGCCGGTGGTGATCGAGGTGATGCTCGAGCGCGTGACCAACATCGCGATGGGCACCGAGATCGATGCCATCAACGAATTCGAGGCGCTGGCCGAAAGCGCCGAGGACGCACCGACGGCGATCGCGGCCGCGATGTTGGACTGAGACTTTGCGGGACAGACCAAGAAACTGCGCAGCAGTTTTTGCTCTGTCCTCGACTTGCTGAGACTTTGCGGGACAGACCAACAAACTGCGCAGCAGTTTTTGCTCTGTCCTCAACTGACTAAAGAGGAGACAAACACATGCCCAAATTCGCAGCCAACCTCACGATGCTGTTCACCGAGCTGCCCTTCATGCAGCGCTTCGAGGCCGCCGCCAAGGCCGGCTTCAAGGCCGTCGAGTACCTGTTCCCCTACGCCTACGAAAAGAAGGAGCTGGCGGCCGCCCTGCGCGACAACGGCCTGGCGCAGGTGCTGCACAACCTGCCGGCCGGCAACTGGGATGCGGGCGAGCGCGGCATCGGTTGCCATCCGGATCGCGTGGGCGAGTTCCGCGAAGGCGTGGCGCGTGCGATCGACTACGCAACGGCGCTGGGATGCCCGCAGGTCAACTGCCTGCTCGGCAAGCTGCCCGAAGGGGTGACGCATGCGGACGCGCGCAAGGTGGTGGTCGACAACCTGCGCTTCGCATCGAAGGAGTTGCTGGGCGCCGGCATCCGGCTGCTGATCGAGCCGATCAACACCTTCGACATCCCCGGCTTCTACCTGAACCGCACCGACCAGGCGCTGGCGCTGATCGACGAGGTCGGCTCGCCCAACCTGCGGGTGCAGTACGACATCTACCACGCGCAGCGCATGGAGGGCGAACTGGGCAACACGCTGGCCCGGAACATCGCCCGGATCGGCCACATCCAGCTGGCCGACAACCCGGGGCGGGGCGAACCGGGCACGGGCGAGATCAACTACCCGTGGCTGTTCAGGCACATCGATTCGCTGGGCTATGCCGGGTGGATCGGATGCGAATACAAGCCGCGCGGCACGACGCTCGACGGCCTCGGATGGCGCACGGCGCTGACCCAATAACCAAAGACAAGGACCTCTCGCGACATGACGCAAACGAACGCACAAAAAATCGGCTTCATCGGCCTCGGCATCATGGGTGCGCCGATGGCGGGCCACCTGCTCGACGCCGGCCATGAGCTCTTCGTGAACACGCACGGCGATGTGCCGCAGCCGTTCGCCTCGCGGGCCAAGGTCTGCGTGTCGGCCACCGAGGTGGCGCGGCAAGCGGACATCGTCTTCATCATGGTGCCGGACACGCCGGACGTCGAGAAGGTGCTGTTCGGCGAAGGCGGCGTGGCCGCAGGCTTGTCCAAGGGCAAGGTGGTGGTCGATTGCAGCTCGATCGATCCGATCGCGACCAAGGACTTCGCGCAGCGGATCATCGGTCTGGGCTGCGGCTACATCGATGCGCCAGTCTCGGGCGGCGAGGTGGGCGCGAAGGCGGCGAGCCTCACGATCATGTGCGGCGGCGACGAAGGCACATTCGGGCGCGTGCGGCCCTTGCTCGAGAAGATGGGCAAGAACATCACGCTGGTCGGCAACGTCGGCGACGGGCAGGTCTGCAAGGTGGCCAACCAGATCATCGTGGCGCTCAACATCGCGGCGGTCGGCGAGGCGCTGGTGTTCGCCTCCAAGGCCGGCGCGGATCCGGCGAAGGTGCGGCAGGCATTGATGGGCGGCTTCGCGTCGTCGCGCATCCTGGAGGTGCACGGCGAGCGCATGATCAAGCGCACCTTCGCCCCGGGGTTCCGCATCGCCTTGCACCAGAAGGATCTGAACCTGGCGCTGCAAGGGGCGCGTGCGCTGGGGGTGGCGCTGCCGCAGACTGCGAGTGCGGCGCAATTGATGAACGCATGCTCGGCGCTGGGGTACGGGCAGGAAGACCATTCGGCATTGGTGCGTGCCTTGGAGGCGATGGCGCAGCATCCTGTTGCGCCTGACGCTGGTTGACAGACAGGGGCGGCGGCGTGTTCGGGGCGGCGATGGCGGGCGGTATGCACTGGACCGGCCGACGTCACCGGCCCTTCGGGCTTCCCTGCGCTGCTCGCGGTACGCGGGGTCCGCGCAAACTCGCTCCGCTGCTCGGCGGTGCCTCAACGGCCGGCCCAGTGCATACCGCCCACCACCGCTGATACGTCGGGGTTGCATCGGCGTTGGAGACGCCGGGATGGCTTGATCACCCCCAAGCCCGGCAAGCGGTGCGGGACGGGCGATCCCCTCTGCGCCGCTGAGGAGCGCAGCTTCAGGCGGATAAGGGCCGCGCGTGTTTGAGCGAAGCGAGTTTCGCGTGGACCCCGCCTGGAGCGAGCACCGCAAGGCAGCCCGAAGGGCCGGCGCAGTGGGGTCGACCGGCCCGCACCGCTTGCCGGGCCTCCCCCAGCGCACGCCCCTCCAACACCCCCCACGCTTTCCCGAACCCGCCCACCAAACCACCTCCGAGAGCGAACTTTGGGGTAGCCTCTACCCTGAGCCAAGACAGCAAGGAGACACCGATGGCAAACACCCTCTCCCCCGCCGAAGAAGCATTGCGAGATGCCGCGCGGGAATATCACCGATCACCCGTCAAGGGCAAGATATCGATCTCGCCGACCAAGCCGCTGCTGAACCAGCGCGACCTGTCGTTGGCCTATTCGCCCGGCGTGGCCTATCCTTGTCTGGACATCGAGGCCGACCCCTCGCTGGCGGCGGAGTACACCTCGCGCGGCAACCTGGTGGGCGTGGTCACCAACGGCACCGCCGTGCTCGGCCTGGGCAACATCGGCCCGCTGGCCAGCAAGCCGGTGATGGAGGGCAAGGGCTGCCTGTTCAAGAAGTTCGCCGGCATCGATGTCTTCGACATCGAACTGGCCGAGAACGACCCCGACAAGCTGGTCGAGATCATCGCGGCGCTCGAGCCGACGCTGGGCGGCATCAACCTCGAGGACATCAAGGCACCCGAGTGCTTCTACATCGAGAAGAAGCTGCGCGAGCGCATGAACATCCCGGTGTTCCACGACGACCAGCACGGCACCGCGATCATCTCGGCGGCCGCGCTGCTCAACGGCCTGGAACTCGTCGGCAAGAAGATCGAGGACGTCAAGATCGCCGTCTCGGGTGCCGGCGCCGCCGCCATCGCCTGCCTCGATGTGATGGTCGGCCTGGGCGCCAAGCCGGCCAACATCCACGCGGTCGACTCCAAGGGCCTGATCTACATCGGCCGGCCCGGCGGCTTCGACGACTCCAAGACCCGCTACGCCCAGAAGGACACCGGCGACCGCACCCTGGCCGACGTCATGAAGAACGCCGACGTCTTCCTCGGCTGCTCGGCGCCCGGCGTGGTCGACCAGGAGATGGTCAAGAGCATGGGCAGCCAGCCGATCATCCTGGCGCTGGCCAACCCCGAGCCCGAGATCCGGCCCGAACTGGCCAAGGCCGTGCGCCCCGACTGCATCATCGCCACCGGCCGCTCGGACTATCCGAACCAGGTCAACAACGTGCTGTGCTTCCCCTACATCTTCCGCGGCGCACTCGATTGCGGCGCCAGCAAGATCACCGAGGAAATGAAGCTGGCCTGCGTGCGCGAGATCGCCGACCTCACCAAGGCCGACATCAGCGAGGAAGTGGCCACCGCCTACGCCGGCCAGGAACTCGCGTTCGGGCCCGACTACATCATCCCCAAGCCTTTCGACTCGCGGCTGATCCTGCGCATCGCGCCCGCGGTCGCCAAGGCGGCGCAGGCCTCGGGCGTGGCGACGCGGCCGATCGAAGACCTCGACACCTACCGCCAGCACCTGACCCGCTTCGTCTACCAGACCGGCATGTTCATGCGGCCGGTGTTCAGCGCCGCCAAGGTGGCGAGCCACAAGCGCGTGGCCTACGCCGAAGGCGAGGACGACCGCGTGCTGCGCGCCGCCCAGCTGGCGGTCGACGAGGGGCTGGCCAAGCCGATCCTGATTGGGCGCCCGGCGGTCATCGAGGCCCGCATCAAGAAGGCCGGCCTGCACATCACGGTGGGCAAGGACGTCGAGTGCGTCGACCCCGAGGACGATCCGCGCTTTCGCACCTACTGGGAGACCTACCACCAGATCATGGGCCGGCGCGGCATCACGCCCGAGGCCTCGAAGGCCATGGTGCGGCGCTCCAACACCACCATCGCCTCGCTGATGCTGCACCTGGGGGACGCCGATGCGATGCTGTGCGGCCTGGTCGGACGCTTCGACAGCCACCTGAAGATCCTGAACCAGGTGCTGGGCCTGAAGCGCGGCGCGCCGGGCTTCGCGACGCTCAACGCGCTGACGCTCGAGAAGTACACCCTCTTCATCGCCGACACCAACGTCCATGAAGACCCGAGCGCCGAGACCCTGGCCAACATCGCCATGATGGCCG
The DNA here is from genome assembly GCF_030316965.1 of Variovorax sp. J31P207. Lineage (NCBI taxonomy): Bacteria > Pseudomonadati > Pseudomonadota > Betaproteobacteria > Burkholderiales > Comamonadaceae > Variovorax > Variovorax sp. J31P207. The sequence goes on from NZ_JASZYN010000005.1 coordinate 15,299, forward strand.
CCGACGAGGTGCGCCGCTTCGGCCTGCCGCCCAAGGTCGCGTTCCTGTCGCATTCCAACTTCGGCTCTTCGGAACGCGCGTCGGCGCGCAAGATGCGACTCGCACGCGACCTGTTCGCCAAGATGGCGCCCGACATCGAATGCGACGGCGAGATGCACGGCGACGCCGCCCTGTCCGAAGACGTGCGGCGCAAGGCGCTGCCCGAGACCCAGCTCACGGGCGAGGCCAACCTGCTGATCTGCCCGAACCTCGACGCCGCGAACATCCTCTTCAACGTGCTCAAGATGACCGGCGGCAACGGCGTGACCGTCGGCCCGATCCTGATGGGCGCGCAGGGCTCGGCCCACATCCTGACGCCGTCGTCGACGGTGCGCCGGGTGGTCAACATGACCGCGCTGGCGGTGGCCGACGCCAACTCGACGCGCTGATCTCCGCACCAATCTGGACGCCCCGCCGCGGTGCACGCGGCGGGGCGTTTTTTCGTGCGTTCTCCTCTGGCGGGTGGAAACCCGCGGTTACCGCATGCACCCGCATGGAGACATCGAGAGGGTTCGCACCAAGTGCGTGCCGGCACCGTTTTTGCTTGAATCCCGTGCATCCACCCTTTCATGGAATTCCTGAATGAACAAGCGCCATCTGCTCCAGACCTTCCTCGCCGCCTCCGCCCTCAGCTTCGGGCTGGGCACTGCGCATGCGCAGACGACGCCGATCAAGTTCCAGCTGGACTGGCGCTTCGAGGGACCCGGGGCCTTCTTCACGCACCCGGCCGCCAAGGGCTACTTCAAGGCCAGCGGGCTCGACGTCACGGTCGACGCCGGCAACGGCTCGGGCGGCGCGGTCACGCGGGTGGCCTCGGGCGCGTACGACATGGGCTTCGCCGACCTGGCGGCGCTGATGGAGTTCCACGCCAACAACCCCGACAGCCCGAACAAGCCGGTGGCGGTGATGATGGTCTACAACAACACGCCGGCGTCGGTCATGGCGCTCAAGAAGAGCGGCATCACGAAGCCCACCGACCTGACGGGCAAGAAGCTCGGCGCCCCGGTGTTCGATGCCGGCCGCCGCGCCTTCCCGATCTTCGCCAAGGCCAACAACATCGGCGCGGTGAACTGGACCGCGATGGACCCGACCCTGCGCGAAACCATGCTGCTGCGCGGCGACATCGACGCCATCACGGGCTTCACCTTCACCTCGCTGCTCAACCTCGAGGCGCGCGGCGCCAAGGCGGCCGACATCGTGATCCTGCCCTACCCCGACTTCGGCGTGAAGCTCTACGGCAACGCGATCATCGCCTCGCCGAAGCTCATCAAGGAGAACCCGGCGGCCGTCAAGGCTTTCCTCTCGGCTTTCACCAAGGGCGCCAAGGACGTGATCGCCAACCCGGCGGTCGCGATCGAATCGATCAAGGCGCGTGACGGCATCGTCAACAGCGAGCTCGAGACGCGCCGCCTCAAGCTCGCGATCGACACCGTGGTCAACACGCCCGACGCCCGCGCCGAGGGCTTCGGGCAGGTCAACGCCGGCCGGCTGTCGCTGATGGCCTCGCAGGTGTCGGACGCCTTCGGGACCAAGACCCGCGTGAACCCCGATGCGGTGTGGAACGGTTCGCTGCTGCCGCCCGCCGCAGAACTGAACATCCTCCGCAAGTGATGGCGGAGAACGCCAACGCGCCCTTCGTCGATTTCCAGGACGTCTGGCTCGCCTACAACGAGGAACTGCTGCGGGCCAACCACTTCGCGGTCGAGGCGATCGACCTGAAGGTCCAGCGCGGCGAGTTCATCGCCATCGTCGGGCCCTCGGGCTGCGGCAAGTCGACCTTCATGAAGCTCACGACCGGGCTCCGGATGCCCTCGATGGGCAAGATCCGGATCGACGGCGAAGCCGTGACCGGGCCGCTGAAGATCTCGGGCATGGCCTTCCAGGCGCCGTCGCTGCTGCCCTGGCGCACCACAGTCGACAACGTGCTGCTGCCGCTGGAGATCGTCGAGCCCTACCGCTCGACCTTCAAGGCGAAGCGCCGCGAATACGTCGAGCGGGCCCGCAGGCTGCTGCAGAAGGTCGGCCTGGGCGGCTACGAGGACAAGTTCCCGTGGCAGCTCTCGGGCGGCATGCAGCAGCGCGCGAGCATCTGCCGGGCGCTGATCCACGAGCCCAAGATGCTGCTGCTCGACGAGCCCTTCGGCGCGCTCGACGCCTTCACGCGCGAAGAGCTCTGGTGCATCCTGCGCGACCTCTGGACCGAGCAGCAGTTCAACGTGATCCTGGTCACGCACGACCTGCGCGAGTCGGTGTTCCTGGCCGACACCGTCTACGTCATGAGCAAGAGCCCGGGCCGCTTCGTGGTCAAGCGCGAGATCGACCTGCCGCGCCCGCGCGAGCTGGAGTTGACCTACACCAAGGAGTTCACCGACATCGTGCTCGAACTGCGCGGCCACATCGGCGCCATTCGGAGCAACGCGATCGCCGATGCCGCCAAGGCGCCGGCGGCGATCCCGCAGTAAGCCATCCATGAAGAACAACAAGCAAATCGAACGCTGGTCGCCCTGGCTGCTGCTGGTCGCGGTCATCGTGCTGTGGCAGATCATCTGCTCGGGCTTCGGCGTCTCGGAGTTCATCTTCCCGAGCCCCTGGCGCATCTGGACCCAGTTCTGGGAGTTCAAGGAAATCATCGCCGGCCACGCCTGGCGCACCTTCTGGGTCACGATGGCGGGCTTCGGCCTGGCGATCGTGGTGGGCGTGCTGCTGGGCTTCGTGATCGGCAGTTCGCGGCTGGCCTACGCGGCGATGTACCCGCTGATGACCGCCTTCAATGCGCTGCCGAAGGCGGCTTTCGTGCCGATCCTGGTGGTCTGGTTCGGCATCGGCGTCGGGCCGGCGATCCTCACGGCCTTCCTGATCAGCTTCTTCCCGATCATGGTCAACATCGCGACCGGCCTGGCAACCTTGGAGCCCGAGCTCGAGGACGTGCTGCGGGTGCTCGGCGCCAAGCGCTGGGACGTCCTCATGAAGATCGGCTTCCCGCGCTCGATGCCCTACTTCTTCGCCTCGCTCAAGGTGGCGATCACGCTGGCCTTCGTCGGCACCACGGTGTCGGAGATGACCGCCGCCAACGAGGGCATCGGCTACCTGCTGATCTCGGCCGGCTCGTCGATGCAGATGGGCCTGGCCTTCGCCGGCCTGATGGTGGTGGGCGCGATGGCGATGGGCATGTACGAACTTTTCAGCGCGGTCGAGAAGCACACGACGGGCTGGGCGCATCGGGGTTCGCAGGGGGAGTGAAAGCGCCTATCCTTGCGGGTTCTTTTTCAGGAGACGAACCCCATGATCAAGGTCAGCGTGATGTACCCCCACACCCCCGGCGCGCGGTTCGACCACGCCTACTACCGCGACAAGCACATGCCGCTGCTCGCGAACCGGATGGGCGACGCCTGCAAGTCCTACACGATCGACAAGGGGCTGGCCGGCGGCGGGCCCGGCGAGCCGCCCACCTACGTCGGCATGTGCCACGTCTTCGCCGACTCGGTGGAATCTTTCCAGGCCGCCTTCGGCCCGCATGCGAAGGAGATCCTGGCGGACATCGCCAACTACACCGACATCAAGCCGGTGATGCAGATCAGCGAAGTGGTGGTGGGCTGAGGCCTGCTCACACGAGCCGGGTCTCGATCTCGGTCTTGACCTCGGTCATCAGGCGGTGCACCGGGCACTTGCCCGCCACCCGCAGCAGCTCGGCGCGTTGCGCCTCGGTCAGCGCACCCGTGACCCGCAGCGTGCTGTCGAGGCGGTACACGCCGTGGCGCTCCTCGCTGTCGTCGCGGTCGACCGCGACCTCGATCTCCTCGATCGGCATGCCCTTGCGCCGCGCATAGATCAGCACGGTCAAGGCCTTGCAGGCCGCCAGCGAGGCGTCGTAGAGATCGTGCGGCGACGGGCCGGCATCGGTGCCGCCGCCGTCGGGCGAGGCGTCGACCGGGATTTCGTGGGCGCGGATCTTGAGGATGTGGCGGGTGCCTGTGACGCCGTCGCGCCGGACCGTGAGGGTCATTCGAATTGCTCCTGATTGAAATTCATTCGGCGCCACCATAGCGCTCGGTGCGGATCATGCCCGCTGTGAGCGTGGCATCGGCCAGCCCCCGGGTCACGCCCTCGACGAAGCGGTTCGAGCCGCACACGAAGACGTGGCGCGGCACATGGCCCCAGCGCGCGATCAGTTCCCTCAGCGCCGGGGCATCGAGCCGCTGCGTCCGGTCGGCGGGCCGGTGGGCGGGACCGCGCGTGATCGCGGCAACGAATCGGAAATCCGCGCGGCTCGCTTCGAGTCGCTCCAGCTCTTCGCCGAAGGGCAGTTCGTCCCACGTGCGAGCCGAACAGACCAGCATCATCGGGAGACCGGCCGCGGCGCGTCCCCAGTCGCGCACCATCGCCATCAGCGGCGCGATGCCCGAGCCGCCCGCCACGAGCAGCACAGGCCCGCCGTCCCCGGCGCGCCAGATGAAATGGCCGCCCAGCGGACCGCGCACCTCGATGGCGTCGCCGGCTTGGGCGATGTCGTGGAAATACGGCGAGACCTCGCCATCGTCGAGCTTCTCGATGATCAGCTCGACCGGCTGTCCGGGCGCCGAGGCGATCGAATAGCTGCGCTGTGCCGCGTAGCCGTCGGGCGCGGTCAGGCGCACGTCGACATGCTGGCCCGCCACATGCCGCGCCAGGTCCGCCTTCAGGATCACGCTGACGATGCGCGGCGTCAGCGGCGCGATGCGCTCGATCACCGCCTCCTGCCAGCGCGTGGGCCCCTGCGCGCTCACGGATCGTCCGAGTAGCGCTGCTGCTTCCACGGGTCGCCACGCATGTGATAGCCGCGCAGCTCCCAGAAGCCGGCCTCGTCGCGCGCCGTGAAGCGCAGGCCCTTGAGCCACTTGGCGCTCTTCCAGAAGTACAGGTGCGGCACCAGCAGCCGGGCCGGCCCGCCGTGCTCGGCCGTGAGCGGCTGGCCGTCGAAATGGGTCGCCACCATGGCCCGGCCGCCGACCAGGTCGGCCACCGGCACGTTGGTGTCGTAGTCGTCGTGCGAGAGCGCCAGCAAGAAAGCACTGGGCGGCGCCACGCCCGCGGCGGCCAGCAGGTCGTCGATGCTCACGCCCTCCCACCGGGTGTCGAACTTGGACCAGGTCGTGACGCAATGGATGTCGCCCTGCCACTGCGTGCGCGGCAGCGCCTGGAACTCGGCCCAGTTCCAGCTCGCGAGCGGACGCGGTCCCTGGCTCAGCGTGAAGCGCCAGGCTGCGAGATCGACCTCGGGTGTCGGCCCCTTGGCCAGCACCGGAAAGTCGTCGGTCTCGAACTGGCCGGGCGGCAGGCGGCGGGCAAAGGCAGCGGTCGGACGTCGTCCTGTGAATCCACGCGTGACCATCGGCACTCCTTCGATTGGAGCGCCATGGTAGCGCCGCTTCAGGCGGCTTGCTGCAGCGGCACGACGCGCATGCCGCGATGCACCTCGACCTCGCCGTGCTTCGCCAGCAGTTGCATCAGGTGCTTGCGGATCAGCATGCCCGGGCGGTCGGACTCCATCGAATACTCAACCCCTCGCCGTCGCGTGTCGACCAGCGCATCGGGGTCGGTCGACTCGAGGATGTCCTTGTCTTCGCGCGTGATCTCCTCGTCGAAGTCGATCAGCATCTGCGCCGCGCAGTCGGCCTCGGTGTCGTTGCGGAACAGCCATTGGCACAGCTGCATGCGGCCGTCGTCGATCGGCGTGAAGCAGTTGATGATGATGTGGCGGATGCCCGAGGGGTATTCGATGTCGAGCCGGCGCGAGAACGGCAGGAAGTAGGCGTTGCGCATGTGGCGGGTGGTGATCGGATCGGTCACGCCACTGATCGCATGAAACTTCACCGGATTGACGGCCTGGATCACGGTCTCGGCGTAGAAGCCCGATTCGTTCTCGACCAGTTCGTACTTGCTCGGCTTCGGGCTCGCGGCCACGCCGAAGGTCGCCCGGTGCACGAAGCTGAAGTGCGAGTTGTCGAAGGAGTTCTCCAGCGCGCGCATCGGGCTGGTCTGCCACTCTTCATAGAACTGGTGGATGGTGCGAAAGCCCGGATCGTCGAACTCCGGGATCGCCGGGATCTCCGCGATCGGCTCATCGAGCGCGACCCAGGCATAGCCGTAGCGCGCGCTGCAGTGGTAGGCGGTGGTCTTGTACTCGGGCGAGATCTTGCGGTCCGGCTCGTACTGCGGGATGCGGATCACCTGGCCGCTGCGGTCGTAGGTCCAGCCGTGGTAGCCGCACTGGATCGCGCCCTGCCCGCAGGCCTTGCCTTCACCGTCGACGCACCAGCCCTTGGACAGCTTCGCAGTGCGGTGGCAGCAGCGGTCGCGCAAGGCGGCGGGCTGGCCGTCGGCATCGAGGAACAGGACGATGTTCTCGCCGAGCAGCGTGAAGGGCTTCGGGCCCTGCTGCAGATCGGCCAGGGGCATGACCGCATGCCAGAACTTGCGGAACACGGGTTGCTGCGTAACGAGCATGAAAAGACTCCTTCGGTTGCGTGAGGACCAACTTGAAAGAGCAATTTCCCGCCATGGCCGCTTGCGCACCAAAGCTGAACGCTTCTACTCTGCGGCGATTCTCATGCAAATTGCGGGCCCGTGGCGCTGGCATGCGTCCTGCATGTCCGCATCCAAGAGTAGAAGCGTTCAGCAGCGCACGCACCCACCCACCGTGCGCCGCCCGGAAATTGCTCTTGAAGTGCCTCGCCGGCCCGGCGGGGTGTTCAAGACCCACGAAATCCGGAGATCACTTCATGCAACGCCGCCACTTCATCGCCACGGGCGCCGCCTGCGCCGCCGCCCTCGCCGCCCCTGCCGTCCTCGCGCAGGGCGGCAAGCCGACGCCGCTCAAGTTCACGCTCGACTTCCGCATCAACGGCCAGACCGCGCCCTTCTTCCTGGCCGAGAGCAAGGGCTACTACAAGGACGAAGGACTCGACGTCACGATCGACACCGGGGCCGGCTCGGTGGCCTCCATCACCCGGATCGCGAGCGGCGTCTACCAGCTCGGGCTCGGCGACATCAGCTCGCTGGTCGAGTTCAATGCGCAGAACCCGGGCACCCCGATGGTGCAGGCGGTCTACCAGTACTACAACCGCGCACCGTTCGTGATCATCGGGCGCAAGGACCGCGGCATCAGCGGCGACCTCAGGAGCCTGCAGGGCAAGAAGGTCGCCGCCGCGGCGGTCGAATCGACCCGCCGCGCCTGGCCGATGGTGGCGCGCAAGCAGGGCATGAAGCCTGACGCCTTCCAGTGGCAGACCACCGACTTCAGCGCCCGCGACAACGTGATGGTGCGCGGCGATGTCGATGCCGCCACCTATTTCCACGACTCCGCGGTCTCGCTGTTCGCGCGCATGAAGGCCGACGAGCTCTCGGTGCTCAAGTACGCGGACGCCGGCGTCAACCTGTACGGCAACGCGATCCTCGCCAGCAGCAACCTGATCGCGCAGAACCCGAAGGCGGTGGCGGCCTTCCTGCGCGCCACCAACCGCGCGATCGTCGAGACCTTCGCCCAGCCGGCGCCCAGCATCGCGGCGATGCGCCAGCGCGAGCCGATCCTCGACCCGAAGATCGAGCTCGATCGCTGGGCCATCACGGCACAGTACGTCGGCGCACCGGACACGCGCGGCCACGGCCTCGGCGACATCCGCAAGCTGCTGCTCGAGCAGCAGGTCGACGAGGTGGCGGAGGTGTTCGGACTCAAGACCAGGCCGTCGGCCGACGCCATCTTCAACAGCTCGATGCTGCCGGCGCGCAATGAACGTAGCATTCAGGCATGAGTTCACTTCTTTCAGAAACCTTTCCCGCCGAGCAGCAGCTCGACGAGCGCGACGGCCGCTACCTGCGCAAGGCCATCGTCTGGTCGCACGCCGGCCGCCGGCGCGGCAACCGGCCCTTTGGCGCGGTGGTGGTCTCGGCCGCCGGCGAAGTGCTGGCCGAGGCCTACTGCAACACCGCCGAGACCGGCGACGTCACGGGCCATGCCGAGGTCAACGCGGTGCGCATGCTCGGCGAGCGCAAGCTGTCGCGCGACGAGCTGGCCGGCGCCACGATCTACTCGTCGGGCGAGCCCTGCGTGATGTGCGCGGGCGCGATCTTCTGGTCGAACATCGGCCGCGTGGTGTTCGGCATCGACGCCGAGCGGCTGCGGGTGTTCCGCGGCGAGCGCGGCGACCAGCGCGATGCCGAGCTGTCCTGCCGCGACGTGTTCCGGGCCTCGCCGCATCCGATCGAATGCATCGGCCCGGCGCTGGTCGACGAAGCCGGCGCCGCCCACGTCGGCGCCTGGAAAACCTGAGCGCACGCTGACTGGCATGTGCTGCGCCGCAGCACGAAAAACCAACCTTTAGGTGGGAGGCAGGCGAAGCCTCCGAGGTTCGAATAGCACCCGGCCACAAACTGCGCCTGCGAGCGCGGCCCGGCCGGACTTTCGAACCCAGGAGACAAACGCATGATCGAACTGCAGGGCCGAAAGGCCCTCATCTCAGGGGCGGCCCAGGGGCTCGGGCGCGCCATCGCCGGGCTCTTCGTCGAACGCGGCGCGCAGGTGATGCTCGCCGACATCGACGAGGCTGGTGCCGCCAAGGCCGCCGACGAACTCGGGCCGATGGCCCGGTCGGTGCGGTGCGACGTCACGAAGGCGGCCGACTGGGCCCGCGCCGTCGAGGCCACCACCGCCGCTTTCGGCGGCCTCGACACGCTGGTCAACAACGCCGGCATCGAGATCGTCAAGCCGCTGTTCGAGCAGACCGAGGAAGAAGTCGGCCGGCTCATGAACATCAACGTGATGGGCGTCTTCCTCGGCATGAAGAGCGCCCTGGGGCCGTTGGTCGCGTCGGGCAAGGGCTCGGTGGTCAACATCTCGTCGCTGGCCGGCACCAACGGCGTGCCGCTGTTCGGCTCCTATGCGGCGTCGAAGTCGGCGGTGATCCAGCTCACGCGCACCGCCGCGGCCGAACTGAAGCCGACCGGCATCCGGGTCAACGCGGTGTGCCCGGGCTTCGTCGGCACGGCGATGGTCGACCGGCTCATACCCACCGTCGAAGCCATCGTCGGCGTGCCGTTCAGCGCGCTGGTCGCGGCCAAGCAGCTGCGGCTCGGCACGTCGCTCGAAGTGGCCGAGATGACCGCCTTCCTCGCCTCCGACGCCGCCAGCTGGACCACCGGCTCCCACTACATCCTGGACGGCGGCCTGTCTGCCGGATTGCTATGAGCAAGTTGCTGCTTCAAGACAAGGTCGCGATCGTCACCGGCGCGGGGCGCGGGCTCGGCGAGGCCATCGCACGCGCCTACGCCGCCGAGGGCGCCAAGGTCATCGTGTCGGACATCGACGCCGAGGCGGCGCGGAAGGTCGCGGCATCGCTGCAGGGCGCCAGCGCGGTGGCCTGCGACGTGCGGGTGCCGGCCCAGGTCGAGGCGCTAGTCGCCGCGGCCACCCAGCAGCACGGCCGACTCGACATCATGGTCGCCAACGCCGGCGTCGCCATGCTCTCGCCGCTGGTCGCCACGAGCTACGAGCAATGGCGCGAGGTGACATCGGTCAACCTCGACGGCGTGTTCCTCTGCATCCGCTATGCGGCGCCGGCGATGATCGCTGCGGGCGGCGGCGCCATCGTCACGATGGCCTCGGTCACGGCGAAGGCGGCTTGCCCTCTGATCGGCAGCTATGCGGCGGCCAAGGCCGGCGTCGTCTCGCTCACGCAGACCGCCGCCACCGAGCTGCGTGCGCACAACATCCGGGTCAACGCGATCCTGCCGGCCTTCATCGAGACCGACATGGTCAAGCCGCGCAAGAAGGAGTTCGAGCAGATGCTCGGCATCCCGGACTTCGACGCGGTCATTGCACAGCGCCAGGGGCGCTACGGCACGCCGCAGGAGGTGGCCAACCTGGCCGTCTTCCTGGCCTCGGAGCGGGCCAGCTTCTCGAACGGCAGCCCCTTCGTGCTGGACGGCGGCGTGAGCTCGTCCCTTCTCTGAACCCATCCAACAGACCCGGGGAACCCACACCATGAGCAGCAACAAGAAGCCCGTCATCGTCTACGGCGCCAGCGGCTACACCGGCCGGCTGATCTGCGAATACCTGCGCGAGTACGGCGTGCCCTTCATCGCGGCCGGCCGCAGCGCGGAGAAGCTGGACGCGGCCATGAAGGCGAATGTGGCCGGCATCGAGACCGCGGACTATGAAGTCGTCGAGGTGGCGCACACCACCGAGGCGCTGACCAAGCTCTTCACCGGCGCATCGGTGGTGCTGAACACGGTCGGCCCGTTCGCCCGGTTCGGCCCCGAAGTGGTGAAGGCCTGCCTGGCCGCCAAGTGCCACTACACCGACACCACCGGCGAGCAGGACTGGCTGATCACGCTCGAGGAAGAGTTCGGCGCCAGCTTCGCGCAAGCCGGGCTGCTGCTGTCGCCCGGGCTGGCGCAGATGTACACCACCGGCGAGATCGCGGCGCAGCTCTGCCTGGAAACACCGGGCCTGGACACCCTGGACATCGCGGTGTTCTGGGGCGGCAGCCCGACGATCGCATCGACGCAGACCATCCTGGTCAATGCCGCGACGTCGAAGGCCTTCTTCCTGCACCAGAACAAGATGGTCGAGTGGCAGCCCGACGCCGGCCTCTACAGCCTGGCCATTCCCGGCCAGCACGAGATGGCGCTGGCGCTGCCGTGGGGCGGCACCTCGCATCCGGTGTGGTTCCGCAAGGACCCGCGGGTCGCCAACGTCAAGGTGCTGGGCGGCGTGTTCAACAAGCCGCTGATGCTGGGCGTGCCGCAGATCGTCGCGGCCGCGCTGAAAGCCACCGAAGGCATGAAGCCGGACGAGCGCTACGCCGCACTGGCGCAGACCGCCGCCGGCGTGATGAACAGCATGCCCCCGCGCGAGAACCCGCGGCTGAACAAGTCGGTCGACTCGGTGCACGCCACCGGGCCGCTGGGCCGCGCGCATTGCGTCATCTTCGGCAACTGCAACTACAAGCAGACCGGCCTGCTGCAGGCGCATGCCGCCTACTCATTGCTGCAGCAGCCGCCGAAGCGGGTCGGCTTCGCCTCCGGCTGCCAGGCCTTCGGACACCATGAACTGCTCGGCGTGCTGCGCAGCTTCGGACTGGTGGCCAAGCCCGAACTCACGGTCCAGACCTGAAGCGGCCGCCGCAGATGACGAGCCTTCGCGCGCCCCTGCGCAACCTGGCCGACGTCGAGGCGCTGGAGGCCGTGCCGATCGAGGCCCGCCTCGAGCGGCCGGTGTCGAGCTACGCCGCCATCGCGCGGCAAGCGGCGGCCACGCCCGGCGCACCGGCCCTGACCTTCGTGCCGACCGGCGACCCGGCGGACGGCGAAACGCGCTTCGACTACGCCACGCTGCTGCAGCGAATCACGCAAGCGGCCAACGTCTTCGCGGGCCTGGGCGTGGGGCGCGGCGACGTCGTTTCGTACTTGCTGCCGAACCTGCCCGAGACGCACTTCACGCTCTGGGGCGCGGAGGCCGTGGGCATCGTGAACCCGGTCAACCCGTTCCTCGAAGTCGAGCACATGGCCGGCATCCTCAACGCCGCGGGCACGGTGGTTCTGGTGGCGCAGGGGCGGCAGGCGCAGCCCGGAATCTGGGAAAAGGTCGAGGCCCTGCGCGAGCGCGTGCCGACGCTGCGCGCCGTCCTGCGCATCGGCGGTCTCGGGCTGTGTCCGCCCTGGGCGCTGGACTTCGACGCGCTGCTGGCCCAGCAGCCGGGCGACAGGCTGCTGGGCACGCCGCCGGGGGGCGAGGACGTGGCCTCGTACTTCCACACCGGCGGCACCACCGGCACGCCCAAGCTGGCGCGCCGCACCCATTTCAACGAAGCCGCCAATGCCTGGTCGCTGACCACCGTCGCCGACATCGGCGCCGGCGACACGCTGTTGTGCGGGCTGCCGCTGTTCCACTCGAATGCGATGCTGATCACCGGGCTCGCCGCCTTCGGCGTCGGCGCGCACGTGGTGCTGCTGTCGCCCTCGGGCTATCGCGACCCGCGCACCTTCGCGGCCTTCTGGCGGTCGGTCGAGCGCTATCGGGCGACCTTCTTCAGCGCGGTGCCGACGGTGCTGTCCGCCCTGCTCAACGTGCCGCGCGACGGCGCCGACATCGGTTCGCTGCGGTTCGCGATCTGCGGCGCCGCGCCGCTCGCGCCCGAGCTGTTCCAGCGCTTCGAGCAGGCCACGGGCCTCAAGCTGCTCGAGGGCTACGGCATGACCGAGGCGACCTGCGTCAGCTCGATCAACCCGCGCGACGGCGAACGCGCGATCGGCTCCATCGGCCTGCGCCTGCCCTACCAGCAGATGAAAGTGGCGCAACTCGGCGCCGACGGCGAGATGGAGCGCGAGGCGGCGGTCGACGAGATCGGCACGATCCTGCTGCGCGGCCCCTTCGTCTTCGCGGGCTACGTGAAGGACAGCGACAACCGCGGCGTCTGCCTGGCTGACGGCTGGCTCAACACCGGCGACCTCGGCCGGCAGGATGCCAAGGGCTACTTCTGGCTGACCGGCCGGGCCAAGGACCTGATCATCCGCGGCGGCCACAACATCGACCCCGCCATGATCGAGGAAGGCCTGATGCGCCATCCGGCGGTCGATATCGCGGCCGCCGTGGGCAAGCCCGATGCGCGCGCCGGCGAGCTGCCGATCGCCTACGTGACCTTGCGCAAGGGCGCCCAGTGCGATCCGGCCGAGTTGCTCGCGCATGCGCGCAGCACGATCACCGAGCGGGCGGCGGTGCCGGTCGAGGTGGTGGTGCTCGACGCGATGCCGCTGACCGCGGTCAACAAGATTTTCAAGCCCGCGCTGCGCCAGCAGGCGATCGCGCGGGCGCTGGCCGAGGCGGTGCGCGCCGCCTGCGGCGAGGTCGAGGTGCAGGTCGCGGTCGAGCCGCATCCGAAGCACGGGCTGGAAGCCCGCATCACCGCCGCACGGCCCGGCGGGCCGGGGGCCGAAGCGCGCATGCAGGCGGCGGAGGCCGGGCTGGCCGCCCTGCCGGTGCACTGGACGCTTGCCTGGCGCACCGGATGAGGCACACTACTCGCCCCTCGTTGCAGCAAGGAACCCCCATGGCGCGGGCGACAGGCAGATCGGGAGACAGAGACAGAGACAGAGACAGAGACAGGCCCACATCGGCGGCCGTGCTGGTCGAATCGAAGCTCGCGCCGCCGCAGCTGTCGCTGCGCCTGCTCGCGCGTTCCGCGCTCTCGACGCGGCTGCACGCGGGCCTGATGCAGCGCGTGATCAGCGCGACCGCGCCGGCCGGCTACGGCAAGACCACGGCACTGGCCCAGTTCGTGGCACAGCTGGAGCCACACGGCATCACCTGCGCCTGGCTCAGCCTCGACGCCGAGGACAACGATCCGCTGCATTTCGTGCGCTATGTCGCGGCCGCCCTGCACCACGCGGATGCCCGGCTCGGCCGCAGCGCGCTCGCACAGACCGACGGCGGCACGATGGCCTCGCCCGATGCGGTGGTCGCCTCGCTGCTGCACGACCTGATGGGCCACGACCATCGACTGCTGCTGGTGCTCGACGACTTCCACCTGGTGCATGACGACGGCGTGCACCGCAAGCTCGAATGGCTGATCGGCCACCTGCCCCCGACCATCGGCCTGGTGATCGCCAGCCGCACCCGGCTGCCGCTGTCGCTGAGCCAGCTGCGGCTGCGCGGCGAGCTGCTCGAACTGGACGCCTCGCACTTCGGGCTCGGTCTCGACGAGGCCGCCGACTTCGTCGGCCGCGTCAGCGGCGCGCCACTGGAGCGCAGCCAGCTCCAGACGCTGCACGAGCGTACCGAAGGCTGGATCGCCGGCCTTCAGCTGGCCTCGCTGGCGTTGCGCGAGAGCGGCGACCGGGGCGCATTCCTGGCGGCCTTCTCGGGCACCGACCGCGACATCACGGACTACCTCGGCGAGCAGGTGCTCGACAGCCTGCGGCCCGCGCTGCGCGATTTCCTGCTCGACACCGCCGGGCTCGACCGCTTCTGCGCCGAGCTCTGCGACGAGGTGCTGCAGCGCGACGACAGCCATGCGATGCTGGCCGAGATCCAGGCCCGAAACCTGTTTCTCTCGGGGCTCGATCGCTCGCGCACCTGGTTCCGCTACCACCACCTGTTCGCCGACTACCTGCGCGGGCGCGGCAAGGAGCGCCCGGGCGAGGCGGCGCGGGCGATCTGCCTGCGCGCCAGCGACTGGTTCAACCGGCATCGGCTGCCGCACGAGGCGGTGCGCTATGCCTTCGACGGCCAGGACATCGAACGCGCCGCCGACCTGGTGGCTGAATTCTCGGGCGAGCTGGTGCAGTACCGCGGCGAGCACGCCACGCTGCTCGGCTGGCTCACGCGGCTGCCGCAGGCGCTGATCCATGCGCGGCCCAAGATCCGCACCGGCCATGCCTGGTCGCTGGTGCTGACCCGCCGCCATGCCGAGGCCGACCAGGAACTGCGCGCGCTCGAGAGCGCCTGCGTCGACGATGGCGACGACGGCGTGCGCTGCGTGGTCGAGATGATCCGCTGCGTGTACTTCGCACTGTCCGACCAGCCGCTCCTGGCCAAATCCGCGAGCGAGGCCTGGCTCAAGTCCTGGCCCCGGGCCGAAGCCTTCCGCACCGGTGTGGTGGCCAACGTGCTGGCGGCCGGCTGCTCGGCCAGCGACGCCTTCGAGCAGGGCTTGCAGGCGCTGGCGATCGCCCGCCGCGCCTTCGAGGAATGCGGCGCCCACTACGGCCTGGCCTGGGCCAGCGCGCTGGCGATGGTGATCGCGATGCGCCGCGGCGACCTGCCCGAGGCAATGGCCCAGGCCCGCCTCGGCCTGGCGACGGTCGAGCCCAGCCTGGGCGTCGCTTCCTATGCGGGCTCGATGCTGACGCTGCTGGCGGCTGAGGTCTGCTACGAGCAGGGCGAGCTCGCCCAGGCCCAGCACTACCTGGACCTCGGCCTGCCTTTCATCGACGAGCACGGGCTGGTCGAGATGAGCGCCGCCGGCTACCTCACGCGGGCCCGGCTGCTGCGGCTGCGCGGCGAGTTGGCGGCCGCCGACAGCTGCCTGCTCGAAGGCGAATCGCTCGGCCACCGCCTGCGGCTGCCGCGGCTGGCGCGCATCCTGGCCGCCGAGCGCTGCGTGCTGCGCCTTTCGGCGGCCTCGCTCGACGATGCGCTCAAGCTCGCGCAGTCCTACGGCTTCATCGGCCACGGCGGTGCGGCCCCGGCCGGCGCCGTGGCGGCAGAGGAAGACAGCGTCGGCCTGGCCATCCTGCGGCTGCGGCTGGCCCAAGGCGGCGGCGCGCCCGTAGCCGGCGCCCTCAACGATGCGCTGCGGCGCGCCCAGCGCGATGGCCACCAGGCGCAGCAGGCGCGCCTGCTGCTGCTGCGGGCCCTGCACCAGCACCGCTCGCACGATCCGGCCCTGGCCCTGCGCACGCTCGACGATGCGCTGGCCCTGGCGGCCCGCTGCGGCCTGCTGCGCAGCCTGGTCGATGCCGAGCCGCAGCTGCTCGATCTGGTCGAGGCGATCGCCGCCCGCCGGCCGGTGGCGCCGCCCGGCGTCGACGACTACCTGCGCCGCCTGCTCGCAGCGGCGGGCCGCACGCCGGTCGCCGCCGCCGCGCCGGAGCCGCCGCACGAGCGCAGCGAAGCCGAGGAACTGACCGAGCGCGAGATCAAGATCCTGCGGCTTCTCAAGGCCGGCCTCGGCAACCGCGAGCTGGCACAGAGCCTGTTCCTCTCGGAGGCGACGGTGAAATGGCACCTCCACAACATCTTCGCCAAGCTCGGCGTCAAGAACCGGATCGGTGCGCTGGCCCGGGCGCAGGAGAAGTCGCTCCTCTGAGTGCCTACACTCGGTGCCCATGCCCTGGCACGCGCGACTCGACCTCGACTACCAACTTGAACACGCCCGCAGCGTGGCCCGCTTTCGCCACGAAGGCCCGCTGCGGATCCTGCAGAGCCTCTACCCCGAGGGCGATGCGGTCTGCCACAACGTGCTGGTGCACCCACCCGGCGGGCTGGTCGGCGGCGACACGCTGGACATCCGGGTGCGGGCCGCGGCCGGCAGCCACGGGCTGATCACCACGCCCGGCGCCTCGCGCTTCTACCGCTCGGACGGCGAGCTGGCGCTGCAGCGCACCGACCTGCACCTCGAGACCGGTGCCCGACTCGAATGGCTGCCGCTGGAGGCGATCTGCTTCAGCGGCTGCCGGGCCGAGAACCGGCTGACCCTGCGCGTCGCGGAAGGCGCCGAGCTGATCGGCTGGGACGTCACGGCGCTCGGGCTGCCGAACGCGGGCAAGCCCTTCGAGCGCGGCACGCTGCAGCAGCACATCGAGGCGCCGGGCCGATGGCTGGAGCGCGGGCGCATCGACGCCGCCGATGGGCGCCTGCTGCAAAGCCCGCTCGGGCTGGCGGGCCAGCGCTGCCTGGCGTCGATCTTCTTCGTCGCCGGCACGCCGCTGCCGCGCGCCCGGCGCGATGCGGCGCTCGACGCCGCCCGCGCGCTGATCGAGGCGCACGAGCTGAACGAGCGTGCCGGCGCCACCAGCCCGCATCCGGAGATCATCGTGCTGCGCGTCCTGGCCCCGGTGGTCGAGCCGGCGATGCAGCTGCTGCGCCAGGTCTGGAAGGCCTGGCGGGCCGAGCTCTGGCAGATGACCGGCGAGCCGCCGCGCATCTGGTCGATGTAGGGCTCCCGTCCGACGGGGGCGCGCAGCGACACTGCCTATGGCGTGTCCACCCTATTTCCAGGGTCGCGAAGGCATGCCAAGGCGGGCCAATCAAGGCGCGCGACGCCGCATGTGCGTTGGCACATGCAAGGAGTGCAACGCGGAGTGGCCCGCCTTGGCATGCCTTCCCTTCGGGTTGCCCGGCCAAGGGGCCGTCTGCGGCGTTGCCCGCGCTTGCAAGGCTTCGGCCTTGCTGCGCGCAGGCGCCTTGCATCCAGTCCCTTGGCCGGGCAACGCGATCCCTGGAAATAGGGTGAACACGCCCTAGACTGGCCGCGATGACCCGCACCGACATCCCGGCCCGTCTCGACCGCCTGCCCTGGTCGCGCTGGCACTGGCGCGTGGTGATCGCGCTCGGCGTGGCCTGGGTGCTCGACGGGTTGGAGGTGACCCTGGTCGGATCGATCGGCGGCGTGCTCGAACGGCCCGACACCTTGGGCTTGAGCGGGGCCCAGATCGGCTGGACCGGCTCGCTCTACATCGGCGGCGCCGTGATCGGTGCACTGGTGTTCGGTCGCCTGGCCGATCGGCTGGGTCGCAAAAAGCTGTTCCTCATCACGTTGGCGGTCTATGCCGCGGCCACGCTGGCCACCGCCTTCTCGCCCAACTTCGTCTTCTTCGCGCTGTGCCGTTTCGCCACCGGCCTGGGCATCGGCGGCGAGTACGCGGCCATCAATTCGGCCATCGACGAGCTGATCCCCGCGCGGGTGCGCGGCCGCGTCAACCTGGCGATCAACGGCAGCTTCTGGATCGGCGCCGCGCTCGGCGCCGGGCTGAGCCTGTGGCTGCTCGATCCCCAGGTGCTCGGCCCGGTGTGGGGCTGGCGTGCCGCCTTCGGGCTCGGCGCGCTGCTGGCCGTGGCCATCCTGCTGGTGCGGCGCGACGTGCCCGAGAGCCCGCGCTGGCTGATCGCGCACGGCCGCGCCGAGGAGGCCGAGCGCATCGTGCAGCGGATCGAGGCAGAGGTGACCGCGCAGCACGGGCCGCTCGCGCCGGCGGTCGGCCACCTGAGCTTCGGCGGCCGTGCCAGCCCCGCTTGGCGCGAGGTGGCCCAGGTGCTGCTGCGGCGCTACCCGCGGCGCAGCGCGGTGGCGCTGGCATTGATGATTTCGCAGGCCTTCTTCTACAACGCGATCTTCTTCACCTACGCCCTGGTGCTGACCCGCTTCCACGGCGTGCCGGCCGAAAGGGTCGCGCTCTACATCTTCCCCTTCGCGCTCGGCAACGTGCTCGGCCCGCTGCTGCTGGGCCCGCTGTTCGACCGGGTCGGCCGGCGCCAGATGATCGCGCTGACCTATGTGCTGTCGGGCGTCGGCCTGGCGCTGACCGGCTGGGCCTTCATGCAGGGATGGCTCGACGCCCGCAGCCAGGCGCTGTGCTGGTCGGCCGTGTTCTTTCTCGCATCGGCGGCCGCCAGTTCGGCCTACCTCACGGTCAGCGAGGTGTTTCCGCTCGAGATGCGCGCGGTCGCGATCTCGATCTTCTATGCGGTGGGCACCGGCGCCGGCGGATTCGTCGCGCCGGTGCTGTTCGGCGCCCTGATCGACACCGGCAGCCGCGGCGCGGTCGCCGTCGGCTACGCGATCGGCGCCGGGCTGGTGATCTTCGCGGGGCTGCTGGCCTTGCGCTACGCCGTCGACGCCGAGCGCAAGCCGCTGGAGGAAGTGGCGCCGCCGCTCGGCTCGGACCTCACTCGATGATCGCGCGGCCGCGCGCTCGGACCGGGCGCAGCAGTTCCTGTCGAAGATCCTCCAGCACTGAACTACTGCACTGTCACCCGCGCCATCATGTACGGGTGCACCGAACAGACGTAGTCGAATACGCCGGCCTTGGCGAACACGCGGCTGAAGCTCTGCCCCGGCAGCATGTCCGTGGTGCCCGGCGCGCCGTCGTTGAAGGCCAGGCCGTGCGGGGCGCCGTCGTCGTTGGTCCAGGTCACGCTGTCGCCGGCGTTGATGGCGAGTTGCGCCGGCCCGAAGGCGAAGTTGTTGATCGAGACCTTGGCGCTGCCGCCCGCGGCCCGGTGCTGCACCGCCACCTTGCGCGGCGCATTGCCCACCGGGATCGTGACCACCGGGCCGCCCGCGAGGTCGACCAGGCTGACGTCGTTCGATCCCTCGTTGGTGACCAGCACCTTCTTGCCGCCCGGCAGCATGTCGACCCAGTGCGGCTGCTTGCCGACCGCGATGCTGCCGGTCGGCGCCTGGGTCGCCGGGTCGAACAGCATCAGCTCGCCCGGCCCCTGCACCACCACGACGCCGGCGCGCGCGCCGGCAAACAGGTGCGCCACGTGCGGCGAGACGCCGGTCGGAATCTGCGTCAGCAGCTTGTTCGATGCCGTGTCGAAGACCTGCACCGCGCTGAGGCCGGCCATCGTCACATAGAGCGTCTTGCCGTCGGGACTGAGTTCGAGGTCGCGCGGCGTCTTCTCGAGCGGCACGCTCGCGGCCACCGCGCGCGTCGGCAGGTCGATCACCACCAGCGCGAAGCTGCCGGGCGCCTGCGAGGACACGTAGGCCCTCTTGCCGTCCGGAGAGACGGTGAGCGTGTGCGGCTTGGCGACGGGCACGCTCGCCGCGACCGCATGGGTGGCGGCGTCGACGAACGCGACCCGGTCCTCGCCGTTCACGGCCACGAGCAGCCAGCGGCCGTCGGGCGTCAGGGCCAGGCCCTGCGGTCCCTTGCCCACTTCCACGGTGTCGACGATGCGGTCGGTGGCGGTGTCGATCACGCTCAGGCTGGAGGCACTGGCGCCGCTCACGAACACCTGGCGGTCGTTGCGGCCGACCGCGATGCCGTCGGGCCCGGCGGCCACCGGCACGGTCGCGATCAGGCGCTGCGCGCCAGTGTCGATCACGCTGACGGTGTTGTCCTTGAAGTTGCCGACATAGGCCTTGGGACCGGCGGCGAAGGCGGGGTTGGCCAGCATCAGGGCGGCCAGCGCGGTGGCGAGAATCGGATGACGCTTCATGGGGGCTCCTTGAAAACGGGGAAAGGATCAGAATCGCAATGGGCATGACGCAGCCGGCGTCCCGGCTATTCCCGACTTCACGGGAATAAGCAGCGGCCCCGGTCCGTCAAGCAAGGGAAGGAACCCGTTGAACGACCGCACCCGTCGATTCGAAGCCGCGGCCCTGCCGCACCTGCCTGCCGCGTACAACCTCGCGCGCTGGCTGCTGCGCGACGACCGGCAGGCCGAGGACGCCGTGCAGGAGGCCTTTTTGCGCGCCTTCCGCTTCTTTGACGATCTGCGCGGCGATGCGGCCCGCCCCTGGCTGCTGGGCATCGTGCGCAACGCCTGCTACGACTGGATGCGCCAGCACCGCCACCTGGCCGACCAGGTCGAGTTCGACGAGCTGCGCGACAGCGGCGACGCCGCAGCGGCGTTCAGCGACCCCGCGCTGGCCTGGGAACGGCAGGCCCGCGGCCAGCGCGTCGATGCCGCCATCGAAGCCCTGGCGCCGCCGTTCCGCGAGGTCATCGTCCTGCGCGAACTGGAGGAGATGTCGTACGAGGACATCGCGCGCGTCGCCGGCATTCCGATCGGCACCGTGATGTCGCGGCTGTCGCGGGCCCGGGCCCTGCTGCGCACCGCGCTGCAGGCGGAAGTGCCGCACGAACAGAAGCAAGGAAGGCGTGATGCAAACAGTTGACGACGACGAACTGGGGGCGCTGATCCGGCGCGAGGGCACCCGGCACGCGCCGTCCGCGGCGCTGGCCGACCGCATCCGGGCCGACCTGCGGGGCCGGGAGGCGCCCGCGTCGCCGGGCGCCTCCCGATCGCTCCCGGCCCGCTGGCTGCAGGCCCTGGCCCTGTTCGGCGCCGGTGCGGCCACGGCCTGGGGCCTGGCGCTGGCGCTGCTCGTGGCGCCGGTGGCGGACGCCACCGGCGACGCCCTCACCGACAGCCATGTGCGCTCGCTGATGGGCGCGCACCTGGCCGACGTGGCCTCCTCCGACCACCACACGGTCAAGCCCTGGTTCGCCGGCAAGCTGGACTTCTCGCCGCCGGTGGTCGACCTGGCGTCCGACGGCCTGCCGCTTACCGGCGGCCGGCTGGACTACGTCGACGGACATCCGGTCGCCGCACTGGTCTACCAATCGGGCCCGCACGTGATCAACCTGTTCGTCTGGCCCGCGGCCGACGCCAGGGCCCGCGCGCCGCAGTCGCTGGTGAAGCGCGGCTACAACCTGGTGCACTGGACCGAGGGCGGGATGCAGGCCTGGGCGGTGTCGGACCTCAATGCAGCCGAGCTGCAGGCCTTCGCGGTCCTGGCCCGCGAGCGGATGGCGCAGGGCGCCGCGACCCGGTGATCAAATGGCCACCAGCTGGCGCACGCCCTGGGCTTCCATGTCCTTGCCGAGGCCGCGCGCGATCACCTCGCCGCGCTCCATCACGAGGTAGTCGTCCGCCAGCTCCTGGGCGAAGTCGTAGTACTGCTCGCACAGCACGATCGCCATGTCGCCGCGGTCGGCCAGCATGCGGATCACGCGGCCGATGTCCTTGATGATGCTCGGCTGGATGCCTTCGGTGGGCTCGTCGAGGATCAGCAGCTTCGGCTTGGGCGCCAGCGCGCGCGCGATCGCCAGCTGTTGCTGCTGGCCGCCCGAGAGGTCGCCGCCGCGCCGGTTCAGCATCTGCTTGAGCACCGGGAACAGCTCGTAGAGTTCGGGCGGGATCGGCGTGCCGCCCGACTTGTAGGCCAGGCCCATGCGCAGGTTCTCCTCGACCGTCAGGCGGGCGAAGATCTCGCGTCCCTGCGGCACGAAGCCCATGCCGGCGCGGGCCCGCTCGTAGGGCGTCTTCTTCTGGATCGGCGAGCCGTCGAACTCGATGCTGCCGCTCTTGATCGGCACCAGGCCCATCAGCGACTTGAGCAGCGTGGTCTTGCCGACGCCGTTGCGGCCCAGCAGCACCGTGACCTTGCCGAGCCGGGCTTCGAAACTGACGTCGCGCAGGATGTGCGAGCCGCCGTAGTACTGGTGGATGTTCTTGACGCTGAGCATGGTTGTCCTTCCTGGTCAGCGGCCGAGGTAGACCTCGATCACCCGCTCGTCCGCCTGCACTTCGTCCAACGTGCCCTGCGCCAGCACCGCGCCGTCGCACAGCACGGTGACGATCTCCGAGATGGTGCGGATGAAGCTCATGTCGTGCTCCACCACCATCAGCGAATGCTTGCCCTTCAGGCTCAGGAAAAGCTCGGCCGTGCGGGCCGTCTCCTCGTCGGTCATGCCCGCCACCGGCTCGTCGAGCAGCAGCAGCTTCGGGTCCTGCATCAGCAGCATGCCGATCTCCAGCCACTGCTTCTGGCCATGGCTCAGGTTACCGGCGAGCCGCAGCACGCTGTCTTCGAGATGGATGGTGTGCAGCACCTCGGCCAGCCGGTCGGCCTGCGCCGAGTCGAGCCTGAACATCATCGAGGCCTTGACGCCCTTGTCGGTCTTGAGCGCCAGCTCGAGGTTCTCGAACACCGTCAGGTGCTCGAACACGGTCGGCTTCTGGAACTTGCGGCCGATGCCGAGCTGCGCGATCTCGGCCTCCTTGTGGCGCAGCAGGTCGATGGTGCTGCCGAAGAACACGGTGCCTTCGTCGGGCCGCGTCTTGCCGGTGATGATGTCCATCATCGTGGTCTTGCCGGCGCCGTTGGGGCCGATGATGCAGCGCAGCTCGCCGGGCGCGATGTCGAGCGACAGCTTGTTGATCGCCTTGAAGCCGTCGAAGCTCACGCTGACGTCTTCCAGGTAGAGGATGCGGCCGTGCGTGACGTCGACCTCGCCGGTCGCATGCCGGCCGTAGCCCGCCGCGCGCCCGCCGGATTCGGTCTGCAGCGCCTGGTCGATGTGGTGGGCATGCCGCGCCACGCGCTCGGCGCCGGCTTCCATCAGGTCGGGGGTCATGCGCGGGCTCCCTTCGGTTCGACGCCCAGCGGTTGCGGGGTCGGCGTCACGGCCGCCGGCTCGACGCCCTGCTCCACCGCCATCGATCGCCGGGCCTCGCGCCGGCCTTCGCTCGGCGCCTTGGCCCGGGCCATCCACTTCCTGACCAGGCCGACGATGCCGTCGGGCAGGAACAGGGTGACGGCAATGAACAGCGCACCGAGGAAATAGAGCCAGTACTCGGGATAGGCCACCGTGAGCCAGCTCTTCGCGCCGTTGACGATGAAGGCGCCGATGATCGGTCCGATCAAGGTCGCCCGGCCGCCGACCGCCGCCCAGATCGCGATCTCGATCGAATTGGCGGCGCTCATCTCGCCCGGGTTGATGATGCCGACCTGCGGCACGTACAAGGCACCGGCCACGCCGCACATGATGGCCGAGATGACCCAGATCGTGAGCTTGTAGCCGAGCGGGTTGTAGCCCGAGAACATGACCCGCGTCTCGGCGTCGCGGATGGCCTGCAGCACGCGGCCGAACTTGCTGCCGATCAGCCACTTCGAGAACAGGAAGAAGCCCAGCAAGGTCAGCCCCGTGAGCGCGAACAGCGTCATGCGCATCTCCTGGGTCTGGATCGGGATGCCCAGGATGCGCTTGAAGTCGGTGAAGCCGTTGTTGCCGCCGAAGCCGGTCTCGTTGCGGAAGAACAGCAGCATCGCGGCGAAGGTCATGGCCTGCGTGATGATCGAGAAATACACACCCTTGATGCGCGAGCGGAAGGCGAAGAAGCCGAACACGAAGGCGATCAGGCCCGGCACCGCGACGATCAGCACCAGGGTGGCGATGAAGCTGTCGCTGAAGGTCCAGTGCCAGGGCAGCGTCTTCCAGTCGAGGAACACCATGAAGTCCGGCAGGTCGCTCTTGTAGTTGCCGTCGCGGCCGATCTGGCGCATCAGGTACATGCCCATCATGTAGCCGCCGAGCGCGAAGAACATGCCGTGGCCGAGCGACAGGATGCCGGTGTAGCCCCAGATCAGGTCCATCGCCAGCGCGCAGATGGCGTAGCACATGATCTTGCCGACCAGCGCCACCGCGTAGTCGCTCATGTGCAGCGCGCTGCCGGTCGGCACCAGGATGTTGAGCACCGGCGCCAGCGCACAGACCGCGATCAGGGCGACGAAGAACACCGTCCAGCCCTTTCCGCTCAGTAGCGGCCCCTTCGAAGGTAGTACTGCTGAATTGCTCATGCCTCTGCGCTCCGGCCTTTCATTGCGAAGATGCCCTGCGGACGCTTCTGGATGAAGATGATGATGAAGACCAGCACCGCGATCTTCGCGAGCACCGCGCCGGCCCAGCCTTCGATGAACTTGTTCAGGATGCCCAGGCCCATCGCCGCGTAGACCGTGCCCGCGAGCTGGCCGACGCCGCCCATCACGACCACCATGAACGAGTCGACGATGTAGCTCTGGCCGAGATCCGGCCCGACATTGCCGATCTGCGACAGGGCGCAGCCCGCCAGCCCGGCGATGCCCGAGCCGAGCGCGAAGGCGTAGGTGTCGATGCGTGCCGTGTTGACGCCCATGCAGGAGGCGATCGGCCGGTTCTGCGTGACGCCGCGCACGAACAGGCCGAGCCGCGTGCGGCCGATCAGCCAGCCCATCGCCAGCAGCACCAGGCCCGCGAAGATGATGATGCAGATGCGGTTCCAGGGCAGCACGACGTTGCTCAGCATCGTCAGGCCGCCGCTCATCCAGGACGGGTTCTCGACGCCGACGTTCTGGGCGCCGAAGAGCGAGCGCACCAGCTGCTGCAGCATCAGCGAGATGCCCCAGGTGGCCAGCAGCGTCTCGAGCGGCCGGCCGTACAGGAAGCGGATCACGCCGCGCTCGAGCACCGCGCCGACCAGCGCCGAGGCCAGGAAGGCCACCGGGATCGCCGCCACCAGGTACCAGCCGAAGGCCGACTCGGGAAAGTAGCGCTGGAAGATGCCCTGCATCACGTAGGTGGCGTAGGCGCCGATCATCATCAGCTCGCCGTGCGCCATGTTGATCACGCCCATCAGGCCGTAGGTGATCGCGAGGCCGAGCGCCGCCAGCAGCAGCACCGAGCCGAGGCTGATGCCACTGAAGATCGCGTTGATGCGGTCGCCCCACACCAGCGAGCCGTCGATGCTGCGGATCGAGGCCACGATGGCGGCCTTGACGTCGGCCTCGGTCTCGTCGGCCAGGCGCTGGTTCAGCAGCAGCTTGGTCTCGGGGCTGCGGCTGGCGCCGAGGTCGCTGGCGGCGGCCAGGCGCTTGTCCTTGTCGGTGCTGCTGAGCATGCTGGCGGCGCGCACCAGTTCGAGCTGGGCCTTGATCTTCGGGTTGGCCTCGGCGGCCAGCGCCTTCTCGACCAACGGCAGGCGCGATTCGTCGGGCTCCTTGAAGAGCGCCTGGGCCGCCTCGGCGCGCACCGCGTCGTCCTTGCTGGTGAGCTTGAGGGCGGCCTGCGCGGCATCCAGCGCGCCGCGCATCATGTTGTTGTTGACCACGTCCTCGGCGTCGTCGGGCAGCTTTTGCTCGGCGCCGGTGACCGGGTCGAAGGCCTTGTCGTCCTTGATGACGAACACCTTGTCGGCCGTGAACTTGACCGCATCGTCCGACATCGCCTGGATGAAGGCCGCAGTCTTCTCGTCGGCGGTGGCGACCGCCTTGTTGAGCGCTGCGATGCGGGCTTCGGATTCGCCCGAGGCGATGGCCTTGGCCTCGTCGGCGGTCAGCGCGTGGGCCACGCCGGTGACCAGCAGGCAGGCGGCGAGAGCGGATGAAAGAAAAGTCCGGAGCATAGGCGGGCCGGTGAGGAGAATCGAAAGGGCGAAGACAGGCTCCGCAATGAAGCGGCGCGCCGTGGCGCGCCGCTTGCAGGCCAACTTACATGGATTTGCCAGAGGGGTAGTCGGGCTTCTTGTCGTTGCCTTCGATGAACGGGCTCCACGGCTTGGCGCGCACCGGGCCCGGCGTCTTCCACACCACGTTGAACTGGCCGTCGGCCTTGATCTCGCCGATGAACACGCTCTTGTGCAGGTGGTGGTTCTTCTCGTCCATCTTCGAGACGATGCCCGAGGGTGCGTTGAAGGTCTGGCCGGCCATCGCAGCGATCACCTTGTCGGTGTCGGTGCTCTTGGCCTTCTCGACTGCCTGCTTCCACATGTGGATGCCGATCCAGGTGGCTTCCATCGGGTCGTTGGTCAGCGGCTTGTCCTTGTGGCCCGGGATGTTCTTGGCCTTGGCGTAGTCGCTCCACTGCTTGATGAAGGCCGTGTTGGTCGGGTTCTTCAGGCTCATGAAGTAGTTCCAGGCGGCCAGGTGGCCGACCAGCGGCTTGGTGTCGACGCCGCGCAGTTCTTCTTCACCGACCGAGAAGGCCACCACCGGCACGTCCTTGGCCTTCAGGCCGGCGTTGCCGAGTTCCTTGTAGAAGGGCACGTTGGAGTCGCCATTGATGGTCGACACCACGGCCGTCTTGCCGCCGGCCGAGAACTTCTTGATGTCGGCGACGATGGTCTGGTAGTCGCTGTGGCCGAAGGGCGTGTACTTCTCGTCGATGTCCTTGTCGGCCACGCCCTTGCTCTTGAGGTAGGCGCGCAGGATCTTGTTGGTGGTGCGCGGATAGACGTAGTCGGTGCCCAGCAGCACCCAGCGCTTGGCGCCGCCGCCTTCCTTGCTCATCAGGTAGTCGACCGCGGGGATCGCCTGCTGGTTGGGCGCGGCACCGGTGTAGAACACGTTCTTGCTCAGCTCTTCGCCCTCGTACTGCACGGGGTAGAACAGCAGGCCGTTCATTTCTTCCAGCACCGGCAGCACCGACTTGCGCGAGACCGAGGTCCAGCAGCCGAAGATCACCGACACCTTGTCCTGGCCCAGCAGCTGCTTGGTCTTCTCGGCGAACAGCGGCCAGTTGGAAGCCGGGTCGACCACCACGGGCTCGAGCTTCTTGCCCAGCACGCCGCCCTTGGCGTTGATGTCGTCGATGGCCATCAGCACCGTGTCCTTCAACACGGTCTCGGAGATCGCCATCGTGCCCGACAGCGAATGCAGGATGCCGACCTTGATGGTGTCCTGCGCGAAGGCAGGCACGGCGGACAGGCTCGCGAGAGCGACAGCGGCGGTCATCGCCTTGAGTGTGAATCGACGTTGCATGGTGGCTACCTTCTCCTGGTTTGGTTGGAACGATGGAGAGAGTCTGCGCACCGGCTGCCACGGCGGAAATACGCCGGGTGGCGTACAAGTTGGCTCGCCCCCAGGTTGCCCCGCACTTCGTGTCGGGGCGCCCACCCCCTACCGGGGGCAACACCTGCGGCCTGGCAAAGCCAGTTCCGCGGTGTTTCACCAACGGGCCTGGCTGCGCCGGCCGGGGCCGCTCGGCTCGCAACAGGGGCGCTAGAAAAACCCGCGCACGTAGTTGATCGGCGCGTGGTCCGCCAGCTCGCGCAGCAGCACCGACCCCGGCCGCCAGGCGTGTTCGGCCGCGTAGCGGGCGCGGCCCTGGAGCCGGTCGGCCTCGATCTCGGACGGGCTCGGGTCGTCCACGCAGACGCCGTCGAGGCAGCGGATGTAGCGCACGGCCCCGGCATGGGCATAGAAGGACAGCGCCGGCGGCAGCTGCGTGACGACGTCGCAGCCGTCGACGATGCGCATCACGTGCAGCTCGGCCAGCGCCGCGACGAAATCGGCATCGCCGACCCGGGGCGAACCGAGCGTCACGGTCAGGGCCGGTTGCAGCACGGTGGCAGCCAGGGTGGCGAGCGCCGCGCCCAGGCTGTGGCCGGCCAGGATCAGCCGGCTGTGCTGCCGCGCCTCGCCACCCAGCCAGTCGCGCACCTGCGGCAACACCGACCGCGCGGCCTTGGCGAATCCGGCATGCACACGGCCGCCGCTTTCGCTCCATTCGGTCTGCTGGGCCTGCAGGTTGGTCGCCAGGTGACGGATCTCGTCGGGCTGCGTGCCGCGGAACGCGATCAGCGCGGTGCCGTCGCCCGCGTTCGAGGTGCCGAAGGCGCAGGTGGCGTGGTCCCTGAAAAACGTCGGCGCACCGAAGCCGGCGCTTCCCAGCGCCTCGGCCAGCCGCAGCCGTTCGGCTTCCGACTCCTCGGCGCGGTAATAGGCCAGCCGTGCCGCTTCGACCGCCCATTGAACGGGCGTGTGGGCGCGGCCGGCCTCGAACAGCGTCGGGTGCCGCTCGGGCGTGTAGAGCGCGATCCGGCTGGCGTCGTAGGCAATGGTGGGCATCGGCGGTTTCCGGCAGGTCGACGCTAGGGGGTCGTCATGGTGCGCCGGAACTGGCGCGCCGCAAAGGCCCACACCAGTTTCGAGGCATCGGGCCCGGCCGCGTCGGTGAAGCGCATGCTGGACGCGCCGCCGCTCCAGGCGTGGCCCAGCCCGGCGATCTCGCACAGCGTCACCACGGCCTGGCCGGCGCGCAGGTAGTCGGTGACCCGCATCGCATGCCGCTTGCCCCGTTGCAGCGCCCGGGCGGCGCCGGGCCGGCTGCCGGTGGCCACGGCCCAGACCTCGGCGCTGCTGCCGGCGTTGCTCGGCGCCACCACGCTGTCGGCATCGCCATGCAGGATCAAGAGCGGCGGCAGCGTGCCGAAGACCGCCGCGGCGCCCATCGCCTTGCCGACCGCGGTGGCCGGCATCGGCGGCACGTGCCGCCCGCGCATGGCACCCAGCGCCGTGGCCGGCGACTTGGCCGCACCCGGCGCCACGCCCGAATGCATGGCCACCGCCCGGAATCGCAGCGGATAGCGGGTGGCCAGCAGGGCCGCCATGCTCGCGCCGGCGGACAGGCCGGCGACCGCCACCCGCTCGCGATCGGCCGGATAGAGCAGCAGCACCTGGTCGATCGCGGCCATCAGGGTGGCGGCCTCGGCATCGGCCTTGCCCGATCGGCGGTCATACCAGTTCCAGCAGCCCTGCGCGTTGGCGAGGCGATCCTGCTCCGGGTAGAGGACCAGGAAGCGCTCGCGGTCCGCCACCCGGTTCATGCGGGTGGCGATCGCGAATTCACGTCCGGTCTGGGCGCAGCCGTGCAGCATGACCATGAGCGGCAGCTTCTCGCCCGGCTGCAGCTGGAGCGCGGGCGGCCGATAGAGGTGGAAGGCCCGGGCCCCGGCCGGTCCCAGCGCGGCGCCCGCGATCCAGTCGCCAGGCCCCGGCGGCGGCTTGAGCTGCTGCGCCGCAGCATCGCTGACCCGCCGGGCGATGCGTTTGCCGCTGCCCAGCGCGACCTTGGTCAACGCCTTCAGGTTGCGCTCGTAGGCGCGCGTCAGGGGGGAAAGGGAGCGGCGGGACATCGTTGCGGACACGGTAGCAGCTTCGCCCCTGCCCAGCTACCGGCAACGAAAGGAACGGATCAGTACCTTTCCGGCACGTACATGCTGGCGGGCACCGGATGACGCAGGTAGTCGGCATTGCGCACCCGCGCCGGCAGCTCGACCGGCGGATGCGGCACATCGTGGTAGGGCATCTGGCCCAGCAGGTGGCTGATGCAGTTCAGGCGCGCCTTCTTCTTGTCGACAGCCTGCACCACCCACCACGGGGCCTCGGGGATGTGGGTGCGGTCCAGCATCGTTTCCTTGGCCTTGGTGTACTCCTCCCAGCGGCGGCGCGACTCCAGGTCCATCGGGCTCAGCTTCCACTGCTTCAGCGGGTCGTGGATGCGGCCGAGAAAGCGCATGTGCTGCTCCTCGTCGGTGATCGAGAACCAGTACTTGATCAGCTTGATACCCGAGCGCACCAGCATCCGCTCGAAGTCGGGCACCGTGCGGAAGAACTCCTCGTACTCCTCGTCGGAGCAGAAGCCCATCACCCGCTCGACGCCGGCGCGGTTGTACCAGCTGCGGTCGAACAGCACCATCTCGCCGGCCGCCGGCAGGTGCGCCACGTAGCGCTGGAAGTACCACTGGGTGCGCTCGCGGTCGTTCGGCGCCGGCAGCGCCGCCACCCGGACCACGCGCGGGTTGAGCCGCTGCGTGATGCGCTTGATGACGCCGCCCTTGCCGGCCGCGTCGCGCCCCTCGAACAGGATCACGACCTTCTGCTTGCTGTGCTGCACCCAGTCTTGCAGCTTGACCAGCTCGCCCTGGAGCCGGAACAGCTCCTTGAAGTAGGCCTGGCGGCCCGCCTTGTCGGTGATGGTGCCCGATTCCAGCTCGTCGAGGTTGCGGTCCTCGAGCTCGAGCTCGATCTCCTCGTCGTAGCTGTCCACCAGGTCG
The DNA here is from genome assembly GCF_030316965.1 of Variovorax sp. J31P207. Taxonomy (NCBI): domain Bacteria; kingdom Pseudomonadati; phylum Pseudomonadota; class Betaproteobacteria; order Burkholderiales; family Comamonadaceae; genus Variovorax; species Variovorax sp. J31P207. The sequence continues at coordinate 45,201 of NZ_JASZYN010000005.1, forward strand.
CGGGCGATGCGTGCCATCAGTTCGTCATGGTCGCCGAGGGAGCTGGGAAGGGTCATGGTCTTCTCTGTAGGAGGCAGGGCAATCCCTCATCCTGCAGCCGCCGGATGACGATTGCGTGACAGAAAGTACGCCAATCCGGCGCCGTCACATGGCTGACACATGCGGCCCGCACCATCGGCACGACTCCCACCATGCCCCTCGCTCCATGAATTCGATCGCTGGCGCCTACGGCAGCGACGAAGCCGGCCTGATCTGCGGCTACCTTTTCGATGCCGCCGCCCCCGCCCCGGTCCGCGCGGTCGATTCCGCCCAGGCCGCCGACTGGCTGGCCGCGGGCACGCCGCCCGGGGCCTACATGTGGCTGCACTTCAACCTGAGCCATGCCCAGGCCGAGCGCTGGCTGCAGCGCCACGCCGGCCTGTCCGACCTCTTCTTCGAGACCCTGAAGGAAGGGCTGCACTCGACCCGCATCGAACGCGCCGACGACTCGCTGATCGCAGTCATCAACGACGTCCACTTCGAGTTCAGCTTCGAACCCTCGGACATCTCGACCCTGTGGATCAGCGTCGGCCCGCGGCTGGTCGTCACCGCCCGCAACCAGCCGCTGCGCTCGGTCGACGCGCTGCGCACCGCGGTCAAGGCCGGCGACGCGCCGCGCTCCAGCACCGAGCTGCTCGAGCACCTGTTGCGGGTGCAGGCCGACGTGCTGGTGCGCATCGTGCGCGGCGTGACCTCCCGGATCGACGACATCGAAGATGCGCTGCTGGCCGGCCGGCTCGACCACAAGCGGGCCCGGCTGGGGATGCTGCGGCGGGTGCTGGTGCGCTTGCAGCGCCTGCTGGCGCCCGAACCGGCGGCGCTGTTCCGGCTGCTGCAGAGCCCGCCCGCGTGGATGAGCGAGCCCGACGCCCAGGAGCTGCGCGGATCGACCGAAGAGTTCTCGGTCGTCCTGCGCGACATGGGCGCGCTGCAGGAACGCATCAAGCTGCTGCAGGAAGAGATCGCCGACAACGTCAACGAGGACAACAACCGCAGCCTGTTCGTGCTGACCGTGGTGACCGTGCTGGCCCTGCCGATCAACATCCTGGCCGGCCTGTTCGGCATGAACGTCGGCGGCATCCCGCTGGCGGAGCACAAGCACGGCTTCTGGATCGTGGTCGCCATCGTGATGACCTTCACCGCCATCGCCGCCTGGGTCGCGTTCCGGAAGAAGCGCTGAAACCGAGCCCGCCGCAAGCCATTCCGAGAAGGAATAAACTCGCTCGGTGACCTCCATCCTCAACGCCGACCTGCACTGCCACTCCGTGGTGTCGGACGGCACGCTGACGCCCGAGGCGCTGGCCGAACGCGCCGCCGCCAACGGGGTCGAGCTCTGGTCGCTGACCGACCACGACGAGATCGGCGGCCAGCACCGGGCCGCCGCCGCCGCCCGCGAGCGCGGCCTGAAGTACCTCACGGGCACCGAGATCTCGGTCACCTTCGCCGGCGAGACCGTCCACATCGTCGGGCTGGGCTTCGACCCCGACGACGCCGCCATCAGCCAGGGCCTCTACGACACCCGCGGCGGACGCGGCAAGCGCGCCCAGGAAATGGCCGAAGGCCTGGCCAAGGTCGGCATCCACGGCGCCTACGAGGGCGCGCTGCGCTTCGTCGGCAACCCCGAACTGATCTCGCGCACCCATTTCGCCCGTTTCCTGGTCGAGGCCGGCCATTGCCGCGACACCGCCGAGGTGTTCCGCAAGTTCCTGACCGAAGGCAAGCCGGGCTACGTGCCGCACCGCTGGGCCACGCTCAAGGATGCCGTGCAATGGATCACGGCGGCCAAGGGCATGGCCGTGATCGCCCATCCCGGCCGCTACAAGTTCACGGCCAACGAGGAATACGCCCTGTTCGTCGAGTTCAAGGCCCATGGCGGCCAAGCGATCGAGGTGGTCACCGGCAGCCACACGCCGGCCGAGTACGTCGAGTACGCCGACAAGGCGCTCGAGTTCGACTTCGCCGCCTCGCGCGGCAGCGATTTCCACAGCCCCGACGAAAGCCATTGCGACCTCGGCAAGCTGCCGCCGCTGCCCGGCAAGCTGACGCCGGTCTGGGACTTGCTGGCCCACCGCATCCAGTGATGGCGTCGGCGAGCGAGGCCACCGCCGGCAGGAGCACGCGCGACCTGGAATCCGAGCGGATCCTGGCCGGCATCGGGCTGGTGCTGCTCGCGGTCGCCTGCTTCGCCACGCTGGACACCGCCACCAAGCTGTCGACCGCGGCGGTGCCGATCCTGATGGGCGTCTGGGTCCGGTACATGTTCCAGGCGGTGGCGACCACGCTGGTGCTGCTGCCGCGCAACGGCACGGCGCTGCTGCGCACCCGCCATCCGCGCTACCAGCTGCTGCGCGGCGCCCTGCTGCTCGCCTCGAGCACGCTGGCCTTCTTCAGCCTGCGCTACATGCCGCTGGCCGAGTTCACCTCGATCGTGCTGATTGCGCCGCTGGTGATCACGCTGCTGGCCGCCACCACGCTCAAGGAGCACGTGTCGCCGCTGCGCTGGACGCTGGTCGCGGGCGGCTTCGCGGGCACGCTGGTGATCCTGCGCCCAGGCGGAGAAGCCTTCAGCTGGGCCATGTTCCTGCCGATCGGGCTGGTGCTGACCAACGCCTGGTTCCAGGTGCTGACCAGCAAGCTGGCGCAGACCGAGAACCCGCTCACGATGCACTTCTACACCGGCTGGGTCGGCGCGCTGCTGGCGTCCTTCGCACTGCCTTTCGTCTGGACCGCGCTGCCCTCCTGGCACTGGTGGGCCCTGCTGTGCCTGATGGGCTTCATGGGCACGGTCGGCCATTTCATCCTGATCCTGGCCTACCAGCGGGCCCCCGCCTCCACCCTGACACCCTATCTCTATGCCCAGATCGCCTTCGCGATGCTGGGCGGCTGGGTCATGTTCTCCTATGTGCCGGACCGCATTTCGCTGATCGGCATGGGCCTGATCGCAGTCTGCGGGGCGGCCGGCGCCTGGCTCACGGTCCGCGAACGCCGGGTGCCCATCGAGCCCGCTGAATCATGAGCCGCCGGGCCGCTCCCAAGGCGAATACCGAAGCGCTGCTGCGCGAAGGTTCACCAGTGCCCCGCCGCCAGGCGGCAGAATCGACCCCATGGCCCAGTTCTTCGAAGTCCACCCCGACAACCCCCAGCAGCGCCTGCTGAAGCAGGCCGCCGCCCTGCTGGCGCGCGGCGAGATCGTCGCCGTACCCACCGATTCCAGCTACGCGCTGGCCTGCCACCTCGACGACAAGGACGCGGTCGACCAGCTGCGCCGGATCCGCCAGGTCGACGACAAGCATCACCTGACGCTGATCTGCCGCGACCTGAGCGAGCTGTCCAACTACGCCCGGGTCGACAACAAGCAGTACCGGCTGCTGAAGGCGGCCACGCCCGGCCCCTACACCTTCCTGCTCGAGGCGACCAAGGAGGTGCCGCGCCGGGTCAGCCATCCGCAGCGCAAGACCATCGGCCTGCGGGTGCCCGACCACCGGGTGCTGCTCGAACTCCTGACCTTGCACGGCGAGCCGCTGCTGGCGACCACGCTGATCCCGCCTGGCGAGACCGAGGCCATGAACGACCCGACCCAGATCCGCGAGCGCTTCGAGAAACAGATCGGCGGCGTGATCGACGCCGGCGCCTGTCCTTCCGAGCCAACCACCGTGGTCGACCTCACGCCCATGGGTGCGGGCGGCGAACCGCTGCTGGTGCGGCAGGGCCGCGGCGCGCTGGCCGTACTGGGACTGTGAGTCCCGCAAGGGACATCCGGACCGTCTGAGACAATCCGGCGGTGGATATTTCAAATCTCATCCAAACCGTCCTGATCTACGCCTTGCCGGTGGTCTTCGCGATCACCATCCACGAAGCCGCCCATGGCTACGTGGCGAGGTATTTCGGCGACAACACGGCCTATGTGATGGGCCGGGTCACGCTCAACCCGATCAAGCACATCGACCCCATCGGCACCATCCTGATGCCGCTGCTGCTGTATTTCGCCACTTCGGGCGCCTTCCTGTTCGGCTACGCCAAGCCGGTGCCGGTCAATTTCAACCGGCTGCGCCATCCCAAGCGCGACATGGTCTGGGTCGCGCTGGCCGGCCCGGCCTCCAACTTCTTCCAGGCCATTCTTTGGGCGCTGTTCCTGGTCGGCCTGGTCGGCGCCGGCATCAATGAAACCTTTTTCATCAAGATGGCCCAGGGCGGCGTGCTGGTCAATCTCGTGATGTGGGCCTTCAACCTGTTCCCGCTGCCGCCGCTCGACGGCGGCCGCGTGCTGGCCGGCCTGCTGCCGCGCGGCCGCCCCCAGGAGTTCCTGGCCCGCATCGAGCCCTTCGGCTTTTTCATCGTGATGGGCCTGGTCATTGCCGGCGTCGTCAGCACCTGGTGGCTGAGCCCGCTGATGGCCTTCGGCTACCAGGCCATCTCGCTGCTCCTGAGCCCGCTCACCGCCCTCATCCGCTGAACTTCCCATGGCCCTGCTTCCCGACACTCCCATCCGCTACCTGACCGGCATCACCCCCAGCGGCACGCCGCACCTGGGCAACTACGTCGGTTCGATTCGCCATTCGGTGCGCTTCAGCCGGCGCGACGACGTCCAGAGCTTCTACTTCCTGGCCGACTACCACGCGCTGATCAAGACCGACGAGCCGGCACGCATCCAGCGCTCGACGCTCGAGATTGCCGCCAGCTGGCTGGCCTGCGGGCTGGACCCGGAGCGCGTCACCTTCTACCGCCAGTCCGACATTCCCGAAATCCCCGAGCTGACCTGGTTCCTGACCTGCGTCACCGGCAAGGGCCTGCTCAACCGCGCCCATGCCTACAAGGCGCAGGTCGACAAGAACGCCGCCCGCGGCGAGGACCCGGACGCCGACGTCAGTGCCGGCCTCTTCATGTACCCGGTGCTGATGGGCGCCGACATCCTGATGTTCAACGCCCACAAGGTGCCGGTGGGCCGCGACCAAGTGCAGCACATCGAGATGGCGCGCGACATGGCGCAGCACTTCAACCATCTCTACGGCGAGCACTTCACGCTGCCCGGGGCCGAGATCGACGACTCGGTGGCGACCTTGCCCGGCCTCGACGGCCGCAAGATGAGCAAGAGCTACGACAACACGATCCCGCTCTTCACGCCGCGCGCCCAGCTGCAGAAGCTGATCAACGGCATCGTGACCGATTCGCGCGCGCCGGGCGAACCCAAGGAGACCGAGGGCTCGGCGCTGTTCCAGATCTACCAGGCCTTCGCCGACGACGAGGAGACCGAGAGCCTGCGCCAGGCCTTCGCCGCCGGCATCGCCTGGGGCGAGGCCAAGCAGCTGCTGTTCGAGCGCATCGACCGCGAAGTCGCGCCGATGCGGGCCCACTACGACGCCCTGCTCAACGACCCGGCCCAGATCGAGCGGATCCTGCGCACCGGCGCCGAGAAGGCGCGCGCGCTGTCGCGGCCCTTCATGGAGGGCGTGCGCCACGCGGTCGGCCTGCGCAACCTGGCCAGCCACGACCCGGCGGTGGCCCGCAAGGCAGCCAAGGTGGCGCGGCCGAGCTTCAAGCAATACCGCGACAGCGACGGGCTGTTCTATTTCAAGTTGCTCGACGCCAGTGGGGTCCAACTGGTACAAAGCCGGGGGTTCGCGTCGCCGCAGGAGGCGGGCCGCGCCATCGGCACCTTGCGCCAGCAGCGCGCAGACGGCCTGGCGCAACTCGCCGCGCAGCTCGAGCCACTGGACAACGAAAGTATGCGTGCGGCTTCGGCCGCACTGGAGGCGCTTGCTGCAGCCGATGCGGCGAGCGAGGGTTGAAGTGAGTCAATTTCCCGCGGCGATGGGCAACGCCCGACCCGCGGACACTGCGAGTAAATCATGAGTATCTATGTCATTGACGACCACCCCCTGATGCGCGACGCGATCGTGATGGTGCTGCGGCGCCTGCGGCCGGCCGAGAACATCGTCGAACTCGAGCGCCTCGACAAGCTGGCAGCGGCCGTCAAGCAACACGGGGCGCCCGGCCTCTTCTGCCTCGACCTCAAGCTGCCGGACACCACCGGCGTCTCGGGCGTCGTGGCGGTCAAGCTGGCCTACCCGGACGTGCCGATCGCGGTCTATTCCGCCTCGCCCTCGGCCGACATGGAAGAAGCCTGCATCGAGGCCGGCGCCGACACCTACATCGAGAAATCGGCCAGCTCGGCCGAACTCACCGCCGCACTGCGCGGCCTGCTGATGGCCGACACCGACGCCGAAGAGCCGGTGGCCGCCGCCAACAGCAAGCTGTCGAAGCGCCAGACCCAGCTGATCGCCATGCTCGACCAGGGCATGAGCAACCGCGACATCGCCACCGAACTCGACATCAGCGAGCACACGGTGAAGGTGCACCTGTGGCGCCTGTTCCGTCGCCTCGGCGTGAAGAGCCGCACCCAGGCGCTGCACCACGCCCGCACCAACGGCCTTCTCTCCGGCTAACCAGCCCCCACGCTCCTCACTGCGTGTGTCGCTGCCCCCCGAGGGGGCGCAGGCCGCCTTGGGGCGGCCCGGCGTCGGCCTAACCGACAGCGCCCGAGATCCGGGTCTGGGCCTGGGTCTCGTCGGCGTCATGCAGGGCGACGCGGAAGACGCTGCCTCTCCCCAGCCGCGAACGCACGCTGACCGGATGGCCGAGCGCGTGCGACAGCCGCGCCACGATCGCCAGCCCGAGGCCGAAGCCGTCCGAGGTGCCGGCATGGTCGGCCACCTTGTAGAACTCCAGAAAGACGTCGCGCAAGTGCTCGCGCGCGATGCCGATGCCGGTGTCCCACACCTCCACCCGCAGGCCGTCGCGGGTCTGTCTCGACGCCAGAAGGATGCCGCCCTCGGCGGTGTACTTGGTGGCGTTGGCCAGCAGGTTGCCGATCATCCGGCGCACCCGGATCGGGTCGGTCAGCACGGTGCCGGGCGTCACGTGCATCCGGAAGGTCAGGCCCTTGGCCTCGGCCACCGGCCGGTACTGCAGTTCCAGGTCGTGCAGCAGCTGGGCCACGTCGACCCGCTCGATGTGCAGGCGCACCTGGCCCGAATCGATGCGCGCCAAGTCGAACAGCGAATCGAACAGCGCATTCACGGCGTGCGTGGCTCGCACGATCTTGGGCGCGATGTCGGCCACCAGCTCGGGCTCGTTGCGCAGCCAGTCGGCATACAGCGACAGCGCCAGCACAGGCTGCCGCATGTCGTGGGCAGCGCTGGCGAGGAAGCGGTTCTTCATGGCCACCGCCGAGACCGCCGCCTGCCGCTGCTGGGTCAGCGAATTGATCAGGATGTGGTTGTGGAACAGCAGCTCGAAGCTGTTGCGCGCGGTCTCGTGGATGCGCCGGCCGGCCCGCAGCAGCAGCCACCAGTGCAGCACCGGCAACATCAGGAACCCGTAGTGGAAATGCGGCCGCTCGAACTTGAGCTCGATCATGCGCAGGATGATCGCCGCCAGCATCGTGAAGAACAGGGTGTTGACGTAGCGCCGCAGGAGCGGCGGGTGCAGCGCCAGCCCGTTGAGCGGGAAGGTCGCCACGCCGGCGACGATCAGCCAGCTCATGAACTGGTTCACCAGCGGCGTGCGCTCGAAGAAGATCAGGATCGACAGGCCCCAGGCGAAGCCGCTGGCACTCCAGAGATAGCGGTAGCGCTCGACGAAATACTGCTGCGCCGCCGAGTCGCGGTCGGCGTAGTGGCGGGCATAGAGCTGCTCGCCCCAGATCCGGCAGCCGGTGGCGACGATGCCGATGGCCAGCCAGACGATCAGTTGCCAGGCCGGCACGTGGCCCCAGCTCAGGCCCACCATCGCCGGCATCAGCGCCGCCGCCAGCAGGTAGGAGCCGCGCGAGGCCCGCATCAGGCTGCGGATCAGTTCGCCGCGCACCCACGGTTCCGCCTCGTCGGCGGAAGCTGGTGCCGGTGTGAGGCTGGCGAACGAGGAGTTGCCCAGCCCCGCGAACGACGAATTACCGATCATGGCTATCACGCCCTTGTCATCCAGGCCAAAAAAAAGGCCCCTCGCGAGGGGGCCCTGCATGCGGCACATGAGAAAGAGCGTGCCGCCTCGTGCCACACACCCCGGGGTGCGCCAGGCGCTAGCGCTTGATCTTAATTGGCCGGCAGCATGTCACCCGCCAAAACATGGCCTTGTTCGTCGCGTTCGCACAACGCACCCGCCATGAAATTGCTCACTGGGCCACCACCGCGATGCCCCGGATCTGGCCCGCCTTCGCCTCGACCGCCGGACGCGGATAGCGTTCGGGCGCGAAGCGGTGCAGCAGCTCGGCCTCGCGGCCGCGCGCCAGGGCGAGGTTGGCCAGCTTGACGTGGCCGTAGCCGCGGATCGCCAGCGGCACGGCCGCGATCTGCGCCGCCAGCCGCTGATTGGCGGTCGACAGCCCGGCCGCCAACTCGTCGAGCCGGGCCTCGAAGCGCGCGATCAGCTCGCGCTCCAGTCGGCGCTCCTCGGTGTGGCCGAACAGGTCGAAGGCCGTGCCGCGCAGGGCCTTGCCGCGCGCCAGCCACTTCATCGCCGGCAGCATCCAGCCGCCGAGCCGGATCTTGACCGGCGGCTGGCCGTTGCGGGGCTTCGCGAGGAAGGGCGGCGCCATGTGGAATTCGAGCTTCAGGTCGCCCTCGAACTGCTCGGCGAGCTTCTCGCGGAAGTTGCCGTCGCTGTACAGGCGGGCCACCTCGTACTCGTCCTTGTAGCTCATCAGCTTGAGCAGGCTCTGCGCCGCATTGCGGGTGACGGGCAGCGAGACGTCGCCGCCGGCCAGGGCGGCCTCGCGCTCGCGCAGCGACAGCACCCGGGCCTCGAAGCGCTTCGCCCAAGCCGCGTTCTGGTAGCCAGCGAGATGGCGCATGCCGCGCGCCACCAGCGCGGCTAGCGATTCGTTCTCGGGCACCGCCGCGGGCGTGCCGCGCAGCGCATCGATCGCCCGCGGATCGCCGGCCGCCAGCCGGCCGAGCGAGAAGGCCATCAAGTTCGACGCCACGGCGACACCGTTGAGTTCGATCGCACGCGTCAGCGCCTCCAGGCTCAGCGGGATCAGCCCGCATTGCCAGGCATAGCCGGCAGCCAGGATGTTCGATGCCAGCGTGTCGCCCAGGAACTCCTCGGCCAAGGTCTGGGCGTCGAAGGTCTGAACCTGGTCGCGACCGGCGACGAAGCGCATCTTCTCGAGCAGCAGCGCGGTCTTGAGGTCGGCGTCGGGGTTGCGCAGCGACTCGGCCACCGGGATCTCGTGCATGTTCGCAAGGATGCGGGTGCGGCCGTGGCGCACGGTCTGCAACGCATCGGCCGAGGCGCCGACCACCACGTCGCAGGCCAGGATCGCATCGGCCTGCTGGGTGTCGATGCGCACCTGGTTCAGCCGCTCGGGCGTGTCGGCCAGGCGCACGAAGCTCAGCACCGCGCCGCCCTTCTGGGCGAAGCCCATGAAGTCCAGCACGCTGGCCGACTTGCCTTCGAGGTGCGCAGCCATCGCGATCACCGCGCCCACCGTGACCACGCCGGTACCGCCGACGCCGGTCACGAGCAGGTCGTAGGGTGCGCTCCAGCCGTGGGCTGCGGGCCGCGGCAGCGCCGCCACGTGCTGCAGGAAGGCGTCCTTGCCGGCCGCCAGGGCGCCGCTCTTCTTGCGCAGCTTGCCGCCGCTGACGCCGACGAAGCTCGGGCAGAAGCCCTTGGCGCAGGAGTAATCCTTGTTGCAGCTGGTCTGGTCGATCTTGCGCTTGCGGCCGAGCTCGGTCTCGTGCGGCAGCACCGCCACGCAGTTGCTCTGCACCGTGCAGTCGCCACAGCCCTCGCACACCGCCTCGTTGATGAAGAAGCGCTTGTCCGGATCGGCCAGCTCGCCCTTCTTGCGGCGGCGGCGCTTCTCGGCGGCGCAGGTCTGCTCGTAGATCAGCACCGTGACACCCGGCACTTCGCGCAGGCGGCGCTGCACCGCGTCGAGTTCGGCGCGGTCGTGGAACTCGGTGCCGGCCGGGAACTTGCCCTTGATGGCGTCGTACTTCTCGATCGCATCGCTGACCACGACCACCTGCTTCACGCCTTCGGACTCGACCTGGCGCGCGATCGCGTCGACGCTGATGATGCCGTCGACCGGCTGGCCGCCGGTCATCGCCACCGCATCGTTGAAGAGGATCTTGTAGGTCAGCGTGGCCTTGGCCGCCACCGCCTGGCGGATCGCGAGATAGCCCGAGTGGTAGTAGGTGCCGTCGCCGAGGTTCTGGAACACGTGCGGCGTGCGCGTGAACATGGAGTGCGAGACCCAGTCGACGCCCTCGCCGCCCATCTGGATCAGGCCGGCGGTGCTGCGGTCCATCCAGTTGGCCATGAAGTGGCAGCCGATGCCGGCGCGCGCGGTCGAGCCCTCGGGCACCTTGGTGCTGGTGTTGTGCGGGCAGCCGGCGCAGAAATAAGGCACCCGCTTGACCGAGTCGCCGTCGTTGCTGAGCAGTTCGGGCGGCGTGAAGTCGCGCACGTGCTGCAGGTGGTCGCCGAATTCGGCGTGGCCGGGGAAATGGACCGCCAGCCAGTGGGCCACCAGCTCGATCAGCCGCGAAGGCCGCAGCTCGCCGAGCGCCGACACCAGCGGCCGGCCGTCGCGGTCCAGCTTGCCGATCAGGGCCGGGCGGGCTTCGGGCGGCGCGTTGTAGAACAGGTCGCGCAGCTGGGTCTCGATGATCGCGCCCTTCTCCTCGACGATCAGGATCTCGTCCAGGCCCTGCGCGAAGTCCTTGATGCGCGTCTGCTCGATCGGGAAGCTCAGCCCCACCTTGTAGAGCCGCACGCCGGCGCGCGCCAGGACGTCCGGCGTGATCTCGAGGCGGCGCAGCACCTCCATCAGGTCGTAGTGCGCCTTGCCGCAGGTCACGATGCCGACCTTGGCCTGCGGACTCTCGATCACGTGGCGGTCGATGCTGTTGACGCGCGCGAAAGCGGCCACCGCCTCCAGCTTGTCGGCCAGGCGCGATTCGATGCGCAGCGACGGCAGGTCGGGCCAGCGGTAGTGCAGGCCGTCGTCCGGCGCGCGGTGGCCGGTGGCGGCATGCACCGTGTCGGCATCGGCCCAGGCGGCGGCGCGGGCGTTGACGAGGTCGAGATCGACCGTGCTGCCGCTCTCGACCACTTCCGACAGCGCCGCCATCCCGACCCAGGCGCCCGAATAGCGCGACAGCGCGTAGCCGTAGAGCCCGAACTCGAGGTACTCGGCCACCGAGGCCGGCTGCAGCACCGGCATGCTCCAGGCCACGAAGGCGTGGTCGCTCTGGTGCGGCATCGACGACGAGACGCACCCGTGGTCGTCGCCCGCCACCACCAGCACGCCGCCGTGCGGCGACGAGCCGTAGGCGTTGCCGTGCTTGAGCGCATCGCCGGCGCGGTCGACGCCCGGGCCCTTGCCGTACCACATCGCGAACACGCCCTCGACCGTGCGCTCGGGGTCGGACTCGACCCGCTGGGTGCCGAGCACCTGGGTGGCGGCCAGTTCCTCGTTGATCGCCGGCACGAAACGGATGCCGGCTTCCTCGAAGCCCTTGCCGGCCTTCCAGATCGCCTGGTCGACCATGCCCAGCGGCGACCCGCGGTAGCCGCTGATGAAGCCCTGGGTGCCGAGGCCGCGGGCCGCGTCACGCTGGCGCTGCATCAGCAGGATGCGGATCAGCGCCTGGGTGCCGGTCAGGAAGACGGCGCCCGATGTCGCCCACAGGCCGTCGCTCAGCTTGTAGTCGGCGCGCAGGACGTTCGGATCGTGGGGAAGGCTTTTCATATGGCCGAAATTGTTCCATCGCGCGGCGAGTAAGTGCTTCTTCAATACACTATGGAATCCCCCCGATTGGAGGATGAAATTCTCCAGATGCGCCATGAACGTCGATTCCATTCTTCTTGACGCCCACAGCCTGAAGATCCTTTTCGAGCTGCAGCGCGATGCGCGGCAGACCGTGCAGCAAATCTCGGAGGCCGTCGGGCTCTCGCCGACCCCGTGCTGGAAGCGCATCAAGGACATGGAGGCGGCCGGCGTGATCCGCGGCTACACCGCCTTGATCGACCGCGAGAAGGTCGGCCTGCACGTGGCGGCGGTGGCCGAAGTCAACCTCGACCGCCACAGCGAATCGCAGGTGCAGCGCTTCGAGGACGCGGTCGCCGCCAGCCCGCAGATCACCAGCTGCGTGTCGGCCACCGGTCCGGCGGACTACATCCTGACGGTGCTGGTGCAGGACATGAAGCACTACGAGCGCTTCCTGCACGAGACCCTGTTCAGCCTGCCGGGCGTGACGCACGTGCGCTCGAGCATCGTGCTGCGGCAGGTGAAGTCGGAGATGGCACTGCCGATCGAGCAGGCGGTGCAGCCGGCCGCGCCGGCGCGCGGGCGGCGGCGCTGAGGGCGGCGGCGCGTTGTGCCATGCCTCGACAAGTGATACGGTCCGATTGCCGTCCGCTCCCGAGCTTCAAGACAAAGGAATTCCCGTGGACCAGAAACACCCTCTGCAACCGGGAGAAGCCGCGCCGGCGTTCTCGCTTCCCGCGGCCAATCTCGAAGGCCGGGTGTCTCTCGCTGACCTGCGGGGCAGGCCGTTCCTGATCGGGTTCTTTCGCGGACTGCACTGCCCGTTCTGCCGGCGCCAGGTGCTGCGGCTCGGCGAGGTCCAGCCGGCGCTGCACGCGGCCGGCATCGACACCGTGGCCGTGATCAACACGCCGGTCGAGCGCGCCAGCCTCTATTTCCGCTATCGGCCGACGCCGGTCGTGCTCCTCAGCGACCCGGACTGCGCCACCCACCAGGCCTTCGGCGTGCCGCGGGCCGAGTTCCTGCCCGAAGGCAGCACCGACAGCCCCCGGTGGCCCTACCTCGCGAGCATGGCGGAGTTCGAGGCGGCGCGCATCAACCCGACCGGCGAGCTGCCGGAACCGATGAACCCGATGGCGGCCAACCCGGCACTCAATGCCAAGGACGGCTTCGCCATGACCGAGGCCGACGAGGCGATGCTGGCCAGCCACCCCACCCAGCTCGCCGGTCACTTCCTCATCGATGCGCAGGGCATCGTCAGCTGGGTGCAGATCGAAGCCATGGACGGGCCGAACAGCATCTCCCTCTTCCCGACCGCGGCGGATATCATCGCCGCCACCGGCGGCCTCCGACACTGAGCGGCGCGGTGTTCCTGGAAGCCCGATCTTGTACAGCTGCAGCTCCCTCACCGAAGACACCGAGGTCAGACGCGCCGTCTGCCTCTGCCATCGCCCTGAACTCCAGGCCTTGACCCGGCGCATCGACGCCGATCTGTCGCGCCGAGGCTTCGTGGCGGGCATGGCGGCCTCCGTGGCCGCGCTTGGCCTTCCGTTCCGCGTCCAGGCCCAGACAGCGGCGCCATCGAAGGTGCTCTTCACCAACGTGCGCCTGTTCGACGGCAAGTCGTCGTCGCTGCGCGACGGCCTGCACCTGCTGGTCGAGGGCAACCGGATCCAGTCGATCGGCACCGGCACGCCGGCCGCGCCCGAGGGGGCCCAGACCATCGATGCCCGCGGCCGCGTCATGATGCCGGGGCTGATCGACGCGCACTGGCATTCGCTCTTTGCGGCCCTGCCGCTGCCCGTGCTGCTGCAGGGCAATATCGGCTACATCCACATGGCCGCCGCCGCGGAGGCCCAGCGCACGCTGATGCGGGGCTTCACGACCGTGCGCGATCTCGGCGGCCCGGCCTTCGCCTTCAAGCAGGCGATCGACGAAGGGCTCACGCCAGGGCCGCGCATCTATCCCTGCGGCGCCATGATCACCGGCAGCGGCGGCCACGGCGACTTGCGCGGCTTGTCCGATCTCCCGCGCTCGCCGGGCGTCCCGAGCGCCGTCGAGCGCACGGGCGCGGCGGCCATCGTCGACAGCCCCGACGAGATCCGCCTGCGGGTGCGCGAGCAGCTGACCCAGGGCGCTTCGCAGATCAAGGTCGTGGGCGGCGGCGGCGTCTCGTCGCCGCGCAGCCCGCTCGACCTGACCACCCTCTCCGAGGCCGAATTGCGCGCCGCCGTCGAGGTCGCGAAAGACTGGAACACCTACGTCGCGGTGCACGCCTATGCACCCGCCACCGTGCAGCGAGCGGTCATGGCCGGCGCGCAGTGCATCGAGCATGCGCACCTGATGGACGACACCACCGCGCGGATGATGGCCGACAAGGGGGTCTGGCTGAGCACCCAGCCCTTTCTCTCCGAGGAAGACACGGGCGCGCTCACGGGCCCCAACAGGGTCGCGGCGCTCCAGGTGTTCGCGGGCACCGACAACCTCTACAAGCTGGCGAAAAAGTACAAGCTCAAGACCGCGTTCGGCTCCGACATGCTGTTCGCGCCGGCGCTCGCGAAGCGGCAGGGCACGATGCTCACGCACCTCACGCGCTGGTATTCGAACCCGCAGATCCTCTCGATGGCGACGGCCGACAACGCGCAGCTGCTCGCCCTGTCGGGCCCGCGCAATCCCTATCCGGCCAAGCTGGGCGTGCTCGAGCAGGGCGCCTACGCCGACCTGCTGCTGGTCGACGGCAATCCGCTGGACGACGTGTCGCTGCTGGCCGATCCCGATGCCAGCCTGGTGGTCATCATGAAGGACGGCAAGATCCACAAGAACCTCATCAAGGGGTGACGATGCCGCCCATCGTCATGGCGCTGATCCCGACGGTGCTGCTGCTGGTCTGGATGGGTTTTTTCATGATGGGCTCGCTGCCGCTGCTGGTGCTCAAGCACGACACGCCGCTCGACTCGCGCTTCATCCGCGGCCTGTTCAACGTCTACTACCTGCCGTGATGCTGACGGCCGGCGCGGCGGCCCTGGGCTACGCCTGGACCGCCAAGCCTGCCTTCGCCCTGGGCATGGCCTGCATCGCCACCCTGGCCTTTGCGCTGCGCCGCTGGCTCGTCATCCCACGCATGGACCTGCTGCGCGACTTGATCCCGGCCTCGGACACCGCGATCTTCCGGTTCCGCCGGCTTCACATCGTCGGCATGATGCTCAACGTGGCCGAGCTGGCCACCGTGGCCTGGGCCCTGACGCGGCTGGGGCTGTGACCCACCCCTCGACCATGACCGACCTGCTTTCACTCTACCCACCGATCGAGCCTTACGACAGCGGCCTGCTCGATGTCGGCGATGGCCACCGCATCCATTACGAACGGGTCGGCACGCCGGGCGGCAAGCCGGCCGTCTTCCTGCATGGCGGCCCCGGCGGCGGGATCTCGGCCGACCATCGCCGGCTGTTCGACCCAACGCGCTACGACCTGCTGCTGTTCGACCAGCGCGGCTGCGGCCGTTCGACGCCCCATGCCGGGCTCGAGGCCAACACCACCTGGCACCTGGTCGCCGACATCGAGCGCCTGCGCGAACACGTGGGCGTTTCGCAGTGGCTGGTGTTCGGCGGCTCGTGGGGGTCGACCCTGGCCCTGGCCTATGCGCAGAAGCACCCCGAGCGCGTCAGCGCACTGGTGCTGCGCGGCATCTACACCGTGACCCGGGCGGAACTCGGCTGGTACTACCAGTTCGGCGTGTCGGAGATGTTCCCGGCGCAGTGGGAATGCTTCCAGGCCCCGGTTGCCGAGGCCGAGCGCGGCGACATGATCGGTGCCTACCGCCGGCTCCTCACCGGCGACGACCCGGCGCGGCAGCTCGAGGCGGCCAGGGCCTGGAGCCTCTGGGAAGGCCAGACCATCACGCTGCTGCCCGATCCCTCGATCGCCGCGGCCCATGGCGACGGCCATTTCGCCCTCGCCTTCGCCCGCATCGAGAACCACTATTTCTCGCACGGCGCCTGGCTCGACGACGGCCAACTGCTGCGCGATGCCGATCGGCTGCACGGCATCCCCGGCGTGATCGTGCACGGGCGCTACGACATGCCCTGCCCGGCCCGCTACGCCCACGCGCTGCACAAGGCCTGGCCGGAGGCCGAGTTCCACCTGATCGAAGGCGTCGGCCATGCCTGGTCGGAGCCTGGCATCCTGGACCAGCTGATACGGGCGACCGATCGCTTCGCGAAGGGCTGAGCCGAAACGGGCTCAGGGCGCGCCGCCCCGCAGCTCGCGCCGTTGCACGAAGCGCGACGCCCACTCGGCCACGGGCATGAAGCTCGGGTCGGTGCGAACGACGCTTTCAGTCTGGGCCCAGATCGCCGCGTCATCCTGGTCGAGATCGAGCGGGTCGCCATGCGGCTGGCTCACGTACCACGGGGTGTCGAGGTAGACCTCGACCGTGTTGTCCTCGGGGTCCATGCAGTAGATCGACAGCGCATTGCCGTGGTTCAGGCCGCGCATCTGCGTGGCGCCGAGCGCCAGCGCGCGGCGGCGTGCCTCGCGCAGGTGGTCCAGCGTCTGCACCTTGAACGAAAGCTGCATCACGGTGCTCGGGGCATCGCTCGCGCGGCCGCCGGCCAGCACCAGTTGATGGTGCTGGTCGTGGCGACCGCTCAGGAACACGATCTGGAAGCGGAAGGTGACGCCCTCGCCGCGATCGGTCTCCTGCATGTCGAACACGCCGGTATAGAACGCCTTCATCAGGTCGAGGTCGCGGCAGAAGATGCCGCAGTGCGAGAGGTTGGGGACGTAGGGCTGGGTCATGGAGGCCTCCGGGCGCCATCAGGGAACGAGGACCAGCTTGCCGAGCGAGCCGCCGTTGTCGAGCAGTTCATGGGCCCGGCGAGCCTGGGCCAGCGGCATGCGTGTGGCGCGCGGCGCGCGCACCTGGCCGGAGGCCATCAGCGCGATCGCCTGCGCCATCAGTCCGCGGCGCTGCGCGACATCGGCATCGACCGTGTGGATCGAGAAGGTCCGGATCGCCAGGCTCCGGCCCAGCAGCCGGCGCAGTTCATCGAAGACGTCGCTCGATGGCGGACCCGCGAGGATGTTGTAGGAGACCGCCATGCCGAACGGCGCCAGGCTGCGCAGGCAGGCGACGAAGAGCGCGCCGCCCACGTGGTCGAAGGCCAGGTCCACGCCGCGGCCGCCGGTCAGCGCCAGCACGCGCTCGGGCAGCGTCCGCGGGTCGCCGTCGACGATGTCCGAGACGCCGTTGTCCAGTGCGAAGGCACGCTTCTCGTCCGACGAGGCGGTGCCGATCACGCGCAGCCCGCGCGCGCGCGCCACCTGTGCCAGCGCGGTCGCCACGCCGCCGGCGGCACCCGGCACCAGCACCGCCTGCGCCGGCAGGTTGCCATTGCTCGCCAGCAGCGCGATCGCCAGCTGGAAATTGCCCAGGCTGACGGCGGCGTCGAAGCTCACGCTGGCGGGGAGCACGAAAGGCACGGCCTCCGGCACGCAGATGTACTCGGCATAGCAGCCGCCGCGCTGCGGCAGCTCGCGCGCGCTGACCAGCACGCGCTCGCCGACCGCCAGCCGGCTCGCGCCCGGCCCCACCGCATCGACCACGCCGGCCAGCTCGTTGCCCGGAATGGCGGGCAGCGGCGGCATCCATTTGTAGGTGCCGTTGCGGATCAGCACGTCCGGCCCGCCGGCCCCGACGGCCTCGGCCTTGACCCGCACCTGGCCGGGACCCGGCACGGGCAGCGGCAGCTCGACCAGGGACAGGACCTCGGGGCCGCCCGTGACCTGCAACTGCACGGCTTTCATGGTGTTCGTCATGCTCATCGCTGCCCGTCGTGGACCGAGACCGCGTCCTTGGTCAGGCCGCCCAGGCGCGAATGGATGCGGCCGCCGTCGGCCATCACGAGGGCGAACAGGATCTCGTCGGGCCGCGGCGCGTCCTGGATGCCGACCTCCATGCTGTTGAAGTGGCTGCGCACGTAGGCCGCATGGATGTAGTGCAGCGGCACCATCAGGCGGTAGCCGGTCGCGGCCACGGCCTTGGCCGCAGGCACGATGGCCTTGGGCTCGCCCAGCACCTGGCGCATCGCCCAGCCACCGGCCTCGTGCCACACCGCGCCATGCTCGAGTTCGCCGTTGACGCCGACGATGGCCGCCTTGCTGTAGGCCTCGACGTTGTCCTTGCCCAGCGTCGCCACCAGCTCCTCGGCCAGCAGGGTGCCGAGGCTGCGCAGCTCGGCCATGAAGGGCAACAGGTCGGGCTCGTAGCGGCCCGCGTAGGGGTTGCGGATCACCGCGCAGGCGGCGGCCACCCGCAGCGGCTTGTCGGCGACGGGGCCGCCTTCGTGGTACACGGTCTCGATGGTGAGGCTGCGTTTGCGCAGCGCGATCAGCGACATGGAATCATCCTTCGGTTCGTTCATTGCCTGGGAATCTTGGCATCGGCCACCACCTGCGTCCACTTGTCGACCTCGCGGCTGACCATGGTCTTCATCTCCTCGGGCGTGCTGCCGCGCGCCTCGCCGCCCATCTCCTCGAGGCGCTGGCGCACGGCCGCCGACTGCAGCGCGCGCTGGGTCTCGGCCTGCAGGCGCTCGACGATGGGCCGCGGGGTGCCCGCGGGCGCCATCAGCCCGGCCCACGAGCGCACGTCGTAGCCGGGCACGCCCTGCTCGGCGACGGTGGGCACGTTCGGCAGGCCGGGCCAGCGCTGCGGCCCGGTCGTGGCGATCGCACGCAGCTTGCCGGCCAGGATGTTCGACATGACCGCGGTCGGCGGCGCGACGATGAACGGGATGTCGCCGCCGAGCAGTGCGGTCAGCGCGGCGGCATCGCCGCGGTAGGGCACGTGCAGCATCGGCGCGCCCGCCATCTTCGCGAGCAACTCGCCGGCCAGGTGATGGGTCGAGCCGACGCCGGCCGTGCCGTAGGCCACGGTGCCCGGTGCGGCACGCGCCGCCGCGAGCACCTCCGTGAGGCCCTGCACCTTCGAGTTCGCGTTGACCACGATCAGGAACGGAAAGTAGGTGACCGTGGAGATCATCTCGAAGTCCGCCACCGACTTGTACGGCAGCGTGTTGTAGAGCGCCCCGGCCACTGCATGGCCACCCGTCGCCAGCAGCAGCGTGTAGCCGTCGGGCCTGGCGCGCGCCACCGTCGCCGCGCGGCGATGGTGCCGCCGGCGCCCGACTGCGCCTCGACCACGATCGGCTGGCCCAGCGCCTTGCCCATCTCGAGGCCGACCGCGCGCGCGATCGCATCGGCATTGCCGCCGGGCGCGAAGCCCTGGTAGATCTTGATCGGGCGCTCCGGATAGGCCTGCGCGAAGGCCCGGGGCGTCGACCAGGCCGCGGCGGCGGCGGCGCAGGCCGCGACCAGTTGTCTTCTTTTCATGGGTGTCTCCACGGGCGGCGCGTCTCGGTCCCTGCGCCCGTCCTTGTTGCCGGGAATGCCGCAGGCGCTCAGTCCTGGGCGACGATGGGATTGCGCAGCAGGCCGACGGCCTCGATCTCGACCTCGACCACGTCGCCGGGCTTCATGAACTGCGGCGGCTTCTTGCTCCAGCCCACGCCGGCCGGCGTGCCGGTGGCGATCACGTCGCCCGGCACCAGCGTGAAGATGGTCGAGGCATAGGCGATCAGGCGCGGGATCGAGAAGATCATGTGGCCGGTGTGGCTGGACTGGACCACCTGGCCGTTGAGGCGGGTCTCGAGCTTGAGTTCGCGGCCCGGCGCGATCTCGTCGGCCGTGACCATCCAGGGACCGAAGCCGCCGGTCGATTCGAAGTTCTTGCCCGAGGCGATCTGCTTCGCATGGAACTGCCATTCGCGCACGCTCGCGTCGTTGTAGCAGCTGTAGCCGGCGACGTGGTTCCAGGCGTCGGCCTCCTGGATGTCACGGCCACCGGCGCCGATGATCACGGCCAGCTCGCCCTCCCAGTCGAGCGACTCGGACACGCGCGGGCGGACGATCGGGCCTTGATGCGGCGTCTGCGAGCGCCACACGCGCAGGAAGATCGGCGGCTGCTCGGAGAGCTCGCGCTGCATGCCGGCGGCGAGCACCTCCTGGTGATGGTCCATGTAGTTGCGCACCGCGCAGACGATCTTCTCGGGCTGCGGGATCACCGGCAGGTACTTCACGTCGGACAGCTGGGCGTCGGCGGCCAGGCCGGCGAGCAGCGCGTCGCGGCGGGCGAAATCGGGACTGGCGATGAAGGCGGCTAGCGTGGCATGGCCGGTGCGGCCCGCGAGGTCGACCACGCCGCCATCGACGACGGCGCCCCAGGTCTCGCGCCCTGCGATCGAGTAGGACATCAGTTTCATTCGGCTTCCTTTGTTTAATGCACGAATGGATTTTTATGCATAAAACTGATCTCGTGCATAGTGGTTTCTACTGAACGCGGATCGGCGGGCGGGCAAGCGCGCGCGTGGCTGCGCTGGCAGCCGCACGAAGCGGAGTGCGGGAAGGCGTTCGGGGCGAGTCCGGAGCGGCCCCGGCGGCGAGGCGCTAGGCGAGTTCCTTCCGCGCAGCGCCCAGGATCGTCATGACATTGCGCTGGGTGCCGAGGATGTGCTCTTCGAGCAGCATGCAGGCGGTGTCGGCGTCACGGCGCAGGGTGGCGTCCATGATCTTGCGGTGCTCGTTCGACTTGCGCCGGGCGCTCTTGCGAAAGCGCGCCGAGTAGCGCCGGTAGCGCTCGGCCTGGTCGAAGAGGCTCGCGCTCCAGGCTCGCATCCGCTCCGAGGGACAGGCCGCCAGCAGCGACAGATGGAAGGCGGCGTGCAACTGGGTCCAGTCGTCGTCGAGCACGACCGGGCCGTCGGCGAGGCGGGCCTCGACCTTTTCCAGCCGATGGTAGGCGCCCACCACCAGGGCCTCCCAGGCGTCGTCGCCATGGGCGATCGACTCGCGCAGCGCAGGCACGTCGAGCATCACGCGCATCCGCGTGATGTCCGCGAGGTCTTCGGGCGAGATCTCGGCCACCCTGAAGCCGCGCCGCTCGTCGGCGCGGATCAGCCCCTCCTGCGCCAGCCGGCTCAGCGCCTCGCGCAGCGGACTGCTGGAGAAGCCGTACGCGGTCTGCAACTCGTCGAGCTTGAGCTTGGCGCCGGCCGCGAAGGTGCCTGTCAGCACATCGTGGCGCAGCCGCGCAAAGGCCTGGTCGACCAACGGCGGGGTACGTGCGAGCATCTCTTTTTTGTACATGATCCTAATTTTATGCATAAACTCCCGCGACCCGAAGAGAAGGACCCGCACCGTTGAACACTGACCAGACCCCGTCCCTGCGCCTCGTTGCCATCTCGGGCAGCATCCGCCGCGCCTCGAACTGCACCGCCGTGCTGCGCAGCCTGCAGCCGCTGCTGCCTGCCGGCGCCACGCTCCAGATCTTTCCGCTCGACGAGATCCCCGTGTACAACGCCGATCTCGACGGCGAGTCGCCGCCGCCGCCGGTCGCGCAGCTCAAGCAGGCGATCCGGGATGCCGACGGCCTGGTGCTGTGCTCGCCCGAATACAACTACGGCATGCCCGGCGTGCTGAAGAACGCCATCGACTGGGCCTCGCGCCCGGGCTTCGCGTCGCCGCTGAAGGGCAAGCCGGCGCTGGTCATGACGGCATCGCCGGGCACCGCGGGCGGCGTCCGCGCGCAGGCGCAGATCCGGGACGCGCTGGCGGCGACCCTGGCACGGCCCGTGGTGCGCCAGCATGTGGCGATCGCGAACGTCGGCACCAAGATCCAGGACGGCCGGCTGGTCGATCCCGCCACCCTGGACTTCATCGGGGCGGCGCTGGGCGACCTGCTCGACGAGATCGCGCTGATCGCGGCGCGCGCGCCACGCGGCTGAGGGCGCGACGCTGCCTGTTTAGGAGGCATCGTGTCGGAAGCCAAGCCTGGAGCCCTTCCCCGGAGTTACCCCTGACGTTGTCCACAAGGCTGTCCACGGGGCCGGTGGAGAACAGGCCCGTCCGGGGCCACCGTGCAGACGCAAAAAAGCCCCGGCTGGCGGGGCTTTCATGGGCTTTTTCGATGCGCCGCGAGGCGCGTCAGGAAGCCAGTCCTGGAGGAGAGGGAGGGATTCGAACCCTCGGTACTATCGCTAGTACGCCTGATTTCGAGTCAGGTACATTCGACCACTCTGCCACCTCTCCGGTGTCTGTCGAGCCAACGATTATAGCAGCACTTTCTGGCCGATTTTTCAGCCTCGCAGCACTTCGAGGCCGCCGAGGTAGGGCCGCAGCGCCGCCGGCACCCGGATCGAGCCATCGTCGTTCTGGTGGTTCTCGAGCACCGCGACCAGTGCCCGGCCCACCGCCAGACCCGAACCATTGAGCGTGTGCACCAGTTCGTTCTTGCCCTGCGCATTCTTGAAGCGGGCCTGCAGCCGGCGCGCCTGGAAGGCCTCGCAGTTCGACACCGAGCTGATCTCGCGGTAGGTGTCCTGCGCCGGCAGCCAGACCTCGAGGTCGTAGGTCTTGCTGGAACCGAAGCCCATGTCGCCGCTGCACAGCAGCACCACCCGGTACGGCAGCTCGAGCGCCTTCAACACCGCCTCGGCGTGGCCGGTCATGGCCTCGAGCGCCTCGTAGCTCTTCTCGGGATGCGTGACCTGCACCATCTCGACCTTGTCGAACTGGTGCTGGCGGATCATGCCGCGCGTGTCGCGCCCGGCGCTGCCCGCTTCCGAGCGGAAGCAGGGCGTGTGGGCGGTCAGGCGGATCGGCAGCTGCGCCTCGGCCACGACTTCGTCGCGCACGAAATTGGTCAGCGGCACTTCGCTGGTCGGGATCAGGTAGAGCGCCGAATGGTCGGGTGCGGGCTCGCCGTCTTGCCCGCCCTTCTTGGCGGCGAACAGGTCGCCTTCGAACTTGGGCAGCTGGCCGGTGCCGCGCATCGAATCGGCATTGACGACGTAGGGCACGTAGCACTCGGTGTAGCCGTGCTGCTCGGTCTGCAGGTCGATCATGAACTGCGCGAGTGCCCGATGCAGCCGCGCGATCGGGCCCTTCATGACCGTGAAGCGCGAGCCCGAGAGCTTGGCGCCCATCTCGAAGTCGAGGCCCAGCGGGGCGCCGAGGTCGACGTGGTCCCGGGCGGTGAACCCGAGCGGCGTCGCCGAAGCGCCCTCGCCGCCCTGCGGGCTCCAGCGCCGCACCTCGACATTGGCATGCTCGTCCTCGCCGACCGGCACGCTGGCGTGCGGCAGGTTCGGTACTGCCAGCAGCAGCGCCTGCAATTCAGGCTGGATCGCATCGAGGCGCACCAGCGAGGACTCCTGCTCGGCCTTCAGCCCGTTGACCTCGGCCATCAGCGCGTCGACCGACTCGCCCTTGGCCTTCAGCGGCCCGATCTGCTTGTTGAGGCTGTTGCGCCGGGCCTGCAACTCCTCGGTGCGGGTCTGCAGCGTCTTGCGCTCGGCCTCGAGCGCGCTGAACTTCGCGACGTCGAGGAAGGTCTGGTTCTTCTTGCGGGTTTCGAGGCGGGCAACGACCGAAGGCAGGTCCTTGCGTAACAGTGTGATATCGAGCATGGCGTGATTTTAGGTGCGCGTAGCATTTGGCCTTCGTCCCTCGTTCACCCCAAGGAGTTGCGATGCAAGCCTACCTGACCTTCAACGGCAACGCGGCCGAGGCGCTCGCGTTCTACGCCCAGGCGCTGGGCGGAAAAATCCTCTTCAGCATGACCTTCGGCGAAAGCCCGATGGGCGCCGAGACGCCGGCCGACTACAAGGGCAAAATCATGCACGCCACGCTCGAGGCGCGCGGCCACCAGCTGATGGCGTCCGACGCCCCGCCCGGCTATCCGTTCAAGGGCTACCACGGCTTCTCGCTGTCGGTGCAGGCCAAGGACGTGAAAGAAGGCGAAAAGCTCTTCAACGCCCTCGGCGCCGGCGGCAAGGTGACGATGCCCTACGCGGCGACCTTCTGGTCGACCGGCTTCGGCATGCTCGAAGACAAGTTCGGCGTGCCATGGATGGTCAACTGCGAACAAGAGCCCGCCAAGGCCTGACCGATCAGCCCAGCGTCGCCGGATCGACGTTGGCGCCGCAGACGATCAGGCAGACCTTCTCGCCTTCGCGCGGCGCGTAGACGCCGGTCTGCAGCGCGGCCAGCGGCAGCGCCGCAGCCGCCTCAACCCCCAGCTTCAGCTCTTTCCACAGCCAGGACTGGGCGGCGCGGATGGCATCGTCGGGCAGCAACAGCGCATCGCCGACATGGCGCTGCGTGAGCTCCCAGGCGATCCCGCCGATGCGCTTCGCGCCGAGCGAGTCGGCCGCGATGCCGCCGACCTCGACGTCGACCGGCTCGCCCGCCTCGCGGGCCCGCACCAGCGTCGGTGCGCGCTCCGGTTCGAGCGCCACCACGCGGCTGCGCCGTTCGAACCAGGCCGCCAGCCCGCCGATCAGGCCGCCGCCGCCGACGCTCACCAGCACCGCGTCGGGCAGGCCGCCCTGCTGCTCGATCTCGCGGCCCAGCGTGCCCGCACCGGCCACCACCTCGGGCTGGTCGTAGGCATGCGTGAGCAAGGCGCCTGTCTCGCGCTGCCGCTGCAGGCAGGCCGCGAGCGCATCGGCGTATGCGGCACCGCCGACCACCACCCTGGCACCGAGCGAACGCAGCCGGGCACGCTTGGCCTCGGGCGACACCTCGGGCAGGAAAACTTCGCAAGGCACGCCGAGCGCCTGCGCGGCCGCCGCGGTGGCGATGCCGGCATTGCCTCCCGAGGCCACGATGGCGCCGCTGGCCGGAATCTCGTTGGCCAGCAGCCGGTTCATCATGCCGCGCGCCTTGAAGCTGCCGCTCACCTGCAGATGCTCGAGCTTGAGCCAGATTTCGACACCCGGCGTGTCCACGCCCAGCGCGCGCCCCGGGAGCTTCCACAGCGGCGTCTCGCGCAGGAAGTGCGGCGCGCGCTCGCGAATCCGGCGCGCGGCGGCCTCGACGTCGCCGCGCCAGTCGTGCTGCAAGTCGCCGCTCACGAGATGTGCCCCGGCGGCGGGATGTCGTCGAGCTTGAGCCCCTTGGGCAGCGGAAACTTCAGGGTCTCCTGGATGCCGTCCATCTTGCGCACGGACACCGCGCCCAGGGCCTTGATGCGGTCGATCACCTCACGCACCAGCACCTCGGGCGCCGAGGCGCCCGCCGTGAGGCCGATGCGGGACTTGCCCTCGAACCATTCGGGCTGCAGTTCCGCGGCGGAGTCGACCATGTAGCTTTCGGTGCCGAGGCGCTGCGAGAGTTCGCGCAGCCGGTTGCTGTTGGAACTGGTCGGACTGCCGACCACGATCACCAGGTCGACCTGCGGGCTCAGCATCTTGACGGCGTCCTGCCGGTTCTGCGTGGCATAGCAGATGTCCTGCTGCTTGGGCTCGCGCACGCTCGGAAAGCGCGCCCGCACCGCGGCCGAAATCTCGGCCGCGTCGTCGACCGACAGCGTGGTCTGCGTCACGACCGCGAGCTTCGCCGTCTGGGCCGGCGCCACCTGCGCCACGTCCGCCACGTCCTCGACCAGGTGGATGCCGCTCGACAGCTGTCCCATCGTGCCCTCGACCTCGGGGTGTCCCTTGTGGCCGATCATGATGAACTCGTAGCCTTCCTTGGCCAGCTTGGCCACTTCGACGTGGACCTTGGTCACCAGCGGGCAGGTGGCGTCGAAGATCTCGAAGCCGCGCGCGCGCGCCTCGGCCTGCACCGCCTTGCTGACGCCGTGGGCGCT
The DNA here is from genome assembly GCF_030316965.1 of Variovorax sp. J31P207. Taxonomy (NCBI): domain Bacteria; kingdom Pseudomonadati; phylum Pseudomonadota; class Betaproteobacteria; order Burkholderiales; family Comamonadaceae; genus Variovorax; species Variovorax sp. J31P207. The sequence continues at coordinate 70,730 of NZ_JASZYN010000005.1, forward strand.
GAACACCAGCGTGGCGCCGGGCGGCACATCGGCCAGGTCCTCGATGAAGACCGCGCCCTTGGCCTTGAGCTCGTTGACCACGTAGGTGTTGTGCACGATCTCGTGGCGCACGTAGATCGGCGCGCCGAACTTGGCGATGGCGCGCTCGACGATCTCGATCGCGCGGTCGACGCCGGCGCAGAAACCGCGCGGCTCGGCCAGGATGACTTCTTCGATTCCGTTCACAGGACGCCGATCAGCTTCACTTCGAAGGTCACGGGCTGCCCTGCGAGTGGATGGTTGAAATCGAAGCGCACCGCGGTCGCGTTCGACTCGATCACCGCGCCCGCATAGCTGCCGGTGCCGTCGGGTGTGGGGAACTGGATCACGTCGCCGATGGCGTATGGCTCGTCGGGGTCGCCGATCTGGGTCAGCAGCTTGCGCGCGACCCACTGCTGCATCTCGACGTTGCGCTCGCCGAAGGCCTCGCCCGCCGGCAGCTCGAAGGTGGCGTGCGCCCCTTCCGCCAGGCCGATCAGGCGCTGCTCGACCGCCGGCGACAGCTCGCCGGTGCCGAGCGACAGCGTGGCCGGCTTGTCGTCGAAGGTGTTGATGATGTCGCCCGCAGGACCGGACAGCCGGTAGTGCAGCGTGAGGAAGGAACCGGGCGTGACGACGGCGGCGGTGGAAATCGAAGACAAGGTGAGGGGTCCCTATAGACTGGGCCCCTATTTTAGGGAGTGGGGTCAGAACCCCGTAGGCACCATGTCTTTCAAGGACCTGCCGGATGGCGCGCGGCCGCGCGAGCGACTCATCGCGCTCGGCGCCGGCGCGCTGGCCGATGCCGAACTGCTGGCGCTGCTGCTGCGCACCGGCCTGCGCGGCAAGAACGTGCTGCAGCTCTCGCAGGAACTGCTGGATCGCTTCGACGGCCTCTCCGGCCTGCTCCACGCCGGGCTCGACGACCTGAAGCAGGTCAAGGGCCTGGGCGGCACCGCCAAGCGTGCCGAACTGGCGGCGGTGCTCGAGCTCGCGCGCCGCGCGATGGCCGAGCGGCTGAAGGAGCGCGCGGTCTTCGACTCTCCCGGCGCCGTCAAGCAGTACCTGCAGCTGCACCTGGCCGCCCGGCCGCATGAAGTTTTCGCCGCCCTGTTTCTCGACGCGCAACACCGGCTGATCGCCATGGAAGAGCTGTTCCGCGGCACCCTGACCCAGACCAGCGTCTATCCGCGGGAGGTGGTCACGCGCGCGCTGCACCACCACGCCGCCGCCGTGGTGTTGGCGCACAACCACCCGAGCGGCTCGGTGGAAGCCTCGCGCGCCGACCAGTCGCTCACCCAGACGCTGAAGGCCGCGCTGGCGCTGATCGACGTGCGCGTGCTCGACCACGTGATCGTGGCTCGCGGCGGCGCGCTGTCCATGGCCGAGGGCGGCATGCTCTGAGAACACTTCCGTTGTAGCCAACAATAGAAACTAAACGTAACTGATCCGGGTTCGACCGACAATGCCGGACCCCAAGGATGCAAAGGTGGCCGTGGAAGACATATTGATCGTCGATGACGACCCGTCGGTGCGCGTGCGCCTCGAACGGGTGACCGCCCAAGCCGCACCCGAGGCCCGCTGCGCGATGGCCGGTTCGCTGGCCGAGGCGCGCGAGCAGCTGTCGGCCGGCCGCTTCGACCTGGCGCTGCTCGACATCGGCCTGCCCGACGGCAACGGCCTCGAGCTCCTGCCCTGGATGCAGGCCCACGCACCCACGGTCGACGCGGTGGTGGTCTCGAGCCTCGGCGACGATGCGACGGTGCTGCAGGCGATCCGCGGCGGCGCCGTCGGCTACCTGCTGAAGAACGGCAGCGACGTCGAGCTCGAGCTGTCGCTGGGCAGCATGCGGCGTGGCGGCGCGCCGATCGATCCGGTGATCGCGCGTCGCATCCTCCAGCTGATGGCCGCGCCGCAACCCGGTCCGGGCGCGCTTGCTAACATCGGCGCGGCCCCGGCGACCACGCCGCCCGCCCAGCTGAGCGCCCGAGAGACGCAGGTTCTGCAGCTGGTGGCGCAAGGCCACAGCAACCGCGAGATCGCCCAGAGCCTCTCACTGTCCATCAACACCGTCGAATGCCACGCCAAGAACATCTACCGCAAGCTCGCGGTGCACTCGCGCGCGGGCGCGGTGTACAGCGCGCGGGCGAAGGGCTTGCTGCCCTGATGCGCTGGGCAGGCCTGTGGCTGGCCTGCCTCTTCATCACCGGCACAGCGCATGCCTTCGAGCGCATCGAGGCGGCGCGTTCCGACTGGAATGCCGGCGCGCAACCCGCAGGGGGCTGGACGGCCGTCACGCTGCCGGACAGCTGGACTTCGCGCTGGCCCGGATTCGACGGCGTCGTGTGGTATCGCCTGCGCTGGTCCGAGCCCGCGGACCCCGCCGGCTTGCGGCCCAAAGGCCTGATGGCCAGCCACTTCAACATGGCGGGCGCCGTGTATCTCAACGGCAGCCTGATCGGCGGCGACAGCGACCTCGTGGAGCCGCTCTCGCGCGCCTGGAACCTGCCGCGCTACTGGGTACTCGACGCCCCGCTCCTGCGCCCCGGCGCCAATGAACTGCTGGTGCGTGTTTCCGGGCTGGCGGCCTACCAGCCGGGGCTCGGCGCGGTCACGCTCGGCGAACCCGAACTGGTGCGGGCAACGTACCGCCGCGCGACCCTGGTTCACCGGTCGCTGCCCTTGCTCGGCATCGGCCTGACCCTGGTCATGGGGGTGCTCTACGGCATGCTCTGGCTGATGCGGCGCAGTGAGCGGTCGTATGGCTGGTTCAGCCTGTTCTGCCTGCTGTGGGTGGCCTATTCGTACAACTACGTGGCGCTGGGGACCTGGCCCTTCGACAGCACCGAGGCCTTCCAGCGCGCCAACCACATCGCGATGCTCGCGAGCATCGGCTGCTTCCTGATGTTCGCACTGCACTTCTGCCAGCTGGCCGGCGCGGGGCTGCGGTGGATCCTCCTCCTGAGCTCGGGGGCTGGCATCGCGGCGCTCATGCTGGCGCCGTCGGCAATCCAGGTGCAGGTGCGCAACCACACCGTGCTGGCAACGCTGTTGCTCTATGTCGGCGGCTGCGTGGTGATCCTGCGGCATGCGTTCCGCTCGCGCCAACTCGAGGCGGCCGTGCTCGCGGCCTTCCTGGTGATCCCCTTGATGGCCGGCGTGCACGACACGCTGGTGTTCCTCGAATACCTGCCGGGCAACCGCTACTACGCCACGCTGTCGTCGAGTGCGACGCTGCTGGGAATCTCCTTTGTGCTGACCTGGCGCATGGTCAAGGACATGCGACTGGCGGAGCACTTCAACGCCGAGCTCAAGCAGCGCGTGGAAGAGGCCACGCGGCGCCTGGCCGACGGGCTCAGCCGGCAGCATGCGGCGGAACTGGTGCAGACCCGGCTGACCGAGCGCCTGAGCCTGGTGCGCGATCTGCACGACGGGCTCGGCATGACCCTCAGCAGCCACATCCATTCGCTGGGCAACCGGCCTGACAGCGACGACGGCGCGCTGTGGGCGCTCAGGGAAGTGAACGACGACCTGCGCCTGATCATCGAGAGTTCGGCCTTCGACGACACCGAAGAACTGGCGGAGCGGCTGCTGCCCCTGCGCCACCGCAGCACACGCCTGCTGGAAGCGGCCGACATCGAATGCCGCTGGCGCTTCGCCGGGCTGCAGTCCTGCCGGCTGGGCGGCAAGCGGGACCTGGATTTCCTGCGCGTGCTGCAGGAAGCGCTCGCCAACGTGATCAAGCACAGCGGTGCGACCCGGGTGGATGTCGCCATCGAGGCGGCGGGCGGACAGCTCGCGCTCTCGGTCCGCGACAACGGTCGGGGCGTCGCGCCGGATGCGGCGTCGAGGCAGAGCAGCGGAATGGGCCTGAAGAACATGGAGGCCCGCGCGGCACGGCTGGGCGGCAGGCTGGCCGTCCACAGCAACGACTCCGGCACGACGCTCGAACTGCATTGCCCGATCGACGCCACGGTCTCCCCGTGAGCGTTAGGCTCCACACCATGCCTGCCAAATCCAACAGCCTCAAGAGCCTCTCCGATCTCAAGCAGGTGCAACGCTCACTCGCCGAGCAACGGGAGCGCGAAGCGGCTGCGGCGGCCGAGCGGGCCGCCGGGCAGAAGAAGCGCCTCGCCGACCAGGACCTGTTCTCGCGCGCGATCGGCGCCACCCAGCCGCTGCGCAGGAAGGCCTCGGTACCCCTGGCCCCCGAGCCGCCGGCGCCGATCCCGGTCCAGCAGCAGCTCGATGAGCAGCGCGTGCTGCGCGAATCGCTGTCCGACGAATTCGACGTCAGCACCCTGCTCGACGCCGACGATGCGATGAGCTTCCGGCGGCCCGGCATCCATACCGATGTCACGCGCAAGCTGAGGGCCGGCGAATGGTCGATCCAGCGCCAGCTCGATCTGCACGGGATGCGCAGCGACGAAGCCCGCGAGGCGCTCGGCGCCTTCATCCGGGAGGCCTGGAAGCAGGGCGTTCGCTGCGTGCGCGTGGTGCACGGCAAGGGCCACGGCTCGCCGGGCAAGCAGCCGGTGCTCAAGGCCAAGGTTCAGCGCTGGCTGATCCAGAAGAACGAGACCCTGGCCTTCGTGCAGGCCAAGCCCGCCGAGGGCGGCGGCGGGGCGCTGGTGGTGCTGCTGGCGCCATCGCGGCGCTGAGCCGCGGCAGCCCGCGAAGCGCGCTCAGCGCGCAGGCTCGCGATCGATCTCCTTCAGCAAGCGCGCATAGCGGTCGATCTGGGCGGCCAGGTAGGCATCCGCCTGCGCCTGGGTCGCGAACGGCTGCAGCACCGTTCGCCCTTCGGCTTCGAGCCGGGTGCGCACGTCGGACTGCCTCAGCGCATGGCCTACCGAGGCCCGCAGCCGTTCAACGATCTCGTTCGGCGTCTCCTTTCGCACCAGGTAGCCGGCCCCGATCGTGTACTCGAAATCGGGCAGCCGCTTGCTGGCGTCGATGGTCGGGATGTGCTTCAAGGTCGAAGGCAGCGTCCTCGAGAAGCTGGTCAGCACCTTCAGGCGGCCCTGCTGGGCCATGCCGTCCATGATGGACTGGTACGGCAGGATGGCGAAGTCGACCTGCCCGCCCGCCAAGTCCTGGATGGCCGGTGCGGCCCCCTTGTACGGCACATGCAGGAAGCTGGCGCCCGTGCGCCTGGCCATCGCGTCGCCCATCAGGTGGTAGAGCGAATCGATGCCGACCGTCGCGAAGCTCAACGGCCTGGCCTTGTTCCGCTGCGCATGTTCGAGGAATTCATCGAAGGTGCCGACGCCGAGTCCGTTGCGCACCAGCAGGACGATGACGGCTTCGGTGGTCGGCTGCGCGAACTTGAAATCGGTCGGCTTGTACCTGGCGGCCGCGTTGAGCAGCGGCGCCAGGATCACTTCGTTGGCCGAGCCGTGGAAGAAGGTGTAGCCGTCGGGCGCCGCGGCGAGCACCTTGTTGGCGCCGAGCAAGCCGGTGCCGCCGCCGATGTTCTCGACCACCACCTGCTGCTTCATGTCCTTGCCGATCGCCTCCGCGAAGATGCGCGCCGCCCCATCGCTGGCGCCACCGGCCGGATAGGGAACGATCAGCGTCAGCGGCTTGTTCGGATAGGACCCGGACTGCGCCCAGCCCGGCGGCGTGGCCGCGGCGGCAGCGGCCGCGATGAGGGATCGTCTTGAGAGGGTGAACATGGGTGCTTGCTCCTTGGATGTCTGTCTTCTCTTGGCCGCCTTCGGGCTGGCGCCGCCGCTCAGGTCAGTGCGGCGTGCACCAGCCGGACCCAGTAGGCCGCGCCGACCGGCAGGGCTTCGTCGTTGAAGTCGTAGCCCGGGTTGTGGACCATGCAGCCGCCGTCGGCACCGACGCCGTTGCCCAGCCGCACATAGGCGCCCGGCACCCTTTGCAGCATGCAGGCGAAGTCTTCGCTGCCCATGGTCGGTTCGCGTTCCGAGACCCTGTGGTCGCCGAGCAGTTCGATGGCCACCTGGCGGGCGAAAGCCGTGTGCTCGGCCTCGTTGACCAGCACCGGATACTTGTTCACGTAGTCGATGCGGCAGCCCAGCCCGTAGCTCTCGGCCTGGGCCTGCACGAAGCCCTTGATGCGGCGCTCGATCTGCGCCCGCACCCCGGGTTCCAGCGCGCGGACGCCGATCTTGATCAGGGCGCGCTCAGGCACGATGTTGAACACATCCCCGCTCTGGACCGAGCCCACGGTGATGACCGCGGCGCGCTGGGCGTCGACCTCGCGGGACACCAGGCTCTGCAGGCCCAGCACGATGCTCGCGGCGCATTGCATCGGATCGACGCCGTGGTGCGGCATGGCCCCATGGGCGCTCACGCCCGTGAGTTCGATGGTGACGCGGTCGAAGGAGGCCATCGCGGGCCCGGCGCTCATCGCCATGTGCCCCACCGGCAGGCCCGGCGCGTTGTGCAGCGCATAGATGCTGTCGCAGGGGTAGCGCTCGAAGAGGCCCTCGTCGATCATGCGCAGGGCGCCGCCCTCGTTCTCTTCCGCCGGCTGGAAGATCAGGTTCAGCGTGCCGTCGAACCGGCCATGGCTGGCCAGGTACTTCGCCGCGCACAACAGGATCGCCGTGTGGCCGTCATGGCCGCAGGCGTGCATCTTGCCGTGCACGGTGCTGCTGTAGGGCAGCCCGGTGCGCTCGACGATCGGCAGCGCGTCCATGTCGGCGCGCAGGCCCAGCCGCCGTTCGCCGCGCCCCTTGCGAAGCTGGCCGACCAGTCCGGTGCCGGCGATGCCGCGTTCGACCTCGTAGCCCCATTCGACGAGCTTCTCGGCCACCAGGTTGCTGGTCCGGACCTCTTCGAAGGCCAGTTCGGGGTGGGCGTGGATCTGCCGTCGCAGCTGCACCAGTTCCGGTGCGATCCGGCGGATGTCCGCGAGCAGTTCTTCCGAGGTCCGAGGCGTCGAGCAAGGCATGGGCCGGAATTCTCGACAGCGGCGACCTGGCGATCAATGTCGCTTGCGACGGAGAATCGTTGCCGAAAAGGCAATTGCCTCAGCCACGCGACTCGAGCCCCTCGACCAGATGCGCCAGCAACGCATTCACTGCCGGCGACAGATGCCGGCCCACGCGGGTCATCACATGGGTGCTTCCGCGGTTCAGGATGGGGTTCGCCATCGGCAACGCGACCACGTCCGGCATGCCGATCCGCGACGTGTAGGGCGCGCTCGCCGTGGTCAGCGCATAGCCCAGGCCGGCCTCGGCGAACTGCCACAGCAGCTTGAAGGAACTGGTCGTGACCACGTTGCGCAGCTGCACCTGCTCGCTGACCTCCGCGGCCTGCACGTGCTGGCGCACGCCGAAGCTGTCCATCATCGCGGCGCCCGGATAGTCCAGCAGGTCGCTGAGCTGCAATGGCCGCCCGATGCGCGCCAGGGGATGGCTGCGATGCACGATGGCCTGGATTGGCGCCGATGGCGTGCTGCGGTGCGAACGCAGGCGGACGTCGTGCGGCGGCTGGAAGACCAGTCCGATGTGCGCCCGGTCCTCGACGATGAGATCGACGCTGCCCGCGGTGCTGGCGACGTGCACGGCCAGCGTGACCTGCGGATGGCCGCGCACGAAGTCGGCGATCAGCGGCTCGAAGAACAGGTCCAGCATGCCCTCGCCCAGCACCATGTCGACATGGCCCCGGCTGGCATGGCGCAGGTTGTCGACCTCGGCATAGAAGGTCGCCTGCACGTCGAGCTGGCGCCGCGCGTAGGTGGCCAGCAGCCGGCCGGCATCGGTCGGCACGACGCCGCGGCCGCGACGCTCCAGCAAGCTCATGCCGCATTCCTTCTCGAGCAGCGCAACCGCCCGGCTCACGGCCGAAGGCTCGACGCCGAGCTGCTCGGCGGCGGCGCGCACCGACCCGCTGGCGACGATCTGCTGGAAGTAGTGCACCCGCCGCGAATCGAAGAGCTCCTGCATGCCGGTATCTAGCGGTTCCGCATCCAGTCCGCCGTCTGGAAGAACGACCCGCGCAGGCGCTCGCGCAAGTCTTCCGGCACACCGGTCTCGCCCATCGCCTGGTCCATGCAGGCCAGCCACTCGTCGCGCTCGCGGATGCCGATGCTGTGGCCGCCGATGCTTTGCGGCAGATGCCGCGCGCGCAGCATCGGATGGCCGAAGCGGTCGGTGTAGTGCTGCGGGCCACCGAGCCAGCCGCAGAGGAACCAGAACAGGCGCTGGCGCGCGTTGTCGAGCGGGCTGCCGTGCACCGCGCGCAGTTGTGCATAGGCTGGCTCGAGGTCCATGAGATCGTAGAAGCGCTCGACCAGCGCGTGGACCGCGGCTTCGCCGCCGATCCATTCGAAAGGGGTGTCGAAGGGCGGTTTGTCCTGGATTTGCATGGACGCCATTGTCCCAAGACTTGAGGCACCATCGCAGCCATGGCCGATTCAACCCCCTCCTCCCGCGGCGAAAGCTTGCCCGTGATCAACGTCTCGGCCCTGGTCGCCGGCGGCCCCGGGCGTGAACAGGTGGCGGCGCAGATCGGCGCCGCCTGCCGGGCCCATGGCTTCTTCTACGTCACTGGCCACGGCGTCGACCCGGCGCTGGTGCAGCGCCTCGAGGACCTGAGCCGCCGCTTCTTCGCGCTCGACGAGCCGACCAAGATGCGCTGGCGCATGGCGCTCGGCGGCCGGGCCTGGCGCGGCTACTTCCCGCTCGGCGGCGAACTCACCTCCGGCCGGCCCGACTGGAAGGAGGGCCTCTATCTCGGCACCGAGCTGCCTGCCGACCATCCGCTGGTGCGCGCCGGCACGCCGGTGCATGGGCCCAACCTGTTCCCCGACATCGAAGGCTTCCGCGACACCGTGCTGGCCTACATCGACGCCGTCACGCGGCTCGGCCACCGCCTCATGGAAGGCATCGCGCTGAGCCTCGGCCTGCCGGCCGCCTATTTCGCCGAGCGCTACACGGCCGATCCCCTGATCCTGTTCCGGATCTTCAACTACCCGACGCAGCCGGTGCCCGACGGCATGGACGTGCACTGGGGCGTCGGCGAGCACACCGACTACGGCCTGCTCACGATCCTGCGCCAGGACGACGTGGGCGGACTCCAGGTGCGAACGCCCGGCGGCTGGATCGAGGCGCCGCCCGTCGCGCAATCCTTCGTCTGCAACATCGGCGACATGCTCGACCGCATGACCGGCGGGCTCTACAAGTCGACCCCGCACCGCGTGACGCGCAACACCTCGGGCCGCGACCGGCTGTCTTTCCCGCTGTTCTTCGATCCGAATTTCGAGGCCCGGGTCCGGCGCATCGAAGGACTGGGCAGCGCCGCCACGGACGACAGCGCCGAGCGCTGGGACCGCGCCAACGTCCATGCCTTCAGCGGCCGCTACGGCGACTACCTGCTGGCCAAGGTGTCGAAGGTGTTCCCGCAATTGCGCGACGAGGTGCTGTGAAGGGTCAGAACGAGCTCCCGATCGGCGAAGACGTCCTTGCCCATGCCATTGCGGTGGGCGCGGCAGGCGCTTCGGACGCCACGCCTGCAGGCGCCGCGGCGCAGGGCGCGCCGCCTTGGCCGCCCATGATCGGCGCCAGCGTGGAAACGCTGCGGAAGCATTCCGCCGCCAGCGCGCGGGCATCGTCCCGCGACCCGCACACGCTCAACACGAAGCTGAGTAGAACCGTGAGAACCCCGGCGAAGAGACGGCGGGCCGGAAGAGAAAAGTTGCATATAGGCAACGAATTGAGCATCAATCGTCCAAACAGTAAGTTCGATTGGTGAATGTGCTCGTCAATTTCGGAGAAAGCTGGTAGCGACCTGGATGGCGATTCCTGGTTCGGGGCGGGCTCACGCCGACGGCGTACTCTGCTCCGCGAATGTCCCCCGCCCTTCGGGCTCCTCCTTTATTTCGCTGCGCAGAGCGCACCATCGGCGTGAGCCGTCAAGTCGGTGCTTCATCCTTGGCAGCACTGCACGGCGCTACCCGTGCCGAGGGCACCGGGTGGCCCCCGCAGCGAAATAAAGGAGGAGCCGAAGGCGGGGGACATTCGCGGAGGGGGCCACCCGGTGCCCTCGGCACGCGCTCCGAACATGACCCGCACCCACCCCACCGACGCAGCTACTCTGCAGCCTGCCGCAGCGTCGCCACCACCGGTCGCCGCAGCACTTCGCGCAATCCCCACCAGCCGGCCGCGAGCGCCAGCGCCGCGCCCGCCAGGGCACCGGCGATCGGCACCAGCGGCGACGCGGTCCAGGTGAAATCGAACACGAAGCGCGCCAGTGCCCAGCCGATGACCGAGGCCACGATGCTGGCCAGGAAGCCGGCCAGCAGCCCGACACCCGCCAGCTCCGCGCGCTGCACCTGCCGCAGCAGGCTGGCCCGCGCACCCACCGCCCGCATCACGGCGAACTCGCGCGCGCGCTCCTCGCGGGTCGCGGTGACGGCCGCGAACAGCACCACCAGCCCGGCCGCGAGCGTGAAGCCGAACAGGAACTCGACCGCACGGATCACCTGGTCGAGCACCCGCTGGACCTGGCCGATGGTGGCGCTCATGTCGACGTTGGTGACGTTCGGGTAGCTGCGCACCAGCGCGTTGTCGAAGCCCTTGACCTCGGGCGCGCGGAAGGCGCCCATGTAGGTCACCGGCACGTCGGCCAGCGCCGCGACCGTGTACATGACGAAGAAATTGGCGTGCATCGAGCCCCAGTCGACCTTGCGCAGCGAGGTGATCCGGGCCTCGTTCTGCTGGCCGCCGATGTCGAAGCGCAGGGTATCGCCGAGCTTCAGGCCCAGCGTCTGGGCCAGCCCTTCCTCGACGCTCAGTTCGCCCGCGGCATCGGGCGTCCAGGCCCCCGCGGTGATCTGGTTGTGCGGCGGCGCCTCGGCGCTGTTGCTGAGGTTGAATTCGCGGTCGACCAGCCGCTTGGCGCGGTCTTCGCTGTAGTCGTCCGGCGAGACCGGCCGATCGTTGATCGCCACCAATCGGCCGCGGATCATCGGGTACCAGTCGAACTTCCGCACGCCACCGTCGCGCAGGCTCTGCTGGAAGGCGTCGCTCTGGTCGGGCATGACGTTGATCACGAAGCGGTTCGGCGCATCCGGCGGCGTGGCCGCGCGCCAGCTCGACACCAGGTCGGTGCGCAGCAGCACGAGCAGGATCAGCGCCAGCAGGCCGACCGCCAGCGCGCTCACCTGCACCACCGCATACGCCGGCCGGGCCGAGATCTGGCGCGTCGCCAGCACCAGCCAGCGCGGTGCCGTGGTCTCGTTGACGCTGCGCCGCAGCACCTTGACGGCGAGCCAGCTCAGGAGCGCGAACACCGCCACCGCCACCGCAAAGCCGCCGACCGCGATCAGCCCCAGCTTGAGGTCGCTGCTGGCCGCGACCAGCAGCGCCGCGAACCCGGCCACCCCGATGGCCAGCACGGTGATCGAGGCCGGCTTGAGGCCGCCGACATCGCGCCGGATCACGCGCAGCGGCGGGACCCGGGCGAGTTGCAAGACCGGTGGCAAGCCGAACGCGAACAGCAGCGTGAGTCCGACGCCGAGTCCGAAGGCGACCGGCCACAGCGTGGGCGCAGGCAGCGCGCTCTCGACCAACCCGGCCAGCAGCAGCACGAAGACGTAGTGCACGCCGTAGCCGATCGCCACGCCCAGCGCGCTGGCGATCAGCCCGATGACGGCGAACTCGAAGGCATAGGCGCCGGCGATGGTCCGCTGGCTCTGGCCCAGCACGCGCAGCATCGCGCAGTCGTCCAGGTGGCTGGCCGCGAAGCCGCGTGCCGCCAACGCCACCGCCACGGCCGACAGCAACGCCGCCAGCAGTGCCACCAGGTTGAGGAATTTCTCGGCCCGGTCGAGCGTCTGCCGCATCTCGGGCCGGCCGCTCTCGAAGGATTCGAGGCGGGCCCCACGCAGTTCGCCCTTCTTGATCGAGGCATCGACCTCGTCGCTGAAGCGCTTCACCGCCGCCGTGTCGCCCGCCACCGCGAAGCGGTAGCTCACCCGGCTGGCCGGCTGCACGAGCCCGGTGCGGGCAATGTCGGCCTGGTTCAGCATCACGCGCGGCGCGAAGCTCATGAAGCCGGCGCCGCGGTCGGGTTCCAGCGTGATCACGCGGGCGATGCGCAGGCCGGCATCGCCGAGCAGCAGCGTGTCGCCGACCTTGAGCGCCAGCGCGTCGAGCAGCGGGCCGTCGACCCAGGCCTCGCCGGGCGCGGGCACCTCGCGCGTGGCCTGTCCGGGACCTTCGGCGTCGACCGCGACCTGCACCGCGCCGCGCAGCGGATAGCCGGCCGAGACCGCCTTCAGCGCCACCAGCTTGCTCGCACCGCCCTGCGCCTCGCCGGCGCGCGCCATGGTCGGGAAGCCGTAGGTGCCGGCACCCGCCAGCCCGAGCGAGCGGGCCCGCGCGACGAAGGCCGGCGGCGTCGGGTTGTCGCTCGCCAGCACCGCGTCGCCGCCGAGCAGCTGGCGGGCATCGCGCTGCAGCCCGCCCTTGAGCCGGTCGGCGAAGAAGCCGACCGCGGTCAACGCCGCCACCGCCAGCAGCACGGCGACGATCAGGAGTCGGAGTTCACCGGCGCGCAGGTCGCGCCAGAGCGTGCGCCAGCCGAGGCGAAGAAAGGCATTCATGGGCCCGACGATAGCCGAGCCGGCGGCGCCCGCGAAATCGAAGGATTTAGGGCCTGGCGCCGGCCAGTCCCGGCTGCAGCACCAGCCGCTGCGCCCCCGCGAAGCAAAGGAAGCGGCGGTTGGTCGCCCGCCCGATCGCGCACAGCCCGACCCGCTGCGCCACCTCGTGGCCCATCTGCGTGATGCCGCTGCGCGAGACGACGATCGCCACGCCCATCTGCGCCGACTTGATGACCATCTCGCTGGTCAGGCGGCCGGTGGTGTAGAACACGCGCCCGCCGGCCAGCCGCGGCTGCATCGCGATCCAGCCGGCGATCGTGTCGATCGCGTTGTGGCGACCGACGTCCTCGACGAAGCACTGCATGCGGGCCCGGTCGCCCTCCTCGAGCGTGAAGAGGGCGCAGCCGTGCACCGAGCCGGCCGACTTGTAGGTGCTTTCCTGGAGCCGGATCGCGTCGACCAGCGCATAGAGCTGGGCCTGGGTCATGCGGGTGTCGGGCAATTGCAGGCTGTCGATGCCGGCCATGAGTTCGCCGAACACGCTGCCCTGCCCGCAGCCGGTGGTGACCACCTTCTTCGCGGTCCGCTCCTCGATCCGGTCGATGCCGGCATGGGTCTTGACGGCCGCGGCGCCGACCTCCCAGTCGACCGTGATCGACTCGACGTCGGCCGCGGATTCGATCAGGCGCTGGTTCAGCAGGTAGCCCAGCACCAGCAGTTCGGGCTGCGCGCCGAGGGTCATGAGCGTGACCAGTTCGCGGCGGTCGACGTAGATCGTCAGGTCGCGTTCGGCAGGAATCGACACCCGGCTCGACGCGCCATGCTCGTCGACCACCTCGACTTCGCGCGTGAGCGGTGCCCGCGCCTGCGTCAGCCGCGGAAGGGCCGCTGCCACGGCCGACGGGGTTTCAAGATTCGCCATGCAGGGGACGATAGCCGAAGCCGGGCACCGGTGGCCGAGTCACATCCTGAAGCAAGCCCGGCGCGGATTTCGTGACAAAGGTCCGCACAAAAACGAAACCTTAGTTCTCATTTTCCAAGCTTGGCGGATTTCTGGGCTCCAATGGACACATTCCACCGGAGACCCTACATGAGCTACTACGAACACCTTCACGCACTCGAATCGCTCGAGGTGACCGTGTCCGAGCTCCTGATGGCGACCCCGGACATGAGCGATCCGCTGCTCGACCCCGCAGTCCATCAGGTGCTCAAGCTGCTGCGCGACCAGCACGCGATGGAGGCCGCATTCGCCTGCGAGTTCGTCGAAGGCCGCCAGGTCTCGCATCGCCGGGAGGACGCGCAGCGCGCCCAGTTCATCGACGAGCAGGCCGAGCCGCTCGAGCTGGCTTTCTGCAAGCAGGTGCTGCGCGCCCAAGTGCCCGCGGGCTGCTACCTGAGCGCACCGGTGGTGCTCGCCGACGGTGCGATCTACGGCACCTTCTATTCGTTCAGCTTCAATCCCGATCCGGTGCTGGAGGCGCGCGACCTCAAGAAGCTCGAGCTGGCCGCGCAGCTGGTGGCCCGGCTGATCGCCGAGCGTCGCCAGGCGATGGCCATGCCGGCCCAGGCGATCGCGCCGCAAGGCCGTCCGATGGCGGCGCAGTACGCCTGAAGTCAGCGGGCGAACACGCGGCGCTCGAGCAGGCGCCGGTTCACGCTGCGCGCCATGTGCGCATCGATCTCCACCAGCTCGCCCGGCTGGGTCATGAGCCGAAGCGCATCGACCGGCGGCAAGGCCCGGCTGTAGAGAAAGCGCAGCTGGCAATCGCCGACCACGATCGCATCGCCGTTGACCAAGGCGTGCGACCTGACCTTCTCGTTGTTGACATAAGTGCCGTTGCGGCTGCCCATGTCGGTGAGCAGGAAATGCTCGCCGGTCCACTCGATCGCCGCGTGATGCCGGCTCACGCGCTGGCTGTCGATGCAGACGCTGTTGCTGCCGGACCGCCCGATGGTGGTGATCGGACTTGCGATGTTGACCTGGCGCACGCTGCTGTTTCGAGCCAGGATGATCAGTCTTGCCATACCCCGTTCCTGTGGTTCATTGAACTGGGATCGAGCTTAGGACTTAAGTGCGCTTTCGAAAGAACGAAACAGAAGGCTTAATCCATTCCTGTTCGTTTCAGGGGCGTGAAGTTTTGGCATCCGGCCCGCGGCCGGCCGCGTACAGCACGCCGCGCGGGGCCCGGCACAGCCCCCACAGCCGCAATCCGGCCAGCTGGGCGACCTGCACGCCCATCGCCGTCGGCGCCGAGATGGTGGCGATCGCGGCAATGCCGAGGCGCGCGCACTTGCGAACCAGTTCGTGGCTGCCGCGGCTGGAAAGGACAACGAAGCCGGGCTCGCTGAGCCGGCCAGCGCGGGCCAGCGTCCCGAGCAGCTTGTCGAGCGCATTGTGGCGGCCTACGTCTTCCAGCACGTCGGTCAACTCGCCGCCCAGGGTCGCCCAGCCTGCCGCGTGAAGCGCGCCCGCTTCGGCATTGAGCGTCTGGCGCGCCGGCAGCGCCGCGAAGGCGCGCAGCACGGTCGGCAGGTCGACCCGTTCGATCCAGGCGCGCCGCGCGACCGGGCTGCTCTGCAGGTCGAGGGCCGCGAAGCTCTCGACACCGCAGACGCCGCATCCGGTGCGCCCGGCCATGCTGCGCCGGCGACCCTTGAGCCGCTCGAAGCTGCGCGCCGAGATCTCGAGCTGCACCTCGATGCCGTCGATGCCCTCGGGCAGGCCGGCCTCGTGCGCGTCGACCCGCCGCAACGCGATGCCGCGGCAGTCGCGCACGTGGTCGAGGATCCCTTCGCTGAGCGCGAAGCCGAGGGCGAAGGCCTCGAGGTCCTGCGGGGTGGCCATCATCACCGCATGCGAAATGCCGTTGAAGACCAGGGCCACCGGCACCTCGGTCGCCAGCACGTCGCCGCGCGCCAGTCCCGCCGCCGGCGCACCGGCCTCGCCGAACACGCGGACGCTTCGGTGCGACAGCGGCGCCGGGGCCTCGACGTCGAGCTCGGCACCGGCGTCGACCAGCGCGCTCGTCACAGCGGCCCCGCCGCGTGCGGCAGCAACACCACCGGGATCGACTTGGACGCCGGCGTGCCGGCATCGCGCGCCACCGATTCCAGCGGCACCAGCGGATTGGTCTCGGGGTAGTAGGCCGCGAGGTTGCCGCGCGGAATGTCGTAGGCCACCAGCTTGAAGCGGTCGGCCCGGCGTTCCTGGCCATCGTCCCAGACAGTGTGGATGTCGACCCAGTCGCCGTCCTGGAGGCCCAGCGCCCGGATGTCCTCGGCATGGATGAAGACCACGCGGCGCTGGCCGAAGACCCCTCGGTAGCGGTCGTCGTGGCCGTAGATGGTGGTGTTGTACTGGTCGTGCGAGCGGGTGCTCAGCAGCGTGAACACCACCGTGTCGCCCCGCCGGGCGCGCGCCCGGTGCGAGGGCGTGTCCTGCGGCACCGCATGCGTGAAGAAGACGGCCTTGCCGGAAGGTGTCGCCCAGTCGCGCCGCGCCGCCGGATTGGGCAGGCGGAAGCCGCCCGGGACGGCGACCCGGCGGTTGAAATCCTTGAAGTCGTCGAACACCGCCTCGATCCGGTCGCGGATCCGCCCGTAGTCCTCGATCAGCGCCAGCCAGGGCGTGCGGCTGCGCGCCCCCAGCGTGGCGGCGGCCAGCCGCGCCACGATCGCCGGCTCGGACAGCAGGTGCTCCGAGGCCGGCGCGTTGATGCCCACCGACATGTGGACCATGCTCATCGAGTCTTCCACCGTCACCCCCTGCAGGCCGCCGGCCTGGCGGTCGACCTCGGTGCGGCCCAGGCAAGGCAGGATCAGCGCCTCGCGCCCGTGCACCACGTGGCTGCGATTGAGCTTGGTCGTGACGTGCACCGTGAGATCGCAGCGGCGCAGCGCCTTCCAGGTCTCGTGGGTGTCGGGCGTGGCGGCGGCGAAGTTGCCGCCAAGCGCGAAGAAGACCTTGCCGCGGCCATCGCGCATCGCGCGGATCGACTCCACCGTGTCCCAGCCGGGCTGGCGCGGCGGCTCGAAGCCGAAGACATCGCGCAGGCGGTCCAGCAGTTCGGCGGGCGGCTTTTCCCAGATGCCCATGGTGCGGTCGCCCTGGACGTTGCTGTGGCCACGCACCGGGCAGGCGCCGGCGCCGGGCCGGCCGATGTTGCCGCGCAGCATCAGCAGGTTGACCAGCATCTGGATCGTGGCGACCGAATCGACGTGCTGCGTGATGCCCATGCCCCAGCAGACGATCGCCCGTTCGGCCTGGCGGTAGACCTCGGCGGCGGCCCGGATCTGCGCCTCGGACAGCCCCGACTCGCGCACCAGCAGCGCCCAGGACTCGGCCCGCAGGTCGGCCGCCAGGGCCTCGAAGCCGACCGAATGCTCGGCGATGAAGGCGTGGTCGAGCGTAGCCTGGCCGGCGTCCTCGCACTCGATCAGGTGCTTCATCATCCCCTTGACCAGCGCGAAATCGCCGCCGACGCGCAGCTGGAAGTAGTGGGTGCTGATCGGCGTCGAGCCGAGCGTCGCCATCTCGAGCTTGTCCTGCGGGTCGGCGAAGCGCTCCAGGCCGCGCTCGCGCAGCGGATTGAAGCTCACGATCCTGGCGCCGCGCCGGTGCGCCGCGCGCAGCTCGCCGAGCATCCGCGGATGGTTGGTGCCCGGGTTCTGGCCGAAGATGAAGATCGCATCGGCGTGCTCGAAATCCTCCAGCGTGACCGTGCCCTTGCCGACGCCGATCTGCGGCCGCATGCCGCTGCCGCTGGGCTCGTGGCACATGTTGGAGCAGTCGGGAAAGTTGTTGGTGCCGTACTCGCGCACGAACAGCTGGTAGAGGAAGGCGGCCTCGTTGCTGGCCCGGCCCGAGGTATAGAAGATGGCCTGGTTCGGATCGGGCAGCGCCTGGAGATGGCGGGCGATCAACGCGAAGGCGTCGTCCCAGCCGATCGGAACGTATTTGTCGCTGGCGGCGTCGTAGGCCATCGGATGCGTCAGGCGGCCCTGGTCCTCCAACCAGAAATCGCTTTGCTCGGCCAGCTGCCTGACGGTGTGCTGCGCGAACAGCTCGGGCCCGGCCCGGCGGGCGGTCGCCTCGGCCGCCACGGCCTTGGCACCGTTCTCGCAAAACTCGAAGGTCGAGGCATGGTTGCGATCGGGCCAGGCGCAGCCGGGGCAGTCGAAGCCATCGGGCTGGTTGGCAGACAGCAGGGTCCTCGCCCCCTTCAGCGCGATGCTCTGCGCCCGCAGCGCCCGTGTCACGCTGCGCAGCGCACCCCAGCCGCCGGCCGGCCCCTGGTAAAACTCGATCTTCTGTTCCTGCATGGCGGGCAGTGTTGGCGGACCCCGCCACAGCGTCAAATTGAATCGGGACATGCCACGATTCAAAACGGAAATGATGCGCGCCCGCGTCCGGCTCAGCCCTTGGCGCCGCCCCGCCCCTTGAAGCGCGACTCCAGGAAATCCAGCAGCGCCCGCAGGGCGGCGCTGTTGTGGCGCCGCTGCAGGTAGGCGGCCGACAGCCACATGTCGCTGCGCACATAGTCCTGCAGCACCGGCACCAGCTCGCCGTGGTCGATGTGCGGCTGCACCAGCATCTCGGGCATGTAGATCACGCCGAAGCCCTGCATCGCGACCTGGATCAGGGGCGCCGCCTCGGTCGCATCCATCCGGCTCTTCATCGCCACGTCGAAGGGCTTGCCATCGACTTCGAAGCGCCACTCGGGGTGGGCGCCCAACCGGGTCTGGGTCAAGGCATCGTGGCCCGCCAGTTCCCGCGGGTGCGTGGGCTTGCCGTGCTTGCGCCAGTAGAGCGGCGAGGCGCACACCACCAGGGCGCGCCGCGCCAGCTTGCGCACGATCAGGTTCTCGTCCTCGACCGGGCCGAAGTGCAGCGCCAGGTCGATGCCCTCCTCCGCCATGTCGGGCGCCCGGTTCAGCAGCTGCAGGCTGATGCTGACGTCGGGATAGTGGCCCATGAACTCGCCGATCATCTTCGGCAGGTCACCCTGGCCCGCCCCCAGCGGCGCCGAGATGCGCAGCCGCCCGGTGGGGTGGCTGGCGTGCTCCTGGACCTCGGCCTGGGTCAACTCGAACATCTCCATCATCGGCTTGCTGCGCTCCAGCAGCAGCGATCCGGCATCGGTCAGGCTGACGGCGCGCGTGGAGCGGTTGAGCAGCCGCACGCCCAGTCGGGTCTCGAGTTCGGCGATGTACTTGCTCACCGTGGCCTTCGACACGTCGAGCTTGGTCGCGGCCCGGGAAAAGCTGCCGTGCGAGGCGACCTCGCGAAAGGTCTTGATCAGGTCGAGGCTGTCCATGGGTGGGGTGGATTGTCCCCCGTCGCGCCGGTTCCGTAACCCGCAGCCGCCATGGGCTGGCCGCCGCGCTCGATCCGCACCGCGCAATACTTGAACTCCGGGATCTTGCCGAAGGGGTCGAGCGCTGCGTTGGTCATCAGGTTGGCCGCCGCCTCGTAGTAGGCGAAGGGCACGAACACCGCCCCGTGCGGCGTGCCGTCGTCGCGCCGCACATGGATCGCCACCTCGCCGCGGCGCGACCGGATGGTGATCACGTCGCCCGGCGCCAGCCCCATCGCATCGAGGTCGGCCTGGTGCATCGAGGCCGTCGCCATCGGCTCCAGCGCGTCGAGCACACTCGCACGGCGCGTCATGCTGCCGGTGTGCCAGTGCTCCAGCTGGCGGCCGGTGATGAGCACGAAGGGGTAATCGGCATCGGGCCGCTCGTCGGCCGGGATGATGTCGGCCGGCACCAGCTTCACGCGGCCGTCGGCGGTCGGGAAGCGGTCGATGAACACGGTCGGCTGGCCGGGATCGTCCGCGCTCAGGCACGGGTAGGTCACGCTCGACTCGCGCTGCAGGCGCTCCCAGGTGATGCCGCTGATGGCGGCATGCATGGCCTGGCGCATTTCGTCGTAGACCGCGGCCACGCCGCTTTCTTCGCCCTCGTAGTTCCAGTCCAGGCCCATGCGTTGGGCGATCTGCTGGATGATCCAGAGATCGGGCCTGGCATCGCCCGGCGGATCGAGCGCCCGCTTGCCGAGCTGCACCATGCGGTCGGTGTTGCTCACCGTGCCGGTCTTCTCGGGCCAGGCGCTGGCCGGCAGCACCACGTCGGCCAACCAGGCGGTCTCGGTCATGAAGATGTCCTGCACCACCAGGTGCTCCAGGCTGGCGAGCGCATGGCGCGCATGGTTGAGGTCGGGGTCGCTCATGGCCGGGTTCTCGCCCATGATGTACATGCCGCGCACCTTGTGCGGATCGTCGTCGGGCGCCAGCGCCTTGTGCATGATCTCGACCACCGTGTAGCCGGGTTTCTCGTCGAGCGGCATGCCCCAGAACTTCTCAAACCACGCATGGGCTCCAGCGTTGTCGACCCGCTGGTAGTTGGGGAACATCATCGGGATCAGCCCCGCATCGCTCGCCCCCTGCACGTTGTTCTGGCCGCGCAGCGGGTGCAGGCCGGAGCCGGGCTTGCCGATCTGGCCGGTGACCGTGACCAGCGCGATCAGGCAGCGCGCGTTGTCGGTGCCGTGCACGTGCTGGCTGATGCCCATGCCCCACAGCACCATCGCACCCTTGGCCGTGGCGAAGGCGCGGGCCACTTCGCGCAGCGTCTCGGCCGGCACGCCGCAGATCGGCGCCATCGCCTCGGGGCTGTAGCCCTTCACGTTGTCGCGCAGCGCCTCGAAGTTGCTGGCGCGGTCGCGGATGAAGGCCTCGTCGACCAGGCCCTCGTCGATCACCGCGTGGATCAGCGCGTTGAGCATCGCGACATCGGTGTCGGCCTTGAACTGCAAGGTGCGCCAGGCATGCTTGCTGATGTCGGTGCGGCGCGGGTCCGCCAGCACGATCTTCGCCCCGCGCCTGGCCGCGTTCTTCATCCAGGTGGCGGCCACCGGATGGTTGGCGGTCGGATTGGAGCCGATGATGAAGATCAGTTCCGCGTGATCGACGTCGTTGACCTGGTTGCTCACCGCGCCCGAGCCCACGCCTTCGAGCAGCGCCGCGACGCTGGACGCATGGCACAGCCGAGTGCAGTGGTCGACGTTGTTGCTGCCGAAGCCGGTGCGAACCAGCTTCTGGAACAGGTAGGCCTCCTCGTTGCTGCCCTTGGCGGAGCCGAACCCGGCCAGCGCCTTCGGGCCGTGCGTGTCGCGCAGGCCCTTGAGCTGGCCGGCGGCGAGCGCCAGCGCTTCCTCCCAGCTCGCCTCGCGGAAGGCTTCGCTCCAGTCGCCGGGGCGCGGCGCATCGTCGAAGCCCTTGGGCACGCCGGGCTTGCGGATCAGCGGCTTGGTGAGACGCTGCGGATGGTGCGCGTAGTCGAAGCCGAAGCGCCCCTTGACGCACAGCCGGCTGTGGTTGGCCGGGCCGTCGCGGCCGTCGACGCTGACGATCTTCTCATCCTTGACGTTGTAGGTGATCAGGCAGCCCACGCCGCAGAACGGGCACACCGAATCGACCTTGCGATCGACTGCCTGCGAGCCGATGAAGCTCTTGGGCATGAGCGCACCGGTCGGGCAGGCCTGCACGCACTCGCCGCAGGCCACGCAGGTGCTGTCGCCCATCGGGTCGTCGAGGTCGAAGACGATCTTCGAATGCTCGCCGCGCAGGGCGTAGCCGATGACGTCGTTGACCTGCTCCTCGCGGCAGGCGCGCACGCAGCGGTTGCACTGGATGCAGGCATCGAGGTTCACCGCCATCGCCGGGTGCGACACGTCGGCCGCAGGCTGCTCGCGGCGCAGCGCCTTCAGTTCGGGCCGCACTGCGACATCGAGCCTCGCCGCCCAGTCGCTGAGCTCGCCGTGCTGGCGGGTCGCGTCGTCGCCGATCCACTTGTAGCCCGTGTCCGGCATGTCCGACAGCAGCATCTCGACCACCATCTTCTGGCTCTTCAGGGCCCGTTCGCTGGTGGCCTGAACCTCCATGCCGGCGGCGACCGTGCGGCAGCAGCTCGGCGCCAGGGTGCGCTCGCCCTTCAGCTCGACCACGCAGGCGCGGCAATTGCCGTCGGGGCGCAGGCCGTCCTTGTAGCAAAGGTGCGGAATGTCGACCCCGTGGCGTTGCGCCGCCTTCAGGATGGTCTCGCCCTCGAAGGCTTCCACGGTCTTGCCGTCGAGCCGGAACTCGACCGTCTGCGGCAGCAGTTCGGCCAGCTTGGCGGGCGCGTTCATTCGGCAATCTCCTGCGGAAAATATTTCTGGATGCAGCGTATCGGGTTGGGTGCAGCCTGCCCCAATCCGCAGATGGATGCATCGCCCATGACCTGCGCGAGGTCTTCGAGCGTGGCGTTGTCCCACGCCGGCGCCTCCATCAGCGCCGCCGCCTTCGCGGTGCCGACCCGGCACGGCGTGCACTGGCCGCAGCTCTCATGCGCGAAGAAGCGCATCACGTTGAGCGCGGCATCGCGCGCGCGGTCATGCTGGCTCAGCACCATCACCGCCGCGGAGCCAATGAAGCAGCCGTGCGGCTGCAGCGTGTCGAAGTCCAGCGGGATGTCGTTCATGCGGGCCGGCAGGATGCCGCCCGATGCGCCGCCCGGCAGGTAGGCATACAGCGCGTGGCCGTCCTGCATGCCGCCGCAGTATTCGTCGATCAGTTCCTGCACCGTGATGCCGGCCGGCGCCAGCTTGACGCCCGGCGACTTCACGCGCCCGCTGACGCTGAAGCTGCGCAGCCCCTTGCGGCCGTGGCGGCCGAAGCCGCCGAACCACTGGGGTCCCTTCTGCACGATGTCGCGCACCCAGTAGAGCGTCTCGAAGTTGTGCTCCAGCGTCGGCCGGCCGAACAGACCCACCTCCGCGATGTAGGGCGGCCGCATCCGCGGCTCGCCGCGCTTGCCCTCGATGCTTTCGATCATCGCGGACTCTTCGCCGCAGATGTACGCACCCGCGCCGCGACGCAGTTCGATGTGCGGCAGCGGGCACGGCGGGTCGGCCTGCAGCTTGGCCAACTCGGCGGCGAGCAGTTCGCGGCAGTCGTGGTATTCGTCGCGCAGGTACAGGTAGCAGGCATCGATGCCCACGATGCGGGCGGCGATCAGCACCCCTTCGAGAAAGCGATGCGGATCGCGTTCGAGGTAGACGCGGTCCTTGAAGGTGCCGGGCTCGCCCTCGTCGATGTTGACCGCCATCAGCTTGGGCGCCGGCTGCTCGCGCACGATGCGCCACTTGCGTCCGGTCGGGAATCCCGCGCCGCCCAGGCCGCGCAGGCCGGAGTTCTCCATGGCGCGGATCACCGTCTCGGCCTGCTTGTCGTTGTCGACCAGGGCGGCGACCAGCTGGTAGCCGCCGTGCGCGCGGTAGGTCGCGTAGTCGGTGTAGGCGGGATGGACCTCGATCGCATCGGGCAGCGGCGGCACGCTTCGCTCGGCCCACGCCGAGGGCTCGAAGCGCGCCACCGGCTTCGCTGGCCCGGGCGGCTGCGCCCGCAGCGCGTCGCCGGACGCCAGCGCGGCGAGCACCTTGTCGGCCGTCGCCTGCGGCACCGCGCGCTGGTGCACGGCCACGGCGGGCGCCTGCTCGCACCGGCCCAGGCACGGCGCCGCGATCACGCGCACATCCCCGCGCCCGGCCTGGCCGAGCAGCACGGGCAGCCGCGCGATCAGGTCCTTGGCGCCCGCCATCTCGCACGACAGGCTGTCGCACACGCGCACCGTGAGGCCGGGCGCCGCGTCGCCGCCGCGAACGACTTCGAAGTGGTGATAGAAGGTCGCGACCTCGAACACCTCCGCCATCGGGATGTTCATGAGCTTCGCGAGGGCGACCAAGTGGTGGTCGCGCAGGCAACCGTGCGCGTCGTTGACCTTGTGCAGGTATTCGATCAGCAGGTCACGCGGGTAGCCGTCGCCGGGCCGCGGGCCCAGCAGTTCGCCGACCTGCCGCAGCGAATCTTCTTCGGGTTGCCGCCCCTTCAGCCGGCTCTTCTTGCGAATGCGCTCGCGCAACTGGTCGGGGGTTGCGACGACGACTTCCTTGATTGTCTCTTCGGTGCCTGGGTATTGCATTTGCCTCGGCCTGGGGCGCCCGCCGTTCGGGCGGGCGCCTGGGTCTCACGGTCAGTTGAAAAATTTCGCGGCGGCCACCAGTGTGCGGTAGACGCCCCAGGCCAGCGGAATGCCGACCGCCAGCCAGGCCAGTGCGACCACGAGCGGGCTGACTGCGTCATTGTTGCGCGCCGCGGCCGAACCCATCTCGGCGGCAATGGCCTTTTCGTGCGCGAGCTTTTTCTCATGCGCGAGTTCTTCGTCGCTCATGAAGTGCTTGTCCGCCACGGGCCGCACCAGCAGGTTGCAAACCAGCCCGATTACGAGCATGCCGACCAGGATGTACATGGTCTGGTTGTAGACCTGCTCGCGCGGAATGCCAAGCCCGAGCTGGTATTCGCGCATGTAGTTCACCACCACCGGCCCGAGGATGCCGGCCGTCGCCCAGGCGGTCAGCAGGCGGCCGTGGATGGCGCCCACCATCTGCGTGCCGAACAGGTCGGCGAGGTAGGCCGGCACGGTGGCGAAGCCGCCGCCGTACATCGACAGGATGATGCAGAAGGCACCGACGAACAGCAGCTTGCTGCCGGCGCCGGCCGACGACGGAATGCTCCAGTACAGCAGGCCGCCGAGCACGAAGAAGACGGTGTAGGTCAACTTCCGCCCCAGCTTGTCCGACAGGCTGGCCCAGAAGAAGCGCCCGCCGATGTTGAACAGCGACAGCAGCGCCGCGAAGCCGCCCGCCACCGTGGCGATGGCAGCGAGCTGGGTCTTGTCGAGTTCGCCGAACTTCTTGGCGACGCCGATCAGGTTGCCGCCGAACACTTCCTGCAGCATCGGGCTGGCCATGCCGATCACGCCGATGCCCGCGCTCACGTTCATCGTCAGCACCATCCACACCAGCCAGAACTGCGGAATGCCCCACACCTTCTTCACGTGCACGTGGCGCTGCGTGATCATGGCGTTGCCGGCCTGCGCGGGCGGCGGTGTCCAGCCCTTGGGCTTCCAGCCGGTGGCGGGCACCCGGTAGCCGAGCGCACCGCCCATCATGAAGAGGAAGTAGACCATCGCCATCACGACGAAGGTCTGCATCACGCCGACGTCGGTCGGGCTCGCGAAGCTCTTCATGAGGTCGACGGCGAGCGGCGAGCCGATCATCGCGCCGCCGCCGAAGCCCATGATGGCCATCCCGGTCGCCATGCCGCGGCGGTCGGGGAACCACTTGATGAGGGTGCTCACCGGCGAGATATAGCCCAGGCCCAGCCCGATGCCGCCGATCACGCCCGAGCCGATGATCATCAGCCAGAACTGGTGCAGATGGATGCCGACGGCCGACAGCATCATGCCGCCGCACCAGCACACGGCCGACACGACGCCGGCCTTGCGCGGGCCCGCGCGTTCGAGCCAGCCGCCCCACAGCGCCGCCGAGCAGCCGAGGAAGACGAAGAACAGCGTGTACATCCAGCCCAGCGTCGCGATGCGCCAGTCGCAGCCGCTGGCGAACAGTTCGGCGAAGAAGCTCATGTCCTTGGCGCAGGCCTGGGCGCCGGTGCCGGCGGTGGCCAGCGCCTTCGACAGCGGCAGCCAGAACACCGAGAAGCCATAGGCCATGCCGATGCAGAGGTGGATGGCCAGGGCGGCCGGCGGCACCAGCCAACGGTTGAAGCCCGGCCCGGCGATGATCCGTTCCTTGTCAAGAAAGCCGGGCTGCGGCCCGGTTGCGCCGATGCCGTCCCCGTCGAGGACGCCTGCGGATAATGCTGCCATCTGTTTTTCTCCAGTTGTGGTGTGAACCCGAACGGCCCTCTCTGGGGCCCGTGGAGTGTCGGTGCGCTTGTTACAAAACGTCAAGTAGGTATGACGCTTGTATCCCGGCTCAACCGCCCAGGGCACCGCTGTGCATCTCGACCTGGGCCTGCCATTGCGGCGTGCGCAGCAGCGCCAGCGCCGCCTCGAGGGCGCGCGAAGGCCGCACGCCCTGCTGGGTCATGAAGCCGATCGGCGTCGTCACCTCCGGGGCCACGAGCGGCAGCGCCTCGAGCTCGCGCTGGCTGCGCACGGCGGCGACCATGGCGCCCGGCAGCACGCTGCAGACCTCGCCGGCGACGACGCCGAGCACCAGCGTGAGCACCGAGTTGGTCTCGATCGCCGGGGTCACGGTCGCGCCCGCGCTTCGGAAGGCCTGGTCGACGATGGAGCGGTTGTGCATGTCCGGCGTCAGCAGGCAGAGCGGCTGCAACGCCGCTTCGGCCCAGCCGATCGGCTGGCCGATCCGCAGCGTATCGGCCGCCGGGCGCGCGGCGCGCCGCAACAGGAAGTAGTGCTCGATGCTTTGCGGCCACGCCTCCAGCTTGACGTCGCGCAGGTGCATCCGCTCGATGTAGCCCAGCGCCAGGTCCAGCGACAGGGTCTCGAGGCCGGTTTCGAGCTCCTGGGAGCTCATCGTCAGCACCGCGGGCACGATGCCGGGGTGGCGCTGCTGCAGCAGCGCCGCGAAGCGCGAGAGCATCGGAATGGCGGTGGGAACGGCGGCCATGCGCAGGTGGCCGCAGGGCCTGCCCTCCTCGCTGCGCAGCGCCTGCTGCAGCACTTCGCTTTCGCGCAGCATGCGCTGGGCGGTCGCGAGAACGAGTTCGCCTTCGTGCGTCAGGCCGACGTAGGTGCGCCCGCGGCGCACGATGACCACGCCGTATTCGGCCTCCAGCGCTCGCAGGGCATTCGACAGCGCCGGCTGCGTGATGTGGCAGGCCTGCGCCGCACGGCCGAAATGGCGATGCTCGTCGAGCGCGACGAGATAGCGCATCGAGGCGAGCAGGTTCATGGAGCCCCCACGCTCGGCACTGCGTGTCCTCGCTGCCCCCCGAGGGGGAGACAGCAGGCCGCCCGTCTGCGCGAAGCGCGGAATTCGCCGCGCTGGCGGCCCGGCGTCAGCCTGACTACCGCCGGCATTCTCAGGTGTTCTTGCTGACGGTGATGGTCGGGAACTTGGCCGAGAAATCCTTGGCCTTTTCGGCGATGCCCACGGCCACCCGCCGGGCGATCGCCTTGTAGATGCCCGCGACCGCGCCGTCGGGGTCGGCCACCACCGTCGGCTTGCCGCTGTCGGCCTGCAGGCGGATGTCGATGTCGAGCGGCAGCGCGCCCAGGTAGTCCATCTGGTACTGCTCGGCCATCTTCCGGCCGCCGTCGGCACCGAAGATGTGCTCGACATGGCCGCAGTTCGAGCAGACGTGCACCGCCATGTTCTCGACGATGCCGAGGATCGGCACGCCGACCTTCTCGAACATCTTGATCCCCTTGCGGGCGTCCAGCAGCGCGATGTCCTGCGGCGTGGTGACGATCACCGCCCCGGTCATCGGCACCCGCTGCGACAAGGTGAGCTGGATGTCGCCGGTGCCGGGCGGCATGTCGACGATCAGGTAGTCGAGGTCTTTCCAGTTGGTCTGGCGCAGCAGCTGCTCGAGCGCCTGCGTGGCCATCGGGCCGCGCCAGATCATGGCTTCGTCGGAGTCGACCAGGAAGCCGATCGACATGACCTGCACGCCGTGGTTGGACATCGGCTCCATGGTCTTGCCGTCCTCGCTCTCGGGACGGCCCTGGATGCCCAGCATCATGGGCTGGCTGGGGCCGTAGATGTCGGCATCGAGCAGGCCGACGCTGGCCCCCTCGGCGGCCAGCGCCAGCGCCAGGTTGGCGGCCGTGGTGCTCTTGCCGACGCCACCCTTGCCTGAAGCCACGGCGATGATGTTCTTGACGTTCGGCATCAGCTGGACGCCGCGCTGCACCGCGTGGCTGGTGACCTTGGTCGCGATGTTCACCGAGACGTTGTCCACGCCCGGCACGGTCCTGGCGGCCGCCACCAGTGCCTTGCGCAGCTCCGGCGCCTGGCTCCTGGCCGGATAGCCCAGCTCGATGTCGAACGAGACCTCGCCCTCGTGGATCTGCAGGTTCTTCAGCGCCTTGGTGCCGATGAAATCCTTGCCTGTGTTGGGGTCGAGGACGGCCTTGAGGGCCTCCGCGAGCGCCTCTTGCGTAACTGCCATTGATCACTCCTGAATGGCGGGTAGTCTAGGGCAGGTACGCTCGGGCCATGCTGCCTGCCCCGGATGCCCCTCCCGCCGCCACCGGCCTGGTCCTGACCGGCGGCGGCGCCCGCGCCGCCTACCAGGTCGGCGTGCTGCAGGCGCTGGCCAAGCTGCGGCGCGCTGCCGGCGCGTCCTCCCGGGCCCCGCTGTTCCCGATCATCACCGGCACCTCGGCGGGCGCGATCAATGCGGCCGCGCTGGCGTGCGGCGCCGACGATTTCGAGGCCACGGTGCGCCGGATCGGCCAGGTCTGGGCCGGGCTCGGGCCCGACCAGATCTACCGCGTCGACGCCTTGCGCGTGCTCAGCAGCGATGCGCCCTGGGCGCGCCTGCTCTCGGCCGGCTGGCTGATCGCGCGCTGGCGGCGCAGCGGCTCGCGCTCGCTGCTCGACAACAGCCCCCTGCGCCGGCTGCTGGAAGAACTGGTGCCGCTGGGCCGGCTCGACGAACTGATGGCCCGGGGCCACCTCGACGCACTGGCCGTCACCGCGTCCAGCTATGGCTCGGGCGAGCACGTGACCTTCTACCAGGCCAGCGACACGCAGCAGCCCTGGGTCCGCTCCAGGCGGCTGGCTGCGCCGGTGCGCATCGCGCACGAGCACCTGCTGGCCTCGTCGGCGATCCCGTTCGTCTTCCCCGCGACCGCGCTGGACATCGGCGGCCATGCCGAATACTTCGGCGACGGTTCGATGCGCCAGGCGGCCCCCCTCGCCGCCGCCATCCACCTGGGCGCGCGCCGCATCCTGGCGGTCGGGGCCGGCCGCATGCAGGAGCCGGCCGAAGCGCTGGCGCCCAATGCCCTGAGCGGCTACCCGTCGCTGGCGCAGATCGCCGGCCATGCGCTGTCGAGCATCTTCCTCGACGCCCTGACCGCCGACGTGGAGCGCCTGCGCCGCATCAACTCGACCTTGGCCCTGATCCCGGCCGAGGCACGCGCCGCCACCACGCTGGAGCCGGTCGAGCTGCTGCTGATCGCACCGTCGCAGCGCATCGACGCGATCGCCGCGCGCCACGTCCATGCCCTGCCGCCCGCGGTGCGCAGCCTGCTGGGCGAACCGGCGGTGTCCGCGGCGACAGCCGAGCTCAAGGGTTCGGCGCTGGCGAGCTACCTGCTGTTCGATGCGGGCTTCACGCGCGAATTGATGGCGCTCGGCCGGGCCGATACGCTGAACCAGCGCGACGCGGTGTGCGAATTCTTCGGCTGGGGCGGCCTCAGACGGCCGGGCCCAGTCGCTTGACCATCCGGACCGCATCCTCCACGTCTTCGTAGTAGCCCGGGCTCGATCCGCACTCGGTGAAGCCGTGCCTGCCATAGAACGACTTGGCCGCCGCGTTGCCGGCCCTCGCCTCGAGGCGGATCGCGCGGATGCCGGCGACGCCGGCGGTCGTTTCGAGCCAGGCCAGCAGGGCGCTGCCCAGCCCCGAGCGGCGCTGCGACGCCCGCACCGCGAGCAGCGAAATGTGGGCCTCGTCGTCGCCGTACTGCATGATGGCGAAGCCGAGCAGCACGCCGTCACGCCGCGCCACCACCACGTTGGTCGCCTCGTCGCGGCTGGCGCGCAGCACCCGCCGCTCGGTCCAGCGCCACGACAGGCCCTGCTCGATCGTGTCCCGGGAAAGCTCCGCGATCTCCCGGGCATCGGCCGCCTGGGCAAGGGTGATTTCGTAGGCGGTGATCACGGCTTCCTCCGGTTGCGGCAACGACTATAGCCCCGCGACCTAAAATGCACCCCCTATGTCCCAGCGCAAACTCTTCGTCACCACCGCCCTGCCCTACGCCAACGGCAAGTTCCACGTCGGCCACATCATGGAATACATCCAGGCCGACATCTGGGTGCGCTTCCAGCGCATGCAGGGGCACATGGTGCATTTCGTGGGGGCCGACGACGCGCACGGCGCACCGATCATGATCGCGGCCGAGAAGGCCGGAAAGACGCCGCAGGCCTTCGTCGGCGAGATCGCCGCGGGCCGCAAGGAATACCTCGACGGCTTCCACATCCGCTTCGACAACTGGCACTCGACCGACAGCGCCGAGAACACCGAACTCGCGCAAGGCATCTACAAGAAGCTCCGCGACAGCGGGATGATCGCCACGCGCACCATCGAGCAGTTCTACGACCCGGTCAAGGGCATGTTCCTGCCCGACCGCTACATCAAGGGCGAATGCCCGGTGTGCCACGCCAAGGACCAGTACGGCGACGCCTGCGAGGTCTGCAGCAGCGTCTATTCGCCCACCGAGCTGATCAACCCCTATTCGACCCTGACCGGCGCGACGCCCGAGCTGCGCAGTTCCGAGCACTTCTTCTTCAAGCTGTCCGACCCGAAGGTGGTCGACTTCCTGAAGACCTGGACCCAGGACGGCAAGCTGCAGCCAGAGATGGCCCGCAAGGCCAGCGAATGGTTCGAGGCCGGCATGGCCGACTGGGACATCTCGCGCGAGGCGCCCTACTTCGGCATCGAGATCCCCGACGCGCCCGGCAAGTACTTCTACGTCTGGCTCGACGCGCCGGTCGGCTACCTCGCGAGCCTGAAGAACCACTTCGACAAGGGGCAGGCGGCCAACCACTGGCACGAGCCCTCGCGCACCGTGCAGAGCTTCGACGACTTCGTCGCCGATCCGGCGGTGGAGCAGGTGCACTTCATCGGCAAGGACATCGTCTACTTCCACACCCTGTTCTGGCCTGCGATGCTGCAGTTCAGCGGCCGCAAAACGCCAAGCCAGGTCAACGTGCACGGCTTCATCACGGTCTCGGGCGAGAAGATGAGCAAGAGCCGCGGCACCGGCATCGACCCGCTCAAGTACCTGTCCATCGGCATGAACCCCGAATGGATGCGCTACTACATCGCGGCCAAGCTCAATGCCAAGGTGGAAGACGTCGACTTCAACCCCGACGACTTCATCGCCCGCGTCAACGCCGACCTGATCGGCAAGTACATCAATATCGCGAGCCGCGCCGCGGGCTTCATCGCCAAGCGCTTCGGCGGCAAGCTCGGCACGCCGTCGGCCGATGGCGCGGCGCTGCTGGCCACCTTGCAGGCCGCCGCGGCGCCGATGCAGGCGCTCTACGACAGCCGCGACTTCGCCCGTGCGCTGCGCGAGATCATGTTGCTGGCGGACAAGGTCAACGAGTACGTCGACCAGAACAAGCCCTGGGAACTTGCCAAGAAAGAAGGCATGGAGGCCCGCCTGCAGGACGTCTGCACGACCTGCATCGAGGCCTTCCGCCTGTTGACGATCTATCTCAAGCCGGTGCTGCCCGCGCTGGCCGCGCAGGTCGAGGCCTTCCTGGGCTGCGCCCCGCTGCTGTCGGCCGACGCCGGCCGGCTGCTGGGCGCCGGCCACGCGATCAACGACTACAAGCACCTGATGCAGCGGGTCGACGCGAAGCAGCTCGACCAGCTGTTCGAACCACCGGCCGGAGAGGCGCCCGCGCCCGCCGAGAAGGCCGTCGTGCTGCCCGGCGGCGAGGGCATCGCGCCGACCATCACCATCGACGAGTTCGCCAAGATCGACCTGCGCATCGCGAAGATCGTCGCCTGCCAGAAGGTCGAGGGCTCGACCAAGCTGCTGCACCTGACGCTGGACGCCGGCGAGGGCCGCACGCGCAACGTGTTCTCGGGCATCGCCTCGGTCTACCAGCCCGAGCAGCTGGTCGGCAAGCTCACGGTGCTGGTCGCCAACCTGGCGCCGCGCAAGATGAAGTTCGGCATCTCCGAAGGCATGGTGCTGGCCGCCAGCCACGCCGACGAGAAGACCAATCCGGGCATCCACGTGCTTGAACCGTGGCCGGGCGCGACGCCGGGCATGCGGGTGCGCTGAGCCCCGACGCCATGAAGCATCGCCTCGTCCTGGCCCTGGTCCTGGCCGCCTGCGCGGCCCTCCCCGGCTGCGCGGTGGTCAGCGTGGCCAGCACCGCCGTCAGCGTCGGTGCCGGCGCCGTGGGCCTGGCGGCCGATGCCGCCATCGGCACCGTGCGCATCACAGGCAAGGCGGTCGGCGCCGCCGCCGACGCGGTGCTGCCCGGCAGCTCCGACTGAGGCGCCCGCCCGGCGTCCACAATGGCGCCATGACCTCGCCCCTGAAGCTCGCCGCCTTCCGTCCTCGACTGATCGACGCGCTGGCGGGCTACGACAGGGGCCGCTTCCTGAAGGACGTCGGTGCCGGCGCCACCGTCGGCATCGTCGCGCTGCCGCTGGCGATGGCCTTCGCGATCGCGTCCGGCCTGAAGCCCGAGGCCGGCATCTGGACCGCGATCATCGCCGGCTTCCTGATCGCCTCGCTCGGCGGCTCGGCGGTGCAGATCGGCGGCCCGGCGGGCGCCTTCATCGTGATCGTCTACGGCATCGTCGAGCGCTACGGCGTGGCCAACCTGCTGATCTCCACGGTCTGCGCCGGCCTGCTGCTGTTCCTGCTGGGGCTGTTCCGGCTCGGCACGCTGGTGCGCTACGTGCCGGTGTCGATCGTGGTCGGCTTCACCAACGGCATCGCGGCGCTGATCCTGATCTCGCAGATCAAGGACTGGCTCGGGTTGTCGATCGACAAGATGCCGGCCGACATGTTCTCGCAGCTGCACACGCTGGCGACGCACCTCGACACCTTCAATCCCTCCGCGTTCGGGCTCGGGCTGGCCTGCCTGGCCGGCCTGTTCGCATGGCCGCACCTGCTGCGCGAGAAGACCCGCGTCGGCCAGACGGTGCGCATCGTGCTCGGCCGCTTCGCCAACACCGGCGCGGCCCAGGCCGGCTCCCGCGTGCCGGGCCCGATCGTGGCGCTGGTCACCCTGACACTGCTGTCCTGGGGGTTCAACCTGCATGTCGAGACCATCGGCACCCGCTTCGGCGGCATCCCCGAGGGCCTGCCGGCCTTCGCATTGCCCGACTTCTCCTGGGAGACGGTCAAGCAGCTGGTCACGCCGACCCTCACCATCGCGGCGCTGGGCGCCATCGAATCGCTGCTCTGCGCGCGCGTCGCCGACCAGGTCAGCGGCCTGCCGCGCCACGATCCCAACCAGGAGCTGATGGCGCAGGGCATCGCCAACGCGGTCGCGCCGTTCTTCGGCGGCATGCCGGCCACGGGCACCATCGCGCGCACCGTGACCAACGTGCGCGCCGGCGCCACGTCGCCGATCGCGGGCATCGTGCATGCGATCACCTTGATGGTCGTGGTGCTGGTCGCCGCGCCGCTCGCGCAGCATGTGCCGCTCGCGGTGCTCGCCGGCATCCTGGTCTCCGTGGGCTGGAACATGGGCGAATGGCGCGAGTTCTCGCCCGCCATGCTGCGGCGCTTCAGCCGCCACTACCGGCTGCTGATGCTGGGCACCTTCTTCCTCACCGTGGTGTTCGATCTCACGGTGGCGGTGCAGGCGGGGATCGTGCTGGCCTGTGCGCTGTTCGTGCGGCGCATGAGCACCTTGTTCAGCGTCGAACTGGTTTCGCTGGAACCGCCGGTCTTGACCTACCGGCTGTATGGGGCGCTGTTCTTCGGCGCCGCCGCCAGGCTCGATCCGATGGTGGCGGCGGTCGAGCGTGCGCCGCGCGGCATGACCGTGGTGCTCGACGCCATGCAGCTGATCCTGATCGACGCCACCGGCCTCGACGCACTGCGCCAGTTGCACAAGGCGGTGCGCGAGCGCGGCGGCGTGCTGCGGGTCGAGTCTCTGCAGCCGCAACCGAGCGAGGCGTTCGAGCGCTCGGGGTTCGCGGCGGAATTGGCGGCCGCGGCACCCGAATGAGCGATCAGGGCGCCTCGGTGCTGCGATCCGGCGAAGAGCCCGCGCTCGTCACGCGCTGGTCGTCATCGAGCGACGCGGTGAACACCATCGGCGAGTTCGGCGGTTGCATCCAGCGCCACTCCCACGCGGTCTCCTTCTTCAGCGGGTAGGGGATGCGCTGCGCCGGCTTGCCCAGCAGCCGGCGCAGATCCTCCATCGCCATCCCCGGCTTCACCCGGGCGAAATTCTCGGGCGTGAGCACCTGGCGCAAGGCCTTCATGCGGCCATCGGGCCCGATGGTGATCATGTAGTTCTTCTGGCCCTGCGGCTGGCGGTTGTATTCGAACACCCGTCCGTCGGGCGCATCCCAGATGTTCTCCGGCTGGCCGAAGCGCGCGCGCACGTCGGCCTCGGTCGCCACGCCCTCCTCCAGCTCCGCGATGCGCTGCGGGTCGCAACCCACCAGGGCCAACAGCGCCGCCAGCCAACCCACCGCGATCCGCGCCCGGTCTCGTCGCCGCACCGCTCAGTTCGCCGCGAAGCAATACATCAGACCTGCGCCGCCCGTCCTCCTGAACGCTTCCAGGCTGCAGCCTTGTGTCGCATGCGAAGAGTTCCACGACATCGACGCCGGAGGCGCGTTCGTGCCCATGCGGTTGTGATGGCCGACGATGGCCGAGCCCTCGCCACTCTTGGTCCAGTTGCCGCAGGTGGTGTCCTTGCTGGTGTCGGTGGAGGCGCGCCCGTCCGGCATCGAGCCGGTCAGGATGTCGTGGTTGTTGACGGGGTCGCCGCTGGCACTGACGATCTCGCCCTTTTCCGTCAGGCCCGACTGCTTGTCGAGGTTGTTGGTGCCGTGCAGTTCGTCGATGTTGTTGGCGATCGTCACGCCTTTCACATTGACCCACGGCCCTTTGCCGATGCGATCGCGGGCGTTCACCGCCGCACCGCCGGCCGTCGCGGTCGTGCTCAGGTAGGCCCGCCAGCTGCGCCCGCCTGCGCCGACGCTTTGGGCCAGGCTCTGGCAGTAGCGGTCGGCGCCCGCAAGCCCGCCGAAGTCCCCGCCCTTGCCCGGGTTCGCGCTGGTGATGAAGAAGCTCATCTTGCTCTGGGGCGTGGCGGGTCCGCCGGTGCTGCAGGCGACCAGCGCCAGGGCAGCCGCCCCGGTCGCGGCGAGGAAGATCGAGTAGCGGCGCTTCATCGGCAATCTCCTTGGATGGATGGGAGCCGCCACGCTAGCGCATGCGCAAGAAGGCTTCAAGGCGGATTCCACCCGGTAAAATCCCCACCAAAGGTCCAATTGCCATGTCCATCTTCGCCCGTCCCCACTACCAGTCCGAAATCACCAACTTCATCGAGCAGATGAAGGAACAGAAGCCGACGCTGGAGGCCGAGCAGCGCGCCGGACGCGCGCTGCTGTGGGACAAGCACCTCGACCGCGGCCTGCTCGAGGAGTACAGCGAGGCGAATGTGCCGCAGCAGCCCTACGTCTACCAGACCCGCGTGAAGTAAGTGGTCATCCGGGCCGTTCCGGGTTCCGGCGCCCGCCGCCAGGGCGATGTCGCATCGGCCGACAGCGCAGGCTCGGGGCCGATCGAGGTGATCGCCGACGACGGCGCGGCGGTGGTCGCCGCGATGCCCGAGGTCATCGACCAGGTCGCCCTCGCCCGCCTCTACGGCGAACCCCTGTTCGCCTTGCCGAACGACCTCTACATCCCCCCTGAGGCGCTGCAGGTCTTCCTCGAGGCCTTCGAAGGCCCGCTCGACCTGCTGCTCTACCTGATCCGCAAGCAGAACTTCAACATCCTCGACATCCCGATGGCGGGGCTGACGCGGCAGTACCTGAGCTACGTCGACGAGATCCGCCAGACCAACCTCGAACTCGCCGCCGAATACCTGCTGATGGCGGCGATGCTGATCGAGATCAAGTCGCGCATGCTGCTGCCGCCCAAGAAGTCGGCCGAGGGCGAGGAAGCCGAAGACCCGCGCGCCGAACTCGTGCGCCGCCTGCTCGAGTACGAGCAGACCAAGCTGCAGGCGGCATCGCTCAGCGCCATGCCGCAGGCCGGTCGCGATTTCTGGAAGGCCCAGGTCTACATCGAGCAGTCGCTCAAGCCGCGCTTCCCGGACATGAACGTGGTCGACCTGCGCGACGCCTGGGCCGACATCCTCAAGCGCGCCAAGCTGGTCCAGCACCACAAGATCTCGCGCGAAGAGCTCAGCGTGCGCGAGCACATGAGCATCGTGCTGCGGCACCTGCAGGGACGGCAGTTCGTCGAGTTCGAGAAGCTGTTCGACGTCACGCGCGGAACGCCGGTCCTGATCGTGACCTTCATCGCGATGCTCGAACTGGCCAAGGAAACCCTGATCGACATCACGCAGGCCGAAGCCTTCGCGCCGATCTACGTGCGGCTGGCCTACTCGCCGGCCTGACCCAGGCTCAGGCCGATTCGACGCCCGGCTCGCGGCCCATCAGGCCGGCCACCGCTTCCGCCGGGGCCATCCGGCCATCCAGCACGGCCACCACACTGTCCGAGATGGGCATCTCGATCCCCAGGTGGCGCGCCCGCTGGACCACGGTGCGCGCGCAATAGACCCCCTCGGCCACGTGACCCAGCGAATCGACCGCCTGCGCCAGCGTGCGGCCTTGCGCCATCAGCAGCCCGACCCGGCGGTTGCGCGACAGGTCGCCGGTCGCCGTCAGCACCAGGTCGCCCAGTCCCGAGAGACCCATGAAGGTGTCGCTGCGGGCACCGATCGCGAGGCCGAAGCGCGTCATCTCGGCCAGTCCGCGAGTGATCAGGGCCGCCCGGGCATTGAGGCCGAGGTGCAGCCCGTCGGCCAGGCCGGTGGCGATCGCCAGCACGTTCTTGACCGCCCCGCCGACCTCGACGCCGACGATGTCGTCGTTGGCGTAGACGCGCAGGGTCGGACCGTGAAAGGCCTCGACCAGCGCCTCGCGCACCGCCGCCAGCGGGCTGGCCGCGACCAGTGCCGTCGGCCGGCCCTGCGCCACTTCCTGGGCGAAACTCGGTCCGCTCAGCACGCCGGCCTTCAGCCCCGGCGCCACGCGGGCCTGGATCTCATGGGCCAGCAGCCCCAGGTCCGCGGAGCCCGGGCGTGACGGCTCGACCCCCTTCGAGAGCCATGCCACCGGACAGGCCACGTCACGCAGGATGCCGAGTTGTTCGCGCAACGCCGCCATCGGCGTCGCCACAATGACCAGTTCGGCCCCTTCGAAGGCGGCCGCGGCCGGTCCGCCGACGACCTTCAATGCCGCGGGGAAAGGAATGCCCGGCAGATAGCGGGCGTTGTCGCGCGCCGCCGCCATGGCCTGGGCCTGGGCGGCATCGCGCGCCCACAGCGTGACCGCGTGGCGGCCGGCGGCATTGATGGCCAGCGCCGTGCCCCAGGCACCGGCGCCGAGCACGCAGATCTTCATCGGCGTTGGCGCCAAGCCGGATTTACTGCGTGACGATCGGCGAAGCCTGGCCCGCGGCCTGGGCCTGCTGCTGTTCGAACATGGCCTGGAAGTTGATCTCGGCCAGGTGCACCGGCGGGAAGCCGCCGCGCTGGATCACGTCGGCCACGTTGCCGCGCAGGTACGGGTAGACGATCTGCGGGCAGGCGATGCCGAGGATCGGGCCCATCTGGTCTTCCGGCAGGTTGCGGATCTCGAAGATGCCGGCCTGCTTGGCCTCGACCAGGAACACGGTCTTGTCGCCGATCTTGGTCTGCACGGTGGCCGACACGGTGATCTCGAAGATGCCGTCGGTCACGGGCTGGGCGTCGACGCCGAGCTGGATGTCGACGGTCGGCTGCTCCTGCTCCAGCAGGATGGCCGGCGAATTGGGCTGTTCGAGCGACAGATCCTTCAGGTAGACGCGCTGGATCTGGAAAACGGGGTCTTGTGATTGCTGTTCGGCCATGGCTCTAACTTTCGAGGATCAAAACAAGGCCCGCCCGGGAAATGCTCCCGCAGCGGGCTTCTGAGGGGTCAGCCGGCGATTATCGCCCGGCCGGATGGCAGGCCGGCGACCGGCTCAGGCGCCTTGCAGCAACGGCGCCAGGCCGCCGCGCCCGTCGAGCGCGATCAGGTCGTCGCAGCCGCCGACGTGGGTGTCGCCAATGAAGATCTGCGGCACCGTGCGCCGGCGCGTGATGTCCATCATGGTGGCACGCGCCTGCGGGTCGCTGTCGATGCGGATCTCCTCGATCTGATCGACACCCTTGGACTTGAGGATTTGCTTCGCGCGAATGCAGTACGGGCAAACGGCGGTGGTGTACATCTTGACGGCTTGCATCTGGGCTATTTCGTGGAGGGTTCAGGCCTTTTCAAGCGGCAGATTAGCGTCTTTCCAGGATTTGAGTCCGCCGGCGACCGCTTGGGCCTGTTCGTAGCCGAGCTTCTTGGCGGTCGCCACGGCGCGCTGCGCCCGTGCGCCTGTTGCGCAGACAAGCAACAAAGGCAACGACTTGTTCTTGACCGTGACCGGCAGTTTCTGCTCGAGCTGGTTCAGCGGCACGTTCTTGGCACCGGTCACGTGGCCGGCCGCGAACTCCTCGGGCTCGCGGACGTCGACCACCACCGCACGCTCGCGATTGATCAGCTGCACCGCGCCCTGCGCCGTGAGCGAGCCGGCGTTGGCGCCGCGCACCAACGGCCATGCCAGCATGCCGCCCGAGCTGAGCGCAATCAGGATCAGCATCCAGTTGTCGACAATGAATTTCACGGTGTTCCTTGAGTGGCAAACCCCGGATTTTAGAATGTCGGCTTTCCGAACGCGTTCCCAAAGGCCTCTCCCATGCACAAACTGGTACTGATCCGCCACGGCGAATCGACCTGGAATCTCGAAAACCGCTTCACCGGCTGGACCGATGTCGACCTCACGCCGACCGGCGTCGAGCAGGCCAAGCAGGCCGGCCGGCTGCTCAAGGCCGAGGGCTACGACTTCGACGTCGCCTACACCAGCGTGCTCAAGCGCGCCACCCGCACGCTCTGGCACACGCTGGACGAGCTCGACCGCACTTGGCTGCCCGTGATCCATTCCTGGCGCCTCAACGAGCGCCACTACGGCGGCCTGCAGGGCCTGAACAAGGCCGAGACGGCCAAGAAGTACGGCGACGAGCAGGTGCTGGTCTGGCGCCGCAGCTACGGCACGCCGCCGCCGCCGCTGGAGCCCAGCGATCCGCGCAGCGAGCGCGGCGACGTCCGCTACGCCAAGCTGGCGCCCGAGCAGGTGCCCTTGACCGAATGCCTCAAGGACACGGTGGCCCGGGTGCTGCCGTTCTGGAACGAATCGATGGCGCCCGCGATCCGCGCCGGCCGTCGGCTGGTGGTGGCGGCGCACGGCAACTCGATCCGCGCGCTGGTGAAATACCTCGACGGCATCTCCGATGACGCCATCGTGGGCCTGAACATCCCCAACGGCATTCCGCTGGTCTACGAACTCGACGACGAACTCAAGCCGCTGCGCCACTACTATCTGGGTGACGCCGACGCCGCCGAAAAGGCCGTGGCCGCCGTGGCGTCACAAGCCAAGGCGTAACAAATATTCTTAATTTGTTCAAAGGGTCGCGGAACCCCGGCAGACAACTTGCTTCCAAGCTGTGTATATTGGTTTGACAGGCGACAAGGACACTTTCACATGGGCCAGAAAATGAAGATCACCGGGTGGGTCGCCGCAGGCGCCTTCGCCGGCGTGCTGACAACCGTCTCGTTACAAACCGTTGCGCGCGGATCGCTGGCTCCCCTGCCGCTCGAGGAACTGCAGCAACTTGCTGCAGTTTTCGGCATGGTCAAGAGCGACTACGTCGAACCGGTCGACGAGAAGAAACTGATCTCGGATGCGATCTCGGGGATGGTCGCCGGGCTCGACCCGCATTCGCAGTATTTCGACAAGAAGTCTTTCAAGGAATTCCGCGAAGGCACGACCGGCCGTTTCGTCGGCGTCGGCATCGAGATCTCCCAGGAAGACGGTTTGATCAAGGTGGTGTCGCCGATCGAGGGTTCGCCCGCCTTCCGCGCCGGCCTCAAGCCGAACGACCTGATCACCAAGATCGACGACACCGCGGTGCGCGGCCTGTCGCTCAACGAGGCGGTCAAGCGGATGCGCGGCGAGGCCAACACCAAGGTGCTGCTGACGATCTTCCGCAAGGACGAGAACCGCACTTTCCCGGTCACGATCACGCGCGAGGAAATCCGCACCCAGTCGGTCCGCGGCAAGGTCATGGAGCCGGGCTACGCCTGGATCCGCCTGTCGCAGTTCCAGGAACGCACGGTCGACGACTTCGTCAAGAAGGTCGAAGAAATCTACAAGCAGGACCCGAACCTCAAGGGCCTGGTGCTCGACCTGCGCAACGACCCGGGCGGCCTGCTCGACGCTGCGGTCGCGATCTCGGCCGCCTTCCTGCCCGAGAACGTCACGGTGGTGTCGACCGACGGCCAGCTGGCCGAGAGCAAGTCGATCTACAAGGCGGCGCCCGAGTTCTACCAGCGCCGCGCCGGCAGCGACCCGCTGCGCAACCTGCCGGCCGGGCTCAAGACCGTGCCGCTGGTGGTGCTCGTGAACGAAGGCTCGGCCTCGGCCAGCGAGATCGTCGCCGGCGCCCTGCAGGACCACAAGCGCGCCACGATCATGGGCAGCCAGACCTTCGGCAAGGGCTCGGTGCAGACGGTCCGTCCGCTGGGCCCCGATACCGGCCTCAAGATCACGACCGCGCGCTACTACACGCCGAGCGGCACCTCGATCCAGGCCAAGGGCATCGTGCCCAACGTGCTGGTCGACGAGAGCGCCGAGGGCAGCCCCTTCGCCGCCCTGCGCATGCGCGAGGCCGACCTCGAGAAGCACCTGGCCAGCGGCCAGGGCCCCGAGAGCAAGGACCCCGAGCGCGAAAAGGCCCGCGACGAGGCTCGCAAGCGCCTCGAGGAAGAAGCCAAGAAGCCGCCGCAGGACCGCAAGGTGCCCGAGTTCGGCGCCGCCGACGACTTCGCGCTGGCGCAGGCCCTCAAGAGCCTGAAGGGCCAGCCGGTGCTGGTCAGCAAGACCCAGATCATCGTCGACAACAAGGAAGAGAAGAAGGACAACTGATCCCGGGCGGCTCCGGAGGGGGCCCGCCCCGGCGGTCGGTTCCGCGCGGCGCATGGAAGACCAGGACCTGCTGCGCTATTCGCGCCACATCCTGCTGGAGGAATTCGGCATCGACGGCCAGGCACGGGTGAGCGCCGGCCATGCCTTGGTGATCGGGGCCGGCGGGCTCGGCTCGCCCGCCCTTCTCTACCTGGCCGCGGCCGGCGTCGGGCGCATCTCGGTGGTCGACGACGACGACCTCGACCTCACCAATCTCCAGCGCCAGATCGCCCACGCCACGGCCCGCGTCGGCATGCCGAAGGTCGAGTCCGCGGCCGAGGCGATGCGCGCCATCAATCCCGATATCCGGATCGAGACCCATCGCCTGCGCGCCGACGCCGAGCTGCTCGACCGGCTGGTGGCGGGCGCCGACGTGGTGCTCGACTGCTGCGACAACTTCGCCACCCGCCAGGCGGTGAACCGCGCCTGCGTCGCCCATGGCAAGCCGCTGGTGGCGGGGGCGGCGATCCGCTTCGACGGCCAGCTCAGCGTCTACGACACGCGCGATCCGGCTTCGCCCTGCTACGCCTGCCTGTTCCCGCCGGAGGCCGAGTTCGAGGAGACCCGCTGCGCCGTGCTGGGCGTCTTCGCGCCCGTGGTCGGCACCATCGGCACGCTGCAGGCCAGCGAAGCCCTGAAGCTGCTGGCCGGCATCGGGCCATCGCTGGCGGGCCGGCTGCTGATGTTCGACGGCCGGCGCACGGCTTTCGATTCGCTGGGCGTGGCCCGCGACCCGGGCTGCGGGGTGTGCGGCCACCGGCCACCGCCGTCCTGAGGCCGGCTCGGCTCAGCTGCCGCTTGCCGGCGCCGGCTGCTGCTTCGCCTTGGCGGCGCCGGCCTTGGCGGCGCGCGACGACGGGGTCTTGGCCTCGGTCAGCACTTCGGTGCAGTCCGCATCCTTGCCCGGACCGGTTTCGACCGTCGCTGCCAGCGCCAGCAGCGGATTGATCGCCGCCAGGGCCAGCGCCGCAGCGCCGCGGGCCGCGAGCGGCGCGACCTCCACGCCGGCCTTCGGCGCCGCGAAGGTGCCGCGCACTCGCAGCGGCGTGCGCAGCGCCAGGATGCTCTTGTCCTTCGGCGCCTGTTTGACGATGAGGTCCATGCGCTCGTCGGCCAGGCTGATGTTGCCGCTGCCATGGAACACCGTGTCGCTGGTGTCGAGCAGCAGCGTGCGGCCGTTCATCACGCCCTTCTCCACGTCGAAGGCCACGGCGGCGCAGCGCAGTTCCACGTTGTGGTCGCCTTCGAGCAGGAACTTGATGATCTCGCCGCCGTCGAGGCCGAGGAACTCGAGCAGCAGGTTGCTGAACTGCCCGCGCCCGGTGAGCGCCGCGACGTCGCCGGACGAATTGGCGAGCCAGGCCGCCACCGAGTTGCCGCGGCCGGACAGGTTGATCCGGCCGTCCAGTCGGCCAAAACTGGTCTTCAGGGTCTCGACCTTCGGAATCAATCGATTGAGCTGCATCCCGCGGATATCGAGCGCCGCACGAATGTCGGCCGGATTCTGCGTCGCATCGATTCGGATCGCGCC
The DNA here is from genome assembly GCF_030316965.1 of Variovorax sp. J31P207. Lineage (NCBI taxonomy): Bacteria > Pseudomonadati > Pseudomonadota > Betaproteobacteria > Burkholderiales > Comamonadaceae > Variovorax > Variovorax sp. J31P207. The sequence continues at coordinate 112,792 of NZ_JASZYN010000005.1, forward strand.
GGCGATCCTGCCGCTCGCCACGCCGAGATCGAGCGGGTCCAGGGTCAGCACGCCGTCCTTCAGCTTCACCTGCACACTGCCCTTGTCCAGCGGAAGCTCGCGCACGTTCTGGATCCGCTCCGCGGTGTAGCTGACATCGGCGTTCATGGCACGCAGCCGCTCGAAATCCAGGGTCGCGTCCGGCAGCACCTTGCGCGCGGGGTCGTTGCGCTTTTGCTTGTCGACCTGCGCGATGCTGGGCGGTGCGGCCACGCCCTCGACCGCGTTGGCCGAGCGCGCGGTCGGCGGCAGCCCGATCAGCGGGCCGAGATCGTCCATGTCCATGACCCGCGAACGCAGCGTGCCGCCCAGGTGCGGCACCTGCTGCGACTTGTCGAACTGCATGTCGCCGCCGATGTCGGACAGGCCCAGGCGGCCCTTCAGGCCGCGTACTTCCCAGAGCGCGCCGTTCTTGCGCAGGTTGCCGCTCAGCGCGTAGGGCGGCGTCTGCGGCAGCGCGATGCCCAGCGCCGGATAGAGGCGGCCCAGGTTCGGCCCCCTCATCTCGACCTGGGCGTCGAGGCCGTCCAGGTTGGCCAGCTCGGCCACCGTGCCCTTGCCCTGCAGGCGGGTCTGCGCGACCTTCAGGTCGATCTCGATCGGAAACGGCGGCTGCCCGACGGACGTCAGCTGCAGCACGTTGCCGGTGCGCCCCACCGCGGACATTGGCTGCCCCCGGTAGCGGCCCTTGATCTCGTAGTCGAGGGGCAAGTCGCCGCGGTTGCTGTCGAAGCTGAAATCCGCGTGCAGGTCGAGCGCCTGCGCCTTGGCGAGGAAGTCGATGCTGCCGCCGTCGACCTGGATCAGGCCGATGACCGGGACTGTTCCCGGGTCGGCACTGTCCTTGCCGAGCGCCCAGGTCTTGCGGCCGTCCTCCTCCATCTGGAGTCCGAGCGAAGGCCGGCTCAGCACCAGTCGCGGCAGCACGATGCGGCGGCGCAGCAACTCCCAGAAGCGGATGTCGAACTCCGCCTTTTCGGCCCGAACGAGATAAGGGTCCCGGGCCCACGAAGGGTTGGCGAACTCGATGCCGTCGAACTTGACCGTCGCCTGGCGCCAGCCAAGGGCGACGTCGAGGTGCCGCGTGATCTCGAACTTGCGTCCCGTCTTCTCGCTGACATAACGATTGACCGGCACACGCAGCGTGTCCCAAGGGAAAAACGCCGCCAGCAGCAGCAATGCGAGGACCAGGCCCAGGACTGGCGCGCCCAGCGCCACCCAGCGCCGGCGGCGCGGCGGGGAGGCGGCGGAAGCGGTCGGCATGGGCGTCAATCGATCGGCGCGCCCGTATGCACCGCGCTGACGCTCTGGGCCGCCTCGCGGATGCAGACGGCAGCGACCCCGGCCGCAGCCGCCATCGTGGCCGCCTCGGCCAGCCGCAATTCGGCCATCGCCGGCTCGCCGCCGGCCACTGCGACGCCCCCGGCAAGCGCCAGCAGAACGATCGCGATGGAACTCCAGATGATGTTCATGGCCGCACCCTTGCAAGATTGTGAAATGGACGGCGGGCCGCCGCCAGTGGGTGCAAGCATGGATCCCCTTGCACGTCCGGCGGGTCGGCGGCCGAGTGCAAACGGTGTGCGGCGTCGCCTACGGGCGCGTTCTCATCGGCGCGTAAGAACCAGCCTACAGCCGCAGGCCGCGCAAACCTTCATCATGCGAGCGAACAATTCCGTAGCATTGCCACCGCGGGCTTTCCTTGGAGACAATCCAGTCCACCAAGAAAGCGCCCCCGGGGGACAGCGGTTCTCATGGACCCAAGATTAAAAACCTACATCGTCGAAGACAACGTCACGATCCGAGAGAACCTCGTCGGCACTTTGGAGGAGCTTACGTGCATTTCGGCGATCGGCTTTGCCGAGACCGAGGCCGAGGCCAGCCAATGGCTGACCGACCATGCCGACGAGTGGGAACTGGCCATCGTCGATCTGTTCCTGAAGCAGGGCAGCGGGCTGGGCGTGCTGCAGACCTGCCGCTCGCGCCGGCCGAACCAGAAGGTGGTAGTGCTCAGCAACTACGCCACCCCCGACATCCGCAAACGCTGCGCCCAGTTCGGGGTCGACGCGGTGTTCGACAAATCCAACGAAATCGACGGACTGATCGACTTCTGCATCGATCAGGCATCCGCGTCGAGGGTTTCGCAGAGCAGCAACTGACGGCGCGCGGCGCCTCGGGCTCAGTCGATCAGCTTGTTCTTCAGCGCGTAGTAGGTCAGGTCGCTGTTCGATGAAAGATTCATTTTCTCCATCAGCCGCGTCCGGTAGGTGCTCACCGTCTTCACCGACAGCGACAGCGTCTTGGCGATGTCGCCGGCGGTCTCGCCCTTGGCCAGCTTGAGGAACACCTGAAACTCCCGCTCCGACAGCTGTTCATGCGGCGCCGCGTCGTCCTTGCGGTCGAGTTGGCGCGCCAGCAGTTCGGCCACGGCAGGCGTGATGTAGCGACGACCGAGCGAGATGGTGCGAATCGCATTGACGATCTCGATCGGATCGCACTCCTTGTTGAGGTAGCCGCTGGCGCCCTGGCGAATCAGGTTCATCGCATAGTGCTCTTCCGGATAGCCGCTGAGGATCAGGATGCCGACGTCCGGCGCCTTGGCGCGGATCATCGCCAGGGCGTCGATGCCGCTTTGGCCCGGCATCGACAGATCCATCACCAGCACATCGAGTTCGGTGGTCCGCACGAGCTCGATCGCCTCGCGGCCGCTGGCCGCCTCACCCACCACCCGCAGGTCGACATGCTCCGAAAAGAACTGCCGCAAGCCGGAGCGCACGATGGCGTGGTCGTCCACAATTCCGATCTTGATCATCTGTTACCTTCGTCGTTGTATCGCGGCCTTTTGCGTCGCAACATGCCGGTCCCTGGTCGGCTCCGATTATTCCCGAATTTGATCTGCAGGCATCGCTCGGAGACCTCATGCGCTGGTTAGCTTTTCCCAAGATGGCCCTCGGGCTGGCGCTCGCCGCCTTGGCGGCGCTGGCGCTGGTGGGCATCAACGAGGCAGGCTACCAGCAGTCGCACCGCGCCCTGCAGGATGTGGGCGACGCGCAGAAGGCGCGCGGCCTGCTCAACCTGGTGCTGCAGAACGTCCTCGATGCCGAAACGGGCCAACGGGGCTTCCTGCTGACAGGGGAAGCCCGCTATCGCGAGCCCTATGACCTCGCCGTCAAGCAGGTGGAGGGCAACCTGGCCACGCTGCAGGACCTCTACGCCCGGCGCCCGGGCGAACTGACGCGGGTCGGCGAACTCTCCAAGCACGTGTCGCGCAAGCTCGCCGAAATGGAGATGAGCGTGCGCCTGCGCCAGAGCGGCAACGAGGACGCCTGGAAGTTCGTCATCACCACCGATGTCGGCCGCGAGGAGATGGAGGCCATCCGCCAGCAGGTCGGCCAGCTGATCGCGATCAGCAACGACGAGCTGACGCGCAGCCAGCTCCAGATCGCCAGCTCGCTGCGCCTGGCTCGCATCGGCATCACCCTGGTCACGCTGGCGGGGCTGCTGGCCTTCTACCTCTACCTGCGCCAGACCCATGCACTGCAACTGGTCGGCGAGCGGCAGCAAGAGGCGCTGCAGCGCGAACGCAACGCGCTCGAAGGCGAGGTGCGCGAGCGCACGGCGACGCTGGGCGAACTCGCCACCCATCTGCAGCAGGTGCGCGAATCCGAGCGCGGCTTCCTGGCGCGCGAGCTGCACGACGAACTGGGCTCGCTCCTGACGGCCGCCAAGCTCGACGTCGCGCGCCTGAAATCCAGGCTCGGCGATTCGCCGGACGCCATCCAGCGGCTGCAGCACCTGAACGAACTGCTCAACAGCGGCATCGCGCTCAAGCGCCGGATCATCGAGGACCTGCGCCCGTCATCGCTGTCCAACCTCGGGCTGATCGCATCGCTTGAAATACTGGGCCGCGAGTTCGCCGAGCAATCGGGCATGGAGATCGAGATGGTGCTGGAGCCGGTCGATCTCGACGAGGACAACCAGCTCACGGCCTACCGGATGGTCCAGGAGAGCCTGACCAACATCGGCAAGTACGCGCAGGCCACCGAAGCCAGCATCGTCATGAAGAACTACGGCAACCACGTGGTGGTCGAGGTGATCGACAACGGCAAGGGCTTCGACACCCAGCGCGCCCGTCCGTCGACGCACGGCCTGGCCGGCATGCGGCACCGGGTCGAAGCCGCCAAGGGCAAGCTCAGCGTGGCGTCGACGCCCGGCAAGGGCACCCACCTGAGCGCCATCCTGCCGGCCAGGCAGGCCTGACGCGGCGGGCCCGCGACGCCCCGCGCGCGCCCCTTTCGGTCCTCTCCTACGCCCCCAGGCCGCGGCTGCTGACAGGGTCCGGGCGACCATGCCCTTAACGTGGATGCCAAGCCGTTCGGGACCCGAACGCGCTGTTTTCACATCCATGGGGCCATCCCTCGAAAAGGAGTCAGCATGTTGCACTACGCCGTCGTCTTCCTGGTCATTGCCTTGATCGCCGCGCTGTTCGGTTTCGGCGGCATCGCGGCCAGTGCCGTGGGCATCGCGAAGATCCTCTTCGTCATCTTTCTTGTCCTGGCCCTCGCCAGCTTCATCGCGGGCTTGATGCGACGCGGCTAGCGTCGTTACGATGGACAGGTCAAGCAATCAATTTTCGGAAGGACTCATTTCATGAACACGACCACCAAGACGCCCGCACAGCTCGCCGAGGACGCGCGCCAGACGGCCAACGACGCGATCGACACGACGCGGGCCTATGCGCAGAACGCGGTCAATGCGGCCGGCGAGAAGGTGCGCGACCTGCGTCGCGATGCCGAGCCGGCGGTGGAGCAGCTGGCGGCGCGAGTCCAGCAGGCGGTGCAGCGCGGGCTCGATGCCGCGTCGACCACCAGCGCCCGAGCCCAGCGCCGCCTCGAGGCCGCGGCCGATGTGACCGGCAAGTACATCGCCGACCAGCCGGTTCGCTCGGTGCTGGTCGCTGCCGCGGCTGGTGCCGCCATCACGGCTCTGATCGTGCTGGCCAGCCGCCGTCGCGACGACTACTGATCCCCGCTCCGGCCGCCGCAGCACCATGTTCCATCCCATTGTCTCCACGGTGCTCGGCCACCCGGAACTCGTCGCCGAACATCTCGCCAACTACGGCGCGCTGATCCGGGAAGAGTCCCAGGCTGCGAGCCAGGGCCTGATCTCGAAGCTGATGGCGGGTGTCATCGCGGCCGTCAGCGGCATGCTGGCCCTCGGCCTGGTCGGCGTCGCCGTGATGCTCGGCGTGCTGCACGGCAGTTTCCATTGGGTCCTGGCGGCAGTGCCCGGCGTGGCGATCGTGATCGCCGTGTTCTCGGCGCTGGCCGCGGCGCGTCCCCGGCCTTTCCACGCCTTCGACGACCTCCGCAGCCAGCTCGATGCTGACGTGCGGGCGCTGCGGGTGGCCGGAGAACGCCATGGCCGCTGACCGTCAAGCGCTCACGCCCCAGCAAAGGCTCGCACTGTCGCGCCGGGCGCTGGTCGCGCAGCTGCAGGGAGACCGGCCCGAGGCGGCCCGAGACGAACTGTATTCCTTGCCTGCGCCTGCAGTGCGTCCTGCGGCCTACGACCATTTCGCGTGGTCCTCGGTGGCCCGCGGCGTGGTGCGCCGCTGGTGGCGCCGGCACCCGGCGAATGCGGCCGGCCAATTGGCGCGCCCGCTGCTCGAGCGCTATGCGCGCGAGGAGCCGGCCGCGCTGGTCGGCGCGGCCGCCGCGGCCGGTGCCCTGGTGGTGCTGGTCAAGCCGTGGCGATTGCTCTCGATCACCGCGGTGCTCGCCGCGGTCGTGAAGACATCCGACGTCGCCGACATGGTGACGACGCTGATGCAGAAAAACGCAAACCCACGAAAGGACCCTCCATGAACACCGCCGTCAAAGAGCGCCACGAACCCCTGAAGCTCGACCAGGCAGCGATCGACAAGGCCTCGAAGAGCCTCGACGAAGGCGCCGTCACGCCCAGCTATGGACCCTGGCGTGACGACATCGTCAAGCTGCTCAACGACGCCCTGGCCACCGAGCTGGTCTGCGTGCTGCGCTACAAGCGCCACTACTTCACCGCCAGTGGTGAGGCCTCGCCGGCCATCGCCGATGAATTCCTGGTGCATGCCAACGAGGAATCGGGGCATGCCGACAAGATCGCGGAGCGCATCGTGCAGCTGGGCGGCGAACCCGATTTCAACCCCCAGAGCCTGCAGGACCGCAGCCACGCCAGCTACGACGCATCGCTCGACCTGCAGGCGATGGTGCGCGCCAACCTGGTGGCCGAGCGCATCGCTGTCGAGACCTACCGCCAGATGATCGCGCTGATCGGCGACAAGGACCCGACGACCCGCCGCATGCTGGAAGAGATCCTGAGCGACGAAGAAGAGCATGCCGACGAGCTGAAGGACTGGCTCGGTCACTGATCGCGCATCGGCCAGCAGAACCAGCAAAAAGCCCGGGCAACCGGGCTTTTTGCTGGGTGCCGCGCGCCGACGCGGCGGCTACATCTTCACTTCGAGCCTGTTGTCGACCGCGCTCACGCCCTTGACGGACTTCGCGATCTCCTCGGCGCGCGCCTTGGCGGCGGCGTTGGGCGCGGGCCCGCTCAAGGTCACCTGGCCGCCCTTGGTGTCGACATCGATCTTGATCGCGCTCAGGTCGGGATCCTTGGCCAGTCCGGTCGACACGGCCGCGGTGATCGATGCATCGTCCATGGTGCCGGCCACCGATGCTGCGGCTGACTCCGTCTTGGCCTTGACATCGGCGCCGGCCTGCTCGGTCTTTGCAACGGCCGAGTCGACCTTCTTGCCCATGGTCTCGTTGTCGGTCTTGCTGCAGGCGCCCAAGGCCAGGACGCCGGCGGTCAGCAACAGCGCCAGCGCGCCGCGCCCGCGCGCGCCGGAGTCATTCGATGATGTCATAGCGGTCTCCTGTCGCGAAGTCACGGCCTCTTCGGGTCGGTGTTCAGGGCGTCCTTGGCTTTTTCCTTCACGTCGCCGTAGGTCTTCTGCACCTTGCCGGCGGCCTGGTCCACCACGCCCTCGGTCTGGAGCTTTTCGCTGCCGGTCACCTTGCCGGCGACTTCCTTGATCTTGCCCTTGGCCTCTTCGACGCGGCCTGCAACCTGGTCCTTGTTCATGGCGTTTCCTTCGCAAATGAGATGAATCGGTGGTTCGACTGAACCACTGCTTTCAATCTAGTGCGGTGGAGCGGACGCTGCGGCGGGCAGCGGCTCGTCCTCTTGTAGGACACGGGGAAGTCAGGCCGTCACGATCCAGCCTTCGATCGGATCGATGGCCTCCGGAAGCCCATAACCGGGGCCCGGGCGGCTGTCGCGGCGCGCCTCGGCCCAAGCCGCCTGCAGGAGGCACAAGACCGCATCGAGACGGTCGCCCTTGGCGTCAGCGAGCAACGCGTCGCGCGCGCCCGGGTCGAGCGCGAGGCGCAGGCCGAGCCTTCCGGAACCCCGCTCCAGTGCGGCGAGGAGATCGGCCCGCGCCTGGCGGCGTTCGAGGGTCTGGTTGGACACCGCATCGCTCTTGTAGCTGCGCCGGCCGATCAGCTCGCGCGCCAGCAGGCCCGGGTAGGCCTCCAGCGCGATGCGCGACGCGCCCGCCACCCGCAGCGGCGGGTGCAGGCCCGGCAGCGCGGCGCCGGCGGCCAGCAGCCGCGGCACGCCGGCATGCAACATGAACGCGACCGGCGGATTGACCCATTTCATCGAGGGGCTGGAGCCCGCAGGGCCATCCGTCTGCCGGTGCGCGAACTTCCCGCCGCTGGGCCGGGCGGCGCAGAAGGTCGCGAAAGTGCGCCGGATCTCGTCGCGCCCGAGGCCCGCGTAGTGCGCGATCAGCGGCTCCCAGGCCAGCGGCCAGCCGAGTTGCATCACCAGTTCGCGCGGCAGTCCGAACGGGAGATCGAAGGCACCCACCCAGGCCGGGAGCGTGCGCAGCCAGTGCGCCCAATCGTCGAGCGCGGCGAAGGTCTCGAAGCCGGCCAGGTCCACACGACCGTCCAGGGCCGCGCCGAGCGCGACCACGATCGGCTTGCGCGCGGTCGGCGCGCTCGAGAAATCGCAGCCGAGCAGCCGGGAGTTCAGTGGCGCCCGACGATGGCGGCGGTGGCCATCAGTTCCTCGAGCAGCGCCAGCGAGACCTTGCCCGACACCGAGTACGGGTCGAGTTCGGGGCGCTCCGAGTACTTGAGCAGGGTCGAGGCGTTGAGCTTCGACAGGTTGACCTGGCCCATGGTCCAGCCGCCGAAGCGGCGCTCGGAGATCTCTTCGTAGTGCAGCAGCACCACGTCCTTGTGGCGCGGATCGCGCTGGATGTGGCCGTAGAGCTCGCTGATCGCCACCCGGCCGCCCTCGATCGCCTGCAGGAAGACGCCGGCCCCGTAGCAGAGGATGCCGGTGACGCCGCAGGCGGTGTTGTGCGAGCGCGATTGCGCGAGGATCGCCTCGATGGCGCCCTGGCTGGTGTCCACGGCGCGGCTGGCGTAGAGAAGGCGTACGAGCATGGTGTGTCCGGCTTAGCGCTTGCGCGGCAGGAGGGAGAGGAATTCGCGCCGCAGGTTGGGGTCTTTCAGGAAGACGCCGCGCATGACCGAGTTGATCATCTTGCTGTCCATCTCCTTGACGCCGCGCCACTGCATGCAGAAGTGCTCGGCCTCGACCACCAGCGCCAGCCCGTCGGGCTGGGTCTTTTCCTGGATAAGGTCGGCCAGCTGCACCACGGCTTCTTCCTGGATCTGGGGCCGGCCCATGACCCATTCGGCCAGCCGTGCGTACTTCGAGAGGCCGATCACGTTGGTCTTCTCGTTCGGCATGACGCCGATCCAGAGCTTGCCGATGATCGGGCAGAAATGGTGCGAGCAGGCGCTGCGCACCGTGATCGGGCCGACGATCATCAGCTCGTTGAGATGCTCCGCATTGGGGAACTCGGTCAGCGAGGGCGGCGGAACATAGCGGCCCTTGAAGACTTCATTGACATACATCTTGGCGACGCGGCGGGCCGTGTTGCCGGTGTTGTGGTCATTGTCGAGATCGATCACCAGGCTCTCGAGCACGTCCTTCATCTTGCCCTCGACCTCGTCGAGCAGCCCTTCGAGTTCGCCGGGCTCGATGAACTCGGCGATGTTGTCGTTGGCGTTGAAGCGCTTGCGGGCAGCGAGCAGACGCTCGCGAATCTTCACGGACACGGGCGTGCCCTCGTCTTCATCCCCTGCGGCGGGGCGCGGTACGGCGTCGATGGTCCTGAGCATCCGCCCATCGTATCAGCGAATGGATTCCCACAAGCTCCCTACGGCGCCCTCCCCGCCTGCCCAGGACGCTATTGTTTTGATAGCGAAAAGTCGGTCACCAGCGGCAGGTGGTCAGACATGCGGGCCCAGATCGGGCCGCGCGGCACCACGCAGGCGACGGGCTCGACCTGCCGCCCGTAGATGAAGTCGAGCTGCGCGACCGGCAGCCGCGAGGGATAGGTCAGCGTCCGCGGCCCGCGCAGGTCGCTGGAGTCGCGCATGCCCATGGCGTTCATCGCGTAGCGCATGCGCGCACCCCAGTCGTTGAAGTCGCCGGCCACCACCAGCGCCTCGCCGGGCGGGATCTCGCGCTCGACGAATTCGCGCAGCTGCGCGATCTGGCGGATCCGGCTGCCCTTGATCAGGCCCAGGTGCACCACGATGGTGTGCACCGTGCGGCCATCGAGGTCGATCGCCACGTGCAGCAGCCCGCGCTGCTCGAAGCGGTGGTCCGAGATGTCCTGGTGGGTCTTGCGCAGCACCGGCCAGCGCGTGAGCAGCGCATTGCCGTGCTCCCCGTGCTTGGTGATCGCATTGGTCTCGTACACCGCCGTGTAGCCCTCCGGCGCGAGAAAGTCCGCCTGCGGCAGCTCCGGCCAGCGATGGAAGCGCGCGGCCGCCTGGCGGTTCATCTTGCGGACTTCCTGGAGGCAGATGATGTCGGCGTCCAGCTGCTCGATCGCATGGCCGAGGTTGTGGATCTCCAGCCGCCTGGCGGGGCCGATGCCCTGCACACCCTTGTGGATGTTGTAGGTGGCTACGCGGAAGCTGGTCGCCGGAGGATTCATCGCGCAAATTGTGGCAGGAGCAGGATGGCCGCGGCGTTGGTGGAGGAAAAAGTGGCCGCTGCCGCCTCCCGGTAGGGCAGCCAGCGCCAGGCCGTGTGCTCGCAAGGATCGAGCCGCGGCGCCAGCGGCACCGGCACGCAGAGGCTGAACAGGTGCTCGGTGTTGGCGCTCACGCCCGGTGCATAGCGTGCGCGCCAGCGCGGCAGGATCTCGTAGACGTTGCGCCGCTGCCAGTCGAGCAGCCACGGCGCCAGCGGGCTGCCTTCGCCGCACTGGATACCGGTCTCTTCCTCGACTTCGCGCGCGGCGGTGCGCGCGAGCGGCTCGTCGTCGAAGTCCTTGCTGCCGGTGACCGACTGCCAGAGGTCGTCGTCGCCGGTGCGGCGGATCAGCAAGACCTCGAGCGCCGGCGTGTGGACCACGACCAGCACCGACTCGGGGATCTTGAACCGGGGACCGTCCGTCACACGCCGCTGATCACTGCATCGATGGCAGCGACGAGTTCATTGGCCTGGGCCCGCAGGCTGCCGCGCGACGGGCCCAGATCCTTGACGCGAAACGGCGCCGTCATCTGCGGCAAGGCGACGAAGGACTCGCCGTTCCATTGCAGCACCGGGCACAGGCGCCGAGGCAGCGCCGTGGGCATCTGTGCGAGCGCCACCAAGGGCACGACCAGACGGGTCGGCAGGCTTTCCAGCAAGTCGCTCTGGATGTCGACACACCAGGGAATGTCGTCACGCTGCGTCTTCACGGGATTGGCGTGGACATCGAACTGGGCCATGCCGCACCTACCAGGGTCGGAGCTCTTCGCCGAAGACCCCGATCCGTTCGACCAACGCGTTCTGGGCCGCGATCCATTCCCGGTAGGTTTCGTTGAACTCGCGCTTGCGAGCGTCCATCGTCTTCGCCTGCTCCAGCGCCTCAAGTTCCGCGTAGCGGGCGGCCGAGACGATGACGCCGGCGATCCGATCGTTCTTCATCACATGCACGGGTTCGCGTTCGGCCTGTCCGAGGTAGTAGCCGAAGCGGTTTTTTGCTTCAGTCGCGCTGATCTGCATGAAGAATCCCGTTCACGAGCTATTAGCCATTTTAGCCATCTGCTCGGGTGCGCAAAAAAAAGGCGCCCGAAGGCGCCCCTGGTCTGCTGCCGCTGTGCGCCTCAGGCGGCCTGCGGCGCGTTGCGCAGCTTGATGTGCAGCTCGCGCAGCTGCTTCTCGTCGACCGGGCTCGGCGCCTGCGTCAGCAGGTCCTGGGCGCGCTGGGTCTTCGGGAAGGCGATCACGTCGCGGATCGACTCGGCGCCGGTCATGAGCATCACCAGGCGGTCGAGCCCGATCGCGATGCCGCCGTGCGGGGGCGCGCCGTACTGCAGCGCGTCCAGCAGGAAGCCGAACTTGTTCTGCGCATCCTCGGCACTGATCTTGAGTGCGCGGAACACCTTGCTCTGCACTTCCTCGCGATGGATACGGACCGAGCCGCCGCCCATCTCGATGCCGTTGAGCACCATGTCGTAGGCCTTGGCGATGCACTTCTCGGGCGCCGTGTCCATGAGGTCCTCGTGGCCGTCCTTGGGCGCGGTGAACGGATGGTGCACGGCCGACCAGCGCTGGCCTTCCTCGTCGAACTCGAACATCGGGAAGTCGACCACCCAGAGCGGCGCCCAGCGGTCGTCGAACAGGCCGTTCTTCTTGCCGAAGGCGCTGTGGCCGATCTTCACGCGGAGTGCGCCGATGGCGTCGTTGACTACCTTTTCCTTGTCGGCGCCGAAGAACAGGATGTCACCGTTGCGGGCACCGGTGCGGGCGATGATCTCGGCCAGCGTGCCGTCGTCGAGGTTCTTGACGATCGGGCTCTGCAGGCCTTCGCGGCCCAGCGCCGCATCGTTGACCTTGATATAGGCCAGACCCTTGGCGCCGTAGATCTTGACGAATTCCTGGTAGCCGTCGATCTCGCCGCGCGACAGGCCGCCCTCGCCGCCGCCGCCCGGCACGCGCAGCGCCACCACGCGGCCGCCGGTCATGGTGGCGGCATTGGAAAACACCTTGAACTCGACCCGCTTCATGAGCTCGGTGAGCTCGGTGAATTCGAGCTTCACACGCAGGTCGGGCTTGTCGGAGCCGTACTTGAACATCGCGTCGGCGTAGCTCATGGTCGGGAACACCGGCAGCTCGATGCCGGCGGCATTGCGGAACACGTTGCGGATCATGCCCTCGAACATCTCGCGGATCTCTTCCTCGGACAGGAACGAGGTCTCGATGTCGATCTGCGTGAACTCGGGCTGGCGGTCGGCGCGCAGGTCCTCGTCGCGGAAGCACTTGACGATCTGGTAGTAGCGGTCGTAGCCGGCCACCATCAGCAGCTGCTTGAAGAGCTGCGGCGACTGCGGCAGCGCGAAGAAGCTGCCGTCGTGCACGCGGCTGGGCACCAGGTAGTCGCGCGCGCCCTCGGGCGTCGACTTGCCGAGCATCGGGGTCTCGATGTCGATGAAGCCGTTGGCGTCGAGGAACTTGCGCGCCTCCATCGTGACCTTGTAGCGCAGCATCATGTTGCGCTGCATCGCCGGACGGCGCAGGTCGAGCACCCGGTGCGTGAGGCGGGTGGTCTCCGAGAGGTTGTCGTCATCGAGCAGGAAGGGCGGCGTCACCGACGGGTTCAGCACCTTCATCTCGTGGCACAGCACCTCGATCTTGCCGCTCTTGAGGTTGTCGTTGACCGTGCCTTCGGGGCGCGCGCGCACCAGGCCCGTGACCTGAACGCAGAACTCGTTGCGCAGGCCTTCGGCGGCGGCGAAGGTGGAGGCGCGATCGGGATCGCAGACCACCTGCACGTAGCCTTCGCGGTCGCGCAGGTCGATGAAGATCACGCCGCCGTGGTCACGCCGGCGGTTGACCCAGCCGCACAGGGTGACGGTCTGTCCGAGCAGGGCTTCGGTCACGAGACCGCAATAGATTGAACGCATGGCCATAGATGGATTCCCCGGCGCCGCATGGGCGCATTTTTATTTGGTCGCGATCGTCGCGGGGCCGCCAGGAACGACCACCCCCATCGACACGATGTACTTGAGCGCGTCGTCCACGCTCATCTTGAGTTCGATGCAGTCGCTGCGCTTGAGCATCACGAAATAACCACCCGTCGGATTGGGCGTGGTCGGCACGTAGACGCCGAGATAGTCGCCGCCGCCCAGGTGGCCGACCACCTCGTGGCCGGGCGTGCCGGTCACGAAGGCGATGGTCCAGGCGCCTGCGCGCGGCCACTCGATGAGCACCGCGGTGCGGAAGGCGTTGCCGTTCTCGGAGAACAGCGTGTCGGACACCTGCTTGACGCTGGAATAGATGGAGCGCACCACCGGGATGCGCCGCACCACGGCATCGCCCCAGCCGAGCAGGCGCTTGCCGACGAAATTGCTCGCGATGGCGCCGACCGACAGCAGGATGCCCAAGGTCAGCAGCACGCCGAGCCCGCGCACCTTGTGCTCGTTCAGGTACTGTTGCCACGTCTCGGGCAGCAGCCACAGCGTCTGGTCGAGCGTGCCGATGATCCAGTTCAGCACGCCCAGCGTGATGACCAGCGGCACGATGACAAGCAAGCCGGAGAGCAGCCATTTGCGCAGCGCGAGCATGGGGGGTCTCAGTCGCTGCCTGAAGAAGCGGCAGGTGCCGGTGCCGGGGCCGCGGCGGGCGCCGGGGCGCTGGCGGGCGCGGCGGCGGGTGCCGCGGCCGTGCCGTCAGCCGGCGCGGCGGCCGGGGGGGCGGCGGTCTTGTCGGCGCCGTCACCCTTCTTGCCGCCACCGTCGCGGAAATCGGTCACGTACCAGCCCGAGCCCTTGAGCTGGAAGCCGGCGGCGGTGAGCTGCTTGCTGAACGCGCTCGCGCCGCAAGCCGGGCACTCCGAGAGCGGAGCGTCGGACATTTTCTGCAGCACGTCCTTGGCAAAGCCGCAGGCGCCGCACTTGTAGGCGTAGATAGGCATGGGATTGGGAAGCGAAAAAGGAGCGGCCGGCGGCCGCTCGCAAAGCCCTCGATTATAAGGGCGCCCCCGCTCCGGGCGGGCGGGAGTTCAGGCCGGATCGACCGCCAGGGGCCGATGCGGCGTGCGGGTGTTGGACACCCACTGCGGCGCCAGCGAGCCGGCCACCATGCCGCCGAACGAAGCCAGCAGGCCGGCCAGCTGGGCCGGGAACTCCTTGCCCCACGGCATTCCGAGGAACAGCAGCCAGGTCCCGATGCCCAGCACCACCGCCGCCACGGCGCCCTGGGTGGTCGCGCGCTGCCAGTAGAGGCCGCACACCAGGGGCACGAAGGCGCCCACCAGCGGGACCTGGTAGGCCCCGGACACCAGTTCGTAGATGGGGGTGCCCTGCATGCGGATCGCATAGGCCAGCACTGCCGCGCTGAACACCAGCACCGTGATGCGCATCGTCATCAGGTTGGACTTGTCGCTGCCCGCGGGCCGGAACTGGCGCCAGATGTTCTCGGTGAAGGTCACGCTCGGCGCCAGCAGCGTCGCCGAGGCGGTCGACTTGATGGCCGACAGCAGCGCGCCGAAGAACAGCACCTGCATCACGAAGGGCATCTTCTGCAGCACCAGCGTCGGCAGCACCTTCTGCGGATCGTCCTTCAGCAGGTCGGCGGTCTCGGCCGGCATGATCAGCAGCGCGCTCGCCACCAGGAACATCGGCACGAAGGCGAACAGGATGTAGGCGATGCCGCCGATGACCGGGCCGCGCGTGGCCGACTTGACGCTGTTGGCCGACATGACGCGCTGGAACACGTCCTGCTGCGGGATCGAGCCCAGCATCATGGTGATCGCTGCGGCAAAGAAGAAGACCATGTCCTTGTAGCTCGGCTCCGGCCAGAACCTGAACAGGTCCTTGCTGACCGCGAAGGCCACCACCTTGTCGGCGCCGCCGGCCATGTTGCCGGCGAAGACCGCGATCACGGCCAGCCCGAGCACCAGGATGATCATCTGGATGAAATCGGTGACCGCGACCGACCACATGCCGCCGAAGAGGGTGTAGGCCAGGATCGAGACGACCCCGATCACCATGCCCAGGGAGACGCCGATCGCGCCGCCCGAGAGCACGTTGAACACCAGGCCCAGCGCCGTGACCTGGGCCGACACCCAGCCCAGGTAGCTCAGCATGATGATCAGCGAGCAGGCGATCTCGATGCTGCGGCCGAAGCGCTCGCGGTAGTAGTCGCTGATGGTCAGCAGCGTCATGCGATAGAGCTTGCCGGCGAAGAAGAGGCCGACCAGGATCAGGCAGGTGCCGGCGCCGAACGGGTCTTCGATCACGCCATTGAGCCCGCCCTCGATGAACTTGGCCGGGATCCCGAGCACGGTTTCGGAGCCGAACCAGGTGGCGAAGGTGGTCGTCACGATCATGTAGAGCGGCAGGTGCCGGCCGGCGATCGCAAAGTCGGTGGTGTTCTTCACCCGCCGGGCCGCATACAGGCCGATGGCGATGGTGACCAGCAGGTAGACGAAGACCAGTGTCAGCAGCACGGCAGCAATTCCTTCCTCAGAAAAGACGCACGCGCACCAGCACCTGCATCGCGATCAAGCCCAATACAAATCCCATGCCACCGTAGATGATCGCCTGCAGCAGCCGGTTGGTCCGCTTCTGTGCAGCCAGCAGTTCGAGCAGTTCGCGACGGTGGTCCGGGGGGCGATTCTCCAGGAAATCGTGCATCAGTCGAGGCAGCTGCGGCAGCAATTTTGCGTAGCGCGGCGCCTCGGCGCGCAGCTGCTCGAACAGCTTGCGGGGGCCGATCTGGTCGGTCATCCACTTCTCGAGGAAGGGCTTGGCCGTGTGCCAGAGATCGAGCTCGGGATCGAGCTGGCGACCCAGCCCCTCGATGTTGAGCAGGGTCTTCTGCAGCAGCACCAGCTGCGGCTGGATCTCGACCTGGAAGCGGCGCGAGGTCTGGAACAGCCGCATCAGCACCATGCCGAGCGAGATCTCCTTCAGCGGCCGGTCGAAGTAGGGCTCGCAGACGGTGCGGATCGCCGCCTCGAGTTCGTCGATGCGGGTGCCGTGCGGCACCCAGCCGCTCTCGAGGTGCAGCTCGGCCACGCGCTTGTAGTCGCGGCGGAAGAAGGCGACGAAGTTCTGCGCCAGGTATTCCTTGTCCGACTCGGTCAGCGTGCCGATGATGCCGAAGTCGAGCGACACATAGCGCCCGAAGCTCTCCGGCTCGAGGCTGACCTGGATGTTGCCCGGGTGCATGTCGGCGTGGAAGAAGCCGTCGCGGAACACTTGGGTGAAGAAAATCGTGACGCCGTCGCGGGCCAGCTTCGGGATGTCGACGCCGGCCGCGCGCAGGCGGTCGAGCTGGGCGATCGGCACGCCCTTCATGCGCTCCATCACCATCACTTCCGGGTGGCAGAAGTCCCAGTACATCTCGGGGATCAGCACGAGGTTGAGCTTTTCCATGTTGCGCCGAAGCTGGGCCGCATTGGCCGCCTCGCGCACCAGGTCGAGCTCGTCGTGCAGGTACTTGTCGAACTCGGCGACCACCTCGCGCGGCTTCAGGCGCTTGCCGTCGGCCGACAAGCCCTCGACCCAGCCGGCCATCATGGCCATCAGCGCCAGATCCTTCTCGATCACGTCGCGCATGCCCGGGCGCAGCACCTTGACCGCCGCGTCGCGCACCGAGCCATCGGCCAGGCGGACGGTGGCGAAGTGCACCTGGGCGATCGACGCGCTGGCCACCGGCGTCTCGTCGAACTGCACGAAGATGTCGCTCACCGGGCGCCGGAAGGCGCGCTCGATGGTCGCGATCGCCACCTTGGAGGGGAACGGCGGCACCCGGTCCTGCAGCCAGGCCAGTTCGTCGGCGATGTCCGGCGGCAGCAGGTCGCGCCGGGTCGACAGCACCTGGCCGAACTTGACGAAAATCGGGCCCAGGCGTTCGAGCGCCTCGCGCAGCCGCTGGCCGCGCGGCGCGTCGAGATTGCGCCCGACCGAAACGATGCGTGCGACCACGCGCAGCCAGGGCTTCTGGAAGCTCGTGAGGACGAGTTCGTCGAGGCCGTAGCGCAGTGCGACCCAGACGATGAATACGCCGCGGTAGATCCGCCTCATTCGGCTGCAGACCCGCCGGCCTTGCCCGGACGTTGGCCGACGAACTGCCGCAGCGCATCCACCACGCGGCGGGCCCCGCTCGCGATGGTGTGCGCGGGCACGTCGCCGATGGCGCGCGCCAGGTCGTCCTCGACGTCCCATCGCACGTGGTCGACCAGCCAGTTGATCTCGGCCGCCAGCTGCACGTCGCCCTCGATGCGCACCGCCGGCTTCTCGCCCTTGAAGGCCGCGCGGGCCAGCCCGAACGGCGAAGTCTCGGTGACGGTCAGCGTGAGTTCGGCGACGGCGCCTTCGGGCGCCAGGTCGAGCAGGCCGGCCGGGGTGGGGACGAACTGCATCGTGACGAAGCGCCACTCGAACTTCACCACCCGGCCCTGCAGCCGCAGCAGGCGCTGCTGGGCTTCTGGCTCCTGCTGGAGCACGTGGTTGAGGAACAGGACGGCGCGGTGCTGGATCTCGTGGACCGCCCACTCCGGCGGCTGCAGGCGGCTGCCGACGCGGTTCGCGAGGTCTTCCAGAAACGAAAAAGGGGACGATGGTGTAACCATGTCCGTATTATCACGCTCGCCCCCAGGTTGCCCGGCACTTCGTGTCCGGGCGCCCACCCCCTACCGGGGGCGCAGTCAGCGGCCCGGCAAAGCCGGTTCCGCGACTGCCCACGAACAGGCGTGCGCTGCGCGCCGCCGAAGAACAAACGATAGCGCCACTATTCACCGGCCGGCGCAGCCAGGTCCGTTGGTGAAACACCGCGGAACTGGCTTTGCCAGGCCGCTGGTGTTGCCCCCGGTAGGGGGTGGGCGCCCGACACGAAGTGCGGGCAACCTGGGGGCGAGCCTATTGCAATGCCTGGACGCCCGCCACCAGCCAGCCGCTGCCGCCCTTGGTGTCCTTGGTCATGTTCCAGACTTCACGGAAGGGGCTCGGGCCCGAGGACACGTCCTCGCGGATCATGCCGGAGAACTCGACGCTGGCCAGGTAGGCATCGGGCAGTTCCTCGATGCCGAGCAGCTTGGCGTCGAGCATCACGACTTCGGTCTTGTTCGGCTGGCCGCCGGTGTGGGTCTCGCGCTCGGCGAGCTGCTGGCGGATTTCGCCCACCATGCCGTCGGTCATCATCGAGCGCAAGGTGCCGATGTCGGCGCGGTCCCAGGCGTCCTGCAGCGTGACGAAGTTGCGCTTGGCCGCCGTCAGGAAGCCGTCGGCATCGAAGCCCGCGGGGATGCCCCAGGACTGCGAGCCGGCCAGGGCCGAGCCGATCATGCTGCCGCCCGCGGCGGCGGCACCGGCCATCGACGAGCCGCCCGTGCGGTCGGCCGGATGGTCGGCAGGGGACGCGCTGGCATCGAAAGCGGCGGCATGGTTCTCCCAGGGCCTGGCCGAGGCGTCGTTGCCGACGTTGCGCGGGCTGTACTGGGGCGGTGCGGTGGCATCGGCCGGGCTGCCCGCGCCCTGGAAGGCGAAGCCGCCGGCGCGCGGCGCGGCCGCGGCACGCGAGCGGGCCGAGAAGATCCGCCAGACCACCACGGCGGCCAGCACCAGCAGGCCGATCAGGAGGATGTTGCCGAAGGCGGCACCGAGGCCGAGCGAATGGGCGAGCCAGGCCAGGCCCAGGCCGGCCGCGAGGCCGCCGAGCATGCCGGCCCATGGACGCTTGGGCGCCGCGGCCGCGGGCGCCGCCGGTGCCGGCTTGGCGGCCGTGGCGCTGTTCGCGGTCTGCGCCGGCGCGCCGGGCGTCGCGGGTGCGGCGGGCGGCGTCGCCTGACGCTGCGTCACGTTGCTGGATTGCCGGCCGAACGACTTGCCGCCACCCATGCGGGCGGCACTGGCATCGATGCTCACGATAGCCAATGCGCACACCAGCAACAAGGACCCAAACTTCTTCATGACGTCTCCTCTTCGGCCAAAAACAGCTTCAACACTTGATTCCAACATGCAGGGCGACCACGCCGCCCGTCATGTTGTGATAGTCCACATGACCGAAACCGCCCTCCTTCATGAGGGTCTTGAGGTCTTCCTGGTCCGGATGCATGCGGATCGACTCTGCCAGGTAGCGGTAGCTGGCGTCGTCGCCCGCAACCACCTTGCCCAGGCGCGGCAGCACGCTGAACGAATACCAGTCGTAGGCCTTTCGCAGCGGCTTGGCGACTTTGGAGAATTCGAGCACCAGCAACTTGCCGCGCGGCTTCAGCACGCGATTCATTTCTTTCAGCGCCGCATCCTTGTGCGTCATGTTGCGCAGGCCGAAGGCGACGGTCACGACATCGAAGTGGTTGTCGGGGAACGGCAGCTTCTCGGCATCGCAGACCAGCGTGGGCAGGACGACGCCGGCGTCGAGCAGGCGGTCGCGGCCGGTGCGCAGCATGGCCTCGTTGATGTCGGTGTGGACCACCTCGCCGCTGGCGCCCACCTTCTTGGCAAAGGCCAGCGCGAGGTCGCCGGTGCCGCCGGCGATGTCCAGCACCTTCGATCCTTCGCCGACGTTGGCGACCATCACCGTGTAGGCCTTCCAGGCGCGGTGAAGGCCCATCGACATCAGGTCGTTCATGAGGTCGTAGCGCGAGGCGACCGAATCGAAGACGCCGCGCACGCGCGTGGCCTTGTCGCTTTCGTCGACCGATTCGAATCCGAAATGGGTGGTGCTCATACCTCCGATGTTAGGCCGGAAGCGTTCACCTCAAGCCGGATACCCCGCAAGGAATCCGGAATTTCGTCGCTCAGTGGTTGCCGCAGGCGTGTCCGCCGTGGCCGGAAGCCGCGGCTTTTTCGGCCATCGGCGCGTCGCGATCGACGCCGGCCGCAGCCAGGCGCTGTTCGTACGCGGCCCACAGCTCGGCCTCCCGGGCGCCGAGGTCGTAGAGCAGGTCCCACGAGAAGATGCCGCTGTCGTGGCCATCGCTGAAGGTCGGCTGCACCGCGTAGTTGCCGATCGGCTGCAGGTCGACCAGCTCGACATTGCGCTTGCCCGTCTGCAGCACCTCTTGCCCCGGCCCGTGGCCCTGCACCTCGGCCGAGGGCGAATAGATCCGCATCAGCTCGAAAGGGATGCGGAAGGTCGCGCCGTCGGAAAAGCCGACCTCCAGCACGCGCGACTGGCCGTGCACCGTGATCGACTGGGGGGTCGGTGCGCCCGCCTGCAAACCTGCCATCAGAAACTCCTTGTCGCCAATTGCCGGATCATCTCGCGTTCCAGCAGCTGCAATTGTTGCGCGATCGCCTGCTCGCGCTGCGGGTCGGCCGGACGCTGGGCCGCGGCCCACACGGGCGAAGGAAAGCGGCTGTCCCAGTCGAAGCGCGCGATCACGTGCCAATGCAGGTGCGGCACCATATTGCCGAGGGCCGCCAGGTTGATCTTGGCGGGCGACAGATGCGCGCGCAGACATTGCTCCACCACGGCCACGGCCTCCATGCAGAGGGCGCGGTCGTCGGGCGCCAGGTCGGACCATTCGGCCACGTGGTCGGCCCAGACCACCCGGTAGAAGGCCGGGAAGTCCGCCTCGGCCGCATGGATGACACGCAGCTTCGCGCCCTGGAAGACCAGGCGGCCGCCCGGTTCGTCGCACAGCGGGCACCCCGCGACACGCAGCGCCATCACACCAGCACGCGTTCGATGCCGCCCTGGTTGGCGGCCGCGACATAGGCCGGCATCCAGTCGGCGCCGAGGATCTTGTTGGCCATCTCGACCACGATGTAGTCGGCTTCGAGAAGGCCGTTGTTCAGGTCGTTGCCGTAGCGGCTCAGGCCCTGCAGGCAGCTCGGGCAGCTGGTGAGGATCTTGACGTTGGCGCCGGGGGCCACTTGGCCAGCTTCGCGCAGCGCGGTCTCGCCCTTCTTCAGTTCCTCTTCCTTGCGGAAGCGGATCTGCGTCGAGATGTCCGGCCGGGTCACGCCCAGCGTGCCGGATTCGCCGCAGCAGCGGTCGTTCTTGAGCACGTTGCCGCCCACCAGCGCCTTCACGGTCTTCATCGGGTCCTGCAGCTTCATCGGCGTGTGGCAGGGGTCGTGGTACAGGTAGCCGCCACCGCCCGCATCGCCGAGCGTGATGCCTTTCTCGAGCAGGTATTCGTGGATGTCGATGATCCGGCAGCCCGGGAAGATCTTGTCGAACTGGTAGCCCTGCAGCTGGTCGTAGCAGGTGCCGCAGCTCACCACCACGGTCTTGATGTCGAGGTAGTTGAGCGTGTTGGCGACGCGGTGGAAGAGCACCCGGTTGTCGGTGATCATCTTCTCGGCCTTGTCGAACTGGCCGCTGCCGCGCTGCGGATAGCCACAGCACAGATAGCCCGGCGGCAGCACGGTCTGCACGCCCGCATGCCACAGCATCGCCTGGGTGGCGAGGCCGACCTGCGAGAACAGGCGCTCCGAGCCGCAGCCCGGGAAATAGAACACCGCCTCGGTCTCGGGCGTGGTCGCCTGCGGGTTGCGGATGATCGGGACGTAGTCGGCATCCTCGATGTCCAGCAGCGCCCGCGCCGTCTTCTTGGGCAGGCCGCCCGGCATCTTCTTGTTGATGAAGTGGATCACCTGCTCCTTGAGCGGTGCCGGGCCCAGCGTCGCCGGCGGGGCGGCGGTCTGCTTCTTCGCCAGGCCGCGCAGCAGGTCGTTGGCCATGCGCTGGGCCTTGAAGCCGATGTCGACCATGCCGGTGCGCATCAGCTTGATGGTCTGCGGGCTGGTCGCGTTGAGGAAGAACATCGCCGCCGCATTGCCGGGCCGGAACGACTTCTGCCCCATCTTGCGCAGCAGGTTGCGCATGTTCATCGAGACGTCGCCGAAGTCGATGTTGACCGGGCAAGGCGTCAGGCACTTGTGGCACACGGTGCAGTGGTCGGCCACGTCCTCGAACTCTTCCCAGTGCTTGATGCTGACGCCGCGCCGGGTCTGCTCCTCGTACAGGAAGGCCTCGACCAGCAGCGAGGTGGCGAGGATCTTGTTGCGCGGCGAATAGAGCAGGTTGGCGCGCGGCACGTGGGTGGCGCAGACCGGCTTGCACTTGCCGCAGCGCAGGCAGTCCTTGACGCTGTCGGCGATGGCGCCGATGTCGCTCTGCTGCATGATGATCGACTCGTGCCCCATCAGGCCGAAGCTCGGCGTGTAGGCGTTGGTCAGGTCGGCATGCAGCGCCCGCCCGTCGGGGCCGGCATGCGCGCTGCCGCGCAGCAGCTTGCCCTTGTTGAAGCGGCCTTCGGGGTCGACCTTCTGCTTGTAGTCGGTGAAGGGCTGCAGTTCGGCGTCGCTCAGGAACTCGAGCTTGGTGATGCCGATGCCATGCTCGCCCGAGATCACGCCGTCGAGGCTGCGGGCCAGCGCCATGATGCGCACCACCGCCGCATGCGCGGTCTGCAGCATCTCGTAGTTGTCGCTGTTGACCGGGATGTTGGTGTGGACGTTGCCGTCGCCGGCGTGCATGTGCAGCGCGATCCAGACCCGGCCCTTGAGCACCTGCTGGTGGATGTCGTTGCAGGCAGCCAGGATCGGCGCGAACTCGGCGCCGGTGAAGATCGCCGCCAGCGGCTCGCGCAGCTGGGTCTTCCAGCTGGCGCGCAGCGCGTGGTCCTGCAGCTGCGGGAACAGGGCCTGGACCTGGTCGAGCCAGCCCTGCCACAGGGCGCGGACCTCGCGCACCAGCGCCAGCCCTTCGCCCACGCGGCCTTCCAGCAGCTCGGCGGCCGGCAGGTCGTTGGCGTCCTCGCGCTTGCCCAGCGGCAGGTTGCCGCGGGCCAGGAAATCTTCCAGCGCATCGGCCAGCGCGATCTTGTTCTGCAGCGACAGCTCGATGTTGATGCGCTCGATGCCGTCGGTGTACTCGGCCATCCGCGGCAGCGGGATCACCACGTCCTCGTTGATCTTGAAGGCGTTGGTGTGCCGGCTGATGGCGGCGGTGCGCTTGCGGTCGAGCCAGAACTTCTTGCGCGCCTCGGGGCTGATCGCGATGAAGCCCTCGCCGCTGCGCGAGTTGGCGATGCGCACCACCTCAGAGGTGACGCGCGCCACCGTGTCGGCATCGTCGCCGGCGATGTCGCCGAACAGCACCATCTTCGGCAGGCCGCCGTGGCGCTTGGACTTGGTCGCGTAGCCGACAGCCTTGAGATAGCGGTCGTCCAGGTGCTCCAGCCCCGCAAGCAAGACGCCCGAGCGCTTCTGCTCGGCGAACATGAAGTCCTTGATCTCGACGATGCTGGGCACCGCGTCCTTGGCATTGCCGAAGAATTCGAGGCACACGGTGCGGGTGTGGGCCGGCATGCGGTGCACGATCCAGCGGCAGCTGGTGATCAGGCCGTCGCAGCCTTCCTTCTGGATGCCGGGCAGGCCCGAGAGGAACTTGTCGGTCACGTCCTTGCCCAGGCCTTCCTTGCGGAAGGTCTTGCCGGGGATCTCGAGCCGCTCGGTGCGCAAGGGCGTCTTGCCGTCGGCGGCGAAATACTGCAGTTCGAACACGGCGCTCTCGGCGTCGTGGATCTTGCCGAGGTTGTGGCCGATGCGCGTGACCTCGAGCCATTCGGCGTCGGGCGTCACCATGCGCCAGGAGGCCAGGTTGTCGAGCGCGGTGCCCCACAGCACCGCCTTCTTGCCGCCGGCGTTCATCGCCACGTTGCCGCCCACGCACGAGGCCTCGGCCGAAGTCGGGTCGACCGCGAACACGAAGCCGCCGCGCTCGGCCGCATCGGCGACCCGCTGCGTGACCACGCCGGCCTCGGTCCAGATGGTCGCCACCGGGACATGGAGACCCGGCAGCGCGCGCATCTCGACCTCGGTCATGGCCTCGAGCTTCTCGGTGTTGATGACCGCGCTGTTCCAGGTGAGCGGGATCGCGCCGCCCGTGTAGCCGGTGCCGCCGCCGCGCGGCACGATGGTCAGGCCGAGCTCGATGCAGCTCTTGACCAGGCCCGCCATCTCGGCCTCGGTGTCGGGCGTCAGCACCACGAACGGGTATTCCACCCGCCAGTCGGTGGCGTCGGTCACGTGCGATACGCGCGACAGGCCGTCGAACTTGATGTTGTCCTTGGCCGTGACCCGCCGCAGCGCCCGCGTGGCCTTGCGCCGCAGCGCCGCCACGTCGCGGAACATGGCGTCGAAGGCGGTCACCGCCTGCGCCACCAGGTCGGTCAGCTCGCCGACCGAGACGTCGCGCTGGGCGTCGCTGGCGGGCGTGCGGCGCTTCTGCACCTCGCCCAGCCGATGGTTGAGCGCCTCGACCAGCTGGCCACGCCGGCGCGGGTTGTCCAGCAGGTCGTCGACCAGGTAGGGATTGCGCTGGACCACCCAGATGTCGCCCAGCACCTCGTAGAGCATCCGGGCCGAGCGGCCGGTGCGGCGCTCGGAGCGCAGGCTCTGCAGCAGTTCCCAGCCGCGCTCGCCCAGCAGGCGAATGACGATCTCGCGATCGGAGAAGCTGGTGTAGTTGTAGGGGATCTCACGCAGTCGCGCGGGCTCTGCGGCCTGCGACAACAACGCCGTCAACGCGGTCGGAGCATTCATCGGGGAGTGGCCTCGGTCGGGCGCTGCGCGCCCATCAACCAGGGGTGGGAATTTTAAGGCAGCACCGGCCGGCGTGCGGCGGCAGGGGCATCGGCCCCTAGAAGAGGACCCGGCTGCGGATCGTGCCCGGCACCTTGGCCAGCTTCTCGAGCGCGAGGTCGGACGAGGCGGCGTCGATGTCGGTCACCACGTAGCCGACCTTTTCGTTGGTCTGCAGGAACTGCGAGGCGATGTTGATGTGGTTGTCGGAAAAGATCCGGTTGATCTCCGACAGCACGCCCGGGACGTTGCGGTGCACGTGCAGCAGCCGGTGCTTGCCCGGGTGCGCCGGCAGCGCCACCTCGGGGAAGTTCACTGACGAGGTCGAGGTGCCGTTGTCGCTGTACTTCACGAGCTTCTCGGCCACCTCGAGGCCGATGTTGGCCTGGGCTTCCATGGTGGAGCCGCCGATGTGCGGCGTCAGGATCACGTTGTCGAGCCCGCGCAGCGGCGACTGGAACTCGTCCTTGTTGCTGCGCGGCTCGACCGGGAAGACGTCGATCGCGGCGCCCAGCAGCTTCTTGGCCTTGAGCGCCTCGGCCAGCGGCTCGATCTCGACCACGGTGCCGCGCGAGGCGTTGATCAGGATCGCCCCGGGCTTCATGGCCGCGATCTCGGCGGCGCCGATCATCCATTGCGTGGCCTGGGTCTCAGGCACGTGCAGGCTCACGATGTCGCTCTGCGCCAGCAGGTCGGGCAACAGGCGCACCTGGCGCGCGTTGCCGAGCGGCAGCTTGGTGACAACGTCGAAGAAGGCGACCTGCATGCCGAGCGCCTCGGCCAGCACCGACAGCTGGGCGCCGATCGAGCCGTAGCCGACGATGCCGAGCGTCTTGCCGCGGATCTCGAAAGCGTTGTCGGCCGACTTGAGCCAGCCGCCGCGGTGGGCGACAGCGCTTTTCTCGGGCACGCCGCGCAGCAGCAGAATGGCTTCGGCCAGCACCAGTTCGGCGACCGAGCGGGTGTTCGAATAGGGCGCATTGAAGACCGCCACGCCGTGTTCGCGCGCGGCTTCCAGGTCGACCTGATTGGTGCCGATGCAGAAGCAGCCCACGGCCACCAGCTTCTGGGCCTCGGCGAAGACCTCGGCGGTCAGCTGCGTGCGCGAGCGGATCCCTAGGAAATGGGCGTCGGCGACACGGGCCTTGAGCTCGGCGTCCGGCAGCGCGCCCGGGAGCGATTCGATGTTGCTGTAGCCGGCGGCCCGCAGCACCTCGACGGCCGAAGGGTGGATGCCCTCGAGCAGGAGAAACTTGATCTTGCTTTTGTCGAGTGAAGTCTTGCTCATTCCGGGGCCAGGAAGTCGAGGGACGATGCTAGCATGGTGCGCCGCAGCATGCAGAGCACGCCGCGGCGCACCAAAAGGGTTTCCCCCGTTGGTGGACGCCGGGCCGCGCGCCAAGAATATGTGACGCTGTCGTGTCATACGCACGACCTAGCATCCGCGCTTTCATTTCCCCCTCAGGAGTCTTCATGCGATTCAAAACGCTCGCCATGGCATCGGCGCTGGCCGCAACGCTTTCCACATCCGCGTTGGCCCAGACCGAGATCCAGTGGTGGCATTCCATGACCGCCGTCAACGGCGAATGGGTCAACGACCTGGCCCGGCAGTTCAACGAGAGCCAGAAAGAATTCAAGATCGTGCCGACCTACAAGGGCCAGTACGACGAATCGATGACCGCCGCCGTCGCCGCCTTCCGGGCCGGCAACGCGCCGCACATCCTGCAGGTGTTCGAAGTCGGCACCGCGACCATGATGGCCAGCAAGGGCGCCATCGTCCCGGTCGGCCAGGTGATGAAGGACGCCGGCGAGAAGTTCGACCCGAGCGCCTACATCCCCGCGGTGGCCGGCTACTACACGGCGCCCAGCGGCCAGATGCTGAGCTTCCCGTTCAACAGCTCGACCACCATCTTCTATTTCAACAAGGACGCCTTCAAGGCGGCCGGCCTGCCCACCGACAAGGCGCCCGCCACCTGGCCCGAGGTGGTCGCCGCCGCCGCCAAGCTCAAGGCCAGCGGCCACAAGTGCCCGTTCACGACCGCCTGGCAGAACTGGACCCAGCTCGAGAGCTTCTCGGCCTGGCACAACGTCGAGTTCGCGAGCAAGAACAACGGCCTGTCCGGCCTGGACACCCGCCTGAAGGTCAACTCGCCGCTGCACGAGCGCCATGTCGAGAACCTCGCGAGCATGGCCAAGCAGGGCCTGTTCATCTACAAGGGCCGCGGCAACGTGCCCGAGGCTTCGTTCGTGTCCGGCGAATGCGCCATGATCGCCACCTCGTCGGGCTTCTACGGCAACGTGGCGAAGAACGCCAAGTTCGCCTACGGCCTGACCGCGCTGCCCTACTACCCCGATGTCCCGGGCGCGCCCCAGAACACGGTCATCGGCGGCGCCAGCCTGTGGGTGATGGCGGGCAAGAAGCCCGAGGAGTACAAGGGCATCGCCAAGTTCTTCAGCTTCATCTCGACGCCTGAAGTGCAGTCGGCCAGCCACAAGCGCACCGGCTATCTGCCGATCACCACGGCCGCCTACCAGCTCACCGACAAGTCCGGCTTCTACAAGGAGCACCCGGGCACCGACGTCGCCGTGACCCAGATGATCCGCAAGGTGACCGACAAGAGCCGCGGCATCCGCCTGGGCAACTACGTCCAGATCCGCGCCATCGAGGACGAAGAACTCGAACAGGTCTGGAGCGGCAAGAAGACCGCCAAGGAAGCCCTCGACGCCATCGTGACCCGCGGCAACGAGCAACTGGAAAAGTTCCAGAAAGCCAACAAGGGCTGACAAGGGCTGGCGCCCTTGCAGCCCTTCGGGCACAAGACGGCACCCCTCCCAACCCTCCCCGCCGAGCGGGGAGGGCCCTTGCCGGCGGTGGCTGGCACGGTGGAGACACAGTTAGACTCGCAGCCCCGCCGGGCATAAGAATCGGCGGGGTTTCTTTTTTGAGGGATCCATGGAAAAACGCGTCGTCTTTCGCTCGGGCTGGCTGCCGTGGGCGCTGCTCGCGCCGCAGATGATCGTCATCATCGTGTTCTTCTTCTGGCCGGCGAGCCAGGCGCTGCTGCAGTCGATGCAGATGCAGGACGCGTTCGGCACCTCGACCGAATGGGTCGGCCTCGACAACTTCAAGCAGCTTTTCGCGGACCCGAAGTACATCGCCTCGTTCGAGACCACGGCGTTGTTCTCGATCCTGGTGGCCTTCTTCGGCCTCACGATCTCGCTGGTGCTGGCGGTCTTCGCGGACCGCATCGTGCGCGGGGCGATGATCTACAAGACGCTCCTGATCCTGCCGTACGCGGTGGCGCCCGCGGTGGCCGCGGTGCTCTGGGTCTTCATGTTCTCGCCCTCGCTGGGCGTGGTGGCGTATGCACTCGCCAAGGTCGGCATCGACTGGAACCACCTGCTCAACGGGACCCACGCCATGACCCTGATCGTCATGGCGGCGGTCTGGAAGCAGATCTCCTACAACTTCCTGTTCTTCCTGGCCGGCCTGCAGTCGATCCCCAAGTCGCTGATCGAGGCGGCGGCCATCGACGGCGCCGGCCCCTGGCGCCGCTTCTGGACCGTGCAGTTCCCGCTGCTGTCGCCGACCACCTTCTTCCTGCTGGTGATCAACGTGGTCTACGCCTTCTTCGACACCTTCGCGATCGTCGATGCCGCCACCCAGGGCGGGCCGGGCCGCGCCACAACGATCCTGGTCTACAAGGTCTACTACGACGGCTTCAAGGCAATGGACCTCGGCGGCTCGGCCGCGCAGTCGGTGGTGCTGATGGCGATCGTCGTGGTGCTCACGGTCGTCCAGTTCCGCTATGTCGAGAAAAAGGTGAACTACTGATGGTCGAACGAAGCCCCTCCCTCGGCATCCTGGCCCACGCCGTGATGATCTTCGGCGTGCTGATCGTCGCCTTCCCGCTTTACCTGGCGTTCGTCGCGTCGAGCCACACGGCGCAGGAGATCGTTCAGGCACCGATGCCGCTGCTGCCCGGCGGCCACCTCTGGGAGACCTACAAGTCGGCCCTGTTCGGCCGCACGGCCGGCGCCGGCTCGACCGCGCCGGTGGCCCGCATGATGTGGGTCAGCCTCGTCACGGCGCTGGTCATCACCTTCGGCAAGATCGCGATCTCGCTGCTGTCGGCGTTCGCGGTCGTGTACTTCCGCTTTCCGTTCAAGTCGCTGTGCTTCTGGGCCATCTTCATCACGCTGATGCTGCCGGTCGAAGTCCGCATCGGCCCGACCTACCAGGTGGTGTCGGACCTCGGCATGCTCAACAGCTACGCCGGCCTGACGATCCCGCTGATCGCCTCGGCGACCGCGACCTTCCTGTTCCGGCAGTTCTTCCTGACCGTGCCCGACGAGCTGATCGAGGCCGCCCGCATGGACGGCGCCGGCCCGATGCGTTTCTTCTGGGACGTGCTGCTGCCGCTGTCGAAGACCTCAATCGCCGCCCTGTTCGTGATCCAGTTCATCTACGGCTGGAACCAGTACCTGTGGCCGCTGCTCGCGACCACCACCGAGGACATGTACCCGGTGGTGATCGGCATCAAGCGCATGATCGCCGGCGGCGACGGCCAGAACGAATGGAACATCGTGATGGCGACCGCGCTGCTGGCGATGCTGCCGCCGGCGCTGGTGGTGATCCTGATGCAGAAGTGGTTCGTCAAGGGACTGGTGGACACCGAGAAGTGACCCGCCCGCCCTCCCCGGTCCACCCATTGCCTCCAACTGACTAGATATGGCTGCCCTCTCACTTCGCAACGTCATCAAGCGCTACGGCCACGGCCCGAAAGCCAACCAGGTCATCCACGGCGTCAGCGCCGAGATCCCCGACCACGAGTTCGTCGTCATCGTCGGCCCCTCAGGCTGCGGCAAGTCGACCCTGCTGCGCATGGTCGCGGGGCTGGAAGAAATCAGCGCCGGCGAGATCCGCATCGGCGACCGCGTGGTCAACAACCTCGAGCCCTCCGAGCGGGACATCGCGATGGTGTTCCAGAACTACGCGCTCTATCCGCACATGACGGTGTTCGACAACATGGCCTATGGCCTGAAGATCGCCAAGGTGCCGGTGCCGGAGATCAAGACCCGGGTCGACAAGGCGGCCGGCATCCTCGAGCTCGGCCACCTGCTCGCGCGCAAGCCGCGCGAGCTGTCGGGCGGCCAGCGCCAGCGCGTCGCCATGGGCCGTGCGATCGTGCGCCAGCCCAAGGTCTTCCTGTTCGACGAGCCGCTGTCGAACCTGGACGCCAAGCTGCGCGCCCAGACCCGCCTCGAGATCCAGAAGCTGCACCGCGAGCTCGGCATCACCTCGCTCTTTGTCACCCACGACCAGGTCGAGGCCATGACCTTGGCCGAGCGGATCATCGTGATGAACGGCGGCGTGATGGACCAGTTCGCCACGCCCGAGGAGGTCTATTCGCGTCCTGCGACCACCTTCGTCGCCAGCTTCATCGGCTCGCCACCGATGAACCTGCTGCGGCACGCGCCGGGCGTGCGTCCCGGCATGATCCTCGGCATCCGGCCCGAGCACCTGAGCCTGGACGCCAGCGGCTGGTCGGTGCAGGTCGAGCATGTCGAGCTGCTGGGCGCCGAGCGCCTGATCTACGGCCGCATCGGCGAGGAACAACTGATCATGCGGGTCGACGAAGGCCAGCCGCCGCCGGTCGCCGGCGACACCGTCAAGATCGCGGCCCGCCAGGACAAGCTGCACTGGTTCGACGCCGGCTCCGGAAAACGAAGCCCATGACCGACTGGCCCTACCCGCGCTGGATCGCCCACCGCGGTGCCGGCAAGCTGGCGCCGGAAAACACGCTGGCGGCGTTCCGCCTCGGCGCCGAGCATGGCTTCCGGATGTTCGAATGCGACGCCAAGCTGAGCGCCGACGGCGTGCCCTTCCTGCTGCACGACGCGACGCTCGAGCGCACCAGCAACGGCCGCGGGGTCGCCGGCGAGCTGCCGTGGGCGGCGCTGTCGCAGCTCGATGCCGGTGCCTGGCACTCGCGGCGCTACGCCGGCGAGCCGCTGGCCAGCCTCGAGGGCCTGATCCGCTTCTGCCAGGCCAACCGCCACGCGCTCAACATCGAGATCAAGCCGACACCGGGCACCGAGCGCCGCACCGGCGAACTCGTCGCCAGTCACGCGGCGCGGCTCTGGACCGACCCGACCCAGCCGCCGCCCTTCCTGACCTCCTTCGCCCCGGACGCCCTGCGCGGCGCCCTCGCCGCCCAGCCGGGACTGCCGCGCGGCCTGCTGCTGGACACGCTGCCCGCGGGCTGGCTAGCCACCGCGCTCGCGCTCGGCTGCGTCGCGGTGGTCTGCAACTACGCGCTGTGGGACGCCACCACCGTGGCGCAGGTGCATGCCGCCGGCCTGCGGGCGCTGAGCTACACCGTGAACGACGAATGGGCGGCCGAACGGCTGCTCGCGCTCGGCACCGATGGCATCATCACCGACCGCGTCGATCGCTTCAGTCCGGCCTGAATGCCGGCCCGGCG
This sequence comes from Variovorax sp. J31P207, assembly GCF_030316965.1. Classification (NCBI taxonomy): domain Bacteria; kingdom Pseudomonadati; phylum Pseudomonadota; class Betaproteobacteria; order Burkholderiales; family Comamonadaceae; genus Variovorax; species Variovorax sp. J31P207. The sequence continues at coordinate 143,993 of NZ_JASZYN010000005.1, forward strand.
CCGGCCTGAGCGCGCCCTCGGCCGACATCGATCCGGCCCGACGGCTTTTATGATGAAGCCCATGCGCTGGCTCCTCCGTCTCCCGGCCCTCCTGCTGGCTGTCGCGCTGTGCGGCGCCGGCGCCTGGGCACAGGACCCCGCAGCGCCCGCTTCCTCCCCGACGGTGGCCTCGCTGCGCAGCCAGCTCGAAGCGGTCCCGTCCTCGGTGGAGACCAGCGCCGACGTGCGCGGCATGGTCGAGCAGCTCAACGCCATCAGCGTCTCGACCGACAAGTTCATCGCCGCGCGCACCGGCGAGCTCAACGACATGAACGCGCGGCTCGGCGAGCTCGGCAACGCGCCCGCCGCGGGCACCACCGAGAACCCCGACATCACCCGCCGCCGGACGGCGCTGACACGAGAACGCAATGCGCTGGATGCCGATATCCGGCTGGCGCGGCTGGTGTCGGTGGATGCGCAGCAACGCGCCAACGACCTGCTAAACAAGCGCCGCGCCCTGTTCGAGGCCCAGTTGACCGAACGCGCGCCCTCGCCGCTCGGGCGGGAGTTCTGGGAAGACATCGCCGACGCCTGGTCCGGCGACGTCGTGCGGCTCGAGAGGCTCGGCGCCGAGTTCGAGAGCGGCTTCGAGGCCGCGCGCAGCCCGGGCCACGCCGCCCCGGTGCTGGGCACGCTGGCCGCGGCCTTGCTGCTGGCGCTGCTGGGCAACTGGCTGGCCGAACGCGCGCTGGCCCGGTTCGCCGCGAGCTTCCTGCCGCCCGGGCGGCTGCGGCGCTCGTTGCTGGTCATCGCGATAGTGACCACCAACATGGTGCTGGTCGGCGTGGCCGCGCAAGGTGCGTTCTCCGTGTTCGACAACCATGGCGTCTGGGGTCCGCAGACCCGCAAGCTGGCGCAGAGCGTGGTCCAGTCCAGCATCTTCATCGCCTTCGTGGTCGGGCTCGGGCGCGCGCTGCTGTCCAACGGTCGTCCCTCGTGGCGGTTGCCGCCGATCTCCGACCCGATGGCGGAACGGCTCGCGCCCTTCCCCTGGATCATGGCGCTGGTGGCGATCGTGGTCTGGGCGCCGACCCAGGTCAACGCCGTGGTCGAGGCCAGCTTCGCCGCGGTGGTCGCCACCCACGTGATGACGGCACTGATCCTGACCGCCATGATCGGTGCGATGCTGCTGCGCCTGCACGGCGCGCCGGTGGCCGAGCCGCCCGCGGCGGCGCCGCCGAAGGAAGCCCCGCCGGGCCCGGCGCCGGCCGTCGTCGCGCCCGAACCCCCCAGGGGCAGCCTCGACGAGCGGCCGATGTGGGTCGGCGTGCTGCTCGCCGCCGTCACGTTGATCCTGATCGGCATCTGGGTGCTGGTGGCGATCGGCTACGTCGCCATGGCGAGCTTCCTGGCCAGCCAGCTTACCTGGGCCGGCATCGTGGCCGCGGCCTTCTACGTGTTGTTCAAGTTCGCCGACGACCTGTTCGTGTCGGTGGTGTCGTCGCGCAGCAATTTCGGCCAGCGGCTCCAGTTGAGCTTCGGCCTGGAACCGCGCACGCTCGACCAGGCGGCGGTGGTGCTCTCCGGCCTGAGCCGCGTGATCCTGTTCTTCTACATGGTGATCGCGCTCGCCACGCCCCTGGGGACCAGTCCGGGCGAGGTCTACCAGCGTAGCGGCAAGTTCGGCGGCGGGATCAAGATCGGCGAGATCCAGCTGGTGCCCAGCGCGATCATCAGCGCCGTCACGGTGCTGGTGGTCGGCTTCATCGCGCTGCGGGTGGTCAAGCGCTGGCTGGAACAGCGGTACCTGCCGCATACCGGGCTCGAGCCCGGGATGCAGAGCTCGATCACCACCCTGCTCGGCTACGTGGGCGGCATCCTGGTGGTCGCCTTCGGACTCTCGGCGCTGGGCATCGGCATCGAGCGCATCGCCTGGGTGGCGAGCGCGCTGTCGGTCGGCATCGGCTTCGGGCTGCAGGCCATCGTGCAGAACTTCATTTCGGGCCTGATCCTGCTGGCCGAACGGCCGGTCAAGGTCGGCGACTGGGTGGTGCTGGGCAATGCCGAGGGCGACGTGCGCCGCATCAACGTCCGCGCCACCGAGATCCAGCTGGGGGATCGCTCCACCATGATCGTGCCGAACTCCGAGTTCATCACCAAGACGGTGCGCAACATGACCCTCGCCAATGCCGAGGGACGGGTGCTGATTCGCCTGCCGATGCCGCTCACGACCCACGCGACGCGGGCCCGGGAAGTCATCCTGGCGGCGTTCGCCGACCATCCCGGCGTGCTGGCGAGCCCGGCCCCCTCGGTCACGCTCGAGGGTGTGGAGGTCGGTTTCCTGATCTTCCAGGCGGTGGCCTACGTGCAAAGCCCCCGGCTCGCCGGCGGCGTGCGCAGCGACGTGCTGTTCGCCATGCTGGACGGCTTGCGCGCGGCCGACCTGCCGATGGCGGCCTATCCGGGGGCGCCCCCCCATCCGGGCGGGCCGCCCGCGCCGGCGGCCGTGGCGCCGCCACCACCGCCGCCCGTTCTGCCCGGTATGGCGACCTAGGAACGGCGCCAGCCGCCGGCCACCAGCCACTGGCTGGTGGCGCAGGCCAGCACCAGGGCCGCGTAAGTCGCCATCTTGCCGTCGCGGCCGAAAAAGACCAGTCCGCCCGCCAGCACGGCCACGCCCACTATGAAATTGATAGCGCCCTGAAGCCACCAGGACAGCGTTCCGGCGGCCTTTCTCATCGTCAACCGGCCCAGCAGCGCCGAGAGGAAACCGACCGCAAAGGCCGGCGCGACGAAATTGAGCAGGTGGTTGAAAAGGTCCAGCGGTGCCATGTCAGGGGGTCGCCGATCGGATTGCGGCCTTTTTTCCGGCCGCGGGTGGTCTGGGCCTTGCTCATTTTATAATCAGCGGCTATGTCAGTCTGGGCCCTCGGCTTGAACCACACGACCGCGCCGCTCGACCTGCGCGGTCGTTTCGCGTTCGCCATCGACCAGATCGCCCCGACGCTGCACAGCCTGCGCCATTCTTTCGGCTCGAACCGCCATCCCGGCGTCGAGGCCGCGATCATCTCGACCTGCAACCGCACCGAGATCTACTGCGCCGCCGACCAGGTCGCGCTCGAGCACACGGTCGACTGGCTGGCCCACAGCGGCGGCGTCTCGCCGGCCCTGCTTCGCTCGCACGCCTACACCCTGCACGACGACCACGCCGCGCGCCACGCCTTCCGGGTCGCGAGCGGGCTCGATTCGATGGTGCTCGGCGAGCCCCAGATCCTCGGCCAGATGAAAGACGCCGTGCGCGCCGCCGAAACCGCCGGCGCCCTCGGCAGCACCCTGAACCAGCTGTTCCAGCGCTCCTTCGCGGTCGCCAAGGAAGTGCGCACCGCGACCGAGATCGGCGCCCATTCGATCAGCATGGCCGCCGCCGCCGTGCGCCTGGCCGGCCAGCTGTTCGAGGACCTGAGGCACACGCGCGTGCTGTTCATCGGCGCCGGCGAGATGATCGACCTGGCGGCGACGCACTTCGCGGCCCGCCAGCCCAAATCCATCGTGATCGCCAACCGCACGCTGGAACGCGGCGAAAAGCTGGCCTCGCGCTTCGGCGGCGAGGCGATGCGGCTGGCCGACCTGCCGGCCCGGCTGGCCGAGTTCGACATCGTCGTGAGCTGCACCGCCAGCACGCTGCCGCTGATCGGCCTGGGCGCGGTCGAGCGCGCGCTCAAGGTGCGCCGGCACCGCCCGATGTTCATGGTCGACCTGGCGGTGCCGCGCGACATCGAACCCGAAGTGAAGGCACTCGAGGACGTCTATCTCTACACGGTGGACGACCTGGCGCAGGTGGTCCAGCAGGGCCACGCCAACCGGCAGGCCGCCGTGGCGCAGGCCGAGGTCATCATCGATGCTGGCGTGCAGAGCTTCATGCACTGGCTCGACCAGCGCGGCACGGTGCCGCTGATCCGCCAGCTCAACGCCCAGACCGACGAATGGCGCGCCACCGAACTGGCCCGCGCGCGCAAGCTCCTGGCCCGGGGCGAGGACGTCGATGCGGTGCTCGAAGCCCTGTCGCGCGGCCTGACGCAGAAGATGCTGCACGGGGCGATGGCCGAGCTCCACGCCGGCGATGCCGCGGCCCGCGAGCAGACGGCAGAGACGATCTCGCGCCTGTTCCTGCGCAACGAACCGCGCAAAGAGCGTTAGCGACGCTGGCCGTCCCGGCGGCGCCGCCTGCCGCCACGCCCGCCGCCGCGCATCGGCTGCGCCCCCTCTCATTCGCAACGCCCCCTTCTCCGTGAAACCCTTCCTGCGTCACCAACTCGAGCGCTACGCGCAACGCCTCGGCGAACTCGACTTCCTGCTTTCGCGCGAGGACATCATGTCCGACATGGCGCAGTACCGCACCATCTCGCGCGAGCATGCCGAGGTGACGCAGGTGGCCGGCCGCTACAGCCGCTACCTGCAGCGCGAGGCCGACCTGGCCAGCGCCCGCGAGATGCTCGACGAGCCCGAGATGGCCGAGATGGCGCAGGAGGAGATCGCCGCCGCCGAGGCCGAGCTGCTGCAGCTCGACGACGAACTGCAGCGCCTGCTGCTGCCCAAGGACCCGGACGACGCCCGCAACGCCTTCCTGGAGATCCGCGCCGGCACCGGCGGCGACGAATCGGCGCTGTTCGCCGGCGACCTGCTGCGCATGTACACGCGCTACGCCGAGCGCACCGGCTGGCGCTGCGAGATCGTCAGCGAAAGCGAGAGCGAGCTCGGCGGCTACAAGGAAGTCGTGATCCGGATCGTCGGCGACGACGTGTTCGGCAAGCTGCGCTTCGAATCCGGCGGCCACCGGGTGCAGCGCGTGCCGGCGACGGAAACGCAGGGGCGCATCCACACCAGCGCCTGCACGGTGGCCGTGCTGGCCGAGCCCGACGAGGCGCAGGCGGTGCAGATCAATCCGGCCGACCTGCGCATCGACACCTACCGCGCCAGCGGCGCCGGCGGCCAGCACATCAACAAGACCGATTCGGCGGTGCGCATCACCCACATCCCGACCGGCATCGTGGCCGAATGCCAGGACGACCGCAGCCAGCACCGCAACAAGGCCAAGGCGCTGCAGGTGCTGTCGGCGCGGATCCAGGAAAAGGACCGCAGCGAGCGCGCGGCCAAGGACGCCGCCATGCGCAAGGGCCTGATCGGCACCGGCGACCGCTCCGACCGCATCCGCACCTACAACTTCCCGCAGGGCCGGCTCACCGACCACCGCATCAACCTCACGCTCTACAAGCTGCTGGCGATCATGGAAGGCGACCTCGGCGACGTGCTGGCGGCGCTGCAGGCGGCGCGCGAGGCAGAGCAATTGGCCGAGCTCGAAGCCAGTCTGCCGGCGTGACCCCTCCGCCCGAACACCGGCCCTCGACCCCGGCGCAGATGCTGGCCGCGGCGGCCGCGCTTCGCATCGACCGTCTCGACGCCCAACTGCTGCTGCTGCATGCGCTGGGCCGCGCCGCCAGCGAGCGCGCCTGGCTGCTGGCGCATGACACCGACCCCCTGCCGGACGCCGCCTGGCAGGCCTTCGAGCGGCTGTGCGAGCGCCGCCTCGCCGGCGAGCCGGTGGCCTACCTGGTCGGCGAGAAGGAGTTCCACGGCCTGGGCCTGCAGGTCGACGCCCGCGTGCTGGTGCCGCGTCCCGACACCGAGACCCTGGTCGAATGGGCGCTGCAATGCCTGGACGGCCGGCCGGCCCCGGCCGTGCTCGACCTCGGCACCGGCAGCGGCGCGATCGCCCTGGCGATCCAGCATGCGCGGCCCGACGCCCGGGTGGCGGCGGTCGATGCCAGCGCCGACGCCCTGGCCGTGGCCCGCGCCAATGCGACAAGGCTCGGCCTGCCGGTGCGCTTCGCCCAGGCCGACTGGCTGGACGGCGCCGACCGCGGGCTGGACCTGATCGTCTCGAACCCGCCCTACATCGTGGCCGGCGACCCGCACCTGGCCGCCCTGCGCCACGAGCCGCTGCGGGCGCTGGTCTCCGGGGCCGACGGGCTGGACGACATCCGCCGCATCGTCCGGGCGGCGCCGGAGCACCTGGCCGAGGGCGGCTGGCTGCTGCTCGAACACGGCTACGACCAGTCCGACGCGGTGCGGCAGCTGCTGGCCGCAGGCGGTTTCTCCGAGGTCCAAAGCCGCGACGACCTCGCCGGCATCGCGCGCTGCTCGGGCGGAATCCGGCGCACAGTGAAATAATCCGCCCAATCCAATTTCCAGGAGTTCCCCATGTCCGATACCCAGCAACGCATCGACGATCTCGTCAAGAGCAACGACCTCGTGCTCTTCATGAAGGGCAATGCCAGTTTCCCGATGTGCGGTTTCTCGGGCCGCGCGATCCAGATCCTCAAGGCCGTGGGTGTCGACACCCGCACGCTCAAGACCGTCAACGTGCTGGACGACGCCGAAGTGCGCCAGGGCATCAAGGAATACAGCAACTGGCCGACCATCCCCCAGCTCTACGTCAAGGGCGAATTCGTCGGCGGTTCGGACATCCTGATGGAAATGTACGAATCCGGCGAATTGCAGCAGATGCTCAACGGCAGCCCGGCCTGAGCCTCCCCACGGCGATGAGCCACGACCACGCCGATCATGGACACGCCGAGCCGGCGTGGAAGCACGACGGCGTGCGCGTGATCCCCGGCAACCAGCTCGACACCAACACCGCCCAGACGCCGGGCATGAACCGGGCCGCCGCGATCAACTTCGCGCGCGTCGGGGCCCAGAAGCTCTGGGCCGGCACCGTCACCATCCACGCCAACGCCAAGACCGGCGCCCACCATCACGGCCATCTCGAATCCGTGATCTACGTGGTGCGCGGCCGGGCCCGCATGCGCTGGGGCGAGCAGCTCGAATTCACGGCCGAGGCCGGCCCGGGCGACTTCATCTACGTGCCGCCCTACGTGCCGCACCAGGAAATCAACGCCAGCGAGACCGAGGCGCTCGAATGCGTGCTGTGCCGCAGCGACGGCCAGGCGGTGGCGGTCAACCTCGACATCGAGCCGGCCGAAAAGCCCGAATCGGTGTTGTGGGTCGACCCGACCCATCCGCACGGCGGCGTGTGATCGGCGCGCGACAGACCCCCAAAACAGGGCAAAGCGAGAAAACGTAGACATCCGGCGAACCCGGGCACGGCTTATGCTGTCCAAAGAGTGTTCGAAACCGGAGGTGTCCATGGATTCCCGCAGTCTCGTCCCCGCATCGCCGTCGTTCCAGCTGCCGGTCGCCAACCTGCGCAGCGTGTTCCAGACGCACGACGTCGAGCGCAAGCTCGCCAAGCTCCCCGAGCGCGAGCACGAACACCTTCGCACCACCTACGAGCGCATGCTCGAGCGCGGCCCCGACCGGTTCCAGGTCAAGCCGAGCGGCGTGCCCGAGATGGCGTCGCTCTACGCCCAATTGCCCAACTTCACCGAAGTCCTCGACGACGTGCGGCGCCATGTCGCCCTGGCGCAGGACAGCCGCGACGGCCTCGAGGTCACGCCGATGCTGCTGCTCGGCGCGCCCGGCATCGGCAAGACCCATTTCGCGAAGAAGCTGGCCGATCTGCTGGGCACCGGGATGTCGCTGGTGCCGATGAACTCCATGACCGCGGGCTGGCTGCTCTCGGGCGCTTCCTCGCAGTGGAAGGGCGCCAAGCCCGGCAAGGTGTTCGAGGCGCTGGTCGAGGGCCAGTACGCCAATCCGGTGATGGTGGTCGACGAGATCGACAAGGCCGGCAGCGACAGCCAGTACGACCCGCTGGGGGCGCTCTACAACCTGCTCGAACACGACACCGCGCACGCTTTCGTCGACGAATTCGCCGAGGTCGCCATCGACGCCAGCCAGGTGATCTGGATCACGACCGCGAACGACGCGCGCGGCATCCCGGAACCGATCCTCAACCGCATGAACGTGTTCGAGATCGAATCGCCCTCGCCCGAGGCGGCACGCCAGATCGCGCGCCAGCTCTACGACGCGATCCGCGGCGACCACGACTGGGGCCGGCTGCTGGCCGTGGAGCCCGCACCGGACGTGCTCGACCAGCTCGCCACGCTGGCGCCGCGCGAGATGCGGCGCGCCCTCATGACCGGCTTCGGCAATGCCCGCCTGGCCGGGCGCGACGAGGTCCGGGTCGACGACCTGCCCCGGATCAACGCGGCGAGAAGCCGGATCGGCTTCGTCCAATAACGGGGCAGTTGCCGGTCATGGCACCATGGCGGTCTTCATCGACCGCACCATGACCCTGACACAGAGCCTCCTGATCATCGTCGCGCTGATCGCGACCAGCGCCTTCTTCTCGCTGGCCGAGATCTCGCTGGCGGCCTCGCGCCGCCTGCGGCTGCGCCAGATGGCCGATGAAGGCGATGCGCGCGCCGAACGGGTGATGCGCGTCCAGGAACAGCCGGGCCACTACTTCACCGTGGTGCAGATCGGCCTGAACGCGGTCGCGATCCTCGGCGGCGTCGTCGGCGAGGGCGCGCTGAGCCCCTATTTCGCCCGCCTGTTCGGACTCTGGCTCAGCGTTGACGCGGCGCAGACCGCCGCCTTCCTGGCTTCCTTCATCACCATCATCTCGGTCTTCCTGGTGTTCGCCGACCTGTTCCCGAAGCGCCTGGGCATGAGCAGCCCGGAACTGCTGGCGGTGCGCATGGTCGGGCCGATGCAGGTGCTGATCACCGCTTTCAAGCCGCTGGTCTGGCTGTTCACGGTCACGACCGACCTGCTTTTCAAGCTGCTGGGCATGCCGCTCGCGCGCGACGAGAAGATCACCTCGGCCGACATCCTCGCGATGACCGAGGCCGGCGCCCGGGCCGGCGTGCTCGCGGTGCGCGAGCAGCAGGTGATCGCCAACGTGTTCGAGCTCGACACCCGGCTGGTCAGCAGCGTGATGACCTCGCGCGACCGCATCGCCTGGTTCCTGCGCGACGACCCCGAATCGGTGCTGCGCGCACGCATCGTGGCCGAGCCCTTCTCCGCCTACCCGGTGTGCGAGGGCGACATCGACCACGTGCTCGGCTACGTCGACGCCAAGGACATGTTCCAGCGCGTGCTGAGCGGCCAGCCGCTGTCCTTCGACCATGGCCTGCCGCTGCACAAGTCCCTGGTGATTCCCGACCGGCTCTCGCTGACCGAAGTGCTCGAGCAGTTCCAGCAGGCCCACGAGGACTTCGCGATCATCGTCAACGAATACAGCCTGGTGGTCGGCGTCATCACGCTCAACGATGTCATGAGCACCGTGATGGGCGACCTGGTCGGCGCCCAGGACGAGGAGCAGCAGATCGTCAGGCGCGACGAGAACTCCTGGCTGATCGACGGCGTGACGCCGATCCAGGACGTGCAGCGCGCGCTCGACATCGAGCGCCTGCCGCACGACGACGAGTACGAGACCCTGGCCGGCTTCCTGATGGTCATGCTGCGCCGGGTGCCCAAGCGCACCGACAGCGTCAGCTGGGCCGGCTACACCTTCGAAGTGATGGACGTCGACAGCTACCGCATCGACCAGGTGATGGTGACCCGGGGCGCGCGCCCGGGCCCGGCCGTCAGTCCAGCGGCCGGTCCTTGAACACCCAGAGGCGCTGGTTGGAAAAAACTGCGTCGGGATACGGCGAGCGACCGCGGCTGCCGTTGTAGCGACCCAGCGTCATGAACAGGTCGCCCTGCTCGCGGTCCAGGTAGTGGCGCAGGATCACGCAGCCGAAGCGCAGGTTGGTCTGCATGTGGAACAGCTTGGACGGGTCGCTGTCGCCGATCACGCGGGTCCAGAAGGGCATCACCTGCATGTAGCCGCGGGCACCGGCGCTGGACACCGCGAACTTGCGGAAGTTGCTCTCGACCTGGATCAGCCCCATGACCAGGCTGACATCGAGGCCGGAGCGCCGCGCCTCGTACCAGACGGTCTGCAGGAATTCCTTGCGCGTCGGCCAGTCGGTCAGCTTCTTCTTGAGCCGCTCGCTCATGGCGCCGAGCCAGCGCAGGTAGGCCATGCGCGCTTCGGTGTCGCCGAATTCCGGGATCGGCGGCGCCTTGTTCTGGATCGCCGAGTTCAGCGCGGTGCGCACCGAGTCGATCAGCGGCTCCTCGATCTGCGCCCCGGCCAGGGCGCTCTTCGGCAGCGCCAGCGAAAGCGCACCCGCGGCCGCGCCGCCGAGGCACAGACGGCGGGAAAGGCCGGGCGCTTTCAAGGCCGTCGGCTCAGGCCGCCGCCAGGCGGCCCGCGATGAAGTCGGCGATGCCGGCCGCCGGCACCTTGGTCGCCGCCGTGTCGCGGCGATGCTGGTATTCCAGCTGGCCTTCCTTGAGGCCGCGGTCGGAGATCACGACCCGGTGCGGCACGCCGATCAGCTCCCAGTCGGCGAACATCGCGCCCGGGCGCTCGCCGCGGTCGTCGAGCAGGACGTCGACGCCGGCCGCGAGCAACTGCTCGTAGAGGGCCTCGGCCGCCGTCTTGACCTCGGCGCTGCGGTCCATGCCGATCGGGCAGACCACCACCGTGAACGGCGCGATCGCGTCCGGCCAGATGATCCCGCGCTCGTCGTTGTTCTGCTCGATCGCCGCCGCCGGCAGCCGCGTGATGCCGATGCCGTAGCAGCCCATCTCGAGGAACTGCGGCTTGCCGGCCTCGTCGAGGAAGGTGGCGTTCATCGGCTTGCTGTACTTGGTGCCGAGCACGAACACATGGCCGACCTCGATGCCGCGCTCGATCGCGAGCAGGCCTCGGCCGTCGGGCGACGCGTCGCCGGCCACCACGTTGCGCAGGTCGGCCACCGCATCGGCCTCGGGCAGGTCGCGCCCCCAGTTGACGCCGGTCAGGTGGAAGTCGACTTCATTGGCGCCGCAGATCCAGTCGGCCATCACCGCGACTTCGCGGTCGGCGACGATCTTGACCGGCTGCTTGAGGTTGAGCGGGCCCAGGTAGCCCGGCTTGCAGCCGAAATGGTCTTCGATCTCGGTCACGGTGGCGAAGCGGAAGCCCTGGTCCAGGCCCGGCACCTTGCTCACCTTGATCTCGTTCATGTCGTGGTCGCCGCGCAAGAGCAGCAGCCAGACCGTCACCTTCTGGACGTTGCCGGCGGCGTCCAGCTGCTCGGTGGCCAGCACCAGCGACTTCACGGTGGTCGCCAGCGGCACGCCGAGCAGCGCGGCGACATCCTCGCAAGTCGCCTTGCCGGGCGTCGGCGTCTTCGTGAGCGCATCTGCGGCCGCAGGACGCGGGCCGGCGGGCGCCAGCGCCTCGGCCTTTTCCATGTTGGCGGCGTAGTCGCTGTCGGGGCAGTAGACGATCGCATCCTCGCCGGTCGCGGCGATCACCTGGAACTCCTGGCTGACGTCGCCGCCGATGGCGCCGCTGTCCGCCGCCACCGCCCGGTAGCGCAGGCCGAAGCGGTCGAAGGCCCGGCGGTAGGCGTCCGACATGATCTTGTAGCTGGCCTTGGCGCCGTCGAGGTCGCGGTCGAAGCTGTAGGCGTCCTTCATGATGAACTCGCGCCCGCGCATCAGGCCGAAGCGCGGCCGGCGCTCGTCCCGGAACTTGGTCTGGATCTGGTAGAAATTCTTTGGCAGCTGCTTGTAGCTGCGGATCTCCTGGCGCGCGATGTCGGTCACGACCTCCTCGCTGGTCGGCTGGATCACGAAATCGCGGTCATGCCGGTCCTTGATGCGCAGCAGCTCGGGACCGTAGCCCTGGAAACGCCCGGCTTCCTGCCAGATCTCGGCCGGCTGCACCACCGGCATCGCCAGTTCGACCGCGCCGGCCCGGTTCATTTCCTCGCGCACGATGGCCTCGACCTTGCGGATCACGCGCAAGCCCATGGGCATGTAGGTGTAGATGCCGGTGCCCAGCTTCTTGATCATGCCGGCGCGCATCATGAGGCGGTGGCTGGCGACCTCGGCATCGGCGGGCGCTTCCTTGAGGGTGGAGATAAAGAATCGGGAAGCTTTCATCGGTCTCGCAGGGGGCTGGAACGGGTGGTCGGGAGGGCAGGTCCTGGGGGGTCCTGGAACCGGTCGCTTGCCGTGCGCAACCCGGCATGCATAATCGACTCAGTTCAAAAAATTGGGGTTTGATTATGCTCGACCGGGACGGCTTCAGGCCCAACGTCGGCATCATCCTGCTCAACCAGAGAAACCAGGTTTTCTGGGGCAAACGCATCCGCACCCATTCCTGGCAGTTTCCGCAAGGCGGCATCGATCGCGGCGAAAGTCCCGAGCAAGCCATGTTCCGGGAACTGCACGAGGAAGTAGGTCTCCATCCGGAGCATGTGCGGATCGTCGCCCGTACCCGCGACTGGTTGCGCTACGAGGTGCCGGATCGGTTCATCCGCCGAGACGCACGAGGCCATTACAAGGGCCAGAAGCAGATCTGGTATTTGCTGCAGTTGACCGGTCACGACTGGGATCTGAACCTGCGCGCCACCGACCACCCGGAGTTCGACGCCTGGCGCTGGCACGACTACTGGGTCCCGCTCGACGTCGTGGTCGAGTTCAAGCGCGGCGTCTACGAGATGGCGCTGACCGAACTCGCCCGCTACCTGCCTCGGCAGGATTTCCGCAACCGCTTCCTGCGCAGCAATGTGCGGGCCCGTGAATTCGAGCGCCATCCGCCCGGCGCGGGCCACGAACCGACCTTCGAGCTGCCGCCCGGCGCCAGCTTCGATCCCAACCCGAATGCCAATCTTGCCAACGATCCTGCCTCGACGAACGACCCGTCCCACTTCCCCCGCTAGCCGCGCCGGCCGCGCGCTGCTGCTGGCCTGCGCGCTGGGCGCCGCCAGCCTGGCCCAGGCTCAGGTGTTCGGCGATGTCGACTGGAAGGAAACCGAGGCGCCGCCGCCGCCGGCGTTCGACCTGAACAAGCTGGTCCCGATCACCATGCCGCCCTACATGACGCTGAAGTTCGGCGTCGATCCGGCGACCATCAAGATCACCGGCGACGGCGTGGTCCGCTACGTGGTGGTGGCCACCCACAAGGAGGGCGGCGCGCTCAACGCCTACTACGAGGGGCTTCGCTGCGCCACGGCCGAATACAAGAGCTACGCGCGCTTCACCAACGGCGCCTGGGACCCGACGCCGGCGCCCGAATGGAAGCGCCTGAGCGAACGCAACTCGATCTACACCAAGGCGCTGGCGGCGCAGGCCCTGTGCCGCGGCGATGCCCCGCGGGGCTCGGTCGGCGAGATGATCCGGGTCCTGAAGGCGCCGGTGCGCGAAGTCGAGTAACTGGCGCCCCGCGGGGCGCTCAGCCCTGCAGCAGCACCATGTTGTCGCGGTGCACCATCTCCGGCTCGGCCGCATAGCCCAGCAGGCGCTCGAACTCCGACGAGGGCTTGCGGCACAGCATCCGCGCCTCGGCGCTCGAATAATTCGCCAGTCCGCGCCCGAGCTCGACGCCCAGGGCATCGCGGATGGCAATCACGTCGCCGCGCGAGAACTCGCCTTCCACGCCCGTCATGCCGATCGGCAACAGGCTCTTGCCCTCGCCGCGAACCTTGGCCGCCGCGCCGGCATCGACCAGGACCGCGCCGCGCAGTTGCAGATGGTCGGCCATCCAGCGCTTGCGCGCCTGGTGCTTGGCCGTCTGGGCCACCAGCAGGGTGCCGATCGCCTCGCCGCGCGCCAGGCGCAGCAGGGCGTCGGGCTCGCGGCCCCAGGCGATCACGGTCGAGGCGCCGGAACCCGCCGCGCGCTTGGCCGCCAGGATCTTGGTGATCATGCCGCCGCGCCCGATGCTGCTGCCGGCGCCGCCGGCCATGGCTTCGAGCTCGGGGTCGCCGGCGGCCGCCTCGTCGACGAAACGGGCAGCCGGATCCTTGCGCGGGTCGGCCGTGAACAGGCCCTTCTGGTCGGTCAGGATCACCAGTGCATCGGCCTCGACCAGGTTGGCGACCAGCGCGCCCAGCGTGTCGTTGTCGCCGAACTTGATCTCGTCCGTGACCACCGTGTCGTTCTCGTTGATGACCGGCACCACGCCCAGTGCCAGCAGGGTCACCAGGGTCGAGCGCGCATTGAGGTAGCGCTCGCGATCGGCCAGGTCGGCGTGGGTCAGCAGCACCTGGGCGCTGCCCATGCCGTTCTCGCGCAGCTTGGTCTCGTAGACCTGCGCCAGGCCCATCTGGCCGACGGCGGCGGCGGCCTGCAGTTCGTGGATCTCGTGCGGGCGGGTGCGCCAGCCCAGGCGCTTCATGCCCTCGGCGATCGCGCCGCTCGACACCATCACGACCTCGCGGCCATCGCGCACCAGAGCCGCAAGCTGCCGGCACCATTCGCCGATGGCAGCGTCGTCGAGCCCGCGCCCCTCGTTGGTCACGAGGCTGGAACCCACCTTGACGACGATGCGGCGCGCATCGCGCAAGACGGTGGAGCCGGAAGTCGAACTCATGGCTGGAGATCGGGAAAGCGTGGATCGACTTCGACCGGCGGCTGCTCGGCCACCTGTTGCGCCTTGACGTGCTGGTAGATCGCCTGCACCAGCGGCTCGCAGCCTTCGCGCGTGAGGGCGGAGATCTCGAACACCGGCCCCTTGAAGCGCAGCCGCTTGACGAAATCCTTGACCTTCGCGGCCCGCTCGTCGTCGGCCACCATGTCGAGCTTGTTCAGCACCAGCCAGCGCGGCTTCTCGTACAGCGCCTTGTCGTACTTCTTGAGCTCGCCGGCGATCGCCTTGGCCTGGGCGACCGGGTCAACACCCTCGTCGAAAGGCGCCAGGTCGACCACGTGCAGCAACAGCCGGGTGCGCTGCAGGTGGCGCAGGAACAGATGGCCCAGGCCCGCCCCTTCGGAGGCGCCTTCGATCAGGCCCGGCAGGTCGGCGACCACGAAGCTCTGCTCCGGCCCGACGCGCACCACGCCCAGGTTCGGGTGCAGGGTCGTGAACGGATAGTCGGCGATGCGCGGACGCGCGTTGGAGATGGCGCTGATCAAGGTCGACTTGCCGGCGTTCGGCATGCCCAGCAGGCCGACGTCGGCCAGCACCTTGAGTTCGAGCTTGAGGTTTTTCTTTTCGCCCGGCCAGCCGGGTGTCTTCTGCCGCGGCGCCCGGTTGATCGCGCTCTTGAAGCGCATGTTGCCAAAACCGCCGTCGCCGCCCTTGGCGATCGTGATGACCTCCCCGGGCGTCAGCAGTTCGTAGAGCACCTCGCCGGTCTCGGCGTCCGAGATGATGGTGCCGACCGGCATCTTCAGCGTGATGTCCTCGCCGGCGGCGCCGAACATGTCGGAGCCCATGCCGTGCTGGCCGCGCTTGGCGTCGTGGCGGCGCGAGAAGCGGAAGTCGACCAGCGTGTTCAGGTTCGAGTCGGCGACTGCGAACACATGGCCGCCACGTCCGCCGTCGCCGCCGTTCGGGCCGCCGAACTCCTTGTACTTCTCATGGCGGAACGACACGCAGCCGTTGCCGCCGTCGCCAGCGGCGACGTCGATGAAGGCTTCGTCCACGAACTTCATGAGATGTCCAGTCAGTCAGTCTACAAAATGAAAAAGCCCCGGCAAAGCGGGGCTCCGATCGGGTCGAAGTGACTGGCTTACGCCGGCGTCACGTTGACCGTGTGCTTGTTGAGTGCACCCTTGGTGCCGAAGGAAACGGTGCCTTCGACCAGGGCGAACAGCGTGTGGTCCTTGCCGATGCCGACATTGACGCCGGGGTGGAACTGGGTACCGCGCTGGCGCACGATGATCGAGCCTGCGCTGATCAGTTCGCCGCCGAAGCGCTTCACGCCGAGCATCTTGGGCTTGGAATCGCGCCCGTTTCGCGTTGAGCCGCCGCCTTTTTTCTGTGCCATGGAATGTGCTCCTTAGCCGGCGATCGCGCCGATTTGCAGTTCGGTGAACTGCTGGCGATGGCCTTGACGTTTCTGATAGTGCTTGCGACGGCGCATCTTGAAGATGCGAACCTTGTCGTGCTTGCCGTGCGACAGGACCGTGACCGTCACCGTGGCGCCGGATACCAGGGGCGTACCGACCTTGATTTCGCTGCCGGTTCCGACTGCGAGCACCTGATCGATCACGATTTCCTGGCCCACGTCCGCAGCAATCTGTTCTACTTTAATTTTTTCGCCGGAAGCAACGCGATACTGCTTGCCGCCGGTTTTTATGACCGCGTACATTATTGACCTCTTGGGAAAAGATGGCTCCACGGCGAATTCCGTAGAGCCCACGATTATAGCACTCCGGCCGTTTTGCGCCACATGGCATGCCAGGGCCGCCTGGGGACCGGGCCGGCCGTCCCTATAATCGACAGCTTCCGGCCCATCCGGCCTCCACGGCCGCCAGCGCCATCGTCGCACCTCCTGCTGCGCGCAAGCGCCCTTGCCTTTGTCAGTTCACGCCGCCGACACCTCCCCCGCCGCCGCCGTTCTCAGCCTGATCGCCGACGACATGGACAGCGTCGATCTCGTGATCGCACGTCGGCTCGACACAGGCGTGCCGCTGGTCAGCCAAGTCTCGAAATACATCATCTCCGCCGGCGGCAAGCGGCTGCGTCCGGCGCTGCTGCTGCTGATGGCGGGCGCCCTGGGCTATCGCGGCGAGCAGCGCTTCAACCTGGCGGCCGTGGTGGAGTTCATCCATACCGCCACCTTGCTGCATGACGACGTGGTGGACGAGTCCACGCTGCGCCGCGGCCGCCCGACCGCCAACGAATCCTTCGGCAACCCGGCAAGCGTGCTGGTCGGCGACTTCCTCTACTCGCGCGCCTTCCAGATGATGCTGGACGCCGACGACGTGCGCGTGATGCAGATCCTGGCGGAGGCGACCAACGTGATCGCCGAGGGCGAAGTCCTGCAGCTCATGAACATGCATGACGCCACCCTCGACGAGGACGCCTACCTGCGCGTCATCCGCTCGAAGACCGCCAAGCTGTTCGAAGCCAGCACGCGGCTCGCCGCCGTGCTGGCCGGGGTGCCGCCGGACGTCGAAGAAGCCTGCGCCACCTACGGGCAGGCGCTGGGCACGGCTTTCCAGGTCATCGACGACGTGCTCGACTACGCCGGCGACGCCAGCGAAACCGGCAAGAACGTCGGCGACGACCTGCGCGAGGGCAAGACCACGCTGCCGCTGATCCTCGCGATGCAGCGCGGCACGGCGGCGCAGCAGGCGCTGATCCGCGGCGCCATCGAGGCCGGCGACACGACGCAACTGCCGCAGATCGTCGCCATCGTGCGCGAAACCGGCGCTTTGGAAGCCACGCGCGCCGCCGCTGCCGCCGAGGCGCAACGCGCGATCGACGCGCTTCGTGGTTTTTCTGCAAATCCGCACTCCGCGGCTTTGCTACAATTAGCGGCTCAGCTGCTTGAGCGGCGCGCCTGACGATCAACTCACCCGAGTGAACGCCACGGTCGCGTCACTGTTCTCGCAATCAGCACCATCGGGGTGTAGCTTAGCCTGGTAGAGCGCTACGTTCGGGACGTAGAGGCCGGAGGTTCGAATCCTCTCACCCCGACCAATTCTTGAATCAAGTCGACTTTTCTGGCGTCCATGCAACGTGGACCGCCTGCCGAGCACGCAGGCAACGGCTAGGTCGTTTCGAATCCTCTGCACCTTCATCCGGTGTGCGGCATCCCCGCAACAGCCCTTTCGGCGTCCCTGGACGCTGTGCTACGCTAAGTCTCCGGTGCGTCGATTGCACAGGGTTTGCCCATTGACTCAGGCAGCGGGCCCCTGGAGCAGGGCAGTGCAAGGAGGTCCGACCCTCTCACCCCCATCAGCCTTTCAGGGCTGTAATTGCCAAATGCTCCGCGGAACCGTTGCCGCGCAGCGGTTTACAGCGCTTGGGCGATCAGCGATGATCGTGAAGCAAATTTTCACGTTTCTTACATTCGTTGAATGGCCGCAGCCGAACCCCTCGTCAAAGACAGCTCGCCGATCGCCCTTCCAGGGCTTGCGCGCGCACTGGTTTCGGCCGGAAAGCTCCCGGCCAAGACGGCCGAAGACATCTACCAGAAGTCCCTGAGCGGCAGGACCAGTTTCATTGCCGAGCTGACCGGCACCGGCGCCGTGTCGGCGGCCGACCTGGCGCACACGCTGTCGAGCGCCTTCGGCGCCCCGCTGCTCGACCTCGACGCCATTGACTCCCAGCGTCTGCCCAAGGACCTGCTCGACCCCAAGCTGTGCCAGGCCTACCGGGTCGTGGTGCTCAGCAAGCGTAACAATCGTCTCATTGTCGCAACAGCCGATCCTTCGGACCAGCAAGCGGCCGAAAAGATCAAGTTCGCCTCCCAGATGGGCGTGGACTGGGTCATCGCGGAGTACGACAAGCTCTCCCGCATGATCGAGGCGGCGGCGGTGAGCGCCTCCGAGACCATCGACAGCATCATCGGCACCGAATTCGAGTTCGACGAAGTCTCGGCCGACACCTCGAGCGAAAGCAACGACCCGGCGGTGGCCGAAGTCGAGGACGCGCCGGTCGTCCGGTTCCTGCACAAGATGCTGCTGGATGCCTTCAGCATGCGGGCCTCGGACATCCACTTCGAACCTTACGAGCACAACTACCGCGTGCGCTTTCGCATCGACGGCGAGCTGCGCGAGATCGCCAGCCCGCCGACGGTCATCAAGGACAAGCTGGCCTCGCGCATCAAGGTCATCTCCCGGCTCGACATCTCCGAGAAGCGGATTCCGCAAGACGGCCGGATGAAGCTCAAGATCGGTCCCGAGCGCGTGATCGACTTCCGGGTCAGCACGCTGCCCACGCTGTTCGGCGAGAAGATCGTGATCCGTATCCTCGACCCGAGCAGCGCCCGCCTCGGCATCGACGCGCTCGGCTACGACGCCGACGAAAAAGAACGTCTGCTCACGGCCATCGGCCGCCCCTACGGCATGGTGCTGGTCACGGGGCCGACCGGCTCCGGCAAGACGGTGTCGCTCTACACCTGCCTGAACCTGCTCAACAAGCCCGGCGTGAACATCGCGACCGCCGAGGATCCGTCCGAAATCAACCTGCCGGGCGTCAACCAGGTCAACGTCAACGACAAGGCCGGCCTGACCTTCGCGACCGCGCTGCGGGCCTTCCTGCGCCAGGATCCCGACATCATCATGGTCGGCGAAATCCGCGACATCGAAACCGCCGACATCTCGATCAAGGCGGCGCAGACCGGCCACCTGGTGCTCTCGACGCTACACACCAACGACGCCCCCACCACGCTGACGCGGATGCGCAACATGGGCATCGCGCCCTTCAACATCGCCTCGAGCGTGATCCTGATCACCGCCCAGCGGCTGGCGCGCCGGCTCTGCACCGTGTGCCGGGCGCCGACCGAGGTGCCGCGGCAGGCGCTGCTCGACGCCGGCTTCAAGGACAGCGACCTCGACGGCTCCTGGAAGCCCTACCACCCGGTGGGCTGCTCGGCCTGCAACGGCGGCTACAAGGGGCGCGTCGGCATCTACCAGGTGATGCCGATCACCGAGGAGATCCAGAAGATCATCCTTCGCGACGGCACCTCGCTCGATATCGCCAAGCAGTCCGAATCCGAGGGCGTCAGGTCGCTGCGCCAGTCGGGCCTGCGCAAGGTCATGCAGGGGCTGACCTCGCTCGAAGAAGTGCTGGCCGTCACCAACGAATAGAACGCGTCGATTCGCACGCATCAGCAGCAGCACCAGCACACGGAGAAGCGGAGATCCCATGGCAACGGCAACAGCATCGTCCCGGACGGTCAAGGAATTCGTCTTCGAGTGGGAAGGCAAGGACCGCAACGGCAAGACCGTGCGCGGCGAAGTTCGCGCCGCCGGCGAGAACCAGGTGCAGGCCGCCTTGCGGCGCCAGGGCATCCTCACGACCAAGATCAAGAAGCGCCGGATGCGCTCGGGCAAGGCGATCAAGCCCAAGGACATCGCGATCTTCACCCGCCAGCTGGCGACCATGATGAAGGCCGGCGTGCCCCTGCTGCAGGCCTTCGACATCGTCGGCCGCGGCAATGCCAACCCGAGCGTGGCCAAGCTGCTCAACGACATCCGCAGCGACGTCGAGACCGGCACCTCGCTCTCGGCGGCGTTCCGCAAGTTCCCGAAGTACTTCGACAGCCTCTACTGCAACCTGGTCGAGGCCGGCGAGGCGGCCGGTATCCTGGAAGACCTGCTCGACCGCCTGGCCACCTACATGGAGAAGACCGAGGCGATCAAGTCGAAGATCAAGTCGGCGCTGATGTACCCGACCTCGGTCATCGTGGTGGCCTTCGTGGTGGTGGCGATCATCATGATCTTCGTGATCCCGGCCTTCAAGCAGGTGTTCACCTCCTTCGGCGCCGACCTGCCCGCACCGACCCTGATCGTCATGGGCATCAGCGAATTCTTCGTCTCCTACTGGTGGCTGATCTTCGGCGTGATCGGCGGCGGCATCTATTTCTTCCTGCAGGCCTGGAAGCGCAACGAACGGGTGCAGAAGGTCATGGACCGCCTGCTGCTGCGCCTGCCGATCTTCGGCACCCTGATCGACAAGTCCTGCGTCGCCCGCTGGACCCGCACCCTGGCCACGATGTTCGCCGCCGGCGTGCCGCTGGTCGAGGCACTCGACTCGGTGGGCGGCGCCTCGGGCAACTCGGTCTATGCCGAAGCGACCACCAAGATCCAGCAGGAGGTGTCGACCGGCACCAGCCTGACCACCGCGATGACCAACGCCAACCTGTTCCCGTCGATGGTGCTGCAGATGACCGCGATCGGCGAGGAATCAGGCTCGATCGACCACATGCTGGGCAAGGCGGCCGACTTCTACGAGTCGGAAGTCGACGACATGGTCGCCGGCCTGTCGAGCCTGATGGAACCCATCATCATCGTCTTCCTGGGCGTGATCATCGGGGGCATCGTGGTCTCGATGTACCTGCCCATCTTCAAGCTCGGCCAGGTCGTCTGATGCTGGTGTCGCAGGGGGTGGACGCCGCACTGGCCGGCGTGCTGGGGCTCATGATCGGCAGTTTTCTCAATGTCGTGATCTACCGGCTGCCCAAGATGCTCGAGCGGCAGTGGGCGGCCGAATGCGCGAGCCTCGCCGACGGCGACGCGGCGGCAGCGCCCGCCGTCGAGCCCTTCAACCTGATGGTGCCGCATTCGCGCTGCCAGCAGTGCGGCCACGTGATCCGCTGGTACGAGAACGTTCCGGTGCTGAGCTACCTGGTGCTGCGCGGGCGCTGCTCTTCCTGCGAGGCGTCGATCGGCCTGCGCTATCCGGTGGTCGAACTGCTGACCGGTGCGCTGTTCGCCTGGTGCGTCTGGCGCATGCCCGGCCAGTACGGCGCGCTGGCCTGGTGCGCCTTCGCCGCCGCGCTGCTGGCGCTGGCGCTGATCGACTGGGACACCACGCTGCTGCCCGACGACATCACCCTGCCGCTGCTGTGGGGCGGCCTGCTGGCATCGATCGCAGGCTTCACCGGCGTGCCCCTCGCCCATGCGGTCTGGGGCGCCGTGGCCGGCTATCTGTCGCTGTGGGCCATCTACTGGCTGTTCAAGCTGACCACCGGCAAGGAGGGCATGGGCTATGGCGACTTCAAGCTGTTCGCGGCCTTCGGCGCCTGGTTCGGCTGGCAGGCGCTGGTGCCGATCATCCTGATGGCGTCGGTGATCGGCGTGGTGGTCGGGCTCGCGCTCAAGTTCAGCAGCGGCCTGCGCGAAGGCGGCTACGTGCCCTTCGGGCCCTTCCTGGCCGCTGCCGGCTTCACGGCCATGATCTTCGGCCCGGACGCGATCCTGCGCGCGGTCGGGCTCTGAAGGGCGGGCGCACCATGCGCATCGGCCTGACCGGCGGCATCGGCAGCGGCAAGAGCACCGTCGCGTCGCTGCTGGTCGGGCTCGGCGCCAAGCTGGTCGATACCGATGCGATCGCCCGGGCGGTGGCGCAGCCGCAAGGCGCCGCCATGCCGGCGCTGGAGGCCGAGTTCGGCCCTTCGGTGATCGCGGCCGACGGCGGCCTCGACCGGGCGCGGATGCGCGAGCTCGTGTTCGCGGACCCGGACGCCAAACGCCGGCTCGAAGCCATCCTGCATCCGCTGATCGGGGTCGAATGCGAACGGCAGGCGGCGACCGCGGCGGCCGGCCAGACGCTCGTCTTCGACGTGCCCCTGCTGGTCGAGTCCAGGCGCTGGCGCGCCATCGTCGATCGCGTGCTGGTGGTGGACGCTTCCGAGGCGGTGCAGCTGCATCGCGTGGTGGCACGTTCCGGCTGGGCGCCGGAAGCGGTCCGCGCCGTGATCGCGCAGCAGGCCGAACGCAGCCTGCGGCGCGCGGCCGCCGATGCGCTGATCTTCAACGAGACCATGTCGCTGGCGGAACTCTCCCTCGAAGTCCGGAGTCTTTGGGATCGCTGGGCCGTCGCGGACACGCGATAATCTCCGGTCCGCCGGCGCGCGTGCGCCCGACAACAAGAATGCGGCGTGCGTTTCGACCCCGCGAGACAGCCCTCCCCCAAGATGCTTTTCAATTCGTACGCGTTCATCTTTTTCTTCTTCCCGATCGTGCTGGTCGGGTTCTTCCTGATCGGAAAGCGCAACGCACGGGCCGCCGCCGGATTTCTGGCGCTCGCCTCCCTGTTCTTCTACGGCTGGTGGAGTGTCCAGGCGCTGCCGCTGCTGCTGGGCTCGATCTGCTTCAACTACTGGGCCGGCCTGCGCCTGACCCCCGGCCCCGGACGCACCGACCCCGGCCGCAAGAAGATGCTGGTGCTCGCGCTGGTGGTCAACCTGGGCGTGCTGGCGGTGTTCAAGTACGCGAACTTCTTCGTCGCCAACGTCAACGACGGCCTGCTGGCCGCGGGCTACTCGCCGATCTCGATGCTGCACATCGCGCTGCCGATCGGGATCTCGTTCTATACCTTCACGCAGATCGCCTTCCTGGTCGATTGCTGGCAAGGCAAGGTACACGAGCGCAGCTTCGTGCATTACGTGCTGTTCGTCACCTACTTTCCTCATCTGATCGCGGGCCCGGTGCTGCACCACGCGCAGATGATGCCGCAGTTCGCCAATCCGGCGACCTACCGGGTCGACTTGGACAAGGTGGCGCTCGGGCTGGCGATCTTCGTCTTCGGGCTGGCCAAGAAGCTGCTGATCGGCGACCCGATGGGCGAGTACGCCGACCTGATGTTCAACGGCGTCCACAAGGGCCTGACGCCGACCATGGGCACCGCCTGGGTCGGCGTGCTGGCCTACACGCTGCAGATCTACTTCGACTTCTCGGGCTACTCGGACATGGCCGTGGGCCTGTCGCTGTGCCTCGGGGTGCAGTTGCCGCTCAACTTCAATTCGCCCTACAAGTCGACCAACATCATTGAGTTCTGGCGCCGCTGGCACATCTCGCTGTCGACCTTCCTGCGCGACTACCTCTACGTGCCGCTGGGCGGCAACCGCAAGGGACCGGCGCGCCGCTACCTGAACCTGTTCCTGACGATGCTGCTGGGCGGCCTGTGGCACGGGGCCGCCTGGACCTTCGTCATCTGGGGCGCACTGCACGGCTTCTTCCTGATGGTCAACCACCTCTGGAACGCCAAGGTGCGCCGCAACGCCAAGCCCGGCAGGCTGGCACGCCTGCTCGGCTGGCTGCTGACCTTCGTCTGCGTGATGATCGCCTGGGTGGTGTTCCGGGCCGAGAGCATGCACGCCGCGACCACCATCTACCAGGCCATGCTCGGGCTGCACGGCACCTCGGATTCGGTGTTCAGCGAGCTCGGCGGCGTGCCCTACCGCAAGAACGACTTCTTCCATACGCTGCTGGTCGGGTTGTTCATTTGCCTGGTGATGCCGCCGACCATCACGCTGCAGCGCTGGGTGCCGCAGCTGCAGGCGCTGGCCGGCCGGCCGCGCCTGGCCTGGGTGTTCACGGCGCTGATGGCCGCCTTCACGGTGTACCTGCTGGGCGTCTGCGTTTCGAAGCTGGGCTCCTACAGCCCCTTCCTCTATTTCCAATTCTGATATGACTCCCGCGAAACTCTGGCTGCGGATCTTCGGGGCCGGCTTCCTCGTCATCATCGCGCTGCTGATCGTGACCCTGAAAACGCCGCCCTTCTATGGCGACATGACCCGCATCGGCCTGCTGTCGGAGACCGCCTTCGGCTGGCGGATCGAGCCGCCGCACGTCGATCCGAAGTACCTGAATGCGGTCCCGGTTGCCGAAGCCGACATCGTCGTGATCGGCGACAGCTTCTCGATGTCGAACCGCTGGCAATCGATGCTCACCCGGGCCGGCTACCGGGTCACGACCACCTTCTGGGGCCAGATCAACGAAGAGCTCTGCGGCGACTTCGATGCCTGGCTCGATCGCGCGGGCTTCCGCGGCAAGCTGGTGATCGTCGAGAGCATCGAGCGTCTGGTGAACGAACGCATGGTCGGCACCCAGACCTGCAAGACGATGGCCAAGCCCTTCTCGGCCGGCATCAAGCCCTTCTTCGAGTCGCCCTCGTCGGTGCCGGCGCCGGTGCTCAACTGGGACGGCAAGCTGACCTCCGGCGTGCGGATCTATCGCAACACCCGGCGGGCGCGCGAGGCGACCGAGCCGATCCTGTCGAACGACAAGATTTTGGTGCGACCGGTTCCCGGGGGCTGCGCGTTGTTCAGCCACCAGCTCTGCGACAAGGTCCCGTTCTGGCCGGCCGACGACGAGAACGGCGAGCTGACGGTGCAGCACGCGGCCCAGATGAAGGCCTTTGGCGACGCCCATCCACGGCGCACCGTGCTGTGGATGATCATCCCCAACAAGACCACCGTGTATGTCAAGCCGGAACATTCGAAAGATTTCGTGACGGCATTCGGTGCCGCCGACATCGGCCCCGACCTGTTCAGCCTCTCGTTCGATCAGAAAAACAAGGTCCGCGACTATTTCTTCCCGAACGACACCCACCTGTCGATGCACGGGCAGCTGGTGGTCGGCCAGCGGATGCTCGAAGCGGTGCGCAAGATCCTGCCCGCCGCCCCCTCGAAGGCCTCTTGAAGCTATCATCTGCAACCGGAAGCCACCACGCGTGATCCTCTACGAGTACCCCTTCAACGAGCGCATCCGGACCTACCTTCGGCTGGAACACCTGTTCCGTCGCCTTGGCGAGCTGGTGCCGGCCGATTCGCCGCTGCTGCATCACTACGCACTGGTCACGATCTTCGAGATCATGGACGTGGCGGCGCGCGCCGACCTCAAGGCCGACGTGCTGCGGGACCTCGACAAGCACAAGAACGTCTTCAACAGCTACCGCGGCAACCCGGCCATCGCCGAATCGGTGCTGGACCAGGTGGTGGGCAAGCTCGAAAGCAATTTCACCACCCTCAACACGGTGCCGGGCAAGGCCGGCCAGGCCCTGACCGAGAACGAGTGGCTGATGAGCATCCGCAGCCGCGCCGGCATTCCGGGCGGCACCTGCGAGTTCGACCTGCCGGCCTACTACGCCTGGCAGAACCGCCGCGCCCACGAGCGCCGCGCCGACCTCGAGCGCTGGTCGTCCACGCTCGCGCCGCTGGCCGAGTCGATCTACCTGCTGCTCAAGCTGCTGCGCGATGCCGACGTGCCCTACAAGGTGATCGCGGCCAACGGCCAGTTCCAGCAGACCCTGCCGCAGGGCCGCAGCTTCCAGTTGCTGCGCCTGCGCATCGACCCCAAGCTCGGGCTGATTCCCGAGATTTCCGGCAACCGGCTGATGGTGTCGGTCAGGCTGATGCGGCATGGCACCGATGATCGCCTTCATCAAAGCACGGACGAGGCCCCGTTCGAACTGACCCTCTGCGCCTGAGACATTCGATGAGCGGTGCGACGAATTCCATCGGCGAGCGGATCGTCCGCTGCCCGGCATGCGGACAGGACAGTGTCTACGCGGCCAGCAATCCCTACCGGCCGTTCTGCAGCGCGCGCTGCAAGGGCATCGACCTGGGTGCCTGGGCCAGCGAAGAATTCAGGATGCCGGCCGATGCGCCGCCGGACGACGATCCGTTCGGCGATCCGAAGCGGCAGTAGCGGCAACAGGCCCTAAGCCGCCGGCGGCTCGAAGACCAGCCCGCGCTCCTCGGCCAGCCAGGCCAGCACCGGCAGCGCGCCCGGCAGCACCGGCGTCACGTCGAGCGGCAGTTGCTGCCAGCACATCGCCTGGCCCTCGCGCATCTCGAAATCGCCGCTCCAGCGATGCACCTTGCACCAGTGCAGGCGCACCAGCGCATGCGGGTAGTCGTGCTCGGTGACCTTCCAGACCGCGGCCCCGGCGATCGTGATGCCGAGCTCTTCGTGCAGTTCGCGCCGCAGCGCCTCCTCGACGGTCTCGCCGGCCTCGAGCTTGCCGCCCGGGAATTCCCAGTAGCCGGCATAGGGCTTGCCTTCGGGCCGGGTCGACAGCAGCAGCGAATCGTCCTCGCGGATCAGGATGCCGACCGCGACTTCGGTGTGCTTGCGGGTCCCGGTCAAGCCGCACGCCCTGCGTAGTCGCGCGCGAACTGGTAGGCCACGCGGCCGCTGCGCGAGCCGCGCTCGAGCGCCCAGACCAGGGCCTCGGGGCGCGCGGCCTCGACCGCCTTGGCGTCGACGCCGAACGAGGACAGCCATTGGGCGACGATCGCCAGGTATTCGTTCTGGCTGAAGGGATAGAAGCTGACCCAGAGGCCGAAGCGCTCCGACAGCGAGATCTTCTCCTCGATCACCTCGCCCGGATGGACTTCGCCATCTTCGGTATGGGTGTAGCTGAGGTTGTCCTTCATGTACTCGGGCAGCAGGTGGCGCCGGTTGCTGGTCGCGTAGATCAGCACGTTGGGCGTCGACGCGGCGATCGAGCCGTCGAGGATCGACTTCAGCGCCTTGTAGCCCGGCTCGCCCTCGTCGAAGCTGAGGTCGTCGCTGAAGATGATGAACTTCTCGGGCCGGTTCGCGACCACCTCGATGATGTCGGGCAGGTCGGTCAGCTCGGCCTTGTCGACCTCGATCAGGCGCAGGCCCTGCGGTGCGTAGGCCTGCAGGCAGGCGCGGATCAGCGACGACTTGCCGGTGCCGCGGGCGCCGGTCAGCAGCACGTTGTTGGCCGGCTTGCCTTCGACGAACTGGCGCGTGTTGCGCTCGATCTTGTCCTTCTGGACGTCGATTTCCTTGAGCGAGTCGAGCGCCATCGCGGCCACGTGGCGCACCGGCTCGAGCGTGCCGTGGCCGGAACTGCGACGGCGGTAGCGCCAGGCGATCGAGGCGCTCCAGTCGGTCGGCGCCGCGAGCGGCTGCGGCAGGATCGATTCGATGCGCGCAATGAGGTGCTCGGCCCGCTCGAGCAGGCGTTCGAACTGGACGTTCATGACCGGTAGTCGGCGTTGATCGAGACGTAGTCGTGGCTCAGGTCGCAGGTCCAGACGGTGTCGGCGGCGCTGCCGCGTCCGAGCGCGATGCGCACCGTGATCTCGCTCTGCTTCATGACGCGCTGGCCGTCTTCCTCGCGGTAGGCCGGATTGCGGCCGCCCTTGACCGCCACGTGGACATCGTCCAGGTAGAGGTCGATGCCGGTCTGGTCGAGATCGGCGATGCCCGCATAGCCGACGGCCGCGAGGATCCGGCCCAGGTTCGGATCGCTGGCGAAGAACGCGGTCTTGACCAGCGGCGAATGCGCGACCGCATAGGCGACCTGCCGGCACTCGGCCGCATCCTTGCCGCCTTCGACCTGGATGGTGATGAACTTGGTCGCGCCTTCGCCGTCGCGCACGATGGCCTGCGCCAGCTGGCGGGCGACATTGCGCATCGCTTCGAGCAGCGCGCGGCCTTCGGGCGATTCGAGCGAGCCGATCGTGGCATGCGCCGCCTTCTGCGTCGCGATGACCACGAACGAGTCGTTGGTCGAGGTGTCGCCGTCGATCGTCACGCGGTTGAAGGACGCATCGGCCAGTGCCTTGGCCAGGGGTTGGATCAGCGCCGGGTCGATCTTCGCGTCGGTGGCCATGAAGCCGAGCATGGTCGCCATGTTCGGCCGGATCATGCCGGCGCCCTTGCTGATGCCGGTGACCGTCACGGTCGCGCCGCCGATCTGCACCTGCTGGCTGAAGGCCTTGGGCACGGTGTCGGTGGTCATGATGCCTTCGGCCGCGCGCGCCCAATGGTCGGGCGCGGCATCGGCGAGCGCGGCGGGCAGGCCGGCTTCGATGCGGTCGATCGGCAGCGGCTCCATGATGACGCCGGTCGAGAAGGGCAGGATCTGCTCGGGCGCCAGGTTCAGGTGACGCGCCAGCGCGATGCAGGTGGCGCGGGTGCGCGCCAGTCCGTCCTCGCCGGTGCCGGCGTTCGCGTTGCCGGTGTTGATCAGCATCGCCCGGATGCCGAAATCGCGGGCCAGGTGCTCGCGGCAGACCTGGACCGGCGCCGCGCAGAAGCGGTTCTGGGTGAACACGCCACCGACCGCGGCGCCTTCGTCGATCAGGACGACCGTCAGGTCCTTGCGGTTGGCCTTGCGCACGCCCGCTTCGGCCACGCCGATGCGAACGCCGGGCACCGCATGCAGCGCGGCGGGGTCGGGAGCGGAGAGATTCACTGGCATGGAGAAATCCTGTCGATGGATGTCAGGTGAGCTTGCCGTGGCACTGCTTGAATTTCTTGCCACTGCCGCAGGGGCACGGATCGTTGCGGCCGACCCGCGCGAAGGCCGCGGCACCGGCGGAGAGGCCGCCGGCGACTTGGCGACGCTGGCTTTCCTCGTCGACCCGGACCTCGACCTCGCCGGTCTCGGTCGGCGCGGTGTAGGTGATGTTGGCAAGGTTCTCGCCGCGGCTTTCCATCGCCTCGGCGGCCTCTTCGAGCTGTTCGCCGGACTGCACGCGCACCGTCATGAGCTGGCGCGTGACCTCGTTCTTGACCGAATCGAGCAGCTGGCCGAAGAGCTCGAAGGCCTCGCGCTTGTATTCCTGCTTGGGCTGCTTCTGCGCATAGCCGCGCAGGTGGATGCCCTGGCGCAGGTAGTCGAGCGACGCCAGGTGCTCGCGCCAGTGGGTGTCGATGCTCTGCAGCAGCACCATGCGCTCGAACTGGGTGAAGTTCTCCTGGCCGATCAGCGCCAGCTTGGCGTTGAAGACCTCGTTGGCGGCGGTCACCACCTTCTCGACCACGTCCTCGTCGCCGATCGCGGTCGCGGCCTCGACCTGCTGGCGCAGCGGGATCTCGAGGCCCCATTCGTCGCTCAGCACCTTCTCGAGGCCGGCCAGCTGCCATTGCTCCTCGACCGATTCGGCCGGCACGTACTGGCGCACCAGGTCGGTGAAGCAGCCCTCGCGCAAGCCCTCGATCTGCGCCGTCAGCTCGGTCGCGTCGAGGATGTCGTTGCGCTGCTGGTAGATCACCTTGCGCTGGTCGTTCGAGACGTCGTCGTACTCCAGCAGCTGCTTGCGGACGTCGAAGTTGCGCGCCTCGACCTTGCGCTGCGCGCTCTCGATGCTGCGGGTCACGATGCCGGCCTCGATCGCCTCGCCGTCGGGCATCTTCAGGCGGTCCATGATCGCCTTCACGCGGTCGCCGGCGAAGATGCGCATCAGCGGGTCGTCCAGGCTCAGGTAGAAGCGCGAGGAACCCGGGTCGCCCTGGCGGCCCGAGCGGCCGCGCAGCTGGTTGTCGATACGGCGCGATTCATGGCGCTCGGTGGCGATGATGCGCAGGCCGCCGAGCGACTTCACGAACTCGTGGTCTTTGTCCCACTGGGCGCGCAGGCTGGCGATTTCAGCGGCCTTGGCCGTGTCGTCCCTGGACTCGTCGGCCTCGACCGCCTCGATCAGCTTCTCGACGTTGCCGCCCAGCACGATGTCGGTCCCGCGACCGGCCATGTTGGTGGCGATCGTGATCATCTTGGTGCGGCCCGCCTGGGCCACGATGTCGGCTTCGCGTGCATGCTGCTTGGCGTTCAGCACCTGGTGCGGCAGGTCGGCCTTCTCGAGCAGGCCGGCGATGATCTCGGAGTTCTCGATCGACGAGGTGCCGACCAGCACCGGCTGGCCGCGCTCGTGGCATTCGCGGATGTCCTGGATCGCGGCCTCGTATTTCTCGCGCGTGGTCTTGTAGACGCGGTCGAGCTGGTCTTCGCGCCGGCTTTGCCGGTTCGGCGGGATGATCATGGTCTCGAGACCATAGATTTCCTGGAACTCGTAGGCTTCGGTGTCGGCGGTGCCGGTCATGCCGGCCAGCTTGCCGTACAGGCGGAAGTAGTTCTGGAAGGTGATCGAGGCCAGGGTCTGGTTCTCGGCCTGGATCTCGACGCCTTCCTTGGCTTCCACGGCCTGGTGCAGGCCGTCGCTCCAGCGGCGGCCGGTCATCAGGCGGCCGGTGAACTCATCGACGATCACGACCTCGCCCTGCTGCACCACGTAGTGCTGGTCGCGGTGATAGAGATGCCGGGCCCGCAGCGCCGCGTTCAGGTGATGCATCAGCGTGATGTTGGCCGGGTCGTAGAGCGAGGCGCCCTCTGGCAGCAGCTTGAACTCCGACAGCACC
Source organism: Variovorax sp. J31P207 (assembly GCF_030316965.1). NCBI lineage: Bacteria > Pseudomonadati > Pseudomonadota > Betaproteobacteria > Burkholderiales > Comamonadaceae > Variovorax > Variovorax sp. J31P207. The sequence goes on from NZ_JASZYN010000005.1 coordinate 174,353, forward strand.
TGCTCGGCCTTCTCGTGGCCGTCCTCGGTCAGGAACACCTGGTGGGTCTTCTCGTCGACCGTGAAGTCACCCGGCTTGGTGACGCCTTCGCCGGTGCGGGGGTCGGCCTCGCCCTCCTGCTTGACCAGCAGCGGCACGACCTTGTTGATCGCCAGGTAGAGCTCGGTGTGGTCCTCGGCCTGGCCGCTGATGATCAGCGGCGTGCGGGCCTCGTCGATCAGGATCGAGTCGACCTCGTCGACGATCGCGTAGTTCAGCCCGCGCTGGACCCGGTCGCCCGGCTCGTAGACCATGTTGTCGCGCAGGTAGTCGAAGCCGTACTCGTTGTTGGTGCCGTACGTGATGTCGCTGCCGTAGGCCTGCTGCTTCTCCTCGCGCGGCATCTGCGGCAGATTGATGCCGACCGAGAGCCCGAGGTAGTTGTAGAGCCGGCCCATCCACTGGGCATCGCGGTTGGCGAGGTAGTCGTTGACCGTGACCACGTGCACGCCCTTGCCGGTGAGCGCGTTCAGGTACACCGGCAAGGTCGCCGTCAGGGTCTTGCCCTCGCCGGTGCGCATTTCGGAGATCTTGCCGTTGTGCAGCGCCATGCCGCCCAGCAGCTGGACGTCGAAGTGGCGCATCTTCATGATCCGCTTCGAGGCCTCGCGCACCGTGGCGAAGGCCTCGGGCAACAGGTCGTCGAGCGACTCGCCCTTGGCGACGCGGTCCTTGAACTCCTGCGTCTTGGCGCGCAGCGCCGCGTCGTCGAGCTTCTCGAAGGACGGCTCCAGCGCGTTGATGCGTTCGACCGTCTTGCGATACTGCTTCAGGAGCCGGTCATTGCGACTGCCGAAAATTTGAGTCAGGAAGTTGGTGGCCATGAATGGAGATCGATGCACACTCGCTGGATGCGGGCGCCTCGACCGAAATCCCTAAGATAGACAAGAGAACGAACTTGGGCGCGCTTGACCAAAAGGCAAGCGGGCCGGCGCGCAGGATGCCGGCAAACCGCCGATTTTAGCCACCTTGCCTCGACCTTCCGAACCGCCGCCCATTGCCCGCCCACTGCCTTCGAACCGTCCATGTACCGCCGTCTCAACCCCGCCGTCACCCTGCTCGAAGCCGCCGAGGGTTCGCCCACCCTGGCGAGCCTGGCGGCGCGCGCGCGTGACGCCAACGAACGTCTGGCCGCGGTACAGGACCTGATCCCGACGGAAATGCGCGCCGCGGTCCAGGCCGGGCCGGCCGAAGCCGACGTCTGGTGCATGCTGGTGAACGGCAGCGCCGCGGCCGCCAAGCTGCGTCAGCTGGCGCCCATGCTGCAGGCGCGGCTCAAGTCGCGCGGCTGGGACGTCTCGACGATCCGGATCAAGGTGATGTCGCGGCGCTGAGGCCGGCCGCGCCGGGGCTTCAGAGCTGCGCCAGCGCCAGGCCCAGGGTCAGGGCGACCGAGGTCCCGAAGATGGCCAGCCCGACCGCGCGGCGGCGGTGGGTGAGCATCCAGAGGATCACCCCCGAGATCGACAGGAAGATCAGGCTGCCGGCCAAGGTGTCGACCAGCAGGATCCAGCCGACCGACATGCCGGTGCCCTTGTGCATGTTGGTCAGCGTGGCGACCAAGCCGTTCTGGGTGGTCGTGACGCCGACCGAGCGGTTGCCGCGCCAATAGTCGGCCTGGACGATGGCGTCGGGCCCGCCGAAATTGAAGGTCCAGCGCTCGGGCTGCATCAGCGGGTCGGGCTTGCCCTTTTCGCCCCAGGCCACCGGTCGCGCGGGCTCGGTGCGCACCGAATTCGGAGGCCGGTCCTGGTCCAGGGCCGCCTGCAGCCAGACGGCCATCTCGGCCGCGCTCGCCGGTGGCGGCTCGGGCAGCGCCAGCTGGGCGTTGGCGCGCTGCTGGGCCATCGGCAGCTTGAGCACCGCGCGGTGGTTGAGCCAGATGCCTGCGGTGCCGAAGAGCAGGCCGAGGATCGCGCCCCAGAGGCCGATCCAGCCGTGGGTCTTGCGAATCCATTGCACGGCGGTGGCGCGGCGCTGCAGCGCCTGCACGCGCCCGCCGGCAGCGAAAGTATTCGATGAAGTGTTCATGGGAGCGCCGGACGGATGCGCCAGGAAATTGGTGCCGCTTGTCGGAATCGAACTGACGACCTACCGCTTACAAGGCGGTTGCTCTACCAACTGAGCTAAAGCGGCGGGACCTGGATTTTAGCGGGCCGGAACGAACCGGGCCGCGCCGTTCATTTGATGCGCTTGAGCGACGGACGCGCCCCGCCGCCGGCCGGCGGCCGTGGCGGGTCTTCGGGGTCCGGCGGCGGCGTGCTGCTGGTGGCGGCCGGCTCCTCGCCCTCCCCGGTCACCAGGTGCACGACCTTGCTGGCGTCGCCTTCGGTACCGCGCGATGCGTCGCGCAGCGGTGTCCGGGTCGAGGCGGCCGACGGCGTCGGGGCGGCCGGTGCGGCAGCCCCATCGGCCGGCGCCGGTGCCGGCGCCGGGAACGCCATGCCCTGCCCGTTTTCGCGCGCATAGATCGCGATCACTCGGCCGACCGGCACGCTGATCTCGCGCGCCGTCCCGGCGAAGCGGGCCTTGAACTCGATGAAGTCGTTGCCGAGCTTGAGCGAGCTGGTCGCGTCGAAGCTGATGTTCAGCACGATCTCGCCGTTCTTGACGTACTCGCGCGGCACCTGCACCGTGTCGTCGACCTGCACCGCGACGTACGGCGTGAAGCCGTTGTCGGTACACCATTCGTACAACGCCCGGATCAGGTAGGGGCGGGTGGATGACGACTCGAGCGCGTTGATCATGGGCGACGGCGCAAGCGACTCACTTGCGCATGACTTTTTCGGAGGGCGTCAGCGCCTCGATGTAGGCCGGGCGCGAGAAGATGCGCTCGGCGTACTTGAGCAGCGGGGCCGCGTTCTTGCTGAGGTCGATGCCGTAGTAGTCGAGGCGCCACAGCAGCGGCGCGATCGCGACGTCGAGCATCGAGAAGTTGTCACCCAGCATGTACTTGTTCTTGAGGAACACCGGCGCCAGCTGCGTGAGGCGGTCACGGATGTGCGAGCGCGCCTTCTCGAGGGCCTTCTCGTTGCCCTTGGTGGTGCGGTTCTCGAGGGTGGACACGTGAACGAACAGTTCCTTCTCGAAGTTGAGCAGGAACAGGCGCACGCGGGCGCGGTCGACCGGGTCGCCGGGCATCAGCTGCGGATGCGGAAAGCGCTCGTCGATGTACTCGTTGATGATGTTCGACTCGTACAGGATCAGGTCGCGCTCGACCAGGATCGGCACTTGCCCGTACGGGTTCATCACGTTGATGTCCTCGGGCTTGTTGTAGAGATCGACGTCGCGAATCTCGAAATCCATGCCCTTCTCGAACAGCACGAAGCGGCAGCGATGGGAAAACGGGCAGGTCGTTCCAGAATACAGGACCATCATGGCGAAAGACTCCTAAAAATCAAAAAGAGTGGGTCGCGTTCGCAACCCACTCTGCGGGACCCGGCGCACGAGGCGCCGGATCGGCGTGGCATTACTTGACGTCTTTCCAGTACGAGGCATTGAGGCGCCACGTGAAGACGACCGCCATGACGAGGAACAGCAGCACCCAGACGCCGACGCGAATGCGGGTGTTCTGCGCCGGCTCGGCCATCCATTGCAGGAAGCTCACGAGATCGCCCATGTTCTGGTCGAACTGGATCGGCGTCATGGTGCCGGGGCTCACTTGCTCCCAGCCCTTGAACACTTCGGTTTCATGGCCGTGGGCTTCGACCTTGTCGAAGACCGGACGGCGCTCGCCTTGCAGCTCCCACATGACATGCGGCATCGCCACGGCCGGGAACGCGAGGTTGTTCCAGCCCGTGGCCTTGGTGTCGTCGCGGTAGAAGGTGCGCAGGTAGGTGTAGAGATAGTCGGCACCCGTGCCGCCGTGGCCGGCACGCGAACGCGCCACCAGGGTCAGGTCGGGCGGCACCGTGCCGAACCATTCCTTGGCCTGGCGCGGGTCCATGTTGACCCGCATGGTCTCGCCGATCTTGTCGGTCGTGAACAGCAGGTTGTCCTTGATCTGCTGCTCGGTGATGCCGAGGTCGGTCAGGCGGTTGAAGCGCATGTACGCCGCCGAGTGGCAGCTCAGGCAGTAGTTGACGAACAGCTTGGCGCCGTTCTGCAGCGCGGCCAGGTCGGTGGTGCGATTCGGCGCCTTGTCCCAGGCGAGGCCGCCTTCGGCAGCGTGTGCGCCGGTGACGATGCCGAGCGCCGCGATCAACGTGAGGATCAGTTTCTTCATTCTTGTTGTCTCCCGGTCAGTGAGCGTTGAAAACCACGCGCTCGGGGACCGGCTTGAATTCGCCGAGGCGGCTCCACCACGGCATCAGCAGGAAGAAACCGAAATAGAAGAGCGTTCCGATTTGCGAGATGCGTTCGCCGACCGGGGACGGCGGCTGCACGCCGAGGTAGGCCAGCACCACGAAGTTGACGACGAACACGCCGTAGACATACTTGTGCCAGCTCGGGCGATAGCGGATCGACTTGACCGGGCTGTGATCCAGCCAGGGCAGGAAGAACAGGATGACGACCGCGCCGCCCATCACCAGCACGCCCCAGAACTTGGCGTCGATCGACAGCATCATCGCGACCACGCCGACCGCGACGATCACGATGCCGGCCTTGATGAAGGACGGGAAGCGGGCCTTCCAGACGCCGTAGGCGGCGGCACCGACCACGCAGGCGATCAGCGCATACATCATCTCGCTGGTGATGGCACGCAGCATCGAATAGAAGGGCGTGAAGTACCAGACCGGCGCGATGTGGTTGGGCGTCTTGAGCGAATCGGCCGGGATGAAGTTGTTGTATTCGAGGAAGTAGCCGCCGGCCTCGGGCGCGAAGAAGATCACGGCCGAGAAGATCGTCAGGAACACCACCACGCCGAAGATGTCGTGCACCGTGTAGTACGGGTGCGACGGGATGCCATCGACCGGATGGCCGTCGGCACCGCGGTTGGCCTTGATCTCGATGCCGTCGGGGTTGTTCGAACCCACTTCGTGCAGCGCGATCAGGTGGGCGACCACCAGGCCGAGCAGCACCAGCGGCACCGCGATCACGTGGAAGCTGAAGAAGCGGTTGAGGGTGGCGTCGCTCACCACGTAGTCGCCGCGGATCAGCAGGGCGAGGTCAGGGCCGACGAAGGGGATCGCGGCGAACAGGTTCACGATCACCTGGGCGCCCCAGTAGCTCATCTGGCCCCAGGGCAGCAGGTAGCCCATGAAGGCCTCGGCCATCAGGCACAGGAAGATCGCGCAGCCGAAGATCCAGATCAGCTCGCGCGGCTTGCGGTAGCTGCCGTACATCAGGCCGCGGAACATGTGGAGGTAGACCACGATGAAGAAGGCCGAGGCCCCCGTCGAGTGCATGTAGCGGATCAGCCAGCCCCACGGCACGTCGCGCATGATGTACTCGACCGAGCCGAACGCCAGCGCGGCGTCGGGCTTGTAGTGCATCACCAGGAAGATGCCGGTCACGATCTGGATCACGAGGACCAGCATCGCGAGCGAGCCGAAGATGTACCAGAAGTTGAAGTTCTTCGGCGCGTAGTACTTGCCCCACTGGTCGTTCCAGAGCTTGGTCAGCGGGAATCGGTTGTCGACCCAGTTGAGCAGCTTCTCGTTGGCTGGCGCGTTGGGGGAAATTTCGTGGAATTCAGCCATGTTCTTGTTCTCCTCAGGCCTTCTTGTCGTCGCCGATCAGGAGGCGCGTGTCGGAGAGGTACATGTGCGGCGGCACCGGCAGGTTGTCGGGTGCGGGCTTGTTCTTGAAGACGCGGCCGGCCAGGTCGAAAGTCGAGCCATGGCAGGGGCACAGGAAGCCGCCCTCCCAGTTGTCGGGCAGCGAAGCCTGCGGGCCCGGCTGGAAGCGGTCGGTGGGCGAGCAGCCCAGGTGCGTGCAGATGCCGACGACCACCAGGATCTCGGGCTTGATCGAGCGATGCTCGTTGCGCGCGTACTCCGGCGTGAACTCGTCGGGGTTGCGCTTCGATTGCGGATCGGCGAGCAGCGGATCGAGCTTGGGCAGCTCGGCGACCTGCTGGGGCGAACGCTTCAGGATCCAGACCGGCTTGCCCCGCCATTCGACGGTCATCTTCTCGCCGACCTGCAGCGCGCCGATGTCGGCTTCGACCGGAGCGCCGGCGGCCTTGGCCTTTTCCGACGGCTGGAACGAACTCACGAAAGGCACTGCGACGGCGACGCCACCCACTGCGCCGGCGCAGCCTGAGGCAATCAACCATGTCCGCTTGCTGGTGTCGATCCGGGGTCGGCCGGCGGTACTCGCGCTGCTGTCACTCATGGAGATCCTCAATCTTCTTCGGGGGGACTTGGGTCAACCAAGGATTGTAGCGGAGCGTAAAAGGCGAATTCAACGGCGCGCAGTGCCCGCCGCACGCGCCTGTGACCGGACGCAGACACCGCCCCCGCCCCTATACTGGCCGCCGTTCAAAACCAACCGCAGACGAGGTGCACGACATGAGCTTTCTGAAAGAGTTCCGCGAATTTGCCGTCAAGGGCAACGTGATCGACCTGGCAGTCGGCGTGATCATCGGTGCGGCCTTCGGCAAGATCGTCGACTCGCTGGTGAGCGACATCATCATGCCGCTGGTCGGGCTCATCTTCGGCAAGCTCGATTTCTCGAACCTCTACATCGTGCTGGGCCCCAGGCCCAGCGGCGTGGCCGACACGCTGGTCGAACTCAAGAAGGCCGGCGCACCGGTGCTGGCCTACGGCAACTTCATCACCGTGGCGGTGAACTTCGTGATCCTGGCCTTCATCATCTTTCTGATGGTCAAGCAGATCAACCGGCTGCGCAGCCTGACCGAAGCCCCGCCGCCGCCGGCGCCCGCGGCGACGCCCGAAGACGTGATGCTGCTGCGCGAGATCCGCGACAGCCTCAAGCGCTAGCTCCCCGCACCAACGACCGCGCCATCCGCACGGCCTCGATCAAGCTGGAAGCATCCGCCCGTCCAGTCCCCGCGATATCGAACGCCGTCCCATGGTCGGGACTGGTCCGCACCAGCGGCAGCCCCAGCGTCACGTTCACGCCCTTCTCGACGCCCAGGTACTTGACCGGGATCAGCCCCTGGTCGTGGTACATCGCGATCACGACATCGAACTCGCCAGGGCCATCGGCCTTGGCACGGGCGCGCATGAAGACGGTGTCGGGCGCGTGAGGTCCGTCGGCATCGATCCCTTCGGCGCGCGCGGCCGCGATCGCCGGGGCGATGATGTCGCGCTCCTCGGAGCCGAACAGGCCGCCCTCCCCCGCATGCGGATTGAGCCCCGCGACGCCGATCTTCGGCGCCCGCCCGAGCACCGCGCCGAGGGCCCGGTGCGCGATCCGCAGCGTCTGCAGCACGCCATCGACGGTCACGGCCTCGATCGCCTGGCGCAGCGACATGTGAATGCTGACGAGCACGGTGCGCAGTTCGTCGTTGGCCAGCATCATGCGCACCGGCACCTCCGACAGCGGCCGGGCCAGATGGGCCGCGGCTTCGGCCTGCAGCAGTTCGGTGTGGCCCGGATACGGGAAGCCGGCCGCCGCGAGCGCTTCCTTGTGCAGAGGGGCCGTGACGATCGCGGCGATCTCTGCGCGCAGCGCCGCGCGCGCGGCCCACACCACGCAATCGCCGGCGATGCGGCCGGCCTCGGCGCTGACCTGGCCCTGGACGATCGGCGCGCCCGTCGGCGCGACCACCTGCAGTACCGGGATGCAGCGGGCCGGCGCATCGCGCACCTCGCCGGGCGTCTCGAGCAACGCGACCGGCAGGGCCGGCGCACCGGTCGTGGCGATCGCCTGCGCAGCCCGGCGCACCGTCGCCACGTCGCCGGCCACGAAGCAGCCTCGCAAGTCGGTCGCGGCGTCGCGAAAGGCCTTGGCGATGATCTCGGGGCCGATGCCGGCCGGGTCGCCGAGCGTGATGGCGATGGGGAGGGATGCGTCGTTGTTGCTCACGCCGGATTGTCGATGTCGATGAATTCGTGGGCCAGGCCCAACTGGGCGGCGACATGCGCCGCGACGGCCGGCGCCCCGTAGCGTTCGGTGGCATGGTGGCCGCAGGCCAGGAAGGCGACACCCATCTCGCGGGCGTAGTGGGCCTGGGGCTCGGAGATCTCGCCCGTGATGAAGGCATCGGCACCGGCGGCGATCGCGGCCTCGAAGTAGCTCTGCGCCCCGCCCGTGCACCAGGCGACGTTGCGGATCGGGCGCGGCGGGCCTTCCACCAGCGTCACGGCCTTGCCGAGCGCCTTCTCTACGTGGGCGGCCAGCGCCTTCGCATTCGTGAAGCCTTCGCCGTTGTCGCGCGCGCCGAGGAAGCCGATCTCCTGCTCGCCGAAACGGCCGGCCGAGCCCGGGTGCGCGACCAGGCCGAGCCGCAGCCCGAGCTGCGCGTTGTTGCCGAGTTCCGGATGGGCATCCAGCGGCAGGTGGTAGGCGAACAGGTTGACGTCGTCGCCGAGCAGCAGGCCCAGGCGCTGTCGCATCCAGCCCGTGACACGCCCGTCCTGGCCGCGCCAGAACAGGCCGTGGTGGACGAAGATCGCATCGGCTTCGGCGTGGATCGCGGCTTCGATCAGGGCCCGGCTCGCGGTCACGCCGGAGACGATCTTGCGCACCGTGGTGCGGCCCTCGACCTGCAGGCCGTTGGGCCCGTAGTCCTTGAAGCGCGCGGGCGCAAGCAGCAGGTCGAACGCGTGCAGGAGTTCGTGGCGGGTCGTGCTCATCGCGCCATTGTGGCCCCGGCCGGCGCCGCCCGCATCGCATGGCCGCGCGCCGCCAGGGGCATCAGGCCCAGCACGAAGCCCAGCGCAGCGAGCGCGGCCACGTAGTGCGCCGGCGCCATCGGGTCGCGCTGCAGCCACACGGTCAGGATCACCGGCGTGAGGCCGCCGAAGATCGCGTAGGACATGTTGTAGGCGAACGAAAGACCCGTGAAGCGCACCGGCGCCGGGAACGCCCGCACGCCGGCGATCGGCACGGTGGCGATGCTGCCGACGAACAGGCCCACCAGCCCGTAGTGCCAGACCAGCGAGGCCGGCGTCCCCGGCAGCCCGGTATAGAACAGGTAGCTGGTGACCAGCAGGCCGGCCCAGCCGATCAGCATCACGGCCCGCGTGCCGATCCGGTCGCAGGCCCAGCCGACCGCCACGCAGCCCAGGGTCAGCATGAGCGTCGCGACCGCGTTGGCGGCCAGCGCGAGCGCGGGCTCCACGTGGTGGACCTTCTGCAGGTAGGTCGGCGTGTAGAGCACCACCACGACGATCGCGGCCGACAGCACCCAGGTCAGCAGCGCGACGTAGAGGCTGGCCGCGCGGTGCTCGCGCAGGATGGTCTTGAGGGGCAGCTCGCGCGCCGCGCTGCGGCGCCCGGCGAGCTCCTGGAACACCGGCGTTTCGTGAAGGAAGCGGCGCAGGTAGACCGACACCAGCCCGAACACGCCACCCAGCACGAACGGAATGCGCCAAGCGAAGGCGCCCACTTCGGCCGGCGTGTAGCGGGCATTGATCGCCACCGCGACCAGCGAGCCCAGCAGGATGCCGCCGGTGATGCCCGAGGTCAGCGTGCCGATGCCGAAGCCGTAGCGGCGCGCCGGCACGTGCTCGGCAACGAACACCCAGGCGCCCGGCATCTCGCCACCGATCGCCGCGCCCTGCAGCACCCGCATCGCGAGCAGCAGCAGCGGCGCCGCCACGCCGATCGAGGCATAGGTCGGCAGCAGCCCAATCACAAGCGTCGGCGCGGCCATCAGGAAGATCGACAGCGTGAACATCCGCTTGCGGCCGAGCAGGTCGCCGAAATGGGCGATCACGATGCCGCCCAAGGGACGTGCCAGGTAGCCGGCGGCGAAGATCCCGAAGGTCTGCAGCTGGCGCAGCCAGTCCGGCATGTCGACCGGGAAGAACAGGCCGCCCAGTACGGTGGCAAAGAAGACGTAGATGACGAAGTCGTAGAACTCGAGCGTGCCGCCGAGGGCGGACAGGGCGAGCGTCTTGTAGTCCCGGGCGCCGAGCGGGCGGGCGCGGCTCGCAGGCGCGGCGGCGCCATCGGCAAGGAGTTGAGCGGTCATGGACGGGCGAAAGGCGAATGGCGGGACAAGCACCCCCGGACGGAGCGCACGCTTCTTGCCAAGGCGAATCGCGGCGGGGTCTCGCGCGCGTCACGCCGGATCGGTCCCGATAGGGTGTCCGGCTGCAAGTTCGTCTATTTTAAGGGTTTTCCCTTATTCTTGCCGACACTGCCGGGCTCGCGGGCGGGGACCGACCGAAGCGCAGAACCCTTTGGGGGACAATTGGCGCTTTGCTTCCCGCTTTTTCATGAAACGCACCTGGCTGCTGTTTGCCCAAGCCGTGACCGTCCTGCTGGCGGCCTATTTCGTCGTCGCGACGCTCAAGCCCGAATGGCTGAACCGGCGCACCGGCCCGCTCAACGGCCTGGTCTCGGTGGTCGAAGCCCCTGCCGCGCCCGCCGGCAGCATCGCCGCCGGCAGCCTCAGCGCCGCGGCCAAGAAGGCGTCGCCGGCCGTGGTCAGCATCAACACCAGCAAGGCGGCCCAGCGCTCGCCGCGCAGCAACGACCCCTGGTTCCGCTTCTTCTTCGGCGACCAGGGCGACCAGCCGCAGATCGGCCTCGGCAGCGGCGTGATCGTCAGCGCCGACGGCTACATCCTGACCAACAACCACGTGGTCGAGGGCGCGGACGAAATCGACGTCACGCTCAACGACAGCCGGCACGCGCGCGGCAAGGTGATCGGCACCGATCCCGACACCGACCTGGCGGTGCTCAAGATCGAGCTCGACAAGCTGCCCGTGATCGTGCTGGGCAACTCCGACGCGCTGCAGGTCGGCGACCAAGTGCTGGCCATCGGCAACCCCTTCGGCGTCGGCCAGACCGTGACCAGCGGCATCGTCTCGGCGCTCGGGCGCAACCAGCTCGGCATCAACACCTTCGAGAATTTCATCCAGACCGATGCCGCCATCAACCCGGGCAATTCGGGCGGCGCGCTGATCGACGTCAACGGCAACCTCGAAGGCATCAACACGGCGATCTACTCCCGCTCGGGCGGCAGCATGGGCATCGGCTTCGCGATCCCGGTCTCGACCGCCAAGCAGGTGCTGGAGGACATCGTCAAGGCCGGCAAGGTCACGCGCGGCTGGATCGGCGTCGAGCCCAACGACCTGTCGCCCGAACTGGCCGAGACTTTCGGCGTCAAGGCCAGCAGCGGCGTGATCATCACCGGCGTGCTGCAGAACGGCCCGGCCGCCAAGGCGGGGGTGCGTCCCGGCGACGTGATCACGGGCGTGGCCGAGAAAAGCGTGGGCAACACGCAGGAGCTGCTGAGCGCCGTGGCCGGGCTCAAGCCGGGCACGGCGACGCGCTTCGCGCTTCAGCGGGGCAGCGACAAGCTGGAACTGGACGTGACGCCGGGCCTGCGCCCCAAGTCGCCGGTGCGCCGGGTGCCGAGCAGCGACGCAGAGTGAACCTGCACGCCGGCCCGGCCGGCGATCAGGTTTTCAGGACTGGGCGGAGTCGGCGCTTTCCTCTGGCGGCTTGCTGTACTTGGTGAAGTAGCGGGCGCCGATGATGCCGACCTCGTACAGCAGGCACATCGGAATCGCCAGTGCGAGCTGCGAGACCACGTCGGGCGGCGTCAGCACCGCGGCGACCACGAAGGCCAGCACGATGAAATAGCCGCGGAACGAGCGCAGCTTCTCGATCGTGACGAGCTCGAAGCGGACCAGCAGCATCACCACGATCGGCACCTGGAAAGCGACCCCGAAGGCGATGTAGAGCGACAGGATCGCCTCCACGTAGGACGAGATGTCGGGCGTGGCATTGACCGAGGGCGGCGTGAACTTCTGGATGAAGCCGAACATCTTGTCCAGCACGAAGAACTGCACGAAGGCGATGCCGCCGTAGGCCAGCAGGCTGCCGAAGAAGATCAACGGCAGCGCGAACTTCTTCTCGTGGCTGTAGAGGCCGGGCGCCACGAACATCCAGGCCTGGTACATGAGCCAGGGCAGCGCCAGCAGCACGGCCGTCATCCCCAGCACCTTGAGCGGCACGAAGAACGGCGAGAAGACGCCGATGGCGATCAGCTTGGCATCCGGTGGCATGTGGGCGCGGATCGGCACCGCGATCATGTCGATCAGCCCGGCCGGCCCGGGCCAGATGGCCAGCAGCACACCGGCCACGACCAGGCCGTAGACGCAATAGAGCAGGCGATCCCGCAGCTCCATCAGGTGCTGGACGAAAGGCTGCTCGGTGCCGGCCAGTTCGTCTTCTTTGTTCTTGTCTTTGGGATCGGCCATGTGGGGACGCTGCGTTCAGAAATCGGCGCGCGCTGTGCGCCGCCCTTCGCTTGCTTGCGCCTAATTGATTTTGTGAGGGCGGTAGCGGGCGACGCGCGCCGCGCCCGAGAGCGCCTTGGTGCGCACGCCGTTGCGCGCCTTGTACCACTGCGGCGTGGCGCCCTGCTTGAGGCGCCATTTCTTGCGTGGGTGCTTGTACTCGGGATAGGCGGGCGTGGTGTCCGACAGCGCGGACAAGGTCTGGCCGCTTTCCGAGAACTGCTTCTCGAAGTCGCTGGCGCCGGACTGGATGCTCTGCTCGACGTCGCGTGCAGCCTCCTGCACGGTGTCTTTCATCTTTCGCAGTTCGTCGAGGTCCATCGACCGATTGACCTCGGCCTTGACGTCGTTGACGTAGCGCTGCGCCTTGCCGAGCAGGGTGCCGACGGTGCGCGCCACGCGCGGCAGCTTCTCCGGCCCGATGACGATCAGCGCCACGGCGCCGATCAGGGCCAGTTTCGAGATGCCGAGATCGATCACGGAACGGTCTGGCTCAGGACTTCTGACGCGCTTCGACGTCGATCGTGGTCTTGTCGGCGGTGCTGTTGCCGCTCACCTGGGCGTTCGGGCCGGCGGCGGTCGGGGCATCGGTGCTCGCGCCGTCCTTCATGCCGTCCTTGAAGCCCTTCACGGCGCCACCGAGGTCGGACCCCATGTTGCGCAGCTTCTTGGTGCCGAAGATCATCACGACGACGAGCAGCACGATCAGCCAGTGCCAGATGGAAAGTGAACCCATGGATTACTCCTGAAGAATGTGTCGCATTTTAGTCGGCGCCGAATGACCGGCCGAAAGGATGGCTTTCAGCCACGCAGCCAGGGCCGCGGGCCACCCATGACGTGCACATGGAGATGCTGAACCTCCTGCCCGCCCTCGGCGCCGGTATTGACCACGATACGGAACCCGCCCTCGGGATACGGCCGGCAGCCCTGCTCGATCGCCAGCTTGGGCGCCAGGGTCATGATCCGGCCCAGCAGCCCCGCGTCGTCGGCCGTGACCTGGGCCATCGACGGGATGTGGCGCTTCGGGACGATCATGAAATGTATCGGCGCCCAGGGCGCGATGTCGTGGAAGACGAACAGTTCGTCGTCCTCGTAGACCTTGCGCGAGGGAATCTTGCCCTCGATGATTTTGCAGAAGATGCAGTTCGGGTCAGATGACATTGCTGGTATCCATAGGGCGGCTCGCATTCATGCGCACCATCCCCTTGACGATGCGATAGAGGAACCAAAGCGAAATCAGGGCCCAGGCGATCCAGCCGGGCACCAGGAAGAGCAGCCACAGCCACGAGGTCAGGACATACAGCACGCCGGCCCACAGCACCGAGCGGATGCGCCAGCTGAAATGCGACGCCTGCCAGGTGCCGGCGGCGTCATCGCGCTTGACGAGGTCGATCACCAGCGCGATCACCAGCAGCCCGATCGAGGCCTGGGCGCCAGGCAGCACGGCGCCGACCGCCACCGCCAGGTGCAGGATGTAGCTGACCCAGCCCCAGGTCTTGAGCGAGTCGTCGGGCTCGACGGTCACGATGTCGTTGGGCATGGCGTGCGCTCCTTTCAGTCGTTGGAAGCTTCGCGATCCTGCGCCTTGCGCAGGGCCTTTTCCTCGATGCCGCTGGTGCCCTCGCGACGCTCGAGTTCGGCCACCACGTCGGCGGGCGAGAAACCGTAGTGCGCGAGCGCCACCATGCTGTGGAACCACAGATCGGCCACTTCGTTCACCACTTTCGCGCGGTCGCCGCCGTGGTCGGCGTCCTTCGCGGCCATCACGACCTCGGTGGCCTCCTCACCGATCTTCTTGAGGAAGGCATCCGGGCCGCGCTGCAGCAAGCGGGCGACATAGCTCTTGTCGGGGTCGCCGCCGCGCGAAGGCAGGCGGCTTTCGATCACGGCCGCCAGGCGCGCCAGGGCGTCTTCGGCGTTGCGGGCTTCGGTGCTCATCTTGGGGACGATGTGTAGATCGAGGCCGGGTCTTTCAAGACCGGCTCGGTCGCGACCCACTGGCCGTTCTCGTACTTGCTGAAGAAGCAGCTGTGGCGGCCGGTATGGCAGGCAATGCCGGGCTCGTGGCCCTGCTGCGTGACCTTGAGCAGCACCACGTCGTTGTCGCAGTCGATCCGGATCTCGTGCACGGTCTGGACGTGGCCGGATTCCTCGCCCTTGAACCAGAGCTTCTGGCGCGAGCGGCTGAAGTACACGGCGCGGCCGAGTTCCGCCGTCCTGGCCAGCGCCTCGCGGTCCATCCAGGCGAACATCAGCACGTCGTTGCTGCCCTGTTCCTGCGCGATCACCGGCACCAGGCCGTTCGCGTCCCATTTCACTTCGTCTAGCCAGTTCATAGCGGGCTATTGTCGGTCACAGACGCACCGGGATGCCGCGTGCGGCCATCTGCCGCTTCGCTTCGCCGACGGTGAACTCCCCATAGTGGAAGATGCTCGCCGCCAGCACGGCGTCGGCGCCGCCAGTCTGGATGCCGTCGGCCAGGTGCTCCAGGCTGCCGACACCGCCCGAGGCGATCACCGGCACACTGACGGCGTCGCTCACGGCCCGCGTCAGTTCGAGGTCGAAACCGCTTTTCGTGCCATCGCGGTCCATGCTGGTCAGGAGGATCTCGCCGGCGCCGCGGCGCGCCATCTCGACCGCCCACTGCACGGCGTCGAGGCCGGTGTTCTTGCGCCCGCCGTGGCTGTAGACGTCCCAGCCCGGGCCGCGCGTGGCGGCGTCCTCGGGCGAGCGCCGCTTGGCGTCGATCGCCACCACGATGCACTGGGCGCCGTACTTCTGCGAGGCATCCTCGATCACCCGGGGATCGGCGATCGCGGCCGAATTGAAGCTGGTCTTGTCGGCCCCGGCATTGAGCAGCCGGCGGACATCGGCCACGGTGCGCACGCCGCCGCCGACGGTCAGCGGGATGAAGACCTGGGAGGCCACCGCCTCGATGATCGGCAGGATCAGGTCGCGGCCGTCGCTGGTGGCGGTGATGTCCAGGAAGGTGAGCTCGTCGGCGCCCTGTGCGTTGTAGCGGGCCGCGATCTCGACCGGGTCGCCGGCGTCGCGCAATTCGACGAAATTGACGCCCTTGACGACGCGGCCGCCGGTGACGTCGAGACAGGGAATGATGCGTTTGGCAAGCATGGTGTGGTTCGGGCGAAAAGAGGTTCAGGCGACCCTGAGCTGTTGCCAGCCCTGCCACTGCGCGCCGGGCGCCAGCAGCACGGGTTCGTCGATGCGGGCAGCCTCGACGCAGAGCATGTGGCGCCAGCCGTCGTCGGGCAGGTCGTCGAGCTTGGCGGCGAGCAGCGGGCCCGGGTTCCAGACCACGGTCTCGGTGCAGCTCGCGCTTTGCGAGATCTCGAGTGTGCCCGAAGGCTGGACCAGCCGCAGCGGCCGGGCGGGCGCGGCGTAGACGCTGTCGAATTCGCTGCCGAAGGCCAGCGCCGGCGCCATCTCGACATGGCGGTCGTCGCGCACCGCATCCCAGCGGTTGGCGCCCTGCAGGCCCTCGAGCCGGACCTCGGTGGCCTCGTCGACCCGCAGGTAGCTGTGGAGCGCCGCCGCGAAGGACCAGGGTTCGCCGCCCATGTTGTCGATGGCCAGGGCGACGCGCAGCGAACGCGCGGCCAGGGTGACGGCCAGCCGGGCCCGGAACGCGTGCGGCCAGAGCGCCCGCGTGGCGGCGCCGTCGCGCAAGGCCAGCACGACGGTGTCGCGCCGGTCGTCGGCCTGCGGCTCGGCCGTCCACGGCAGGGTGCGGGCAAAGCCGTGCTTGGGCAGGGAGCCGCGCAGGTTGAACTGCGGCCAGCAGACCGGAATGCCGCCGCGGATCGGG
Organism: Variovorax sp. J31P207; assembly: GCF_030316965.1. NCBI lineage: Bacteria > Pseudomonadati > Pseudomonadota > Betaproteobacteria > Burkholderiales > Comamonadaceae > Variovorax > Variovorax sp. J31P207. The sequence continues at coordinate 190,550 of NZ_JASZYN010000005.1, forward strand.
CTCTGGCCGTCGAAGCGGGCGTCGGGGCTCAGGTAGAGCCGCTCGACGCCATCGGCCGTGGTCCACGACAACACATGAGCGCCGTGCAGCGCTACAGTGCAACTGTCGCCGCCGGGCAGCGCCAGCCGCACGGCCGGCTGGCCACGAAAGACGAGGGCTTGGAGGGTCATGGCCCGATTCTAGGTTTGGCCGGCGGTTGCGGTTGGGCACCGGCGACACGGATCCCGCTTCAGAACAACTCGCAACGAGGAGCGCCTCCATGAGAAGGAAACTGCCGCCGGCCGCCTGGATCCTGATCGCGATGCTGATCGGGATCGCCATCGGCTACATGGTCTTCGTCAACTTCCCGAACAAGAAGACCGCCGGCGAGATCGCCGGCTACATCTCGATCATGTCGGACGTGTTCCTGCGCCTGATCAAGATGCTGATCGGGCCGCTGGTGTTCTCCACCCTGGTCGTCGGCATCGCCCACATGGGCGACGCGGCCGCCGTCGGACGGGTGTTCGGCAAGGCGCTGGGCTGGTTCATCACCGCCTCGCTGGTCTCATTGCTGCTGGGCCTCCTGATGGCCAACCTGCTGCAGCCGGGCCACGACCTCGGGCTGCCGCTGCCCGAGATCGGGTCCTCCGCCAACCTCGCCACCTCCAAGTTCACGCTCAAGGATTTCGTCGGCCACGTGGTGCCGAAATCCTTCGTCGAGGCCATGGCCAACAACGAGATCCTGCAGATCGTGGTGTTCTCGATGTTCTTCGGCGTCGCGCTGGCCTCGCTCGGCGAGAAGGCCCGCACGCTGGTCAACGCGATCGAGGAGCTTTCCCACGCCATGCTCAAGATCACCGGCTACGTGATGAAGCTGGCGCCGCTGGCGGTGCTGGCCGCCATGGCGGCCACGGTGGCGGTCAACGGCCTGGGCATCCTGCTCAAGTTCGCGGTCTTCATGGGCGGCTTCTACCTGAGCCTGTTCTTGCTGTGGGGGCTGCTGGCCCTGGCCGGGCTCTTCTTCCTCGGGCCGCGCATCGTGACGCTGCTGAAGCTGATCCGGGAGCCGTTCCTGCTCTCGTTCGCCACCGCCAGCTCGGAAGCGGCCTACCCCAAGATCCTGATCGCCCTCGACCGCTTCGGCGTCAAGCGCAAGATCTCCAGCTTCGTGATGCCGATGGGCTATTCGTTTAACCTCGACGGCTCGATGATGTATTGCACCTTCGCGGTGCTGTTCATCGCCCAGGCCTACGACATCCCGCTGTCGCTCGGCACCCAGCTCACGATGCTGCTGATCCTGATGCTGACCTCGAAGGGCATGGCCGGCGTGCCGCGCGCCTCGCTGGTCGTGATCGCAGCGACCCTGAACCAGTTCAACATCCCCGAAGCCGGGCTGCTGCTGATCCTCGGCGTCGACACCTTCCTGGACATGGGCCGGTCGGCCACCAACGCGGTGGGCAATTCGATCGCCACGGCGGTGGTCGCCAAATGGGAGGGCGAACTGCTCTCCGAAAGCGACGCCGCGGCCAATGCGCGGGCGATGGACATCGAAAGCGCCGCCACCCTCGCCCATCCGGTGCATGCCTGAGGCCCCGAAATGAGCGCCGTACGGACCCTGGCGACCACCGCCGCGCTGCTGGGCGCACTGCTGGGCCTGGCGCCGGCCGCGTTCGCCCAGTCCGATCCGACGCCGGCGACGCCGGCCGCGCTCAGCGGCACGCTGGCCAAGGTACGGGCGGCCGGCGCGGTCGTGATCGGCTACCGCGAATCCTCGGTGCCGTTTTCCTTCCTGTCGCCGCGCAAGGAGCCGATCGGCTACTCGATCGAGCTGTGCAAGGCGGTGGTCGAGGCGATGGGCGATGCGGTGCACAAGACGCTGGAGATCCGGTGGCTGCCGGTGACGGCCGAGACCCGCATCGATGCCGTGGCGAGCGGCCAGGTCGACCTCGAATGCGGCTCGACCACCAGCAACCTGGAGCGCCAGAAGCGGGTCGCCTTCTCGCCGACGATGTTCGTCTCGGGCACCCGGCTGCTGGTCAGGAAAGGCTCGCCGATCCAGTCCTTCCGCGACCTCGCCGGCAAGCCGGTGGCCGTGACCGCCGGGACCACCAACGAGAAGACGATGCGCGATCTGTCGGCGCGCTTCAAGCTGGGCCTGGAGCTGGTCGTTTCGCGCGATCACGCCGAATCGTTCGCGCTCGTGAAGTCCGGCAAGGTGGAGGCCTTCGCGACCGACGAGGTGCTGCTGTACGGCCTGATCGCGCAGGACAGGGGCGGCGCCCAGGGCCCGACCGACTACCAGGTGGTCGGTGACTTCCTGTCCTACGACCCCTACGGCGTGATGTACCGCAAGGGCGATCCGGAGATGGCGAAGGTGGTCAACGACACCTTCCAGGTGCTGGCCGAGGACGGGGAGATCGAGCGCCAGTACAAGCGCTGGTTCCTTCGCAAGCTGCCCGGCGGCACCAGCCTCGACCTGCCGATGAGCCCGCAGCTGGAGACGATCATCCAGGCGATGGCCATCAAGGCCGAGTGATCGGCCCGGACCTGGACCCTAGACCGCGAGTTCGTCGGCCCGGGCCTGGGCGGCAGCGAAGTCCAGGTCGCCCGAATAGATGGCCCGGCCGCAGATGACGCCTTCGATGCCGTCCGCCTCGACCGCGCACAGCTTGTCGATGTCGGCCATGTTCGAGAGCCCGCCCGAGGCGATCACGGGGATCGTCAGCGCCTGGGCCAGCCGCACGGTGGCATCGATGTTGATGCCCGACAGCATGCCGTCGCGGCCGATGTCGGTGTAGATGATCGACTCGACGCCGTAGTCCTCGAATTTCTTGCCGAGGTCGGCCACCTCGTGCCCGGTCAGCTTGCTCCAGCCATCGGTGGCGACCTTGCCGTCCTTGGCGTCCAGCCCGACGATGATGTGGCCGCCGAAGGCACTGCAGGCGTCCTTCAGGAAGCCCGGATTCTTGACCGCGGCGGTGCCGATGATGACGTAGCGCAGGCCGTCGTCGATGTAGCGCTCGATGGTGTCCAGGTCGCGGATGCCGCCGCCCAGCTGCACCGGGATCTCGTCGCCGACCGCCTTCAGGATCGCCTTGATCGCCGCGTGGTTCTGCGGCTTGCCCGCGAAGGCGCCGTTCAGGTCGACCAGGTGCAGGCGGCGGGCGCCGGCTTCGAGCCACTTGCGCGCCATCGCGGCCGGGTCTTCGCTGAAAGTGGTGGACTGGTCCATATCGCCTTGCTTGAGGCGAACGCAGTGGCCATCCTTGAGGTCGATCGCAGGAATGAGGAGCATGGTGGTGCGGGATTGCGGACGGGGAAAAGCGCGATGGTACTCAGAACCCGACGGGCCGCGGGCACAGGCCCGGGCCGAACGGTGGAGGCGTTCAATGCGTCAGGGGTTCCAGTGGAGGAAATTTCGATAGAGCTGCAACCCGTGGTCCGCACTCTTCTCCGGGTGGAACTGGGTAGCGAAAATATTATCGCGTGCGACGGCAGCGGTAAAGCGCTCGCCATAGTCGGCCTCCCCGGCGCTGTGCGCGGGATCGGCCGGCCGGGCATAGAAGCTGTGGACAAAATAGAAATAGCTCTGGTCGGGCACGCCGGCCCAGACCGGGTGCGGCCGGGTCTGGAAAACCTGGTTCCAGCCCATCTGCGGCACCTTGAAACGGCTGCCGTCCGGCTGCAGCCGGCCTTCGAGCTCGAACTTCCGGACCTGGCCCGGGATCAGGCCCAGGCCATCGGTCGGGCCTTCGTCGCTGTGCGACAGCAGCATCTGCATGCCGACGCAGACGCCGAACAGCGGCTTGCTGGCGGCGGCCTCGAGCACCGAGTCGAGCAGTCCGGAGTCGGCCAGTTCGCGCATGCAGTCGGGCATGGCGCCCTGTCCCGGCAGGACCACGCGGGTGGCCCGGCGCACCACGTCGGGGTCGGAGGTGACGAACACCTCCACCCCGACCTGGTCGGCGGCGTGCTGCACGGCCTGCGACACGGAGCGCAGGTTGCCCATGCCGTAGTCGACCACGGCCACTGTGTTGTTGGCGGTCGACACGGTCAGAGGGAGCCCTTGGTCGAGGGAATGACGCCGGCCGAGCGCGGATCGAGTTCGAGCGCCGCCCGCAGCGCCCGGGCGAAGGCCTTGAACACGGTCTCGCACTGGTGGTGCGCGTTGACACCCTTGAGGTTGTCGATGTGCAGGGTCACGAAGGCGTGGTTGGCGAAGCCGTGGAAGAACTCGTAGGTCAGCTGGCTGTCGAAGGTGCCGATCATGCCGCTGGTGAATGGCACGTCCATGACCAGGCCCGGGCGGCCCGAGAAATCGATCACGACACGGCTCAGCGCCTCGTCGAGCGGCACATACGCATGCCCGTAGCGGCGGATGCCCTTCTTGTCGCCGACCGCCTTGGCGACCGCCTGGCCCAGGGTGATGCCGACGTCCTCGACCGTGTGGTGGCCGTCGATGTGCAGGTCGCCCTGGCAGTCGATGTCGAGGTCGATCAGGCCATGGCGGGCGATCTGGTCGAGCATGTGGTCGAAAAAGCCGATGCCGGTCGACAGTTTCGCGCGGCCGGTGCCGTCGAGGTCGAGCTTGACCGTGATCTTGGTCTCGGCCGTGTTGCGGGTGACGGACGCCGCGCGCGCGCCGGTGGCGATGACGGCTTCGGGTGCCAGTGGGGTGTTCATAGTGAGGCTTCGAGGGCCGCGAGCATCTGCGCATTCTCGTCGGCGGTTCCGACCGTCAGGCGCAGGCAGTTGGCGAGCAATGGGTGCATTTTAGAAACGTTCTTGACCAGCACGCCGCGAGCCTTCATTTCCTCGAAGGTCTTTGCCGCGTCGGGCACCCGGATCAGGATCATGTTGGCTTCGCTCGGCCAGCTCCGGACCGCCGGCAGGCGGGCCAGCCGCGCCACCACCACAGCGCGCTGGCTGCGGATCTCGGCCGCCTGGGCGGCGAACACATCGGCGTGCTCGAGGGCGAACAGGGCGCACTCGCAGTTCAGCACGCTGATGTTGTAGGGCGGGCGCACCTTGTCGATCTCGGCCACCAGCGCCGCCGGGCCCATCAGGTAGCCCAGGCGGGCGCCGGCCAGGCCGAACTTGCTGAGCGTGCGCATCAGCAGCACGTGGCCATGGCGGGCCACGCGGTCGATGTAGCTGCGGCCCGCGAACGGCTGGTAGGCCTCGTCGATGACCACCAGGCCGCCCTGGGCGCCCTGGGCCTGGACGATCTTCTCGATCACGGCGTCGTCCCAGAGATTGGCGGTCGGGTTGTTCGGGTAGGCCAGGAACACGATGGCCGGCTTCTCGCGGGCGATGGCGTCGAGCATGGCGCCCTCGTCGAGCTCGAAGTCGGCCGAGAGCGGAACGCCGACGAAGCGCAGGCCCTGCAGCTGGGCGCTCATGGCGTACATCACGAAGCCGGGCACCGGCGCCAGCACCGTGGCGCCCGGCAGGTCGCAGGCGATCGCCAGCAGGGAGATCAGCTCGTCCGAGCCGTTGCCCAGCATCAGCGCGAAGCCCTCGGGCATGCCGGCGTGCGCCGCCAGCGCGCGCTGCAGGTCGGCGCCGCGCTCGCCCGGGTAGCGGTTGAGCGCCAGCGCGCCGAGCCGCTCGCCGAGGGCGGCCTGCAGCGCGGGCGCCAGGCCGTGGGGGTTTTCCATCGCGTCGAGCTTGAGCAGGCCGCGGGCGTCCTGCACGGCGTAGGCATGCATGGATTGCACGTCGGCGCGGATGCGGCCGAGGGCGCGGCGGGTATCGTCGGTGGCGGTCATTCGGGGCTCGTTCGGATTCACGGGTTGCAGCGATAGCTGTTGCGCAGCGCCGCCGAGAGCACGAGCTGCACCGGCATGTCGGCCTCGTAGCTGTCGGCGTTGCGCGTCAGTTCGGTTTGATAGAGGGAGCGCGCCATCACGGGCTCGAGCCGGCGGCCGTTGATGCAGAACAGGGGCTTCTGGCCGGCGCGCTGTTCGGCGTCGTTGGCTTCCCGCAGGCCTTCCATGACGCCCACCAGGTAATAGTTGGCGTAGGCCTTGCCGTCTTTCTCGTTGGCCTCGAGCGTGCGCAGTTCGCGGATCGACATCGCCTGGGCGAGCGCCGGCAGCATCAGCAGCAGCGCGCAGGCCGCGGCGGCCCGCCGGCCTCGGCCTAGTCGTGCCGGCGCGGCTTGATGAATACGCATGGATTGCCTGCAGAAACCGACCAGGCTTCGAGATCGCGGGTCACGACCGAGCGCGCGCCCACCACGGCGCCATCGCCGACGCTGACGCCCGGTCCGATGAAGCTCTGGGCAGCGATCCAGACCCGGTCGCCGACCTGGATGTCGTCCCAGATCAGCGGAAAGTTGGGGACGTTGTAGTCGTGAGAGCCGGTGCACAGCCAGACGCCCTGCGAGACGCAGGTGTTCGAGCCGATGCGGACTTCGCCGAAGTTGTAGATGTCCACGCCCTCGGCGATCGCCGTGTAGTCGCCGATGCGCAGGTTCCAGGGCATCAGCACCTTGACGCCGGGGCACACCAGCACGCCCTGTCCCACCCGGGCGCCGAAGAGGCGCAGCAGGCGCACGCGCAGCGGCGACAGCGCACGCGGCCCCACGCGGCCCAGCAGGGTCCAGACGATCATCCAGATCACCCGCCGCAGCTTGTGGCCCAGGCTCCACGGGTGCCTGCTGTTCTGGAGGTCCATGGCGTCCTGCTTCATGCCGCGGCTCCCATCCGTGCAATGGCCCGGGTCACCGCGTCCATCGACCGGTGCTCCCGGTGCGCCTGGACGGCCTCGGCCCTGGCCGGCAGGCGCGCCATGTCGACCGCCCGCTGCACGCATTCGACCAGTTCGGCACGGTCGCGGTAGCAGGCACCGGCCGGCAGCGGCAGACCCACCTGCTCGCGCAGCGCGGGCAGGTCGGGGGCCACCACCAGGCAGCCCAGCCCCACCGCCTCCGCCAGCACGCCGGAGATCCGGTAGCTGTAGGCCGACTCGTCATAGGGCAGGACCACGACGTCGCACGACTCGAGCGCACGCAGGTAGTCCGCGCGCAGGGTGGTGTTCATGACGGTCGCACGGTCCTTCCAGCGGTCCAGGAAGTCTGCGTCGGCGGTGCCGACCAGCAGTTCGATCGGCGGCGTGAAACGGCCCTCGGCGCTGGCGCCGGCGATGGCATCGAGCGCCCAGCGCGGCGACTTCTCGGCCCGGAAGCTGCCGATGAAGCCGACCACCATCTTCCGCCCGACCGGGTCGCGCACCGGCGCGCTGCGCGCGAGCTCCGGAATCGGCGTCGGCATGGCGATGATGCGGGACGGGTCCGGATGCGCCGCGACCGGGCGCCAGGTGTCGATCGTCTCGTAGACGACGAAGCGAAAGCCGACCGCATAGAGGATGCGCAGCATCAGGCGATGCACCGGATGCCGGGCCGCCTGGCCGACGTTGTGATGGCACAGGAACCACAGCGAGCGCCGGCGCAGCCAGAGGGCCGGCGCGACCAGGAACAGCGGGACCGTCAGGAACTCGCGGATGAACAGCGTCCGTCCGCCCGCCGTCCAGGCCCTGGGAATCAGCCTCAGGTGGCCGAAGAGCTTGCCCAGCATGCCGCTGGCACGGCGCGGCAGCGGCGCGACATCGACCAGCACCGGATGCATGGGCACCCGCACCAGTTGCACGGTGCCGACGCGCCGACAGGCCGGTCCGAGCATGCCGAGCGCACCGTGCGGGTCCCGGTAGCGCCGGAGGTAGCTGACGAAACTGCTCATGGCCGCAGGCTAACCGAAATCAGCGCTGGCGCAGCCGCATCTCGGCCGCCCGGGCGTGGGCCTGCAGGCCCTCGCCATGGGCGAGCACCGAGGCCACCTGGCCGAGCGCCTGGGCGCCCTCCTCGCTGACTTCGATCAGGCTCGAGCGCTTCTGGAAATCGTAGACCCCGAGCGGCGAGCTGAAGCGTGCCGTGCCGCTGGTCGGCAGCACGTGGTTGGGGCCGGCGCAGTAGTCGCCCAGGCTTTCGCTGGTGTAGGCACCGAGAAAGATCGCGCCGGCGTGCCTGAGCAGCGGCTCCCAGCGGTGCGGCTCCTGGCTGCTGACCTCGAGGTGTTCGGGTGCGATCCGGTTGCTGATTTCGCAGGCTTCTTCCATGCTGCGCGTGTGGATCAGCGCGCCGCGGCCGTTGAGCGAGGCGGCAATGATCTCAGCGCGCGGCATCGAGGGCAGCAGGCGGTCGATCTCCTGCTGCACGCGCTCGATGTAGGCGGCGTCAGGACTGAGCAGGATGCTCTGCGCGAGTTCATCGTGCTCGGCCTGGCTGAACAGATCCATCGCGACCCACTCGGGCGGCGTGCTGCCGTCGGCCAGCACCAGGATTTCGCTCGGGCCGGCGATCATGTCGATGCCGACGGTGCCGAAGACGCGCCGCTTGGCGGCCGCCACGTAGGCATTGCCGGGCCCGGTGATCTTGTCGACCGCCGGAATCGTGGCCGTGCCGTAGGCCAGGGCCGCCACCGCCTGGGCGCCGCCGATCGTGAAGGCGCGCGTGACACCAGCCACGTGGGCGGCGGCGAGCACCAGCGGGTTGCGCTCGCCGCCCGGCGTCGGCACCACCATGATGATCTCGCCGACACCGGCCACGTGCGCCGGGATCGCGTTCATGAGCACGCTCGACGGATAGGCGGCCTTCCCGCCCGGCACGTAGATGCCGACGCGGTCCAGCGGCGTGACCTTCTGGCCAAGCAGCGTGCCGTCGGCATCGCGGTAGCTCCAGCTTTCGCCGCTCGCCTTCTTCTGGGCCTCGTGGTAGCTCCTGACGCGGCTTGCCGCGGCCTGGAGCGCATCCTTCTGCTCCGTCGGCAGCGACTCGAAGGCGGCGCGCAACTCGGCGGCCGTGAGTTCCAGCGCCGGCAGGCCGTCGACGTCGAGGCGGTCGAAACGCCGCGTGTACTCGAGCACCGCCTCGTCGCCCCGTTGCCGAACGTCGACCAGGATGTCGGCCACCACCTGCTCGATGGCCGCATCCGCTTCGGCCGACCAATGCAGGCGCGCCTTGAATTCGGCCTCGAAGGTGGCCGACGCGGTGGACAGGCGGGCGGGAGCGGCTTTCAGGTTCATGTCGGGAGGGCCGATGCGAAGGCATCGACGATGCGGCGGATGGGCTCTTGCTTGAGCTTGAGCGCGGCCTGGTTGACCACCAGCCGGGCGCTGATGTCCATGATGCGTTCGACCTCGACCAAATGGTTGGCCTTGAGCGTGTTGCCGGTCGAGACCAGGTCGACGATAGCATCGGCCAGCCCCGTGAGCGGCGCCAGTTCCATGCTGCCGTACAGCTTGATCAGGTCGACGTGCACGCCCTTGCTGGCGAAGAATTCGCGCGCCAGGCCGACGTATTTGGTCGCCACCTTGAGCCGCGAGCCTTGCTTGACGGCCGAGGCGTAGTCGTAGTCGGCACGCACCGCCACGCTGAGGCGGCAGGCCGCGATGCGCAGGTCGAGCGGCTGGTAGAGGCCCTGGTTGCCGTGCTCGAGCAGCACGTCGAGCCCGGTCACGCCGAGGTCGGCGCCGCCGTACTGGACGTAGGTCGGCACGTCGGAGGCGCGCACCAGCACCACGCGGACATCGGGCCTTGTGGTGGCGAGGATCAGCTTGCGCGATTTCTCGGGGTCTTCGGTGACCTCGATGCCGGCCGCGGCCAGCAGCGGCAGGGTCTCCTCGAAGATGCGGCCCTTCGACAGCGCCAGCGTGATCACGGCTGCACCTCGGCCGGCCCGGCCACCCGCTCGATGTCGGCGCCGATGCCGCGCAGCTTGCCTTCCATGCGGTCGTAGCCGCGATCGAGGTGGTAGATGCGGTCGACCAGGGTCTCGCCATCGGCCACCAGGCCGGCGATCACGAGGCTGGCCGAGGCGCGCAGGTCGGTTGCCATCACGGTGGCGCCGGACAGCTGACGCACGCCCTCGATCACCGCCACCTTGCCGTCGGTCTGGATCTTGGCGCCGAGGCGCAGCATCTCGTCGACGTGCATGAAGCGGTTCTCGAAGATCGTCTCGGTGACGGTCGAGGTGCCTTCGGCGATCGCGTTGAGCGCCATGAACTGGGCCTGCATGTCGGTCGGGAAGCCCGGATACTCGGTGGTGCGGAAGCTCTGGGCCTTGAGCCGGCCCTGGCTCTGCACCCGGATGCCGCCCTCGACCGCCGCAACCTGCGCCCCGGCCTCGCGAAGCTTCTCGATCACGGCATCGAGGTGGTCGGCGCGGCCATGCTTCAGGAACACTTCGCCGCCGGCCGCGGCCACGGCGCACAGGAAGGTGCCGGCCTCGATCCGGTCGGCCACCACCTGGTGGGTGCAGCCGTCGAGCCGCTCCACGCCCTGGATGCGGATGCGGCTGGTGCCGTGGCCCTCGATCTTCGCGCCCATGGCGATCAGCATCTCGGCCAGGTCGGCGATTTCAGGCTCCTGGGCGGCGTTCTCGAGCACCGTCTCGCCCTCGGCCAGCGCCGCCGCCATGAGGAAGTTCTCGGTGCCGGTGACCGTCACCATGTCGGTCGTGATGCGGGCGCCGTGCAGGCGCTTGCGGCCGCCGCCGATGCCCGCCACCATGTAGCCGTGCTCGACCACGATCTCGGCACCCATGGCCTGCAGGCCCTTGATGTGCTGGTCGACCGGACGCGAGCCGATCGCGCAGCCGCCCGGCAGCGAGACCTTGGCCCGGCCGAAGCGCGCCAGCAGCGGGCCGAGCGCGAGCACCGAGGCCCGCATCGTCTTGACCAGTTCGTACGGTGCCTCGGGCACCTCGAGCGAGCGGGCGTCGATGCGCACCGTGCCGTTGTCGTCGCGCTCGGCGCGCACGCCCATGTTGTGGACCAGCTTGAGCATGGTCGCGACGTCCTTCAGGCGCGGCACGTTGTGCAGCGTGACGGGGCGATCGGTCAGCAGGGCCGCGCAGAGTTCGGGCAGCGCGGCATTCTTGGCGCCGGAAATGAGTACCTCGCCGCGAAGCTTGCGCCCGCCGCGAATCAGAAGTTTGTCCATGAGGAATCCAGCGGAGGTCTAGCGAGACTGGCCTGCCCATTCGGCAGGCGTGAAGGTTTTCATCGAGAGCGCGTGCACTTCGTCGGTGTGCATTTTCGCACCCAGGGTGGCATAGACCCGCTGATGCCTCTGGATGGCGCGCTTGCCCTCGAACTCGGGGGAGACGATGGTGGCGTACCAGTGGCGGCCATCGCCCTCGAGCGTGATGTGGTCGCAGGCCAGGCCGGCCTGGATGATCGATTGCAGTTCTTCGGCAGTCATGTCAGTGTTTCAGCGTGTGATCGCGTGACCCGCGACGCATGAATCCGGCCCGGCGCAAAGCCAGGGATACCGCGGAACCGGCTTTGCCGGGCCGCTGGTATCGCCCCCTTGAGGGGGAGGCGCCGCAGGCGCTTCGGGGGTGTTTCATTCATCCGCGGATCTTGTAGCCGATGCGCAGCAGGTGGACGGCGATCGCGCTGACCACCAGCCAGGCACTGCCGACGATCGCCAGGCTCAGCCAGGGCGATGCATCGCTGATGCCGAAGAAGCCGTAGCGAAAGCCATCGATCATGTAGAAGAAGGGGTTCAGGTGGCTCACCGTCTGCCAGAAAGGCGGCAGCGACCCGATCGAATAGAACACGCCGGACAGGAAGGTCATCGGCATGATCAGGAAGTTCTGGAACACCGCCATCTGGTCGAATTTCTCGGCCCAGAGGCCGGCGATCAGGCCCAGCGTGCCGAGGATGGCGGCGCCCAGGAAGGCGAACACCAGGATCCACAGCGGCGCCACGAAGCTCGGCATCGCGAAGAAGGCGGTGACGATGAACACGCCCAGGCCCACCGCCAGCCCGCGCACGATCGACGAGCCCACGTAGGCGAGGAACCAGCCCCAGTGCGATAGCGGCGTCAGCAGCACGAACACCAGGCTGCCCATGATCTTGCTCTGGATGATCGACGACGAGCTGTTGGCGAAGGCGTTCTGCAGCACGCTCATCATCACCAGGCCCGGGACCAGGAAGGCGGTGTAGCTCACGGTGCCGAAGACCTTGACGTGGTCCTCGAGCACATGGCCGAAGACCGCCAGGTAGAGCACCGCGGTCAGCACCGGGGCGCCGACGGTCTGGAAGCCGACCTTCCAGAAGCGCAGCGTTTCCTTGTAGAGAAGCGCGCGCCACCCAAGAGCGTTGATCATCATCTTGCGACCTCCAGCGGCGTCTGCTCACCGGCCATCAGGTCGATGAAGACATCCTCCAGGTCGGCCTTGCGCATCTCGACGTCCTCGACATCGAGCCCGGCCTCGCGGATCGCGGCCAGCAGTTGTTCGACCTCGTGGGCGTTCTGCGCGGGCAGCTGCACGATGCGGCCCGTGATGCGGGCGTTCTGGGCGATCGCCCAGGGCAGCATGCCGTCGGTCTTGAAGCGCAGCACGTTGCTGGCGGCCGACCGCAGCAGCTCGCTGGTCCGGTCGAGCGCGATCACGCGGCCTTGCTTGAGCATCGCGATCCGATGGCACAGCGCCTCGGCCTCTTCGAGATAGTGGGTGGTCAGCAGCACCGTGCTGCCCTGTTTGTTGAGCTTGGCGACGAACTGCCACAGCGTCTGGCGCAGCTCGACGTCGACGCCGGCGGTGGGCTCGTCCAGCACGATCACAGGCGGCTTGTGGACCAGCGCCTGGGCCACCAGCACGCGCCGCTTCATGCCGCCCGAGAGCTGGCGCATGTTGGCGCCCGCCTTGTCGGCCAGGCCGAGGCTCTGCAGGAGTTCGTCGATCCAGTCGTCGTTGTTCTTGATGCCGAAATAGCCCGACTGGATCCGCAGCGCCTCGCGGACGTTGAAGAACGGGTCGAAGACCAGCTCCTGGGGCACCACGCCGAGTTGGCGGCGGGCCTGGGCGTAGTCCTTCTGGACGTCGAAACCGTGGACCGCGATGGCGCCGCTGGTCGGGCGCGACAGCCCGGCGAGCATGCTGATCAGGGTGGTCTTGCCGGCCCCGTTCGGCCCCAGGAGGCCGAAGAACTCGCCCTCTTCGATCTGGAAGCTCACGTCATCTACGGCACGAAGCCCGGATTTACCCTGGTTTCGTTGCTGGCGTGAGGGGGGATAGGTCTTGGAGACCGACTGGAAGGAGATCGCGGGCATGGGAACCCGCTATTTTAAGCTCGCCCCCAGGTTGGGCTCACTTCGTGTAGCCCGCCCACCCCCTGCCGGGGGCAACACCAGCGGCCCGGCGAAGCCGGTTCCGCGGTGTTTCACCAACGGGCCTGGCTGCGCCGGCCAATGGAAGAAAGGCATCGGTTCTCGGGCGGCGCGCAGCGCACGCCTGTTCGTGGGCAGTCGCGGGACCGGCTTTGCCGGGCCGCTGACTGCGCCCCCTGGCAGGGGGTGGGCGCCCGGACACGAAGTGCCGGGCAACCTGGGGGCGAGCCCAGTCAGGGCGCGGCCGGCAAAAGGCCTGCGATTCCGTACAGGGCGGCCAGTTCGCGCAGGCGGGCCGGCAGGCCCTTGACCGCGAAACCGCGGCCGAGCGCGCTGGACTCGCGCCGGCACTCGAGCAACACCGCCAGCGCCGAGGAGTCGAAGTGGACCAGCGCGCTGGCGTCGACCACCGTGGCCGTGTCGGTTTGCCCGGCCAGGCCGCGCTGGAGCATGTAGGCGCAGGCCGGTGCCTCGTCGTGCGTCAACTTGGGTGGCAGAACCAGCATGGCCGGCTCAACCCTTGCCGTTGTTCTTGTTGCGCGCCTCGAGGGCGGCGATCAGGCCGTCGATGCCCTTGGCGTTGATCTGCTGCGCGAACTGGGTGCGGTAGGTATCCACCAGCCATACGCCCAGGACGTTGATGTTGTAGATCTTCCAGCCGCCGGCCTCGCCGGGGGTTTTCTCGAGCCGGTAGTCGAGCTGCACCGGATCGCCGCTGCCCTTGACTTCGGTGCGCACGAGCACCTCCTTGTCGTCGGCCGAGCCGCGGAACGGGCGCACGACGACGGTCTGGTCGCTGACCTGGTCGAGGGCGCCCGCGTAGGTGCGCACCAGCAGGGTCTTGAACGCGTCCTCGAGCCGCTTCTGCTGCTCCGGCGTGGCCTGGCGCCAGGCCGGACCGACGGCCGAGGACGTCATGCGCAGGAAGTTCACGTTCGGCATGATCTTGGTGTCGACCAGCTGCATGATCTTGCCGACATCGCCCGCCTTGATCGACTTGTCGGCCTTGATCGTGTCCAGGACGTCGGAAGACAGCCGCTTCACGAGCGCATCGGGCGCCTCGTCCGCGGCCAGGGCCGGCCGCACGAATCCGGCAGCGGCACCCGCCAGCAGCAGGCCGCCCAGCGCCAACCGTCCCAGGGTGCGGCGTTGAAGAATCTGGTTCATCGAGTCAATCCCTTGTCATCAAAAGTGAGGCGTTCGCCCAACCGAGTTCGAGTCCACGCCACACGGAGGGTTCCACATCGCGGCTCATGGCCTGCAACCGAATGCAATGGCCCCGCCCGCGCAAGGCCTTAATTGCCCTCGTCGGGCAGGTTTCCGTCGTGGACGTCGTTGCGGCGGCGCTGCAGGAAGGCGTCACGGGTGAAGGTGTACCGGTCGAGCGCCGCATCCTCGAGCAGCTGGCCGACGCGCAACAGGTTGGCGCGGATGTCGATCAGGCGCAGAGCGTACATCGAGTTGCGCACCGAGATGTCCGACACGCCGCTCAGCAGGTCGCCCCGGAGGTCCAGCGGCAAAGCGGCGGTGTCGCGCAGCGTGGAGGGGCCGAGCAGGGGCAGGATCAGGTAGGGGCCCGCCGGAACGCCCCAGCGGCCCAGCGTCTGGCCGAAGTCCTCGCTGTGGCGGTCGATGCCGAGTTCGGTCGCGACGTCCAGGACCCCGCCGAGGCCGAAGAACGTGTTGACGTTCAGGCGCATGAAAGTCTGCGCGCTGTCCTGGAGCTTGAGCTGCGCCACGCTGTTGGCGAAACTCCAGACGTCGGAGAGGTTGCCGAAGAAATTGTTCACACCGGTGCGCACCGGCGAGGGCAGCACCTTGACGTAGACCGTTGCGGCCGGCTTCAGAACCGCATCGTCGAGCGCGTTGTTGAAGCGATAGACCTGCCGGTTGAGCGGCTCCAGCGGATCGGCCGGATTGGCGTTCGGGCCGGTGGCGCAACCCGTGACGAAGGCCAGGACGCCGGCGGCGCCTGCTGCACGCAGGCCATTGGCGATGCGGACGCACGCGACCCGGCCGGCGAGAGAATTTCGTGGTTTCATTTCTTGTTGTTGGCGTTACCGGATGGCGTGCTTCCTTCGGCCGCCTTGCTGTACAGGAACTGGCTGATCAGGTTCTCGAGCACAACCGCTGATTGGGTATCGGTCACGACATCGCCGGCTTGAAGGGTCTTTTCGTCGGCGCCGGCCTCGATGCCGATGTATTGCTCGCCCAGCAGGCCGCTGGTCAGGATCTTGAACGAGCTGTCCTTGGGGAAACTGTAGCGATTTTGCAGCGCCAGCGTCACGGCGGCCTGAAAGTTCTTGTCGTCGAACGTGATGGATTCGACGCGCCCGACCACCACGCCGGCGCTCTTGACCGCGGTTTGGGGCTTGAGCCCGCCGATGTTGTCGAAGCGCGCGGTCACGGCATAGGTCTTCTGGAAATTCAGGCTCAGCAGGTTGGCCGACTGCAGCGCCAGGAACAGCAGCGCCGCGCCGCCGATCAGCACGAACAGGCCGACCCAGATGTCATTGTTGGAACGTTGCATGTGTTGCACTCTCAGTGAACGTGGAGCCTAGATGCTGAACATCATGGCGGTCAGCATGAAATCGAGCCCGAGCACGGTGAGCGAGGCGACGACCACCGTGCGGGTGGTGGCGCGCGAGACTCCCTCGGGCGTCGGCTGCGCCTGGTAGCCCTGCAGCAGGGCGATGAAAGTCACGGCGATGCCGAAGACGATGCTCTTGACGACGCCGTTGCCGACGTCCTTCCAGACGTCGACGCCGCCCTGCATCTGGCCCCAGAAGGCCCCCGCATCGAGGCCCAGCATCAGCACCCCGACGACATAGCCGCCGATCACGCCGACCGCACTGAACACCGCCGCCAGCAGGGGCATGGTGATCACGCCGCCCCAGAAGCGGGGCGCCAGGATGCGCTGGACCGGGTCGACCGCCATCATTTCCATCGCGCTGAGCTGCTCGCCAGCCTTCATGAGGCCGATCTCGGCGGTGAGCGAGGTGCCGGCACGGCCCGCGAACAGCAGCGCCGCCACGACCGGGCCGAGCTCGCGCACCAGGCTCAATGCGACCAGCAGGCCCAGCGCCTCGGACGAGCCGTAGCGCTGCAGCGTGTAGTAGCCCTGCAGGCCCAGCACGAAGCCGACGAACAGGCCGGAGACGGCGATGATCGCCAGCGAGTAATTGCCCAGGAAGTGGATCTGGTCGCGCACCAGGCCGAAGCGGCGCAGGCTGCGCGCACCCTCCCCCACGAGCTGGAAAAAAAGGCGCGCGCCCAGACCGAGGTCGGCCAGCTTGCTGCGTACGGCGAAGCCGACGTCGGCCGGCTTGTACCAGCTCATTGACGCCCCCCTTGGGAGTTGCCGAAATCGGCCTCGACAGCCACCGCGGGGTAGTGAAAATGCACCGGCCCCTCGGGCAGCGCATTGACGAACTGGTGGACCAGCGGGTCGGCGCTGGCGCGCACCGCGTCCGGGCTGCCCTGCGCGGCAATGCCGCCATTGGCAAGGATGATCACGTGGTCGGCGATGCGGAAGGTCTCTTCGAGGTCGTGCGACACGATCACGCTGGTGAGCCCCAGCGTGTCGTTGAGCTGCCGGATCAGCCGCGCCGCGGTGCCGAGCGAGATCGGGTCGAGGCCGGCGAAGGGCTCGTCGTACATGACGAGGTCGGGGTCGAGCGCGATCGCCCTGGCCAGCGCCACGCGCCGCGCCATGCCGCCCGAGACTTCGCTCGGCATCAGCTCGCGGGCGCCGCGCAGGCCGACGGCGTCGAGCTTCATCAGCACGATGTCCCGGATCAAGCCCTCGGACAGGCGCGTGTGCTCGCGCAGCGGGAAGGCCACGTTGTCGAACACGCTCATGTCGGTGAAGAGCGCACCGAACTGGAACAGCATGCCCATGCGACGCCGGGCGGCATAAAGCGCATCGGGTGCCATCCGGCCGACGTCCTGCCCGTCCACCAGCACCTCGCCACGGCGCGCCCGCACCTGCCCGCCGATCAGGCGCAGCACGGTGGTCTTGCCGCCGCCCGAGGCGCCCATCAACGCGGTCACCTTGCCACGCGGCACGCGGAACGAGACGCCATCGAGGATGGCGCGGTCGCCATAGCCGAAGACGACGTCGCGAAACTCAACGAGGGAAGTGGCAGGTGATGGGTCCATGGCAATGAAAAAGCCGGGGCGCCCCCATGAGGACATCCCGGCTCGCGGTAACAGCCAATGATAAGGGAAGCGCGTAACAGGCTGTGCCGAGACAAATCCGAAAATAGTTCAGCGCGGCAGGTCGCTGAAGCCCATCAGGAATTCATCCACCGAACGCGCGGCCTGGCGGCCCTCGCGGATCGCCCAGACCACCAGCGACTGCCCGCGACGGATGTCGCCGGCGGCGAACACCTTGGGCACATTGGTCGCGTAGCCGCCAATGAAATCGACGCTGGCCTTGGCATTGCCGCGGGCGTCCTTCTCGACGCCGAAGGCGTCCAGCACATTGGCCACCGGGCTCACGAAGCCCATCGCCAGCAGCACCAGGTCGGCCTTGAGCACCTGCTCGCTGCCGGCCACCTCGACCATCTTGCCGTCCTTCCACTCGACGCGGACCGTCTTCAGGCCCGTGACCTTGCCCTTTTCGCCGATGAATTCCTTGGTGGAGATGGCGAACTCGCGCTCGCAGCCCTCTTCGTGGCTGGAACTGGTGCGCAGCTTGTACGGCCAGTAGGGCCAGGTCAGCGGGCGGTTCTCTTCCTCGGGCGGCTGGGGCATCAGCTCGAACTGGGTCACGCTCGCGGCACCGTGGCGGTTGCTGGTGCCCACGCAGTCGGAGCCGGTGTCGCCGCCGCCGATCACGATCACGTGCTTGCCGTCGGCGCGCAGCTGGCCCTTGACCTTGTCGCCGGCGTTGATCTTGTTCTGCTGCGGCAGGAACTCCATCGCGAAATGGATGCCGTCGAGGTCGCGCCCCGGTACCGGCAGGTCGCGCGACTGCTCGGCGCCGCCGGTCAGCAGCACCGCGTCGAACTCCTTGTCGAGCTGCTCGGGCGTGACGGTTTCCTTGGCCCAGTTGGTGACCTTGGAGCCCTTGCCCAGCGGATCCTTGGCCGCGCCGACCATCACGCCGGTGCGGAAGGTCACGCCTTCTGCCTTCATCTGCTCGACGCGGCGATCGATGTGCACCTTCTCCATCTTGAAGTCGGGGATGCCGTAGCGCAGCAGGCCGCCGATGCGGTCGTTCTTCTCGAACAAGGTGACATCGTGGCCGACCCGCGCCAGCTGCTGGGCTGCCGCCATGCCCGCCGGGCCGGACCCGACCACGGCGACCTTTTTGCCCGTCTTGTGCTTGGCCGGACGGGCCGCCACCCAGCCTTCGTCCCAGGCGCGGTCGATGATCGCGTGCTCGATCGACTTGATGCCGACCGGATCGTCGTTCACGTTGAGCACGCAGGCCGCCTCGCAGGGCGCGGGGCAGATGCGGCCGGTGAACTCGGGGAAGTTGTTGGTCGAGTCGAGCACCACGAAGGCGCTCTGCCAGTCGGCCCGATACACCAGGTCGTTGAAGTCCGGAATGATGTTGTTGACCGGGCAGCCGCTGTTGCAGAACGGCGTGCCGCAGTCCATGCAGCGCGCGCCCTGGACCTTGGCCTGTGCCTCGTCGAGGCCGACCACGAATTCCTTGTGGTGCTTGACCCGCTCATCGATCGGCTTGTAGCCCTCTTCGATGCGCTCATGCTCCATGAAGCCGGTGATTTTTCCCATCGTGCTTTCCTGTTCTGTTCGTTGTCGCTCAGACCGCCGCCACCGGCTTGGCGGCCGCATGCGGCTCCATGCCGGCATGCGCGTTGTTGCCGCTGCTCGTGAGCTCGACCTCGCGGTCGTGGATCTCGGCCAGCGCTCGCTTGTATTCGTTCGGGAACACCTTGACGAACTTGGTGCGCGAAACGGCCCAGTTGTCGAGCAGTTCGCGGGCGCGCTTGCTGCCGGTCCAGCGGTGATGGTCCTCGAGCAGCTTGCGCAGCTGCGCCTCGTCGGTCTCGCCATCGTGCCAGACCTTGCGGTGCACGCTGGCGGTCTGCTCGGCCGAGGTCAGCACCTTGTCGAGCGACACCATCGACAGGTTGCAACGGGAGGCGAACTGGCCGTCCTCGTCATAGACGAAGGCGACGCCGCCGCTCATGCCGGCCGCGAAGTTGCGTCCGGTCTGGCCCAGCACCGCGACCGTGCCACCGGTCATGTATTCGCAGCCATGGTCGCCGGTGCCTTCGACCACCGCGGTGGCGCCCGACAGCCGCACCGCGAAGCGCTCGCCGGCCACGCCGCAGAGATAGGCCTCGCCGGTGGTCGCGCCATAGAGCGCGGTGTTGCCGACGATCGTGTTGCGCGCCGCCTCGCCGCGGAAGTCCAGGCTCGGGCGCACCACCACGCGGCCGCCCGACAGGCCCTTGCCGGTGTAGTCGTTGGCATCGCCGATCAGGTAGAGCGTGATGCCGCGCGCCAGGAAGGCGCCGAAGGACTGGCCGCCCGTGCCTTCGAGCTGGATGCGGATCGAGTCGTCGGGCAGGCCCTGCGGATGCACCTTGGTCAGCGCGCCCGAGAGCATGGCGCCGACCGAGCGGTTGACGTTGCGCGCCACCTCGATGAACTGCACCTTCTCGCCCTTGTCGATGGCCGGGCGCGAACGCTCGATCAGCTTCACGTCCAGGCTCTTCTCGAGGCCGTGGTCCTGGTTCTCGACATGGAAGCGCGGCACCTCGGCCGGCACATTGGGCTGGGCGAACAGTCGGCTGAAGTCCAGGCCGCGGGCCTTCCAGTGGTCGATGCCGAGCTTGGTGTCGAGCAGGTCGGCGCGGCCGATCAGGTCGTCGAACTTGCGGATGCCGAGCTGGGCCATGATCTGGCGCACTTCCTCGGCCACGAAGAAGAAGAAGTTGACCACGTGCTCGGGCTTGCCCGAGAACTTCTTGCGCAGCACCGGGTCTTGCGTCGCGACGCCGACCGGGCAGGTGTTCAGGTGGCACTTGCGCATCATGATGCAGCCCTCGACCACCAGCGGCGCGGTCGCGAAGCCGAACTCGTCGGCACCCAGCAGGGCGCCGATGGCGACGTCGCGGCCGGTCTTCATCTGGCCGTCGGCCTGCACCCGGATGCGGCCGCGCAGGCGGTTCAGCACCAGCGTCTGCTGGGTCTCGGCCAGGCCGATCTCCCACGGGCTGCCCGCGTGCTTGATCGACGACCACGGCGAGGCGCCGGTGCCGCCGTCGTGGCCGGCGATCACGACGTGGTCGCTCTTGCACTTGGCGACGCCCGCGGCGATGGTGCCGACGCCAACTTCGCTCACCAGCTTGACGCTGACGCTGGCATGCGGCGCGACGTTCTTCAGGTCGTGGATCAGCTGCGCCAGGTCCTCGATCGAGTAGATGTCGTGGTGCGGCGGCGGCGAGATCAGGCCCACGCCCGGCACCGAGTAGCGCATCTGGCCGATGTACTTCGTGACCTTGCCTCCGGGCAGCTGGCCGCCCTCGCCGGGCTTGGCGCCCTGCGCCATCTTGATCTGCACCTGGTCGGCCGACGAGAGGTACTCGGCCGTGACGCCGAAGCGGCCCGAGGCCACCTGCTTGATCTTCGAACGCAGCGAGTCGCCGTCCTGGAGCGGCAGGTCGACCTCGACATTGGCCTCGCCGATCACGCTCTTGAGCGTGTCGCCCATCTTGATCGGGATGCCCTTGAGCTCGTTGCGGTAGCGCGCCGGGTCTTCGCCGCCCTCGCCGGTGTTGCTCTTGCCGCCGATGCGGTTCATCGCCACCGCCAGGGTGGCGTGCGCCTCGGTGCTGATCGAGCCGAGCGACATGGCGCCGGTGGCGAAGCGCTTGACGATTTCGGCGGCCGGCTCGACCTCGTCGACGGAAATCGCCTTGGCCGGATCGATCTTGAACTCGAACAGGCCGCGCAGCGTCAGGTGACGGCGGTTCTGGTCGTTGATCAGCTGCGCGTATTCCTTGTAGGTGCTGAAGTTGTTGGCGCGCGTGCTGTGCTGCAGCTTGGCGATGGCGTCGGGCGTCCACATGTGCTCTTCGCCGCGGGTGCGCCAGGCGTATTCGCCGCCGGCGTCGAGCATGTGGGCCAGCACCGGATCGTCGCTGAAGGCCGCCTTGTGCATGCGGATGCCTTCCTGGGCGATCTCGAACACGCCGATGCCCTGGACCCGGCTGGCGGTGCCGGTGAAGTACTTCTCGACCGTCTCGGTGTTCAGGCCGATGGCCTCGAACAGCTGGGCGCCGCAGTAGCTCATGTAGGTGCTGACACCCATCTTCGACATGATCTTCGACAGACCCTTGCCGACCGCCTTGACGTAGTTGTAGATGGCCTTTTCGGCGCTCAGGTCGCCGGAGAGGTCTTCATGCATCGCCGCCAGCGTTTCCATCGCCAGGTATGGGTGCACGGCTTCGGCGCCGTAGCCCGCGAGCACGCCGAAGTGATGCACTTCGCGCGCCGAGCCGGTCTCGACCACCAGGCCGGCGGTCGTGCGCAGGCCTTCGCGCACCAGGTACTGGTGGATCGCCGACAGCGCCAGCAGCGCCGGGATCGCGACCTGCGTCGGGCCGACGTTGCGGTCGCTGACGATCAGGATGTTGTGGCCGCCCTTGATCGCATCGACCGCCTCCGCGCACAGCGAGGCCAGCTTGGCTTCGACGCCTTCGTCGCCCCAGGCCAGCGGGTAGGTGATGTCGAGCGTATGGCTCTTGAACTTGCCCTGCGTGTACTTGCCGATGTCGCGCAGCTTCGCCATGTCGGCGAAGTCGAGGATCGGCTGGCTCACCTCGAGCCGCATCGGCGGGTTGACCTGGTTGATGTCCAGCAGGTTCGGCTTCGGGCCGATGAATGACACCAGCGACATCACGATCGCCTCGCGGATCGGGTCGATCGGCGGGTTGGTCACTTGCGCGAACAACTGCTTGAAGTAGTTGTAGAGCGGCTTGTTCTTGTTCGACAGCACGGCCAGCGGGCTGTCGTTGCCCATCGAGCCGATGCCCTCTTCACCGGCCGCGGCCATCGGGCTCATCAGGAACTTGATGTCTTCCTGCGTGTAGCCGAAGGCCTGCTGGCGATCGAGCAGGCTGACCTGGCTCGGCGGCGGCTGCACGGTCTCGGCCTCGACGCTGTCGAGCTTGATGCGCAGGTTCTCGATCCACTGCTTGTAGGGCTTGCTGTTGGCCAGCGTCGCCTTGACTTCCTCGTCGTCGATCATGCGGCCCTGCTCGAGGTCGATCAGGAACATCTTGCCGGGCTGCAGACGCCACTTGCGAACGATCTTCTGCTCGGGCACCGGCAGCACGCCGGACTCGGAACCCATGATGACCAGGTCGTCGTCGGTCACGCAGTAGCGCGACGGGCGCAGGCCGTTGCGGTCGAGCGTGGCGCCGATCTGTCGGCCGTCGGTGAAGACGATCGAGGCCGGGCCGTCCCAGGGCTCGAGCATCGCCGCGTGGTACTCGTAGAACGCGCGGCGGCGCGGGTCCATCGTCGCGTGCTGCTCCCAGGGCTCGGGAATCATCATCATCACGGCCTGGCTGATCGGATAGCCGGCCATCGTCAGCAGCTCGAGGCAGTTGTCGAAGGTGGCGGTGTCGGACTGGCCGGCGAAGCTGATCGGATACAGCTTCTGCAGGTCGGCACCCAGCACCGGCGAGGACATCACGCCTTCGCGCGCCTTCATCCAGTTGTAGTTGCCCTTGACCGTGTTGATTTCGCCGTTGTGGGCGACGTAGCGGTACGGGTGGGCCAGCGGCCACTCGGGGAAGGTATTGGTCGAGAAGCGCTGGTGCACCAGGCCCAGGGCCGAGACGCAGCGCTTGTCCTGCAGGTCGAGGTAGTAGGTGCCGACCTGGTCGGCCAGCAGCAAGCCCTTGTAGACCACCGTGCGGCTCGACATGCTCGGGACGTAGTATTCCTTGCTGTGCTTGAGCTTCAGGCGCTGGATGTTGGCGCTGGCGGTCTTGCGGATCACGTAGAGCTTGCGCTCCAGGGCGTCCTGCACGATGACGTCGTTGCCGCGGCCGATGAAGACCTGGCGCAGCAGCGGCTCCTTGGCGCGCACGTTGGGCGACATCGGCATATCGCGGTTGACCGGCACGTCGCGCCAGCCCAGCAGCACCTGGCCTTCGACCTTGATCGCGCGTTCCATCTCCTGCTCGCAGGCCTCGCGCGAGGCGTGCTCCTTCGGCAGGAAGATCATGCCGACGCCGTACTCGCCGGGCGGCGGCAGGGTCACGCCCTGCTTGGCCATCTCTTCGCGGTACAGCAGATCGGGCAGCTGGATCAGGATGCCGGCGCCGTCGCCCATGAGCTTGTCGGCGCCCACTGCGCCGCGGTGGTCCAGATTCTCGAGAATCTTGAGGCCCTGCAACACGATGGCGTGGCTCTTTTCGCCCTTGATGTGGGCCACGAAGCCGACGCCGCAGGCGTCGTGCTCGTCAGCGGCGGAATAAAGACCGTGTTCTTGGAGATGCTGGATCTCGGCAGCCGTCGTCATGGGCGTGCTCCTTCAGTTTTCGCAGGGAAAAGGAGCATATTGCTTTGCACAAATAATGCCAAACCCTTTAATTGGGGTCAGATTCCAATTTATTTCCGATAAATCTTGTCGACTTTAAATTGGGGACATATCAAAAGACATAGCAATCAATCAAGCGTTGACGGGAGATTTGGCACTTTTCGCTACGCTTTTCGAGGCAGCGGCGGCCTTCCTGCGCGTGCCTTTACCGTGCGCCGACCTGTCGTTTTTTGTAACGAATCGACGAATTCAGGGTCGCCGGCGGCCCATCCGTGCAACGTCGCTTCGGTCAGCAGCGCCTGCGCGGCGGCCGGAACGCCCGCGCGCACCATTTCGGCATAGGCGGCCTCGCGCGCGAAGGGCGTGTTGCCCAGCGTCCAGTAGAGGGGGTGCGGCGTCAGCAGCTTGTCGTGCACCAGGCCGGCATAGTGTGCGTGGCTCGACCACGGATGCTCGCGCGCCTCCGCCACCAGGCCGGCGCGCACCGGATTCAGGTCGATGTAGGCCATGCAGGCGAACAGGTAGCGGTCGGTCTGGATCAGCGTCGACTTGTAGCGTCCCTCCCACAGGGTTCCGCTGCGCCCGTGCCGATCGTTGAAGTAGCGCACGTAGCGCCGCCCCACGGCCTGCATCCATTGCGGCAGGCCGTCGGCGGTCGACGGCGTGGCCAGCAGGTGGAAGTGGTTGTCCATCAGGACATAGGCGTGCAGCGCGATGCCGAATCGCGTGGCGTTCTCGCCCAGCAGGCCGAGGAACATCTCGCGGTCGGCGCGATCCAGGAACACCGGCTGCCGGTTGTTGCCGCGCTGGATCACGTGGTGCGGCTGGCCGGCGAGCGTGAGGCGGGGCAGTCGTGCCATGGCGGAGGGCGGCGCAGGAGGGTGACGGGCGGCGCGCCGGCTCAGGCCAGTCGAAAGCGCGTCTCGAGCAGCGATGTCAGGCCGAACTGCTCGAGCAGCTCGCGCAGCCGCTCGGCCGCGCTGGCTTTGCGCTGCCCGGTGCGGCGCGCGATGATGAGCTCGTTCTTCATGCTGTGCTCCCAGCCCACGAGCTCCGTCACCGTGACCTGGTAGCCGCTGGCTTCGAGGTACAGGCAGCGCAGCACATTGGTGAGCTGGCTGCCGATCTCGCGCGTGTGCAGCGGATGGCGCCACAGCTCCGCCAGCGGCGTGCGGGACAGCGCCAGCGCCTTGGTCTCACGCAGGCAGGCGGCGACCTCGGCCTGGCAGCAAGGCACCAGCACCATGAAGCGCGCCTGCTTGGCCAGCCCGAAGGCGATCGCGTCGTCGGTGGCCGTGTCGCAGGCATGGAGCGCGGTGACGACATCGATCGTCGGCGGCAGCTCCGCCGCGGTCGCGGATTCGGCCACCGTGAGATTGAGGAAGCCCATGCGGTCGAAGCCCAGTCGCGCGGCGAGCGCGCGCGATTTCTCGACCAGCTCGGCCCGGGTCTCGATGCCGTAGACATGGCCGGCGCCGCCCTGCTTGAAGAACAGGTCGTAGATGATGAAGCCGAGGTACGACTTGCCGGCGCCATGGTCGGCCAGCGACGCCTCGGCCCCTTCGCCGGGGAGCTCGCGCAGCAGCTTCTCGATGAACTGGAACAGGTGGTAGACCTGCTTGAGCTTGCGACGCGAATCCTGGTTGAGCCGGCCTTCGCGCGTGAGGATGTGCAGTTCCTTCAGCAGCTCGACCGATTGTCCCGGCCGCAATTCCGCCAGCACTTCCGCCTCGGCCCTGGACGCCTTCGACGCCTTGTTCATGATGCACTCCCAGGCCCGACGTCGAGCGCGGCCCAGCCGTCGGCGCCCAACGCTTCGAGCGTCTCGATGTTGCGGCCGAAGATCGCCTCGGCCTCCGGAAAGGCGTCCACCGCCCGGCTCACACTGTCCTCGCGCAGCAGGTGCAGCGTGGGATAAGGCGCCCGGTTGGTGGCGTTGGTGATGTCGTCGGCTTCGGTGCCGCCGAACTGGAAGCGCGGGTGAAAACTCGCCAGCTGGAAAACGCCGTCGAAGCCGGCGCGCGCCAGGCGCCGTTCGGCACGCCCCGTGAAATCGTTGAAGTCGAGGAAATCGGCCAGCGTGTTCGGTGCCATCAGCAGCGTGGTGTCGCGCTCCGACGCAGCGCTGGCCGCCAGCGCCCGGGCTTCGGCGAGCAGCGCGTCGATCAGTCCGGATTCGTCGCCCGCCAGGTAGACGGCATAGTGCACCTGGCCGCGCACGTGCACGGCCTTGGCGAAGGGGCACAGGTTGAGCCCGATCACGGCGCGCTCGAGCCAGCGCCGGGTGTCGGCCTCGGCTTGCGCAGCGGAGATCGGAGCGCCGTCGATCATGCCATGCCCCTGCTGGAGACCGGCCGCGCCAGCCGGGCTGCCAGGCCCAGGCCGGCCAGCGAGCAGGACAGGGTGACGATCCAGGTCCATTGCCAGCCGCCCACGCGATGGGCCAGCCAGGCCACGACCGGCGGGGCGACGAACTGCCCGAACGACGAGGCCTGCTGCATCATGCCCACGGTGGTCGAGACCGTGGCGGGCCCTGGCGCCAGCCGCACGCTGAGCATGAACAAGGTCGCCGGCACCATGCCGCCGCCGAGCGAAAACAGGCAGACCGCCAGGTAGCGCAGGGCCGGCGGCAGGCTCCAGGCGACCTCGGGCGCCCCGATCCGCAGAAAGGCCGCGACGCTCGCGAGCGCCATCACGACAAAGCCCCAGCGCAGCAGTCGAACCGGTGGCAGCCCTCGCTGGAGCAGCCGGCCGCCGACCACGTTGCCGATGATGTTGAGGGCCGCGGCGAGCGCGGTCAGCGCCGCGTTCCAGCCGCTCGGGACGCCCGCGTCGACATAGATCGCAGGCAAGAATCCGATCACCGCGATCCATTGGGAGGAGTAGACCGCGAAAGCCAGCGCCAGCGTCCACGGACCGCCCGCACTCAGCGTCTCGCGCAGGCGGACGCCCCACCCTTCTGCCGAGCCGGCGGACGCAACGCGGCGGCGGGCGCCGTCGGCCGGCACCGCCAGCGCCACCCAGATGGCCGCGCAGGCCGAAGCCGCCGCCAGGGCGCACCACCAACCGGGCCAGCCGGCCTGGGCGATCAGCGCCGGCCCGACCAGCAGCGCCAATGCCACCCCGAGCGGCATGTAGGCCCCCCAGAGTCCGATGGCGGCCTTGTCGGCACCAACCGGCGCGACGGCACGGATCAGTCCCGGCCCCGGCATCACGGCCAGCAGGAAGCCGACCCCCTCGAGCGCCCGCAGCGCGAGCAGCCAGGCGAAGGCCTGCGCCGGATCGTCGACCCAGGCGCCGACACCGCCACCGACCGCGCTGGCGGCGGCGAGCAGCGCCAGTCCGGCCAGCATGCTGCGTCGAAGACCGATGGCGTCGGCCATCAACCCGACACCCAGGCCCAGGCTCATGCCGGCGACCTGCACCAGCGACAGCAGGAAACCCGCCTGCACCAGT
Organism: Variovorax sp. J31P207; assembly: GCF_030316965.1. NCBI lineage: Bacteria > Pseudomonadati > Pseudomonadota > Betaproteobacteria > Burkholderiales > Comamonadaceae > Variovorax > Variovorax sp. J31P207. The sequence continues at coordinate 217,702 of NZ_JASZYN010000005.1, forward strand.
CCGATGCCCAGGCTGGCCTGCAAGGCGGGCACCGCCGGCGGCAGCTTGCCGATATGCAGCGCCGCGGCGACGCCGCCGGCGACGACCGCCAGCGCGGCGACCGGAATCCGGCGGGTCACAGCCGGGCGGGGGCTCATGAGGAAACCTCCGTGCTGCGCACTGCGGTGCGAGCCCCCTGCGGAGCGGCCGGGCGGGGGCTCATTCGGAAACCTCCGTGCTGCGCACTGCGGTGCGAGCCCCCTTCGGAGCGGCCGGGCGGGGGCTCATTCGGAAACCTCCGTGCTGCGCACTGCGGTGCGAGCCCCCTTCGGAGCGGCCGGGCGGGGGCTCATGGCACCCACCGCTGCCCCGTGAGACGCTCGTACTCCCGGATCGCGAAGCGGTCGGTCATCCCGGCGATGTAGTCCGCCACGCCGCGCTGCCGGTCGCCGCGCCGGGCGAAGGCCTCGGGCATTTCCGCGGGCGCCGCCAGGTAGGCATCGAACAGCGCGCGCACCACGCCCTGCGCCTGTTCGGCGGTCTGCACCACCTGCGGGTGGCGATAGAGATTGCGAAACAGGAAGCGCTTGAGCGCCGTGGATTCGGCCCGCATCCCGGCACTGAAAAGCACCAGCGGGTCGCTTCGCCGGACCGCGTCGGCATCGGCCGGCGCGGCCGCTTCGAGCGCCGCGCGCGTGGCGTCGATGACGTCGTAGACCTGCGCGCTCAGCATGCGGCGGATCGTCTCGTAGAGCACCCGCCGCCCTTCCAGCCCGGGGTGCTCGGCCAAGGCCTCGCGCCGGTGGCGATCGAACAGGTCGACCTCGCCCAGGAGCTCGATGCTGATCAGGCCCGACCTGACGCCGTCGTCGATGTCGTGGGCGTTGTAGGCGATCTCGTCGGCCAGGTTGCACAGCTGCGCTTCCAGGCCGGGCTGGGTCCGGTCGCAGAAGCGCCGCCCCACCCCGCCGGGCTCCGCGGCCTCGATCCGCTCGGCATTGGCGCGCGAGCAGTGCTTGAGGATGCCTTCACGGGTCTCGAAGCTCAGGTTGAGGCCGTCGTATTGCGGATAGCGGTGCTCGAGCTCGTCGACCACGCGCAGGCTCTGCAGGTTGTGCTCGAAGCCGCCATGCGCCTGCATGCAGGCGTCGAGCGCATCCTGTCCGGCATGGCCGAAGGGGGTGTGGCCGAGGTCGTGGGCCAGCGCGATCGCCTCCACCAGGTCTTCGTTGAGCCGCAGCGCCCGCGCGATCGAGCGCCCAAGCTGCGCGACCTCGAGCGAATGGGTCAGGCGGGTGCGAAATAGGTCACCCTCGTGGTTCAGGAACACCTGGGTCTTGTAGACCAGGCGCCGGAAGGCGGTCGAGTGCACGATGCGGTCGCGGTCGCGCTGGAAGTCGTCGCGGGTCGGCGCCGGCGCCTCGGCATGACGCCGGCCGCGCGAGCGGGCCGGATCGCTGGCGTAGGGCGCGAGGCTCATCGGATGAAGCCCGGCAAAATCAAGCGGCGCAGCCCTGCGCCAGGACTTCGCGCACCATCGCATCGGGCGCGCTGCGCACGACCGCCGAACCCGGCTTGTCGAGCACCACGAAGCGGATTTCGCCGGCCTCGGATTTCTTGTCGAGCCGCATGAGTTCAAGGTAGCGCTCAGCGCCCAGGGCGGGCGCGACCACCGGCAGGCCGGCACGCCGCACCAGCGCGGTCAGCCGCTCGACGAAGGCGGCGTCGATGCCGCCGAGGCGCGCGGACAGCTGCGCCGCCAGGACCATGCCGCAGCCGACCGCCTCGCCGTGCAGCCATTCGCCATAGCCGAGGCCGGACTCGATCGCATGGCCGAAGGTATGGCCGAAATTGAGGATCGCGCGCAGGCCGGCTTCGCGTTCGTCCTGGCCCACGACCTCGGCCTTGATTTCGCAGCTGCGCTTGACCGCATGCGCCAGCGCCGCGGGCTCGCGGGCGATCAGCGCATCGATGTGGGCCTCGATCCAGGCCAGGAAGTCCAGGTCGTAGATCGGCCCGTACTTGATGACCTCGGCCAGCCCGGCGCTGAGCTCGCGCGGCGGCAGGCTGGCCAGCGTCGCCAGGTCACACAACACCAGCTGCGGCTGGTAGAAGGCGCCGATCATGTTCTTGCCCAGGGGGTGGTTGATCGCGGTCTTGCCGCCGACCGACGAATCGACCTGCGCCAGCAGCGTCGTCGGCACCTGCACGAAGGGCACGCCCCGCATGTAGCTGGCGGCGGCGAAGCCGGTCATGTCGCCCACCACGCCGCCGCCCAGCGCGAAAAGCACCGTCTTCCGATCGGCGCCGCGGGCCAGCAGCGCGTCGAAGACCCGGTTCAGGGTCTGCCAGTCCTTGTGCGCCTCGCCATCGGGCAGCTCGAGCACGTGCACCTCGCGGTAGCGGCCGGCCAGCGCCTCGCGCAGGGTGGCCGCATAGAGCGGCGCCACGGTGGTGTTGGTGACGATCAGGGCGCTGGCGGCCGAAGGGGCGGCCGCGAAGCTGCGCGGATCGCCCAGCAGGTCGCTGCCGATCAGGATCTGGTAGCTGCGCTCGCCGAGCTGGATCTCGACGCGTTCGGGAGGGACTGGCAATGGCATCCCCCGAGTTTAGGTGCATGCGGCGGCGCGGGTTCGGGCCCGGCCTGGGGGACGGTCAGTCCGTCAGCGGCCCCGGGTCGGGGGGCACCACGACGCCGGCGAGCTCCAGCTGCATCACGATGATGTTGACCACCACCGAGATCGACGGCCGGCCGGTCTCGACGGTTTCATGGGCGGTCTCGCGGTAAAGGGGGTCGCGCGCGTCATGGAGCTCGCGCAGCCGGCCCAGCGGATCGGCCACCTGCAGCAGCGGACGCTTGACATCGTGGCGCAGCCGGCGGAACAGGTCCTCGGGCAGCGAGCGCAGGTAGAGCACATGGAAGCCGGCGCGCAGCGCCTGCCGATTGGCCTCGCGCAACACGCAGCCGCCACCGGTGGCGACCACGCCGTGCGGCGCGGCGGCCAGTTCGGCAATGACGGATTGCTCCAGATCCCGGAAACTGGCCTCACCTTCGCGCTCGAAATAGTCGCGGATCGAGCAGCCGATCCGCTCCTCGATCACGTGATCGCTGTCGACGAAGGGAAGTTGAAGGCGCTGCGCAAGGCGCCGGCCAATCGCGGATTTGCCGGCGCCGGGCAAGCCGACGAGTGCGACCGCCATGCAAAGCTGCGAACGCCGCGCGTCAGCGCGCAGCGTTGCGGTCGGTGATCATTTTCGGGGTGATGAAGACGAGCATTTCAGTTTTGTTGGCAGTGCGAGTGCGCGTCCGGAACAGCGCCCCGAGGTAGGGCACCTCACCAAGCACCGGGATGCGCGATTCGTCGTTGGCTTCGGTGAGCTCGAAGATACCACCGATGACGACCGTGCCGCCGTTTTCGACCAGCACCTCGGTCTGCACGTGCTTGGTATTGATCGCGAAGCCGGCGGTGGTCGGCTGGCCCACCGTGTCCTTGTTGACGTCCAGCGTCAGGATGATGTTGCCCTCGGGCGTGATCTGCGGCGTCACCTCGAGCTTCAGGTTGGCCTTGCGGAAGGCGATCGAGGTGGCGCCGCTGGAAGTCGCGACCTGGTAGGGCAGCTCGGTGCCCTGCTCGATGAGCGCCTTGGTCTGGTCGGCGGTCACGACGCGCGGGCTCGACACGACCTTGCCCTTGCCGTCGGCTTCGAGGGCCGAGATCTCGAGGTTCAGGATGCGCGAGAGGCTCGAATTGAACAGCGAGACCGCGAAGGTGCCCGGCGCATTGCCGTTGCCGGAGACACCGGTCGACGGCAGGTTGACGAAATTGCTGCCCGTCGGGGTCGAGATCAGGTTCGGCGGCGAGGTCGCGGTCCCCGGGATGAAGGTCGTCGGCCCGATCGCATTGTTGTTGTTCAGCGCGCCGCCGCCGAGGCGCACGCCCAGCGACTTGCCGAAGGTGTCGGACGCCTCGACGATGCGGGCCTCGATCAGCACCTGGCGCACCGGGATGTCCAGCTTCTGGATCAGCTCGGCCACCTGCACCAGCCGCGACGGGATGTCCGACACGAACAGCTGGTTGGTGCGGGCTTCGGCGATCACGCTGCCGCGCGGGCTCAGAATGCGGGTGGTGCTGCTGCCGCCTCCGCCGCCGCTGGAAGCGCCGGTGCCGGTCAGGCCCTGGGCGATCTGGATCGCCTTGGTGTAGTTGAGCTGGAACGACTGGGTACGCAGCGGCTCGAGGTTCTGGATCGCGGCCTGGGCCTCGAACTCCATCTTTTCCTTGGCGTTGATCTCGTCCTTCGGCGCAATCCAGAGCACGCTGCCGTTCTTGCGCATGCCCAGGTTCTTGGCCTGCAGGATGATGTCGAGCGCCTGGTCCCAGGGCACGTCCTTCAGGCGCAGGGTCAGCGAACCCGTGACCGAGTCGGAGGTCACGATGTTGAAGTTGGTGAAGTCGGCGATCACCTGCAGCAGCGAGCGCACTTCGATGTTCTGGAAGTTCAGCGACAGCTTTTCGCCGTTGTAGCCGACGCCCTGCGTCAGCTTGGTCGGATCGATCTTGCGCGGACGCACTTCGACCACGAACTGATTCTCGCTCTGGTAGGCGCTGTGCTCCCACTCGCCGCGCGGCTCGATCACCATCCGGACGCGGTCGCCGACCTGCTGGGTCGTCACGAGTTGCACCGGGGTGCCGAAGTCGGAGACGTCGAGGCGGCGGCGCAGGCCTTCGGGCAGGGTCGACTTGGTGAACTCGACCACCAGGTTCTTGCCCTGCTGGCGGATGTCGACGCCCACCTGGTTGTTGGCGAGGTCGACGATCACGCGGCCGGTGTTGTCGCTGCCCAGGCGGAAATCGACATCGCGCAGCGGCAGCATGTCGCGGTTGCGGTTCTCGGCGAAGGCGGACGGCGTCGAAGCGGCCAATGCGGCCCCCGCGACCGGTTCCAGCGAGACCAGCAAAGACTTGCCCTGGATCTCGGTCTTGTAGGCGGCAGCCTGCTTCAGGTTCAGGACCAGGCGCGTGCGATCGCCGGCCTGGACCACGTTGACCGAGCGCAAGTTGCCCTGGTTGACTTCGATCGCGTTGCGACCGATGGCGTTGGTCACGCCCGGAAAATCAAGCGCGACACGGGCCGGCGACTGGATCGCGAAGCCGGTCGGCGCCGCGGCCAGCGGCTGGGTGAAGTCGACCCGGATCACCTCGGCACCGGACTGCATCGAACTCGTGACCGATTCGATCGCGTTCTGCGCATGAACGACTGCCGCGGCACCGAAGGCCACGATCGCGGCACCGGCCACGCGCAGCCACTGCGCGAGCATAGATTTTTGTTGGTTCATTTCGCCTTCTCTTGCAACTGCAGGGTCGCCACGCGTTCGATCCATTCACCGGCAGCGTCCTGCACGATTTCACGCAGGCCGAGTTCGGTTTCGCTGATACGGGTGATGCGCCCGTAGTTGAGTCCCAGATAGTTGCCGACCCGCACCTGGTAGAGCAGCTTGTCGACGCTGATCAGCGCCACCGGCTGGCCATTGCGGCTCAGGCTGCCGACCATCGCCATCGAGTCGAGCGGGAAGGCCTCGAGCGCTTCCTTGCGACGCGCCAGCTCGGGCGCGATCAGGCCCGAGGTGCTGGGCTGGGCCGAGTCCCGGCGCAGCGCCTGCGTCAGCTTCTGAATGTTGAACGGGTCGAAGGCCGCGGCCTCGGTGTACGCCTGCGGCGTGAACTTCTTCGGTTCGGTGATCGGCGGCACGCTGGGCTTCACCTGCGCGCGTTGTTCGGCCATCCAGCGCTGGAGGTCTTCCTGCTCCGAGCCGAAGCAGCCGGTCAGCCCGACGGCTGCGACCGCGATCCATAGAAAGCTGAGCGTTCTCATTTCTTCTTGGCCCCCGCAGCCGCGGCGGCTGCGCGCTTCTGCGCCGCCTGCTCTTCCTCGTCGAGATAGCGGTAGGTGCGCGCCGTGGCGTCCATGACCAGCACCCCGTCTTTCTGCGGCGACACCGAGAGGTTGTTCAGCGTCACGATCCGCGACAGGTTCGCGATGTCGGCGGCGAAGGCACCCATGTCGTGGTAGCGGCCGGTCACGCGGACCGCGATCGGGAGCTCGGCGTAGTAGTCCTTGACCGAAATCTGGCCCGGGCGGAACAGCTCGAACTGGAGGCTGCGACCCAGGCCGGCCTGGTTGATGTCCGACAGCAGCGCATCCATCTCGGCCTTGCTGGGCAACTGCTTCTCAAGCAGCGTGACGTATTGCTGCACCTGCTCGCGCTGCTTCTTGAGCAGATCGAGGTTGGCGGCCTGCGCCACCTTCTTCTGGTAGTCGGCCCTGAGGGTGACTTCCTTGGCGCGCTCGGCATCGAGCTCGTCGTTCGAGTTGGTGAGCCAGACGAACCACAGCGCCGCCAGGACCGCGGCGACCACCGCCGCGCACAAGGCGTAGCGCGGCACGGCCGGCCAGACCGACGGATCGTTGGGGTTCAGCCCCTGGAACTGCTGGCTGAAGCGGCGCAGGGCCAGTGCGAGGTCGAACCTCTCGGAAGGGCGTTTCTTTGCCATGAGCGCTTACCCCTTCGCCTTGATGGCCGCGGGCGCGCCGGCGGGTGGTTTCTGGGCGTCGGTCGGCCGCTTGAGGCCGATGCGCATCCTGAAGTTGGCGACGCGCCGCTGGTCGCGCGCACTCAGGCTCACCGTCGCCGAGGTGATCTCGATGAGCTCGGGCTTGACCAGCCACGGGCTGCTGTTGCCCAGGTTGCGCAGCAGCTCGGAGACCCGCTCGTTCGACTGCGCCATGCCCTGCAGCGTGACGGTCTGGTTTTCCTGCTTCATGCTGGTGATGTAGACCCCGTCGGGCAGCTGCCGGACCAGCTCGTTGAGGAGGTGGACGGGCAGGTTGCGGTCGCCTTGCAGGTCTTCGACCGCCGTCTGGCGGGCGCGCAAGGCGGCGATCTCGGCCTGCAGCGTGGAAATCTCCTTGATCTCCGTCTCGAGTTTGGTGATCTCGGTCTTCAGCAGCGCGTTCTTCGACTGCTGATTGGAGATCTGGGCCTGGAACCAGAGGAACGCGGTGACCGCGATGAGCCCGCCCAGCACCGCGGAAAGACCCAGCGTGGCATAGAAGGTCTCGCGACGGCGCTTGCGCGCGGCTTCGCGGTGCGGGAGCAGATTGATCAGGATCACTGCAGGAACCTCCGCATCGCGAGGCCGCAGGACGTCAGGTAGGAGGCCGCCTCGCGCCGCACCTTCTTCTCGCGGATGCTGCTGCCGATCTCCATGCCGTCGAACGGGTTGACCAGCGAGCAGGCGAACGAGGTCTGGCGGGTGACCGCGCTCGTGAGGCCGGGCAGGCCCGCCGATCCGCCCGCCAGCAGAACGTAGTCGACGCGATTGTGCGGCGTGCTGGTGAAGAAGAACTGCAGCGCGCGGGCGATTTCCTGCGCGATGCTGGCCACGAAGGGCTTGAGCACGCCGGCCGCGTAGTCGTCGGGCAGTTCCCCGCTGCGCTTCTTGGCCTCGGCCTCCTCGGCCGAGAAGCCGTATTGGCGAACGATCAGCTGGGTCAGCTGGGCGCCGCCGAAAGCCTGGTCACGGTCGTACAGGACTTCCTGGTTGCGCAGCACCTGCATGCTGGTGGTGAAGGCACCGACTTCGAACAGTGCGACCACGGCGTCCTGGCCTTGGCCGGGCAGTTGCTCGATCAGGCGCGCCGTCGCCAGCCGGGAGGCATAGGACTCGACGTCGAGGATCACCGCCTTGAGGCCCGAGGCCTCGGCCAGGCCTTGGCGGTCCTGCACCTTTTCCTTGCGGGAGGCGGCGATCAGCACCTCGACGTCGCCGGCCGAGTTGGCACTCTGCCCGATGACGCAGAAATCGAGGCTCACCTCGTCCAGCGAGAACGGGATGTACTGGTTGGCTTCCGACTCGACCTGGATCTCGAGCTCCTGCTCGCTCATGCCGCCGGGCAGGATGATCTTCTTGGTGATCACGGCCGACGGCGGCAGGGCCAGCGCGACATTCTTGGTGCGGGTGCCGCTCTTGCGGACCACGCGCCGCACGGCCTCCGCGACTTCGTCGAACTTCTCGACATTGCCGTCGGTGATCCAGCCGCGTTCGAGGGGCTCGATCGCGCAGCGCTCGAGCACCAGCTTGCCGCTCGCGTCACGGCCGAGCTCGACCAGCTTGACGCTGGACGAACTGACGTCGAGCCCGAGCAGAGGCGCGGGCTGGCGGCGAAACAATGATCCAAGAGCAGTCAAGTTCGATCCCATCCGTTTGTAACGATTGGAAATAATTGCGTGTGGTTGCATGCTAGCAGCAACGTGCAAGCCAATCCAAGCGCCGAATCCCCAGTGAGTGAGCATTCGTTGTCAAAAGTCGACGTAACAGTTCGGAACTGCAACTTGCGTCACAAATAAGAGTACTTGGGTCCTAACTGCTACCGCGGCGCCGTCCTACGGCGGCGCGTTTTTATAATGCGCTCAGACTCCAACAGCCTCAATGCCCGAAAACTCTCGACCCAAAGGGCCTGCGAAGGCTCCCGCTCCCAAACGCCCAGCCTGGCTGAAATGGTTGCTTCGCCTCATCCTGTGGAGCCTCGGTCTCGTGGTGGCCGGGACGGTCGCGCTGATCTGCGTGATCGCGGTCGCGTTGGCGGTCGCCTACCCCAACCTGCCTGACATCTCCGAACTCGCCGACTACCGTCCCAAGCTGCCGCTGCGGGTGTTTTCGGCCGAAGGGATCCTGATCGGCGAGTTCGGCGAAGAGCGCCGCAACCTGACGCCGATCGCGACCATCCCGAAGATCATGAAGGATGCGGTGCTGGCCGCCGAGGACGCCCGCTTCTACGAGCACGGCGGTGTCGACTACAAGGGCATGCTGCGGGCCGGCATGGCCAACATGAACCGGGCCAAGAGCCAGGGCGCGTCGACCATCACGATGCAGGTGGCGCGCAACGTCTACCTCAGCTCCGAAAAGACGCTGACCCGCAAGATCTACGAAGTGCTGCTGACCTTCAAGCTCGAGCACCTGCTGAGCAAGGACCAGATCCTCGAGATCTACCTGAACCAGATCTACCTGGGCAACCGCGCCTACGGCTTCGCGGCCGCCTCCGAGGCCTATTTCGGCAAGCCGCTCTCGGACATCACGATCGCCCAGGCGGCGATGCTCGCCGGCCTGCCGAAGGCACCGGGCGCCAACAACCCGGTCAACAACCCGGCCCGCGCCCGCGGCCGCCAGCTGTACGTGATCGACCGCATGCAGGAGGCCGGCTTCATCAACGCCGACCAGGCCGCCCAGGCCCGCAAGGAGGAACTGCACCTGCGCGACGCCGCCGACCCGACGCGGCTGCACGCCGAGTACGTGGCCGAGACCGTGCGCCAGCTGATGTACGCGCAGTACGGCGACAGCACCTACACGCGCGGCCTCAAGGTCTACACCACGCTGGTCGCGGCCGACCAGGCGGCGGCCTACCGTGCGCTGCGGCGCGGAATCATGGACTACGAGCGGCGCCAGATCTACCGCGGCCCCGAGAAGTTCGTCGACCTGCCGAACGACCCCAAGGAGCTCGACGAAGCGGTCGACGACGCATTGGCCGACCACCCCGACAACGGCGACGTCATGTCGGCCGTGGTGCTGAAGGCGAACGCCAAGGAGATCCAGGCGGTGCGCGGCAACGGCGACGCGGTCCAGATCACCGGCGACGGCCTGAAGCCGGCACAGTCCGGGCTGTCGGACAAGGCACCGCCCAACATCCGGATCCGGCGCGGCGCCGTGATCCGGGTCGTGAAGACGCCGAAGGGCGCCTGGGAAATCACCCAGCTGCCCGAGGTCGAAGGCGCTTTCGTCGCCATGGATCCGCGCGACGGCGCCGTCAAGGCGATGATCGGCGGCTTCGACTTCGACAAGAACAAGTTCAACCACGTCACGCAGGCCTGGCGCCAGCCGGGCTCGAGCTTCAAGCCGTTCATCTATTCGGCCGCGCTCGAGAAGGGCTTCACGCCCAGCACCGTGATCAACGATGCACCGCTCTTCTTCGACGCCGGCACCACCGGCGGCCAGCCCTGGGAGCCGAAGAACTACGACGGCACCTTCGAAGGCCCGATGCCGATGCGCCGGGCGCTGATGAAGTCGAAGAACATGGTGTCGATCCGCATCCTGCAGTCGATCGGCACCCGCTACGCCCAGGACTGGATCACCAACTTCGGCTTCGAGCGCGAGAAGCACCCGGCCTACCTGCCGATGGCGCTGGGCGCGGGCTCGGTGACGCCGATGCAGATGGCGACCGCGTACTCGGTGTTCGCCAACGGCGGCTATCGCGTCAACCCCTACCTCGTGACCCGGGTGACCGACCACAAGGACAAGGTGCTGGTCGACAAGCAGCCGCCGCTGCTCAACGAGACCCTGCGTGCGGTGCCGCAGCGCAACGCCTTCCTGATGGCCAGCCTGCTGCAGTCGGTGGCCAGCGGCGGCACCGCGGCCAAGGCGCAGGCGACGCTCAAGCGGACCGACATCTACGGCAAGACCGGGACCACCAACGACTCGCTCGATGCCTGGTTCGCGGGCTTCCAGCCCACCCTGGCGGCGGTCGCCTGGATGGGCTACGACACGCCGCGCAAGCTGGGTGATCGCGAGACCGGCGGCGGGCTGAGCCTGCCGATCTGGATCAACTTCATGGAGACCGCGATCAAGGGCGTGCCGGTGGCCGAGGTGCCGGCGCCCCCCGGCGTGGTGAATGTCGGCGGCGAGTGGTACTACGACGACTACGCGCCAGGCCGCGGCGTCGCCACCCTGGGCGTCGACAGCGGACCGACGCAGCCGGCGGAGGCGATCGCGGCACCGCCGATCAGCGCGCCGGCGCCGGTGGAAGAGCGCAGCCGGATCCTGGATCTCTTCAGGAATTGAGCGCGTCGCGCTAGCCGGCGATGAACTGGAGCGGCTGGCCTGCTTGCCGGGTCGCCTCGCGCGACAGGTTGCCGAAGAACTCCTCGCCGGTCTTGGTGTCGACCCAGGCGCGGCCGTCGTGCCGGTAGTGGTAGCCGCCGGAACGCGCGGCGAGCCAGATCTCCTGCAGCGGCTTCTGCAGGTTGACAATCAGCTGGCTGCCGTTGCCGAAGATGATCGTGATCATTCCCCCGACCCGCTGGTTGTCGATGTCGACGTCGCTCTCGTCGTTGATGCGGTCGCAGCTGCGCTCGATCGCTGCCAGTGCGGATTCCGCGCGGTCCATGTATTCGGGGTCGGTCATCGAGGCTCTCGGTCTTGGAACAGGACTCATTTTCCCGCATCCGGCCTCAGTTCATCGGCGGTGTGGCCAACGGGCCCGTCGAATGTGCTGCGAGGAAACCCTCCGAGAACTTGCGCACCGCCGTGGAGGAGACATGGTTCCTGTCCCAGTAGAGGCCATAGCCGTCCTTGATCGCCGGGCAGCGATTGGCATCGCAGAAGAATCCTGCGGGCTCGACGTAGGTGACATTGGCGTGCTTCGCCTGCAAGCTTCTGATGAAGGTCCGCGAGGGCGCGGCCTGGCGGTCGAATTCCTGTCGACTCACCGAACAGGCCTCGGCCTGCGGCGAGTCCAGGCATGCGGAAGCGGACTCGTTCAAATAGGGCGTAGGGCCCAGGATGAGGACATTCCGGACCCGGGGCGCGACGCGGGCCACGGTCTGCTCGATCTGGCGCGCGAAATCATCCTCGCCGGCATGGGCCAACCAGGCCGCGGACAAGATCAAGGTATCGACTGCTTCGACTTCGCTGATCGCCAGCGCGTTGAACGCCTTGCAGCGCTGCGCTTCCAGCAACTGCTTTCGATTGTCGTAGTCGATCGCCGGCGGACAGGCGTCCCTCGAGAAACTGATCGCGGCACCGCCCTCTTGCGCCGCCAGCGCCCACGCGAACGGTTGCCATGCGAGCGCGTAGGAGTCGCCCCAGATGGCGACCCGCACCGGTTTGTCCACGGCCGAATTGCAGCCGCGTTTCGGAACCTGGGTGACGGCCTCATCGCCGGTCGAATGGCATCGAAAGCGGTTTTCGGGGAAATCCCGGCTGATGCGCTCCGCCGGACTGTCTTCACCAGGACCTCTCGCCATGGCGTCGGTGAAGACGACGCTGCAATAGGCGAGCACCAGTGATGTCAGCAGCCCCGCGAAGACCAGTTGGCGATTCGGCGTGGTCCGTGCGGGATGCCTGAGCGGGTTCTCGACCAGGCGGAAGCTGGCCCATGCGAGTGCCACCGCCGCGGCACACAGCATGGCGCGCGTGAGCGCCGGCGCCTGACCCGGATGCACTGCCCGTGCCAGCGCGAGCAGCGGCCAGTGCCAGAGGTAGAGCGAATAGGAAATCAGCCCGAAGAACAGCGCCGGCCCAGAGCGCAGCACGGCGCCGACCCGACCGAGGTCGGCGCTCGCATGGCTCGCGTACACGAGCATTGCCGCAGCAGTCACGGCGAGTGGAACGCGCACGCCGCCGGGCAGCGCGCCAGGCAGGACGACCGCCAACATCAAAAGGCCGATGGCAGTGATCGAAAGCAGCCGGCCGGAGATGGGGCGATGCCAGGTTCGCAGCGCGATCAAGCCCCCGGCGGCCAGCTCCCAGAATCTGGCAGGCATCTGGTAGAAGGCGGCATTCGGGCTGAACAGGCCCAGGCCGAGCGCGAGCAGGAACGAGAACAGCGCGCAGGCCGCGACGATTCCGAATAAGCGACCGGGACGCCGGCGCAGCACCAGCACCATCAAGACCGGCCACAGCAAATAGAACTGTTCTTCGACGCCGAGCGACCACAGATGCAGCAATGGCAAGCGCTCGACGACCGGGTCGAAATAGCCGCCGGTATTCGCCTGGAAGTAAAGATTGCCCACGAAGAGCAGGGACGCCGCCGCGGATCGGCCAACCGCCTCCACTTCTCCGACGCCCTGCAGCAGGAGGTTCGACGCCACCAGGGTGCAGGCGACCACCGCCACGAGCATCGGGAAGATTCGGCGAACACGCCGTGCATAGAACGCCGACAGGTCGATCGAGCCATTCGCATTCCACTCGGCATTCAACAGGCGCGTGATGATGTAGCCAGAGATGACGAAAAAGACATCCACGCCGACGAATCCGCCTGGAAAAATCGTTGGAAACGCATGGAAACCGATCACCGACAGGACGGCGAGGGCACGCAATCCGTCGATTTCGGGCTTGTAGCCCAGCATGGGCGATGGCGGTTGGCGCAGGGGTTGCAAAGCGTGTCCAGGTCGAAAAGTACAATTTCGCCATGTTGAATGTTCGCCAAATTCTAGTGAGCGCCCTGGGCCTCGCGCTCGTCGGTGCCGGCCTGACGGCCTGCGGCCAGAAGGGCTCGCTGTACCTGCCCACCGATCCGCTCGCCAAGGAACGCACCACGCTGCCCGGCCTGCTGCTGCCCACGCCGCCCGCCAGCGCCGCCGGCGACGCCCCGGCCAAGCCGCCGGCAGCCGCCAGCAGCGCCCCCGCAGGAGCCAGCCAGTGAACGCCGCCGCACGGCTCCCGGGCCATCCCCACATCGCGCGCCAGGACGGCGCCCTGCAGGTCGAAGGCCGGCCGCTCGCCGAACTGGCGCAGAAATACGGCACCCCCCTGTTCGTCTACTCGAAGCAATGGATGCTCGACGCCCTCGCCGCCTACCAGCGCGGCTTCGCAGGCCGCGATGCGATGGTCTGCTACGCGATCAAGGCCAATTCCTCGCTGGGCGTGCTGCGCGTCTTCGCCGAGGCCGGCTGCGGCTTCGACATCGTCTCGGGCGGCGAACTGGCGCGAGTGCTTGCCGCCGGCGCCGATCCGGCCAAGGTGATCTTCTCGGGCGTCGGCAAGACCCGGGCCGAGATGCGGCAGGCGCTGGCGGCCGGCATCGGATGCTTCAACGTCGAAAGCGAAGCCGAGCTCGACGTGCTCAATGCCGTCGCGCTCAAGGACGACCGCCGCGCGCCGGTCAGCATCCGTATCAATCCGAACGTCGATCCGAAAACGCACCCCTACATCTCGACCGGGCTGAAGGGCAACAAGTTCGGCGTCGCGCACGATCGCGCGGTCGCGATCTACCGGCATGCGGCTGCCCTGAAGGGCCTGAAGGTGGTCGGCATCGACTGCCACATCGGCTCCCAGATCACCGACGCCTCGCCCTACCTCGAGGCGCTCGAGCGCGTGCTCGACCTGGTCGAGGCGATCGAGGCGGCCGGCGTGCCGCTGCACCATCTCGACTTCGGCGGCGGCCTGGGCATCGACTACAACGGCGACACGCCGCCCGCCGCCGATGCGCTCTGGCAGCAGTTGCTCACGCGGCTCGATGCCCGCGGCTTCGGCCAGCGCCGGCTGATCGTCGAGCCGGGCCGCTCGCTGGTCGGCAATGCGGGGGTCTGCGTGACCGAGGTGCTCTATCTCAAGCCCGGCGAGGAAAAGAACTTCTGCATCGTCGATGCGGCGATGAACGACCTGCCGCGGCCCGCGATGTACCAGGCCTTCCACCAGATCGTCCCGCTGGCTGAACGCGCCGGCGCCGCCGCCACCTATGACGTGGTCGGCCCGGTCTGCGAAAGCGGCGACTGGATCGGCCGCGACCGCGCGCTGCAGGTCCAGTCGGGCGACCTGCTCGCGGTCCTGTCCGCCGGGGCCTACTGCATGGCCATGGCCAGCAACTACAACACGCGCGGACGCGCGGCCGAGGTGCTGGTGAGCGGCAAGACGGCGACGCTGATCCGCCGCCGCGAAAGCATCGACGATCAACTGGCAAGCGAACGCTTCAGCGACTGAGCGGGGCCCGGGGCGCCGCGGCCAGTGGCCGCGGCAGCTTGTTGTCCTTGTTGCGCGCGAAGTTCCACACGCGCCAGCCGAGCAGCACGGCGATGATCCCGGCGTAGACGAACACTTCGGCGAAGTTGTTCTTGCCGGCCCGCATCCAGAAGAAGTGCAGCAGCCCCAGCGCGGCGATGCCGTAGACCAGCTTGTGCAGCGCCTGCCAACGCTTCGCACCCAGCGCCTTGATGGCGCGGTTGAACGAGGTCGCGGCCAGCGGCGTCAGCAGCACGAAGGCCGAGAAGCCGACCAGGATGAACGGTCGCTTGGCAATGTCCTTGGCGATGTCGGCCATCTCGAAACCCATGTCGAACCAGCTGTAGCTCAGCAGGTGCAGCACGACATAGAAGTACGCGAACAGGCCCAGCATGCGGCGAAAGCGCGCCAGCGCGTTCGCCTTGGCGATGACGCGCAAGGGCGTCACGGCCAGCACGATGCAGATGAAGCGCAAGGTCCAGTCGCCGGTCGAGCGGATCAGGTACTCGGCCGGGTTGGCCCCAAGGCCGTCGGTCAGCGCGCCGTAGAACAGCCACGCGAAGGGCAGCAGGCAGAGCACGAACACCACCGGCTTGGCGGCCGGGTGCATCAGCAGCTTGTTCACGGCGCTGCGCTCAGTAGTATTTCTTCAAGTCCAGACCGGCATACAACTGGCCGACCTGGGCCTCGTAGCCGTTGAACATCTGGGTCTTGGCGCGCTTGGCGAACAGCCCGCCGCCGTCGCCGATGCGCCGCTCGGTCGCCTGGCTCCAGCGCGGGTGGTCGACGTTCGGATTGACGTTGGAATAGAAGCCGTACTCGTTGGCCGCGGCCTTGTTCCAGGCCGTGCCCGGCTCCTTCTCGACGAAGCGGATCTTGACGATCGACTTGGCGCTCTTGAAGCCGTACTTCCAGGGCACCACGATGCGCACCGGGGCGCCGTTCTGGTTCGGCAGCACCTCGCCGTACATGCCGAAAGTCAGCAAGGTCAGCGGATGCATCGCCTCGTCCATGCGCAGGCCCTCGGCATAGGGCCAGTCGAGCACGCGCGAGCCGACGAAGGGCATGGTCTTGGGATCGGCCAGCGTCAGGAACTCGACGTACTTGGCGTTGCCCTGCGGCTCGACCTTCTTGATCAGTTCCGACAACGAATAGCCGACCCACGGGATCACCATCGACCAGCCCTCGACGCAGCGCAGGCGGTAGATGCGCTCTTCCTGGGCGCTGAGCTTGAGCAGGTCCTCGATGCCGTACTTGCCGGGCTTCTTGACCAGGCCTTCGACCTCGACGGTCCAGGGCCGGGTCTTCAGGCTGCCGGCGTTCTTCACCGGGTCGCCCTTGTCGGTGCCGAACTCGTAGAAGTTGTTGTAGCTGGTGGCGTCCTTGTAGTCGGTCAGCTTTTCCATCGTCTGGGCGCCAGGCACCGCCGATTTCGCGCCCGCGAGCGGCGCCAGCTTGCCCGGTGCCGCTGCCTGCGCCAGCGCGTCGCGCGCCGCCCAGGAGGCCATGGCCGCGCCGGCGACACCGCCGGCCATCCAGCGCAGCATGTCGCGCCGGCCTTCGTAGACGCCCTTGGGCGTGATCTCGCTCGAACGCGGGTGGAGGAAGCCGTCGTCGCGGGAATGAATCAACATGAAATGCCTTTCGCCTGAAAACGCTCAGTCAGGGGGAGTTCGTTGCCGATGCCGATCCGGTTACGCGCCAGGCACGCCCCCGGATCATTCCACGCGCAAAAACCGCGCTAGAGCGTGCCGTAGCTGTGCAGCCCGCTCAGGAACATGTTGACGCCGAGGAAGGCGAAGGTGGTCACGGCCAGGCCGCCGAGCGCCCACCAGGCCGCCACGGTGCCGCGCAGCCCCTTCACGAGCCGCATGTGCAGCCAGGCGGCGTAGTTGAGCCAGACGATCAGCGCCCAGGTTTCCTTCGGGTCCCAGCTCCAGTAGCCGCCCCAGGCATCGGCCGCCCACAGCGCGCCCAGCACGGTGGCGATGGTGAAGAAGGCGAAGCCGACCGTGATCGACTTGTACATCACGTCGTCGAGCACCTCGTTGGCCGGCAGCCGCGCCGCGATGCGCTTGCGGCCCATCAGGATGCCGGCGGCGATCAGCGCCGAGATCGCGGCATAGCCGACCCAGTAGCTGCCGCCAGCCTCCTGCACGCGCTGGCGGAACGCCACCGGCACGAAGCACAGCGCCACGCCGAGCAGCCAGATCGGCGTCAGCTTGTACCAGCGGGTCTCGGCGGCCTGCTCCTTGATCAGGTAGGCGAAGGCCACCATGGCAGCGAGCGAGAAGGTGCCGTAGCCGATGAAGTTGGCCGGCACGTGCAGCTTCATCCACCAGCTCTGCAGCGCCGGCACCAGCGGCTGGATCTCGTGGGCGTCGCGCACCAGCGTGTACCAGAGCAGGAAACCGACCGCGGCGCTGACCACCAGCATCACGAAGGCACCCAGCGCGCGGGTCCGGTAGCGCCATTCGAAATACAGGTAGAAGGTGGCGGTGAGCCAGCAGAAGAGGACGAACACCTCGTACAGGTTGCTGACCGGGATGTGGCCGATGTCGGGGCCGAGCTGGTGGCTCTCGTACCAGCGCACCATGCTGCCGATCAGCGCCATCGTGACCGCGGCCCAGGCCAGGCGCGAGCCGATCAGGTCCATGGCGTCGCCCTGGCGGCCGCCGAAGAAGCCGATCCAGTAGAAGATCGTGCTCATGAAGAACAGCACGCTCATCCAGAGGATGGCCGACTGGCTCGACAGGAAGTACTTGAGCCAGAAGACGCTGTCGGCCCGCGCCAGGTCGCCCTGGTAGGACGCGATGGCCAGCAGCGCGGCGGCCGCGACCACGATCGCCAGCACCCGCAGCGGCCGCCAGAACCAGCCCAGCCAGACGGCGGCGGGCACGGCCGCCACCAGGATCGTCTGCTCGTAGTAGTCCATCGCACCGTGGTAGCGCGAGAAGGCGAAGACGGCGCCCGCCAGCACCAGCAACGCGAACACCCAGTCGAGGGCGTTGCGGCGGGAGAGCCAGCTGTCGTTGAGAGTGAGCGTGGTGGTCGTCATGACGCGGTGTCTTTCGTGATGGCGAGCAGCTTGTGCTTCAAGTGCTCGAATTCGCGGTCGCTGTCGATGGTCTTGCGGTTGACCGAGAAAGCCAGGGTCGCCGCCGTGCCCCGGGCATCGTCGCCGTCCTTCGCGAGCCACACCCAGAGCCGGCGCTCGCGCACGTACAGCATCGCAAAAATGCCCACGATCAGCAACAGACAGCCCAGATAGACGATGTTCTTGCCAGGGGCTCGTGCGACCTGGAAGACGCTGGCCTGGACCTGCTTGAAGTCGGACATCATCATCGCGACCGGGGCCGGATAGAAGTGGGCGTCGCTGATCGCCAGCACCGCCTGCGTGAGGAAGAGCTGCGATTTCTCGTCCGGCGGCATGGCGGCCTGGCCGGCCTGCTCGCGGCTCAGGTTGAGCACCTCGAACAGCACGTCGTTGAGGATGCGCACCAGCACGGAGGCCGCGCGTTCGCGCTCGGCCTCGGGCACGTTGGCCTCCATGAACTCGGCCACCGCCTGCCAGCCGCCGCTGCTGACCGCGTCGACCTTGGCGCGCTCGGTGCCCGCGAACAGGGCCAGCGCCCGGGCCGCGGAGGCGCGCAGCTGGGCGGCCAGCTCGGGCCGCTTGGGATCGGTGGCGCGCGCGATGTAGCGGTCGAGGGCCCGGTCGCGCAGCTTGGCATCGGCCAGGGCGGCGCGCATGCGCACGAAGCCTTCCATCGAGCCTTGCTCGTCGGCCGGCACGCGCAGGTAGCGGAAGGGGTCCTCCGGCCGCTCGCGCACCCCGAGCAGGAACACCGGCTGGCCGTCGCCGGTGTCGACCGGCACCATGTAGTTCTGGAACTCGCGCGCCTGCCCGGAAGCGTCGCGCAGCTTGTAGCCGATGCTGGGGCCGATGTTGCGCAGCACCTTGGGCTTGTTGGTCTTGTTGGCCGCCCCCAGGCGCGACTCGAGGTCGTGCCGCAGGTCGACCTTGCGGACGTCGGCGCCGCTGGTCATGGCGCCGCCGCCGTCGGCGAAGTTCTCGACGTTGATGACACGCAGCGCCACCAGTTCGAGCGTGAGCCGGTCGCTGCCGTTGGTGATCTCGCTGCTGCCGCCGATGGTGCCGTCGATCTCGAAGGGCTTGGCGGCCGCGCCCATCGGCACCGCCTTGAGCTTCACGCTGGAGCCGCCGTCGTCGAAGCTCGACTGGTAGATCTCGACGCCCTTGTAGCTGGCCGGATGGTTGACCTCGATGCGCTTGGGCAGCTGCTCGCCGGTCTCGCGGTCGTGCAGCACCACTTCGCTGGCGAACAGCTTGGGCATGCCGGTCGAGTAGTACTCGACGATGAACTTCTTGAGCTCGATCGAGAACGGCAGATCCTGCAGCAGCACGCCGTCGGCCTGGTTCAGGATCGCGACGCTGGATTGCGCGCCCTCGGGCACCAGGATGTTGCCGCGAAAGGTCGGGTTGCGCGGCGACAGCCGATGCTCGGGCGCCACGTCCTTGATCAGGCCGCCGCCGGTGTAGACGCTCTTGCCGTTGAACCAGGTCTGGGCCCGGACGACGAGGTCGCCGTCGAACAGGCCGCCGATGCAGACCAGCACGATCGCGCCGTGGGCGGCGATGTAGCCGAGCTTGTGGGCCCCGCCGGCGCGCGCGGCCACCATCCAGCCCTGGCTCTGCCCTTCGGCCTCGCGGTGCTGCAGCTTGACCTTCCAGCCGCCGCCGGCCAGCAGTTCGCCGATACGCTTGGCGGCGCTGTCGGGCGTCTCGGCCAGCACGGCCTCGGCGCGCTGCCCGAAGGCCTTCAGGCTCTGGGCCCGGATGCCTTCCTTCACGGTCCTCAGGTCGCGCAGGATGTGCGGCGTGTTGCGCGCGATGCACAGCGAGGTGCTGACCACCAGGAACAGCAGGATCAGCAGGAACCACCAGGCGCTGTAGATCGAGTCGAGCCTGGCGGCACGGAACAGCTCGGCCCAGAAGGGGCCGAACTGGTTCACGTAGTTGCCGACCGGCTCGTGCTGCTTCAGCACGGTGCCGATGATCGAGGCGATGCAGATGATGGTCAGCAGCGCGATCGCGAAGCGCATCGACGAGAACAGCTCCACCGCCGCGCGGACCGCATGGGGGCCGCGGCGGACGCGAAGGCCGTGGGTGGAGACTGACATCGGTGCGAGGCGTGGAAAGCAAACAAGGCGGGCCATCCTGCCGGATGGACCCGCCTTGTTAGGAGTTTGTTATTGGCGGTTGGTTCAGGCTTGGAGGCCCGGCGTTCAGCGCAGGCCGGCGATGTAGTCGGCGACCGCGGTGATTTCCTTGTTGCTGAGCTTGGCCGCCACCCCGGTCATGACCGGCGAATTGAGGCGGGTGCCTTCGCGGAACAGGGTCAGCTGCTGCGCAGTGTATTCGGCGTGCTGGCCGCCCAGGCGCGGGTACTGGGCCGGGATGCCGGCGCCGTTCGGGCTGTGGCAGCCGGCGCAGGCCGGGATCTGGCGATCGGCGATGCCGCCGCGGAAGATCCGCTCGCCCAGGCCGACCAGGTCCTTTTCCTTGGCGAAGCCGGGCTTGACCTTCTTCGAGGCCGCGAACCAGGCGATGTTGCGCATGTCATCGTCCGACAGCGCCGTGGCCATGGGCTTCATGATCGCGCTCTTGCGCTTGCCGGACTTGAAGTCCTGCAGCTGCTTGAGGATGTACTCGGGGTGCTGCTGCGCCAGCTTGGGGTTCGCCGCGATGGCCGAATTTCCGTCCGCGTTGTGGCACGAGGCACAGCTCTGGCTGTTTGCCGGCGTGGCATTGAAGACCGTGTCGCCCTTGGCGGGGTCGGGCTTCGGTGCCTTGGCGGGCGCCTCGGCAGCCGGCTTTGCAGCGGGCTCGTCAGCCGCGAAGCTGGCACTGGCGGCGGCGCCCAACAGGGCTGCAAGCAGAAATTTGGCAAACAACTTCATATCGGGGGCTTGGATTTATGGCGCAAAACCCGGCGATTCTACAATGGCGCCCCGTACCGAAAGCCTATCGATGACCACCCCGCCGCGGAAGCCCGCCGCCAGCTACTCCCGCAAAGCGACCGCCGTCGACCCCCAGGCGGCCGAACGCGCCCGTGTGGCGCGCGGCTGGCTGCACACTGCCCACTTCCTCACGAGCGCCCCCCAGCTCGAGCATCTGCCGACCTTCGACCTGCCCGAGATCGCCTTCGTCGGCCGCTCGAATGCCGGCAAGTCGACCGCCATCAATACCCTGACGCAGCAGACCCGGCTGGCCTTCGCCTCGAAGACACCGGGCCGGACCCAGCACATCAACCTGTTCGGCGTCGGCAAGCAGAAGGTCGACGACGCCGTGCTCGCCGACCTGCCCGGCTATGGCTATGCGGCCGTGCCCAAGGAGGCCAAGCTGCGCTGGCAGCGCGTGATGGGCAACTACCTGATGACCCGTCCGAACCTGCGCGGCGTGGTGCTGATGTGCGATCCGCGCCACGGCCTGACCGAGCTCGACGACATCCTGCTCGACGTGATCCGGCCGCGGGTCGAGCAGGGGCTCAAGTTCCTGGTGCTGCTCACCAAGTCGGACAAGCTCACGCGCTCGGACGGCGCCAAGGCGCTGTCGATTGCGCGACTGCAGGCCGGCGGCGGCGAGGTCAAACTGTTCTCGGCCCTGAAGCAGCACGGCGTGGACGAGGCGGCCGAGCTGCTGTGGCGCTGGGCGCACCCGGAAGACGGGCAGCCCGCGCCGCCTTCCGAGCCGGCATCCGAGCAAGCCCCCATCGACGAGCAGCCCTGAATCCGGCGCTGGCCTCCTCGCCGCATGGACAACGAAGGAGACAGCCTGTGATCGAGACTTTCGCCCGCGCACTGCCGAACGGCACCACCCTGAGCTGCCGCGCGGCCGGCGCGCCCGGCCGGCCGCTGATGGTGTTCCTGCACGGTTTTCCCGAGGCCGCGTTCATCTGGGACGAACTGCTCGAATACTTCGCCGCGCCCGAGCACGGCGGCTTCCGTTGCATCGCACCGAACCTGCGCGGCTTCGAAGAGTCCAGCGCACCCACCGAGGTCTCGGCCTACCGGGCCCACCTCCTGGTGCAGGACCTCGCCGAACTGGCGGCCAGCGAGAACCCGGCCGGCCGCATCGAGGTGCTGGTGGCGCACGACTGGGGCGGCGCCTTCGGCTGGGGTTTCGGCAACCGGCACGGCGACCGGCTGGGACGCCTGGTGATCATCAACTCGCCGCATCCCGGCACCTTCGCCCGCGAGTTGCAGAACAACCCGGACCAGCAGGCCGCGAGCGCCTACATGAACTTCCTGGCCCGGCCGGATGCCGAGACGCTCCTGGCGGCCGACGACTACCGCCGCATGTGGCCCATGTTCCTCGGCATGAAGGCCGGCGCTGATGGCTTCGGCTGGCTCACGGAGCCGGTCAAGGACCAGTACCGCAAGGTCTGGGATGCGGGCCTCACGGGCGCCTGCAACCTGTATCGCGTCACGCCGCTGAAGCCGGCCATGCCCGGCCAGCCGGCGCCCGCGATGCCGGACATGCCCCACGACAAGCTCACGGTCGCCGCGCCCACCCTGGTCCTGTGGGCGCTCGACGACAAGGCGCTGCTGCCCGGGCTGCTGGAAGGCCTGGAGGACTATGTGCCGAAGCTCGAGATCGTCCGGGTGCCGGGCGCCACGCACTGGGTGGTGCATGAGCAGCCCCGGTTCGTCGCCGGCGAGATCGAGGCCTTCCTGCGCCGCTCCTGATCAGTTGAGGACAGAGCAAAAACCGCTGCGCAGTTTCTTGGTCTGTCCCGCAAAGTCCTAATAGACCGGACCTTCGCCTTCCGGCCGGGTCTTGAACCGGCGATGCACCCAGTAGTACTGCGACGGCATTGTGTCGATGTAGCCCTGCAGGCGCTGGTTCATGAGGGCGGTGTCGGCCACCGCGTCATCGCTCGGGAAGTCCTCCCAGGCCGGCAGCACCTCGATCTCGTAGCCGTCGCGGGTGAGCTTCGAGACCACCGGCACCACCTTGGCCCGCCCCAGCCGCGCGAAGCGCGACAGCGAGGGCACGGTGGCCGCCTGGACGCCGTAGAAGGGCACGAACACCGTCTGGTCGCGGCCGAAGTCCATGTCCGGCAGCAGGTACAGCAGGCCGCCCTTGCGCAGGCCGGCGACGATCGGCTTGATGCCGTCGACCCGGTTCAGCGTGATCACGTTGCCGAAGCGCTTGCGGCCCTCGCTGACCCACTGGTCGACCATCGGATCGCGCTGCGTGGTGTAGATGGTGGTCGACGGCCGGTCGGTGTGCATCGTGAGCGCCGTGGCGGCGGCGTCGAGGCCGTAGAAATGCGGCGCGAACAGGATCATCGGCTCGTGGCCGTGGGCGATCTCCTCGATCACGTCGGCCGCGCCCACCACCTTGAGGCGGCGCGCCACCACCGCCTCAGGCGCATGCCAGAGCCAGCTGCGGTCGAACCAGGACTGCGCCACGTAGACGAAGGTCTGACGCGCCATGCGGCGCCGTTCGGCCTCCGACCGGCTCGGAAAGCACAGCGCCAGGTTGGTGTCGACCACGCGCCGCCGCGGCACTGCCAGCACGTGCAGCACGCGCCCGAGCACCGCCCCGAAGCCGCGCACGAGCGGGAACGGCACGTGTGCCAGTGCGCGCATGAAGCCGATGCCGAGCTTCGAAGTGAGCTTGCTCATGTCGCCGCCTCCACCGCCGCCTCGGCGCGCGGCTGCTTGTAGCGGGCGTAGTCCCAGACGTACTGGCCCGGCAGGCTGCGGATCAACTTCTCGATGCCTTCGTTCATCGCCGTGGCGGCGGCCTCCGGCGTGGCCTTGGGGTCGCTCATCGCGGTGCCGTCGAAGGGCACGAAACGGATCGCATAGCCGGCGCCGCGCGGCAGCCGCTCGCAGACGCCGAGGAAGACCCGGGCACCGGTCTGCTGCGCCAGCCGCGGCAGCAGGGTCATCGTGTAGGCCGGGCGGCCCAGGAACGGTGCCCAGACCCCCTGGCCCAGCGGCGGCACCTGGTCCGGCAGCAGCCCGGTGTAGCCGCCGCCGCGCAGCGTTCGGATCAGGCCCCGCACGCCGGAGACGGTGGTCGGCAGGGTCTGCAGCCCGGGCCGGTCGCGCGAACCGGCGATCAGGTCGGCCATGAATTTCTTGCGCGCCGGCCGGAACAGCGCCGTGATCGGACCGTAGTCCTTGAAGAAGCGCTCGCCCACCGCCTGGCCGAAGGTTTCCCAGCTGCCCAGGTGCGGCGACACCAGGATCACGCCCTTGCGCGCGGCCAGCGCGGCCTCGAAGGCCTCGATGCCGTCCCAGCGCACGATGTGCGGCAAAAGGCTCTCGTCGCGCGGACGGGCCCAGACCCAGGGCAGTTCGCCGACCATGGCGCCGGCGGCGGCGATCGCGGGGCGGTACTGCGCCGGCGTGAAGCCCGCCGCCTCGGCGTTCTCGCGGAAACGGCGCCGGTAGTCGGGTGCGAACCACCAGACCAGCCAGCCCAACCAGCCGCCCACCGCATGCATCACGGGCAGCGGAACACGGGCGAGCAATCTGAACAAGGCAATCATCGAGACATGGGGATGGAGATGGACGCGCGCGCAGGGTACAGCGCGGCTCGGATAGAATGCAAATTGTCGCCGAGTTATGGAACTACTTGCAGGGCGACGTTAAACACCACTGCTAAAGCGTTCGCCAGAGCTCCGAAACGGGTTGGCAACGCGCCAATTGACCTGCTGCTACGGAGTTTGAAACACATGGCGAACGATTTCCTCTTTACTTCCGAATCCGTCTCCGAAGGCCATCCCGACAAGGTAGCCGACCAGATCTCGGACGCGATCCTCGACGCGATCTTCGAACAGGACCCGCGCTCGCGCGTGGCCGCCGAGACGCTGACCAACACCGGCCTGGTGGTGCTCGCGGGCGAGATCACGACCAATGCGCACGTCGACTACATCCAGGTGGCGCGCGACACCATCAAGCGCATCGGCTACGACAACACCGACTACGGCATCGACTACAAGGGCTGCGCCGTGATGGTCTGCTACGACAAGCAGTCCAACGACATCGCCCAGGGCGTCGATCACGCCAGCGACGACCACCTCAACACCGGCGCCGGCGACCAGGGCCTGATGTTCGGCTACGCCTGCGACGAGACGCCCGAGCTGATGCCCGCGCCGATCTACTACGCCCACCGGCTGGTCGAGCGCCAGGCCCAGCTGCGCAAGGACGGCCGCCTGCCCTTCCTGCGTCCCGACGCCAAGAGCCAGGTCACGATGCGCTATGTCGACGGCAAGCCGCACAGCATCGACACCGTGGTGCTCTCGACCCAGCACCACCCCGACCAGAGCGAGACGCCGACCAAGATGAAGGCCTCGTTCGTCGAGGCCGTGATCGAGGAAATCATCAAGCCCGTGCTGCCCAAGGAGTGGCTCAAGGAGACGCGCTACCTGATCAACCCGACCGGCCGCTTCGTCATCGGCGGCCCACAGGGCGACTGCGGCCTGACCGGCCGCAAGATCATCGTCGACACCTACGGCGGCGCCTGCCCGCACGGCGGCGGCGCGTTCTCGGGCAAGGACCCGAGCAAGGTCGACCGCTCGGCCGCCTATGCCGCGCGCTACGTGGCCAAGAACATCGTGGCCGCCGGCCTGGCGCGCCAGTGCCAGATCCAGGTCGCCTACGCGATCGGCGTCGCCAAGCCGATGAACGTGACGGTCTACACCGAAGGCACCGGCGTCATCTCCGACGAGAAGATCGCCGCACTGGTCCAGGAGCATTTCGACCTGCGTCCCAAGGGCATCATCCAGATGCTCGACCTGCTGCGCCCGATCTACGGCAAGACGGCCGCCTACGGCCACTTCGGCCGCGAAGAGCCCGAGTTCACCTGGGAAAGCACGGCCAACGCGCAGGCGCTGCGCGCTGCCGCCGGGCTGTAAGGCCTTTCAGCCTTCGTCCAGCAGGCGGCAGACCTCTTCATCGGAGGTCTGCCCGAAGTCCTGGTACCAGAGGCCCACCGCACGAAAGTGCTTCGGCGTGAAGAGGCACACCACCTCGTCGGCCAGCGCACTCAGGCTTTGCACGGCCTCGGTCGAAGCCACCGGCACGGCGACGATGACCTGCTTCGGGTTGCCCGCGCGCGCCGCCTGCACCGCGGCGCTCATGGTGGCACCGGTCGCGAGGCCGTCGTCCACCAGGATCAGGACGCGGCCGGTCAGATCGAGCGGCGGTCGTCCGCCGCGATAGCGCTGCTCACGCCGCACCAGTTCGGCCTGTTCACGCGCCACGACGGCTTCGAGCTCCCGTGCCGAGACCGGCCAGCCAGCGTCCGCCTCACCCATGACGCGCACGCCGCCGGATGCGATGGCGCCCATTGCATACTCTTCCTGGCCCGGAAAACCCAGCTTGCGCACCACCAGCACATCGAGTGGCGCGCCAAGCGCGCCGGCGACTTCCCAGGCCACCGGAACGCCGCCGCGCGGCAGCGCCAGCACCAAGACGTCGGGCCGCCCGCGCCAGGCTTCCAGTGCCTTGGCGAGCGCACGGCCGGCGTCGCGTCGATCCTTGAATTCCATGGGCTTCTCCCACTGTCCGGGACTCAGAAACGATACGCCGCCCCCATGCCGATCGTCCAGTTGCGCCCCGGTGCCGGCTCGTAGTAGCGGGCATTGCCCTCGTTGACGATCACCGAGCCGATGTACTGGCGGTCGAACAGGTTGTCGATGCGCGCAAAGGCATTCAGGCCCCAGCGCTGCCACTGCATGACGTAGCCCGCGAACAGCGCGACCACCGCGTAGCCCGGCGCGCTCACCGTGTTGCGGTCGTTGGCCTCGATGCTCGAGAGCGCGCGCAGCTCGGTGCCGGCACGCCAGCCCTGGGGCGGCACCCAGCCGTAGGAGGCGAACAGCGCTTGCGGCGCGATGCCCGGAATCCGGTTGCCGCCCGGCACCAGGCCCGCCGCCGTGCACGGCACCGTGGCGCAGAAGGTGTCGCTGTAGCGGGCGTCGAGCCAGGTGTAGGCCAGCTGGGTGCGCCAGTGGCCCTCGGTCTCGTGCTGCCAGGCCAGCTCGAAGCCGTCGCGCGTGGTGCTGCCTGCGTTCTGGAACGTGGCGCGGCCGCCGATGTTGGTGGCGGTGACGATTTCGTCGCTGGTCCGGGTCTTGAACAGCGCCGCCGTGAGCAGGCCGCCCGCCAGGCGCGCCTTGGCGCCCAATTCGACGCTGTCGTTGACCGCCGGCTGCAGCGCGAAGTTGAGCCCGCCCTGCCCGTCGGGACGGTACGAGAGCTCGTTCAGCGTCGGCGTCTCGAAGCCTCGGCCCACCGAGGTGTAGAGGGCAAGGTCGCGCGTCGCCTCGTAGCGCAGCGACGCCACCGGCAGCGTCTCGGTGTAGCGCGCGCTGCCGCTGTCGTTGCCGTTGGCGCCGACGATGTAGTGGTCTTGCGAATCGAAATCCACGCTGCTGCGGCGCACGCCGGCCTCGAGCGTCCAGCGATCGGCGAAGCGCCAGTTGCCCTGCACGTAGGGGTCGAGGTTGTAGACCTCGTTGATCTCGTTGCGCCGCAACCGCCCCTGGACGCCCAGCACCGGCCGCGCGACTGGTCCCAGGAAGTTCTCGTAGCCGGTGCGGTGCTCGCGCAGCTTGTTGTATTCCAGCCCGGCGACGAGCTCGAACGGCCGGTCGGCCAGCCGCATCTGCGAGATCCAGCGCAGGTCGGCCCCGCCAAAGTCGCGATCCAGCCCGATCACGCCGCCGGCGCTGGTCGGGCTCGACTGCGCGGAGGGCGGGATGGCCTGGTGCTGCGACGTCTTGCGCTCGCCGCCGTAGACCATCATGCGCAGCGCGTTGTCGCCGTCGAGGCGGCGCTCGTAGGTCAGGCCGGCCTGCGCCTGGTCGACGCTCTTGCGGGTGTCGAACTGCGTCGCGACGGCCGCGCTGCGCCGGTTCAGCGCGTACTGCTCGGCCGTCAGCCCGAGCGGGTCCTGGGCATTCAGGTGCACGCTGTTGGCGACCAGCGTCAGCCGGCTGCCGTCGTCGAGCGCGAGGCCGAACTTGCCGTTGACGATGTCGCGATCGGCCGCGCTGTGGTCGCGGTAGCCGTCGGTCTCGAAGCGCCCGGCGCTCAGGAGGTAGTCGACCGCACCGGAGGAGCCGCTGGCCATGACCCCGGTACGGGTCGTGCCGAAGCTGGCCGCGGCCATCGAGAAGCCGAGTTTGGGCGGCCCCTCGCCGGTCTCGGTGAAGGACTGCACCACGCCGCCCGAGGAGTTGCCGTAGAGCGCCGAGAACGGGCCGCGCAGCACCTCGACATGGTCCACGGAGCCGATGTCGATGTTGGAGGTCTGGCCCTGGCCGTCGGGCAGGGTCGCCGGAATGCCGTCGACATACAGCCGCACGCCGCGCACGCCGAAGGTGGAGCGGGCGCCGAAGCCGCGGATCGAGATCTGCAGGTCCTGCGCGTAGTTCTGCCGGTTCTGGATCTGCAGTCCGGGCACGCCGCTCAGGCTTTCCGACAGGTTCACGCCGAGCCGGCTGTCGCGCATGGCCGCGCCCTCCACCCGGTCGACCGAGCCGGCGACATCAAAAAGGGGCGTCGGACCGGCCGGTGTGGAGACCGTGATCTCGCCCAGCGTCGGTGCGCTTCCGGTGTCCCGGGCCTGGTCCTGTTCCTGGGCCTGGGCCTGGGCCGGGAACCAGGCTGCAAGCAGGAGGCAAGCGGTGGGGGCGGCTGGGAACTTCATCGCGGCGATTCTGCGTTGCTCATCATGGTCAATGAGCGAAGGCTGAAGAAACCCGATACCTGACGTGACGCAACAATACGGCCGGACGGCTACGATCCGCTGGCCGTCCATCCGGGGCGGAGCCCCTTCCGGTCGCCTTGCCGCGGTCTCCCCCATGCTGCTTCGCTGTCTGGTCCTCGCCCTCGCCTGCCTGCTGTCGGCCTGCGCCGGGCTGCCGGCCGTCCCCGCATCGCCCTATGTCCCGGCCATTGCGGCCTCGACGTCCAACGAGCTGGGCCGGCTCGCCGCGCCCTTCAACAGCTCGCCCGAGAGCCTGTCGGGCGCGCGGGTGCTGGCGCAGGGCGCCTTCGCGCTGGACGCGCGGCTGGAGCTGATCCGGCGGGCCCAGGCCTCGCTCGACCTGCAGTACTACCTGCTGGGCAACGACAAGACCGGCAAGCTGATCCTGCGAGAGCTGCGCGACGCCGCCCGGCGCGGGGTGCGGGTGCGTCTGCTGCTGGACGACTTCTACACGACCAAGCTGGACCCGCTGCTGCTCGGCCTGGCCACCTGGCCGAACGTGGAGATCCGGCTGTTCAACCCCTTCGTGGCCGGACGCGACCATTCGGCCACCCGCTGGATGGGCTTCGCGGCCGATTTCCGCCGGCTCAACCACCGCATGCACAACAAGCTCTTCATGGCCGATGGCGCCTTCGCGATCGTGGGCGGGCGCAACCTGGCGGACGAGTATTTCCTGCGCAGCGAGGGCGCCAACTTCATCGACCTCGACATGCTGCTGGCCGGACCGGTCGTGACCGAGCTGCAGACCATCTTCGACAACTACTGGAACAGCGAGGTGGTCTACCCGCTGCACACCATCGTGCCGGCGATCGAATCGACCGCCGAGCTGCGGGCCGAGTTCGACCGGCGGACCTCGCGCAAGGAAGCGCCGTTGCCCCCGGCACCACCCGAGACCGACATGTTCGGCGACCCGCCGCTCGGCGGCCTGATCGCCCAGGGCCGGTTCGAGATGATCCCGGCGCGGGCCAACGCGGTGTCGGACTCGCCCACCAAGGCGCTGCAGACCGACGACGGCGAGTGGGCCAGCGAACGCCGCCCCCCGACCGTGGCCGAGCGCATGCGGGTGCAGCTCGACCTGGCGCGCTCCAGCGTCGACATCGTGTCGCCCTACTTCCTGCCCGGCGAGGAAGGCATGGCGCAGATCGCCCGGCTGCGCGCCCGCGACGTCCGCATCAGCGTCGCCACCAACTCGCTGGCCGACACCGACGAGCCGCTGGTCAACATCAACTACAACAACTACCGGGTCGAGATGCTCCGCCTCGGCGTCCGCCTCTACGAAGTGAGCTCCGAGCAGATCAAGCGCAGCCTGAACCTGCGCAAGGTGTTCCGCCAGTCGCGCGGGCGCCTGCATGCCAAGCTGGCGCTGATCGACCGCGAGTGGTCGCTGATCGGCTCGCTCAACTTCGATCCCCGTTCGGCCCACATCAACACCGAGCTCGGGGTGCGCCTGGAGAGCTTCGAGGTCGCGCACCGCCTGCTCGATGCCTACCAGGTCGACAATGTCGAAAGCGCGTACGAACTGCGGCTGAAACCCGGCACCGACCAGATCCAATGGATCAGCACCGATGGCGAGAACGCGGTGTACGACGACGAGCCCGAGGCCAGCATGCTGGTGAAGATCAAGCTGCTGCTGTTCTCGTGGTTCGTGCCGAGCGATTTGCTCTAGGAGTTTGCGGATGCAGGACATCGTCTTCTTGCTCGACGTCGACAACACGCTGCTCGACTTCGACGGCGTGCTCGACGACCTGCGCCGCCGCCTGGTCGACGACCTCGGCCCCGTGGGGGCCGAGCGCTACTGGCGCGGTTTCGAGGAACTGCGCGACGAACTCGGCTACACAGACTACCTGGGTGCGTTGCAACGCTATCGCCTGGGCGGTCCCGGCGCCGACATGAGCGATCCGCGGCTGCTGCGGATGTCGAGCTTCCTGCTCGACTACCCGTTCGCCGAACGGCTCTACCCCGGTGCCCTGCAAGTCATCGCGCACCTGCAGCGCTTCGGCCTGCCGGTGATCCTGTCGGATGGCGACGCGGTCTTCCAGCCGCGCAAGGTGCAGCGCTCGGGCCTGTGGCAGGCGGTCGATGGGCGGGTGCTGATCTACATCCACAAGGAGCTGATGCTGGATGCGGTGCAGGAGCGCTTTCCGGCCCGCCACTACGTGATGATCGACGACAAGCCGCGCATCCTCTCGGCGATGAAGGCCGGATGGGGCGAACGGCTGACGACGGTCTTTCCGCGCCAGGGCCAGTACGCGCTGGCCCCGCAGGCGTTCGACGGTCATCCGGCCCCCGACATCACCATCGAACGCATCGTCGAACTGCGCCAATGGCCCATCCTTTGAGACACTCGGACATCGACCAGGAGCTTTCATGGCCTCACGACTCAGCCCTCTTGCCGGCCAGCCGGCCCCCGCGGACAGCCTCGTCGACGTCGACGCGCTGCTCGCCGCCTATCTCGCCGAGCGCCCCGACCCGGGGGTCGCGACCGAACGCGTCGCCTTCGGCACCTCGGGCCATCGCGGCTGCGCCTTCGAGCGTTCGTTCAACGAATGGCACGTGCTGGCGATGACCCAGGCGATCTGCGACCACCGCCGGGCCCAGGGCATCGACGGGCCGCTCTACCTCGGCATCGACACGCACGCGTTGTCGGCCCCCGCCGCGGCCAGCGCGCTCGAAGTGCTGGCCGCCAACGGTGTCGAGGTGATGCTGGCCAGCGGCGACGAATACACGCCGACACCCGCGCTCTCGCATGCCATCCTCACCTACAACCGCGGCCGCAGCAGCGGGCTGGCCGCCGGCATCGTGGTCACGCCCTCGCACAATCCGCCGCGCGACGGCGGCTTCAAGTACAACCCGCCCAATGGCGGGCCGGCCGGCCAGGACATCACGGGCCCGGTGCAGGAGGCGGCCAATGGCTTCCTCGAGAAAGGGCTCGCGGGCGTGCGCCGGATGCCGCACGAGCGAGCCCTGAAGGCCGCCACCACGCACCGCCATGACTTCGTGGCGGCCTACGTCGGCGACCTGGAAAACGTGATCGACATGGCCATGATCCGCGAAGCGGGCGTGCGCATGGGCGTCGACCCGCTTGGCGGTGCCGGGGTCCACTACTGGGGCGCGATCGCCGAGCGCTACCGGATCGACCTCAGCGTGGTCAGCGAGACGGTCGACCCGCGCTTCGCCTTCATGACGCTCGACTGGGACGGCCAGATCCGCATGGACCCGTCGTCGACCTACGCGATGCAGCGGCTGCTCGACATCAAGGACCGCTTCGACGTCGGCGTCGCCTGCGACACCGACCACGACCGCCATGGCATCGTCACCCGCAGCGCCGGCCTGCTGCAGCCCAACCACTACCTGTCGGTCGCGATCGACTACCTGTTCCGCCACCGCCCGCAGTGGGGCGCCGATGCGGCGGTCGGCAAGACGGTGGTCTCGACGCGGCTGATCGATGCCCTGGCGAAGCGGCTCGGCCGCCGGCTCTACGAAGTGCCGGTGGGCTTCAAGTGGTTCGTGGACGGCCTGGTCGACGGCTCGCTCGGCTTCGTCGGCGAAGAAAGCGCCGGCGCCACCTTCCTGCGCCGCGACGGCTCGGTCTGGACCACCGACAAGGACGGCATCACCGCGGCGCTGCTGGCCGGCGAGATCACCGCCCGCACCGGCCGCGACCCCGGTGCGCTCTATGCCGAGCTGGCGAGCGAGTTCGGCAACCCGGTCTCGAACCGCATCGATGCCCCGGCCAGCCGGCAGCAGAAGAAACAGCTGTCGGCGCTGAGCCCGCAACAGCTCCACGCCACCGAGCTGGCCGGCGAGCCGATCGAGAGCGTGCTGAGCCATGCCCCCGGCAATGGCGGCGCGATCGGCGGCATCAAGGTGATCGCGCAGAACGGCTGGTTCGCCGCCCGGCCGTCGGGCACCGAGGACATCTACAAGATCTATGGCGAGAGCTTCCGCGGCGCCGAGCACCTGCAGCGGATCCTGGCCGAGGCCCAGACCATCGTCGACGCGGCGATTTCACCCACCCCCTGACGGCGCAACGCGCGGGAGTCCGCATGAATCTCGATTCTCTGATCCAGACGGTCAAGGACGCCGATGCCCGTCGGCCCGACCTGCCGGGCGAGCACCTGATCGTGCTGGGCGTCGGCCTGCTGCTGATGATGGCCACGGGCCGCAGCCGCTCGCTGATCGGCAAGGCGCTGATCGGCGCCGCGGCCGGCGCCTTCATTGGCCGCGCGGCCAGCGGCACCGGCGGCATCGCGCGGCTGGCGGCGCTGCTGCGGCCCAGCGCCCCGCGAAGCTGAAACGCGCACGCCCGAAGCAGCAGGTCGCTGAAGTCGGACAGCGGTGGATTCTTCATCGTGAAGTCTTGTTTTCGCATGAATATTGCCGGGCCCCTTACGGCCCCATGTCCCTGCAAAAACGGTCTCTCCGCCTTGAAAAGCCAAAAAACACCCTTATGATTAGCACTCGTTGCAGTTGAGTGCTAACAGCGCCGCCTGCCCAACGATGTGGTATCGGCACAACGCCGACGCCCGACCCAACCCCGTTCCCATCAGGAGATGCAAGCAATGAAACTTCGTCCTTTGCACGATCGCGTGATCGTCAAGCGCATTGAAAGCGAAACCAAGACCGCCTCGGGCATCGTGATCCCCGACAACGCCGCCGAAAAGCCCGATCAGGGTGAAGTCCTCGCCGTCGGTCCTGGCAAGAAGAACGACAAGGGCGACCTGATCTCGATGAACATCAAGGTCGGCGACCGCGTCCTGTTCGGCAAGTACAGCGGCCAGACCGTCAAGGTCGATGGCGACGAACTGCTGGTCATGAAGGAAGACGACCTGTTTGCGGTCGTTGAAGCCAAGTAATTTTGCGGGAAAGACCAGTCGACGCGAAGCGCGACTGCTCTGTCCCCAACTGATCAATTAATTTTCTCGGAGAAATCTCATGGCAGCAAAAGACGTAGTCTTCGGCGGCGAAGCCCGCGCGCGCATGGTCGAAGGTGTGAACATCCTCGCCAACGCAGTCAAAGTGACCCTGGGCCCCAAGGGCCGCAACGTGGTGCTCGAGCGCTCCTTCGGCGCCCCCACCGTGACCAAGGACGGCGTGTCGGTCGCCAAGGAAATCGAACTCAAGGACAAGCTCCAGAACATGGGCGCCCAGCTCGTGAAGGAAGTGGCCTCCAAGACTTCGGACAACGCCGGTGACGGCACCACCACCGCGACCGTGCTGGCCCAGGCCATCGTTCGCGAAGGCTTCAAGCTGGTCGCCGCCGGCATGAACCCGATGGACCTGAAGCGCGGCATCGACAAGGCGGTCACCGCCCTGGTCGCCGAGCTGAAGAAGGCTTCCAAGGCCACCACCACCTCGAAGGAAATCGCGCAAGTCGGCTCGATCTCGGCCAACAGCGACGAAACCATCGGCAAGCTCATCGCTGACGCGATGGACAAGGTCGGCAAGGAAGGCGTGATCACCGTCGAAGACGGCAAGTCGCTCGACAGCGAACTCGATGTCGTCGAAGGCATGCAGTTCGACCGCGGCTACCTGTCGCCCTACTTCATCAACAACCCCGAAAAGCAATCCGCGATTCTGGACAACCCCTTCGTGCTGCTGTTCGACAAGAAGATCAGCAACATCCGCGACCTGCTCCCGACGCTGGAACAAGTCGCCAAGGCCGGCCGTCCGCTGCTGATCATTGCCGAAGAAGTCGAAGGCGAAGCCCTGGCGACCCTGGTCGTGAACACGATCCGCGGCATCCTGAAGGTCGTGGCCGTCAAGGCACCTGGCTTCGGCGACCGCCGCAAGGCCATGCTGGAAGACATCGCCATCCTGACGGGCGGCAAGGTCATCGCTGAAGAAGTGGGCCTGACCCTCGAGAAGGTGACCCTGGCCGACCTCGGCCAAGCCAAGCGCATCGAAGTGGGCAAGGAAAACACCATCATCATCGACGGCTCCGGCGCTGCTGGCGACATCGAAGCCCGCGTGAAGCAAGTGCGCGTGCAGATCGAAGAAGCGACCAGCGACTACGACCGCGAAAAGCTGCAAGAGCGCGTGGCCAAGCTGGCCGGCGGTGTTGCCGTGATCAAGGTCGGCGCTGCCACCGAAGTCGAAATGAAGGAAAAGAAGGCTCGCGTCGAAGACGCCCTGCACGCCACCCGCGCTGCAGTGGAAGAAGGCGTCGTGGCCGGCGGCGGCGTGGCACTGCTGCGTGCCAAGCAAGCCGTGGGCGACTCGCTAAAGGGCGACAACGCCGACCAGGACGCCGGCATCAAGCTGGTGCTCAAGGCCATCGAAGCGCCCCTGCGCGAGATCGTCAACAACGCCGGCGGCGAAGCCTCGGTGGTGGTGAACGCTGTGTTGGCCGGCAAGGGCAACTACGGCTTCAACGCCGCCAACGACACCTACGGCGACATGCTCGAGCTGGGCATCCTGGACCCGACCAAGGTGACCCGCACCGCACTGCAGAACGCCGCTTCGGTGTCCTCGCTGCTGCTGACGACCGAAGCGATGGTCGCCGACGCACCGAAGGACGAGGCCGGTGCTGGCGGCGGCGGCATGCCCGACATGGGCGGCATGGGCGGCATGGGCGGCATGGGCATGTAATCGGCCCCCGGCGCCAAGCCAATCAAAAAGCCCCGCAGCGCGAGCTGCGGGGCTTTTTTTCGTTCCGGTGGTGGCGCGGCCTCAGACGCCGGCCGGCATGGCGCCGGACGGCGGCCCGTAGGCGTTCGACTCGGGCTGGCTGGGCTGGACCATGAAATAGAGCAGCACCAGGGTGCCGATCACCGGCACCAGCCCGAGCAGCAGGAACCAGGCGCTGCGGCCCACGTCATGCAGGCGCCGCGCGCCGACCGCCAGCAGGGGCAGCAGGAAGGCCAGCACCACGAGGTAGTACAGGAACTCGTGGATGAAACCCGCCACGAAGGCCGAGATGACATAGGCCAGGATGAACCACCAGTATTCGGGCCGGGTCGCCCGGCCGGAAAACTCGACGTACTTGCGAAAGCAGGTCTGGACCGCCTGTTGAAAGTTCATGAGCAACTCCTCTTGATGTTTTCCCACGGGACAACCCCGCAATCATCATATCGAGCAGCCTGCTCCCGGTGATGACGAAAGCTAGGCGCGCGGGCGAAGCCGCGCCAGCAGCCCGGCCGTGGAGGCGTCCAGCCCCGCCACGTCGCCCGACGCCAGCCGCGGCTCGATGTCCCTGGCCAGCACCTTGCCGAGCTCGACGCCCCACTGGTCGAAGCTGTTGATGCCCCAGAGCGCGCCGCTGGTGAACACGCGGTGTTCGTACAGGGCCAGGAAGGCGCCGAGCGACTCCGGCGTCAGCTGCTCGAAGACGAAGAAGGTGCTCGGCCGGTTGCCGGGAAAGTTCTTGTGGCCGCCGGCGTCGCGCTGGCCGACCATGAGCGCCTGCGCCTGCGCCAGCGCATTGGCCAGCAGCTTGGAATGGTGGCCGGGGAGATCGTGCGCCGCGTCACGCACCGCGATGAACTCCAGCGGCGTCACGTCGGTGCCCTGGTGCAGCATCTGGAAATACGCATGCTGCCCGTTGGTGCCGGGCTCGCCCCACAACACCGGCGAGGTGCCGAAGGTGAGCAGCTGGCCAGCCATGTCGACCTGCTTGCCGTTGCTTTCCATCTCGAGCTGCTGCAGGTAGGCCGGCAGGCGCTTCAGCGCGCTGTGGTAGGGCGCGATGCTGCGGGTCGTGAACCGATGGAAATTGCGATACCAGACGTCGAGCAGGCCGAGCCGCACCGGCAGGTTCTGCGCCAGCGGGGCGGTGCGGAAGTGCTCGTCCATCGCATGCGCGCCGGCCAGCAGGCCCCGGAAGCCGTCCGCGCCGATCGCCAGCGCGATCGGCAGCCCGATGGCCGACCACATCGAATAGCGGCCGCCGACCCAGTCCCAGAAACCGAAGGTGGTGTCGATGCCGAAGGCCTTCGCGGCCGCGACATTGGTGGTGAGCGCCGCGAAGTGGCGCGCGATGTCGACGCCGCCCGACTGCTCGAACCAGCGCTTGGCCGACTGCGCGTTGGCCATGGTTTCGGCCGTGGTGAAGGTCTTCGAGGCGATCAGGAACAGCGTGTGCTCGGGCGCCAGCCCGCGCAGGATGCCGGCCAGTTCGTGGCCGTCGACGTTCGAGACGAAATGAAAGCGCTTGCCCGGCGCGACGAACTGGTCGAGCGCCAGCACCGCCATCTGCGGCCCGAGGTCGGAACCCCCAATGCCGATGTTGACGACGTCGGTGATGGTCGAGTCCGCGCGCACTTTCTCGGCGTAGGCGAGCATCGCATCGAGCGTGGCCTGGACGTCGCCGAAGGCCGCGGCCAGGTCGCCGCCCACCGGCGCGGAAGCCGGGCGGCGCAGCAAGGTATGCAGCACCGCGCGGTCTTCGGTCGCGTTGATGTGGCGGCCCGCGAACATCGCGTCGCGGTGCGCCTCCAGCCCCGATTCGCGCGCAACGTCGAGCAGCAGCTGCTCGGTACGCGCATCGAGGAGGTTCTTCGACAGGTCGGCGAAGACGTGCGGTGCCGACTGGCTCAGCGCCGCGAAACGCCCCGGATCGTTCGCGAAGGCCTGGCGCATGTCGAATGCGAGGCCGACGCTGTCGTAGTGCTTCTGGAGCGTGGCCCAGGCAGCCGTGCCGTCGCAGCGAATGTGGGTCATCACGCCTCCATCAGTTTTTCGAGTTTCACGGCATCGGCCGCGAAGGCACGGATGCCCTCGGCCAGCTTCTCGGTCGCCATGGCGTCCTCGTTCAGCGCGAAGCGGAACGCGGCCTGGTCGAGCGACACCTTCGGGATCTCCAGGCGCTGGGCCGCCTCGGCGTCGAGCGCATGCGGGAGCGGGGCCTCGCTGGCGGCCAGCTCGGCCAGCAGTTCGGGGCTGATGGTCAGCAGGTCGCAGCCAGCCAGCGCGGCGATCTGGCCGACGTTGCGGAAGCTGGCGCCCATCACCTCGGTCGCGATCCCGTTCTTCTTGTAGTAGTCGAAGATCTGGCGCACGGATTTCACGCCCGGATCGTTGGCGCCCGCATTGGCGGCCTCGTTCCACTGGCTGCCCTGCGACTTCTTGTGCCAGTCGTAGATGCGGCCGACGAAGGGCGAGATCAGCTGCACCTTGGCAGCCCCGCAGGCCACTGCCTGGGCGAACGAGAACAGCAGCGTCAGGTTGCAGTGGATGCCCTTCTGCTCAAGCTGGCGCGCCGCCTCGATGCCTTCCCAGGTCGAGGCGATCTTGATCAGCAGGCGCTTGGACACATCGATGCCCTCGGCCCGATAGAGCGCGACGATGCGCTCGGCCCGATCGATGGTCGCCTGCGTGTCGAAACTCAGGCGCGCATCGACCTCGGTCGACACCCGGCCCGGAATGATCGACAGGATTTCGGTGCCGAAACGCACCAGCAGGCGGTCGATGACCTCGTCGACCGGTGCCCCCTTGTGTTTCCTGACCACCTCGTCCAGCAGAGGACGGTAGTCCGCCTTCTGGACCGCCTTCAGGATCAGCGACGGATTGGTGGTCGCATCCTGCGGCTTGAACTGGGCGAGCTGGCGGAAATCACCGGTGTCTGCGACCACGGTGGTCCATTGGCGGAGGGCATCGAGTTGGTTCATGCGGCCATTATCCCGCCGCAGCACTACATGGCGTGTGGTCCGTGACTGACGCGGCGGCCACTTGCCGCCCGCTAGGCTCGACTGTCGATTGATCGCCTTCCGGAGAAATCCCATGCCCTGCCACACCCCTCGTGCAACGCCGCCCGCCGCCTTCGACGACCGCGCCCACAGCGCTTCGATCGGAACCCTCGCGGCGGCCTTCTGCGTCGGCGGCGCCCTGACCCTGCTGGCCCTCACCAACTCGCGCACGGCACGGGCCCAGACCGTCGCCGGCCCGGCCGATGGCGCGCCTCTGATGCGCGCGCCGCTGCAGGTGGTGGCGCCGGTGGATCTCAAGCGCTATGCAGGCCTGTGGCACGAGCAGGCGCGGCTCCCCAACCGGTTCCAGAAACAATGCACCGGCGCCGTCTCGGCAGAGTACACGCCCCTGGAGGACGGCAGCGTCGAGGTGCGCAACCGCTGCATCCTGGCCGACGGCAGCTTCGACGAATCCGTGGGATCGGCACGGCAGGTGCCGGTCGCCGGCCAACCCGGCGCCGGCCGCCTCGAGGTCCGCTTCGCCCCCGAGTGGCTGGGCTGGCTGCCGCTGGTCTGGGGCGACTACTGGATCCTCAAGCTCGACCGCGACTACCAGGTGGCCCTGGTGGGCACGCCGAACCGCAAGTACCTGTGGGTGCTGTCGCGGGTGCCGCGGCTCGACGCAGCCGCGCTGCAGGCCGAACTGGACTACGCCCGCACGCTGGGCTTCGATGTCGACAAGGTCGAGCTGACCGGCAGGTAGCCGGCCAGTTGCCGCGGCAAGGCGCTGGGCCGCTCGCAATGGATCGCCTGCCAGCCGAGTTCGCGCGCCGCCAGCACATTGGCCAGCGAGTCGTCGATGAACACGGTGTCAGCGGCCGCCAGCCGGTACTGGGCGGCGAGCAGTTCGTAGATCTCGCGCTGCGGCTTGATCATCTGGACGTCGCCCGAGAAAATGCCGCCGTCGAACCATTGGAAGAAGGGATGCCGGTACTCGAGCACCCGGGCGTACGGCGACGGCATGTTCGACAGGTAGTAAAGCCGCAGATCCTCCCCGGCATCCCGGCGCGCCCGCAGGCTTGCCAGCAATTCGACCGTGACCGGGATCGGCTCGAGCCGCTCGCCCATGGGCGCCAGGACTTCGCTCAAGCGGTCGGCCGGCAGCGCCAGCCGCAATGCCATCCGGCCGATGGCATCGTCCAGGCTGTGGGTGCCGCGGTCGAAACCCAGCCAGTCCTCGTGATGGAACATCTGGCGCGCGAGCGCGTGGGCGGCTTCTGCCGTAGGCGCATGGGGCGCCAGCTGGTTCTGGACGAGCGCGACGGGCTCCCAGGTCAGGAGCACGGCTCCGAGATCGAAAACGACATTCATAAGGCAACGGGGACGACGGAAACGCCATGGCTGGCGAGGGACAGGGTGGTCTGCGCACCGGCGGCCAGCGGCCGCGTGAGGTCGGACGACACCACGAACACCGGGCCCAGCGCGGTGTCGAAAGCATATTCGTAAAAGCTGCCCAGGTAGGCCGCCTTGCGCAAGGTCGCCGGCAGGCCGATGGCGGCGCCGATCAGCCAGGCCTCGGGACGCACTGCGACCTTGACGAAGCCCGGCGCGACGTCGTAGCGCGGCGTCAGGGTCAAGGGGCCGAGCTCGACCCGGCCGTCTGGCTGGGCCAGCGCCGGGAACACCATCGCCTCGCCCATGAACCCGGCCACGAATTCGCTCGTCGGGTGGCCGTAGAGCTGCTCCGGCGTGCCCTGCTGAGCGATCACGCCGTGGTCCATCACGATGATCTGGTCGCTGACCGCCAGCGCCTCGCTCTGGTCGTGGGTGACGTAGGCGACCGTCAGTTGCAATCTTTGCTGCAGGTTGCGGATCTCCTCGCGCATCTCGCGGCGCAGCCGGGCGTCTAGGTTGGACAACGGCTCGTCGAACAGCAGCACGGCCGGTTCCAGCACCAGCGCCCGCGCCAGCGCGACGCGCTGCTGCTGCCCGCCCGACAGCTCGCTCGGCAGCCGCTGGTCGAAGTCGACCAGCCCGACGCCCCTGAGCGCCTCGCGGGCCCGCGCCGCCGCCTCGGGCTTGCGCAGGCCGCTCATGCGCAGGCCGTAGCCGACGTTCTCGATCACGTTCATGTGCGGGAACAGCGCGTAGCTCTGGAACATCATGCTGACGTTGCGCTCGGCCGGCCCCAGCGTGGTCACGTCGCGCCCGCCCATGAGGATCGTGCCCGAGGTCGGCGACTCGAGCCCGGCGATCATGCGCAGCGTGGTGGTCTTGCCGCAGCCCGAGGGCCCGAGGATGGTGGTCAGCGTGCCCGCGGGCACCTCGAAGCTGATGCCCTTGACGGCCAGCGGCGCGCGCGCATTGCTGCCGTAGCGCTTGGTGATGTTGCGCAGTTCGATGCCCTGGCTCATTGTTGCTCCGTGTTCAATGGGCGGCCACCGCGATGCTCGGCACGCCCTGCTTGCGCCGCCCCAGCTTGCGCTCGCCGACCAGCAGCTGCACCGCCGCGATCGCGACCGACATCAGGATCATCAGCACGGTGCAGTAGGCCAGCGCGATGCCGTAGTCGCCGTTGCCGACCCGGCCGATGATGTAGGTGGTCGCCAGTTCGTTCTCGGCCGTGACCAGGAAGATCACCGCGCTCACCGTGGTCATCGCCCGCACGAAGCTGTAGACCAGCGCCGCCACGAGGGCCGGCTTCAGCAGCGGGAGCACCACCTTGAACAGCGTCTGCGAGGTCGAGGCTCGCAGCATCAGCGAGGCCTCGTCGAGCGAGCGGTCGAGCTGCTTGAAGGCGGCCGTGCCCGCCCGCACGCCGACCGGCAGGTTCCGGAACATGAAGCACAGCACGATGATCAGGCCGGTTCCGGTGAGCTCCAGCGGCGGCACGTTGAAGGCCAGGATGTAGCTCACGCCGAGCACCGTGCCCGGAATCGCGAAGGCCAGCAGCGCCGCGAACTCGAACGCGCCCTGCCCCTTGAACTCGTTGCGCGCCAGCAGCCAGGCGATCAGCAGGCCGAGCCCCGCAGTGAGCGGCGCCGAGATGCCGGCCAGCTTGACCGTGGTGATCAGCGAGTTCCATGCCGTGCCGGCCCAGACGATGCCGAACTGCCCCCATTCGAGCGCGAACGCGGTCTTGAAATGGTTCAGCGTGAAGGTGTAGTCGCGGCCCCAGGTCTGGACGAAGCCGCCCGCGAAGGCGAACAGGTAGACCACCACCGTGAAGGCGATCCATGGCAGCGCGATGCCGTAGATGGTGCGGCGCACGCCGGCCGGCAGCGCCATCGCGATGCCGGCGTCGCCCTTGCCGCTGACCGTGGTGTAGTTCTGCTTGCCGAGCACGGCGCGCTGGAGCGCGAACACGCCGAGCGCGAAGAGCGTCAGCACCCAGGCCAGCGAGGCGGCGCGGCCCTGGTCGTACTGGGCACCGACGATGGCGAAGAAGATGTCGGTCGACAGCACCGAGAACTGGCCGCCCACCACCACCGGATTGCCGAAGTCCGCGATGCTCTCGATGAAGCCGACCAGGAAGGCGTTCGCGAGCCCGGGCTTGAGCAGCGGCAGGGTGACCGTGAAGAAGGTGCGGCGGCGGTCGGCGCGCAGCATCTGCGCCGCCTCCTCGAGGCTGGGCGAGACGCCCTGCACCACGCCGCGCATGATCATGAAGGCGATCGGCGTGAAGGCGAAGAGCTGTGCCACCAGCACGCCCGGCATGCCGTAGAACCAGCGCGTGGGCTCGATGCCGAAGGCGCTCTCGAGCAGCTGGTTGACGACGCCGGCGCGTCCGAACAGCAGGATCAGGCCGAGCCCGACCACGAACGGCGGCGTGATGATCGGCAGCAGCGCCAGCACCCGCAGCGGGGCCTGCCAGCGCCGGCTGCCGCGCTCGGCCATCAGCGCCATCAGCGTGCCGAGGAAGGTGGTGCCGGCGGC
Source organism: Variovorax sp. J31P207 (assembly GCF_030316965.1). Taxonomy (NCBI): domain Bacteria; kingdom Pseudomonadati; phylum Pseudomonadota; class Betaproteobacteria; order Burkholderiales; family Comamonadaceae; genus Variovorax; species Variovorax sp. J31P207. Next base: position 259,839 of record NZ_JASZYN010000005.1, read on the forward strand.
GGTCAGCAAGGCCAGCACCAGCGTGTTCCAGGCCACGCCGCAGCGCACGCCGCCGGCCAGGCAGCCCAGGCCCCAGACCCGCTCGGTGCCGATGCGCGCCACGAAGGCCGCGAAGGACGCGCGGCCGTCCTCGTCCAGGAGGGCGCCGGCCAGCGCCTTGCTGACCGGGTAGGCGATGAACAGCGCCATCAGCACGCCGCAGCCCACCACCGCGCCGGAGACGAACAGGTCGCCCTTGAAGAAGCCGAGCCGCGCCAGCCCGAAGGCGGCGAGCAGGATCAGCGCCGAGAGCGCGATGAAGCCGCCGGCGCCGATGCCGAACTGGTTGACCGGCAGCTCGCCGAGCCGGGCGTTGAGAACCGGCAGGGTCCAGCCGCGAGCGCCGATCAGGAAGGCGCTGAGCGCCAGGCCGATCGCCCCGACCGCGCCGCCCACCAGCAGCAGCCGGCCCTGGGTGCGGCCGGTGGGCAACAGGGCGCCGAGCGCGCAGATCGCCAGCCCGAACAACCCGATCCAGAGCCAGCTGCGGGCCTGCAGAAGCGCCTGCATGACGCCGTTGGCGCCTTCGGCGGAACCGAAGACCTGCGGCAGCGCCTCCCACCAGCTGGTGTCCTGGATCGCATACCAGGGCAGCACGAAGTAGGCCAGCAGCCCCGCCGCGACGCAGGTCCAGACCGGTGCATTGGGGCGCCGAGAAGACATGCTCTCAGCGCGGCAGCGAGTTGACGTCCTTCTCCCAGCGCGCGATCAGGCGTTTGCGTTCGGCGCTGGCGCCGTACTTGGCGTAGTCGTAGTCGATCATCTTGATCTTCTTGAAGTCCGGCACGTTGGCATCGACCGGCGTCGCCTTGTTCGACGGCAGCTGGAACTGCTTGGCCGCGGCGCCGAATGTCTGGGCCTGCGGCGTCAGCGCCCATTCGTAGAACTTCTTGGCCTCGGCCAGGTTGCGCGCGCCCTTGACGATGCTCATCGAGCCGATCTCGGCGCCGGTGCCTTCGGACGGCGTCACCGTCTGGACCGGGAAGCCCTGCATCCGCTCCTGCGGCGCATCGTGGACGAAGCTGATCGACACCGCGGTCTCGCCGCGCGCCACCGCCTTGATCGGGCCGGTGCCCGAGCGCGTGTACTGGCCGACGTTCTTGTGCAGGCCCTTGAGGTACTCGAAGGCCTTGTCCTCGCCCATCAGCTGGACCAGGGTCGCAATCATCGTGTAGGCGGTGCCGCTGGAGGCCGGGTTGGCGACCTGGATGTCGCCCTTGTATTCGGGCTTGAGCAGATCGGCCCAGCTGCGCGGCACGGCCAGCTTTTTCTTCTGCAGCAGTTCGGTGTTGTAGCCGAAGCCCAGCGGCCCCGAGTAGATGCCGACGGTCTTCCAGCCCGACTGCTGGGCCTGCTGCTGGGCCCACGGATAGAGCTGCGGCAGGCTGGGCGACTTGTATTCGAGCGTCAGGCCCGATTCGGCCGCCTGCAGATGCGGGTCGCCGGTGCCGCCGAACCAGACGTCGGTCTTGGGGTTCTCTTTCTCGGCGATCAACTGCGCCAGCGCCTCGCCTGAACCCTTCAGCGACATGTTGAGCTTGACGCCGGTGGTGCGTGCGTAGACCGTGGCGATCATGTTGCACCATTCGGCCTGCACCGAGCAGATGACGTTGACGGTCTGGGCCGAAGCGGCGCCCGTGGCGCCCAGCAGCGCAGCCGCCGCGGTCATCGCAAAAATCTTCTTCATCAGGACCTCTCAAGAACAAAAAAGGCCCCGCGGGCCGCTTTTCAGCTTATCGCGTACCGGACCGCGCAGGATCGGTACAAGTACCATTCGCTGAAAGCTGCATGCTCGGCCCTCAACAACACCACGGATGTATCCATGAGTTTCGACCTCGTCCTCTTTGGCGGTACCGGTGACCTCGCATGGCGCAAGCTGATGCCGGCACTGTTCCAGGCCTTCCGCCACGGCAGCCTGCCCGAAGGCGGGCGCATCATCGGCGTGGCGCGCGACGACCTCAGCGACGATGCCTACCGCGAGCTGATCCAGTCGCGCTTCGCGGCGGTCGAGGGCGCCAAGCGGCCCTCGCCCGAGGAGTTCAAGCAGTTCGCCTCGATGCTGTACTTCCAGCGCATGGACCTCTCGAAGCCCGAGGACTACGCCAAGCTCGGCGAACTGCTGAAGCAGCGCAATGCCGACACCGTCGTGATGTACCTCGCGACCGCGCCCGGGCTCTTCACCCAGGCGGTCGAGCAGCTGGCCGTCGCCGGGCTCAACGGCCCGCACGTGCGCCTGGTGCTCGAGAAGCCGCTCGGCCATGACCTGGCGTCGAACCGCGAGATCAACAGTGCGGTGCGCAAGGTGCTGACCGAGCAGCAGGTGTTCCGCATCGACCACTACCTGGGCAAGCCCTCGGTGCAGAACCTGTTCGCGATGCGCTTCGGCAACGCGCTGTTCGAGCCGATCTGGCGCCGCGAATACATCGCCAACATCCAGATCACGATCGCCGAGGACCTCGGCGTCGAGAAGCGCGGTGCCTTCTACGACCAGACCGGCGCACTGCGCGACATGGTGCAGAACCATGCGCTGCAGCTGGTCTGCGCAATCGGCATGGAACCGCCGATCAACGCCCATGCCGACGCCATTCGCGACGAGAAGCTCAAGGTGCTGCGGGCGCTCAAGCCCTGGACCGCCGAATCGATCGGGATGCACGCGATCCGCGGCCAGTATGCGGCCGGTACCGCCTACGGCGAGCGCGTCCAGGGCTACCGCGACGAACCCGGTGTCGACCCCGAGAGCCGCACCGAGACCTTCGTCGCGCTGCGCACCGAGATCGCCAACTGGCGCTGGGCCGGCGTGCCGCTCTATATCCGCACCGGCAAGCGGCTGGGTTCGCGCGACGCCCGCATCGAGATCAGCTTCCGCCAGACGCCGCATGCGATCTACAGCGCGCCGACCAACGCGGTCAACAAGCTGGTGATCAACCTGCAGCCCAAGGACGGGCTCGAGCTGCACATGCTGGCCCAGGCGCAGGACAAGCGCCAGCGCAACGGCAACCGGCACGCCGGCCCGCAGCTGGCACCGGTGCAGCTCGATCTCGACTTCGACAAGCGCTTCGGGACCGAGCGCGTCGGCGCCTACGAGCGGCTGCTGCTCGATGTCATCGACGGCCGGCTGAACCTGTTCGTGCGCAGCGACGAGCAGGAAGAAGCCTGGCGCTGGGTCGAGCCGCTGATCGACAGCTGGGCCTCGGACGGGGCGCCGCGTCCGTACGCGGCCGGCACCTGGGGGCCAAGCGCGTCGAGCGCGATGATCGCCCGCGACGGCTACGCCTGGGGCGAAGAGCAGTAGCCCTCGCGCCGGAAGGTCTCAGTCTCTGTTTTCTTCCACCGCGTGGCAGGCCACCTGCACGCCGCGCAGCATCTGCAGCGGCGGCCGCTCGGTCTTGCAGCGCTCGTTGGCCAGCGGGCAACGCGGATGGAAGGTGCAGCCGCTCGGCGGGTTCAAGGGGTTCGGCACCTCGCCCTGCACCGGCGTGCGGCGGCGGCCGGTGTGCTTCATCTGCGGGATCGCATCGAGCAGCATGCGGGTGTAGGGATGCTGCGGCGTGGCGAACAGCTGCGCCTTGTCCGCCACCTCCACCAGCCGACCGAGATACATCACGCCGACCTGGTCGGCCACGTGCCGCACCACCGCCAGGTTGTGCGAGATGAAGAGATAGGTCAGGCCCTGCGCGCGCTGCAGGTCCTTCATGATGTTGAGCACCTGCGCCTGCACGCTGACGTCGAGTGCCGAGGTCGGCTCGTCGCAGACCAGGAACTCGGGCTGGGTCGCCAGGGCCCGCGCGATCGAGATCCGCTGCCGCTGGCCGCCGGAGAACTGGTGCGGGTACTTCACCATGTCGAGCGGGCTCAGGCCGACCGACTGCAGCAGCTCGCCGACGCGCGCCTTGAGTGCCGGGCCTTCCTTCAGGATGCCGTGCTCGCGCAGCGGCTCGCCGACGATGTCCTCGACGATCCAGCGCGGGTTGAGGCTCGCGTACGGGTCCTGAAAAATCATCTGCACGCGCCGGCGCAGGATGCGCCCCTCGGCGGTCTTGAAGGCGGCGTGCGCGTCCTGGCCGTCGAACTGCATGCCGCCACGGGTCGGCTCGTAGAGGCCGACCAGCAGGCGCGCCACCGTGCTCTTGCCGCAACCGGACTCGCCCACCAGCGCCAGCGTCTGGCCGCGCTCGATCGAGAAGCTCACGCCGTCGACCGCCTTCAGCTGCACGCGCGGCTTGCGCTCGAGCACCCGGTTGAGCCAGGGCGGCGAGACATCGAAGCTCTTCGCCAGGTCGTGCGCCTGGACCAGCGCCGTCATGCCAAACCCCCATAGGCCGGCGACGCGGTGTGCACCTCGTGCAGCCAGCAGGCGGCGCGGGTCGCGCCGGCATTGAACAGGTCCGGGCGCTCGGTCATGCAATGGTCGAACACGCGCGGGCAACGTGGGTTGTAGGCGCAGCCGCGCGGGATCGCGTTGAGGCGCGGCATCGCGCCATCGATCTGGTTCAGGCGTTCGCGGTCCATCGTCATGTCGGGAATGGCGGCCATCAGGCCCGCGGTGTAGGGGTGGGCGGGCTGGTGGATCACCTCGTGCACCGGCCCGATCTCGGCCACCCGGCCCGCATACATCACGGCCACGCGGTCGCAGGTCTCGGCGATCACGCCCATGTCGTGCGTGATCAGCATCACCGCAGCGCCGCGATCCTTGCAGATGCCCTTGAGCAGTTCGATGATCTGCGCCTGGATCGAGACGTCGAGGGCCGTGGTCGGCTCGTCGGCGACGATCAGCTTCGGCTCGGCCGCCAGCGCCAATGCGATCACCACGCGCTGCCGCATGCCGCCCGAGAACTGGTGCGGAAAGTGGTCGATGCGCTGTTCCGCCGCCGGGATGCCCGTGTCCTGCAGCAGGCCGATGGCGCGCCGCCGCGCCTCGCTCTCGCTCACCGGCAGGTGCGCGCGGATGGTCTCCACCAGCTGCCGGCCCACGGTGTACAGCGGATTCAGCGAGGTCAGCGGATCCTGGAAGATCGCGCCGATCTTGCGCCCGCGGATGTGGCGCATCGCCTCGTGGCCGAGGTTGTCGATGCGCTGCCCTTCGAGGAGGATCTCGCCGCCGGCCACGCGGCCCGGCGGCTCCAGCAGGCCGATGATGGCGGCGCCGGTGAGCGACTTGCCGGCACCGGACTCACCCACCACGCCGAGGATCTCCCCCGGCGCGATCTCGAAGGAAATGTCGTCCAGCGCACGCAGCGTGCCGCGGCGGTGCGGGAACTCGACGACCAGGTTCCGAACTTGCAGAAGACTCATGTGCGGGGCTCCAGCTTCAGCGCAAGCGCGGGTTCAAGGCATCGCGCAGCCAGTCGCCCAGCAGGTTGACGCTGAGCGAGATCAGCACCAGCATCGCGCCCGGGAACACCGTGATCCACCATTCGCCCGAGAACAGGTAGTCGTTGCCGGTCCGGATCAAGGTGCCCAGCGAGGGTGAGGTCGGCGGCACGCCGACGCCCAGGAACGACAGGGTGGCTTCGGTGATGATCGCGGTCGCGACCTGGATCGTGGCCAGCACCATCACCGGCCCCATGACGTTCGGCAGCACGTGGCGCATCATGATGCGCCAGCGCGAAACGCCGGTCACGCGCGCCGCCTGCACGTACTCCTTGCTGCGCTCGACCAGCGTCGAGCCGCGCACGGTGCGGGCGTACTGCACCCAGCCGGTCAGCGAGATCGCGACGATCAGCACGCCGAAGGCGACCGAGGTCGGCGCGTCGGGAAACAGTGCCCGGCCGACGCCGGCCATCAGCAGGGCGATCAGGATCGGCGGGAACGACAGCATCACGTCGCAGACCCGCATCAGGAAGGCATCGAGCCAGCCGCCCCAGAAGCCGGCGAGCAGGCCGAGCATCACGCCGACCAGGACCGACAGCACCACCGAGACGATGCCGACGACCAGCGAGATGCGGGCGCCGTAGATCACGGCCGAGAGAATGTCCCGGCCCTGGTCGTCGGTGCCGAGCAGGTATTTGGTGGACCCCTCGGGGCTCCAGACTGGCGGCAGGCGGGCATCGCCGAGTTCGAGCGTGGCCAGGTCGAAGGGATTGTGGGGCGTCACCCAGCCGGCGAAGACGGCGCAGAACAGGCACAGGAACGCGATGACGGCGGCGATCATCGCGACCGGCGAGTTGCGGAAGCTGTGTCCGACATCGCTGTCGAGCCAGCGCGCTAGGGTTTTTTTCATCGAGGAGCGAAAAGAAGGCGCCTATGGCCGGAAGCGATCGGGCCTGGCGGGCCGCCCGGAGGCGGCTCGCCAGGCCCGCCATTGCGTTACGGCTTGATGCTCATCCACTTGAAGTACATGAAGTTGTCGGCCAGCTGCGTCAGCTCGACCTTCTTGCTCACGCCCCAGGCCAGCGACTGCTGGTGCAGCGGCAGGTGGCCGACGTCGTCCATGTGGATCGTGAAGGCTTCCTTGATCATCGCGTCGCGCTTGCCCTTGTCGCTTTCCGACTGGATCTTCTTGGTCAGGTCGTCGAGCTTCGGATTGCAGTAGGCGCCCAGGTTGAACTGGCCCGCGCCCTTGTCGTCCGGGCAGGCGGTGAGCGACGACAGCGCGTTGTGCGCGTCATAGGTGGTCGGGGTCCAGCCCAGCAGGTAGAAGCTGGTGTCGCGGCGCAGGATCTTCGGGAAGTAGGTGCCCTTGGTCTCGGTCGCGAGGTTGATCTTGACGCCGATCTTCGCGAGGTTGGAGGCCACGCTCTGGCAGATCTGGCCGTCGTTCACGTAGCGGTCGTTCGGGCAGTTCAGCGTGACTTCGAAGCCGTTCGGGTAGCCCGCATCGGTGAGCAGCTTCTTGGCGGCGTCGACGTCGAAGGGCAGGCGCTTGTCCTGCTGCTCGCTCCAGCCGTTGACACCCGGGCCGACCAGCAAGGCGGTCGGGCGCGAGGCACCGCGCATCACGGTCTTCTGGATGCCGACGATGTCGATGGCCTGGAAGAAGGCCTGGCGCACGCGCTTGTCCTTGAACGGGTTCTTGCCCTTGACGCTGGAATAGAGCAGCTCGTCGCGCTTCTGGTCCATCCCCATGAAGATGGTGCGCAGCTCGGGGCCGGTGATCACGCGAGCGTTGGGGCTGGCCGTGATGCGCGCGATGTCCTGCACCGGCACCGGCTCCATCACGTCGACCTGGCCCGACACCAGCGCGGCGACGCGGGTCGCCGGATTGGCGATCGGCGTGAAGATGATCTCCTGCGCGTTGCCTTCGATCTTGCCCCAGTAGTTGGCATTGCGCGTGAAGACGGTGCGGACATCGGGCTGGCGCTCGCGGACGCGGAACGGACCGGTGCCGTTGGCCTTGAACGACGCGGTGTTCTCGATGCCCTTGCGCTTGTCGACGGGCTTGGCGGCGCCGTTCTCCTCGCACCACTTCTTGCTCATGATCATGGTCAGCGAGATCACGTCGGGCAGGATCGGGAAGGCACCATTGGTCTCGATCTCGACCGCCAGGTCACCCACCTTGCGCACTTCCTTGATGTCGCTCAGCGTGGCCTTCATGTCGGAGCCGTCGCCCTTGGCCCGGGCGAAGCTGAAGACCACGTCGTCGGCGGTGAACGGCGTGCCGTCGTGGAACTGCACGCCCTTGCGCAATTCGAAGCGCCAGACGTTGGGCGAGGTCTGCTTCCAGCTGGTGGCCAAAAGCGGCGCCAGGCTCAGGTCCTTGTTGCGGCCGGTCAGGGTCTCGTAGACGTTGGCCGCTACGCTGAGCTGCAGGGATTCGTTGAGCGAATGCGGATCGAGCGACAACGCGTCGCCCTGGTTGGCGATACGGATCGTCTGGGCACCGGCCATCAGGCTCGCGGTCGCCAGCACGGACAGGATCGCGGCCGCGACCACGCTTTTCTTCAGACTCATGGGAAGCACTCCTCGGGTTGGAAAGATTCAGGCGGCCGTCGAGACGGTCCTGTTTTTTGTTGTGCCGGCCTTGGCGGCCAGCGGCATGCCCTGCTCGACCAGGCCCGCATGCAAGGCGGCGCCCAACGGCAGAATCTCGTCGTTGAAGTCGTACTGGCTGTTGTGCAGAAAAGCGCCGCCGCGGGCGTCCTGACCGATGCGCAGGTAGGCGCCGGCCTTCTTCTGCAGCATGAAGGAGAAATCTTCGGCGCCCATGCTGGGCTCCATGTTGCGCTCGACGTTGTGCGCGCCCACCAGGGCCTGCGCCACGTCGCCAGCGAACTGGGCCTCGGGGGCTGTGTTGATCGTGGCCGGATAGATGCGCTCGAACTTCACCTGGGCCGAGGCGCCGAAGCCCGCGGCCACCGCGCTGCTGAGTTCGACCAGGCGCCGCTCGACCTGCTCCTGCACACGCGAGCTGAAGGTGCGCACGGTGCCGACCAGCGTCGCCTTGCCCGGCACCACGCTCATCGCGCCCAGGTCGCCGGCGTGCACGGCGCAAATGCTGACCACCGCGGCATCGATCGGCCGCACATTGCGCGACACGATGCTCTGCACCGCCGTGATGATGTGGGCCGACACCACCACCGGGTCGACCGTCAGGTAGGCATGGGCCCCATGGCCGCCCTTGCCCGTGACTTCGATCGTGATGCGATCCGCCGCCGCCATCATCGCGCCGCGATTGATGCCGACCGTGCCGGCCGGCATGCCGGGCCAGTTGTGCATGGCATAGACCGAGTCGACCGGGAAGCGGTCGAAGAGGCCGTCCTCGATCATCACCCGGGCGCCCGCGAAACCTTCCTCGCCGGGCTGGAAGATGAGCACCGCGGTGCCATCGAAGTTGCGCGTCTCGGCCAGGTAGCGCGCCGCGCCGACCAGCATCGCGGTATGACCGTCGTGGCCGCAGCCATGCATCAGGCCCTGCTTGCCCGAGCGCCACGCGAAGTCGTTGTCCTCGGCCATCGGCAGCGCATCCATGTCGGCGCGCAAGCCCAGCATGCGGCCGCTGGCCGTGCTGCGGCCACGGATCACGCCAACCACGCCGGTCTTGCCGATGCCGGTGTGGATCTCGTCCACGCCGCAGGCCTTCAGCGCCTCGTGGACGCGGCCCGAGGTGTAGACCTCTTCGAAGCCGAGTTCGGGATGCGCGTGCAGGTCGCGCCGGAACGCGGTCAGTTCGGGATGGAGGCGGGCGATGTGCGCAAAGGGCCTGCCGGCCGCCTGCAGTCGGGGTTCAGTCATTCAGTGGCCTCCGGCGTTGCTGATCCTCAACCTCGGATCGACCACGAAATAGAGCAGATCGACCACGAGATTGATGACGACGAAGATGAGGGCGATCAGGCACAGGTACGCGGCCATCACGGGGATGTCGGCGAAGGTCACGGCCTGGATGAACAGCAGCCCCATGCCGGGCCACTGGAATACCGACTCGGTGATGATCGAGAACGCGATCAGGCCGCCGAGCTGCAGCCCGGTGATGGTCATCACCGGCACCAGCGTGTTCTTGAGCGCATGACCGAAATGGATCGCGCGGTCGGACAGGCCCCGTGCCCGCGCGAACTTGATGTAGTCGGCGCGCAGCACCTCGAGCATCTCGGCGCGCACCAGCCGCATGATGAGCGTCAGCTGGAAGATCGCCAGCGTGATCGCGGGCAGCACGATGTGCATCCAGCCATCGGACTTCAGCAGGCCGGTGCTCCACCAGCCCATCTGCACCGTCTCGCCGCGGCCGAAGCTGGGGAACCAGCCCAGGTGCACCGCGAACACCAGGATCAGCAGGATGCCGATCAGGAAGGTCGGCAGCGAGACGCCGAGCAGCGACAGCGTCATGAAGACCTGGCTGGTGACGCTACCGCGCCGCAGCGCCGTGTAGACGCCCATCGGGATGCCGATGACCAACGCCAGCACCGCGGCCACCAGCGACAGTTCGAGCGTCGCGGGGAAGCGCTCGCCGATCAGCCGCGAGACCTTGGCGCCCTGCCGCAGGCTGAGGCCGAATTCGCCCTGCGCTGCATTGACTAGGAAGTGCCAGAACTGCACGAAGAAGGGCTTGTCGAGCCCCAAGGCGGCGCGCAGTTCGCGGATCTGCTCGGGCTTGGCGTCCTGGCCGAGCAGGAAGACGACCGGATCGCCCACGTACTGGAACAGGAGGAAGGCGAAGAAGGCGACCGCGACCATGACGATCACGGCCTGGATCAGGCGGCGCAGTACGAAAGCAATCATTCAGAAACAAGAGTGACCAATGATGCTAGCAGAGCAAGCTGCGTGCCCAAGCGGGGGTTCCCCGGGGGTGCGCCGCCTGTTCGGCCATGAAAAAAGCCACTCGACTTTCGTCGAGTGGCTTTCAAGACTTCCCATTGATGCTGGCTTGCGCCAGCGTCAAATCAGAAAGCGTGACGGATACCGAAGTCGTAGCCGGTCGAGCTCTTCGGCACGCCGGTCACAATGGTGGCGCTCGACGAGAAGAAAGCCGGGCCGCCCAGCGTCAGGTCAGCACCGTCCTTGTTGCTCAGGTACGCCACCGTTGCGTACAGGGCCGTACGCTTCGACAGGTTGTGCACATAGCCCAGGGCGAACTTGTCAGCCTTGGCGTCGTCATTGAAGCCGAGGAACGGGTTGGCCGGGTTGATCAGCGAACCGGTGTTCTTGTAGTTGACTGCCGAGTACGACAGGCGGATCAGGCCAGGACCGACAGGAACGGTCGCGCCGATCAGCCAGCCGTCAGCACCAGGGTTACGCCAGCCGAACGGGTTGGTCACACCAGCGATGAAGTTCGTCGAGCTCTCTTGCTTCAGTTCAGCATTCGAGTATTCACCGAACAGCTTGACCACGCCGAAGTCGTACGAAGCACCGAGGTTCCAGGTGTTCAGGTTGTTCGTCGTGCCGGCGTAGAAGTTCGACGCGATGGTGCTTTGGCCGTAGGCGATCGCAACGTCCAGGGGACCGTTGGCGTAGCCGACGCGACCACCACCGTAGCGGCCAGCGCGCTCATTGCCAGGAATGAGCAGCAGCGCGGGGTTGTTCACGATGGCAACCGAGCCGGGAGGGGTCAGGCCGCCCGGATCGTAGCTGGTCTTCTCGTTGAACGAGTACATCACCTGGCCATAGAAACCACCCAGGTTCGGCGGCAGGAAGTAGCCGACCGAGTTGCTGGCGCGAACGTAGTTCTGGTTAGCGGTGAAGCCACCCGTGCGGGCGCCGTTGCTGCTGAAACCGTTGGCGGTGGAGATCAGGTTGGTACCAACGCCGTTGGTGCCGAACGGATCGAACACGGTGTCGTTCCAGAACGTCGGGGTGTAGTCGCGACCGAGGCGCACTTCACCGAAGTTGCCCGACAGGCTGACCGTCGAACGACGGTTGAAGTTCAGGCCACCACCGGTAGCAGCACCGTTGCCGTCATCGTTGCTCATGCCGGCTTCGAGCCAGAAGCTGGCAGCCAGGCCACCACCGAGGTCTTCCGTACCACGGAAGCCCAGACGGCTGGAGTTGTAGCCCGAGTTGGTCAGTTGCGTCTTGCTGGTCGTAACGCTTTGGGTGCCGAAGATCGGCAGGCCATTGACGTTACCCAGGAACACCGGCTGGTCCGTCTTGTTCGAAATGCCGTTGATCGTCGCGTCAACCACACCGAACAGGGTGACCGACGACTGAGCCGAGGCAATACCGGCAACAGCCAGAGCAGCCAGGGCAACTAGAGATTTTTTCATTGCAAGTTTCTCCAAGGTTAAACATAGGGCTCCGGTGCGAAGGGCTCACCGTGACTGGCACTTTGTGCTCCCACCGGACCCCGGGCCAACCTCCTTTTGGGAAGTTGTCGCTATTGCACCAGAGCCGCTTCGGGAGGGCAAAGCAATTCGCCCGAAAAGGCGGCCGGGCGAGGCGTTTCGTTGCAGCGGTGCAACAAAGCTTTGGCCCGCTTGTCCGCTTCATGATGTGGAACGTTGGCGCTCCATGCATGTGACATTTTGTACATCGGTTCCAATCACTTCATGAACCGAACGCTTGACTCCGTCCTGGGCGCGGCCGACGCGGCGCTGCGCACTCTTTTTGCCAAGCCGCATGCGACGCGGGCGCTGCCCGCGCCCGCGGTGGCGGGAGGCAGCCTGAGCGAGGCCGAGCGGCGCGAGGCCGGCGCCCTGATGCGGGTCAACCATGTCGGGGAGGTGTGCGCACAGGCACTCTATACGGCACAGGCGGCGGTCACGCGGGACCCTGCCCTTCGGCGGCACTTCGAAGAGGCGGCGCGCGAGGAAACCGACCACCTGGCCTGGACCCAGCAGCGGATCGACGACCTGGGGAGCCACGCGTCGGTCCTGAACCCGCTCTGGTACCTGGGCGCATTCGGGCTCGGACTGGTGGCTGGCCGCTTCGGGGATGCGACCAGCCTGGGCTTCGTGGCCGAGACCGAGCGCCAGGTCGAAGCGCATCTCGATGGCCATCTCGACCGCCTGCCGGCGGCCGACACCGCCTCGCGCGCCGTGGTCGAGCAGATGAAAGTGGACGAGGCCCGTCACGCGGCCCAGGCCTGGAACGCCGGGGCCAAGGAGTTGCCGGCGCCGGCCAAGGCCTTGATGCGGATGGCCTCCCGCGTCATGACCACGGTCGCGCACAGGATCTGAATCAGGCCTCCACCAGGTCGAAGCTGGTCGTGATCTCGGCCGTCTTGCCGAGCATGATGGTGGCCGAGCAGTAGGTGTCGTGGCTCAGCGCGATCGCGCGTTCGACCGCCGCCGCCGGGATGCCCTTGCCCGCCACCGTGAAGTGCATGTGGATCTTGGTGAAGACCTTGGGATCTTTTTCGGCCCGCTCGCTGGTCAGTTTGACACTGCAGCGCTCGACCTGGTGGCGGCCGCGCTTGAGGATGTGCACGACGTCGTAGGCGGTGCAGCCGCCGGTCCCGGCCAGCACCGTCTCCATCGGCCGGGCAGCCAGGTTCTGGCCGCCGTTCTCGGGCTTGGCGGCATCCGGCGCGCCATCCATCATCAGGACATGGCCGCTGCCGGTCTCGGCGACGAAGCCCATCGCCGATCGCGTGCCGGCGTTGCCGGTCCAACTTACTGTGCATTCCATCTTCAGCTCCGAAAAGTCGTCGCGCGAGCGGGGAAAGCACCGCACGACGTGATTGAGTGTTCAAAAAAAGCAACGGGCGTGTTGCATTGCAGCAATCAACCGATATACTTTATTTCATCGCACATCCACATATGTGCACCGGTTGTCTCCTCCACCCTCCCAATTGGTGGATTTAGCCCCGAGCCGCAAGGCCCGGGGCTTTTTTCTTGGGGTCGGGCCGACGCGTCGGCGAGGCCTATGATCGCGGCCCTATGTCCTCCCCGACCCCGCCCCTCACCCCTGCCGACTACCTCAAGAAGATCCTGACTGCGCGCGTCTACGACGTGGCGGTCGAATCGGCGCTGGAACCGGCGCGCGCCCTGAGCGCCAGGCTCGGCAACACCGTGCTGCTCAAGCGCGAGGACCAGCAGCCGGTCTTCAGCTTCAAGCTGCGCGGCGCCTACAACAAGATGGCGCAGCTGAGCGCCGAGCAGCTCGCCGCCGGCGTGATCTGCGCTTCGGCCGGCAACCATGCGCAGGGCGTGGCCCTGGGGGCGCGCAAGCTCGGGGCGCGGGCCGTGGTGGTGATGCCGGTGACCACCCCGCAACTGAAGATCGACGCGGTGCGCGCGCTCGGCGGCGAGGTCCACCTGCACGGCGACAGCTATTCGGACGCCTATGGCTATGCGCTCGAACAACAGAAGCTGCACGGACTCACCTTCGTGCACCCGTTCGACGACCCGGACGTCATCGCCGGCCAGGGCACGATCGCCATGGAAATGCTGCGCCAGCACCAGGGGCCGCTGCACGCGGTGTTCGTCGCCATCGGCGGCGGCGGCCTGATCTCGGGGGTGGCCAACTACATCAAGGCGCTGCGGCCCGAGATTCGCGTGATCGGCGTGCAGATGAACGACTCGGACGCGATGATGCAATCGGTCGCCGCCCACCACCGCGTGACGCTGCCGGACGTCGGGCTGTTTTCCGACGGCACGGCGGTCAAGCTGGTCGGCGAGGAGACCTTCCGCATCTCGAGCGAACTGGTGGACGAATTCATCACGGTCGACACCGATGCGGTCTGCGCCGGCATCAAGGACGTCTTCATCGACACCCGCAGCATCGTCGAGCCGGCCGGTGCGCTCGCAGTGGCGGCGATCAAGCAGTACGTCGAGGCCCGCGGCACGCGCGGCGAAACCTATGCCGCGATCCTCTGCGGCGCCAACATGAACTTCGACCGCCTGCGCTTCGTGGCCGAGCGCGCGGAGGTCGGCGAGGAGCGCGAGGCGCTGTTCGCGGTGACGATTCCCGAGGAGCGCGGCAGCTTCCGCCGCTTCTGCGAACTGGTCGGCCAGCTGCCCGGCGGCTCGCGCAACGTGACCGAATTCAACTACCGCATCAGCGACTCGAAGGAAGCCCATGTGTTCGTCGGCCTGACGACCTCGGCGCGCGGCGAATCGACCACCATCGCCGACACCTTCGTGGCGCATGGCTTCGGTGCCATCGATCTCACGCACGACGAGCTCGCCAAGGAACACATCCGCCACATGGTGGGCGGCCGCACCAGCCTCGCGCAAGAAGAGCGGCTGCTGCGCTTCGTCTTCCCCGAGCGGCCGGGGGCGCTGCTGAAGTTCCTGAGCCTGCTGCGGCCGAACTGGAACATCAGCCTGTTCCACTACCGCAACCAGGGCGCCGACTACGGACGCATCCTGGTCGGGCTGCAGGTGCCCGCGGCCGAACACGAGGCCTTCGATGCCTTCCTCCAGACGCTGGGCTACCCGTTCGTGGAGGAAACCGACAACCCGGTGTACCGGCTCTTCCTGATCTAGTCTGGCGTCAGTTCTGCGGCGGGAGGGGTGCGGGCGGGGTCATGGTCGCCAGCGGCCGCGTCGGCAGCTGCAGCGTGAAGGCGGCCGCCGAGCCGGCGCTGGCGCCCAGGGCGGCGGCTCGGGCTTCGAGCGACTGCAGCACGTAGCCGTCGGCCACCGTGGCGCCGACCCGGAACGGCCGCGGCGGCTTGCCGTCGACGGCGATCAGCGCCACACCCTGCTGGCCGGCATCGGCCACCACGCCCAGGAGCGCGAAGCGGCTGGCGGCCTCGGGCGTCGCCGCCGCTGCGGCGGGGGTCGACACGGCGCCCAGCATCCGGGCCACCGCGGCCGGATCGGGCGCCGCCTGGGGCGTGCCGGCCACCGGCGGCGGGGCCGGCGCGTCGGCCGGCGCAGCCAGCCGCAGGCCCCAGAACACGACGCTCGCGGCGGCCAATGCCCAGAGGGCGGTCGTGGCGGCGGCCGCGGGCCAGCGAGGGGAGGCGTAAGGGACTGACATGGGGCCGGATTATCATTCCTCCATGCCCATTTCCATCCGCTATCCCGCCCGCGCACTCCAGCGCGGCTTCACCTTGATCGAGTTGATGGTGGTGCTGGTCATCATCGGCGTGCTGGCCGCGCTGATCGTGCCCAACGTGATCGAGCGGGCCGATGACGCCCGGGTCACCGCGGCCAAGACCGATGTCAACAACCTGATGCAGGCGCTCAAGCTGTACCGGCTCGACAACCAGCGCTACCCGAGCGCCGAGCAGGGGCTGCAGGCGCTGGTCGCGCGCCCCACCAGCGGCCCGGCGGCGCCCAACTGGAAGCCCTATGTCGAGAAGCTGCCGAACGACCCCTGGGGCCGCCCGTACCAGTACCTGAATCCGGGCGTCAAGGGCGAGATCGACGTGTTTTCGCTCGGCGCCGACGGCGAGCCCGGTGGCGAAGGCAAGAATGCCGACATCGGCAGCTGGCAGTAGCGCGCACTGCCGCCCACCCGCTCACGGCCGGCCCGGCGCGGGCGGTTTCACGCTGTTCGAGCTGCTGGTGGTGATCGCGATCATCGCGCTGGCCACCGCCGGTGTCGGGCTCTCGCTCAGGGACTCCGGCCAGGCCACGCTCGACCGCGAAGCCGAGCGGCTCGCCGCCCTGCTCGAATCGGCGCGGGCGCAGTCGCGTGCCAGCGGCGTCGCGGTGCGGTGGCGCGTCACGCCCGATGGGCCCGGCAACTTCAGCTTCGACGGCCTGCCACCAGGCGCGCTGCCGACGAACTGGCTGAGCGGCGGCATCTCGGCCCAGCCGATCGGGGTCGACGGCCGGGCCGTGGGCGCCCTGCAGCTGGGCCCCGACCCGATCATCGCCGCGCAGCAGGTGCAGCTGACCTCCGACGCGCTGCCCGATCGCAGCCTGCGCATCGGCACCGACGGCCTGCGCCCCTTCACGGTCGTGGCGCCATGACGCGAACACGCCGGGCCGCGCGCGGCTTCACACTGATCGAGGTGCTGGTCGCCCTCGGCATCGTCGCCATCGCGCTGATGGCCGGCACCCAGGCCACGTTGGCGTTGACGCGCAACGCGCAGCGGCAGACGGACGTGATGCTGGCCCAGATCTGCGCCGAGAACGAGCTGATCAAGGCCCGGCTGGCACGGCAGATGCCGCCCGTGGGCGACGCCGGCGGCGTCTGCACGCAGGCCAGCCAGAGTTTCGGCGTGACCGTGACGACCACGTCGACGCTGAATCCGAACTTCCGCCGGGTCGACGTCCAGGTGCGCGACGCCTTCGACGCACCGGTGCTGCGGCTGTCGACGGTGGTGGGGCGCTACTGATGAGGCGCCAGGCCCGCGGTTTCACGCTGATCGAGCTCCTGGTGGCGATCGCCGCCATGGCGCTGCTGGCCCTCATGAGCTGGCGCGGGCTCGACGCGATGGGGCGCGCCCAGTCGCTGAACCGGGAGCGCGGCGACGCCGTGCTGACGCTGCAGACCACGCTGTCCCAGTGGAGCGCCGACCTCGACGCCATGGTGGCGTTGCCGCAGACCTCGGCGATCGACTGGGATGGCCGCGTGCTGCGGCTCACACGCCGCAGCACCGACAGTGCGACGCCGGTGGTCTTCGTCGCCGCCTGGACGCTGCGGCCGGACCCTGCCGGCGGCACCCACTGGCGGCGCTGGCAATCGCAGGGTTTCACGACCCGCCCCGAATGGCAGCAGGCCTGGGCCCAGGCCGCCGCCTGGGCGACCGACGGCGGCAGCGGCACCGGGGGCGCAGACGTCGACCTGATTCCGCTCGACAGCTGGCAGCTTGCCTACTTCCGCAACAACGCGTGGACCCCGGCCACGAGCGCCGAGGCGCTCGGCGCCACCACGCCGATGCCGGATGGCGTGCGCCTGACGCTGGCCCTGCCCCAGGGACCGGCGCTCGCGGGCCTGGTCACCCGGGACTGGGTCCGGCCCAGCTTGACAGTGCCGAAGTCATGAAGACGCCGATGCACAAGGGGAAGCGTGGCCGCCAGTTCGGCGCAGCGCTGCTCACGGCCATGCTGACCGTGACGCTGGTCGCCACCTTCGCCGCGGCCGCGCTCTGGCAGCAATGGCGTGCGGCCGAGGTCGAGGCCGCCGAGCGGGGCCGGACGCAGGCCGCCTGGGTGCTGGTCGGCGCACTCGACTGGTCGCGGCTGATCCTGCGCGAGGACGCCCGGGCGGCCGGCAGCAGCGGGGTCAATGCGGACTACCTGGCCGAGCCATGGGCGATCCCGCTCGAGGAGGCCAAGCTGACCACCTTCCTGGCGGCCGACAAGAACATCGCCAGCGACGCGCTGGAAGGGCTGCCCGACGCCTTCCTGTCGGGCCGCATCATCGACGCCCAGTCGAAGCTCAACGCGTTCAACCTGGTCGATGCCGGCAAGCCGGTCGCCACGTCGGTGGCCGCGTTCAAGAAACTGTTCCAGCTGCTCGGGCTGCCGGCCGAGGAGCTGGCGCTGATGACCGCCAACCTGCAGCGCGCACTGCCGGCCGCCGCCAGCACCGCGGCCACCGGAACCACGGGCACTACGGGCACCACCAGCAGCGCGAGCAGCACGGCCAGCACCTCGACCCCGCAGACCACGACCCCGACCACCACGGCGCCAACCACCGTGACCGGCAGCGCCACCGGCCCCCTCGTGCCCCAGCGCACGGCCCAACTGGTCTGGCTCGGCCTGTCGCCCTCCACCGCCGCGGCGCTGGAACCCTATGTCACGGTGCTGCCCACCCGGACGCCGCTGAACCTCAACACCGCCAGCGCCGAAGCCATCTTCGCGAGCACGCCGGCCCTCGACCTCGCTGGCGCCAAGCGCCTGGTCGCGGCCCGTACCCAGTCCTATTTCAAGACGCTGGCCGACGCCGGCGCGCTGGTCCAGCAGAGCTCGGCGCAGTTCGTGCCGGACCAGCACAGCGTGTCGACCACCTACTTCGAAGTACAGGCCCGCCTGCGGATCGACCGGACCTGGGTCGAAGAACAGACCCTGCTGCAGCGAGTCGGCATCAACGTCGGGATCGTGTGGCGAGAACGTGGCGCCGGCGCGACGCCGCAGCCGGCCAGATCCTGATGCAACACACCACCTGTCACCGAATGGGTCAAAAATAGGCGCAACGCCCGTTGGATCTGAAAGAGATGCTATCAATTCCGTAGCGTCGCCGAGCGACCCTCTCCTACAATAGCGACCCTTCACTCCTGTCCATGGCCTTGCTGCTTGTAACCATTCCTCTCGTTTCCGGCCCGGCGGCCGGCGAGTACGGCTGGGCGCTCTGGTCCAGCGATGGCCGCAAGCTGCGTTCGCAGGGCAGCGCGGCACCGGCCCTGTTGCCGAGCAGCGACGAAGTCATCCTCGGCGTGCCCGCCGCGGCACTGTCGTGGCACCAGGTCACCCTGCCCCAGGGCAGCATGAGCGGGGCCGTGCGCCTGCGCTCGGTGCTGAGCGGCCTGCTCGAAGACCGCCTGCTCGACGATCCCGAAGCACTTCATTTCGCCCTCGAACCCGGGGCGCGGGTGGCGGTGCCGGTCTGGGTGGCGGCCTGCAACCGCATCTGGTTGCGCGCCGCCGTGCAGGCGCTGGAGGCCGCCGGCCGGCGGGTGACCCGGATCGTTCCCGAGTTCACGCCCCAGCCGGCCGGCAGCCCGCCGATGGTGTTCGCGATCGGCGATCCGGACGCGGCGCTGTGCATCGTCTGCGGCACCGAGGGCGTGGCCACGCTGCCGCTCGACGCCGCCGGCCTCGAGCTGGCCGGACCCCTTCCCGCCGACACCACGGCACTGGCCGAGCCAGCGGTCGCCGAACTGGCCGAAAGCGTGCTCGGGCGCCGGCTGCCGATCGTCAAGCCGGCCGAGCGCTGGCTGCAGGCCAGCCGTTCGCCCTGGGACCTGGCGCAGTTCGACCTGGCATCGACGGGACGTGCACGCGCCGGCAAGAAGGCGGCGGCCATGGCGCGCGCGCTGTGGTACGGACGCCGCTGGCGGGCGGCGCGCTGGGGCGTGCTGGCCCTGCTGCTGGCGCAGTTCATCGGACTCAACGCCTGGGCCTGGAAGGAGCGCAATGCGCTCGACGCCAAGCGCGGCGCGGTGCGATCGCTGCTGACCCAGACCTTCCCCGCGGTCAAGCTGGTGGTCGACGCCCCGGTGCAGATGGCGCGCGAGGTCGCGGCCCTGGAGCAGGCCACGGGCGGCGTCACGCCGTCCGACCTCGAACCGATGCTGGTCGCGCTGGCGGCCAGCCTGCCGGCGGGCCGCGTGCCCACCGCTATCGATTTCAGCGCCGGCCAGCTGCGCCTGCGCGGCCTCGGCTTGCCGGCCTCGGAGTTCGCCGGCGTCAAGACCGCGCTGTCCTCGCGCGGCTACAGCGCGCGCACCGAGAGCGACCTGCTGCTGGTGCAGGCGGAGGCGCAGCGATGAAGTGGCTCGAAGCCCTCCAAGCGCGTTGGCAGGCCTGGTGGCCCGAACTCGCGCCGCGCGAACAGCGCCTGGTCGCGATCGCGGCCGCGCTGGTGGGCCTGGCGCTGGTCTGGTGGGTGGCGCTGGCGCCGGCCCTGGGCACCTTGTCCGCGGCCCCGGCCGAACACGCGAAGCTCGATGCGCAGCTGCAGCAGATGACGGCACTGCAGCGCCAGGCCAAGTCCTTGCAGTCGCAGCCCCGCGCCAGCCGCGACGACGCGATGCGCGCCCTCGAAGCCTCGGTGCGCGAGAACCTCGGGCCGAACGCCCAGCTTCAAACCGCCGGCGCCGGCGAGAACGCCACCATCGCACTGCGCGCCGCGCCGGCCGACGCGCTCGCCCAGCTGATCACGCAGGCGCGCAGCAATGCGCGCGCGGTGCCGCGCGAAGTGCATCTGACACGCAGCAGCGCGCCGCAGGGCGGCCCCGCCGGCCCCGGGGCGGCGCCCGCCGCGCCCGCCGCGCCGGCCGGACCGCCCCGTCCGCGTTGGGACGGCACCCTGGTCATGGGCCTGCCGGCCCGCTGAGAGCGCGCATGGCGACCCCGTCCACCCCCCGCGCGTCCAGTTCCGGCTGGCGCTGGGCCCTGCTCGGCGCCAGCATCGGCATCGCCCTCGCGCTGGCCGTGTTCGCGCCCGCGCGTTGGCTCGCGGCCGGCCTGGCGCAATGGAGCGACGGCCACCTGCAACTGATCAATGCGCGCGGCACGCTCTGGAACGGCACCGCCGGGGTCGTGTTCTCCAGCGGGGCGGGCGGCGCCGAATCGATCTCCCTGCCCGGCCAGCTGGGCTGGACGCTGCGGCCGCGCTGGGACGGCATCAGCGCCACGCTCGACCTCCCCTGCTGCGCGGCCAAGCCACTGAAATTCAAGGGGCGCCCGCGCTCCGACGGGCTCGAACTCGAGTGGCGCGACGGCCAGTCGCGCTGGCCGGCGGCGATGCTGGCCGGATTCGGCGCGCCCTGGAACACGCTCAAGCTCGAAGGCGCGCTCGACCTCTCGATGCAGGCGCTGGTGCTGCGCTGGAGCGGCCGCCAGCTGACGCTGGCCGGCCGGGCGACGCTCGACGCCACCGACATCTCTTCCAGCCTGTCGACCCTGAAGCCGATGGGCAGCTACCGGATCGCTCTCGAAGGCGGACCGGTGCCTTCGCTGCTCCTGACGACCCGCGAAGGCAGCCTGCAACTGAGCGGCAGCGGCCGCTGGAACGGCACGACGATGCGCTTCGACGGCGAGGCCAGCGCGGCGGCGGGCCGCGAAGACGCCCTTTCGAACTTGTTGAACATCATCGGACGACGCGAAGGCGCGCGCTCCCTCATCACACTGGGTTGACCATGACGAAGCCAAAGTCTTCTTCCGGCGTCCGCCTCGGCACCCTCGCGCTCGCCGCGCAGATGCTGATCGCGGCCTGCATTCCTTCCGCCTTCGCCCAGGACGTGCTGCGGCGCGGCGAGCCGATCACGCTGAACTTCAGCAACGCCGAGATCGAATCGGTGGCGCGCACCATGGCCGTCGTGACCGGGCGCGACGTGGTGGTCGACCCGCGCGTCAAGGGCACCATCACCCTGCAGACCGACCGCGCCATCGAACCGGCCGCGGCCTTCAACCAGTTCGCCGCCGCGCTGCGGCTACAGGGCTTCGCGATCGTGCAGGCCGACGGCCTCTACAAGGTCGTGCCGGAGGCCGATGCCAAGCTGCAGAGCAGCACCGTGACGACCTCGACGCCCACGTCCAGCCTCAGCGGCAACCAGATCATCACCCAGGTCTTCAAGCTCAACTACGAGTCGGCCAACAACCTGCTGCCGGTGCTGCGCCCGCTGATCGCGCCGAACAACACGATCAACGTCAACCCGGGCAACAACTCGCTGGTGATCACCGACTACGCCGAGAACATGCGCCGGCTGGCCCGCATCGTGGCCGCGCTCGACGTGCCGAACGCCGCCGACATCGAGGTGATCCAGCTGAAGAACTCGGTGGCGACCGACATGGTGCCGCTGGTGACGCGGCTGATCGAAGGCAGCAGCACGACCCCCGGCGCCGGGGCGCCGGGCCAGGTCGACTCATCGTTCCGCACCACGCTGCTGGCCGAACCCCGCGGCAACGCGATCATTCTGCGGGCGGCCAATCCGGCGCGCGCCCAGCTGGTGCGCACGCTGATCGACAAGCTCGACCGCCCGGCGATCGATACCGGCAACGGCGCGGCCGGCAATGTCTACGTGGTCTACCTCAAGAACGCCGACGCCGTGAGGCTGGCCGCGACCCTGCGCGCGGCGATCTCGGCCGAAGCGCGCGGCGGCTCGGGCACCGGCGGCGCCGGCGGCTCGCTCCAGGGCGGGACTTCGCAGGTGGCGCCGCAGCTGGGCGCCAACCAGCAGAACGCCGGTGCGAGCACCGCGGCCACTGCGCCGGTCAACAACGCGAACCAGCCGTCGACCGGCGGCCAGATCCAGGCCGACCCCTCGACCAACTCGCTCATCATCACGGCCTCGGAACCGCAGTACCGGCAGATCCGCGCCGTGATCGACAAGCTCGACGGCCGGCGTGCGCAGGTCATGATCGAGGCGCTGATCGTCGAGGTCACGGCCAACAAGGCGGCGCAGTTCGGTGTCCAGTGGCAGTCGGCGGTCGGCAACAACGGCGTCATCGGCACCAACTCCAGCCTCTCCGGCGCCAACATCCTGACGCTGACGGCCGCCCTGGTGGCAAAAACCCCGGCCGCCCTCACCACGCTCGGCACCGGCCTCAACATCGGCATCGGACGCAAGTACAACGGCGACTACGTGCTGAACGCGATCGCCAACTTCTTCGCCAGCGACGCCGACGCCAACCTGCTGTCGACGCCCAATCTGCTGACCCTCGACAACGAGGAAGCCAAGATCGTGATCGGCCAGAACGTCCCGTTCGTGACCGGCCAGTTCACCAACACCGGTGCGGCCAACGGCTCGGTGAACCCGTTCACGACCATCGAGCGCAAGGACGTCGGCCTGACGCTGCGCGTGCGCCCGCAGATCAACGAGAACGGCACCGTGAAGATGGTGGTGTTCCAGGAGACCTCCACGGTGCAGGCCGGCACCGAGAACGCCCCCAACGGCCCGACCACCAACAAGCGCTCGATCGAATCCAGCGTGCTGGTCGAGGACGGCGGCCTGGTGATGCTCGGCGGCCTGCTGTCAGACGACTACAGCAACAACGTCGACAAGGTTCCGCTGGCCGGTGACATTCCGATCCTGGGCAATCTGTTCAAGAGCGAAAAAAGGGCGCGCACCAAGGTCAACCTGATGATGTTCCTGCGGCCGATGGTGATGCGCGACGGGGTGGCGACCACGAATGTCGCCAACGACCGCTACGACGCGATGCGCGTGCTGCAGCAGCGGGTGCAGCCCGACGACAACGTGATGCTGAACAACGTGACCTCGGCTCCCCCCCTCCCGGCTCTGGCGACCACCCCGGTGCCCGCCCAGCAACAGAACCCGACGGAGCCCACGACCCGGCTGGAGGGCGCCACCTTGATTCCGTTGCCGACGCCGCCGTCTCAGCGGCTTGCCCCCTCTCCGCTGAAGGGCGCATTGCCGCCGACGGCGGACCCGTCGAGCAGGCGCGAACTGCCCTAGCCGCAGGACACCGATCCGATGCGCTATCCCCTCCCCTACGCCTTCGCCCGTGGCCAGCAGCTGCTGCTGGAAGAGGCTGACGACGGCGCCCTCACGCTCTGGATGCCGAAGGTGCCGCCGCGCAGCGCCCTGGGCGAGGTGCTGCGCAAGTACCCGGTCAAGACCTTCGAGCCGCTGGCGCCCGAGCAGCTCGCCCAGCGGATCAGCGCGGCCTATGCCAAGGGCGAGTCGAATGCCGCCGCGGTGGTCAGCGAGGTGCAGGGCGATGCCGACCTCTCGCGCATGATGCAGGAGCTGCCGGCGGTCGAGGACTTGCTCGAATCGGCCGGCGACGCGCCGATCATCCGGATGCTCAATGCCCTGCTCACGCAGGCCGCGCGCGACGGCGCGAGCGACATCCACATCGAGCCCTACGAGCGGACCTCGTCGGTGCGCTTTCGCATCGACGGTTCGCTGCGCGAGGTGGTGCAGCCGAATCGCGCGCTGCATGCGGCGCTGATCTCGCGGCTGAAGATCATGGCCGACCTCGACATCGCCGAGAAGCGCCTGCCGCAGGACGGCCGCATCTCCTTGCGCATCGGCACCCGCGCGGTCGACGTCCGGGTCTCGACCTTGCCCTCGGCGCACGGCGAACGCGCCGTGCTGCGGCTGCTCGACAAGTCCGAGAGCAAGCTCACGCTCGAATCGGTGGGCATGCAGGGCGACACGCTGGCGCGCTTCGAGCACCTGATCGGACAGCCGCACGGCATCATCCTGGTGACCGGCCCGACCGGCTCCGGCAAGACCACCACGCTGTACGCCGCGCTG
The DNA here is from genome assembly GCF_030316965.1 of Variovorax sp. J31P207. NCBI lineage: Bacteria > Pseudomonadati > Pseudomonadota > Betaproteobacteria > Burkholderiales > Comamonadaceae > Variovorax > Variovorax sp. J31P207. The sequence goes on from NZ_JASZYN010000005.1 coordinate 284,038, forward strand.
AGCCGGCTCGACGCCAGCAGCAGCAACATCATGACGGTCGAGGACCCGATCGAGTACGAGCTGCACGGCGTCGGCCAGACCCAGGTCAACGCCAAGATCGACCTGACCTTCGCCAAGGCGCTGCGGGCCATCCTGCGCCAGGACCCGGACGTCATCATGATCGGCGAGATCCGCGACTTCGAGACCGCGCAGATCGCGATCCAGGCCTCGCTCACCGGCCACCTGGTGCTGGCCACGCTGCACACCAACGATTCGGTCAGCGCCGTCACGCGCCTGACCGACATGGGCGTGGAGCCCTTCCTGCTGAGCTCCTCGCTGCTGGGCGTGCTGGCCCAGCGGCTGGTCCGCAAGCTGTGCCCGGTGTGTTCGCCGGCCGCCGGCCACGAGGCCCAGCCCGTGGGCTGCGAGGCCTGCGGCCACACCGGCTACCAGGGGCGCACCGGCATCTTCGAGCTGCTGGTGGCCGACGAGACCGTGCAGTCGCTGATCCACAACCGCGCGCCCGAAAGCCAGCTCTTCGTGGCGGCCGAGCGCGGTGGCCTGCGCTCGATGCGCGAGGACGGCGAACGGCTGGTCCAGGCCGGCATCAGCTCGCGCGCCGAATTGCTTCGCGTGACCCGCGACTGACGCCCGATGCCCGCCTATTCTTTCGAAGCGATCGACGCCCAGGGCGTGGCGCGCAAGGGCGTGCTCGAGGCCGACACGGCCCGCAGCGCGCGCGGGATGCTGCGGGCCCAGGCGCTCATCCCGCTGTCGGTGACGGCGGTCGGCAGCGTCGAGAGCGGCGTGCCGCAGACCCGAAACTGGCGTCGCATGTTCGGCGGCGGCCGCATCTTCAACTCGACCACGCTGGCGGTCTGGACCCGGCAGATCGCCGGCCTGGTGTCCTCCGGCCTGTCGCTCGAACGGGCGCTCACCGCGCTGACCGACGAGGCCGAGACCGAGGCCCAGCGCAACCTGGTCGCCTCGCTGCGGGCCGAGGTCAATGCCGGCGCGCCCTTCGGCCGTGCGCTGTCGCAGCACCCGCGCGAGTTCTCGCCGATCTACGTCGCCGTGATCGGCGCCGGCGAGCAGAGCGGCAACCTGGGCCTGGTGCTCGAACGGCTGGCCGACGACCTGGAGCAGCGCCAGGCGCTGCAGCAGAAGCTGGTCGGCGCCGCCCTCTACCCGGCGATCGTGACCTTGGTGGCGATCGTCATCGTGGTCTTCCTGGTCAGCTACGTGGTGCCGCAGGTCGCCAACGTCTTCGCCGGCACCAAGCGCGCCCTGCCGATCCTCACGGTGGCGATGCTGGCGCTGAGCGCCTTCGTCCGCAACTACGGCTGGCTGATGCTGATCGCCGTCGTGGTCGCGGCCATCGGTGCCCGGATGGCGCTGGCGCGCGCCGCGATCCGCGAGCGCTTCGACGCCGCCTGGCTCAACCTGCCGCTGGTCGGCAAGCTGGCGCGCGGCTACAACGCGGCGCGCTTCGCCAGCACGCTGGCGATGCTGGCGACCGCCGGCGTGCCGATCCTGCGCGCACTGCAGGCGGCTTCCGAGACGCTCAGCAACAGCGCCATGCGCGCCGATGCGCTCGATGCGCTGGTGCTGGTGCGCGAAGGAGCGCCGCTGGCCTCGGCGCTGGCGCAGAAGAAGCGCTTTCCGGGCATCGTCTCGATGTTCGCGCGCCTCGGCGAACAGACCGGCACGCTGCCGCTGATGCTGCAGCGCGCGGCCAACCAGCTGGGCGCCGAAGTGCAGCGCCGCGCGATGCACCTGGCGACCATCCTCGAGCCGCTGCTGATCGTGGCGATGGGCGGGGTCGTGATGCTGATCGTGCTCGCCGTCCTCATGCCCATCATCCAGTTGAACCAATTCGTGAAGTAGCCATGGCCGCCTCCCTGGAAGACAAGCTGGTGGTGGCCATTTCTTCGCGCGCCCTGTTCAACCTCGAGGAAGAGAACCGGATCTTCGAATCCGGCGACGACGCCGGCTACATGAAGCTGCAGCTCGAGCGGCTCGACGTGCCGGCCCAGCCGGGCATCGCCTATTCGCTGGTGCAGAAGCTGCTGCGCTTCAACGAAGGCGGCCAGCAGCGGGTCGAGGTCGTGATCCTCTCGCGCAATGACCCGGTGTCGGGCATGCGGGTGTTCCGCTCGGGCGTGGCCAACGGCATCTCGCTGCAGCGCGGCGTGTTCACGCAGGGCCGGCCGCCCTTCGGCTACCTGCGGCCGCTGCGCGCCCACCTGTTCCTGTCGGTCAATGCCGAGGACGTGCGCGAGGCGCTGGTGGCGGGCTTTCCCGCGGCCCGCGTGCTGGTCGAGTCGGTGCGGGCGAGCGACGCCTACCCCAACGAGGTGCGCATCGCCTTCGACGGCGATGCGGTGCTGTTCAGCGACGAGGCCGAGCGCGTCTTCCAGGCCGAGGGCCTGGACGCCTTCCAGTTGCACGAATCCTCCAAGGCCGGGCTGCCGCTGCCCGAAGGCCCGTTCAAGCCGCTGCTGACGGCGCTGCACCGCCTGCAGCAGGCCGGCAGCCCCGAGATGCGCATCCGCACCGCGCTGGTCACGGCGCGCAGCGCGCCGGCCCACGAGCGCGCGATCCGCACGCTGATGAACTGGAACATCAAGGTCGACGAGGCGATGTTCCTCGGCGGCCTGCCCAAGGGCGAGTTCCTGCGCGAGTTCGAGCCCGACTTCTTCTTCGACGACCAGACCGGCCACGTCGACGCGGCGGCGCGCCATGTGCCCTCGGGGCACGTGGCCAGCGGCATCAGCAATCCGCGCTAGCGGCCGCGCCAGCCCTGGGTGCGCGCCAGCACGGCCTGCCCGGCCAGCGCGAACAGTCCGCGGCCGATGGCCGCCGTGAGCATGATCAGCGAGGCCATCGCCGCCGCTGGCGCCACATCGCCGGCGTCGTCCATGTTCAGCACCGCGATCGCGGCCAGCGTGGTCTGCGGCGAATACAGGAACACCACCGCGGAGACGGTCGTCATCGCGTTGACGAAGAAGTAGCCGCCGACCTGCAGCACCGTGGGCAGCGCCACCGGCAGGTGCACGCGCCACAGCGTGCGCCAGAACGGAACGCCCATCGACTCCGCGACCAGCTCGTACTCGCGGTCGAGCTGGCGCAGCGCGGTGAGCGAGGTCAGGTGGGCGACCGAGAAGAAGTGCGCCACGGTGCAGACGATCAGGATCGCCATGCCGCCGTAGAGCCCGTTGAGTGGATTCCTGGGTGCGTTGAAGAAGAAGATGTAGCCCACGCCCAGCACCAGGCCGGGCACCGCCAGCGGCAGGTTGGCCAGCAGGTTCAGCGCCTCGCGCAAAAGGCCGAAGTGGCGCGGCTTCTCGACCAGGTAGGCCGACAGGAAGGTGGCGACCGCCCCGGCCGCGGCGGCGCCCAGCCCGAGCTTCAGCGAATTGACATAGCTGCCCCAGCCGCCGCCGTCCATGTTGCTGAAGTCGTAGTTCTTCAGCGACGGCGCGAGCTTGTAGGGCCAGTAGGTGGCGAGCGATGCGAACACCGCCATCCCGATCATCACCAGGATGGCCGCGGCGATCAGCAGGCAGACGCCGAACAGCACCCGGTCGCGCAGCGCAACGGGCTCGGGCCGATGCGGCGTCGCCCGGGCCGACATCGCGGCCGCCTGGCGCCGCCGCACCCGACGCTCGACCGCGAACGACAGCACGGCCGGGATCAGCAGCACGAAGCCGACCACCGCACCCATCTGGAAGTTCTGCTGCCCGACCACCTGCTTGTAGATGTCGGTCGCCAGCACGCCGGTCTGGCCGCCCACCACCTTGGGCACGCCGAAGTCGGTGATGACCAGCACGAAGACCACCATGCAGGCCACGATCAGCCCATAGCGCGAAGCCGGCAGGGTGACCGTGCGGAAGATCCGCCAGCGCGAGGCGCCGAGGGTCTGCGCGGCCTCGTAGAGCCGGCCGTCGGAGGTCGCCATCGCGGTGGTCAGGATCAGCAGCGCATGCGGCAAGGTCCAGAACACCGAGCCGAGCACGATGCCCAGCGGCCCGTAGATCGACAGGCCGCCCAGCCAGTCCTTGAAGATGCCCTGGTTGCCGAACAGGTAGATCAGGCTGATCGCCGGCAGCAGCGAGGGCGCCAGCAGCGGCAGCAGCGCGACCGCGCGCAGCGGGCCCTTGCCGCGCATGCAGGACAGCGTGAGCGCATAGGCGTAGACGTAGGCGATCGCGGTGCACAGCACGGCACTCAGCGCGGCCAGCCAGACGCTGTTGAAGGCCGACTGCACCAGCGCCGGGTTGTCGAGGTAGCGGGCGAAGTTGGCCAGCCCGACGAAGGCACCGGCGCGATCGAAGACGCTCTGGCCCACCAGCGCGGCCACCGGCAGCGCGACGATCACCACCAGGATGGCGAGCGCGAGCCCGAGGCCGGCCCCGGTGAGCCAGCGTTCGCGGTCGAGCGCCTTCAACGCGCCAGCACCGACAGCGCGTGCTGCGGCAGCTCGATGTGCACCATGCTGCTGGGCACCAGCGCCTCGCCGACCCGGTGGTCGGCCGGCAGTTCGGCCTCGATCTCGATGCCCAGCGGTTCGCAGGCCAGCCGGGCGGCGGTGCGGTTGCCGAGAAACTCGGTGTCGAGCAGCCGGGCCGCGAAGCTGTTGGCGCCCAGGCCGTCGCCGAAGCGGCGGACCACGACCTGCTCGGGCCGAATGCCGACGGTGGCCTGCGCGCCCACCTGCAACGCGACGGGCGCGCAGTGCAGCTCGCTGTCGCGCACCCGCACGCGGTCGCCGGCCAGCACGGTGGCGGGCAGCATGTTCATGCGGCCGACGAAGCCGGCGACGAAGCGCGTGCGCGGGTGGTGGTAGAGCTCGCCGGGCGTGCCGGCCTGCTCGATGCGGCCGTCGTGCATCAGCACCACGCGGTCGGCCATCGACAGCGCCTCCTCCTGGTCGTGCGTGACCATGATCGTGACGATGCCCAGGCGCTTCTGCAGCGCGCGGATCTCGCCGCGCAGGCTGGCGCGCACCTGCGCATCGAGCGCGGACAGGGGCTCGTCCAGCAGCAGCAACCGCGGATTGGGCGCCAGCGCGCGGGCCAGGGCCACCCGCTGCTGCTGCCCGCCCGACAACTGCACCGGGTACTTGTCGGCATGGGCGGCGAGGCCGACCAGGTCGAGCATCTCGCGCGAGCGCTTCGCCATCTCGCGCGCCAGCGCACCGGTCGGATGCAGGCCATAGGCGATGTTCTGCGCCGCCGTGAGGTTCGGGAACAGGGCATAGGACTGGAACACCACGCCGAAGCCGCGCGCCGCGGGCGGCAGGCCCGCGATGTCCTGGCCGTTCAGCAGCAACTGCCCGTGGTCGGCGCGCTCGATGCCGCAGACGATGCGCAGCAGCGTGGTCTTGCCGCAGCCCGAGGGCCCGAGCAGGCAGACGAATTCGCCGGGCTCGACATCGAGGTCGATGCCGTCCAGCACGCGGCTGGCACCGAAGGACTTGCCGACGCCACGCAGGGAAAGATAGGACGTCATGCGCCGGGTCTTACTGCGGCGGCGCCTTCTTTTCCGACTTCGATTCGTAGCGCTTCGACCATTCGGTCAGGATCCGGTCGCGGTTGGCGGCGGCCCAGTCGAAGTCGTTCTTGGCCAGCAGCTTCTCGACGTCGCCCGGCACGAATTCCAGCTTCTCCTGGATGCCCGGCAGCGCCAGCACCGCGAAGTTCTTCGCATAGAGCTCGTTGGCCTGCTTCGTGACGGCCCAGTCGGCCAGCGCCTTCGCGGCCTCCGGCTTCTTGGTCGTCTTCATGACCCCGGTGGCCTCCATGTCCCAGCCCAGCCCCTCCTTCGGCAGCACGATGTCGATCGGCGCGCCGTCGCGCTTGGTCTTGTTGGCGCGGTACTCGAAGGACATGCCGAGCGCGAACTCGCCGGCGCCGGCCTGGCGGCAGGGCTTGCTGCCGGACTGGCTGTAGATGCCGATGTTCTGGTGCAGCGCGTCCATGTACTTCCACGCCTTGTCTTCGCCCATCATCTGGATCCAGCCCGACACCATCAGGTAGCCGGTGCCCGAGGCGGCCGGGTTCGGCATCGTGATCTGGCCCTTGTAGACCGGGTTGGTCAGGTCGGCCCAGCTGGCGGGCTTGGGCAGGTTCTTCTTCTGCGCCTCGGTGGTGTTGAAGCAGATCGCCGACGACCAGACGTCCATGCCGACCCACTTGGGCGGGTTGGCGCTGTCGCGCATGGTCGGCTTGATGGCCTCGAGGCCCTTCGGCGCATAGGGCTGCAGCATGCCCTCCTTGTCGAGCAGCATCAGCGAGGTCGCGGCCAGGCCCCAGACCACGTCGGCCTGCGGATTCGCCTTCTCGGCCAGCAGCTTGGCGGTCACGATCCCGGTGGAGTCGCGCACGAACTTGAGCTCGATGGAGGGGTTGTCCTTCTCGAAGGCCGCCTTGTAGGCCTGCACCTGGTCGGCCTCGAGCGCGGTGTAGACCAGGAGCTCGGTGCGGCCTTGGGCGATGGCGCCGGCGCCGAGGCCGAGCAGGACGGCAGGCAGGAGGGATTGGAAGGTACGACGCAGCATGGGGATTCCTATCGAGACACGGGAGAACAGCGCGCAACGGCACGCGAAGCCCGTCGATCATCGGCAGCGGATGTGACAGGCGTTTGTCAGCCGGGCCTGGTTTTCAGCGCCGTTTAAGAAAGCGCGCCCGCGCGGGTTTAGGATGAAAGCAACGCGCCGCCCCCAGGCGCGAACCCACTCCCACGCCATGACTGCAAGCACCGGTTCCAAGAGCATGCTGACCACCCTGCGCCGCATCGGCGCGCTGGCGGCGCCCTATTTCAACTCCGAGGAGAAATGGCGGGCCCGCGGCCTGCTGGCGGCGATCGTGGCGCTCAACCTCGGCGTGGTCTACATGCTGGTGCTCAACAACCAGTGGTACGCGCGCTTCTACGATGCGCTGCAGAACAAGGACCAGGCGGTCTTCTGGCGCGAGATCGTTTATTTCTGCTGGATCGCGGCCGGCTTCATCGCGATTGCGATCCTCAAGTTCTACCTGACCCAGCTGCTGCAGCTGCGCTGGCGGGCCTGGATGACCCGCAGCTACCTGCAGCGCTGGATGGCCGACCGCACCTTCTACCGGCTCGAACTGGCACGCTACGGCCAGCAGGACGGCCAGTCGCCGGACAACCCCGACCAGCGCATCCAGGAGGACATGCAGCTGTTCACCGACTACACGATGACGCTCTCGATGGGCCTGCTCAATGCGGTGGTCACGCTGGTGAGCTTCATCGGCATCCTGTGGGGCCTGAGCGGCGTGGCCAACTTCACGCTCCTGGGCCACAGCTTCTCGGTGCCCGGGTCGATGGTCTGGATCGCCCTTCTCTACTGCGCCGCCGGAACCGTCATCACGCACTACATCGGCCGGCCCCTGATCGGGCTGAACTACCAGCAGCAGCGCTACGAGGCCGACTTCCGCCACCACCTGGTGCGGGTGCGCGAATACAGCGAGGCGATCGCGCTCGACCGCGGCGAGCAGGTCGAGCACGGCCAGCTCGAGCTGCGCTTCGGGTCCGTGCTGAAGAACTACCTGCAGCTGATCAAGAAGCAGAAGAACCTGGTGGCCTTCACGGCCTCGTTCGGCCAGGCCTCGGTGATCTTCGCCTTCATCGTGCAGGCGCCGCGTTTCTTCAGCGGCGCGATCCAGCTCGGCCAGCTGATGCAGGTCAACTCGGCCTTCGGCCGGGTCCAGGATTCGCTCAGCTGGTTCGTCGACAACTACGACCGGGTGGCCGTCTGGCGCGCCACCGCCGACCGGCTGAGCTCCTTCGAAGCCGCGATGCGTGCCAACGCCGGCGCGGCCAGCGCGCTCGAGCGCACCCCGGCGGACAACGCCAGGGGCCTGCGCGCCGACGGCTTCGGCGTCACCCTGCCCGACGGCGCGCGGCTGATCGAAGGTGCCGCGCTGGCCGTCCAGCCGGGCGACACCGTGATGCTGCAAGGCCCTTCGGGCAGCGGCAAGTCGACGCTGTTCCGAGCCTTCGCCGGCATCTGGCCGTTCGCCAAGGGCCGGGTCTCGATGCCCGACAACACCATGTTCATCCCGCAGCGGCCCTATGTGCCGGACGGCCGGCTGCGCGACGCGCTGGCCTACCCCCAACCTGCCAGCCAGTTCACCGACGCGCAGCTGGTGCAGGCCCTGAACGACGCGCTGTTGTCCGATCTCGCGACCCGGCTCGACGACCGCGACGCCTGGAGCCAGAAGCTCTCGGGCGGCGAACAGCAGCGGCTGGCGATCGCCCGCGTGCTGCTGCGCAAGCCGGCCTGGCTGTTCGCCGATGAAGCAACGAGTGCGCTCGACGCCGACAGCGAGGCGACGCTCTACAAGCGGTTGACGGCGATGGTGCACGCCGCCGGCGGCGCCATGGTGTCGATCGCCCACCGGGCCTCGGTCGGCGACCACCACCAGCGTCGCTGGACGCTGGTGCCGCAGCCCGAAGGCAGCGGCGTGCGCTACAGGGTCGAGGCGACGTAGCCGGCCCAGCCCCGGGCCCGCAGCTCGCAGGCCGGGCAGCTGCCGCAGCCGTAGCCCCAGTCGTGGCGCTGCGTGCGGTCGCCGAGGTAGCAGGTGTGGGTGTCTTCGACGATCAGCTCGACCAACGCATCGCCGCCGAGGCGATGCGCCATGGCCCAGGTCTGGGCCTTGTCGATCCACATCAGCGGCGTCTCGATGACGAAACGCCGGTCCATGCCGAGCGTGAGCGCGACCTGCAGCGCCTTCATCGTGTCGTCGCGGCAATCGGGGTAGCCCGAGAAGTCGGTCTCGCAGACACCGGTGACGATGACCTCGAGGCCGCGCCGGTAGGCCAGCGCGCCGGCCAGCGTGAGGAACAGCAGGTTGCGGCCGGGCACGAAGGTGTTGGGCAGGCCGTTGGCCTGCATCTCGAAGGCGATGTCCTGGGTCAGCGACGACGCGCTGACCTGCCCCAGCACGTCGACCGACAGCAGGTGGTCGTCGCCGAGCCGCGGCGCCCATTGCGGGAAGCGCTCGCGCAGGCGGGCCAGCACGGTGAGCCGCGCATCGAGCTCGACCCGGTGGCGCTGGCCGTAGTCGAAGCCGATGGTCTCGACCCGCTGGTACTTGGCGAGGGCATCGGCCAGGCAGGTGGTGGAGTCCTGGCCACCGGAGAAGAGGACGAGGGCGGTGGTGTGCATGGTGTTCAGTCCGGAATCTTGATGTGGCGCTGGCGTTCGGGCGCGGTGGCGAGCAGTTGCGCGATGCCGCCATCGAAGGTGAGCAGCCTGGCGCCGTGGCGCATGGCCAAGGTCAGGAGCCAGGCGTCGGTGATCTGCCGATGGCCGCGCAGGCCGCCGGTGCAGCAGCCCAGCACCTGCTCGATGCCGAAATCCAGCGCCAGGAAGCGATGCTTGGGATGCGCGGTGTTGCGCAGCAGCACTTCGGCGATCTCGCCGATCGAGATGGCCTGGCCCGAGAAGGCCGGCTGCGAGATCACGCGCACGAAAGCGGACTGGGTCAGCGCGCTGGTGGCCCAGCCCTCGCGCGCATGGCGGCCGAACCAGCGAAGCATGCGCTCGTGGTGCTCGTGCGCCGGCCAACCCAATGCGATCAGCGCATTGGCGTCCAGCAGCCAGCTCAAGGCGCGTCTTCCAGCAGGTCCCTGACCTGGCGGCTGGTGACGCGGGGCGCATCGGCCGGCAGCTCGAACACCCAGACGCCCCCCTTCTTGCGCACCGGCAGGCGCTCGCCGCCGCCGCGCCGGATCAGTTCGGAGATGGCTTGCCCGAGCTTCAGCGCGCGCGCCTGCGCATAGGCCTGGGCCACTTCGAAGGCGTCGTCTTCCAGAGTGACAGTGGTGCGCATGGCTGATGCACTTTCATGGGGTTGATGCACTTCATTCTATTTGATGCACCCCGGACAGCCTGCCGATGACCCTACAGGAACCGCTCCAGCAGCTTCCTCGACCCCCGGTCCAGCGCTTTCACGTCGGGAATCCGGAACTGCACCCCGTGCGCGCTGGCGATCAGCAGCGCGCCGCCTTCGAGCCTGCGGATGTCCTCCTCGGCCTTCAGCACGAAGCTGGTCTCGCCGCGGTCGGTGCTGACGGTCCAGGTGCTGGGCACGCCGAAGCTGGAGACCTTGTGCAGCCGCTGCAGCGTGGGCGCGAAGTCGCGCGGCGCGAGCTCCTGGCCGAGCAGCGCGCGGGCGTTTTCGGGCAGCTGGTCGAGGCGGTCGATCCAGAGCAGTTCGCGGCCGTCGGGCCCGACCAGCGAGAGGCCGTCGTCCGGCGCGGTCAACGGAAAGGCCCGCACCGGCACCACGCCCGCGTGACGCTGGCCTTCGGCATCGGTCAGCACCAGCCGGCCGAAGCCATCGCGCTCGAGTTCGATGTTCATCATGCGTCCCCCGCCGGATGCGCGGCATGGCTGCCCAGCGCCAAGGCCACCGAGGTGCGCTCGGCCAGCGCGCCCGCGCTCTCGTCGTCGGCCTGGCGCAACTGCGCCTGGTAGAGCCGCCAGTAGGCGCCCTGCTTTTCCATCAGCGTGTCGTGCGGACCGACCTCGACGACCTCGCCGCGGTCCATGACCACCAGCCGGTCGGCCTTGCGCAAGGTCGACAGCCGGTGCGCGATGGCGATCGTGGTGCGGCCCTTCACGAGGTTGTCGAGCGCTTTCTGGATCTCTTTCTCGGTCTCGGTGTCGACCGCCGAGGTGGCCTCGTCGAGGATCAGGATGCGCGGGTCGATCAAGAGCGCGCGCGCGATGCTGATGCGCTGGCGCTCGCCGCCCGACAGGCCCTGCCCCCGCTCGCCGACCAGCGAGTCGTAGCCGTGCGCGAGCCGCAGGATGAAGTCGTGCGCATGGGCGGCGCGGGCCGCCGCGACGATCTCCTCGCGCGTCGCCTCGGGCTTGCCGTAGGCGATGTTCTGGGCGATGGTGCCGAAGAACAGGAAGGGCTCCTGCAGCACCAGCCCGACGTGGCGCCGGTAGTCGGCCACCGCGAAGCGCCGGATGTCGGTGCCGTCGACCTTGATCGCGCCATCGGTCACGTCGTAGAAGCGGCAGATCAGGTTCACCAGCGTGCTCTTGCCCGAGCCGCTGTGGCCGACCAGGCCGATCATCTCGCCCGGCTCGATCACCAGGTCGAGGTCGCGGATCACCGCCCGGCTGCCGTAGCGGAAGCCGACGTCCGCCATCTCGATGCGGCCCTGCACGCGCTCGACCTTCACCGGGTTGGCCGGCTCGGGCACGTTGCTCACGTGGTCGAGGATGTCGAAGATGCGCTTGGCGCCGGCCGCGGCCTTCTGCGTCACCGAGACGATCCGGCTCATCGAGTCGAGCCGGGTGTAGAAGCGCCCGATGTAGGCGATGAAGGCGGTCAGCACGCCGACCGTGATGCGCCCGCGCGCCACCTGCCAGATGCCGAAGCCCCAGACCACCAGCAGGCCGATCTCGGTCAGGAGCGAGACACTGGGCGTGAACAGCGACCAGGTCTTGTTGAGCTTGTCGTTGACCTGCAGGTTGTAGGCATTGGCGGCGTGGAAGCGCTTCGCCTCGCGCTGCTCCTGCGCGAAGGCCTTGACCACCCGGATGCCCGGGATGGTGTCGGCCAGCACGTTGGTGACCTCGCTCCAGACCCGGTCGATCTTCTCGAAGCCGGTGCGCAGGCGGTCGCGCACCACGTGGATCATCCAGGCGATGAAGGGCAGCGGCACCAGCGTCACCACCGCCAGCAGCGGATTGATCGAGAACAGGATCACCGCCGTCATGGCGATCATCAGCACGTCGGTCAGGAAATCGAGCGCATGCAGCGACAGGAAGACGTTGATGCGGTCGGTTTCGGAACCGATGCGCGCCATCAGGTCGCCGGTGCGCTTGCCGCCGAAGTAATCGAGCGGCAAGGTCAGCAAGTGTTCGTAAGTGGTGGTCCGCAGGTCGGCGCCGATGCGCTCCGAGACCAGCGCCAGCAGGTAGGTGCGGGCCCAGCCCAGGGCCCAGCCGACCAGCGCCGCGGCCAGCAGCGCGCTCAGGAACATCACCACCTTGGCGACCGCGATCTGCTGCCCGTTCTGGAACGGGATCAGGATGTCGTCCATCAGCGGGATGGTCAGGTAGGGCGGCACCAGCGTGGCGGCGGTCGAGGCCAGGGTCAGCAGGAAGCCGGTGATCAGCTGCTTGCGGTAGGGCTTGGCGAAGCGGCCGAGGCGCAGCAGCACCCAGGTCGAAGGCGGCGCCTGCAGTTCCGGTTCGACGAACGGCGCCTCGTCGAGGTCGGCGCCCGCCGCTGTCGCCTGCGCGACACCCTCGGTGCGGGCGTCGAACAGCTTCTGCAGCCGCAGCGCCGCCGGCTGCTGGGCCAGCGTGAAGCGCCAGCGGCCGAGCCGGCCCTCGGTCCCCAGCAGGTCGAGCGTGCCGATGCCGGCATGGTCGCCGAGGTGGATTTCCAGCCCCTGGGCCGGGACCGGCCATTCGGACCATTGGCCGTCCGGCGCGCGGGCCAGCAGGCGCTGGTCGGTCAGGGCCAGCAGGCCCGTCTTGAATCGAAGTTGCCCGTCGAGGTCAACCGCCAGCGTCGCCAAAACGTTTTCCGCGACAGAGAGCCGGCTTTTCAGAGCGTCTGAAGCCGCCTCCCCTTCGCCCCCCGGGGTTCCGACTGGATCGTGATGTTGCATTGTGTTTCTGTATCTCTGGCCCGCCGACGGACCCTTCATGGCGCTCCCGGCGCGCCGATTCTGACCGATGGCCATGGGCGCGCTTGAGGGCGCCTCCGTGCTCGGCCAAAGCACATCGAACGTTTTCATGACCCGTTTCGACGACATACAACTGCTGCGCATCAACTATTTGCGCGGCCCGAACCTCTGGACCTACCGGCCCGTGCTGGAAGTCTGGCTCGACCTCGGCGCGCTCGAGGACCACCCGTCCAACACCATTCCCGGCTTCACGGACCGCCTGACCACCCTGCTGCCGGCGCTGATCGAGCACCATTGCGGCGTCGGCGAGCGCGGCGGCTTCATCCAGCGCCTGACCGAAGGCACCTGGGCCGGCCACGTGCTGGAACACGTGGTCATCGAGCTGCTCAACCTGGCCGGCATGCCGACCGGCTTCGGCCAGACCCGCAGCACCTCGCAGCACGGCGTCTACCGGATGGTGTTCCGGGCCCGCGACGAGCAGGTCGCCCGGGTCGCGCTGGCCGAAGGCCACCGGCTTCTGATGTCGGCGATCAACGACCAGCCCTTCGGCGCCGCCGACGTCCAGCGCGCGGTCGATGCGGTCAAGGCCAAGGTCGAGGACTGCTACCTCGGCCCGAGCACCGCCTGCATCGTGGGCGCCGCCACCGACCGCGGCATCCCGCACCTGCGGCTCAATAGCGGCAACCTGGTGCAGCTCGGCTACGGCGCCAACCAGCAGCGCATCTGGACCGCCGAGACCGACTACACCAGCGCCATCGGCGAATCGATCGCCAGCGACAAGGAACTCACCAAGTCGCTGCTCGCCAGCTGCGGCGTGCCGGTGCCCGAAGGCCAGGTGGTGGCCAATGCCGAGGAAGCCTGGGAAGCCGCCGAGGACATCGGCCTGCCGGTGGCGGTCAAGCCCTCGGACGCCAACCACGGCCGCGGCGTCTCGCTCGAACTCCACACCCGCGACGAAGTCATGGCCGCGTTCGCGGTCGCCGAGCCCGAAGGCAGCGACGTGATGGTCGAGCGCTTCGTGCGCGGTTCCGAACACCGCCTGCTGGTGGTCGGCGGCCAGGTGGTCGCGGCCGCGCGTGGCGAGATCATCACCGTGACCGGCGACGGCAGCGCGACCGTGGCCCAGCTGATCGACAGCCAGCTCAACAGCGATCCCCGCCGCGGCGCCGAGGAGGAATATCCGCTCGACGTGATCGTCCTCGCGACCGACGCCAAGCTGCAGCTCGAGCTCAAGCGCCAGGACCTCGACGGCCATGCCGTGCCCGCGGCCGGCCGGATCGTGACGATCCAGCGCAACGGCAACATGGCGATCGACTGCACCGACCAGGTGCATCCGGACGTGGCCCATGCGGCCGTGCTGGCCGCCCGCGTGGTCGGCCTGGACATCGCCGGCGTCGACCTGGTGGCCGAGGACATCTCGCGTCCGCTGGCCGCACAGGGCGGCGCGATCGTCGAAGTCAACGCCGGCCCCGGCCTGCTGATGCACCTGAAGCCGGCCGTCGGCTCGCCGCGCCCGGTCGGCCGCGCCATCTGCGACCACCTCTTTCCGGACGACGCGCCGGGCCGCATCCCCGTGGTCGGCGTCGCCGGCTCGCAGGACACGGCCGTGCTGTCGCGCCTGGTGGCCTGGCTGATCGGCCTCGGCGGCCGCCACACTGGGCTGGCCTGCCGCGACGGATTGTTCCTCGAACGGCGCCGGGTCGACGCCCGCGACAGCGCCCACTGGGAAGCCGGCCGCCGCCTGCTCGTGAACCGCGCCGTGCAGGCGGTGGTGATCGAGAACGGCGCCGAAACCATCCTGCGCGACGGCCTGGCCTACGACCGCTGCGAAGTCGGCATCGTGACCGACCTCGAAGGCGCCCAGGCGCTGGGCGAGTTCGACATCACCGAAAGCGACCAGATGGTCCGGGTGCTGCGCACCCAGGTCGACGTCGTGCTGCCCGAGGGCACCGCCGTGCTCAACGCCGGCGACCCGCGGGTCGCGGGCCTGGCGCCGCTGTGCGACGGCGACGTCATCCTGTATGCCGCCGACCCGCAGGCCGAGGCACTGACCAAGCACCGGGAAGCCGGCGGCAAGGCGGTGCTGGTGCGCCAGGACCGCGTCGTGCTGTCCAATGGCAGCAGCGAATCCTTCCTGCCCGGCCTCGGCCGGCTGACAGTCTGGCGCGCCACCCACGCGGGTGTCAGCCTCGAAAGCCTGCTCGCCGCGGTCGCCGCCGGCTGGGCGCTGGGCATTCCGCTGAACCTGATCGGTGCCGGCGTCGAAGCCTTCGAAGCCGATTTGCAGGCGGCGCTGGCCTCGCTGCAGCTGTCGCAGACCCTGATCCCCACCGAACAACAATTTGCCTGACCGGCCGGGCCTGCGGGTCCGCCGGCGCCTGAACGCCATGGAAGTCACTCGCATCCGCGCCCTCCGGGGCCCGAATCTGTGGAGCCGCCACACCTGCATCGAGGCGATCGTCTCGTGCAGCCCCGAAGAATCCGCGATGGAGCGCCTGCCGGGCTTCGAAGACCGGCTGCGCGCGCTGTTCCCGACCATCGGCGAACTGCACCCGGTCGTGCTGGGCCAGCCGCTGGCGGTCGCGCACGTGCTCGAGAACGCCGCCGTCGCGCTGCAGGCCCAGGCCGGCTGCCCAGTCAACTTCGGCCACACCTCGCGCACCATCGACGAAGGCATCTACCAGGTCACCTTCCAGTACAGCGAGGAGGCCGTCGGCCGCCGCGCGCTGGAACTGGCGCGGGCCCTGATCGACGCCGCCCAGGGCGGCACCGAATTCGACGCCACCGCGGCGATCACCGAGCTGCGCGACCTCGACGAATCCGAGCGCCTCGGACCGAGCACCGGCTCGATCGTCGACGCGGCGGTCGCGCGCGGCATCCCCTACCGGCGCCTCACCAGCGGCAGCCTGGTGCAGTTCGGCTGGGGCTCCAAGCAGCGCCGGATCCAGGCCGCCGAAGTCGACAGCACCAGCGGCGTGGCAGAGGCCATCGCGCAGGACAAGGAGCTCACCAAGCAGCTGCTCAACGCCGCCGGCGTGCCGGTGCCGCTGGGCCGGCCGGTGAGCGACGCCGCCGACGGCTGGGCCGCGGCCCAGGAGATCGGCCTGCCGGTGGTGGTCAAGCCGCAGGACGGCAATCAGGGCAAGGGCGTCACGGTCAACATCACCAGCCGCGAGCAACTGCTGGCCGCCTATGACTCGGCCGCCGCCTACGGCGAAGTGATGGTCGAGAAATTCCTGCCCGGCTTCGACTTCCGCCTGCTGGTGGTCGGCGACCGGCTGGTGGCCGCCGCCCGCCGCGACCCGCCGCAGGTGATCGGCGACGGCCTCAAGTCGGTGCGCGAACTGGTCGAGCTGGTCAACCAGGACCCGCGCCGCGGCGAAGGCCACGCCACCTCGCTGACCAAGATCCGGCTCGACGACATCGCCATCGGCCGGCTCGAATCGCAGGGCCTCCAGCCCGACAGCGTGCCGGCGCTCGGCCAGCGCGTGGTGCTGCGCAACAACGCCAACCTGTCCACCGGCGGCACCGCCACCGACGTGACGGACACGGTGCACCCCGAAGTCGCGGCCCGCGCGGTCGACGCGGCCCAGATGGTCGGACTGCACATCTGCGGTGTCGACATGGTCTGCGAGAACGTGCTGCGCCCGCTCGAGGAGCAGCATGGCGGCGTGGTCGAGGTCAATGCCGCGCCCGGCCTGCGGATGCACATCTCGCCCTCGTTCGGCCGCGGCCGGGCGGTCGGCGAAGCGGTGATGGACACCCTCTTCGCCCACGGCGACGACGGCCGCATCCCGGTGGTCGCCGTCACCGGCACCAACGGCAAGACCACCACCGCGCGGCTCATCAACCACCTGCTGGCCGGCAGCGGACTGCGCACCGGCATGACCAACACCGACGGCGTCTACGTCGATGGCCGCCAGACCGACAGCGGCGACTGCAGCGGCCCGAAGAGCGCGCGCAACGTGTTGCTGCATCCCGACGTCGATGCCGCCGTGTTCGAGGTGGCGCGCGGCGGCGTGCTGCGCGAGGGCCTGGGCTTCGACCGCTGCCAGGTGGCGGTGGTGACCAACATCGGCAGCGGCGACCACCTCGGCCTCAACTACATCACCACCGTCGAGGACCTGGCGGTGCTCAAGCGCGTGATCGTGCGCAACGTGGCGCCCGGCGGCTACGCGGTGCTGAACGCGGCCGACCCCAACGTCGCGGCAATGGCCACCAGCTGCCCGGGCAGCGTGATCTTCTTCAGCGCCGACCGAACCCATCCGGTGATGGCCACCCACCGCGCGCAGGGCAAGCGCACCGTCTACGTCGACCAGGACGCGGTGGTCGCGGCCGAAGGCTCGTGGCGCGAACGCATCCCGCTGCGCGACGTGCAGATCACGCGCAACGGCACCATCGGCTTCCAGGTCGACAACGTGATGGCCTCGGTGGCCGCGGCCTGGGCCGTGGGCCTGGACTGGGACACCATCCGCAGCGGCCTCGCGAGCTTCAAGAACGACGCCGCCGGCGTGCCCGGCCGCTTCAACGTGATGGACTACCGCGGCGCCACCGTCATCGCCGACTACGGCCACAACACCGACGCCATGCGCGCGCTGGTGGCCGCGGTCGACACCATGCCGGCGAAGAAGCGCTCGGTGGTGATCAGCGGCGCCGGCGATCGCCGCGACTGCGACATCCGCGACCAGACCGCGATCCTCGGCCAGGCCTTCGACGACGTGATCCTCTACCAGGACGCCGCCCAGCGCGGCCGCGCCGACGGCGAGGTCATGGCGCTGCTGCGCCAGGGCCTGGAGGGCGCCGAGCGGACCCGCTTCATCGACGAGATCCGTGGCGAGTTCATCGCCATCGACAGTGCCCTGGCCCGGCTGCAGCCCGGCGATCTGTCGCTGATCCTGGTCGACCAGGTCGAGGAAGCGCTGGCCCACCTGGCCAAGCGCATCGCCGCCGGCTGAGTTGGCCCCCACGCTCCCCCACTCCGTGTGGGTCGCTGCCCCCCGAGGGGGCCGCAGGCCGCCTTGGGGCGGCCCGGCGCCGGCCTGAGCGCTCCCACGCTCCCTCTGACGCGAGCGTCTGTCCGACAGCAAAGCGCGCCTGCAGGACGCCGCGCGCGGCCCCCTCGTCCCACACGCCTCCTGAGCCCCGGCCCCCACAGTGGCGGCCTGGGGTGGCGCGAGTCCGCGCCGCCATGACTCAAGGAGTGACCATGAGAAACACACTGCGTTCCTGTTCCGCCGCCCTGCTGGCCGCCGGCAGCCTGTTCGGCGCATCGGCCGCGTTCGCCGCCGGCGCGCCCCTCGGCAGCCTGCCCTGCGACGGCATGATGCAGGACCGCGCAGCCTGCCTGCGCGAGCGAGGCGCGGCCGCCGACACGGCGCGCCGCGGCGGCTTCCCCGCCCCGGACGCCGCCACCCTGCAACAGAATGCGCTGGCCCGTTGCGCCCGCCAGCCGGCCGGCGACCGCGAGGCCTGCGAAGCCCGGGTCATGGACGGCACCGTCACCGGCAGCGTGCTGGGCGGCGGCGTGATCCGACAGGCCGAAACGCCCGTGCGCTGAACCGCGCATGACAAGCGGGGAAAACCCCAGGCTTGTCATGCGACTGTCACAATTCGCATGTGTCGGCTGGCTATAGTCATGGGAATGTACTAACGAGGAAGCCTTTCCCATGAACGCCATCAAGGTCGCCCGCCGATTCATCGAAACGGACCCGGCCGACGCGTCTGCAAAAATCCTCGCCCGACTGGTGCTGGCGCTCGAATCCGAGGCCAGTTTCGAACTCGTCACGCTCTACGACCTCGACTACAAGAGCTTCCAGCTGGCCATGGACATCCTGAAGGAATGGCGTCTCGACCGCTACTACGCCAGCAAGTCCAAGCTGTACGATCTGTCGGTGCAGGTCAGCGAACTCAAGGAGTGAAGGCGGCGCCCGATGCAGTCGGGTCCCCGCGTGGCCCCGTGGTCGAATTCGAACTCAAGTTCCAGGTCGACGCCGCGCACCAGGCGGCGGTCGAGGCGGCGGTGGCGCGCGGGCGCTCGCACCGCGCGCATCTGCGCGCCCGCTACTACGACACCGCGGATGGCGCGCTGGCAGCGCAACATATCGTGCTCCGGGTGCGCAAGGAAGACGGCGCCTGGGTGCAGACCGCCAAGGCCCCGGGCGAGCGGCTGGTCGAGCGCCTCGAACACAATGTCGAACTCCCGCCTTCCCGGGCCAGTGATATTCCGCAGCCCGTGGTCGGGCGGCATGACGGCACGCCGGTCGGCGAACGGATCGCCGAGGCCCTGCGCCGGGCCGGCCACGACCCCGCCGAAGTCACGCTGGTGCCGCTGTACGGGACCGATGTCTGGCGCACCACGCGCGAGATGCGCAGCGGCGATGCGCTGGTCGAACTGGCCTTCGACCTCGGGTCGGTGCGCGCCGGCGACCGCAGCCATCCGCTGCGCGAACTCGAGATCGAGCTCAAGCACGGCAGTCCGTCGTCGCTGCTCGAACTCGCCGGCCGCTGGCGCGCGCGCTACGGGCTCTGGCTCGACACCGTCTCCAAGGCGGAGCGCGGCGAGCGGCTGGCCCGCGGCGTCGAGCACGGCCCGCCGGTCAAGGCCACGGCGCCGCGGCTGGAGGCCGATGCGAGCGGCCCGCAGGTGTTTCGCGCGGTGCTCGACAGCTGCCTGAGCCAGATTCTTCCGAACGCCAGCGAGGTCGCAGCAGACAGCACCGACCCCGAGCACGTGCACCAGCTGCGCGTCGGCATCCGGCGCCTGCGCACCGCCCTGCGCGAGATGGCCGACTTCGCGCCGGCCATCGATCCGGCCTGGGAGCCGGCGCTGGCCGAGACCTTCGGCGCGCTGGGCCGCCAGCGCGATCGCGAGCACGTGATGCGCGGCGTGCAGCCGCAGCTGGAAGCCCATGGCGCACCGCCCTGCAACATCGCCGCGGACTCGGACGCCACCCCTTCGGCCGCGGCGACGGTGCGAAGCCCGGCCTTCCAGGCGGTGCTGATGGACCTGATCGCCGCCTCCTTGCCCGCCGCCGCCACGGCCGAACCTGCCGCCAAGGCCCCCTCGGCCCGCAAGGTGCTGCGGGCCCGGCTCTCGAAACTGCATCGGCAGGTGCTGCGCGACGGCAAGCGCTTCGAAAGCCTGGCAGCGGTCGAGCAGCATCGCGTGCGCAAGCGCCTCAAGCGCCTGCGCTACCTGGGGGAGTTCGTGGCACCGCTGTTCGGGCGCCGCGCCGCCGAGCGCTTCCTGGCGCAGCTGGAGCCGGCGCAGGATGCCCTCGGCGCCCACAACGATGCCGCGACCGCCATGGCGGCCTACCGCGCGCATGCCGAAACGGACGGCGCCGCCTGGTTCGCGGTCGGCTGGCTGGCGGCCAACCATCCGGCCAGCGCCACCCAGTGCCGCAAGGCGCTCGCCAAGGTGGCCGGACTGACCCCGTTCTGGAAGCCCTGAAGCGGTCCGTCCAGGCCCCGTGGGCTCAATGGGAGTGCCGCGGCACGGCCGCACCGCGGCAGCCGACCAGGAAGTCGAAATCGCAGCCCTCGTCGGCCTGCATCACGTGGTCGACATACAGTCGCTGGTAGCCGCCGCCCCTCGCGGGCGCGGCGCGGCCTGCGATCGCCTCCAGGCGCGCCGCCAGTTCGGCATCGTCGATGTCGAGGTGCAGCCGTCCGGCCTCGCAGTCGAGCTCGATCCAGTCGCCGTCCTGCACCGCCGCCAGCGGGCCGCCGTCGGCCGCTTCAGGCGCCACATGCAGCACCACCGTGCCGTAGGCGGTGCCGCTCATGCGGGCATCCGAGATCCGCACCATGTCCTTGACGCCCTGGCGCAACAGCTTGGGCGGCAGGCCCATGTTGCCGACCTCGGCCATGCCCGGGTAGCCCTTCGGCCCGCAGTTCTTCAAGACCATCACCGAACTGGCGTCGATCTCGAGCGACTCGTCGACGATGCGCGCCTTGTAGTGCTCGAGATTCTCGAACACCACCGCCCGGCCCCGATGCCTGAGCAGCTCGGGCGAAGCGGCCGAGGGCTTGAGCACCGCGCCGCGCGGCGCCAGGTTGCCGCGCAGGATGCACATGCCGCCATCGGCGACCAGCGGCCTGTCCAGCGGGCGGATCACCTCGTCGTTGAAGCTCGGCGCCTCGCGCACGTTGTCCCACAGCGAACGGCCGTTGGCGGTCAGCGCGCCGGGATGCGGCAGCAGGCCGTGCTCGCCCAGGCGTCGCAGTACGGCCGGCAGGCCGCCGGCGTAGTAGAACTCCTCCATCAGGAAGCGGCCCGAGGGCATCAGGTCGACCAGGGTCGGCGTGCCGCGGCCGAAGCGGGTCCAGTCCTCGAGCGCGAGCGCGACGCCGATCCGGCCCGCGATCGCCTTCAGGTGGATCACCGCATTGGTCGAGCCGCCGATCGCCGCGTTGACGCGGATCGCGTTCTCGAAGGCCTCGCGGGTCAGGATCTTCGACAGCGTGAGCCCCTCGCGCGCCATCTCGACCGCGCGCATGCCCGACATCTGCGCCAGCACGTAGCGCCGCGCATCGACCGCCGGGATCGCCGCGTTGTGCGGCAGCGAGGCGCCCAGCGCCTCGGCCATGCAGGCCATGGTCGAGGCCGTGCCCATGGTGTTGCAGGTGCCGGCCGAACGCGACATTCCGGCCTCGGCCGACAGGAACTGGTGCAGGTCGATCTCGCCGGCCTTCATCGACTCGTGCAGCTGCCAGACGGCGGTGCCGGAACCGATATCGCGGCCCTCGAGCTTGCCGTTGAGCATCGGTCCGCCGGTGACGACGATGGCCGGGATGTCGCAGCTGGCGGCCCCCATCATCAGCGCCGGCGTGGTCTTGTCGCAGCCGGTGAGCAGCACCACGGCGTCGATCGGGTTGCCGCGGATCGCCTCCTCGACGTCCATGCTGGCGAGGTTGCGCGTCAGCATCGCGGTCGGGCGCAGGTTGGACTCGCCATTGGAGAACACCGGGAACTCGACCGGAAAACCGTTTGCTTCTGATATACCGCGCTTGACGTGCTCGGCGATCTTGCGGAAGTGCGCGTTGCAGGGCGTCAGCTCGGACCAGGTGTTGCAGATGCCGATGATCGGCCGGCCGTCGAACTCGTGGTCTGGAATGCCCTGGTTCTTCATCCAGCTGCGGTACATGAAGCCGTTCTTGTCGGCCGGGCCGAACCATTCGGCGGAGCGCAGCTTCCGGGTCGGGGTGTCGGGCATGCCGTGGACTCAGTGGGTGCCGGTGCCGCGCGCCGTGAACAGGCGCTGCAGCAGGCAGAAGACGAACAGCAGCACGCCCACCACGATGCGGGTCCACCACGAGCTCAGCGTGCCGTCGAAGGAGATCAGGGTCTGGATGATGCCCAGCATGAGCACGCCGAACAGCGTGCCCACCACGTAGCCGACCCCGCCGGTAAGCAGGGTGCCGCCGATCACCACCGCGGCGATGGCGTCGAGCTCGAGGCCGATCGCATGCAGGCCGTAGCCCGACAGCATGTAGAAGGTGAAGACCACGCCGCCAAGCGCCGAGCAGAAGCCCGACAGCGTGTAGACGCCGACCACGGTCGAGCGCACCGGCAGGCCCATCAGCAGCGCCGACTGCTCGCTGCCGCCGATGGCGTACACCGCGCGGCCGAAGGGCGTGAAGTGGGCGATGAACACCGCCAGCGCCACCACCGCCAGCGCGATCAGCGCCGACACCGACAGCGAGGCATCGCCCCACACCGGCAGCCGCCACTGCGAGACCTTGGCATAGAACTCGTTGGTGATGCTGATCGAGTCGATGCTGATCAAGTAGCACAGGCCGCGCGCGAGGAACATGCCGGCCAGGGTCACGATGAAGGGCTGCAGCCGGAAGCGCTCGATCAGCAGGCCCATGAAGGCGCCGAAGGCCGTGCCCATCGCCAGCACCAGCGGAATCACCAGCGCCGGGCTCCAGCCGTGCTTCTCGACCAGCGAGGCCGAGACCATGGTGGTCAGCGCGATCACCGAGCCGACCGACAGGTCGATGCCACCCGACAGGATCACGAAGGTCATGCCGACCGCGACGATGCACACGAAGGCGTTGTCGATCAGCAGGTTCAGGAACACCTGCGGCGAGAAGAAGCCGTCGTAGAAGACCGACCCCAGGGTCGCCATCAGCATGAACAGCGAGATCGTCGCCGCCAGCGGCAGGTACTTGGGATTGAAGCGCGCGCCGGCCGGCCGGCCGCGCGACGCCGCGGTCGCGCCATCGGCCGCCGCGGTTTCGTTCGACACCAGCGCGCTCATCGCGTCGCCCCCCCATGCGCCGGCCGCACCGCCAGCTGCCGCAGGCTGGCCCGGAACTCCGCCGACTGCAGCAGCATCACCACGAACACCACCACCGCCTTGACCACCAGGTTGATCTCGGGCGGCACACCGAGCGAATAGATCGCATACGTCAGGGTCTGGATGATCAGCGCGCCGATCACGCTGCCGACCAGGCTGAAGCGCCCGCCCGTGAGCGCGGTGCCGCCGAGCGTCACGGCCAGGATGGCGTCGAGTTCGAGCAATTGGCCGGCGTTGTTGCCGTCCGCGCTCTTGACGTTGGAGCTGATCAGCAGGCCCGCGACGCCGGCGCAGAAGCCGCAGAACATGTAGGCGCCGACCACGATGCGGCGCGCGCGCACGCCGGCGACCCGGGCCGCGCCCGGATTGATGCCGACCGCCTGGATGAACAGGCCGAGCGCGCTGCGCGTGATCGCGAGGTACAGCACGGCGAAGACGAAGGCCGCGACGTAGACCGAGAACGGCAGCCCGAACAGATAGCCGCTGCCGATGAAGAAGAAGGGCGCGTAGTAGATGGTGATGATCTGCCCGCCGGTGATCAGCTGCGCGATGCCGCGCCCGGCGACCATCAGGATCAGGGTCGCGATGATCGGCTGCATGCCGACGCGAGCGACCAGCAGGCCGTTCCAGAGACCGCAGGCCAGCGCGGCGCCGAGCGCGCCCACGATCGCCAGCCACATCGGGAAGCGGCTCACCTGCGCCGCCGCGCCATTGCTGACCACCAGCGAGCCGCCGATCATCCAGGCCGCGATGGCCGCCGCGATCGCCACCACCGCGCCGACCGAGATGTCGATGCCGCGGGTGGCGATCACCAGCGTCATGCCGAGCGACACCAGCACCAGCGGCGCGGCACGGTTCAGGATGTCGATCAGGCTGCCGTAGAGATGGCCGCTGCGCCATTCGAGATGCAGGAAGCTCGGGTTGAAGGCCGCGTTGATCGCCAGCAGCAGCAGCAGCGTGACCAGCGGCCAGGCCAGGCGGTGTTTGAACAACTGGCTCACCGGTGTACCTTCGCGCAGCAGCGCTTCGGTATTCGCCTTGGGAGCGGCCCGGCGGCTCATGTCTCCGCCGCGATCAGTTCGTAGACCGCGTCCTCGCTGCTTCCGCCCGGCAGTTCGCCGACCTTGCGCCGCTCGCGCAGCACCGCGATGCGGTGCGACACGCGCACCACCTCGTTCATTTCGGACGAGATGAACAGCACCGCCATGCCGCCGCGCGCGAGCCGCAGGATCTCGTCCATGATCTCCTGCTTGGCCGCGACGTCGATGCCGCGGGTCGGCTCGTCGAGGATCAGCAGCCGCGGCGCGATCGCCAGCCAGCGCGCCAGCACCGCCTTCTGCTGGTTGCCGCCCGACAGCAGGCCGATCGGCGTCTCGATGCTGGCGGTCTTGATGCCGAGCGCCTTGACGAAGCGCTCGGCCAGGGCGGCCTGCTCGGCGCGCGACAAGGTGTTGCGCACGCCGCGCCGCGCCTGCAGCGCCAGCGCGATGTTCTCCCGCACCGACAGCTCGGCCACGATGCCGTCGGTCTTGCGCTCCTCGGGGCACAGCGCGATGCCGTGCCTCACGGCATCGGCCGGGCTCGCCAGCTCGACCGCGACGCCATCGACGCGCAGGCGCCCCTGGTCGGGCCTGGCCAGCCCGAAGAGCAGCCGGGCCAGTTCGGTGCGGCCGGCGCCGAGCAATCCGGCCAGGCCCACCACCTCGCCGGCGCGCACTTGCAAGTCGACCGGCTGCAGCTGCCCGCGCTGGCCCAGGCCCTCGGCCTCCAGCAGCGCCGGCGCCGTGGCCTCGATCGCCGGCAGTTCGGCATGGCCGCTCGCCTGTGCCGCGAACTCGCGGCCGACCATCGCCGAGATCAGGGCCTGCGGTCCCAGCTCGGCGGTCGGCCACTCGCCCACCCAGCCGCCGTTGCGCAGCACCGTGATGCGGTCCGACACCGCATAGACCTGGTTCAGGAAGTGGGTGACGAACAGGATCGCGAGGCCCTGCCCCCGCAGCCGGCGCAGCACCGCGAACAGGCTCTTCACCTCCTCGTCGTCCAGGCTCGAGGTCGGCTCGTCGAGGATCAGCACCTTCGACGAGAGGCCCAGCGCACGCGCGATCGCCACCATCTGCTGCACCGCCACCGAGTAGCTCGAGAGCAGCTGCGTGACGTCGATGTCGATGTCGAGCCGCGCCAGCAAGGCACGTGCTTCGCGGTGCACCGCGGCCCAGTCGATGCGCCAGCCCTGGGCCGGGCCGCGGCGCGGATAACGGCCTGCGAAGATGTTCTCGGCCACCGACAGGTTGGGGCAGAGATTCACCTCCTGGTAGACCGTGCTGATGCCCAGGTGCTGCGCGTCGAGCGGCGAGGCCGGCCGGATCGGCTGGCCGGCCAGCGCCATCTCGCCGGCATCGGCCGGGTAGACCCCCGTGAGCACCTTGATCAAGGTCGACTTGCCGGCCCCGTTCTGCCCCAGCAGGGCATGAATCTCGCCGGCACGCAGGCGCAGCGAGACGCCCGACAGTGCCGGCACGCCGTTGAACCGCTTGTCGATGCCCGTGAGCAGCAGCACGGGCGCGCCGGTTGAAGTGTCCATGCTATTTGTTCTTGTTGTAGACATCGACGAACACCGCCGCCAGCAGCACCAGCCCCTTGATCACCTGCTGGTAGTCGATGCCGATGCCGAGGATCGACATGCCGTTGTTCATCACGCCCATGATGAAGGCACCGATGACCGCGCCCATCACGCGGCCGACGCCGCCCGAGGCCGACGCGCCGCCGATGAAGCAGGCCGCGATCACGTCGAGCTCGAAACCGAGCCCGGCCTTCGGCGTCGCCGTGTTGAGCCGGGCCGCGAACACCAGGCCGGCGAGCGCCGCCAGCACGCCCATGTTGACGAAGGTCAGGAAGGCCAGCCGCTGGGTCTTGACGCCCGACAGCCGGGCCGCCTTCTCGTTGCCGCCCAGCGCGTAGATGCGCCGGCCCACGGTGGTGCGGTTGGTGACGAAGTCGTAGGCGACGATCAGCACCGACATCACGATCAGCACGTTGGGCAGGCCCTTGTAGGTCGCCAGCAGGTAGCTCAGCAGCAGGATGACGGCGGCGAAGAACAGGTTCTTGCCGAGGAAGAAGACGTAGGGCTCGGTCTCCATGCCGTGCTTGGCCAGCTTGGCGCGGCCGCGCAGCTTGAAGAAGACCAGCGCCGCGGCGGCCAGCGCGCCGAGCAGCAGGGAGGTGGCGCGCAGGCTCTCGCCGCCCAGCGGGTCGGGCACGAAGCCCGAGCTGAGCTTCTGGAACGCCTCCGGGAAAGGGCCCACCGACTGGCCAGCGAGCAGCGCCAAGGTCAGGCCCTTGAACACCAGCATGCCGGCCAGCGTCACGATGAACGACGGGATCCGGAAGAAGGCCACGAACCAGCCCTGCGCCGCGCCGATCGCGCCGCCGGCGATGAGGCAGACGATGAAGGTCGGCACGAAGTGCCATTCGTATTCGACCATCAGCACCGCCGCCAGCGCGCCGATGAAGCCGCACACCGAGCCCACCGACAGGTCGATGTGGCCGGCCACGATCACCAGCAGCATGCCCAGCGCCATGATCACGATGTAGCTGTTCTGCAGCAGCAGGTTGGTGAGGTTCAGCGGCCGCATCAGGGTGCCGTCGGTCAGCACCTGGAACAGCACCATGATCGCGACCAGCGACATCAGCATGCCGTACTCGCGCAGGTTGTTCTTGAGGAAGCCGGCGTGCGCGCCGGGCGCCGCCGGCGCGAGGTGGGTGGCGGCCTTCACGGCCTCGAGTTCAGGCGGCATGGACGCTGCTCCCGGAAGCCACTATGACGCGCATGATCTTCTCCTGCGAGGCCTCGGCGGCCGGAAACTCGGCGACGAAGCGCCCCTCGTTCATCACGTAGATGCGGTCGCACATGCCGAGCAGCTCGGGCAGTTCCGACGAAATCATGAGGATGCCTTTCCCTTCGCTCGCAAGCCGTTCGATGATGGTGTAGATCTCGTACTTGGCGCCGACGTCGATGCCGCGCGTGGGCTCGTCGAGGATCAGCAGCTCGGGCTGGGCGAACAGCCATTTGCTCAGCACCACCTTCTGCTGGTTGCCGCCCGAGAGGTTGACCACGCGCTGGTCCACGCCGGCACAGCGGATGTTGAGCGCGCGCCGGTAGTCGCTCGCGACCTTGAACTCCCGGCCGTCGTCGATCACCCCGCGCTCGGACACGGCGGCCAGGTTGGCGAGGCTCACGTTCTTGCGGATGTCCTCCTCCAGCACCAGCCCGGCGCTCTTGCGGTCCTCGGTGACGTAGGCGATGCCGTGGTCGATCGCCTTGCGGATGGTGCTCACATCGACTTCCTTGCCGTGCATGTGCACCGAGCCGCTGATGCGCTGTCCGTAGGATCGCCCGAACACGCTCATCGCGAACTCGGTGCGGCCCGCGCCCATCAGTCCCGCGATGCCGACGATCTCGCCGCGCCGCACGTGCAGGTCGACGCCCTTGATCTGCTCGCGATCGGCGTGCAGCGCATGGTGCACGTGCCAGTCGCGCACTTCGAAGATGGTCTCGCCGATGTCCGGCCTGCGCTCCGGGTAGCGGTGCGCCATGTCGCGCCCGACCATGCCGCGGATGATGCGGTCCTCGCTGATCGGCGCGCCGCGGCAGTCCATGGTCTCGACGGTCGCGCCGTCGCGCAGCACGGTGATCGAATCGGCCACCTTGGCGATCTCGTTGAGCTTGTGCGAGATGAGGATCGACGCGATGCCCTGCGCCTTCAGCTCCAGCAGCAGGCGCAGCAGAGCATCGCTGTCGCTCTCGTTCAGGCTCGCGGTCGGCTCGTCGAGGATCAGCAGCTTGACCTCTTTCGAGAGCGCCTTGGCGATCTCGACCAGCTGCTGCTTGCCGACGCCCAGGTTGGTGATCAGCGCCGTCGGCGGCTCCTTGAGCCCGACCTTGGCCAGCAGAACGCGGGTGCGGGCATAGGCCTCGAACCAGTCGATCACGCCCCCGCGCGCCGTCTCGTTGCCGAGGAAGATGTTCTCCGCGATCGACAGCAGCGGCACCAGCGCCAGCTCCTGGTGGATGATGATGATGCCGAGCTTCTCGCTGTCGGAGATGTCCTTGAAGCGGCGCAGCTGGCCCTCGAAGTGGATCTCGCCCTGGTACGAGTCGCAGGGATACACGCCGCTCAGCACCTTCATCAGCGTCGACTTGCCCGCGCCGTTCTCGCCGACCACGGCATGGATCTCGCCGGCGCGCACCGCGAGGTTGACGTTGTCCAGCGCGTTCACGCCCGGAAAGGTCTTGGTGATGCCGCGCATCTCCAGGATCACATCGTTCACCGTGGCTCCTTCCACCCGCACGCCGTTCAGCGGCCTACTTGATCTGGCTCTCCTTGTAGTAGCCGCTGTCGACCAGCGTCTGCTTCCAGTTCGAGGCATCGACGCTGACAGGCTTCAGCAGGTACGACGGCACGACCTTGACGCCGTTGTTGTAGGTCTTGGTGTCGTTCACCTCGGGCGTCTTGCCGGCCAGCATCGCGTCCACCATGCCCACCGTCACCTTCGCCAGTTCGCGCGTGTCCTTGAACACGGTCGAGGTCTGCTCCTTCTTCAGGATCGACTTGACCGACGGCACCTCGGCGTCCTGGCCGGTCACCACCGGCATCGGCTGCTGCGCCGAGCCATAGCCCACGCCCTTGAGCGACGAGATGATGCCGATCGACAGGCCGTCGTACGGAGACAGCACCGCGTCGACCCGGTCCTTGGTGTAGTAGGCCGACAGCAGGTTGTCCATCCGCGCCTGCGCCACCGCGCCGTCCCAGCGCAGGGTCGAGACCTTGTCCATGCCCATCTGCTTGCTGCGCACCACCAGCTTGCCGCTGTCGATGTAGGGCTTGAGCACCGACATCGCGCCGTTGTAGAAGAAGAAGGCGTTGTTGTCGTCGGGCGAGCCGCCGAACAGCTCGATGTTGTAGGGGCCCTTGCCCTCCTTGAGCTTGAGCGCGTTCTCGATGTAGCTGGCCTGCAGCACCCCGACCTGGTAGTTGTCGAAGGTGGCGTAGTAGTCGACGTTCTTCGAGCCCTTGATGAGCCGGTCGTAGGCGATCACCTTGACGCCCTTGTCGGCCGCCTTCTGCAGCACGTCCGACAGCGTGGTGCCGTCGATGGCCGCGATCACCAGCACCTTGGCGCCCTTGGTCACCATGTTCTCGACCTGCGCCAGCTGGTTGGGGATGTCGTCGTCGGCGTACTGCAGATCGGTCTTGTAGCCCTTCTCGTTGAAGTACTTGACCATGTTCGAACCGTCGGCGATCCAGCGCGCCGACGACTTGGTCGGCATCGAGATCGCGACCAGGCCCTTGTCCTGGGCCTGTGCCAGCGGCGCCAGGCCGAACAGTCCCAGGGCGGCGCCGGCCAGCAGGGTCTTGATGAAAGTGCGTTTCATGAGAAGGTCTCCTTGTTGTATTTGCGGACGCGCGGCGCTGCGCTGTCGCGAAGCGCCGCGCGCGGTCTCAGTACTTGCGGTTCGGGAATTCGGCCTTGGCGACTTCCATCGGGAAGATCCCTTCCTTGGTCAGGATCCGCTTGGGCAGCGGCTTGCCGGCCTTGATGTCGGCCACCGCGGCCATCAGCTGCGGGCCCAGCAGCGGGCTGCACTCGACCGAGACATTGAGCTTGCCGGCCATCATGGCCTCGAAGGCGCCCTTCACGGCGTCGATCGAGATGATGATGATGTCCTGCGCCGGCTTCATTCCGGCTTCCTCGATCGCCTGGATCGCGCCGATCGCCATGTCGTCGTTGTGCGCGAACAGCACGTTGATCTTCTTGCCCTCGGCCTTCAGGAAGGCTTCCATCACCTCCTTGCCCTTGGCGCGCGTGAAGTCGCCGGTCTGCGAGCGGATGATCTTGAACTTCGGGTCGGCCTTGATGATTTCCTCGAAGCCCTTCTTGCGGTCGATCGCCGGCGCCGAGCCCACCGTGCCCTGCAGCTCGACGATGTTGATCGGGCCGGGGTTGCCCTTTTCCTTCTCGACCAGCCAGCGGCCGGCCTTGCGGCCTTCCTCGACGAAGTCCGAGCCCATGAAAGTGACGTAGAGCGAGTCGTCCTTGGTGTTGACCGAGCGGTCGGTGAGCACCACCGGGATCTTGGCCGCCTTGGCCTCGAGCAGCACCGTGTCCCAGCCCGATTCGACCACCGGCGAGAAGGCGATGACATCGACCTTCTGGGCGATGTACGAACGGATCGCCTTGATCTGGTTCTCCTGCTTCTGCTGCGCATCCGAGAACTTGAGCTCGATCCCGGCGTCGGCCGCGGCCGACTTGATCGACTCGGTGTTGGCGGTGCGCCATTCGCTTTCGGCGCCGACCTGGGCGAAGCCGAGCACCGGCTTCTTCTGCGCCAGGGCCGTGGCCGGCAACAGCGAGGACAACGTGGCGGATGCGAGCGCGATATTGAGCGTGCGACGGTTCAGTTTCATGATGTCTCCTGGTTGGCGTGGTGAAAAAAGCAACTCTTGTCGTTATCGTTGTTTGCTCAGGCCAGCACGTAGCCTGTCTTTACGCTGGTGTAGAACTCCGCCGCATGCCGGCCTTGTTCTCGCGGGCCATAGCTCGAAGCCTTGCGACCGCCGAAAGGCACGTGGTAGTCGACGCCGGCGGTCGGCAAGTTGACCATCGTCATGCCGACCTTCGCATGCCGCTTGAAATGCATGGCACGCGCGAGCGAGGTGGTGCAGATGCCGGCGCAGAGCCCGAAGGGCGTGTCGTTGGCGATCTGCAGCGCATGGTCGTAGTCGTCGGCACGCAGCACGCAGGCCACCGGACCGAAGATCTCATCACGCGCGATCCGGTGCTCGGGCCGCGCCAGGAACAGCGCCGGGCTCATGTAGTGGCCGACCGTCGCGCGCTGCAGCGCTTCGCCGCCCCAGACGTGCTCGGCGCCCTCCTCGCGCGCGGCGCTGACGGCGGCCAGGTTCTGTGCCAGTTGCGCGCGGTCGACCACCGGGCCGATGTCGGTGCCGCGCTCCAGCGCATGCCCGACCTTGAGCGCCGTCAGGCGGTGGCGCAGTCGCGCCACGAAGGCGTCGTGCACGCCGCCCTCGACGATCAGCCGGCTGGATGCGGTGCAGCGCTGGCCGGTCGAGAAGTAGGCGCCCTGCACGGCGCAGTCGACCGCCCGGTCGAGATCGGCGTCGGCCAGCACCAGCAGCGGATTCTTGCCGCCCATCTCGAGCTGCACCTTGGCCCGCCGCCGCGCCGCGGCGTGCAGGATCTGCTCGCCGGTGGCGACCGAGCCGGTGAAGCTGATCGCGTCCACGCCCGCACTGTCGACCATCGCCTGGCCGACTTCGCGGCCGCTGCCCATCACGAGGTTGAAGGTGCCCGCCGGCAGCGCGGCCCGGCTGATGATCTCGGCCAGCGCCCAGCCGCAGGCCGGCACCAGTTCGGACGGCTTGAACACCACGCTGTTGCCATGGGCCAGCGCCGGCGCGATCTTCCAGGCCGGGATCGCGAGCGGGAAGTTCCAGGGCGTGATCAGCCCGACCACGCCGAGCGGCTCGCGCGTCACGTCGACCTGCACCCCCGGCCGCACCGAGGCCAGCATCTCGCCGCCGCTCGCGCGCAGCGCCTCGCCGGCGAAGAACTTGAAGATGTGACCGGCCCGCGCGGCCTCGCCGACGGCCTCGGCCAGGGTCTTGCCCTCCTCGCGCGCCAGCAGCAGGCCGAGTTCCTCGCGTCGGGCCAGGAGCTCGCTGCCGATCTGGTCGAGCGCATCGGCGCGCCGCTGCGGCGTGCTCTGGCTCCAGTGCGGAAAGGCATCGGCCGCGGCGCGGACCGCCACCTCGGTCTGGCTGCGGTCGGCCCGCGCGTATTCGGCCACCACTTCGCGGGTATCGGACGGGTTCTCGCTCAGGCCCGTCGTGACACCGCTTTCCCAACGGCCATTGATGTACTGGCGGGCTTTCTGTTGGAGTTCGCTGCGTTTCACGGTGACGCGAGTCTAGGAATCACACCCATATCTTTCCAATCAAGATTTGGATCGAATGCATATCCGAAGAAGCATTCAGGTAAACCCCATGACCAACTACACGCACTGGTTCATCCGTGCGCGACTCAAGACCCGGCAGCTGCTGTTGCTGGTGGCCCTGGCCGAGGAGGGCAACATCCATCGGGCGGCCCAGGTGCTCAACATGACGCAGCCGGCGGCCTCCAAGCTCCTGAAGGACCTCGAGGACGTGCTCGAGGTGTCGCTGTTCGACCGCCTGCCACGCGGCATGCGGCCCACTTGGTATGGCGAGATCATGATCCGCCACGCCCGGGTCGCGCTGGCGAGCCTGAACCAGGCGCACGACGAACTCAGCGCGCTCAAGGCCGGCCGCGCCGGCCAGGTCAATATCGGCGTCATCACCGCACCGGGCCTGGTGCTGCTCCCGCCGGCGGTGGCCGAGGTGAAGCGCGAGCAGCCCAACCTGCGGGTGTCGGTCGAGATCGAGACCAGCCCGGTGCTGCTCGAACGCCTCGAGCAGGGCAAGCTCGACCTGCTGGTGGCGCGGCTGTTCGCCGAGCACGACAAGACCAACCTGCGCTACGAGGCCCTGACCGAGGAGCCGGTGTGCGCATTGGTGCGCCCGGGCCATCCACTGCTCGGTGTCAGCGGCCTGAGCCTGCGCGACCTGGTGTCGGCCGGCTGGATCGTGCCGCCCGCCGGCAGCGTGCTGCGGCACCGCTTCGAACTGATGTTCCAGGAAGAAGGGCTGGCACCGCCGATCAACGTGATCGAGACCGCGGCGCTGCTCTTCATCACCCGCATGTTGCAGCAGAGCGACATGGTCGCGGTGCTGGCCACCGATGTGGCGCGCTACTACGCGAGCCACGGCATCGTGGCGCTGCTGCCGGTCGAGATGCCCTGCCACATGGATGCTTTCGGCATCATCACGCGGACCGACCGGCTGCTGTCGCCGGCTGCCAAGGTGATGATGAAGGCGCTGAAGGCGGCGAGCTTCAGCGCCTACGGCCGACGCCTCGACCCTGACTGAGCGTGCCATTGCAATTTCGCGATGCCGCGCCGCAACATCGGCGCGGATCGGTTATGCCGGCAGGTCGCCGGCCGATTGTTTCGTTCCTGGCAACACCGCGGTTCGATTTCATTAGGGTTTTTACTTAGTCTTCAGCCTTAGACTTGCGTGGACGGATCGCCGAAGCGCCCTCCGCCCGTTCAAACCAACAAAGGACAACTGAAATGAAGACCTCGCAAATCATCGCCGCCGCCACCCTGTCGCTGCTCGCCGCCGCTGGCGCCCAAGCCGAAACCTATGACGGCGTGCATGCGCTTACTTCCGCCAACAGCCGCGCCGAAGTGAGCACCCAGGCCGCAGTCGCGGCTCACAGCGCGAACCCCTACGCGGAAGGCTACAACAACGGCGTGACCACCATCGCCAGCACCCGCGATCGTTCGTCGGTGCGCAGCGAAGCCGTCGCCGCCGCCCACCGGCCGAACCAGAACGTCCGCGTCGAATCCTTCGCCAACAGCGTGGTCCCGCCGCAATTCAGCGGCCCGCGCACCGGCGGCACGACGCGCCAGGCCGCCCTGTAAATCCGCGGCCCCCGAATCAACCGGCCTGCGCCACGAGCGAGGCCGGTTTTTTTTGCGTCAAGCTCATTTAATAAAACTAAATAGCTACAAAAATAGCAAATCGGTATTCGCTTACACCAAAGGGCAGCTTGTCATGCCCCCAGGGCGCGTGTTCAATTCACCTTCGCCTGCGGGCGCCTGGAGGATTGGCATGGGAAAGCAAATCAGTGCTGCCGCGGACGGGGAATCGCCCGTCGTCCGGCTGATCGATGACGACATCGCCTTTCGGCGGGCCCTGCAGCGGCTTCTCAAAAGCGCGGGGCACCAGGTGATGGAGTACGGATCGGTCGGCGAGATGCTGCTCGAAGGCATCGGCAGCGCACCGGGTTGCCTGGTGCTGGACATCCACATGCCCGGTCCCAGCGGGCTCGACCTGCAGGAGATGGTCGCCAGCCAGCCCGAACCCCTGCCCGTGATCTTCGTGACCGCGGAGGCCACGGTGCACGAGACGCTGCGGGCCATGAAGGCCGGCGCCTCGGATTTCCTGTTCAAGCCGGTGGACAGCGAGACGCTGCTGACCGTGGTCCGCAAGGCGATCGAGGACGACGCCGTGCGGCGCCAGGCGCGACGCCGGCTGTGCGCCCTGCAGACCCGCTATTCGCGGCTCAGCCCGCGCGAAAGGCAGGTCATGGAAATGGTCGTCAACGGCGCCCTCAACAAGCAGATCAGCGCCCAGCTCGGTGCCGCCGAACGCACCGTGAAGGCCCATCGCGCACACGTCATGGAGAAGATGGAGGTGAGCTCCCTGGCCGACCTGGTGCGCGCCGTGGGACAGCTGGGCGTGACGCCGGACGGCGCCAGCCACGCCGGCGCCTGAGCTCAGCGAATGGACCGTGGGTCCTTCGAGAGAAAGCCGCTCGCGAGCAGGCACAGGCCGATCGCCAGTGCGACGCCGCCGATCAGCAGCCGGCGCGCATCGACCGATCCGAAGCCGAACAGCAGGCCCACGCCCAGCACCAGGGTGCAGGCGCTGACCACCAGCACCGGCACGACCCCGCCGCGCGCGTCGGCCGGCGCCTCGCGACCGCCCCTCAGCGCGAAGAACAGCCCGAACACGCCGAGCGCCACGCAGGCCGTGATGATGGCGCCGAAGAAGGCGATCGAGCCCAGGATGCGGCCCTCGATGTCCGGGGCAGCGATCGCCACGATGCCGATCAGCAGGCGCACCAGCGCGTCGGCCAGCACCAGCCCGAACAGCCACTTGTAGCGCGGCGACTTCGACACCGCGAAGGCCAGGGCCAGCCCGAGCAGCCCGTCGATCATCGAAAAAGTGCCGTTGCGGTTCAACGACATCGCCGCCGGAATCGTCGCCGGCGCCAGCTTGGACAGCGCGAACAGCACGCTGACCGCGCCGCGAAGCAGAAGGAGGATGCGCAGGGCGGGCATGGGCGCGCCTCGGATCAGCCGCCGTTCCAGGGCGCAATCAGCTCCCACGGCGGCGTCTTGGACTTGGTGTTCTTGCAGAAGATGTAGCTGCCCGAGCCGAGCAGGTTCTTGTGGCGGTTCTCGATCTGCGCCAGCCGGCACGACGCCCGGCCCTTCGGGTCCTTGGCCGGCGTGACGCTGCCGCTGCTGGAGGTGTCCGGGTTCTCCCAGCTGACCTTGACGCCGTCAGCGCCCGAGTCCAGCGCCCCGTAGACCGCCTTGTTCATCAGGGCCATGTCGGCCTTGTTGAACTTGGTGATCGGCGTTTCGCGTATCCCGTTGTAGAAGGTCAACGGGGTGGCGGCCGCGGTTGCCGCTCCGGCCATCGCCAGCACGATGGCCAGCCCCTTCAGTGTGTCGCTCGCACGCATGCCTGGCTCCTCATTTGGGAAGAACGAAATTGACCTGGAACCGGACGAACCAGTCGGACGCATTGTCGGGCCGGATCACGTTGTAGCCCGCACCGACGACGAAATTCATCGGCACGAAGCCCTCGGGCCGCACCAGCAGCGAATACGACACGCCGAGCGGCACCGTCCAGCGCTGGCTCGAACGCTTCTGCTCCCAGTCGGCCGTGACGATCCCGATGTAGCCGAGCGACTGCGTCGAATCCAGCCGGTAGCTGACGATCGGCTGGAACGTGAAGGCACTCACGTTCGGCTGGTTGTCGTCGCCGGCGACGGACCAGACCTGGGTCGCGAGCGCGCCCACGGTCCAGGGGCCGGACTCCTTGAGCCCGACCACCGCCGGGCCGAGCGACCACTTGCCCGCGCCAAGCCGGTCGTCGGTGGCGGTGCGCAGGACCATCGCGGGACCGAAGCCCCAGATCCATCCGCCTTCGCCCGCCGGTGGCGCGAAGAAAGCTTCGTAGGTGATGTCGCCGAGACCGTCCTTGCGGTCCTGGCCCGGCAGCACCGCGGGGTTGGACAGCAGCGGAACGATGGCGCGGTTGATCAGCGACCAGCCGCCGCCGATCTTGATCGGATAGACCGGCTGGATGTTGAGCGTGTATTGCGGCTTCTCGAAGGGCCCGGCGTTGTAGTTGGTGGTCCACTGGAATGGCAAGGTGACGATGTCGGCGATCGGGTTCGCCAATTTCTTCTGCAGGTCGGCGTCGTCCTGGGCCCAGGCGCCGCAGGCCGCGAGCGATGCCGCCGCCATGGCCAGCCGGAGCGGGCGCTTCGCGATCGTCATGCGGTCTCCTGGTGAAGGGGAGCGTTCCGGACCACTCCTGTTCGATTCGCAACCTCTGGCCACGCGGCCATCTTGGGTGACCGTGCAAGCGCTGCAAATTGGACCAACGGGCAGGCGCCATTGCCCTTTCGTGCAATCGGGCCGGGCGCGCCGGCGATGGCGCATCGGGCCTCCGAGGTCGTACGATGGCGCCTGCGACAGCGCATTTCCAGGAAGCAGGGGGACAGATGACAACGAGGTTCGATATCGCAGCCGTGGTGACCGCAGCGGTCATCGGCATGCCCATGATGGCCGGCGCCCAGCCGGCTGGGGGCGACGCGCCGATTTCGGGTGAACAGCAGGAGGCCGACCTGCGCGTGATCGCCGCGCGCTGCGGTACGCCGGGCTTCGAGAAGGCCTTCTACAAGCAATCCAGGGCCGCGGTGGCGGCCGGACTGGTCATCAAGAACCGGGACCCGGTGCAGGTCGAGAAGACCATCACGTCGCTGCGCCGCAGCCCGATCGTGCTGGTCGCGACCCAGGCCGACTGCGCGGCCGAACTCAAGCGGCTGGCCGAGGTTCAGAAGCACCGGAGCGAACTGCTCAGGGGCGGAGCGGGACGGAAAAAATGAACGGCCGCGAAGTCGCCGGCGCCGCGTCGCACACGCGCTAGAGCGCGCCGTAGAGGCTCTCGCCAGGCTCGGCGCGGTCATGGCGCTTGGTCGCGGTCCGCAGGCTCAGCACCCACAGCCGCGCATGTCGCTGCTCGCGGCTCTCGAAGTGCTCCGTGAAGCGCCGGATGCCGGGCCGCTCGATGGCCGCGATGGTCATCCAGTCGGTGCCGCCGAAGGATTCCGCGTCGCTGCTGCGGTCGACCAGCGCCGGACGCAGGGCCATCACCCATTCGGTCGGGACGCGCGGATCGCGGTCCAGCATCCGTAGCGCGATCTTGGCCGCCTTGGGACTCAGCGACTGAATCTTGTGGAGGTGGAAATCCAGTTCCATGGACATGGGCGGCCCTTTCAGATACACAAGGATACATGTGCATCTGGCGCGGATGCAAGGGCGCTTTTACCGGGGGCGAGCTCTCGGCTTATTGGGTCTTCAGCCGTTTGTATTCATTGCGCTTCATCTCGAGGTAGTCGTTGCGGTCCACCTCGTGCAATTGGCGCGCATAGCGCTCGGTGCTGTCGAACCACTGGGCCAGGCGCTTGGGCAATTCGGCCTCGGCCGGCGAATCGAGGTAGGCGTCGATCGCGAGGTAGTAGCGCATGGTGTTGCGCTCCACCACCCCGATCACGCCGCCGACCAGGCTGGGCTGGCCGGAAGCGTCCTTGTCCTTGGCGCTGAAGCCCACCTTGTCGCTGCCCAGGGTCGAGAGGTAGCCCTGCATCGCGATCCGGGCCGCGGTGCCGTAGGCATAGGCGTAGGCCATGTGGATGAAGGTCTTGCCGTTGGGCAGCGGCGTGGCCTCGACCTCGATGCGGTAGTCGCGCGTCGACAGCGGCCCCTTGTCGGCGCTCAGGCGGGCACTCATGTAGTCGGCCGCCGAGACCGGGGGCTGCCAGACGAAATCGATGCGCTGCGCATCCGACAGCGGCTGGTCGAACTTGCGGCCCACCGACACTGCCAGGGTGGTCGCCGCCCCGCCGCCTCGCACGGCGCAGTACTTGGTGTTGAGGTGCAGCATCAGGATGTCGCACCAGACCGCCGGCTTGACCAGCGCGGCGCTGACCTGGTCGAAGGGATGGTCGACCAGCGCGAAGATGTTGCCGCTCAGCTGGCCCGAGGCCTCGGTCGATTCGAGCACCAGCGGCCGGCCGAAGGCGTTCTTGTCGAACTGCGACTGGACCGCTTCGAATTTCGCCTGCAGTGCGGCGGCGCTGCCGAGCTGGGTCTGCGACCAGACCAGCGCCGGCAGCAGCAGGCAGACACAGACCAGGACCCGGCGGAGCAGCGTGTTTTGCATGCCCGCCATTGTGGTCCGCTGCGCCGCCGACGCAAGGGCCGCTCATCCGCGCGGCCCCCGCGCCCGCGGCGCCTCAGATCGCCATGATCGAGACGGCCTTGGTGTTGAGGTAGTTCTCCATCGCCTCCGGACCGCCTTCCGAGCCGTAGCCCGAATCCTTGATGCCGCCGAAAGGCATCTCGGGCGACGGCGCGGCCGGCTGGTTGATCCACAGCATGCCGACTTCCATGCGCTGCGACAGCAGGTGGGCGTTCTTGATCGACTGGGTGAAGGCATAGCCGGCCAGGCCGAAGGGCAGCCGGTTGGCTTCGGTGATCGCCTCGTCGAGCGAGTCGAAGCCGCGGATCGCCGCGATCGGGCCGAAGGGCTCGTTGTTGAAGACGTCGGCCTCGAGCGAGACGTCGGTCAGCACCGTGGGCGCGAAGAAGTTGCCGCTGCTGCCGACGCGCTCGCCGCCGGTCGCGACCTTGGCGCCGGTGGCGCGGGCGTCCTCGAGCACCTTGGCCATGGCGCCGAGGCGGCGGGCGTTGGCCAGCGGGCCGAGCGTCGTTCCTTCGGCCAGGCCGTCGCCGAGCTTGAGGCTCTCGGCATGCTTGACCATCGCCTGGGCGAAGGCGTCGCGGATGCTGTTGTGCACCAGGAAGCGGGTCGGCGAGATGCAGACCTGCCCGGCATTGCGGAACTTGGCGCCGCCCGAGGCCTTGACAGCCAGTTCGACGTCGGCGTCGGCCGCGACGATCACCGGGGCATGGCCGCCGAGTTCCATGGTCGCGCGCTTCATGTGCTGGCCGGCCAGGGCCGCG
Organism: Variovorax sp. J31P207; assembly: GCF_030316965.1. Lineage (NCBI taxonomy): Bacteria > Pseudomonadati > Pseudomonadota > Betaproteobacteria > Burkholderiales > Comamonadaceae > Variovorax > Variovorax sp. J31P207. The sequence goes on from NZ_JASZYN010000005.1 coordinate 323,005, forward strand.
AGCTGCTTGCCCACCGGCGTCGAGCCGGTGAAGGTCACCTTGCGGATGATCGGATGCGGAATCAGGTAGTTCGAGATCTGGGCCGGATCGCCGAACACCAGGCCGACCGTCCCGCGCGGCACGCCGGCATCGACGAAGGTCTGCAGCAGCGCGGCGGGCGAAGCCGGCGTTTCTTCGGGCGCCTTGCACAGGAACGAGCAGCCGCTGGCCAGCGCGGCGCCGAGCTTGCGAACGATCTGGTTGATCGGGAAGTTCCAGGGCGTGAAGGCGGCGACCGGGCCCAGGGGCTCCTTCAGCACCAGTTGCTGCGCCGCCAGGTTGCGCGACGGCACGATGCGGCCATAGACGCGGCGGCCTTCGTCGGCGAACCATTCGATGATGTCGGCGCCGGCGAGCACCTCACCGCGGGCCTCGGCGAAGGGCTTGCCCTGCTCCAGCGTGAGGATGCGGGCGATGTCGGCGGCGCGCTCGCGCAGCAGGCCGGCGGCTTTGCGCATGGTGGCGGCGCGCTCGTTGGCCGGGATCCGGCGCCAGGCTTCGAAGCCGCGCTGGGCCGCATCGAGCGCCCGGTCGAGGTCGGCGGTCGCGGCGAAGGCGACCTTGCCGATCGGCTGGCCGGTGGCCGGGTTGATCACGTCCTGGGTCTTGCCGCTCACGGCGTCACACCATTCGCCATCGATCAGCAGGCGGGTGTCGGGGTAGCTGGGGGTGGTCATGCGGAGTCCTTGAATTGCGAGATTGCCCGCAGGCGCAGCGGACAGCCCGCAATCCTACCTAACTCGGCGGAGAGCGTGGCGGCCCCGCCCCATTCGCCCGCACCCAGTAGAACTGCTTGGCCACCACCGCCGCCGCCTCGACGCGCAACCGCCGCACCGGCCTGACGCCGATCAGGCCATCGACCGAGCAATGGAGCGGCTCGCCCTCCGCAAGGCTGCGATGCGCATCGAGCATCGCGCGCAATGACACCGGGGCGCTGTTGCGGCGGGCATCGACCGATCGAACGAAGAAGCGCTCGCGGGTCGCGACCAGCTGGCTGCGGGTGTCCGGGTCGTCGCCCGCCCCGGCAGGCCGCACGCCCTTCCAGGCCGCCTCGACATCGAAGGCCAGCATCACGGCGTCGGGCGTGTCGATGCCTTTCAGCGAACCGCTCTGGGCGGCGGCGAGCCAGCCCAGCAATTGCGGCGTCAGCTCGAAGGAGACCGAATCGGGGGGCGCGCCGGGGAGTCCCGGCACTTCGACGAAGACCTGTCGGCAGCTGCGGCTCGCGCTTTCGACCCGCCGCGCCTGCTCCCGGCGCCGCGTGGCGCGCACATGGGCGACGGCGGCGAAGCCGGCCACCGGCGCGGCGAAGGCCAGCACCTTGAAGGCATCGTAGCCATAGACGGCCAAGCTCATCCCCGCCCCCTCGGGCCCGGACTGCAGCGACCCTGCATCGACCTCAGTTTCACGCTGGCTCCTCGTCGCGACACGCCACCCGTCCGACGCGGCGAGGGCATGCGCTGACCGTATATCGGCCAGCCGCGCCGAAACTTGAGGGGCGCAGCGACTAAGGCTTGCCGTTCTGCGACAGCAGGACGGCGATGGGGCGGGTGCCAGGGAACTCCGAGAAGATGATGGTCATCATCGCGGTGATCGGCACCGCCAGGAAGGCGCCCGGCACGCCCCAGAGGGCGACCCAGACCGCCAGGCTCACGAGGATCGCGAACGGGCTCAGGTTGAGCGAATTCCCCATGATGTAGGGGTCCAGGAAGTTGCCGATCACGAACTGGACCACCGCCAGCGACATCATGATCTGGATCGCCTCGCCGGCGCTGCCGAACTGGGCCACGGCCATCAGGCCCGGCAGCACGACGCTCAGGAACGAGCCGATGTAGGGCACGTAGTTGAGCAGCGCGATCATCACGGCCCAGAAGCCGGCGAACTCGAGGCCGGCGAAGCGCATGATCACGTAGCTGAGCGCGCCGAGCAGCACCCCGAGGAAGGTCTTGAGCGCCAGGTAGGCGCCGACCCGGGCGTTGATGTCGGCGATGACCTGCTTGATGCGCCGTGCCTGCTCGGGGCTGCGTGCGATGGCCAGGATCTTGACGTCGAGATGGGTCCGCTCGACCAGCAGGAAGCAGGCGTACAGCGCCACGACGATCACGGTCGCGAACATTGACGATACCGACGCGAGCGCCGACGCCGCCACCCGCTGCAGGCTTACCTGGGAAAGCAGGTCGCGCCGCAGCGTGGTCCAGGTCGGCTCTGCCTCGACCCGCATCAGCACCGCCACCCGCTGCACCGCTGCCAGCAGCGACTCCTGGTAGCGCGGCGCCATCGCGATCACGCTGTCCTTGTTCGCCAGGATCGTGTAGACCACCATGGCGAGCCCGAGCGCGATGATCAGCACCGAGAGGATCGAGATCACCAACTGCGGCAGCGCCGGCCCGAGCAGCGGCACCTTGCCGATCAGGCGCGCCAGCCCGAGGATCACGTAGACCACGAAGACGCTGAACATGATCGGCACGAAGACATTGCGCCCGATGTAGAACACCCAGCCGATCATCAGCGCGATCGCCGTGCCGTAGACCAGGGTCTGGAAGCGCTCGTTCATGCCGCGGCGGTTCAAGGCGTTCGCTGGCCGCCGGCCATGCCGACCGGACGCGGCGTCTGCGCATCCGCGACGTCGACCCAGCCGCCGCCCATCGCCTGGTAGACGTTGATCGCCTGCGAGTAGCGGTTGGCCTGCAGATTCACGAAGGCCAGCTCGGCCGCGAACAGTTCGTTGTCGGCCACCAGCACCTCGAGGTAGCCGATCAGGCCGGCCTCGAACTTGAGCCTGGACAGGCGTGCGAACTCGCGCAGCGCCTTGACCCGTCCGCGCTGGTACTCGACCCCCTCGATGCTCTTCTGGGTGCCGATCAGCGCGTTGTTGGTGTCGCGGAAGGCGCCCAGCACGGTCTGCCGGTAGACCAGCTCGGCCTGCGCCTTCTGGGCCTCGGCCGATCGGACCTGGCCCTCGATGGCGCCGAAGGTGAAGATCGGGCCGGTGAGGCCCGCGACCACTGACCAGGTGGTCGCCGGCCCGGTCAGGAAGTTGCTGAAGGAGGTGCTGGTGGAACCCAGCGCGCCGGTCAGCGACAGGCTCGGGTAATAGAGCGAGCGGGCGACGCCGATGCTGGCGTTGGCGGCCACCAGGTTCTGCTCGGCCGCCAGGATGTCGGGGCGCCGCAGCAGCAGGTCGGAAGGCAGGCCGGCCGGGATCAGCGGCGCGGCGAGCTCGTCGATGGTCTTGCCGCGCGGGATCGGCGCCGGGTCGCGGCCCAGCAAGATCGAGATCTGGTTCTCGAGGGCCGCGATCTGCTGCTCGAAGGTCGGGATCGCGGTGAGCGCCTGCTGGTACTGGGAGCGCACCTGCGTCACCTCGGTCTGCGAGACCAGTCCGCGCTTGAAGCGAAGGTCGAAGATGCGCGCGGTCTCGCCGAAGTTGGCGGCGGTGGACTTGGAGATCTCGAGCTGCCGGTCGAGCGCCCGCAGCGCGATGTAGCTGGTCGCCACACCGGTCACGAGCGTCAGCACCACGCCGCGCTGGCCCTGCTGGCTGGCGTAGACCTGCGCCTGCGCGGCCTCGCTCTGGCGCCGGACGCGGCCGAACAGGTCGACCTGCCAGGCGGCATTGACGCTGGCCTGGTAGAGCGAGAAGTAGTTGCTGACGGGCTCGGGGATCGGCGGCTGGCCCTCGCGGCTGGCGCGGGTGCGGGCCGCCCCGGCGCCGTAGCCGAACTGCGGATAGGCCTGTGAATCGGTGGTCGTCAGCGCCCCGAGGAACTGGTCGATGCGGGCGGCCGCGACCCGGACGTCGAGGTTGTCGCGCAGCGCGGTCTCGATCAGCTGGTTCAGGACCGGGTCGCCGAACTGTTCCCACCACTGGGTGTTGGCCACTTCGGCGGCCATGGGGTAGTCGATCCGCCAAGCCGCCGGGGACTGCACCGCGGGCCGCACGAAGTCGGGCCCGACCGTGCAGCCCGCCAGGGCCACCAGGACCGCAGCGGACACCGCCGCGAGCGTTGACTTCCTCATCTCGTTCTCCTTCAGCCCTGTGCCATCAGCGCGTAGCCGAACAGCAGGGACACTACCAGCAATGCAATGCTCGCAACGGCCCAGCGCCGCGCGAAAGTGTCGATCGTCTCGAATCCTCGTCCGGCCGCGGCGACCAGGCCGCCGAGCCGGCCCAGCGCCACGCCGAGATCGCCGGCCGGGATCTGCGGCAGCGCCCGTCGGAGGCTGTCCAGCCCGACCGCGATGGCGGCACCGATCAGCACTGGCCAGAGCGCGGCCCACAGCGCCGCGGGCGACAGGGCCTCGGGCAGCGCGCCGAGCGGCAGCAGCAGGCACAGCGCCCACGGCAGTGCCACCGAGGCCAGCGCCATCGCCAGCCAGCAGACCACGAGCACCGAAGGCGCGCGAGCGCCAGGATCGACCGCCGTATCGGCGGCCAGCCGCCGCAGGAAATGGACCATCAGCAGCGTGGTGGCGATCGAGGACACCACGGCCACGGTGGCGGCCAGGCCGCTGCCCATGAAGTCCTTGGCCGCGTACTTGGCCAGCGCGCCGCCGGTCAGCGGCAGGCCGCCGAGTCCCAGCGCGATGACCGCGGCCGGCAGCAGCATCGGCCACAGGTGACGGCGGCCGGTCAGCATGACCACGCCAACGGCCAGGAACAGGCCGCCCTTCACGAGCAGGTGGTGGGCCGCGTAGAAAGCCGCGGCCAGCGCGGTGCCGGGGTCGCCGGCGGCCAGGCCCATGCCGATCACGGCCACCAGGAATCCCATCTGGCTGACGCTCGAGTAGGCCAGGATCAGCTTGGGCTGGGTCTGGGTGATGCCGATCGCCACGCCGTAGAGCGCGCCGAGGAGCCCGAGCGCGGCCAGCGGCAGGCCGAAGGACGGCAGCGCGGCATCGAAGGGCAGGAAGCGGACCAGCGCGATGATGCTCGCCTTGACCACGGCGCCGCTCATCACCGCCGCGGCCGGGATCGGCGCCGCGCCGTAGGCGATCGGCATCCAGAAATGCAGCGGCAGCAGGCCGGCCTTCATGCCGAGGCCCACGAGCAGCAGCAGCAGCGTGAGATCGCGCCACGGCGAGCCGGGCAGCGCCGCCACGGCATCGGCGATCAGCAGGCTGCCGTCCGGCGTGGCCAGGGCCAGCAGCAGCAGGCCGGCGAGCAGGAAGGCCTCGGCCAGGAGCGCCAGCCCGAGGTAGAGCGCGCTGGCGCGGAACGCATCCGGCCCCTCGCCCTGCAGCACCAGGCCGCTGGCGCCGACGCTGAGCACGGCCAGCAGGAAGTAGAAGCCGATCAGGTCGGCCGCCAGGAAGACGCCGACCGAGCCGGTCAGCGTCATCAGCCAGCAGACGATGAAACCGTCGCGGTCGGGCCGCCCGCGCAGCCAGCGCGCAGCGTAGGCCCCGGCGAAGATCCACAGCACCGCGGCGACGCCGAGCAGCATCGCGCCCGGCGCATCGAGCGCGAACGTCAGCGAGAAGTAGGCATTGCCCAGCACCAGGTCCGGCTCGGCGCCGGCCAAGAGGGCCGCAGCCAGCGCCGGCACCGGGGCCAGCGCGAACAGCCCCGGCAGGCGCCGGCGCAGGCCGGGAAACGCACAGGCCAGCAGCAGCAGCAGCGGCACGCCGAGCGCCAGCGGCAACAGCACCGGCACTTCGAACACGACCGCGGCGAGCGTGATGGAACCGATCATCGGACCCCCATCGCGAGCAGGCCGGTGCGGCCGATCTGGGCGACGTCGACCGGCAGCAGCGCCACCGCGCCGAGCAGGAACGAACACAGCGCGAGCGCCAGCACGGCCCCCTGCTGGTAGCCCGGCACGCGCGCCTTCGGCACCCAGCCGAGGGCGGCCGGCGCCATCGCGCGCACCATCACCATGAAGACGTAGGCGCTGGTCAAGAGGCCGCCCACCAGCATCACGACCACCCACCACCACTGGGCGGTGGCGATGGCCGCCGACAGCAGCATCCACTTGGCGAGGAAGCCGCCCGAGGGCGGCAGCCCGATCAGCGAGGCGCCGGCCAGCGCGAAGGCAGTCATCGTCATCGGCAGGGCCCGCCCGGCGCCGCGCAGGTCGGCCACGCGGTCATGGCCGAGCGTCGTGTAGATGAGCCCGGCCGCCATGAACATCGCGGCCTTGGCGGTCGCATGCGAGATCGCCTGCAGCAGCCCGCCGGTGACCGCGAAGCTGCTGTCCAGCTGCGCGGCATCGAGCCCGGCCGCCAGCGGGAACATCAGGAACAGGTAGCCGATCTGGGCCACGGTCGAGTAGGCGATCAGCAGCTTCAGGCGCGCCTGCCGCAGGGCGACGACATTGCCGACCAGGATCGCCGAGGCGCCGAGCGCCGCGAGCAACTGGGCCGAAGGCAGCGTGATGACGCCGGCGAAGACATCGACCCACAGCCGCACCACCAGGAACCAGGCGCCCTTGATCACCAGCGCCGACAGCAGCGCACTGGCGGCGGCCGGCGCGCCGGCATGCGCCGGAGGCAGCCACAGGTGGAGCGGGAACAGCGCGGTCTTGGCCAGCAGGCCGACCGTCATCGACGCGGCGGCGATCCAGGCCACCGGCTCGGCGCCGATGCGCTGGGCCAGCAGCGCGATGTCCAGGGTGCCGTAGGCGCCGTACAGCAGGAAGCCGCCGAGCAGGTAGAACATCGAGCCGACCAGCGCATACAGCAGGTAGCGCAGCGCGGCCTGCAAGGTTTCGCCGCGGCCGTCGAGGCTGACCAGCGGCACGCCGGCGAAGGTGAGCAGCTCGAGTGCGACGTACAGCGTGAAGACGTCGCCGCTCACGAACACGAGGTTGAGCGAGCCCCAGACCGCGAGCAGCAGCAGCCAGAAGGTGAGCGCGGAGCGCTTCTCGCGCACCCCGGCCGGGGTGCCGAAATCGCCGTTGGCGTAGACGCCGATGCCGACCACCACCACCATCACGGCCACCATCATGCAGACCGCCAGGCCATCGGCGCGCAGGCTGACGCCCAGCGGCGGCGCCCAGCCGCCGAGCAGGTAGACCAGCGCGTCGCCCGACACCCACAACCGGTGCGCGATCGCGGCGACCAGCACGATGCCGAGCGCGATGGTCGCCCAGGCCACCTGCTGCGCGCGCCGGCCGCCGAGCACGAAGCCGAGCATCATGCCGATGAAGGGCAGCAGCACGGCCAGCACGAGCAGCAGGCCGCCTGGCGTCGCCGGATCCACAACGGGCATGGAGAGCGGCACCTAGACCTCGCTCTCGGCAGCGTGGGTGCGCGGCGCGGCCTCCGGCGCGGTCAGCGAGGCCGAGCCGGTTTCCTCGAACAGCCTCAGCACCAGGGCGACCCCGAGGGCCGAGGCGGCGAAGGCCACCACCAGCGCGGTGATCAGCAGGGCCTGCGGCACCGGGTCGCCGCCCATTCCGGCGCCGGCGCCGCGGCGCGCGATCACGGCGGCGACCAGGAAGATGCCGTTGCCCATCACGTTGAAGGCCATGATCTTGCGCAGCGGGTGCGGGTTCACGATGAGGCCGTAGAGCCCCAGGCCGATCAGCACCGCGGCGCACAGTCCGAGCAGGGTGGGCGTGTTCATTCGCTGGTGTCCTTGCGGCTCGGCGGCCCGGTCAGGAGCAGCGCCAGCGTGACCGCCAGCGACGGCAGCAGCGCCGCCTCGATGACCACGATCAGGGGTTTGGCGAGCGCCTCCGGATAGCCGAGGAAGGCGCCCGCGATGACGCTGCCGAGCAGGCCGACCGCGATGAAAGCGGCCGGGCCGCCGGCCAGCGCGATCCGGACCCAGCGCCGATCGACCGCGGGCGCGTCCGACAGGCCGGCCATCATGACCAGCAGCCACATCGCGGCCAGCACCGTGGCGCCCTGGAACTTGCCGCCCGGATGGTCGGCGCCGACCCAGAGGATGTAGACGCCGACGACGATCCCGATCGGCGGCAGCACCCGCGCGAGGTAGCCCAGGATGCTGTTCGGGTCTTCCGTCGGCGCCGGCCCCGGCCGCCCGCCCCAGAAGCGGTCGGGCGCCAGCGACCAGACGCCGACCAGGCCCAGCAGCAGCACGATGGCCTCGAGCAGCGTGTCCATCGCGCGGAAGGACATCAGCACGGCGGTGATCGGATTGCCGACACCGGTGGCGGCGATGTTCTCGACCACCGCGGGCGCCAGGCTCGGCGCCGGATCGGGCAGCAGCAGCACGCAGGCGCCGATGCCGGCGGCCACGGCTGCCGAGACGATCGCGGCCAGCACCCGCGTCGCGAGGCCGGGCCGCTCGGCCCAGGCCGGCGTCTCGGTGGAGCGCAGCCGGGCGGCGGCGGCGATCAGCAGCACGCCGGTCAGGCCGGCGCCGATCGCCGCCTCGGTCATCGCGACGTCGACCGCGCGCAGCTGCAGCCAGGCCAGCGTGAGCAGCAGCCCGTAGGGGACGAAGCCGGTCACGGCGGCGAAGGTGTCGCGCGCCACCACGGTCCAGATGGCCAGCGCCATGAGCAGGCCCACCAGGGCCAGGGTCAGCGCCACGGTCATGACTTGGCCCCGCCGGACCCGCCGCGCCGCGCCGCGCGCGCGATCAGCTGCGACACCGTGGCCGAGGCCAGCAGCACCATCAGCCAGACCAGGACCAGCTTGAGCCCGGCCATCACGCCGTCCATCTGCGGCAGCAGGCCGATCACCACCAGGCCCAGTCCGAGGTTGTCGGCCTTGGTCAGCGCGTGCGCCCGCGTGAAGGTATCGGGGAAGCGCAAAAGGCCCACGGTGCCGGCCAGGAAGAAGAACGCGCCCGCGACCACGGCGACGATCGTGAAGATGTCCAGGATGGCCCTCATGCGCGGTCCTCCGGTTCTGTGTGCGCGGCCTCGGGGCGCGCGCCGGCCTTGACGAAGGCCAGCGCGGCGAAGGCCGCCAGCACGGCCAGGATCAGCGCCAGGTCGACCACGGCCGCGGCGCCGATCGCGGCCCCCAGCAGCAGCAGGGCCGCGATGCCGGCGGTGCCGAACAGCTGCACCGACATCATGCGATCGACGTCGTCGGGACCGCGCAGGATGCAGATCAGGCCCACCGCGACCGTCAGCAGCACGAAGGCCGAAGCGCCGAGCAGGAACTCAGTCATGGTGGCGCTCCCCGGCGACCAGCGCGCGGCGCAGGCGCAGCTCCTCGGCCGCCAGCTGTTCGGCGACCGGCGCGTCGAGGTCCAGGCAGTGGTAGGTGATGTCGTGCTCCGATTCGGCGACCGGCACCGAGCCAGGCAGCAGGCTGGTGATCGAGCTGAACTCATTGCGCGCGAGGCCGGGGCGGAAACCGACCTTGTAGACGATGAAGCCGGGCTTCAGCGGCATGCGCGGCGACAGCGCCCGGCGCGCGACATCGACGCCGGCCAGCACCGACTGCCAGAGGAAATGCGGCAGGAAGCCGAACAGCGCGCCAAGGCGCAGATGCCCCGCCTCGGGCGGCAGCAGGCGCAGGCTGGCGAAGGTTCCGGCGGCCACGGCGACCAGGCCCACCCCGAGGTCGGCGGGCTTGAGGCTGGGCATCAGCAGCAGCCAGAGCACGAGCAGCATCAGTCCGCGAACCACGGCCGTGGTGCGCCGCGAAGGTGCGGCCGGGGTGGCGGGATCGGAGGCAGCGGGCTTCATGCGCTCGCCTCCGTGCCGCCGGCACTGACCAGCCGGACATCGAGCCTGCTCAGGCGCTCGAACAGGCGGGCCTCGGTGCGCACCGGCCACCAGTCATAGAGAAAGATCTCCATCGGCCGCCACAGTGCCACCCAGGCGCCGATCACGAGGCTGTCGTGGATCAGGGTCGCGTAGCGCCCCTTGCTGACAAAGCTGGCGATCGACTCGCCGACGACCGCGGCGGTGCCGACGAACAGCACGCCGATCAGCAGGCTGATGCGGCCGGTGCGGAACAGCTTGCGCAAGCCGCGCCAGGTGGCCAGCGCACGCTGGCGGAAGTATTCGTCGACCGCGACCTTCAGCATCGCGGCATCGGACGGCGCGACGGTCTCGGCGCCGACGTGCACGACCAGCTCCAGTGGCCGGCCGGCCGGCACCTCCTGGGCCCAGTCGACGATGTAGGCCTGCGCCTTGGCATCGAGGTCGCGCTGGCGGAAAGGCGCCGGGTCCATCGAGTTGAACAGCTGCCGGAGTTCGGCCACGTGCAGGTCCAGCACCGCGGGTCCGGTCGGTGTTGCGGATGCCTGCATGTGCCTTGCCCCGTCAGCCAGCCGGTCGTTCACGCCGGCTCGGCCTCGCCTGCCGGCGGCGTCGGCTTCTCCTTGCCGAACACCATCACGTACAGGGTCGGCAGGAAGACCAGCGTCAGCAGCGTGGCCACCAGCAGGCCGCCCATGATCGCGAAGGCCATCGAGCCCCAGAACACGGTCGGCGCGATCGGGATCAGGCCCAGCACGGTCGAGATCGAGGTCAGCATCATCGGCCGCATCCGCGAGGTGCCCGAGGCCACGACGGCGTCGAGCACGCTCATGCCCTCGGCCCGGTAGGTCTCGATCTGCACGATCAGGATCACGCCGTTCTTGGCGATCATGCCGATCAGCGCCAGGATGCCGAGGATGGCGACGAAGCCCAGCGGCCGGTTGAACACCAGCAGCGTAATCACCACGCCGATCAACCCCAGCGGCATCACGCAGACCACCATCGCGAGCCGGCGGAAGCTCACCAGCAGCACCATCATGCTCAGCAGCATGAGCACGATCATGAGCGGCACCACCGCGAACACCGAGGCGCTCGACTCGGCGCTTTCCTCGGACAGGCCGCCGGTCTCGATCTTGTAGCCCTTCGGCAGCTTGGCGTTGAACTCCTTGATCTTCGGTGCCAGCGCCTCGACGATGGTGTCGGGCAGCGCGCCGTGGACCACGTCGGCGCGCACCGTGAGCGTCGGCACCCGGTTGCGGCGCCACACCAGCGGCGACTCCTGCTCTTCGGAGAAGGTGGCGAACTGGTTCAGCGGCACCATGCGGCCGCTGGCGGTGGGCACCTGCAGGGTGCTCAGTGTCTGCAGAGACAGCCGCTGCTCGGCGCTCGAGCGGGCCACCACGTTGATCAGGTAGATGTCGTCGCGCACCTGCGTGACCGCGGTACCGGTCACGGTCGCGTTCATGATGCCGGCCAGCGCGCCGGTGCTGATGCCGAGCTGGCGCGCCTCGTCCTGGTTGACACGGATCTGGATCTGCCGCGCCGGCTCCATCCAGTCGAAGTTCACGTGCCGGGCCTGCGGATGCGAGCCCAGGATGCCCGCCAGGTCGAGCGATATCTTGCGCACCTCGTCCTTGTCGGGCCCCATCACGCGGTACTGCAGCGGCCAGCCCACGGGCGGCCCGAGTTCGAGCGGCGACACCCGCGCCACCATGTCCGGGAACTGCTCGGCCAGCACCTTCTCGAGCTTGTTCTGCAGGCGGTCGCGGGACTCGAGGTCCTTGGCGACCACGACCAGCTGCGAGAAGAACGGATTCGCCAGCTGCACGTTGAGCGTCAGGATGAAGCGCACCGCGCCGCGGCCGACATAGCTGCTGAAGTGGTCGACATCGGGGTCGGCCTTGAGGATCTCCTCGAGCTTCTTGACCTCTTCCTCGGTGGCGTAGATCGATGCGTTCTGGCGCAGGGTCAGGTCGACCGTCAGCTCGGGCCGGTCGGAGGCCGGGAAGAACTGCTGCGGCACGAAACGCACCAAGAACATCGACCCCACGAAGGCCGCCAGCGTGAGCCCGATGGTCAGCCACTTGGCGCGGATCGCGCCCTTGAGGAAACCGCCGTAGGCATTCAGGAACTTGCTGGGCTTGACCACCGCATCGGCCTTGGGCGACTTGAGCAGCGCCTTGCCCACCAGCGGCGCGAAGATCACGGCGCCGAGCCACGAGACGAGCAGCGCGATCGCCACCACGGCGAAGATCGAGAAGGTGTATTCGCCGGCCGAGCTGCGCGCGAAGCCGATCGGCACGAAGCTGGAGATCGACACCAGCGTGCCGATCAGCATCGGCGCCGCCAGCGTGCGGTAGGCGAAGGTCGCGGCCTGGTCCTTCGTGTCGCCGGCCGCGAGGCGGTTGAGCATCGCGTCGACCGTGGTCATCGCGTCGTCGACCAGCAGGGTCAGCGCGATGATCAACGCCCCGAGCGAGACCCGGTGCAGGTCGATGTTCACGAAGTCCATGATCGCGAAGACGATCGCCAGCGTGAGCGGGATCGACAGCGCCACCACCGCGCCGGGCCGCACGCCCAGGCTCACGAAGCTGCACACCAGGATGATCGCGATCGCCTGCCACAGCGAGGCCATGAAGTCGCTGATCGCGACATCGACCGTGACCGCCTGGTCGGCCACCAGCGTCGGCTCGATGCCGTGCGGCAGGTTGGCCGTGATGTCGGCCATCACGGCCTTGATGTTCTTGCCGAGCGCCAAAATGTCGCCGGCGTCGCGCATCGCGATCGCGAGGCCGATCGCCGGCTTGCCATTGACCCTGAACATCGGCTGCGGCGGGTCGGTGAAGCCGCGCCGCACGGTCGCGATATCGCCCAGGCGAATATTGCGACCGCCCAGGACCAGGTTGACCGACTCGATGTCGCGCTCGTTGTCGAAGGAGCCGGTGACGCGCATGAAGACGCGCTCCTGCTCGGTGTGCAGCACGCCGGCCGGACGGATCACGTTCTGCGCCTGCAGCGCCGCCACGATCGCGCCGTAGTCCAGGCGCAGGCCGGCCAGGCGCTCGGTCGAGAACTCGATGAAGATCTGCTCGTCCTGCGCGCCCAGCACCTCGATCTTCGAGACGTCGGGCACCTGCAGCAGGCGCGAGCGCGCGTCTTCGACCTTGTCGCGCAGTTCGCGGAAGGTGTAGCCGTCGGCGGTGAAGGCATAGATGATGCCGAAGGTGTCGCCGAAGTCGTCGTTGAAGAAGGGACCGACGACGCCCGTCGGCAGCGTCTGGCGCATGTCGCCGATGTTCTTGCGCACCTGGTACCAGATGTCCGCCACCTCGGCCGGCGGCGTCGACTGCTTGAGGTCGACGAAGATCGTGGTCTGGCCCGCCGTGGTGTAGCTGCGCACCCGGTCGAGGTGCCGCGTTTCCTGCAGCGTGCGCTCGAGCCGCTCGGTGACTTGCGACAGCGTCTCGTCGACCGTGGCCCCTGGCCAGCCGGCGGCGACGATCATGGTGCGGAAGGTGAAGGCCGGGTCTTCGGCGCGCCCGAGCTTCAGGAACGACAAGGTGCCCGCGACGACCGCGATGATCATCAGGAACACCACCAGCGAGCGCTTGGAGAGCGCCCACTCCGACAGGTTCGGGCCGATCACTTCGCGGCCTCGAGCCAGCGGACCTTCTGTCCCGGCCGCAGCGCCTGGACACCGGCGGTGACGATCACATCGCCGGGCGCCAGCCCCTGGGAGACTTGAACGCGGGCCGCGTCATAGGCCCGCACCTGGACGTTGCGGGCCGAAACCGTGCCGGCCTTGGTGTCGACCACCCAGACCGAGGTCTGGCCGTTGGCGCGCACCAGCGCGCTGGCCGGGATGTCGAGCGCGGGCTCGGTGTTGAGCTTCATGCGCCCGGTGACGGTGCTGCCCAGGCGCATCGCCGCGGGCGGATTGATCAGCCGGACCCGGACCGCGAAGGTGCCGGTGACCGGGTCGGCGCGCGGCGAGACTTCGCGCACCTTGCCCGCGGCCGTGACCTTCGGGTCGCCGCCGAGCGAGACCAGGATGTCGGGATTGGTCGGCGCGATGTCCTTGATCTGGGCCGGGACATCGAAGACCGCGTCGATGGCGCCTTCGCGTGCCACCTGCACGATCATGCGGCCGGCCGGCACCACCTCGCCGGGCTCGGCGCCGCGCGCCGTGACCACCCCGGCCACGTCGGACAGCAGCCGGGTGTAGCTCAGGCGGTTCTGCGCGATCTCGACCAGCGACTGGGCCGAATTGACCTGCGACTGCGTGACCTTGAGCATCGCCTCGGCCTGCTCGAACGAGGCCCGCGAGACCGCGTTCTCGGCCAGCAGGTCGCGCATCCGGTTGAAGGTGTTGCGGGCCTCGATGCCCTGGGCCTGCGCGGCCGCCAATTGGGCCCGCGCGGACTGCAGGCTGCTGTCCTCGTTCATCTGGTCCAGCCGCGCCAGCAGCTGGCCGGGCCTGACCCGGTCGCCGATGTCGACGTTGCGCTCGATCAGCCGGCCGTCGATGCGGAAGGACTGGTTGACTTCGCTCTGGGCTTGTATGCGCCCGGTCAACGACACGGTGTCGCCGACCGTGCGCTGCTCGATCGTCATGACGCGGACGGGACGGACCTCGGGCGCCGGTGCCTCTTCGGCCCGCCTGCAGGCCGACAGCGACACCAGGGCCACGACCGCCAGCAGCAGCGTCGTCCCGGACCAGTTTCCAAATCGATGGGCAGCGGATTTCACATGCACGAGCTGGCTTCCTCTTTGATCTTGCGTCAGAAGTCGACCGGATCGCGAATGATCGGGCAGGTCATGCAATGGCCGCCTCCGCGTCCGCGGCCCAGTTCGGCCCCGACGATGGTCACCACCTCGATGCCCTGCTTGCGCAGCAGCGTGTTGGTGTAGGTGTTGCGATCGTATGCATAAACCACGCCCGGTGACGCGCAGACCAGGTTGGCGCCGCTGTCCCACTGGGTGCGCTCGCGCTGGTAGTCACTGCCGCCGGCCTCGACCACGCGCAGCTTCTTGAAGCCCAGGGCCTGGGCCACGACGTCGACGAAGGGCTTGTTCTCGGCATGCAGTTCGACGCCGCTCGGATGGCTGCTCGGGCGGTACGAGTAGGTGCGGGTCTGGTTCATGAAGTCCGGCGCCAGCAGCACGCAGTCGCGGTCGGCAAAGGTGAACACCGTGTCGAGGTGCATCGCGGCGCGGATCTTGGGCATTGCCGCCACGATCACGCGTTCGGCCGCGCCCTTCTTGAACAGCGTGGCCGCCAGCTGGCTGATGGCCTGGCGCGAGGTGCGCTCGCTCATGCCGATCAGCACGTTGCCCTTGCCGATCGGCATCACGTCGCCGCCTTCGAGGGTGGCCAGGCCGTGGTCTTCGGTCGGGTCGCCCCACCAGACGTTGACCTTGCCGGCGAAGTCGGGGTGGAACTTGTAGATCGCGGTGGTGAGGATGGTTTCTTCGTGGCGCGCCGGCCAGTACAGTGGATTGAGCGTCACGCCGCCGTAGATCCAGCAGGTGGTGTCGCGCGTGTAGAGCGTGTTGGGCAGCGGCGGCAGCAGGTATTCGGTGACGCCCGCCGCCTCGCGCACGACCTCCAGCGCCTTGCCGCCGATGGACTCGGGGAAGTCGTTGGTCGACAGCCCGCCGATCAGGGTCTCGGCCAGCTTGCGGTTGTCCAGGCCCTCGAGATAGCTGCGCAGTTCGTCGATGAAGCCGAGGCCGACCTGGTTGGGCACGACCTGGTTGTCGAGGATCCACTTCTTGCCCTCGGGCACCGCCACCGTCTCGGCCAGCAGGTTGTGCATCTCGACCACCTCGATGCCGCGGTCGCGCATCTTGGTGACGAAATCGAAGTGGTCGCGCTTGGCGTTCTCGACCCACAGCACGTCGTCGAACAGCAGCTGGTCGCAGTTGCTCGGCGTCAGCCGCGAATGGGCCAGGCCCGGCGCGCACACCATCACCTTGCGCAGCTGCCCGACTTCCGAGTGCACGCCGAACTTTGTCTCTTTCGCTTCTGTAGTCGCCATGATGTTCTCCAGGGATCCGATGAGTGAACGGTATATCCAGCTTGTGACTAGATGGTGATGCTGCCGGTCGCGAGCCCGTAGATGCCAACCACGGCACCCACCACCGCGACCAGGAAAATGACCCAGTCGGTGACCGTGAAGACGGTCTTGTTCTGCTCGCGCCGGGCCCAGATATAGAGCAGCGTGCCGGGCGCATAGAGCACCGCCGACAGCAGGATGAACTTGAGGCCGCCGGCATAGATCATGAAGACCGTGTAGACCACCGCCACCGACGCCATGACCAGGTCGCGCGTGCGCTCCTCGGGGCGCAGCTCGTAGGTCTCTGCGCGCTTCGAGATCATGAAGCCGTAGGCGGCCACGAACAGGTACGGGATCAGCGCCATCGCGCTGGTCAGGTTCAGCATCAGCGCGAAGGCATCGTTCGAGAAGTAGGTGGTGATCACCAGCAGCTGGACGATGATGTTCGACAGCCACAGTGCGTTGGCCGGCACCTGGTTGGCGTTCTCCCTGGCGAAGATCGCCGGCATGTCCTTGGTCTTCGCCGCGGTGAACAGCACCTCGGCGCAGATCAGCGACCAGGCCAGGTAAGCGCCCAGCACCGAGATGATCAGCCCGACGCTCACGAAGATGGCACCCCAATGGCCGACCACCGCCTCCAGAACCGCGGCCATCGAGGGCTGGCGCATGCCGGCGATGTCGGCGCGCTGCAGCGCCGCATAGGGCAGCATCGTGACCAGCACCATCAGGCCGGTGACGCCGATGAAGCCGAGGATGGTGGCCTTGCCGACGTCCGCGCGCTCCTTGGCGAAGCGCGAATAGACGCTGGCGCCCTCGATGCCGAGGAACACGAACACCGTGACCAGCATGGTGGCGCGCACCTGCTCGAAGATCCCGCCCTCCAGGCCGCCGCCGTACAGGTTGGCGCTGAACAGGTCCATCTTGAAGGCGAAGGCCAGGAGCACGATGAAGACCAGGATCGGGATGATCTTGGCGACCGTGACCACGCTGTTGATGAAGGCCGCCTGCTTGATGCCGCGCAGGATCATGAAGTGGAACAGCCAGATGCCCACCGAGGCGACCACGATCGCCACCACCGTGTTGCCGTCGCCGAAGACCGGAAAGAAGGCGCCCAGCGTGGACTTGATGAGCACCCAGTACGACACGTTGCCGATGCAGCTGCCGATCCAGTAGCCGAAGGCCGACAGGAAGCCGGGGTAGTCGCCGAAGCCGGCCTTGGCATAGGCGAAGACGCCGGCGTCGAGGTCGGGCTTGCGTTCGGCCAGCGACTGGAAGACCCGCGCCAGCATGTACATGCCGGTGCCCGCGATGAGCCATGCGATGACGGCGCCGAGCGGGCCGGTCGCGTTCGCGAAGGTGCGAGGCAGGGAAAAGATCCCGGCGCCGACCATCCCGCCCACCACCATCGCGGTGAGCTGCATGCGCGACATCTTCTGGTCAGTCGAAGCCATTCCTACTCCTTGTTGTTCTACTCGATCACGTCAATCCGAGCCGTCGCTTGACGTTTGGGCTGCAGGATTGATCCGTCAATGTGGTTTGTCAAGGCGCACGCACACGCACGCCGCGAAGCGCTCGCTCTCAGAAACCCTTGCGGATGTTCAGCCAGAACTCGGTCGAGCTGTAGTTGAATCCGATCGAGTTGCTCTGGTCCCGGATCCAGAGCACTTCGGGCCGCAGCGTCCAGGTGGGCACGAACTCCCACACCAGGTAGGCACCGACCTCGTACAGGTTGTCCTTGCGGCGCAGCAGCACGCTGTTGTCGAGCGTGTCGGGGTGGAAGTGGATGCGGTCGTTGTTGAAGGCATCGCGCTCCCACCAGACGAAGGTGCCCCAACCCAGCTTGTTGTTGACGGTGAAGTCCAGCGCGGCGGTGGCGCCGTAGAAGCTGGAGTTGCCGTCCGGCCTGCTGGTCGCGAAATGCTGGCCGCCGTGCGCAGTGAGCGTCAGGCTGCCGGCGCCCTCCAGCAGCGAGTGCACCCACCCGCCCGAGACGTCGGCGCTGGTGCGGCTCAGGTCGCGCAGCCTGCCCTCGGGATAGCGGCGGCGGCGGTACTCGGCACCCAGCGTGAGCTGGTTGTCGGGGTCGACGCGATAGCGGTAGTCGGCGAACAGGCCGGCGTCATTGCGGTAGTCGCCATCGCCGCGATAACTGTTGCGCCCGCGGAACCCGATCGCCAGGTTGCTCTCGCCGAACGAACGGCTGCCGGCCAGGCGCCAGCGCAGGTCGGAGTCGTTGCGGCTTTCCGAGTTGTCGTAATAGCGGAAGCGATAGTCCAGCGTGGCATCGATCGCGTAGTCGTTCGGCAAGGCGTAGTTGATGCCGCCGCCCGCGCGTGCGTTGTAGAAGGTGTCGCGACGGTCGCCGCCGCCGAGCGCGTTGGTGCCGACGGTGTTGTTCACCTGATAGCGCCCGATGCCGGTCTCGGCATAACCGAAACCGGTGAGCGACCGCTTTCCGTCCAGTGCCTGGGTCGCGGCCTGGTTGTAGATCTCGACCTGGCTCAACAGGTCCTGGGGCAGGTTGTCGAAGCGCAGGACAGTCTCGAACTCGATCTTCGCCTCGGCGTACTGCCCGAGCACGTAATAGGCGCGACCGAGTTCCAGGTGCCCGTCGACCGTGCTCGGGGGCTGGGTCTGGGCGGCCTGGACCAGTTCGCGTGCCCGGGCCGGATCCGGTTCGGCCGCGAACGCCGCCGCGGCAGCGAACAGTGCGATGGCGCCCACGCACGCGCGCAGCGCACCATGGCGCGCGTCTTCCTTCCTCTCGCGTCGGCTCATTCAAACTCCTCCTGAGGCCAATGCCCCTTTTTTGGGCATTAAACACGGACCCTTTCTCGTCGGCAATCCGGACGAAGCGCACAGATGCGTCTTGACAATGTCAGCAACTCGCCCCTCTCGGCACCGCGCGCTGATCCAAACGACAGCGGGCCGCGTACAAGAAACCGGGGCACCGCTTCGGTGCCGACCATTCGAGGAAACGCGGGCATGCAGAATCAAATCGCCGGAGCGATCGGCTGGGTCGAGAAGGGACGGGTGCCTGACC
Source organism: Variovorax sp. J31P207 (assembly GCF_030316965.1). Lineage (NCBI taxonomy): Bacteria > Pseudomonadati > Pseudomonadota > Betaproteobacteria > Burkholderiales > Comamonadaceae > Variovorax > Variovorax sp. J31P207. The sequence continues at coordinate 341,781 of NZ_JASZYN010000005.1, forward strand.
GCGTCGTGCGCTTCGGCATCCGGCGCCTGCTGAAGGCGCGGCTGGCCGAGCTGGGCGATGGCGACCCGGCGACCAGCGCCAGGCTGACCCGCGACTTCATCGCCTCGATGCGCAGCGCTGCGCTCGCGCCGCTGGCCGACATGGCCAACGCGCAGCACTACGAGTTGCCCGCCGACTTCTTCGGCGCAGTGCTCGGCGGCCACCGGAAGTACAGCAGCGGCTACTGGCCCGCCGCCGACTGCACGCTGGACCAGGCCGAAGCCGCGGCGCTGGCGCTCACCTGCGAACGGGCCGGGCTGGCCGATGGTCAACAGGTGCTGGAGCTGGGCTGCGGCTGGGGCGCGCTCTCCCTGTGGATGGCCGAGCGCTATCCGGCGAGCCGGATCACCGCGCTGTCCAACGCGCGGGGCCAGCGCCTTCACATCGAGGCCGAGGCACGGCGCCGCGGCCTGCGCAATCTGCGCGTCGTCACCGCGGACATCAACGACTTCGACACCCGCGAGCACTTCGACCGGGTGGTCACCGTCGAGATGTTCGAGCATCTGCGCAACTGGCCGCAGGCCTTCGCCAATGTCTCGCGCTGGCTGGCGCCGCGGGGGCGTTTCTTCATGCATGTCTTCGCGCACCGTCACACGCCCTATGCATTCGTCGCGAACGACGAAAGCGACTGGATGAGCCGGCATTTCTTCACTGGCGGCATGATGCCCAGCGACGCGCTCGCGGCCTGCTGCCAGGACAGCCTCCGGCTGGTGGAGCGCTGGCGCTGGGACGGCACGCACTACCAGCGCACGGCCGAGGCCTGGCTCGCCAACATGGACCGGCGGCAACAGGCCCTGCGCCCGGTGTTCGCGGCCACCTACGGTGCCGAGGCCGCCGTCTGGTGGAATCGCTGGCGCGTGTTCTTCATGGCGGTGGCCGAGCTGTTCGGTTTCGCCGGCGGCCGACCATGGGGCGTGAGCCACTACCTGTTCGAGCCCGCGCAGCGCAATGATTGAAGATTCGCCGATGTCGCTGGCCGCACTGGCCGGCCTGGCCCTCATCGCCGGCCTCGCCATCCTGGCCTGGGTGGTCAGCCTGCGCCAGCACGACGCCAGCCTGGCGGATCGCGCGTGGCCGGCCTTCATCGGCGGTGCCACGCTGGTCTACCTGGCGCTGCTGCCCGGCACCGGCGCGCGGACCTGGCTGATGACGCTGCTGGTTGTCGTCTGGGCCCTGCGTCTCGGCCTCTACATCCACCGCCGCAACCGCGGCCATGGCGAGGATCGGCGCTACCGGCAGATGCGGGCACGCCACCAGCCGCATTTCGGGTTCAAGAGCCTCTACCTCGTGTTCGGGCTGCAGGGCGTGCTGGCCTGGATCGTGACGGCGCCGCTGCTGGCCGGCATGGCGGGCGGGCGGGCGCTCGGCGGGCTCGACGTCGCGGGTGCGGCGGTGGCGGCGTTCGGCGTTGCCTTCGAGGCCATCGCCGACGCCCAGATGGCGCACTTCCGGTCCCAGCCGACGCAGCGCAGCCGCGTGATGGACCGCGGCCTGTGGCACTACAGCCGGCATCCGAACTATTTCGGCGAGGCCTGCGTCTGGTGGGGCATGTGGCTCATGGCCCTGTCCGCCGCCGGCTGGGGCGCTGCCTGGACCGCCGTATCCCCTGCGCTCATGACGCTGCTGCTGCTGCGGGTGTCGGGCGTGCGCCTGCTCGAGCAGGACATCGCCGAACGCCGGCCCGCCTACCGGGACTACGTCGCGCGTACCAACGCCTTCATTCCGGGCCCGCCGCGCAAGGACCCGGCATGAGGTTCAGGCAGTTCGCCATCGCCTACGCCGCCACCGCGGCCGTCTTCCTGGGACTCGACGCCCTGTGGCTCACCCTGATGGCGGACGCCCTCTACCGGCCGGCGATCGGCCACCTCATGCGGGAGCGCTTCGCGCCCTGGCCCGCCATCGCCTTCTATGCGATCTACGTCGCGGGCGTGGTGGTGTTCGCCGTCGCCCCCGCGCTGCGCCAGCGGCAATGGCGCTGGGCACTCGGCAGGGGCGCCCTGCTCGGCCTCGTGGCCTACGCCACCTACGACCTCACCAACCAGGCGACCTTGAAGGGCTGGCCCTGGCATGTGACCCTGGCCGACCTGTGCTGGGGCATGGCGGCAACCGCGGTGGCGGCGGCGGTCGCGTGCGGGTTCGCGAGTCGGCCCCGCCGCGACGGCGCAGCCGGCTGACAGGCCGCCCTACATCCCGACCAACGAGCCCAGCATGCGCGCCAGCGCGCTCTCGAACAGCACCCGGCCCTCGACCGAGGCCAGGCAGATGCACTCGCCGGCCGCCAGCACCTTGGGCTGGTGACGGATGTCGCCATCGGTCTCGTCGAAATCACCGGGGCCGAAGAGGGCCCGGCCGTCGTGGAAGGCGCCATGCAGCACCTGGGTCAGCTCGCTGCGGCTGTGGGTATGAACCGGCAGCTCCCTGCCGGCACCGATGCGCAGCAGGAAGACATTGGCCGCGGCGTCGTAGGGCACCGTGACGCGGCTCCAGCGCATGCCGGGCCCGAGCCAGCGCCACGCGGTCGCGCTGCAGCCTCGCAGCGCACGCGGCCAGGCCATGCCGTCCGGCAGCGGCGGACGGCTGGCGCGGCGAAGCGGAGGCTCCGCCTTCGGCGGCTGTGGCGGCGCGTCGATCGCGGCCAGGGTCCGGGCCAGCGCCTGCGCGGGCAGCACGGCCGGCGCCAGTTGCTCCAGCATGGCGCCGCCGATCGATTCGAGTTCGCGCAGGCGCGCCCGGCACTCGCCGCAGGCCTCGACATGGCTGGCGACCAGCAGCGAATGGCCGCTGGAAAGGGTGCCGGCTGCCTGGGCCAGCAAGAGTCCGTCGTCCGGGTGATGGTGGATCATGGTTCGAGCGCGTCGAGCAATCGACGCAGGTGGTTCACGGCGAGCCGCACGCGCGACTTGACGGTGCCGAGCGGGATGCCCAGGTCGTTCGCGATCCGCGCATGCGGCTGCTCTTCATAGAACGAGAGGTGCAGCACCTGCGCCTGCTCGGCGGGCAGCCGCGCGATGGCCTCGCGCAGGCCCCGCTCGCGCCGCCCGGCGCGCAGCTGCTCGTCGAGCGCCAGCGCGGTATCGGGCAGTTCGGCGACTTCGCTGTCCTCGCCGTCGACGAAGCTGGCGCCGCCCTGGCGCCGGAAGTGGTCGACCCGCAGGTTGCGGGCGATGGTGAAGATCCAGGTCGAGACGCCGGCCTGGCGCGGATCGAACATCGCGGCCTTGCGCCAGACGCTGATCAGGGTCTCCTGCGCCAGTTCCTCGGCCAGGCCCTCGGGACTGCCGCCGCGCATCAGGTAGGCCTTCACGCGCGGCGCGAAATGGCGGAACAGCACGGCGAAAGCCTGGCGATCGCCCTCGCGGGCAACGGCCAGCAGCATGTCGCTGAGTTCTTCGCTAGTCGGCATCGCACCCCGGTTCTGATGCAGCGTCAGGATCGAGCGGCCAGGCGGCCTGGGCAAGACAGGCCTCGCGGCCGCTGCGGAGGGCTGTCGCACGGTGTTCATGCCGTTGTTACGCACCGGCGGCGAAATTAGATCACAGCGCTTGCTGATCCAAATCGCCAGGGCCTGCGTAGAAGCCAGGTCACCGTGCCAGGACCCGCCGCCATGAGAACCCACTTCACGCCCGACGGCCCGCCTGCCCCGCGCGCTGCCGACCAGCCGGCGCTGACCATCGCCGTCATCGGCAGCGGCATCGCGGGCCTCTCCGCCGCCTGGCTGCTGGCGCAGCGGCACCGGGTCACGCTGTTCGAGGCCGATCTCCGGGCCGGCGGCCACAGCCATACGGTCGACGTGCCGTCCGCCGACGGCCCGGTCGCCGTCGACACCGGCTTCATCGTCTTCAACGAGGCCGCCTATCCCAACCTGAGCGCGCTGCTGGCGCACCTGGCGGTGCCGACCCGGCCTTCGGAGATGTCCTTCGCCGTGAGCCTCGACCAGGGGGCGCTGGAATATTCGGGCAGCGGCCTGCGCGGCCTGTTCGCTCAGCCCGCCAACCTCGTGCGGCCGCGCTTCTGGTCGATGCTGCGCGACCTGGTGCGCTTCTACCGCCAGGCGGCGGGCGACGCCGAGCGCTTCGGATCGATGCCGCTGGACGCCTACCTCGACCAGCGCGGCTACGGACGCGCCTTCCGCGACGACCACCTGTACCCGATGGCCGCCGCCATCTGGTCGACCCCGGCGGCGCAGATCGGCCACTACCCGACCGAAGCCTTCATCCGCTTCTGCGAGAACCACCAGCTGCTCGAACTCGGCCGCCGCGATGCCTGGCGCACCGTGCAGGGCGGCAGCCGCAGCTACGTGAAGCGACTCACCGACCTGCTCGGCGACCGGTTGCGGCTGGACAGCGCCGCGATCGAGGTGCGGCGCGACGGCCACGCCGCCTTCGTCCGCTGCGCCCCCGGGGCCGCGGCCGAACGCTTCGACCACGTGGTGGTCGCGACCCACGCCGACCAGGCGCTGCGGCTGCTGGCCGACGCCAGCGCGGACGAGCGCCGGCTGCTCGGCGCCTTTCGCTACAGCCGCAACCGCGCCGTGCTGCACAGCGACGCGACGCTGATGCCGCGGCGCCGCGCCGTCTGGTCGAGCTGGAACTACATCGCCGACCGCCGGCGCGGCGACGCCCTGAGCGTGACCTACTGGATGAACCGGCTGCAGGGCATTCCCGAGTCGACACCCCTGTTCCTGACACTCAATCCCGGGCGCGACCCGGCGGCTGGCCAGCTGATCCATAGCCAGGTCTACGAGCACCCGTTGTTCGATGCCGCCGCGATGCGCGCGCAGGCCGAACTCTGGTCGCTGCAGGGCCGCGGCCACACCTGGTTCTGCGGCGCCTATTTCGGCTCGGGCTTCCATGAGGACGGGCTGCAGGCCGGACTGGCGGTGGCCGAGGCGCTCGGCCAGGTGCGCCGCCCCTGGCGGGTCGCGAACGAATCGGGGCGGCTGCGGCTGTCCGCGGTGGCAGCCGCTCGATGACCAGCGAATCGGCGCTCTACGTCGGCAGCGTGATGCACCAGCGGCTGCGGCCGGTCCGCCATCGGCTGGACTACCGCCTGTTCTCGCTGCTGCTGGACCTGGACGAGCTGGCCGATCTCGATCGCCGGCTGCGCCTCTTCTCGCTCGATCGATTCAATCTCTTCAGCCTGCACCAGGCCGACTACGGCGATGGCCGCGGCCTGCGAGCGCACGTGGAGCGGCAACTCGCCGCCGCCGGGCTGCCCATCGGCGGCCCGATCCGGCTGCTGAGCATGCCGCGCATCCTCGGACATGCCTTCAATCCGCTGTCGGTCTACTTCTGCCTGCGGCCGGACGGCGTGCTGCAGGCGATCCTCTACGAAGTCAACAACACCTTCGGCGAACGCCACGGCTACCTGATCCCGGTCGACGAAGCCGAAGCCCGCGGCGAGCGCATCAGGCAGCAGTGCGACAAGCGCTTCCACGTCTCGCCCTTCCTCGGCCTCGAGATGCGCTACGACTTTCGCGTCACGCCGCCGCGGGCCGACCGCGCGACCCTCGCCCTCGGCGTGAGTGCCAGCGACGAAGGTGGCGCGCTGCTGCATGCGCACCTCGAAGCGCAACGCCGTCCGCTCGGCGACGCCGCGCTGCTGCGCGTCTTCTTCACCCATCCCCTGCTGACGCTCAAGGTCGTGGCGGGGATCCACTGGGAAGCGGCGAAGCTGTTCATGCGCGGCCTGCGCCTGCACGCACGCCCCGCCCCACCGGCCACGCCGGTTTCCATCACCAAGGCCCGAGATCCATGAGCGCACCCTCCTCTTCCTCCCACGGCTTCGGCGGCGACGACCGCGCCGCCGGCTCGGGGGCCACCGGCGGAGGCCCGCTGCGCCAGCTGCTCGCGCGGCTGCTGGGCAGCCTGGGCCAGGGGGCGCTCAGCGTGCAGCTGCCGGACGGCCAGCGCATCGAAGGCCGCGGCGCGGCCGACGGACCGCAGGCCTCGATCACGCTCAACCGCTGGCGCCCGCTGGCCCGGCTGCTGCTGCAAGGCGACCTCGGGCTCGCCGCCTCGTACCGCGATGGCGACTGGTCGACGCCGGACCTGGCCGCGCTGCTTGAGTTCGGCATCCGCAACGAAGCCAGCTGGGGCCGGGTGCTCGAAGGCTCGTGGTTCGCGCGCCGCCTGGGCGACCTGTTCCGACTGCGCCGCGCCAACACGCGGCGCGGCAGCCGGCGCAACATCGCCTTCCACTACGACATGGGCAACGACTTCTATGCCCAGTGGCTGGACCCGGCGCTGATCTATTCGAGCGCGCTCTACGCCCGCGGCGACGAATCGCTCGAAGCGGCGCAAGCCGCCAAGATCGACCGCATCGTCGCGCTGCTCGACCTGCAGCCGCAATCGACGGTGCTGGAGATCGGCTGCGGCTGGGGCGCGCTCGCCACCGCGCTCGCGTCCCGTCACGGCGCTCGCGTGACCGGCCTGACGCTGTCGACCGAACAGCTGGCGCATGCCCGCGCGCAGGTGCGCGCACAGGGGCTCGCGCAGGTCGACCTCCGATTGCAGGACTACCGCGACGTCGAGGGCCGCTACGACCGCATCGTCTCGATCGAGATGCTGGAGGCGGTCGGCGAGCGCTACTGGCCGGTGTACTTCGACACGCTGCGCGAGCGGCTCGCGCCCGGCGGCTCGGGCGTGCTGCAGGTCATCACCATCGCCGACGACCATTTCGAGCGCTATCGGGGCAGTACCGACTTCGTGCAGCGCTTCATCTTTCCGGGCGGCAAGCTGCCATCGGTGCGCGCGATGTCGGCACAGGCCGAGCGCGCCGGACTCACGCTGCAGACGGCCGAATCCTTCGGCGCGAGCTATGCGCTCACCTTGGCCGAATGGCGCCGCCGCTTCCATGCGGCCTGGCCGGCCATCGCCGCGCTGGGCTACGACGATGCGTTTCGCCGGCTGTGGGAGTACTACCTGTGCTACTGCGAAGCGGGCTTTCGCAGCGGCCGCGTCGACGTGGGTCTTTTCAGTTTCTCGCACGCCTCGAAGCGCTGATCCGCTGCGCCCGCGGCTGCGTATCAAGAGCAGCCGTCGCGCATCTCGTGGCGGTGCAGTCAACCAGGAGCATTTCATGCAGATCAGATTCAAACGCGCCGCTTCCATCGCCCTCGCCGTCTCGCTCGCCGTCGGTGCCGCTTCGGCCATGGCGCAGGTAATGGTCGGCGGTGCGCCGATGCTACCGACCAAGGACATCATCGACAACGCGGTGAATTCGAAGGACCACACCACGCTGGTGGCGGCGGTCAAGGCCGCGGGCCTGGTCGACACGCTCAAGGGTCCGGGCCCCTTCACGGTGTTCGCGCCGACCAACGAAGCCTTCTCCGCGCTGCCCGACGGCACCGTCGACATGCTGCTGAAGCCGGAGAACAAGGGCAAGCTGACCACCATCCTCACCTACCACGTGGTGCCCGGCAAGATCGACGCCGCGACCCTGTTGAAGCAGATCAAGGACGGCGGCGGCATGGCGTCGCTGAAGACGGTGGCCGGCGGCGCACTGACCGCCAAGACCGCGAACGGCAAGGTGATGGTCGTCGACGCCAACGGCAACACGGCCAACGTGACCATCGCCGATGTCATGCAGTCCAACGGCGTGATCCACGTGGTCGACAAGGTGCTGCTCCCAAAGTAAGGCCGCGGCGCATCGCCACGCTCATCCAATTCACCAGGACAACGCCATGAACTCCAGACAGATCGCCATCGCGGCCCTGTGCGGCCTCTCGGCCTTCGGCGCCCAGGCTTTCCAGGGCGAGCAGAACCCGCTGCCGCCGCCGCCCTTCCAGTCGATGCAATCGCGCGCCGAGGTGCGCGCGCAAGCCCTGCAGCCGATCGCGATCAGCAACGGCGGCACCGGCGTCGCGGCGCGGGTCGACATGGCCGACCGCGCGCAGGTGCGCGCCGGCGCGCGCGCCATCAGCGCGGAAGGCGCCGCCGCCTACGGCGACACGACCACCCGCGTGCGCTAAGCCGGCAGCGCCGGAATCGGCAGGTCGTCGAAGCGCCGGAACTCCTGCAGCGAGAAGCTGCTCTGCACCTGCCTGGCACCCGGCAGGCGGTGCAGCCGGGTGGTCAGCAGCTCCGAATAGGCATCGAGGTCCTCGGCCACCACCATCAGCAGGAAGTCGGCGTTGCCGGTGATGCCGTGGAACATCACGACCTGCGGGATCGCCAGCACCGCCTCGACGAACTCGCTCGAGCGGGCCTCGGTCTGAAAGTCGATGCTGATGCTGACGAAGGCAACCACGCCGTAGCCCAGCGCCCTGCGGTTCAGCCGCGCGTGGTAGCCATCGATCAGCCCCGACTCCTCCAGCCGCTTGATGCGGCGCCAGCAGGGCGATTGCGAGAGCCCGGTCATCTGCGCCAGCTCGCCGGTGGTCAGGCGGGCGTTCTGCTGGAGGGCGGCCAGCAGCCGGCGGTCCGTGTCGTCCGATTCGATACGCATAAAAAAACCTCGAATTGATTTCGAATGGACAAAATTATGCGTCGATGAAAAACCAGTTGGCACGACGATCCTTCGAACGAAGAATCCTGGCCTGGCCTTGCCCTTTTCGACGGATTTCTTCATGACCACCCCCTCCACCTCGCTGTTCAGCCATGTCCCGCCCTACGAGGGCGACCCCATCCTTTCGCTGATGGAGGCCTTCCAGGCCGACCCGCGGCCGCACAAGGTCAGCCTCAGCATCGGTGTCTATTTCGACGGCGAAGGCCGCCTGCCGGTGCTGCCCTCGGTGCGCCAGGCCGAGACCGCGCTGTCGCAGGACATCGGTGCCCGGCCCTACCTGCCGATCGAAGGCATCGCGGATTTCCGCGCCGCCGTCCAGCGCCTGCTGTTCGGCGCCGGCCACGAGGCCGTGGCCAGCGGCCGCATCGCCACCCTGCAGACCCTCGGCGGCTCCGGCGCCCTCAAGGTCGGCGCCGACTTCCTGCGCCGCTACTTTCCGGGCGCCGGCGTCTGGGTCAGCGACCCGACGTGGGACAACCATCGCGCCATCTTCGAAGGCGCCGGCCTCGAGGTCCGCAGCTACCCCTACTACGACCCGGCCACCGGCGGCCTCTGCTTCGACCGCATGCTGGCCAGCCTCGATGCCCTGCCGCGTCGCAGCATCGTGCTGCTGCACGCCAGCTGCCACAACCCGACCGGGGTCGACCTCTCGAAGACCCAGTGGCAGGCGCTGATCCCGGTGCTGCGCGAACGCGAACTGATTCCCTTCGTCGACATCGCCTACCAGGGTTTCGGCGATGGCCTCGACGAAGACGCGTTCGCGCTGCGGGCGCTGGCCGACGCCGGCATCCAGTTCTTCGCCGCCAATTCGTTCTCCAAGAACTTCTCGATGTACGGCGAGCGCTGCGGCGGCCTCAGCGTGGTGTGCAGCGACCGAGCCGCCGCCGACACCGTGCTGGGCCAGTTGAAGGCGACGGTGCGCCGCAACTACTCGACGCCGCCCACGCACGGCGCCCGCGTCATCAGCCGCGTGCTGAACGACCCCACCCTGTTCGCGCTCTGGCGCGACGAAACGGCCGCCATGCGCCAGCGCATCCGCGCCATGCGCGAACGCCTGCTGGCGGTGCTCGACGAGAAGTTCCAGGGACGGCGCGACTTCGGCTACCTGGTCCGGCAGCGCGGCATGTTCAGCTACACCGGCCTCGACGAGGCCCAGGTGGCACGACTGCGCGACGACCACGCGGTCTACCTGGTGCGCTCGGGCCGGATGTGCCTCTCTGGGCTGACCGGCGCCAATGTCGACCACGTGGCGCAGTCGATGGCAGCGGTGCTCGCGTGAAGCAGGTGGTCGACACCGGGCTGCCGCCGCTGGCGCAGCCGTTCTCGTGGGCGGTCAAGGCCAGGGGCCTGCTGTTCACGGCCCACGGGCCGGTGCGCGCCGACGGCAGCATCGACACCGGCACGATCGAGGACCAGGCCCGCCTGACTTTCGGCAACCTGCAGCGCGCGGTCGCCGCCGCCGGCGGCAGCCTCGAAGACGTCACCCAGGTGCTGATCTACATGACCGATATCAAGGACATGCCGCAGGTCGATCGCGTCTACCGCGAGTTCTTCGCGCCGCCCTATCCGAACCGCTCGAGCATGGGCGTCTCGGGGCTGGTGGTGCCGGGGATGAGGATCGAGATCGTCGCCTACGCAGTGATCGACAACGACTAGGGGTCAGACCCCGGCCTGCTGGTGCCGGAACTCCTGCGTCCTGCCGCCGTAGCCGTAGGCCGCGGCGCGGGCATCGATCAGGTGCACGTACGAGACCTCGTGCAGGTCGCCCCTGAGCGCGGCCATGGCGTCGAAGATCGCGCGCAGGTAGCGCGCCTTCTCGGCCTTGGTGTTGGTCTCGTCGGTGATGCTGATGTCCAGGTGGAAGGCCGACTTCCCGAGTTCGGCGAGCGACTGGCCGCCGATGAACCAGCTCTCGGCCGCGATGTACTGCACCGTGATCGCGATCACAGGCAACTTCTTGTCGAGCACGGACTGGGTCAGCTCGGCCACCGTATCGACCACCTTGCGCGTGAGCTGCGGGTCGGGCTGGCCGGACAGATGAATGACGATGTGGGGCATGGTGCGTTTCTTTCCTCGTTGATCGAAGGCCCATTGTGAAATCCAGCCATCCTCCTGAAAAGCGGGAAGATATGATGCATGTCATCTGTTTCATGAATGGATATGCGCATGCAACCACTCGATCTCGAACAACTCAGGACCCTGGTCGCCGTGGTCGATGCGGGCAGCCTCACGGCGGCGGCGCCGGTGGTGTTCCTCTCGCAGTCCGCCGTCAGCGAGCAGATGCGCAAGCTCGAGGAGCGCTGCGGCCATGCGCTGCTGACCCGCAGCAAGGCCGGCGTGGCGCCGACACCCGCGGGCCTTCGCCTGCTCGGCCATGCCCGGCGCCTGCTCGCCGCCAGCGACGAAGCCCTGCGCGACCTGAGCGGCGAGACGCTGCAGGGCGAGCTGCGGCTGGCCGTCACCGACTATTTCCGGCCCGGTGAGCTGAGTCGGCTCCTGGGCCGGCTCGGGCAGGACTACCCGCAGCTGCGCCTGCACGTCAGCGTGCTGCAGGGCAGCGCGATGGAAGCCGCCTTCGGCCGCGGCGATTTCGATATCGGCCTCGCGATGCGGATCAACCCCGCGCCCCCCCGGGCCGGCGCCCGCGGGCCCGCCTCGCCATGGCGCCGCGAAGCGCTCGCCTGGGTCGGCGCCGAGGGCCTTCGCATCCGGCGAGGCGAGCCGCTGCGGCTGCTGGTGCTGCCCGACAGCTGCTCGCTGCACCAGTTCACGATCCGCCTGCTGCGCCAGCGGCGCGTGCCGCATGCGGTGGCGCACGTCGCCTCGGGCGTGGCGGGCCTGCAGTCGGCCCTGGCGGCGGGACTGGGCGTGGCCTGCCTCAACGAATCGGCGCTGTGCCCCGGTGTGGCCCGGCTGCCGGCGCCGCACGGCCTGCCGGCGCTGCCCCGAGTCGCTTTCCAGTTCCTGCCGGCACGGCGCGGCGAAGCCGAGTTGGTCACCCGCGTGCGCGAGCTGCTGGCCTCCCAGCTGGGCTGAACCGGCTGCATTTAAAGTCGACCCATGACAGCTCAGTACAGGACTTCCATCGGCCGCCGGGCGGCGGCCATCGCCTGCGCCGTGGCGGGCGCGCTGCTCGTCGGCTGCGCGTCGACGTCGTCACCGCCGCCGAAGCGGGCAACGCCGGCCGCCGCGCCTTCGGAGGCGGCTTCCAGCCCCGGCGCCCGCGCCAACCCCAGCCCCCGCGCCGAGTCTTCGCGCAGCGCCAAGGCAGCCAAGCCGAAGCAGGAGAAGGCGCAACCGCGCGCCCGCTCCGACAAGCCGCAAGCCACGGCCAAGGTCGACCGCAGCTTCCTGCGGCCCTCGAGCGGCGCGGTCGTGTCGCGCTTCGACGGCGGCTCCAACAAGGGCGTGGACTTCGGCGGCGCCAAGGGCGATCCGGTGCGCGCCGCCGGCGACGGCAAGGTGGTCTTCGCGGCCGCCACGCTGCGCGGCTACGGCCGGCTGGTCATGATCAAGCACGACGCCACCTACATGTCGGCCTACGCCCACAACAGCGAGCTGCTGGTGAAGGAAGGGCAAGCCGTCAAGCGGGGCCAGGTCATCGCCCGCATGGGCAACACCGAATCGACCACCGTCAAGCTGCACTTCGAGCTGCGCCGCAACGGCAGCGCGATCGACCCGATGCCGTTCCTCACCGCCAGCGGGGGCGGCGGGAATACGGCCGACGACTGAGGGCCCCCACGCTCCCGCACTTCGTGTGGGTCGCTGCCCCCCGAGGGGGCCGCAGGCCGCCTTGGGGCGGCCCGGCGCCGGCCTGAGCGCGCCCCCACGCCGGGGTTCACTGGATGATCCGGTCGGCCCGGTTCAGCACCGCGCGCGGAATGGTCACGCCGAGCCGCTTGGCGGTCTGCAGGTTGATCAGCAGCTCGAACTTGGTCGGCTGCTCGATCGGCAGGTCCGCCGGCCGGGCGCCCTTCAGGATCCGGTCGACGTAGCGGGCGCCGTCCTTGCCTTCCATGCCGTAACCGGGCCCGTAGGCCATCAGGCAGCCGTTCTCGGCATAGTCGCCGCGGGCACAGATCGACGGCAGCTTGTGTGCGATCGCCAGTTCTGCGATCTGCCGCTGGTTCGAATTGGCGACCGGGTTCAGCGTCACCCACACGGCGGCGCTGCGCGCCTTGACGGCCGCGTCGAAGGCCTCTGCATAGCTGTCCGGGCTGCTGGCTTCCATCGAGTAGAGCTGGAGGCCGAGTTTCTCGGCCGGCACCTGACTGGCTTCCCATTGGGGCACGGAGCCGGGCGCGCGAGGGTCCCACAGCACCGCCACCCGGGTGATGCCCGCCAGGGTCTCTTTCAGGATCTCCAGCCGCTTGCCGGTGAGGATCGCCGCCACGTTGGTGATGCCCGTGCTGTTGCCGCCGGGCCGCGCCAGGCTTTCGGCGAGCCCGGTGGCGATCGGGTCGGTGACGCCCATGAAGACGATCGGCACGGTCCTGGTCGCCTTGCTGGCCGCCTGCGCCGCATTGGTCGTGACGGCGACGAGCACGTCGATATCGAGCCGGACCAGTTCGTCGGCCAGGCCCGACAGGCGCTGCAGGTCCTGGCTCTCGTGACGGTACTCGATCAGGATGTTCTGACCTTCGACATAGCCAAGATCGCGGAGCCCGCGGCGAAACGCCTCCAGCCGCGGCGCGTCGGCGCTGGCCGAGACGGCCGCCAGGTAGCCCAGGCGCGGAATCTTCTTCGGCTGCTGGGCCAGCGCCAGCGGCCCGGCGACCGCCAGCGCCATGCAAAGAAGAATCCACCACCACCACCTGCTGCGCATCACGTCACTCCTCGGGGCCGGCAGCCGCGCCCAGCGATTTTGCGCCGCCGCGAGCGCCGCGTGCGCGATGGGCAGGTCGGCCATGAGGCCTAGGCGGCCGGGCTTCCCATCGCGCTGGCGACGGGTGTCCAATCGACAGGCCATGACGGCCCCGGATTCGTTTCCCGCCTCGCTCTCGGGCGAGCTTGCCTCGACGGCCCAGGGCCGGCGCTCGGCCCATTTGCCGCCGGGCACGCGCGACGTCCACCGGGGCCGCCTGTTCCGCAAGTACCTGCTGCTGATCCTCTCGCTGGTGACCACGGTGCTGCTGGCATCGAGCGCCATCAGCCTCTATTTTTCCTACCAGGAGAACAAGTCGGCGCTGGCCAGCCTGCAACATGAAAAAGCGGTGGGTGCGGCGTCGCGCATCGAGCAGTACGTGCAGCAGGTGTCGGAGCAGCTGGCCTACGCCTCGCTGGCCCAGCTCGACGCCTCGGACCTGGAGTCCCGGCGGGCGGAGTTCTGGCGGCTGCTGCGCCAGGCGCCCGAGGTCACCGACGTCGCGCTGCTCGACAGCACCGGGCGCGAACAGATCGAGGTCTCGCGGGTCGGCATGGACGTGCTGGGTTCCGGCCGCAACCGGGCGTCCGAGGCCGCCTTCCGGGGCGCCCTGCCCGACGCACCCTGGTTCGGCCCGGTGTACTTCAACCGCGGCACCGAGCCCTACATGGCGGTCGCGATCCGTTCCGGCGGGCCCAAGGGCCCGGTCACGATTGCCGAGCTGAACCTGAAGTTCATCTGGGAGGTGGTCTCGCGCATCCACATCGGCGAAGCCGGCAAGGCCTACGTGGTCGACAGCAACGGCCTGCTGGTGGCCGACCCCGACATCGGCCTGGTGCTGCGCAAGACCAGCCTGGCCGCGTTGCCGCATGTGCAGGCGGCGGCCGGCGATGCGCCGCAGGGCCAGGCGATGGTGTCGCGCGACCTGCAGGGCGCCTCGGTCCTGACCTCGATGGCGCCGATCCAGCCGCTGGGCTGGAAGGTGTTCGTCGAGCAGCCGATCGGCGAGGTCTACGCCAAGCTCAACGACTCGTTCCTGCGCGCCGCGGTGCTGCTGCTGGCGGGGCTGGCGATTTCGGCACTGGCGGCGTCGCTGCTGGCGCGCAGCATGGTGCGGCCGATCCGCACCTTGGCGCGCGGCGCGCGGCGTATCGGCCAGGGCGACCTCAACCAGCAGATCGAGGTCAGCACCGGCGACGAGCTGGAAGGCCTGGCCCACCAGTTCAATCGCATGTCGGCCCAGCTGCGCGAGTCCTACGGCGAGCTGGAGCGCAAGGTCGAGCAGCGCACCGCCGAGCTGAGCGCGGCGCTCGAGCACCAGACCGCGACGGCCGAGATCCTGCGCGTGATCAGCCGCTCGCCGACCGACCTGCAACCGGTCCTGCAGGCGGTGGCCGAGCGTTCGGCGGCGCTTTGCCGCGCCTACGGATGCAGGATCTGGCTGCCGGAGGAAGACCACCTCCGCTCCATGACCGGCTACCTGGGCGTGCGGGGCGACGAGGCGGTGGCGGGCCGCGACGAGGTCCTGCCGCTGACCCGCGGATCGGTGGTCGGCCGCGCCTTCGCCGAGCGCCGGACCGTCCATGTGCAGGACGTCACCCGGCTGTTCGATGCGGAGTATCCGGATTCGCGCGAACCCCAGACCCGCCACGGATTCCGGACCGTGCTGGCCGTTCCGATGGTGCGCGACGGCGCATCGGCCGGCGTCATCGCCGTGATGCGCCGGCAGGTCCAGCCGTTCTCGAATGCCGAGGTCCGGCTGGTCGAGACCTTCGCCGACCAGGCGGTGATCGCGATCGAGAACGCGCGGCTGTTCCGCGAGATCGAGGAGAAGAGCCGCCAGATCGAGGTGGCCAACCAGCACAAGTCGGAGTTCCTGGCCAACATGTCGCACGAGCTGCGCACGCCCTTGAACGCCATCATCGGTTTCTCCGAGGTGCTGACCGAGCGGACCTTCGGCGACGTCAACGACAAGCAGATGGAATACCTGCGCGACATCCATTCGTCCGGCCAGCACCTGCTGACCCTGATCAACGACGTGCTGGACCTGTCGAAGATCGAGGCCGGACGGATGGAGCTGGACCTGAGCTGCTTCGACCTCGGCCTGCTGCTCGAGAACGCCCTGACGCTGGTGCGCGAACGCGCGCAGCGCAGCGGCCTCTGGGTGTCGCTCGAAGTCGGCGACGGACTCGCCGAATGGGTCGCGGATGCGCGCAAGCTCAAGCAAGTGGTGGTGAACCTGCTGTCGAACGCGGTCAAGTTCACGCCGGCCGGCGGCCAGGTGCGGCTCATGGCGCGGCGCATCGAGGGCGCCGACGGCCACGCCATGGCCGAGGTCAGCGTCGCCGACACCGGCGTCGGCATCGCGCCCGAAGACCACGAATGGGTGTTCGACGAATTTCGCCAGGCCGGCGACGACTACCTGCGCAAGGCCGAGGGCACCGGCCTGGGCCTGTCGCTGGCGCGGCGTTTCGTCGAGCTCCATGGCGGCACGCTGGCGCTGGACAGCCGCCTGGGCGAAGGCGCGACCTTCACTTTCGTGCTGCCGCTGATGACACTCGAGGCCGTCGAATGAACGCACAAGCGAACGCCCATATCCTGGTGGTCGACGACGTCGACAAGAACGTCCGGCTGCTCGCGGACATCCTGACCGCGCGCGGCTACCGGACCAGCACCGCCGCCTCGGGCGAAGAGGCCCTGGCGCGCATTGCCGACGACCCGCCCGACCTGGTGCTGCTGGACGTGATGATGCCGGGCATGAACGGCTATGACGTCTGCCGTGCCATCCGCGCCGACCCGGCCCAGGCCGTGCTGCCGGTGGTGCTGGTGACGGCGCTGAACCCCGAGCAGGAGCGCGTGAACGGCCTGAACGCCGGGGCCGACGACTTCCTGAGCAAGCCGATCCATCAGGCCGAACTGCTGGCCCGCGTGCGTTCCCTGCTGCGCGTGAAGACGCTGTACGACGAGGTCCAGCGGCAGCGGACCGAACTGCTGGCCTGGAACCGCACGCTCGAGCAGCGCGTCGCGGAAAGCGTGCAGCAGCTGGAGCGCGTGGGCCAGCTCAAGCGATTCTTCTCGCCCCAGCTGGCGCAGGCGATCATCGCCGGCGGCACCGACGATCCTCTCAAGAGCCACCGGCGCGAGATCACCGTCGTCTTCCTGGACCTGCGCGGCTTCACCGCCTTCACCGAGACCGCCGATCCCGAGGAGGTGATGGCGGTGCTGGCGCAATACCATGCCGCGATGGGCCGGCTGGTGCTCGACCACCAAGGCACGCTGGAGCGCTTCTCGGGCGACGGCATGATGATCTTCTTCAACGATCCGCAGCCCGTGGACGACGCGCCTGCCCGGGCCTTGCGGATGGCGGTCCAGATGCAGCACGAGATGGCGGCCCTCAGCGGGCAATGGCGCCGGCGCGGCTACGACCTGCACATGGGCATCGGCATCGCACAGGGCTTTGCCACGCTGGGCGGCATCGGCTTCGACGGCCGCATCGACTACGGCGCCATCGGCACCGTCACCAACCTGGCGGCCCGCCTTTGCGGTGAAGCGGCGGGTGGCGAGATCCTGGTCTCTCAACGCATCAAGGCGGCCTTGCACGACATGGCGCTCGAGGCCGAATGGTCGATCGAGGCAGTCGGCGAGATCGAGCTCAAGGGCTTCCATCGCAAGGTGGCCGCCTGGCGCGTGTTCGGCGGGGTGGATCGCTGAGACGGCTGTTCAGGGCGCCCGCAGCAGGACCACCACTTCGGAGGTCAGCACGATCCAGCCCATGATCAGCAGCAGCCAGGCCGGAGGCCAGGCCAGGCGCTGAAGCAGCACGAGGATCGCGTAGAGCAGCATCGCCGCATTGTCCGGGCGACACCGCGGCGGGGGAATACCACCGAAGGGGGAGGCTGGCGGTCAGCGGCCGGACAAGGAACCCGAGGCCGTGTCGAAGCCCAGGGTCGTGGCGCATTCCCGCGCCAGTGCGGCCGAGCGAGACACCTGCTCGGTCATCCGGTCGTTCAGGTGCCTTCCGCCGCGCCATGCCAGCCAGACCCACCCCGCCGCCACGGCGATCAGGCTGGCGCCAAGCCAGATCAGGTGAACGAACTCCATCGACAAGCTCCTCGTATTGGAGGCGCGAGTCTGTCTGCATGGCGCGTCATCGACATCCTACGGATTGGGGATGCGACGCAAGGCCGGGGCGCGCGCGCTGGCCGGCACGAATCGCGGGGTTGCCCCCGACCCGGCCGGGCACGGCCCCGTCCCGATACGGGTATGTCCCGAGCAACTCGTTAATTTAAATAACTATTCTGCGTTTCTCGCGCTGCCCGTTTCGTTGCCGATGCAACAAGCAAAGCGCGGTGCGAACAGCGAGGAATCGCTGCAAAGAATAGTTAACAACAGGAGACATCATGGAGTCCCACGCCACGTTGAAGGTCTTGATTGCGGGTGCCCTGTCCGCTGCCGCTGTAAGCGGTTGCGGCGGCGGGGGCGGCGGATTTTCGTTGCCGATCGCAAGCGCCCCCGCCCCTGCGCCCGCGTCTGCGCCGGCCGCTCCTCCGGCGCCTTCCGCATCGGCGCAGCCGCCGCTTCTCAACAACCCCGACGCCGCGGCCGGCTGCGCTGCGGTGGCGACGCTGGCGTCCGAACTCACGGCGACCGGTCGCAAGGTGAGCATCACGTCCGCCACGCTGGCGAAGACCACCGCCACTGACGCGAACGGCAATCCGCAGACCTATTGCGCCGTGGTCGGCACCATCAACGGCGGCCGGGCGGGCTTCAAGGCCGCCGGCCAGACCGACGCGCAGACCACCTATGCGATCGGCTTCCAGATCAACCTGCCCAGCACGTGGAACAGCCGCCTATTTTTCAGCGGCGGCGGCGGAACGGACGGCTCCATCCCCAACACGACGGGCGTCATCACCAATGCCGAGGCGGTCAATCCGCTGCTTTCCGGCTACGCGACCGTATCGGACGACAGCGGGCACAGCGACAGCGTCAACAGCGACCCCAACAACGCCGGCAGCTCGGCCTTCGGCCTCGATCCGCAGGCGCGCCTGGACTTCGGCTACAACGCCATCGGCCAGACCAAGCAGCTCGCCAACCAATTGATCACGCGCTACTACGGCAAGAAGCAGGACTACGCCTATTTCATGGGCTGCTCCGAGGGCGGGCGCGAGGCCATGATGGTGTCGCAGCGCTTCGGCGACGAGTTCGACGGCGTCGTGGCCGGCGACCCCGGCTCCGATCTGCCCAAGGCGTGGCTGGCGGAAGCCTGGGACACCCAGCAGTTCGGTGCGGCAGCGACGGCCTTCGAGACCGCCGGCCCAGGGGCCGGCACCACGCCACTGCTCTCCTCGGCATTCACGACGGCGCATTGGTCGGCCATGCAGACCGCGATCCTCGCCAAGTGCGATGCTGACGACGGCCTGGCCGACGGCATGATCAACAAGGCCTGCACCTTCGATGTGAGCACGCTGGCCTGCGGTGCCGCTGGCGCGCCGACGGCCTGTCTCAGCGCTGCGCAGGTCACGGCCATGCAGAAGGTCATGGGCGGCCCGAAGAACAGCGCCGGCACTGCGCTCTATGCGGACTGGCCGTGGGACGCGGGCATCGGCTCAACCGGCTGGCTGATCTGGAAGGTGGGGATCCCCGGCTTCGGCGCACCGGGCGTGAATGGCGCGATCAACGTGACACTCGGCGGTGGCGCCGGTCCGCTGGTCTTCACCACGCCGCCCACGCAAGGCCTGTCGACCGCGAACTCGCTGGTGCAATACCAGTTGCGTTTCGACTGGGACAACGATGCACCGAAGATCACCACCACCAACGGCATCTACGGCACATCGGCCTATGACTTCATGGGCACGCATTCGACCGACCTGTCCACTTTCAAGAACAAGGGCGGCAAGCTGATCGTCTATCACGGCACCAGCGATCCGGTGTTCTCGTTCAACTACACGGCCAACTGGTACAGCGCGCTGAGCCAGACAGCCGCGAACGGCACGGTCAAGGACTTCGCACGGCTCTTTGCCGTCCCCGGCATGAACCATTGCAGCGGTGGTCCGGCAACCGATTCGTTTCCGGCCTTCACGGCGGTCGTGAACTGGGTCGAAAAAGGACAGGCGCCGGACCGGCTGATCGCGCGTTCCAGCACCACGACACCGGCCCAGTTCGGCTGGACGCTGCCGGCAGGGGCGACGACCCGGGTACGGCCGTTGTGCCCCTATCCGCAGTACGCGAAGTACACCGGCGCGACGGGCACCACGCCGGCCGCGCTGACAGCGCAGAACGATCCGGCCAACTACGTCTGCACGCCCTGAAGCCCTCCTGCGTGCCGGCATGAACGGCAGAAGGCGGCCGCTACACTGGCCGCCGACATGACGGCACGCACCCTAACCCCAACGCACGAGTCAGCTGTGCACTCCCCTCGCGGTGGCCTGGAAGACGAGCGCATGCGCCGGCTTCTCGGCTACAGCCTCGTGCAGGCGGCGATCCCCACGACCAACCTGTTCCTCAAGCACGTGGGAGAGCCATTCGATCTCCGGCGGGTCGAATATTCGCTGCTCGTGCTGGTCGACTCGAACCGCGATGTCGCCCCGAAGCAGCTGGCGCGCGCGCTCGCCGTGTCAGTGCCCTACCTCACGGTGACGCTCGACCGGCTGGAGGCCCGCGGCTTGCTGGGTCGCAGCCGCAGCGAAGTCGATCGGCGCTCGCAGCATGTGCGGCTGACCCGCAAGGGCACCGACCTGGTCAAGAAGGCGGAGACGGTCGCCCTGTCGATGGAGAAAGAACTTCTGGGCCATCTGACGCCGGGCGAAAGTGCTTTGCTCTTCGAGTTGCTGCAGCGCGTGTCCTCCCATCGTCGCAGCTGACCTCTCGAATTCGAAAAACGCGCTGTGGCTTCAACCCGGCAGGACGACCGGTTCATCGAGCGCCGAGTAGTGGGGCCGCGATTCGTACACCAGTTTCCTGTACTGTGGCCCCAGCGCATTGAAGATGAACCCCATCTTGTAGTTCGTCCTCTCGAGATGGTAGTTCGCGCTCTTGAGCAAAGGCGCGATGGCCTCGGTGTAGGCGACCGGACCGGTCGTGTAGAAGACCCCTTCAGGGCCTACGCCGAACCGCTCGACCGTGTAGTTCTCGATGTTGTTCAGCACGTGTTCGATGACGGCTCTGAGAAACACGTGGCGGGGCACAGCGGCCACATACCAGTTCTGGAACTCGCCTTGCGGGAAGTTCGAGAAGTGCCCGCCCCACCCGGGATGCGTTCCATCCGGCCCATTGTCCCAGTGCGACAGCAGATACTCGTGACTTGAAACGATGTCGTCGAGTCTCTTGGTCAAGCCGCTCTTGAGGTCCAGGTAGACGCCGCCTACCCTGTAGATCAACAGATAGCGAAAAAAGTCCGCCCGCGCAGCCCCGTACCGGGGATTGATTCTGTCGTACGCCTTTTGGATCCGCGGGTCGTAGTTCTTGCGGATGAAATCAACGCAAGCGTTGTCATCGTAGAACTCGTATCGCCAGCCCAGGTTCTGCACCTGAAGCTTCCGGACGTGCTCAGCCAGCTCCGCGGGAAGCGCGGCATTGGCATTGGTCTGATGCAATATCCTGGGTATCCGGGTAAGCAATGGCTTTTGAAGCATGCGTCGTCGAGAAGCTCAGCCTGGGTGGCGCGATTCTACGCTTGGCGTTCAAATCGAATCACCATAGACTCGCGACCCCATGGACGTCCAGATCGCATGGGCCGAGCGCTACTTCCGCGCCGGCCAAATCAAGAGCGCAGAACCGTTGCTGCGCCAGATCGTGGCCAAGCCGAACCCTCCGTCCAAGGCTTACGAACTGCTGGCCTACATTTGCGGCAACCGCGGCGAGACGGAGGCTTGCGAGGAATACCTGACGAAGGCCGCGAAGCTGTCCAAGTGCTCGCCGGAGTGCTTGTTCTATCTCGGTCGTGTGCAGCTCCAGAGCGGCCGGGCGCGCGAGGCGACAACTTCATTCGAACGCTCGCTCAAAGCAGGCGGCGACTACTTCGAAGCGCTGCACGAACTCGGTGTCGCCTATGCCGCTTTGCACGAGGACGAACGCGCCGTGGCCGCGTTTCGCCGCGCCGAGCGCAAGAATCCGCGTTCGCCATTGCTGTTGCACAACCTCGCGAATGCCTTGACCGGTTTGGAGCATTTCAACGAAGCGCTGGCTTGTTACGACAGCGCCCTGACGCTGGAACCGGATCGTGCCGCCGCCTGGAGCGATCGCGGCTCGGTACTCACTCGCCTCGGCCGCGGGCTCGAAGCGCTGCAGAGCTACGATCGCGCGCTGGCCCTGGACCCCGGCAACGTCGCCGTTCTGGAGGATCACGCCACCAGCCTGCTCGCGCTGCGGCGCTATCCGGAGGCGCTGACCGCCTACGAGGCGTTGGCGAAAGTGGCTCCGGACAGCGACTACCTGCCCGGCCACCTGCTGCATCTGCGCATGCACGAGTGCATCTGGCAGGACTGGGAACGCGACACTCAGGGGTTGTTGGCGCGGGTCGGTCAGGGCGAACGCGTCGCGACCCCGTTCTCGTTGATGGGAACACCGGCGGATGCTGCGACGCTGCAGGCCTGCGCGCGAACCTTCGCCGAGAGCAGGTATCCGGCGCGCGCCAACGACGAGTCGGCAGCGGCGAGTGCGCCGCCTGGTGACGCCACCCGCAAGCTTCGCATTGCCTACTTCTCCTCCGACTTCCGAAACCACGCGACATCGCAACTCATGGTCCGGCTTTTCGAGTGCCACGACCACACGCGGTTCGAGTGGTTCGGCTATTCGCTCGACCGCGGCGAAGGCGACGAACTGGGTCGCCGGGTCAGCGAGGCCTTCGATCATTTCATCGAGGTCGGCGATCACAGCGACGCCGAGATCGCCGACATGGCACGTGAGGCGGGCATCGATATCGCAGTCGATCTCAACGGCTTCACACAGGGTTTTCGTGCCGGCATCTTCGCCCGTCGCGCGGCGCCGCTGCAGGTCAACTACCTCGGCTTCCCCGGCACGATGGGGTGCACCTACGTGGACTACCTCATCGCCGATCCGCGCCTGATACGCAGCGGCGAGGAGGCGTTCTACACCGAGAAAGTGGTGCGACTGCCCGAAAGCTACCAGGCGAACGACAACACCAAGCGAATCGCAGAAAGCGTGCCTTCCCGCGAAGCCATGGGCCTTCCGGCTCAAGGCTTCGTCTTTGCCTGTTTCAACAACAGCTTCAAGCTCACGCCCGACGTATTCGACGTCTGGATGCGCCTGCTGCGCGATGTGCCTTCCAGCGTGCTGTGGCTGCTGGCGGGCAGCGAGCGCATGCAGTCCGAGATCGCCACCGCGGCGCAGGCGCGCGGCGTGGCGTCCGAGCGCATCGTCTGGGCCAGCCGAGCGCCCCTGGCCGATCACCTGGCGCGCCACGCCCATGCCGACCTGTTCCTCGATACCTTCCACTGCAATGCGCACACCACCTGCAGCGATGCACTCTGGGCTGGCCTGCCGGTGCTGACTTTGGCAGGAGGCACCTTCCCTGCACGCGTGGCGTCCAGCCTGCTGCATGCGGCCGGCCTGGCTGAACTGGTCACGCACAACGTGACCGACTACGAGGCGGCGGCACGGAGACTCGCCAACAACCCGAAGGAACTGGCAGGCCTGCGCGATCGCTTGCGCATGGAGCGCGACCGGATGCCGCTCTTCGACACGCCGCGCTTCGCGCGCCACATCGAGGCCGCCTATGAGGCCATGGCGGAGCGCAGGCGAAATGGGCTCGAGCCCGATCACCTCTGGATCGACCCGTTGCCGATTTGAGTTGGCTGGGCCGCCGCACGCGCATGTGAGCCCAAAACTTAGTCGCTTACCCGACCGCCGCAAAGGCTAGTCGCCACGGAGAGCGACGTCGGCCCCCTGGCGCGGGTTGCTTACTGAGCGGCACACCTACAGGTTGCCCGGCGTCATCGACCAAGAAACGAGGAAACACTGTTGCTTACCGTTCCTCAGACGCATAAATGGCGCAGAACTCGCTGACGCCAGGTCGCCATCGCGGCTTACCTGAAACCGGGCAACGGCCGACGCGAAAGTTGCGGTGCAGCCACACCTAGGACACGCGTCAATGCCGGTCGCGTGGACGGTCGGCTACCACTATGACCTGCGGCCGCGCGTCGGTCGGTCGCCAGGGGGCTCGAAGCGGCCGTCCACCAGCAATTACGGCGACGAAGTCCAATTATGGTGGCCCCACGTAATTGGCCGTAGTCGCCGCTCGCTAGGGCGCGGCGACCCGGCTCGGCACGGGTTGCGCGAAGATATTGCCAGCCGAACGCACACTGAAGCGACCACTCACTAGCGATGAATGCTACGCCAAGCTTAAATGGCGCGCCTCGACGACCGGTGTCTCGCGGCGAACCCGGCCGTTCAGGTTCCGCGAAGCAATTGACGTTCATTTGCAGTCTGCTGACGACAAGGTCGGGAGGCGGTGGTCGTGCCCGCGGTCTGAGCAGTAGCGAGTCACGGGCTTCGGCCTCGTCGTAGGTAGCCATCGTGTCGCCTAGGCATCAATCGACGTCATCTGGATAATCTTCGAGAATTCTTCGAGAATTTCCGCATAGTTGCCCTGCAGATACCGCATCACCCGGGGGTTGTCCATCAACTTCATGATGTAGCCTCTGGCCAACATCAAGTTGAGCATCTCTTCCCCGTGAGATTGCTCCGCAACCTTGTACTGAGCAAGCACGTTGGACATCTCGTTCTCCATGCGAACCAACTGCTCCTGTGACAAGGCAGCAACTCCCAACGGCTTCTTGCCGGCCACCAGCATCTCGGGCGGCGTAGCCGCCAACAGTGCGCGCGCATAGCTTGTAGTGACGCTGTTCGCCGCGACCATCAGCTCCGCACACTCGACCTGGCGTGTAGGCTTCATACGTCGAAGCACCGGGGAAAGCTCTGTGGAGAAGTTCCGGTCCTTCAGGATTTCCACCACTTCCGCGCAGATTCCATCCAGCAAAGTGCTCTTCTTCTGCAGAAGGCTCACGTCTATGCAGAGACCCTTGGCAAGCTTGCCGGCTGAAATGCCTCGGTCGATGGCCCGACGAATCATCAGATGCTCTTGAATCGTAGATAGCCGACTGACCCGATTGTTGTAAGTAAAGGACTCGTCGTCGGTTGCCACCAGGCACGGAACTTCTACTAGACCAATCTCCTTCATGACGTGGAGCCGCAAATGCCCGTCCAGCACAAGGTGCTGCCCGTTCTTGCGGTCCACGGCCGACACCGAAAGCGGCTCAATCAACCCGATTTCCAGAATCGATTCCCGAATTTGTCGGTACTTGTGCGAGGAAACCAGCCGTGCATCCAACTTGGTCGATGGCAGCAGGCTCTCCACTGGAATCATCATTGGCTTCGGCAGGAATCCCAGCGCGACTGTCGTCACAACGCGCCTCCGAGACGGACGATACGCTCAGCCAAGTACTTGGGAAGCGTGTCAAGCCCTTCGACCCTTAAGAGGTTCACAAGATTTTCGTCCGCGCACATCTTTCGCAGCGCACCGAGGATGAAGAACAGCCTCTGCTGTACGAGCGAGGATTTGCGAACCATCATGCGTTGCCTCTCGACCTCCTTCTGATACGCGCGCACGAGGCTGGAACTGCTCACCTCGGTTCGCCGGCGAGGCGGAGCTCGAGCGACCGTACGCCCGAGGAACTGACGCCGCTCCACGAGCTTCTTTGCGTACATCAGCTGCGGACCGCGTAGTTCGCCAGATTCATAGGACTCCTGCATGGCCATTTGTATCGACTTGTCGTCGTCGCCGGCGCCAACGATGAGAATGGCCACAGTGATTGGGATTTTCCCGCGTTCAACCGCGACCAAGAGGCGTTCCTCTCCCTTGTCCGCGAGCTCGAGAATCTGACGGACATAGCTTTCGTGGAGGTCTGTTTTTCGAGAGATATCCTTTGCGGAGCACCCTCTGTCGCGCAGAAGGGTAATACCGCGCAGCAGCTCCAGCGGTTGATGACGCCGCCTAGCAATGTTTTCAGCCAAACTCATCACGAAGGCGTCCTCATCCGACACGGTCACGACTAGAGCAGGGATTCGCGTCTCGCCGAGACGCAAAAACGCCTTAAGGCGCCCTTCGCCGCAGACCAACATATAGCGCTCGGCGCCATCGTCGCTCGGCCGAGGCGTCACCGTCACCGGCTTCTTCAGCCCGACCGCACCGATGTTGTCCACGATGACATCAAACTTTCGCTGATTTCGCTCTCGGGGATTGAGCACATCGATTCGGTCGAGCGGAATCATCCGAAGTTCGGGAAGTGGCAGTCCGCTGCTCATGCGGCTCTCCTCAGCCGGGTGCGCGCCGCCATTCCATACAAGTAGTCGAGGTTCTCAAAGCGAAAGTTCTCTAGCTCAACGGGGTTGCGCTCTCCCAAGTTGATGCGAGGGACCACGATGTCGAGGCGCGGCAGCAGGTAGTAGTCCAAAGCCACCTTATTCTCGGGAGCCAAACGCACCGCTACCGTCAGGTCGGGCTCAAGGCTGGTATCGAACCGAATCTTCCAGAAGAGGTGGCCCGACTCTCGGCGCTGACAGCGCGCCAGCACCAGGGATACGCTGAACTCATCGTTCACCCAGAGAAGGTCCGTCTGGGGAGCATGCCGCACCTTGCCGCCCAGAGCATCCATCCGGTCTACTGTCTCCTTGACGATTGTGGGATGCAGCCGCCTTAAGAGCCGATTGATTTCGATGTACTGGAAGTCACGGAAAGGCGTGTAGCCAACGAGCTGGTAGGCCCTGACAAGACTCCCAAAGCGGTGGGCGTAGACCGACGACGACGGCATGCCCTCGGTTGAATTGATGAGAAGGCCGGAGAGCGCCTGCCGCTCGCGGTACAGATGTCGCAGCCGGTCGATGAGCTCTTCATCCGAGAAGCGACGAGAGCGGGCGCGGATGATTCCCTGGGCAGTGTAGAACTCCTCCTTTCCCACGAGAGGCGGAAACGCATCCTCCTTCCGAATCCACATTTCGCTGGGGTTGACCACCCGCAACTTGCGCAGCTTGAAGGAAATCCGGTTGTAGACGTTGCTACCGATGTACTTCTCGTTGATAAGAATTTCGTGAACGGTCGCCCTCGACCATTCGCGCCCGTGCTCTCCTCTGATGCCAGATGCATTCAGACGCGCGGCGATGTTGGCCTCGGAGAGGCCATCGTTGACAAACCATCTGTAGATTTGCCTCACAAGAAGAACTTCCGGCTCCGGGCCGGGGATAAGAACCACGCGGTCGGTCTGCAGGCTCTTGTGCTCCCCTCTGGATAGCTCAGCCTTGGGCGCACCGCTTTGGTCGATTAGAAGTCGCCGCAACCCAAATCCTGCGGGCCCACCTTGGCGGAATCCCTTCTCAATCAGGCGACATTGGCCCGCGAAGACCTTCGCGGACAACTCCCGACTGTACTCACCAGCCATCGCGCGCTTGACGCCTTTGACAATCGTCGAAACCGGAGAGCCGTCGTTCTCAAACTGCTCTGCGCAGTAGGCAACCTGGATGCCGGCACGCTTGCAGATGTACTCGTAGTAGGCGCTCTCATCAGCGTCTTGAAAGCGGCCCCACCGGCTGACGTCGTAGACCAAAACAATCGAGAAGTTCGCTTGGCCTGATTCGACGTCTTTGATGAGGCGTTGCAGGGCCAATCGTCCAACGATGCGCAATCCGCTCTTGCCTTCATCCGCGTATGTTCGAACGACCTCGATGCCTCTTTGCGCGGCGTACTCGCGAATGCGGTCAACCTGGTTCTGAGTCGAATACTGCTGGTGCTCCGTCGACATGCGAACGTACTCCGCCGCGAGAATCGGCGGGTGACCACTGGCAGACGACGTTGTGTCCATGTCGCGTCTTCTCCTGCTGCCACTGTGTTGCTACGACCAGCATCGCCGCGCTTGGCGAAGCTGCGCAGATGATGAGCTGCTGATGCAGTCTTCGCTTCATCGTGCGCCACACGCATAAGCCGCCAAGTTATCAGGTCCTCGTCCCGATATCGATTAAGTCCTCTCTTTGCAATCACCCGCACGCTACGTGACGGCGGAAACCAGCGTAAGTCGGACCGTCCAAGAACGCCCTGGAGCCATTTGTTCTCGCCCTATCTCAACGAGTTTGAAGAGCCCGGACGGCGGTGGCCAAGATGAGGACGCGTCGCTCTTTGCAATCCTCTGGGATGCGCCAGAGCGCTGTTCGTTTCGGCTGTGCTGCCGGCTGCGGTTTTCAGCGGTGTACTCGGGATGTGCTTGCCGGTAGTTTCGCCAGTAATCAGGATGCTTTTCCCGCCAAGCCTTCTGGGCCTCGAGCTGATTCTGGTGATAGTCGTCATCATCCGTCCTTCGCTTGGCACGTTGCCACAGGCGCTTGCGGGCACGCTGGCACTCTTCTTTTTTGCAGTAGGCTTGACGCGGGGACTGGGGCCTCGGCTCGAAAGTCTCTCCGCAGGCCGAGCACCATCTCTTTTCCATAGCAGCATCCTCGTATGACTCCGCGAGGCGCCGCTCCTTTCCGCGAGCCATTGCCTGTAGGAGTAGCTCGGCCCGTAGCACAAGGCTCGTCGAGGCAGTGGCGGAGCTCGAAGGGATGCCTCGAAAGCTGAGTCACGAGCGGCGGTCGAAAGCCTGGTCTCGCCGCAAGTCCGCCGGATAGACACAAATAGCGCCAAAGCTCACCAAGTTGAGGTTAAGCCGGCGCGTAGGTCCTCGTCCGACCATTGAGCATCACAGCCACGCGCTCCCACAGGGCGATGAGTCACATGAAAAGAACGACGCACACGACACGTTGTCAGCTTCATCGACTTGCTGGACCTATGGCTCGTGGCGCTGTCGATGCCGACCCCTCTGGGTACCATCGCGCTTGGTCGAGCGCGTCATCTTGTCCACGCTCGTCCGTCTGGTTTCGGAGCACGGGCAAGGAAAGTCGACTGCGAGTTCGCCAAGGTGGAAAACGGTCTTGGTCGCCACGGCCTTCTGCAAGCTACCGCCAAAAGTCCGACCACTTCCCCGCGAGCAGTTCTGCGCGACGCTCTTCTACCTGCCGACGGAGATGGCGCTCACCAGGACGCTGGTCTTCCAGTTGCATGGAATGTGCGAGTTCCTGTGATTCCAACCGGGCAATTCCTGTGACCCGCTCTTGAATCACTTCGGTCAGTGGCTTGCGAGGCACTAGGCCGTAGACCAATTCACAGTCCAAGCCTTCGGCAAGCTTGCGCAGCTGCGCCAACGAAATTCGCTCGTCCACCTCTGACCGCTCGCACTTGTGCAAGGTGGCCGCAGCAATTCCCAAGCGAGCGGCTTGCTGGCGAACAGTCAGACCCAACGCCTCGCGAACCACACGCAACCAGCCATCAGGCGGAATTTGCGTGCCTCGAATTCGGCGATATCGGTTCAACGATTCGTCCACCTGTTGCAGGCGAAGAAGGTTGAAATTTGGATTCATTTGTTAGCTTATAGGCTTACACAAATCTAACATATGTTAGCCTATCAGCGAACATACAGCAAGCGTTCCGGGATGAGCGGGGCATAACTTCGGTACCCAGCAATGAGGCCGCGAGCCGGGGCATCTTCGCCGAGGTTCCGGAGGGCGGTAATCGGTCAAGAGCGGAACTACGTCACACCCGTCGACTTTTCCCATCCCCCTCGACCGAGACTGCTTTCGCGCTGGCTAGAGTCCAATGGCAAGCTGGTCGCCGAACTTTCGGAGCATTCAATCGATAGACTCTAGCAATCAGTGAGGCCTCGTTTCTTTCCATCCTCGGCGCCGCGACTCTTATGGCGGCCTACCTCGGCACGAGACCGCACA
The DNA here is from genome assembly GCF_030316965.1 of Variovorax sp. J31P207. Lineage (NCBI taxonomy): Bacteria > Pseudomonadati > Pseudomonadota > Betaproteobacteria > Burkholderiales > Comamonadaceae > Variovorax > Variovorax sp. J31P207. Next base: position 371,014 of record NZ_JASZYN010000005.1, read on the forward strand.
CCCACCCGGCGACCGAACTGCGAGGGTGCATGCCCTGAATGAGCTGTAGCTCGCTCTGGCAAGGGTACGGAAAAGCGGTGTCCATGGATATGCATTCGCATCGTTGGGCACGTTCACGGCAACGTAAGAACTGAGCTATAGGGAAGAAAAGTCCTTCAGCTTCAGAACACCTAGGCAGCATCAAGCGGCGCGAAATATTGTCCGCATAGGAGGAATTTTTGTCATGCGAACGGTCTACGCTACCGCCCTTGAAGTCGGTGAATCGTCGGATGTTTCCATCGCTCTAGACTATGTCGGCAGGTGGATTCACGATTGGTATAGGCGGCAGAGGCTTTCCGTCGAAGTGCGGGGAAATTTGGCATCCGGCGACCTCGTGCTCGAACCGGCGGAAGGTCATAGGCTTTCCATTCATCATCACTCGTCTACCGGCGAACCACAAGTTGGGCTCGTTGACATCCGCTGGGAGTACCCGGACCAATACGACGCCAGCCTTGGCTGGGTGGTATCGATTGCTCTCCTCAACACGCCGAGCGGGCTCATCCTTTCACTCGATTTGGCCGTCACCGGTCTCCAACTTCTGTTCGCGCCGGCGAACTTCAAGCTGGGTTCACCGCGCGTGATTCGAGACATCTCGCGACTTCGTTCAGTCCGCATAGCAAACCATCCCTACAACGTGAGCCCTGAGGTGATTGGCGCTGAGGAAATCGAGGCGCTGGTATCTGAGCTGACAGACCAAGCGCGCCCGTTCCCAATTGTCGTCGTGTCCAGAAGACCCTCTGACGACCACCCTCCCATCGATACGTCGGGTTTAGCGGAGCGGCTCGCCGGGGTGGCAAAGGTCTATGAATTGTCTGACAAGTGGGCCGCATTCCGCCTGACCGAAGTCCTGTCAAAGCCGCTGTCATGTTTCGCCGGCGCTGTACGCTTGTACTGGCCTCACTTTTCGTCTGAGGCGGACCCATACTTGCACCCGCTGTGGATGCCTTGGCAGTTCCGGGACGTACAAGTTGCTGATAGAACCCTCGCCGACCTTGTCGGCATGGTGTTCGACGCTGCGGCGTTTCGATATGTCGAGCCCGCAGCAACCTCTCGCTTTCGACAATCAGCTGCTCGCGAGCAGAGGGAAGCGAGTCGCGCCAACAGCCCTTCTTCTGCAGACGAATTGCTGGAGGACTTGGTAGCAGTCGAGACCCAGCTCGAAGAGCTACAGCGCGCGCACGCCGACCTCTTACGAGAAAACGAGACGCTCAGAGGGAACGCAATTGCACTTGCTGCACACGCGGGCCGTTCGGGAACAGTCTCTCAGGCCCGAGCCGGGCTGGATTCGGAGGGCGACGCAGAAGAGAGTGAGTCTCCGAGAACTGTAGAAGATGCCGTCAAGTGGGCCTCCCAGCGAACCACACACATCGCATTCCTGGACTCCGCCTATTCGACAGCATCGCAGTCCCCATTTCGCCACCCAGACCGAGCAGTTCAGGCCCTCATGGCGATTGACGAAGTCGCAGCAATTTGGGCGAACAGCATCGAGACTGGAAAGTCTGTAGGGTCGATTCGACAACTGTTCAAGAAGCGTGGCTTTGAGTATGCCGACGATGTATCCCAGACGTCCAAGGGAAAATGGGGCGGCGAGTACGTCGCAAGCTACAAGGGGCGAGATATCGACATCTCTCCACACATCACCATTGGTGCGAAGCAGGCGGACTCTTGCCTCTCCGTCCATTGGGCGTGGGACAGAGAAGAAAAATCAGCCATCGTTGCTCATGTCGGACGGCACAAGACAAACACAAAGACGTAACCCGATGACTCATGTTCGACCATCAGCCATTGCTATCAACTCGTTTCGAATCCGAGACCCTTCCCGTTCAGGAGCGCAAGCTTCCGTTTGAGCTCGTCCAATACGCTCGGCTCGCTGATGCCAAGTTCCTCATGAGTCCGGATGAACCTGCCACGACACCACTCAGGCCAACCCTCGTCTGTGTCGTCTAGGGCGAGCCAATCGCGCGGCTGCCGACGTCGAATGTCAGCCGCTACCTGTTGACCACGAGACTGCGCGAGGAAGGCGCCCTCATTCATTTCGGTGTGAAACGTTGCGCCAATGACCCGCGCACGCAGCGCGTCGGGAAGCCGCTTCGCCGCCTTATCACACGAGTACAGCCGCACCCAACTCGTGCTGAGCACGATACGAACCGATGGATATGGTTCGAGAACTTCGGCAAGCAGCGGCGCATGCTCGAACAAGGTGTATCCCTCAGCCTTGAAAAATGGACCGCGCTTCGGCGACCAATAGACTGACTCGCAGTGGACGACGCCGTCGTAGTCCAGCCACAGGATGAGCTCTCCACGCCCTTTCGGGGCCTTTCCGAGATACCTCTGAACACTCCCCGCTGGCGCCCAGGCTGCCGCATCTTCTGACAATTTCGTCATGGGAGGCTCTGCGTTCGTGCTGCTTGTCATGCCACTCCTTCACCGGGGTATGACCACCAGGCAGGAAATGCGGAGGACGTGAGGTGCATGTCGCTGTTGCTGGGATAGTGAACGTAGTAGCGCCTCGGCGTATCTCTGAAGTGCAGCGGGTGACTCCTGCGCCATCCGGCTGCGGGCGAGGAGGCAAAGGAACTTCCGTGTTTCGACCACAGCTCGGGTGCGTTCACTCGGCACAGTCATCGGACGGACCTCTCTTCAGGCAGTTCGCGTTGGCCGGCCCTCAACGAGAACGCGATGCGGAGCTTCCTGTATTCAATCTCGATGAGGCCTACGCCTTCGGTGCATAGGACGATGAACGGCTGCCGCTCCTCAGGCTGCGCAATGCACAGGCCTGTCCCCGATAGTTCGTCGTCGAGCACTACCCATGCGTCACAAAACTCAGGGTGGGCGTCGAGCCAGTTGCTAATTTCCGTCCAACGAAGGTCCGGTCGAGTTGCTTTGGGCGTAGCCGAATCTGGATGCATATTGTCGGCAACAAAGCGGAGTCCACCGCGGACCAGCGCTTCCTTCAATGAGTTGTCGTCCATCAGCCACCACCACGAAGTCGAGAGCACGTATTTCGGCAAAAATTCCTCATGCAGCGAACCCAGAAGCGCGATAGCTTTGGCATCAAATAGTCTCAGCCACGGGTCGATGTCGCAGTCATACCGGGCTTCGCTCGTTGAACGAGGTGAGTTCGCCAGCGCGAGCGCAACGTCATATCCCCCGAACGGGTTATTGAGACACACAACATCGTCGAAGTCGAGGAATAGGACGACTGAGCTGCAAAGCCGGTAGCGCCTAGCCACGACCATCTGGAGGGAGCAATTTGTGGATATATGCCATGGCGCGCTCATTCATTCTTTTGTGGCCAAGCCAGAATCACGACGTTCCACGAGACTTGCGGTCACGTCTGCATATTCGACGACCTCGTTGACGCGCATCCACCCCCGCCATGTGTGCTCCGCATCCGCGTTCCAACCGGGCCGACCGCGGAGCTCGTAGACCCTCCCGCTCCCGGTCACGCCTCTCATGGAGGCCGGGTCAAAGGATTCGACCTGCGAACTGACCATCCCCGACCTGTCCTGAATCGACCACCCCACGAAATGGCGGGTGCGGTGGGGTTTCCTCGGCATCTTCACTTCAAAAACCTGCCACTCGCTCAGCCAAATTTCAGGTCGACCTTCGACTGGCGCGGTGGCCCAAAGGCCTTCGAAAAATTCCCTATCCATCCTCAACACTCCAATTCTCTATTGGGCAAAAATCTACCTCATTGATTTGATTTCGTCAACACCCGCAAATAACCACCTAAACTCCACAAGACCTAAAACGTTTCTCATTGAAAAGCGTACCGAATTTTAAGTAATAGGTCGTACAAATAGATGTTTAGCAACACTGATTGATTTGAAACCAAAACCACCAGTGCTCGTGTTCAGCCCAATCTAAAACGAAAATAACCAAGAACCGCGCACTGATTATTTCCTACTCAATTTGTTGGTCCGCTGTCCAACCGATAAGCTGCGCGCTTTTTTGGACACGCGGGCTATCCAGCTCGAGGGTCCAAGCGAACCCTTCAGGAGTTGACGTTGACGAGCCAGTGCCAAGCACCTTGTGGTGGCCCGCCCAAGCAGCACGGCTGCCCAAACGCCGTGGACATCAGGGCCAACAGGAACGCCTTGACACTGCCACGACCTCCAGGGCGGCGAGGCTCATCGGGCCGCGGCCCCCGCGTCGCGCCATGACGCGCCTGCGATATTCCTTCGACGAGGCCCGCGTGCAGCGCTTCATCGCCGAAGGACGGGGGGCCGGCATGGGAGCCTCCTATCTGCCGTGGCTCCAGATTCAGGACGTTCCTTCGAGTGGACGCTCGCACCGGCCATTCGGCGTCAAGTCAAAGCGAGTTCATCACCTGCTGTCTGACGGCGAATGGAAGTGCTTTCTGAAGCTCGAGGCCGACACGCAGGTTGAGGAGATTCGGGAGCAGTTTCCGATGGACCGATTCGAGACCTTTCGCTTGGCGCAAAAGCTGGGCCTGCGCCACCCGAGGACCCTGGATGGCACGCCCTACGTCATGACGCTCGACTTTCTGGTGACCATCAGGATGCCAGGGGGGCAACGATTGGTGCCATACACGTTCAAGTACGACCCCGAGACGCTGAGTCCGCGCGAACAGGAACTGATGGATATCACGCGCGCCTTCTGGCACTCCCACGCGATGGAGCTGCAGCTCATCGACCAGGGCTTTTTCGACGAGCCGTTCAACCTCAACTATGACTCGGTAAGGGGCTACTACGACATCAGTCAATTCGCATTCATCGAAGTCGTCGATGTGAGCGGTCTGGTGCAGGGGCTACTACAGGAGGTGCTCGCTCAAAGCGAGGCATCGCTCGCGAAGTCCTGCCGAATGTTGGCCGGGTCCTTCCACACGACGCCCAATGTCGTCTACCAAATCGCGATGCACTTGGTCGCACGCGGGTCCCTCCGCGTTGACCTCAGCAGCCCCGTTGGTTTGGAACTGCTTCCTATGCACGCCTACGCGACAACCCCTGCGGCACTGGAGCATTGGGCATGATGCTGCCGGTCAACACGCTCGTCAAGGAGCGCGCGACAGGTACGGTATGGCGAGTGTTGGATGAAGTTTCCTCAACGGAGACCAAGGACATCACCACAACGCATTTCGTGCTCATCGAGCTTCATACCTCAGGGGCTCTACCGCGCTTCGAAGGCAAGCTCAAGACTTTGAGTCGAATCGCATCCGACGAGCTCGTCGTCATCGAGGAGATTGTCGAATCCATCAACCTCATGAGCCTGTCATCCTACGACAAGGAACTCATCGAGCGGCGGTGGCGCCTGATTCAGTTCACCCTGCGCTTTCGCCAAAGGGTCTGGGAACAAAAGTTCCGAGGGCGACTCGCTCGGCGGCTTGCCGACTTCGGCATCTTCTCCAAGCCGTTCTTCTATTCAACCTTGCGGCTGTACTGGCAACACGGCCAGACCAAGGAGGCCGTGGTCACCCAGATGTGGCGTTGCGGGGCGCCCGGCGTCCAGCGTATCGCCGCCGAAGGTGCCCCGAAACCAGGACGGCCACGCAGCATCCAACCAGGCACCGGTGTTGCGGCCACCGAGCCACATCGGCGCAACATGATTCTTGCCTGGGCGAGCGCGCCGGTTGGTCGTGACGGGCGAGGACTGAAGAAGGCGTGGGAATGGATGCTCATCAGTCGCTATCCCGAGCACGTCAGGATGCTGCCGCGAAGGGACGACACCCAACGCCTAGAGGTTGAAAACTACGACGCGGTACCGACGTTCGAACAGTTCGAGTATCACTGGAAGCACGAACACCCGTTCGACGTGCGCCAGCTAAAACGGATGTCGCAGCGTCGCTTTGAACTTGCCTTTAAGCCCTTGCTTACGGGCACGCTGCAAGAGGTTCGCGGCCCTGGCACGCGCTACTACATTGATGCCACTGTTTTGGACGTGTACGCGGTCTCTCGCTTCAACCCTCGCCGCATCGTAGGGCGCCCCACTCTGTACGTTGTCATCGACCAGTTCACTCGCATGGTGGTAGGCATCTATGTTGGACTGGAGCCACCCTGCTGGGCAGGGGCAATGCTGGCGGTCTGGAACTGCTCCGTCGACAAGGTAGCCTTCTGTCGGGAGTACGGCATCGAGATTACTTCGGATATGTGGCCGACTGGCTATATGCCACTGCATCTGATGGGTGACCGAGGCGAGCTCAAGTCGGAAGAAGCCGATAGGCTGTCTGCCGGCTTCAACATCGACGTCGAGAACGCCACGGCCTACAGGGGCGATGCCAAGGGCATCGTCGAACGCATGTTCCGGACTCTGCACGCGGTGTTTGGACCTTTCCTTCCGGGCTACATCGACAAGGAGTTGGCAGGTCGTGACGCGGAGCCAGCAGTGCTTCGCAGCGCCATGACGCTCGAGGCCATCACCCGCGCGGTCATCAACGCAGTTGTGATTGCAAATACGCGGGTCGTACGCGACTACGAAGGCTGGCCAGAGGTCATTGCGGACGGTGTCCCGTTTGTACCGGTCAGCCTCTGGAAATGGGGTGTCGACAACCTCCGTTCCGATGTGCGCACATTTTCCGACATGCACCTCAAGCGCCATCTCTGGCCAAAGGCGCAGATGACCACGACAAAACGCGGACTGCAGCTGTACCGCGGCCTCTATTACATGGGTGAAGAGCTTCGGCGGCAGTCGTGGTTCGCTCAGGCCCTGCACCGAAAGCAGTTGGTTGATGTTGTGTATCACCCCCTCGCGAGTGGCGTCGCGGTGGCACTTCCCTCCGAGGCACGAGGGCCCGCGCACGAACTGTCCCTGGTTCCTCGAAGCCGACGTCTTGGCGGCGTGAGCTTCAGCGAGGTTGCCGCTCTCGAGTTCCAGAAAAGGCGACAAAACGCGTCGGCCTTCTGGACCAACCTACCGGACCAGCTCTCCGCTTACCGAGACACCATCGAAGACGCGGCGCGCAGCCGCCGGTTGGCGGAACGCGCCAAGCCGCGTGGTGAAACGCGCGCGGAGCGCACGCGCGATATTCGCTCAAACCGTGAGGAGGAAATCAACCTGATGACTTCCGAGGTATTTCTCAACACCACCGGCGATGACCCGACCGGAAATGTCGTCGACGCCGATGAACAAAAGTCCGCGCCAGCCGACGAGGTGACGAACCGCACTGCGGATTCTGTCCGTCGGCTGCTCGAAGCGCGTCGCAGGCTGCCCCCTCCCCCGACCACCAGCCCGACTGACCCCAAATGAATCTCACTGACCTCAATTCGCCGGCGGTCGCGCCGCTCATCGCCTCGTACACCCGGCGCCCGGGACCCGAGGCAAACACCAATGCCCTTGTTCTCGCGCTACCAGCAGTCAAATCTGACGAGGAGTGGCTGGAGCAACTGACAGTCTTGCCGGCCTTTGACGAGTCCCAGTTGCGTGACCCGGGATACCTGCGCTCCTACTACGTGGCCGAGCTCAAGGACTTCTTCATTCCGGCCGAACGGGCACGCCAGCTTTCTCGGCGCCTGGACATGCTCATCCGGGCAGGGTATCGCAAGCGCAATCCTCTGAAGGGCGACCACTTTCGAGCGCTGCAGCGCAACTACGCCGCGGCCCAAAAATCTGGCAAGAAGGAGCCACTTGCCTTCTCCGAAGTCCGCACCATCACCAGTTTCTCCCTCATCGGCGTCTCAGGAATGGGAAAGTCGACCACAACAGAGGCAGTACTCGCAGCGTACCCACAGTACATCTTGCACGATGAGCTCGACCTGCACCAGGTCGTCTGGCTGAAAGTGGAGTGCCCGCGGGACGGCAGCGTCAAGGAACTGGCGCTGAACATTCTTCGTGCTTTCGATGACGTGCTGGGGACGGCGCACGCGCCGAAGTCGGCAAAAAACGTAACGCTTGAAGTCCTGATGAACCAGGTCAAGCAGCTCGCTCGAGCACATTGTCTGGGCTTGCTGGTTCTGGATGAGCTGCAGAACGTCAGCGTGCGCAAGAGCGGCGGCCGGGAAGAACTCCTGAACTGGTACCAGGAACTGGTCAATGAGCTCAAGCTGCCGCTGCTCGTCCTGGGCACGTTCAAAGCCCGTGCGGTGTTGCAGCTCGATGCGCGCCATAGTCGGCGTGCGGGCATTCTCGGTGGGGCGACTTGGCGCCCCCTCACGCGAGGCGCGGAGTTCGACCTGCTGGTGGAAACGTTGTGGTCCTTTCAGTGGCTACGCGAGCCGGGCGAGCTCACGGTTGAGTTCCGCGATGTCATCTTCGAGGAGACCCAAGGCGTCGTTGCATTCATCGTGGACATGTTCCTGGTCTCCCAACTGCAGGCACTGAGCCAAGGGAAGGAGACCCTCACGCCTGAACTCTTTCGCACCATCGCCCGCACGGAATTCGAGATTCTTCAGCCGCTCCTGAATGCCTTGCGTTCGAAGCAACCCAATCGCATCGCCAAGTTCGAGGATGTCGACAGCTACGACATCGACGAAATCATTCAGAAGCAGCAACTGCTCATCCCTAAGGGCGAAGTCAGCAAACCTGAAGCGAAGCCCGGAACGAGCCTTGTCGCCCGTGCGGCCGCACATGTCCGTTCTGCGATTGGTCTTTCCGAAGCAGACGCTCGCCGGCTCGTCGAAAGCGTTCTCACCGCCACCCACAAAACGCACGTAAAACTCACCGAGGACGCACTTGCCGCGTACTTTCGCGCGAAGGACAGCAAGGACGAGACCGTTGCGGACGTTGCCTAAGCCCTATCCCGACGAGCTGCTTTACAGCGTGGTCGCCCGGACCGCAGTTCGATATGGCTACTGGAGCCCAAAGAACCTCATGAAGGCCGTCTATGGTCGACAATCGGTGCTAGCCGTACCTGACCTGCCGTCAAATCTTGCGGAATTTGCCGCTCATGCACGAGCAAGTTGGCACTTGAGCCCAGAGGAAATCGCTCTTCGGCACACGATGGTGGGGTACTACACCCACTTCCTGGGCGCAGAGCGGCAGGCGGAAGTCATTGCTTGCATGGCGTCCAAGGGCGGGAATCTGCAGGTTCGCCTGGGCGTTTGTGCGGGTTCGGCGGTGGCGCCGAAGTGGTTTCAGCTGTGCCCCAAATGTCGTCAAGATGACCTCGCGACCTTCGGCGAATCCTTCTGGCGTCGGAGTCACCACCTTCCCGGCGTCCTGGTCTGTCATAGGCACGGAGTTCCGCTCCTCAGGACGAGCATCCCGTTTCGACCTGTTGGCAGGCATGAGCACTTGGCAGTACCCCTCGAGGACGTGACCGAGGGACTGTCCCCGCTGGTGAATCACCTCCATCGCTCGGAGACGGTGAAGGCCATTGCCGCGCGCAGTGCGCAGCTCCTCAGCGCTCCCGCTCGCGCCTGCGCGACGATTCTTGACTACCGCGAAGACCTGATGGCTTGTGGCTTCTCGTCTGGTCGACAAGGCTTTGCCCGTCTGCGGGGCGCCTTTGAAGAGCACTTCAGCCCGGTCATGCTTGAGGCCGCCCTGCGCGTCGACGGGCGGGACGACCATTTGGGGTGGCTGGCCGAGGCACTCCGACGACCTCGTCGACGGCTGCATCCCTTCAAGTATGTCCTGCTTTCCCACTTCGTCGACGCCAAACGCGCGGCGTCGCGGTCGGAACCGCCGCAGCACGAAGCAGCCGAGCAGCGCGCCAAGGCTTGGCGCGTTTATCGGTCACCGGAGCTGCGAAAAGAGGCAGCCGGCTTGGCAAATCTGGGGCTGAAGACCTACGCCGTTGCCAGGGCGCTAGATGTGGACTGGAAGACAGCCTCGAGATTGCTTGAGCCGATGCCGCCGGAAACCGAGCAGCCGGTTCGCGATATTCTTCCCGACCGCGCGGCCTGGACCTCGCTCGCGACGCGGCATTCTGGCGCAGGGAAAAAGCAACTTCGCGGCGAAGCGCCAGCGCTGTACGCTCGTCTATATCGCAACGACCGCCCCTGGTTGCTAGCCTGGCGACCGAACACATCCACGGCCGGGTCGCCGGTACCCTTGCGCCGTGTGGACTGGGCGACGCGAGACGCAGAAGTAGTCGACCTCATTCGTAGACAAGTCGCGGCGACGCTGCGTCAAATCCCGCCTCGCAGGGCTTCCAGCAACCACGTTCTTGGAGCGCTTGGTCTTCGTGCGCTCCTGAAGCACAACGGCCCGCGGCTCCCGAGGTCGGTGAGCACGCTTGCCGCCCTGCGTGAATCCGTGGAGTCGTACCAGTTGAGGCGTCTGACCACCACGCTGACGGGCGTGGCCGGCAACCTGTTGTCGGACTCACAACTTCTGTGGCGAGCTCGCATCAATCGCGCCCGTCTGCCGGATGGGGGAGCGGCACTGCTCGCTCTTGCGCGCGAAAGAGCTCGCGAGGCTCGCCATGATGTGTGAAAGCGCAGACGCTGCTTCTCCGCTAAACCTGGGTTGGGTGAACGGCTGGCGGAGCACAAGTCGCGGGCTCGAGCTTGAGACATGTCACCGGCAGGGAGGTGCCTGGGTGATGCGCCATGCGCCAGCGTCCTGGCTGTTCAATCGGCGGATATTCGAGCCATCCATCCTGCCCCCGGACCAGTTCCCCACTACGAGCTTTCGGGTGCGGATTCCCGACCTATCTCAACTCAGCTTGCTGCTTCAACCGGGTCGACTCATCCGTTCATTCGTTCGCTCTGTCGCCACCACCCGCCACGCCATCTATGTGGTCAACGACGGGGAAACAAAGGTCTATTTGCCAGCGGCGCTCCTGGTCCGCGAGCTTTGGCTCTGGACCGCAACGGTGCTCGATGCGCTTATGACACCGAACAGTCTGGCCCTATACCTCGGAGCTTCGCAGGAGGAAGACGGCTTGCTTGTTCAAGCGAATGGGCCATTGGCGGCAGCTCAGCAGAGCGACACTGCCCTTCGGCGCTTGAGTTGGTTGGCCCAATGTGAAGACGCCCGCAAGTCTTGGTCCAGCGTCCTGACCTTCGCTCACAAGGGAGACCTTCGCCTGAGTCTGCCACGAGCCGCCCTTGAAGCTTGGGGATGGGGTGTCAACATTTCCGGGGGAACACTCGTTGCAGAGCTCTCCTCCGCTGACCTGAGGTTTGCGGTGCCTCAGGAGGGAGGCCGGATGTTGTTGGGCAAGGCCGAGCGTCGATGCCCCCCGCCTGCGGTGCGGAGAGGTGGGTTTGTCAGCTTCTGACCCTGTCCCGCGGAAATCCGCTTTCGTCGTCGTGAATCCGCAATCAACTACACCCCCATTTCTGCGGCGCCCGTCGAACGGCGTCGTGCCGGGGTCTCGACCAGCTTCGGTTAGCCCTGCGTCGCCCGCTCGCGATTGAGCGGACGGCGATTGGCCTCCGCTTCAGAAACGCCGCGCGCAATACGTTCGCATAGCAATCGACCACAAATGCGTCCGCTCGAGTCCCATGGGAAAGCGAACCTTGAGAGGTTTGTCCAAGTACTTCGCGCACTTGGGCGCACACAGTACCTATTCATGCTGTTCCCAGTGCAATCTTTGAACAAGCCAAGTTTCGAGGAGAGGCTGAAACAGTTGGCGCCGACCAAGTTCAAGGTCTAAACGCCGACCGAAGGCGCACAGCCTAAGGACTCATTCCGCCGGAAGGTCCTGCCCCTCGAAAGAGGCAAACCTCTCAGCCCCAGCCAGCAGAAAGTTTCTCCACAATGTCCTTGCGAGAAAGCACCTGAGAGCACAGCTCCCAACGGTTTTCATCTGGGGCCAGGGACTCGTCGCTTTGATACCGCAACTCGAAGACGTTTCTTGCCTTGTCTCGGAGGTGCAGGTACTTGTCCAACTCTTCTTCCAAGCGAGATTGGTCCTCTATCCAGTCATCGTCGATGGTGTCCGGCAAGCCGCCGAAGATGTCGAACTTGTCTTTGAGCCGCTTCGACAGGGCTTGGTACACGTTCTCATCCCGTGTTCCGTGATACACGAGGTTGAGCATGTCCACGGACTTGCGCACCTGGCCAATCCGCTTGATGCGACCAAGACGCTGCTCCAGCCTGGAAGGATTCCAGGGAAGGTCGACGTTAATCAGGGCCCCCAGCGTCTGGAGGTTGAGGCCCTCACAGGCAGCGTCGGTGGCGACTACCAGCCGTAGCTCGCGTCGCTTGACAGCCGTCTTGATGTGCTCCCGCTCGACAGTTGAGAACAGTTCACCGCGGAACAGTCCGCTCTTGCCGACGCCGGCGTAGACCGCCACCGTCTCGTTGGGGAGAAGTTTTGCGAGTTCCGAGGCTACCCATAGGGCAGTGTCGTAGTACTGACTGAAGACGATACACCCGTGCTCAAGCCAGGTCCGGCCTTCTGTACGGTGCTCGCATAGGAAGTACTTCACTGCTGCCAACTTCGGGTCGCGCGCCTCCGGACGAGTCAATTCCTGGACGATAGTCTGCAGGTGCCCGGCTTCCTCCGGCGTCAGCACGGACAGTGCGTCAGCAATCTGCTCCGCCGCCTCATCATCCTCGATAGGTCTCTTATCCAGCATCATTTGAGCTGTGGACCGGCCGGCCGCGAAGCTCGAACAGATTCGTTGTAGCAGCAGGCTCTTCATGAAGCCGGCCGCCTTGGTGCGCTTGCTCAGAGCCGCCGTAAAACCCTCGGCGGCTTTATAGGCCAGCTCGAACGGGAGACTCGCCATCAATCCAAGGCCATTGAGGTTCAAACCGAGGTAGGTTCCGGCCTCGGCTTTCGGGTCCGGGTGAACGTCAACTGCGACCCGTTCAAGGAGTCCTCGTTCCTCCAATACCGCTCGCCGCCGAAGAACCGTATGCCGAAGAATCGGATTGTTCTCCTTGAAGAAGTCCGCATTGACCATCTGGTCGATGGCCATGGTTGCCATAAACGGAAGGTCTGAATATGGCTCTTGGCTGAAGAAGGTCTCGTCCGGAATGCCGGCAGCCATGCGCAGTTGAAAAATGCGCGAGTCGGCCTCCGAGTGCGGGGGGAGCGGCGCACGAAGTAGGTCCCAGGCTTCCTTGCCGTCGGTTGGACTCTTTTCTCCCTTGACGTACGGCAATACCTTCTCGGAGACGTGCCACTGGCTCGCATATGCGCGCCCAAGCACGAAGTCTGCTCCGGCGTTGAGAATTTTCAAGAGGTCCCAGAGCTCGTCGACGTTGGTCTGGATGGGCGTAGCCGTGCCGATAAGCAGATGGCGGGTTCTAGGGCCAATCTGAAGCATGAACTCCAGCAGGTTGTTCGCCTCACCGTCGTCGCTGCCCAGGGTGCGACTTGTGCGCGCCTTGTGCCCTTCGTCGAGAATCACTGTTCCGTACCGCACTTTCAGCAGCTCCTCGCGCTCTGTGCTCATGTGGAAGATGAGTCCAGTGGACACGATGGCAATTGCAGTCGGGCAGCGCGTAACGTCCGCGGCCCCCCGTGTTTTGATGATGTGCCCGTTCTGGTCCTGCCACACCTTCTTGTTGGAGAGCCATACGGCACTCGGGATACCGAGGCGGTCCTTAAGCTCCACCTGCCATTGAAGCGTCAGCGTGGACGGGCAGAGGATGAGGACCTTTCCATCGTCGAGGAGCGCCGACACCATCGCGCTAGTGGCAAGAGAAAGCGTCTTCCCGAGCCCCACTTCGTCCGCAAGCAGGAGCCGTACCTTCCCATAGACCTCACGATGTTGGAGAAACATCGTCACGAAGGACCGCTGCCAGGGCTGCAGTTGCTCGCCGCCTCGATACAGGGGCGCTTCGACCAAGCTCGCCGCTGGCACCTGTGAAGGGGGCAGCCCCTCGAACCTCACCTCGACGCGATTTGCAACACGTGATATTTCCTCAACGATAGCATCGGGAAGCGGATGGCCCTCCTTCCAGAGCGCGTCAAACTCTTCCTCTACCCACTGCACGCCCTCAGGCGAAGGGTCCTCCCAGAGAATCTCGTAGTTCGCCGCGAACGCACTCCGACTTTCGTTGATGGAACCCATGAAACACGTTTTGGAGCCATCCGCGCCTTCGACGACACCCGCCTTCCCGTGAAGAAAGACCATCTGTTTCGGAACGACGCGGATTTGAACGTTGCCACGCGTCAGAAGCTCGAACAGTTTGCGGTATCGGTCGCGATACAGCAGCGACTCGGCCTCTACCGGAACCACGTTCCACATTTCCTTCAATGAGGCCTCGCGCGCCGCCTTCGAGACGGCGATGTCGACTAGGTCCAGCTCACTGTTGCAGACAATTCGGACGTTGGGGATGTCGGCAATTTCCTCACCAACCAACTCGAAGATGGAACTCCGGAAGTAGCCAGCAATGCGTCGATAGGACTTGGCCCCCTTCAGGCGTTGCGTCAGAAACTCGGAATCAAGCTTCTGGCGCCGGGAGGAAAAGCGGCGAATGTCTGTCATACCTTCGCTCTTGCCGCATGCTCAGTGCCTGAGCGCAAAATAAACTCACAGCCCGGCCAATCGCTCCCTGACGTGGGATGCAGCACCTCCGGCTCGCCGGAAGAAACAAGAGAGTGATGTGTAGATGGTCTCAAAGTGACCCCTTAGAGTCGCTGATTCCGGACTAGGTCGCGGAGTACTCTGGCATTGCTGGCCTCATCCGGCCGGAGTGCTTCCAACTTCTTGCTGAGATAGTCCGCTAGCTCGGTCACCACCTCCTGGTGGTTGTAGAAGTCCGGGATGTTGTGCGCGAGGTGGGCTACTACCTCGTCACCGTCTCTGTCTTTGCCAAGCTCCATGACTCCGTAGAGGATGCCACGCAGCGGGGTGTTGTAAAGCTCAGAACTCTCGTTCATCTCGGCTCGACCCAGTTCCGCGGCAGATTTCAAACGCGCCGAGTTTGCCTTCTCACTCGCCATCAGTGGGCGGAAGTCCTTCACCTTGAAAGCCTTCGAGAAGTTCTGGTAGTTGTCCAGAGTCTTTGCGCCGAACGATTCTAGGTCCAGCATCTTCAGGTAGAACCGCTCGGCAGGCTGGAGCCTGTCCCAGTGTGGCTTTTCTATGCCTCCCGGAACCAGCGCCTGGTTGGCGACACCGACAGCAAACTCGATGAGTTCGTCTACCAGTGTCTTCTGCCCCTTCACCCGAGGCCGTTGAGCTTCAGACGCCATGTCCTTACCATCAATGACCGAGTATTTTGTCAGCACGCGTAGCGCCGCCGCGTAGCCAGCCATCTGCAGGTCAGCGT
Organism: Variovorax sp. J31P207; assembly: GCF_030316965.1. NCBI lineage: Bacteria > Pseudomonadati > Pseudomonadota > Betaproteobacteria > Burkholderiales > Comamonadaceae > Variovorax > Variovorax sp. J31P207. Next base: position 386,134 of record NZ_JASZYN010000005.1, read on the forward strand.
CCGAGAAGAGGTTTTCATCGCGGTAGAGACTGCGAGTCTGCTGATTCAAGCCGGTGAGCGTGGCGACCTGGTCGTTGACCTCTTGCTCCAACTCCCACGCCAAATCGCTCTGATAGGTGCGCTGGTTGCCTCCCCGCTTCCTCAGGACAAGCAGAATCGTGCCTTTGACGTAGCTTCCTTCACGCAGCGCGTTGTCAGTCTCCGTTACCACGTACCAAGCGGCAGTGACTTGGAGTCCCGAGGCCCAAATGATGTTCGCCATGTCTGCCCATATGCTTCCGCTCTGGTGCGTGAACATCACGACCTGAATGCCGTTGTCAGGCATGTGCTCTCGCATCGCCTTGTACGCGGAAACCATTGCGCGTCGGAAGTCGTCGTCCTCACCTCGAACAGCAAGTGCGCGCCGGCTATCCCACACCCACTTGCCAAACTCCTCAGGCGGATTCTTCTCCACCCATGAGATGAAGAAGTCCAGGATTTCTTCGTAAGCAACGGCGTCACCGTACGGGGGGTCGGTCACATAGATGTCGTTCTCAATTTCAATGGCGGCGGCAGGCCTGTTCTCCTGAACAAGCTGCTGCCCACCGCCGATTGGATAGTTGCGGTACTCTTGGAGTAGGAAGCTGCCGAGGAAAGACCATCCTCGGCACCCGTAGTTCAGAAGGGTGTTCAGCGCTTGGTTGTCAAAGACGCCAACGGTCTGCCCGACGCCGCTATATGGGTGCCACCTGCTAAGTCGGCAGTTGTTGTTAAGAGCTTGGAAAAGAGCGAATTTGGTGTCTGCGGAGCCAAACTGGTTATACAGCCCGAAGACCAAAAGTTGCCGAGGATTAAAGAGGTGATGCCAGTGGGTCCAACCACGCTCCTTTAACAGCCTTGAAGTTTCTGCCCCCTGCTCAATTTGCGAAGAGGGAACCCAGCCCTGACGCTGCCAGTCTGCGAGGTGGCTTGAAACGTAGTCTTTGACAGCAAGTTCCCGGACTTCATCGTCCGCGGTCACCGAGCGGAACTCTGTCACCGTCTTCTCTCGCCCATTGACTTGGACAACAAACTGCCACTGCACCGCGTACAGGCGCTCTCTGAAAATGTCAGCCGCGGTGAAGTCGAAATCACCGCGACCCCATGCGCGGAGCTTGTTTTTCGGCGCGCCGCCGCTCGCATCTTGGTAGTCACCCCGGAGCGTTGCCAGCTTCGTCCGGAACGTCTTGCCTTTCGAGGGCGAGTGCACCATCGCTCCGTCAACGACAGTTCCTACCCCAGCGGCCTTGAAATCTGCGACCGATACTCCGCGACGTACTAGGACGTTGTATCGCTTCCTGCTCGCGTCCGGCTCCAAATCGACGATGGCCATGTGCCCCTTGCTTATGATGCGGCTAGGCAGGAGTGGGACCGTCCAGCCTGACTCGGGGCAAGTGGCTTCTACGCAGTACAGAAAGACCTTCGCCGTTGCGCCTTTGTCGTCTTTTTCGATTCCGAGGTCGTCGATGACGGCCTGGGCGCGACTAAAAACCAGCTGTTGGGCTTCGCGCACTGCCTGGCGTTTCTCCTCATCTGCGCCGACAATGTTTAGGGCGCCCCAGGTCAGCATGCATGCAACCGGGTTGAGGTCGGATGCATACACATCGCAGCCCAGGCGGGCTGCTTCAAACGGAATCTGGCCGGAGCCCGAGAAGGTATCCGCGACGCGCGGAGTGCGACCAAAACGCATCAGCCCCAACTGCTGGACGAGCTCGGGGAACGACGCGGCATCAGTGCCCAGATGAGAATTCACGCGCTTCCAGATATGCGAATGAACTTCGGTGTAGACCAATTCGGCGCGCTTGGATTTCTCCATACGGTCGCGATAGCTGATGCGGGCGATGTAGTCGAGCTCCAACCTCCGCACATCCTCTTCGGCCACGTCCTCCCGCCATCGGAAAGACGGCACGGAGCCGTCCTCGAGCTTGAAGTCCTCGACATTCAGGGGGGTCGCTCCCGGCAACTCCTCGGGGTAGTCAACCACAAAGTAGTCGTACAGATTGGGCATGGGCACCGAGCCGACAATGCTATCTGGGTCCGGGTGTCCCCAGCGCACGATGAACGACTCGTCGTCCATAGCCATCAACAGTTCGAAGACCTCCAGGTCTTCCTTCAAGTTCTGACTGGCCGGCAAAAGCGAACCGAGAATGCAGGCCTTGTTCAGCACCAGCGGCTTACGACCTTTCCAGTAGCTTCCAAGAGCAGTCAGCGTTTGGCTCTGCCGACCCTCCCTCTCTTTGAAGACTTCAAGAGAGAGCTTCTGTGCCGGTAGAACTTTCTCGATGAGAGAGGGCGCGTCCTTCAGGCTGAAAGGAACAATGTTCTGAGTCATGCGTTCTGAAAAAGTGGAAGCGAGTCTGCCGATGAGTCTTCTTCGGGGCGGCGCGGCCGCTTCTTCGCGAGTTCAGGAGCGACCCCGTCGGACAAGGCGAAGTACAGTGCTTTGCGCCAGCCGCGGTGAGCGTCGTCTGCCAGGCCGGCCTCTGAGACAGTTTGCGAGAAGAGCCACCAACGCTCCTCCGGCCGCAAGGCTGACCACTTCGCACAAACCACCTTGCGTTCGTCTTTGCTGGCGTGCTCGGCCGCCCAAGCAAGTACGCAGAGCTCCTTACCTAGAAGACGGTCCACCTTCGTGGAGCCTGCCTGCCAACGTCCGGTGAGCATCTTGTGTGTCTTCAGGCGGTCGTTGAAGTCGCGCCTGCACGACTCTGACACCGCACTCCAGATTTCCCGCGGCAGCACAGCGCGAACCTCGTCGTAAGGACGGCCCTGTTCGCCACCCTTCACTCCATAGTCCTCGATGATGCGCACCTCGCCTTCCTTCGCTGCGGGAATTTCCACGCGGAAGACGTGCGCGCCGAAGTCGTCCGGAGCGCCGAAGCCCACGGTCTTCTTCTTCGCCGAGGAAGCGGTCATTGACTTACCTCCGTCGGATTGACTGTCAGTCCGGTCTGTTCAAGGAATTCCTTCAGGTCGTGACCGTTGGCGAACTTCGTCTTGCCGAGGGTGACAACCACCGGTGCCTCCGGGTCAAGGAGTCCTGCGAGGTTGTTTAGCGTGGTCTCTAGGAAATCAGCGGTCAATTCGACGTCACCAGCCATGAACGTCACTGTCTTGGCGCCCTGGCCAACTATGACGCTCAACTTCTCGAACTTGACGCCGCGCTCTTTCGAGAACGTTACCGCTCCGAATGCTTGCTTGCGCGTGGTGAGCTTCTTGCCGCCCCCGGCACCGGTCAGAACTGCCGGCTTGAACGGGTCTATGGTCGGCCCCTCGACCCCGGCAGCCGGGAAGGAGAACGATTCCTTGGCTTCGATGCCGTCTGCTTCTGCAAAGGCGAGCACCTGCACCGCAGCATTCCCGATTTCGATGGGCCCTGCATAGGCATCGCCGTTGCGGGGCTCCCGGCCGTCCAGCGAGTACTTGATGCTTCCGGAAGGTGCAACCTTGAGCTCTACGACACGCTTGCCGCCGCTCGCCGCAAGATTGGCTCGAAGTTTGGGCTTTGTAGTCCATTTGAACGGGTCGCCCATCTCGTATTGGTCGGTCGGGTCCACCGCCATGAATTGAACACGCAACGCATTCGTTGTCAGTACATCCTCCTCGAGCACCGGGCTGGACGTAGTGACCACCCCGTCCTCGGCATAGTGGACTCGCGCGGCCGGGCCGGCGTTCACAGCGGTCACCCGAAGACGGACATTACCGGCGTCATCCGGGTCGGATTCTTGGCTCACTTGAACGTCAGTCTTCTTCTTCGCCGGCGCTTTCGTGACCCAGCCGGTGCCCAGGTCTTCCCATGCGCCGCGATTCACGGCGGTGGTCTTCAGGGTGTCCAGACCCTTTGGCGGCATCCAAGGCATCGCCGCCTTCTGCTGCGCCCTGTCCGCCACATCGGCCCACCGGGCGTCAACTTGGCCCTGGGGCCAAAGCAAGTCTTCTGCTTTGGAACGGAGGGCGTCAAAGTCCGCCTCCACATCCAGGTGCAACTTCTTCGGCTGGGAAGTGAGCGTCTTTTCGATTTGCTCCTCCCCGTTGAACGGAAGTTTCGCGTCGCGCTTCATGTCAAGCGGCTTGCTACGGAGCTCGGCCGACTTGTCGCCGAGCTGGACGGGGAACATCACTTTGTCGAAGATGTTCAGGAGCGTGGACGTAAAGTCCTGTTCGTACTGTTGGTGCTTGGCTTCGTAGTCCTCCCGCTGCACGTGCTGCTTCGGAATCCGTGTATCAGCCTTGATAGCAGCAAAGACTTTTCGAGCCGCAGCATCGACGCTGGCCATTTGCGTTTTGTCGCCCGTGAGTACAAGGATGTTGTTCTGCTCGCTGAGGGACTGAAAGAACTCCAGAACCGCAGCGGGCGGGAGCTTCGAGTCCGGGTCCACAATCAAGAGCACTCGATTGCGCCGGACCTCATCGGCGACCTCTGCGAGCTTCGGCAAGGCAACAACCTTCGTGTAGGCCGACTTGCGCACGGGTGCAAACATGTCCTCCAGGCGTTTTTTCACCAGCTCGTCGACTTTGTTCTCCGGAGCTTCTTGGGCCAGGCTTTGAAGCAGCTTGGTCAGGTTCTCCTGGCGGTCAAAGTAGAACTTGTTGTCTTGGTTATGGTGGAGGTACCAGGCCTCGCCTCGCAACGCGTCAAATGCAGCGCTGTAGTCCTCAACACCCTGAACGGGCGTAACCACGCATTCCAGGATTTCTTCCCGGCTGAGTCCCTTCACCGCATTGACTGCAGTGGATAGGCTGGCCGTCAGCAACAAGTTTCCGACTTCACTGGTCGCCTTGTTTCCTGTATGCGCGTCGATGACTTGTGCATGCGCACCGCTATTCGCGTCCCAGAGGTCACGCGAGATGACGTCGCGCATTCCCGAAACTTCTGCCAGTTTTTCGCGCACATCCGCGATACCCAAGTCGAAATGCTGAGCGCCGACTAGGTACACGTCGTTCGCATCGCGCTCCCACACCGAACGCAAGAGGCGCGAGACCAGCTCCATCAACCCGCGGGTCTGTTTGAACTGCTCGTTCTCCTTGAAGAGGGCGACGAGGTCCTTGAGCCGCGGGTGAAAGGGATACGTGCTGCTGATTTCGTCAGCGATTGCTTCGGCGCCGCGAGAGATAGTCTTCGACTTGGCAGCTTCGGCCAGGGCGGCTCCAAACTTGGACGCTACGTCGTCGATAACCGCCGTGTCCGGAAGCTTCTTGAACAGACGCTTGCGCAGAATGTCGTAGACCTCATTGCCAGCCAGGTCGACCGGCGTGATGGTCTTCTCTTGCCGTCCGAGTTCTTTCCGGGCGTCGGCCAGCGCGCGCTGAATCATTGCGCCGCCCTCGCCGTACGCCGCATCGAGGTCGGAAACCACCACGCACACGTTGGACAGCTTACCCGCCGCACTGAGCATGTTGGCAAATGCCCGTGTGACGATGTCGGCAACTGTGCCCTGGCCGACAGTCTGCGTGCCGTAGTACTGGAAGTACGGAGGCATCTCGTCGAGCAGAATCAGCGTGGGCGAGTCGGATTTGAGCAAGTCCGTCCAGGCCTTCTCGTCTGGAGCCTTGGGCCCGTTCATCCAGTAGTCGGTGAACTTGCCCGCCTGGTCCAACTGCTTTGCAACTTCCCCCCAGATATAGTGGGGAGGGTTGTTGCGGCCATTGAATGCCACGACACGGGCAGACGTGAAGGCGTCCTGATAGGGGATGTCCGAGCAACGGGAGGCACGCAGCTTGTCGCTTCTTGCGACCAGGCCCATGCCGACAAGGAGGTGGGTCTTGCCGCCGCCCATGGCCTGCTTTAAGTGGAAGACAGCATTCGACGACTTTCCTGCCAATCGGGCGATGCCGCCTCCCAACAGGTCTCTCATACCGCCAGTGATATGAGTCTTCTCGAAGAAGGCCATCCCGTCGCCTTCTGTGGTGATAAGTTCGTCGAGTTGCTCAATCTGGTCACTGATGGTGATTGAGAGCGCGTTGTCCTGGAGAACACAGGCGTCGCGAACGGTTTTCATTGCTCGTCCCTCTTGCTGGTAGTTTGGATTGCGGCTTCGGAGGGTGGGAGCGTGACGCCGTGGTCGGCGCAGTACTTCATCACCATGACCTCAAACATGTTCGAGAGCGTTCGACACTCGGCAGCAGCAGCAGCCACCCAGAGACCGCGAATTTCCGGGGTCATCTTCAGCGTCGTCATCTCCGTTTTTCGTTTGGGCCGGGCCATACCTCTACTGTAGGGCACATCGTTTACATATCGCTCTGGTAAATACGTTGGAAATCTGTATTTTTGTCCAGTGCGGCGAGCTATTGTTCGAGCATTTCTGTAACGAATAGGGCGCATGACCACAGAAAAGACGTCCTTTCGACGGCAACGGGCAACTTCACGCAAGGAAGAAGGTATTTGTCGTGGGTATTTCGGCAACGCACCGCTGCTATCTACAAAAGCAGCATCGCGAACGAACAGACATTCGTCTCGAAGAACACGACAGCCGATACCGACACCAGCAGCTGGACCTCCGGAGCTACTGGAAGCCACCACGCATTTCTTTCGATGGCGAAGCTGTGCGACGTGGTCGGCCTGGCCTCGAAGGCCAGCGTCTTCGCCATGGTCTCTCGCTTGACGGACGCCGGCTATGTGCAGCGTGTCGAAGGCCTCATTGCCCCGACCAAGCGCTCTTTGCCAGGCCGCTTGTGGGCCCGGTGCGCGCCGGGCTTCCGAAGCCCCGCGAGGACGAGGACGGCTTCGAGGTCCTCACCATTCCCAACTACCTGGTCCCGGACCCGAACAGGACGTTCCTCGCGCGCGAGAAGGGCGATTCCATGCGCGACGCCAGCCTGCTCGATGGCGACATGGTGGTCGTTCAGAAGAACGACCCCACGCGGGTGGGGGGCCACCCATGTAAGCAACTCTGATTGCCCTCCCCAGGACCGGAGTCAATGACTTTGTTTCCTAGTCAGCAACTCTGTTCCGAGTCAGGAGCTTCATTTCCCACGCACAGCGCACCCAGCGCACAGCGCCCCTATTCCACCGTCACGCTCTTCGCCAGGTTGCGCGGCTTGTCCACGTCGGTCCCGCGCGCGCATGCCGTGTGATAGGCCAGCAGCTGCAGCGGCACGACGTGCAGCAGCGGCGACAGCGCACCGTAGTGCTCCGGCATGCGGATCACGTGGACGCCCTCGCTGTTCTCGATCCGCGTGTCGCCATCGGCCAGCACGTAGAGCACGCCACCACGGGCGCGCACTTCCTGCAGGTTGCTCTTGAGCTTCTCGAGCAGCGCGTCGTTCGGCGCCACCGTCACGACCGGCATCTCGCTGGTCACCAGCGCCAGCGGCCCGTGCTTGAGTTCGCCGGCGGCGTAGGCCTCGGCGTGGATGTAGGTCACTTCCTTGAGCTTGAGCGCGCCTTCGAGCGCGATCGGATAGTGCAGGCCGCGGCCGAGGAAGAGCGCGTTCTCCTTGCGCGCGAAATCCTCCGACCAGCTGATGATCTGCGGCTCGAGCGCCAGCACCGACTGCAGCGCCACCGGCAGGTGCCGCATCTCCTTGAGGTAGCGCGCCTCGTCGGCATCGCCGAGCCGGTCCTTGGCCTGCGCCAGCGCCAGCGTGAGCAGGAACAGCCCCGCCAGCTGCGTCGTGAAGGCCTTGGTGGATGCCACGCCGATCTCGACCCCGGCACGGGTGATGTAGGCCAGCTTGCACTCGCGCACCATCGCGCTGGTGGCCACGTTGCAGACGGTCAGCGTCTGCTCCATGCCCAGCGAACGCGCATGCCGCAGCGCCGCCAGCGTGTCAGCGGTCTCGCCCGACTGGCTGATGGTCACGACCAGCGTCTTCGGATCGGGCACCGAGTCGCGATAGCGGTATTCGCTGGCGATCTCGACCTGGGTCGGGATCTTCGCGATGCCCTCGAGCCAGTACTTGGCGGTGCAGCCGCTGTAGTAGCTGGTGCCGCAGGCCAGGATCAGCACGCGGTCGATTTCCTTGAAGACGCGCCATGCCGCCGCGCCCGGCGCACCGTCGACGCCGACGCCGTCGAACAGCTCGGGCACGATGCCCTCGACGCCTTCGAGCGTGTCGGCGATCGCGCGCGGCTGCTCGAAGATCTCCTTCTGCATGTAGTGCCGGTAGGGGCCGAGCTCGGCGGCGCCGCTGTGGGCATGCACGGTGCGCACGGTGCGGGTCACCGGCTTGTGCGCCCGGTCCACGATCCAGTATTTGCCGGGCTGGATGTCGACCACGTCGCCCTCCTCGAGGTAGACGATCTGGTCGGTCACGCCGGCCAGGGCCATCGCATCGCTGGCCAGGAAGTTCTCTCCGCCATCCTGTCCGACGCCGAGGATCAGCGGCGAGCCGGCGCGGGCGCCGACCACCCGCTGCGGCTCGTCGCGGCAGATGGCCGCGATGGCATAGGCGCCGTGCAGCTGCTTCACGCTGGTCTTCACGGCCTCGAACAGGTCGCCGTCGTAGTGGCTGTCGATCAGGTGGACGATCACCTCGGTGTCGGTCTGGCTCGCGAACACGTAGCCCTTGGCCTGCAGCTCGGCGCGCAGCGCCTCGTGGTTCTCGATGATGCCGTTGTGCACCAGGGCCACGCGGCCGGGCCGGCCGGTCTCGGCATCGGCGCCCGGGCCGTGGCTGAAATGCGGGTGCGCGTTGTGCACCGCCGGCGCGCCATGCGTGGCCCAGCGCGTGTGGGCGATGCCGGTGCTGCCCTCGATCTGGTCGTCGCGCACATGGGCCAGCAGGTCGGCGACCCGCGACGTGGTGCGCGCGCGCTGCAGGCCGTGGGCGTTGACGGCCACGCCGCACGAGTCGTAGCCGCGGTATTCGAGCCGCTGCAGGCCCTGAACCAGGACCGGGACGATATTGCGACCGGAAACGGCGCCGACGATGCCACACATGTGATCTGCTCCTGAGGTTGGAGCCCTGATGCTAGGCTTCGTCGATTGAAATTTGAGATCGACTTATTGTATTTTTTGTCGAAATATTTCACCAATCCAATGGCATCTAGTTTTATTTCATAATTCACATTGAAATGAAATCTGAAGACTTGGACGACATCGACCTTCACCTGCTCGACGCCTTGCAGCGCGACACCTCCGCCAGCAACCAGTCGCTGGCGGAGCGCCTGAACATCTCGCCCCCGACCTGCCTGCGTCGGGTGCGGCGCCTGCGGGCGGGCGGATGGATCGCCAGCGAGGTCGCGATCCTCGACCCGGTGCGGCTCGGCCCGCTGCTCACCGCGGTGATCGAGGTCTCGCTCGACCGGCAGGATGCGGGCTCGCTGGAGGCCTTCGAGCGGCGGGTCGCGCCGGACGACGCGGTGCAGCAGTGCTACCGCGTCTCGCCCGGGCCGGACTTCGTGCTGATCGCGACCGTGCGCGACATGCCCGCCTACCAGGCGCTGGCACAGCGGCTGTTCACCAGTGACGCCAACGTGCGCAACGTCAAGGCCTTCTTCAGCCTGCACCGGGCCAAGTTCGCGCCGCGGGTGCCGCTGCCCGCCCCGGCCTGAGGCGCGGCGCGGCTCAGGCCTTCGGGGCTTTCTGCGGCCGCTGCCAGTTGGCGAAGCTGGCCTGCTTGGCGCGCGAGATCGTCAGGGCGCCGGGCTCGGTGCTCTTGGTGATGGTCGAGCCGCCGCCGATGGTGCCGCCGGCGCCGATCGTGATCGGCGCCACCAGCACGCAGTTGCTGCCCACGTGGACGTCGTCGCCGATGATCGTGCGGTGCTTGTTGGCGCCGTCGTAGTTGGCCGTGATGCTGCCGGCACCGTAGTTGACGCGCTGGCCGACCGTGGCGTCGCCCAGGTAGGCCAGGTGGTTGGCCTTGGCCCCGGCCGCGAGCGTGGAATTCTTGACCTCCACGAAATTGCCGATATGCACCTCGGCGCCCAGCCGGGCTCCGGGCCGCAGCCGCGCGAACGGCCCGACCAGGGCACCGGCGCCCACGGTCACGCCGGCCTTCTCGCCATCGATGTGAGTGAACGGATGGATCACCGCGCCGGTCTCGATGCGCGCGTTGGCGATCACGCAGTTGGCGCCGATGTGCACGTCCGCGCCGAGCGACACCGCACCCTCGAAGACACAGTTGACGTCGATCTCGACGTCGGATTCGCAAACCAGCGTGCCGCGCAGGTCGAAGCGCGCCGGATCGGCCAGCCGGACGCCCTGCGCCATCAGGGCGTGGGCCTGCCGCAGTTGGTGGGCACGCTCGAGCGCCGCCAGCTGCGCCGGGCTGTTGACGCCCGCCACCTGCAGGGCATCGTCGGTGCGATGCGCGACCACCGGGACGCCGTCCACGACGGCGAAGCCGACGATGTCGGTCAGGTAGTACTCGCCTTGCGCGTTCCTGTTGTCCAGCCGCGCCAGCCAGGTCTTGAGCAGCCGGGCCGGCACCGCCATCACGCCGCTGTAGATCTCGCGGATGGCGCGCTGCGCCTCGTTGGCGTCCTTTTCCTCGACGATCGACTGGACCTCGCCTTCGGCGTCCTGCTGCCCCTGCACCCGGACGATGCGCCCGTAGCCCTTGGGGTCGTCGACCTGGATGGTCAGCAGCGCCAGCCGGCGGCCCGCGCTCTCGGCCACCAGCGCGCGAAGGGTGTCGCCGCTGATCAACGGCACATCGCCCGACAGCACCAGAACCGTGCCATCGTCGGGCAGGAACGGCGCCGCCTGCTGCACGGCATGGCCGGTCCCGAGTTGCGGCACCTGGCGCGCGAATTGCGGCGTCACGCCGGCCACGGCGCCTTCGAGCGCCGTCTCGACATCGGTCGCGCCATGGCCGGTCACGACCACGACATGGCGGGCGCCGATGTCGGCCACGGTATCGATCACATGGGCGACGAGCGCACGGCCGCCCAGGCGATGCAAAACCTTGGGCAGGCTGCTTTTCATGCGCGTGCCCTTTCCGGCCGCCATGATGACGACGTCGACCGGCTCCTGGTTATCCTTCTGAATCTGATTCATGCCACTTTCCCGAATGCGTTGCGCAATGCTGGCGCGGATTATCGGCGCGCTGATGGCCGCCACGCTGCTCGCTTCCTGCAGCGCGCTCAAGCTCGCCTACAACAACCTGCCCGAAGTCGGCTACTGGTGGCTCGACGGCTACGTCGACTTCGACGACGCGCAGACGCCGCGGGTGCGCGAAGAACTGCAGCAGCTGCTTGCCTGGCACCGGCGCAACGAGCTGCCGAAGGTCGCCGCCCTGCTGCAGCAGGCCCAGGCCCTGGCACCGGGCGAGATCACGCCGGCGCAGGCCTGCGAATTGCTCGATGCCTTCCGGGCGCGCTTGCTGGCGGTGGCGGAACGCGGCGCGCCGGCCGGCGCCGAACTCGCGCGCAGCCTGAGCGAGGCGCAGTTGCGGCAGATCGAGCGCAAGTACCAGAAGACCAACGCCACCTACGCCGAAGACTGGCTCGCGCGCAGCCCGGCCCAGCAGCGCGAGAAGCGCTACGACCAGTTCCTCGATCGCAGCGAGGATTTCTACGGTCGGCTCAACGCCGGTCAGCGCGAGCTGCTGCGCCAGCAGGTGGAGCGTTCGGCCTTCGATCCGCTTGCGGTCGACGCCGACCGCAAGCGGCGCCAGCAGGACGTGCTGGCCCTGCTGCGCCGGGTCCAGGCGCAGCAGCTGCCGGGGCGCGAGACGCAGGCGCTGATCGAGGCCTACGTGCGCCAGGTGTCCGAGCCGGCGCCAGGCCCCGCCGCCGCGCGGCAGGCGGCGATGATGCAGGAGGCCTGCGACACGATGGCAGTGCTGCACAACCGCACGACCGCGGCCCAGCGCGAGAAGGCGGCGCGGCGCTTGCAAGCCTACGCCAACGACCTGCGCCAACTGGCGGATGTCCAACGCGGCGCCGACATACCCTGAACATGCCCTGAACATGCCCAGACCCCCGTTTGTAGAACGTTTGTTTACAATCAGGCCCAAATCGTAACTAGACCCATGACCATCACGCTCTGCACTCTGTTCGAAGGCAACTACCACTATGGCGTTGCCGCATTGTCGAATTCGCTGATCGCCTCGGGCTTCTCCGGAGACTTCTGGGTCGGCTATCGCGGTGCGCTGCCGTCGTGGGTCGTGGATTCACCAGACTTCGACCGGGCCAGCGGCGAATTGCGGGTCGCGCCGACGCTGAAGCTGCACATGGTGGAAATCGACACCCCGCTGCACTTCGCGTACTACAAGCCGACCTTCCTGCGCGAGGTCTTCGAGCGCCACGCACCCGAGGCGACGCTGGTCGCCTACCTGGATCCGGACATCGTCCTCAAGTGCAAGTGGCCGTCGTTCGCCGCTTGGTTCACGGAGGACGGGATTTCGCTGTGCGAGGACGTCAACCCCAACCTGCCTGAACGGCACCCGAAACGTCTTATGTGGCGGCGCTTTTTCGCGGCGCACGGCGTCACCTCGCAGCGCAGCATGGAGCGCTACTACAACTCCGGCTTCATCGCCGTCCCGCGCGCGCACATCGCGTTCCTGGATCTGTGGAGCCACTTGTGCGACCTGGTGGTCGACCACAACAAGGGCGTCAAGCACTTGAAGGCGGGCGATGCGAGCTCCCTCTTCCATTCGACGGATCAGGACGCGCTCAATTTCGCCCTCACCGTGAGCGAGGTGCCGCTCAACACGGCCGGGCCCGAAGCGATGGACTTCGTGCCGGGCGGCTACTACCTGTCGCATGCCATCGGCTGGCTCAAGCCGTGGCACGGCAAACACATCCGGGAGGCGCTGCGCGGGCAACCGCCGCGGCTCGCGGCCAAGGCGTACTACCGGTTCGCGAATGCACCGATCAAGGTGTGGGGGGCCGCCGATCTCGCGCGGCGGCGGCTCGATCTGAAGATCGCCACCGCAATCGGCCGCGTCTACCGCTCGGCCTGACCCGGCCGGACTCGCTGCCTCACCGCTTCGCCGGGGGCTCGGTGACCCACAGGCCCGCGAGCCAGCGCGCGCTGCGATCCAGCCCTTGCGCAGCGCTCAGCGGCGGCGCATAGCCGAGCACCTCGACCGCGCGATCCATCGGCAATCGCGTCGCGCAAGTGTGCAACTGGCTGATCTCGTAGTCCGCCGAGGGCGAAGGCGCCTGCGGCAGCAAGAAGCCGCTCGCGATCGGGGGTGCCGTGTAGCGCTCCAGACCGGCCTTCACCGCATCCTTCAGCCGCCGGCTGAACATCGGAAGGATCATCCGTGACGCCGGCACCTGCTTGGCCCACGCCACGCGGTCGCGCAGCGAGCGCGTCGGCATGCCCGCCGCGGGCACCTCGCGGAAGTCCGACATGTCGAAGCCGAGCGCCTGCGCCAGCGGCTGGTAGAACTCGCGCCACGTCATGCAGGTGCTGTCCGCGACATAGAAGGCGCCCTCGGTCGCGCGCGCATGCGCGAGGCCCAGCTCGATCGCATGAATCAGGTTGTCGACGTAGATGTGGTTGCAGAACCCATGGCCGCCCTCGACCAGGAACGCCTGCTTCGAATGCAGCGCGCGCGGCAGCCCGCCGAACCACTGGCAGCGCGGCCCGTAGACGATGCCCGGCCTCAGGATGCAGACCTCCACGCCCGAGGCTTCGCGCAGCACGCGCTCGGCCCGCACTTTGGCGTTGTTGTAGTCGTTGGGCTGGTCGTCCTTGAGCGGCGTCGCATCGTGGGTGCCTGCCGGCGGGTTCTGCCCGTGCACCGAGGCGCTGCTGAGGTAGACGAGCCGGCGTACGCCCGCGGTCTTGCACGCCTGCACCGCGGCCTGCGCGGCGGCGACGATCTGCGCGGCATCGCCGACGATCGCATGCACCATCGCGTCGCAACCGCGAACCGCTTCGGCCAGCGAGGCCGCGTCGAAGATGTCGGCCTGCTTCCACGACGGCAACGCAAAACGCGCCATGCGGGCGAGGCTGTAGGGGCTGCGCACGATCGCACGCACATCGTGCGTGCCGCCGAGCACCCACTTCTCCATCAGGCGGGTGCCGACGAATCCGGAACCTCCGAGCACCGCGACTTGCATGGTCACGCGGCCTCCACGAGCTGGTGGGCGCGGATGGACTCTTCCGGATCGAAATAAGGCATGTCCATCAGTCGCTTGCGGGCGTACATGGTTTCGACGAGCGACAGCGCGGCCATGGCCGTGCCGCCGCTGACGCGGGGCTTGCGGTTCTCGCGGACCGCGTCCACCACGTCCTTCCACTGCGCGGTGAAGGCGCCAAGGTACCCGTGGGCCGGGGTCGAATACGTGGCGGTGCTGCCGTATTGCAGGCGGCTCGTTGCCAGTTGCGGGACGGGCACGCCGTCGATCTCGATCAGCAGGTCGGTCGCCTGCCCGGTGCGCCACGTGACGGTCGCGCGTTCGAACTCGACGCGATAGCAGTTGGCCAGCTCCACATCCCAACTGAGGCGGATGTCGGCCTCGGTTCCGCCAGGCCAGCGCAGCTTGGCGGCGCTGTTGATCTCCACGCCGCCCATGGCATCGTCGGCATAGTCCACGACCTCGGGCAGGCCGAGCCACGACACCAGGATTTCGAGCATGTGGATGCCGATGTCCAGGGTGACGCCGCCGCCGCCCTCCTGCCGGATGAAGAAACCCGCCGACGCGGCCGGCCAGCGGAACATGCCGCCCTCGTCGGCCACGATGCGGCGCACCGGCCCGAACACCCCGGAGGCGATCATGGTGCGGATGGTCTCGATGGCCGGGAAGAAGCGCCGGAAGTGCCCGACCGCGAGCATGCGGCCCAGCCGATCCGCTTCGCTGCGCATGGTGCGCGCCTCGGCGACGCTGGCACAGATCGGCTTTTCGACCAGCAGGTTGTAGCCGCGCCCGAGCAGCGACAGCGCGAGATCCGCATGGCTGCGCGCCGGCGTCGCGATCAGCGCGATGTCGGCTTCGCGCGCACGCTCGAGGTCGTTGTAGCACTTGGCCGAGGGGAAGAGGTGCTGGCAACGCGCCAGTCGCGCTTCGCTGCGGTCCACCAGGCCGACGACTTCGAGCCACCCCTGCCGCTCTGCCGCGCGCGCCGCCGGGCCCTGGTACTCCTCCACCACCGCGCCGCAGCCGATGATGAGGACCTTGAGCGGAGCCTCCGCCTTGTTCTCGCTTGCGCTCTCGCTATTCATTTCTTGATCCGAAAAACCAGTCGCAGTTGCCGGACCAACAGGACGGGATTGCGCAGCAGGATGCCGGCCGCACGCAACTTGCCGCCGGGTGAGCGGACCACGTCCCGCAGCAGCGGCCGCATCGTCAGCGAGAAGCCGGCGAAACCGGCACGCCTCGCCTCGCGGCACGCACGGCAGTCCGCATGGGCGGGCGCATTGCGGCCGATGACCCGGCTCCCGGCGCGCCACATCACTTCCACGTTCCTGCTCATGCTGCCCGGCACGATGCGGTAGACGCTGCGCATGTCGCGTGCGAGCCCGAATTTGCCGCCACTCGCGGCGATGCGCAGCCAGAGGTCCCAGTCCTCGCAGGAGCGCAGGCCGACATCGAAGAGACCGACCTGCGAGAGGATCTCGCGGCGTATGACGAAGGTGTTCGGGGGGCCGATGCAGGCCCGCAGCAGCGTGTGCAAGGCATCGACGGAGAGGTCCCGCCCGCCGAACTCGCTGATGACCGTGTCCCCGCCTTCGTCCACCACGTCGGCATAGCCGTGCACCACATCGAGGTCCGGGGACTGCGCGAAGGCGCGCGCCGCCGCGGCGAGCATGCCGGGGCGCAGGAAGTCGTCCGAATCGAGGAAGAGCAGATACCGGCCGCTCGAGCGCAGGATGCCGCGATTGCGTGCCGCGCACAGCCCCGCATTCGGCTGGCGGATCACGATCACGCCTTCATAGCGGCTCGCGACTTCGGAGGCGTTGTCGGGCGAACCGTCGTCCACCACGATCACCTCGAGATCCACGTCGCGCGCCTGCGCCAGGGCCGCCTCGATCGCCTTCGGCAGCAGATGCGCCTGCTTGTAGCAAGGGATGATGACGCTGAATTCCGGCATCAATGCGACCCTTGCCGCCGCCACAGACTGGAAACACCGTCGCGCAGCACCAGCGGCCAGAAGCACACCGGCAGCCGCGCCACTTCGCGCAGCGCCTCCGAGATCGACGTGCGCGCGCGCTGGCGCAGCATCGGTGCGAAGGCCATGTTGTAGACGTAGCGCGCGCCGCCCTGCAACGCATGGCGCGCAGTGACGCGACGCAAGGTCGGCGAACCGACCGGCAGGCGCGACGCCATGCCGACCACCTGCCGGATGCCTCGCCACATGGCCTGCCCGTTCTTGCTCAGCGAGCCGCCGCGCAGGCGGTACACCGCGAGCGAGTGGTCCATGCGAACCCACTTGTCGGTCGCCGCCGCGATGCGCAGCCAGAGGTCGAGGTCCTCCGCGTGATGAAGCCCGGGCCGGAACAGGCCGCTGCGCGCCAAGACTTCGCGCCGCACGATGATGCCGTTGGTCGGCACCGGTTCCCCGCGCAGGACGCTGAGGAAGGCCGTGGGTTGCAGGCTGGGCGCGCCATGGCGGTCGACCGGACGGCCTTCGTCGTCGACGACCTGCATGCCGCAGACGAACACATCGGCATCCGGATTCGCAGCCAGCGCCGACTCGAACGCTGCGCGGTAGCCCGGCAGAAGCAGATCGTCGCTGTCGAGGAACAGCACGAATTCCGCCCGGCTTTCGAGGATCGCGCGGTTCCGCGCCACCGAAGGGCCGGCATTGCGCTGGCGGATCACGCGCACGCCGTCACAACGCTCGGCGTAGTCGGCCGAGCCGTCGCTGGAGCCGTCGTCCACCAGCAGCACCGGAACACGGTTGTCCCGCCACGCCGAGGCCAGGGTTTCCGACAGCGTCGCGGCGGAGTTGTACGAGGCCGTGAGGGCTTCCAGCGTCGCCATGGCTCACGCCTGTTGCGAAACGATGCTGTGGGCAGACAGGCGGCTCGCGAGCCTCAGCACACCATGGCGGCCTTCGTAGGCACGCGGCGCACCGGGCAGGGCGACGGGATGCACTTCGAGTTGCACGCACTCCGGCGCGGAAAACACTTCCTTGCCCGCCACGTCGTGCATATAGAAATCGATGAAGTAGCGGCCCGGCATCAGGCTCATCCGCTCCAGCACGAGCCGGAACGAGAAGCGCCCGTCGTAGCGCTGGAAATCCACCGATTCCTCGGGTCCCCAGACTTCGGAAAGGGTGACGCCGTTGGAGTCGTGCCAGCGGAAGAACGGAATGCACAGCGGTGTCGGTTCGATCGCCTCGAGTTCGAACTCGATCTCAAGGGGCTCCAGGAAATCGACGTCGCCCACGGCCGTCTGCGCGCCGTTGATCAGCATGTCCACCAGTTGCAGCTTGGACGACTTGCCGTACCGCGCCTGCACCGCCACCGGCGCCCGTGTCGCGTATTCGGCCAGCACCTCGTCGACCGAGCCCTGGCGTATCAGCCTGCCGCTCTGGAGCAGCAGGCCCCTGGTGCACAGCGCCTTCACCGCGGCGATGTTGTGGCTCACGAAGAGCACCGTCTTGCCTTCCTGGCTGCTGACGTCCTTCATCTTGCCCAGGCACTTCTGCTGGAACTGCGTGTCGCCGACCGCGAGCACCTCGTCGACGATCAGGATCTCGGGGTTCAGGTGCGCGGCCACCGCGAACGCGAGGCGCACGTACATGCCGCTCGAATAGCGCTTGACCGGCGTGTCGAGAAAGCGCTCGACCTCGGCGAAATCGACGATGGCGTCGAACTGCCGGTCGATGTCGCGCTCGCGCATCCCGAGGATCGAGCCGTTGAGGTAGATGTTCTCGCGTCCGGTGAGCTCGGGATGAAAGCCCGTCCCGACCTCCAGCAGCGAGCCGACCTTGCCGTACAGGCGCACTTCGCCCGCCGTGGGCTCGGTAATTCGGCTCAGCACCTTCAGCAGCGTGCTCTTGCCCGCGCCATTGCGGCCGACGACGCCGACCACGTCGCCCTTCTTGACGTCGAACGACACATCGTCGAGCGCCCTGAAGGTCTCGTACTCCTGGCGGCTGAAGACGCTCTTGAGCGCCGCGAATGCGGCCTCGGTGACCCGGCTGTGCGGGGCCATGTGCGCGATCCGGTACTCCTTGCTGAGTCCACGGACGGATAGGGCCAGATCAGATGACATCGGCAAATCTCCGCTCCGCGCGCTGGAAGATCATGGCGCCCACCAGGAACAGCACCACGGAGACCACGGCACTCCAGGCAACGGAGCTCCAGTTCATCGTCGGCGTGCCGAGCACGGCCCACCGGAACGATTCGAGGATGCCGACCATCGGGTTGATCGCGGCGAGCCATTGCGCCGACTGAGGAATGCTCGATGCGGCGTAGGCCACCGGACTCGCCCACAGCAGGAACTGGCTGAGAACCGGAATGACGTAGCGCACATCGCGATAGCTGACATTGAGCGCCGCGGTCCAGAAACCGAGCCCGAGCGCCAGCAGGATCGCCATGAGCATCGAGACCGGCAGGAAGAGCAGCGCGAAAGTCGGCGGAATGCGGTAGATCACGAGCAGCGCCGCCATCACGACCGCGCCGACGCCGAAGTCCAGCAGCACGCCGCGCACCGTCGACAGCGGCAGCACGATGCGCGGGAAGTAGATCTTGCTGACCAGCCCCGAATTGCCGACCAGCGAATCACTGGCCTTCTGGAAGATCTGGATGAACGTGTTCCAGATCAGCAGGCCGGCAAAACCGAAGACGAAGTACGGAATGCGCGCGTCGCCTGTCGGCAGGTTGGCTACCGCCCCGAAAACGAAGGCAAACAGCGCCGCACCGATGAGCGGTTGCAGCACCACCCAGAGCACGCCGACCGCCGTCTGCCTGTAACGCAGCCGCACGTCGCGCAGCGCGAGGATGCGTAACAGGTCGCGGTACTCCAGCACATCCCGCCAGGGGAAGAAAGCGGCACGACGCTGCGGCTTGATAATAAGGTGAGGTTCACCTGCATTCGACATTGACGAAAGACCCTCCGAGCCTGAGAGCACCGAGGAGTCCATGCGAGACAGCCTCAGAGACATTAGTTGCACGATGATACACGTCAGAATTAACTCTTAACTACTAACATTCGGCCGACTGTGCGAAACGCCACGGTGCTATCCCTCTCGCAGTATCTGACGGTCCGTCGATCGTGCGAACGTCACGGCGACACTCAGATCAGCGGCAAGGGCTGCATCGGCCGTTCGAAATAGTCGCCCAGCGTCTCCAGGGCGTGCGGCTCCAGGATGCGCAGCCAGCCGCTGTCGAGCTTGTAGAGCCCCAGGCGCTGCAGGCGCCGCAGCGTCTTGTTGGTGTGCACCAGCGACAGGCCCAGCGCATCGGCGATGTGCTGCTGGTTGAAGGGGAACTCGGCCCAGCCGTCGCGCACCATGCCGGCGCGCTCCGCGCGCCGGTACAAATGCATCAGCAGCATCGCGACCCTTTCGCTCGCGTTGCGCCGGCCGGCCGTCACGAGGTTGTCGTCGACCAGCTTCTCCTCGCGCGCCGCCAGCCAGGTGATGTGGTAGCCGAGCTTGGGACGGGCATGGAACAAGTTCCACAGAGCGTCGCGCTCGAAGCTGCACATCGTGGTGTCAGTCACGGCCTCCACGCCGTGCGTGTGGCCGTCGGCGAATTCATCCTGCAGCCCGATGAAGTCGCCCGGCAGCAGGAAGCCGAGGATCTGGCGCCGCCCGTCGCTCAGCGTCTTGAAGCGAAAGGCCCATCCCGAATACAGCGTGAAGAGCTGGGGCGAAGGCCGGTCCTCGCTGACGATGACGCCGCCGGCTTCGACCACCCGGGTGCCGCTGCGGAAGGACTGGATGGTGCGCACCTCGTCGGAGCCGACCGCGAGAAACGCGGGGTTCGCGCGCAGCGTGCATTCCTCGCAAGGATGGGCACACCGAGGCGGGTGGGATGGCGCTGGATAGTCCTCGAACTTCACTCGAACACTATAGGGCAGGGCACTGTGTCTTTTGACGTTTTCTCCGGGCGGGACGACTCCTACACTTCAGGCGCCCTCCCTCGGACAACGAATGCCGGAACTCGAAGAAATCCTCTATTGCAGCCTGTTGGCACCCGACCAACCCACCCATGTCGTCGGCCGCATCGTGACCCAGGCCCGTTCGCGCAACGCCAGCGCCGGCATCACGGGCCTGCTGGTGTTCGACGGCATGCGGTTCTGCCAGCATTTCGAGGGGCCGGTGGCGCCGGTGCGCGCGCTGCTGGCGCGGCTGAAAGCCGACCCGCGCCATACCGAACTGCGCGTGCTGCACCAGGGCAGCCTGGCCGCGCGGCGCTACCAGCGTTTCGAGATGGGGCTGGCCGAAGTCGAGTTCCAGGACGACCTGGCCGACATCGCGCAGCTGCAGGGCGACCAAGCCCTGCAGCGGTTCATCGCGCTGCGGCCACGCTTCGACATCGGCGGCTGAGCCTCCGGCGCTCGAGGCTCAGGCGGCGTCCCAGCTGTAGGTGGCGCCGTGGCTGTCCCACGGTTCCATCACGATCCGCTCGCCGGCAGCCACCGCCAGCGACTCGCCGGGCGCCAGCACCAGGTCTTCGCTGCCGGCATGGGCGGTGGCGTCGCGGGTCACCCAGACCCGGCCCTGGCGGATGCGCAGCACGCTCGCGCCCGACGCCTTGAGGCTCATGGCGTGGCCGGCATCGAGCTGCCAGGCACCGCGGCGCACGGCCGGCGGCACGGCAGCCGGGCGGGCCAGGGTGGCGGACGAAAGCGAGGGCGAGGTGTAGACAGCGGACATGAGGGACTCCTGAGGTGACTGTGCGCAATGGCGCGCTTCGGGAATGAATGATCTTCCTCGGCTCGTTGGCAGTCCAATGAAAACGCGGTAGCCTACTGATTCCGGTTTCGCATCAATCAACCTTCGGCCGAGGCCCCGTCCCGTGCTCCATTCCCAGACCCACCTGCGTTCCAGGCCGATCTCGGCCGGCCACCTGCGCGCCTTCGAGGCGGTCGCCCGGCACCTGAACTTCCGTGCCGCCGCCGAGGAAATGGCCCTGACCCAGTCGGCCGTCAGCCGCCAGATCCAGTCGCTCGAAGAAGAGGTCGGCGTCAGCCTGTTCCTGCGCCATACGCGGGCGGTGGAGCTCACCGGCGCCGGGGCCCAGCTGCTGCTGGCGGTGCAGCAGTCGCTGCCGCGCATCGACGGTGCGGTGCGCCAGATCCGCCAGAACGCGGGCCGCAAGAGCGTCTCGCTCACCACCTTCGCCTCCTTCGCCTCGATGTGGCTGATCCCGCGCCTCGAGGCCTTCCAGCGCGACAACCCCGAGATCGACATCCGCATCGACGCCAGCGATGTCGCGCTCGACATGGACATCGCCGACGTCGACATCGCGCTGCGCTACGGGCCGCGCGAGCACATGCCGCCGGGCGCGCACCGGCTGTTCGGCGAAACCATCACGCCGGTGGCCAGCCCCTGGCTGATCAAGAGCAACCCGGCGATCAAGGCGCCGGCCGACATCGCCCGCTTCACCTTGATCGAGGCCGGCGACGCCCATCGCACGCACCTCGAATGGCTCACCTGGCGCCGCTGGTTCGAGGTCAACGACATGCTGCGGGCCCAGCCGCGGCGCTGGCTGTACTTCAACTACGCCTACCAGATGGTGCAGGCCGCGCTGACCGGCCAGGGGGTGGTGCTGGCGCGCAGTTCGCTGATCGCCGAGAGCCTGGCCAACGGCGACCTGGTCGAGGTGCT
Organism: Variovorax sp. J31P207; assembly: GCF_030316965.1. Lineage (NCBI taxonomy): Bacteria > Pseudomonadati > Pseudomonadota > Betaproteobacteria > Burkholderiales > Comamonadaceae > Variovorax > Variovorax sp. J31P207. Next base: position 407,787 of record NZ_JASZYN010000005.1, read on the forward strand.
GCCGCACCACCGCATGGATTCGCCGATGGCCTACTGGCTGATCACCGGCCCGCGCAGCGCACCCCGGCCCGAGATCCAGGCCTTCTGCGAGTGGCTGCAGGCCCAGGCCGTGACGACCCGGGAAACGATCGGCGAGGTGCCGGACCCCGACACCCTCGACAACATTGATTGACTTCAAGCGGCCGGCGCAGCCAGGCCCGTTGGTGAAACACCGAGGAACCGGCTTTGCCGGGCCTCTGGTGTTGCCCCCGGCAGGGGGTGGGCGCCCGGACACGAAGTGCCGGGCAACCTGGGGGCGAGCTCAAGAGATCGGCCAGACGACGCCGTTGTCGTTGAGGATGGCGTCCAGTGGGAGATCGTGCGCTTCCGGCTCGAAATCGTCGAGGAAGCCGCCGGTGTAGCCGAGCCCGACCGTGAACGGGCGCGGCTCCAGCGCGGCCAGCGTGCGATCGTAGAAGCCGCCGCCGTAGCCCAGCCGGTAGCCGCCCGCGCTGTAGCCCAGACAGGGCACGAACAGCAGCGTCGGCACGATCAGCTCGGTGTCCTTGGGCTTGGGGATGTCGAAGGCGTCGTTCTCCATCGGGCAGCCGGGATACCAGGCGTGGAAAGTCAGCGTCTTGTGGACCCGGTCGACCACCGGCAGGCCGATGCGGCGGCGCTGCGGCTCGTCGAGCAGCTCGCCGTCTTCCTTCCAGCGGTGCAGCGCCGGCAGCGGGTCGAATTCGCCCTTGATCGGCCAGTAGGCGCCGATGACGGTGTCCGGCCGGCCCACCAGCCAGATCCGCATCACGCGCTGGAGCAGGTCGGCGCGCGCGAGGCGGTCAGGCATGGCCAGGCGCTGCTCGATCAGCGCGGCACGCAGTTGTCCCTTGAGAAAAGTGGCCGTTTCCGAGGTGTCGGCACCCTTTGACTTGTCCATAATCCCCCGATGCAGTTCGCAAGCATTTTGGCATCCGCGCGGCGCCTTCCCCGCACCTCTTTTTCCACCCTCGCTTTTTCGCTCGCCCTGGCCACCGCCGCCCTGTGGCAGCCGGCCCGCGCGCAGAGCGGCGGCGACGACGTCCTGCTGCAAATGAAGCAGGCCGCCCAGCGCGGCGACAAGGCCCGCCTGTCGGCCCTGCTGCCGCAGGCGCGCGGCCATGCGCTCGAACCCTGGGCCGCCTATTGGGAGCTGAAGGCCCGGCTCGGCGAGAGCAGCACCCAGGAAGTACAGGATTTCATGGCCCGCTACGCCGGCACCTACCAGGAAGACCGGATGCGCAACGACTGGCTGCTGCTGGCCGGCCAGCGCCGCGACTGGGACAGCTTCGGCAGCCTGCACCCGGCCTACCGCATGAACGACGATGCCCAGGTGAGCTGCTATGCGATCCTGGTCGAGACCCTGCGCTCGGGCACCGCCAGCCAGGCCCAGGCCGACGAGGTCCGTCGCCACTGGTTCGCCCAGCGCGATCTCGATGACGGCTGCCTGACCGCCGCCGACCGCATGATCGGCGCCCGCCTGATGTCGCCCAACGACGCCTGGAAGAAGGCCCGGCTGGCGATCGAGGCCAACCGGCCGCAGGCAGCCCGCGCCGCGGTCACGCTGGTGGCACCCGACGCCATCGCCCTGTTCGACGAAATGAACGCCAACCCGGCCAAGTTCCTGGCCGGCCGTGCCACCGCGGTCGCCAAGTCGCGCCGCGAGCTGGTGGTGCTGGCCCTGATCAAGATGACCGTGGCCGATCCGGGCGTGGCCGCCGCGCAGCTCGAGGGCAAGTGGGACACCACGCTGTCGACCGAGGAGCGCAACTGGCTTTGGGGCGCCATCGGCCGCCAGTTCGCGACCAAGCTGTCGCCGCTGGCCGGCAGCTACTTCGCCAACGTCACCAAGCTCGGCGACCTGACCGACGACATGCTGGCCTGGAAGGCCCGCGCGGCGCTGCGCACCGGCAGCTGGAAAGACGTCCAGGCCGCCGTCGACGCCATGAGCGAGGCGCAGCAGCAAGACCCAACCTGGGTCTACTGGAAGGGCCGCGCCCTGCTGGCCGGTGGCGGCGAAGAGCGCCGCAGCCAGGCCCGCATCCTGTTCGAGAGCATCGCCGGCACCCGCGGCTTCTACGAGCTGCTGGCGCTAGAGGAGCTCGGCCAGCGCGCCGCCGTGCCGACCAAGCCGGCGCCGCTCACGGCAGAGGAAAAAGCCGCCGCCCGCAGCAACCCGGCGCTCAACCGCGCGCTCTACGCGATCGCGATCGGGCTGCGCCCCGAAGGCACGCGCGAATGGAACTACGCCACCAACCTGCACGACAAGGGCGGGATGGGCGACCGCGAGCTGCTGGCTGCCGCCGACCTGGCCTGCCAGCGCGAGGTCTGGGACCGCTGCATCAACACCAGCGAGCGCACCAAGGGCGTGATCGACGTCGACCAGCGCTTCCCGATGCCCTTCCACGACGCCGTGCTGCGCAAGAGCCAGGAGATCGGCCTCGACCCGGCCTACGTCTACGGCCTGATCCGGCAAGAGAGCCGCTTCATCATGGACGCGCGCTCGGGCGTCGGCGCCTCCGGCCTGATGCAGGTGATGCCCGCCACCGCGCGCTGGACGGCCAAGAAGATCGGGCTGGCCGACTTCACGCCGGGCCAGATCACCGACCGCGACACCAACATCACGATCGGCACCAACTACCTCAAGCTGGCGCTGGACGACTTCGACGGCTCGATGGCGCTGGCCGCGGCGGCCTACAACGCCGGCCCGGGCCGGCCGCGCAGCTGGCGCAACGGACCGACCATGGAAGCCGCGATCTGGGCCGAGAACGTGCCCTTCAACGAAACCCGCGACTACGTCAAGAAGGTGCTCGCGAACACGACCAACTACGCCGCCGTGATCAGCGGCCAGCCGCAGTCGCTCAAGTCGCGGCTGGGCAACGTGGGGCCGCGCAATGCGGCCGAGCCGGAGCCCAACAAGGACCTGCCCTGAGGCGCTCGCGAACCGGGCAATGAACCGAACCCTCCAGGGCCTGCGCGCCCAGTTCCCTCCCTGGGCCATCGAATGGCTCGAAGTCATCGTCCCGCTGGCGCAGGTGGCGCTGATCCTGCTGGGCGCCTGGCTGCTGGTGCGCTTCGCGCGGCGCCTGATCGAGCGCGTGACCACCGGCTATGCGTTGCCGGGCAACGTGGACCTGGTCACGCGGCGCACGGTCGCCTTCCTGATCTACAGCGGCGCGCTGCTCTGGGGCCTGGAGCGGCTGGGCGTCTCGGGCACCGTGCTCTGGACCGCCTTCACCAGCTTCGCCGCCGTCGGCGCGGTGGCCTTCTTCGCCGCCTGGAGCGTGCTGTCGAACATCTTCTGCGCGCTGCTGATCTTCACCACGCGGATGTTCTGGCCCGGCGACACGATCGAAGTGCTCGAGAACGGCGAGAAGCCCGGCCTCAAGGGCCGGGTGCTCGACATCAACCTGGTCTTCACCACGCTGGAAGAAAGCGGCAGCGCGCAGGGCGGGACCACGCTGAAGATCCCCAACAGCATGTTCTTCCAGCGCGCCGTGCGCCGCTGGCACGGCAGCGCGCCCGCGTTGCCGCGCACGGTCGACCTGACGCCACGGCCTTCCACCGAGGCCCCGCCCGGCTGAGCGGCGCGAAAGTGCCGCCGTCCTACAGTCGGGCGCGCGCCGCCCGGCGACACTGCGGCCACCCCGACTTCCGCCCCGCAGCATGGCCGCCTCCGTCTGGGCGGCGACCACCGAGGTGCTCGCCGCCGAGTTCTCCGACGTTCCCGATCTCCCGCAGGTGCTGCGCATCGCCGTGCGCCTCACCCTGGCCTCGGTGCTCGGCTTCCTGCTCGGCTTCGAGCGCGAGCAGCACGGCAAGGCCGCGGGGGTACGCACCCACATGCTGGTCGCCATCGGCTCGGCGATGTTCGTGCTGGTGCCGCAGCAGGCCGGCATCGAGCCGGCCGACATGAGCCGGGTGATCCAGGGCCTGGTGGCGGGCGTCGGCTTCCTGTGCGCCGGCACCATCCTCAAGCAGGGCCGGGACGAACAGCAGGTGCAGGGCCTCACGACCGCGGCCGGCCTCTGGATGACGGCCGCGATCGGCATGGCCTGCGGCCTCGGGCGCGAAGTGACCGCCGTGCTGAGCGCCCTGCTGGCGCTGGCGGTGCTGGCGCTGGTGCCCCGGCTGGTGGCGCTGGTCGAACGGGTGGTCGGGCCGCCCGCCGACAAGGACGCCAAGCCCCGCGTGATCGCCACGCCGGACGACACGGCCGGGCGCCGCTAGCATGGAGGGCTTTGCAACACCGGAGGCCCTTCATGACCCAGCTCTACATCGGAAACAAGAACTACTCGTCCTGGTCGATGCGGCCCTGGGTGCTCATGAAGCAGGCCGGCATCCCGTTCGAGGAAGTGGCCCTGCGCTTCGACTCCTTCGACACCGGCTCGCAATTCAAGAACGCCATCGGCGCGCTCAACCCGGTCGCCAAGGTGCCGGTGCTGGTCGACGATGGCCTGGTGGTCTGGGACACCCTGGCCATTGCCGAGTACCTGGCCGAGACCCATCCCGACAAGAAGTTGTGGCCGCAGGCGGCGGCCGACCGTGCCCGCGCGCGCAGCATCTGCGCCGAGATGCATTCGGGATTCGGCGGGCTGCGCGGCCATTGCGGCATGAACATCGAGGCCTCGCTGCCCGAAGTCGGCGCCAGGCTGCTGCGCGAACAGCCGGAGGTGAAATCCGATCTCGAGCGCATCGTCCAGATGTGGGCCGACCTGCTGGCCCAGCACGGCGGTCCGATGCTGTTCGGCGAGTTCACGATCGCCGACGCCTACTTCGCGCCGATCGGAACCCGCATCAAGACCTACGGCCTGCCGGTGCCTGCCGCCATCACGGCCTACATCGAACGCGTGCAGGCCCTGCCGGGCGTCAAGGCCTGGATCGACGACGCGCTGGCCGAGAAGGACTTCCTCCCCTTCGAGGAGCCCTATCGCAGCGGCCGCTGAGGCCAGGGCGTGTTCGCCCTAGACTCGCGGCATGCAAACCTATCTCGTCGGCGGCGCGATCCGCGATGCGCTGCTCGGCCGGGCCGGCAGCGACCACGACTGGGTCGTGGTCGGCGCCACGCCCGAGCAGATGGCGGCGCGCGGCTTCCTGCCCGTGGGGCGCGACTTCCCGGTCTTCCTGCACCCCGAAACCCGCGAGGAGTACGCTCTGGCGCGCACCGAGCGCAAAAGCGCGCCGGGCTATCGCGGCTTCGTGGTCCACGCGGCGCCCGACGTCACGCTCGAGCAGGACCTGGCGCGGCGCGACCTGACGATCAACGCGATCGCGCTGCCGGCGGACAAGCTCGCCGCCTCGGACCGGCTGGACATCGACCCGGCCGACCTGGTCGACCCCTTCCAGGGCCAGCGCGACCTGCGGCGCAAGCAGCTTCGCCACGTGACCGAGGCCTTCCGCGAAGATCCGGTGCGCATCCTGCGGGTCGCGCGCTTCGCGGCCCGCTTCGCCGATTTCGACGTCGCGCCCGAAACCCTGGCCCTGATGCGCGAGATGGTCGAGGCCGGCGAGGCCGACGCCCTGGTGCCCGAGCGGGTCTGGCAGGAACTCGCCCGCGGACTGATGGAAGGCCGGCCCTCGCGCATGTTCGAGCTGCTGCGCGCCTGCGGCGCCCTCGCGGTGCTGCTGCCCGAGGTCGACCGCCTGTGGGGCGTGCCCCAGCCCGCGGCGCACCATCCCGAAGTCGACACCGGCGTTCACCTCATGATGGTGCTGGACATGGCGGCCCGGCTCGCGGCGCCGCTGGGCGTGCGCTTCGCCTGCCTGGTGCACGACCTCGGCAAGGGCACGACGCCGGCCGACGCGCTGCCGCGCCACATCGGCCACGAGCAGCGCAGCGCCCGGCTGCTGCGCGCGGTCTGCGAGCGCTGGCGGGTGCCGGTGGAAGTGCGCGAGCTGGCCGACGTGGTGGCGCGCGAGCACGGGAACATCCACCGCAGCGGCGATCTGAATGCCGCCGCGATCGTCCGCCTGCTGGAGCGCTGCGATGCCTTCCGCAAGCCCGAGCGCTTCGACGAGGTGCTGCTGGCCTGCGAGTGCGACGCACGGGGACGCCTCGGCCTGGAGGACACGCCCTATCCGCCGCGCCCCCGCCTCCTGGCCGCCCTGGCGGCGGCGCGTGCGGTGGCCACCGAGCCCATCGCCCGCGAAGCCCAGGCCAACGGTGCCGCGGGCCCGAAGATCGGCGAGGCCATCGCACGGGCCCGGGTCGCGGCGGTCGCGGCCGCGCTGCCTGCACCCTGAGTTTCGAATAGGGGCATTGGCCGACGCGCCGCGGCGCGCGACTCTGCTATGGTTTTCCCTCCATGCAGAAGCCTCCCCGACTCACGCCCGACGCGGCCCTGTTCCTCGACTTCGACGGCACGCTGGTGGACCTCGCCGAAACGCCCGAGGCGATCCGCGTGCCACCCGCCATGGTGGGGCTGCTCGGCGACCTCCGCGATCTGCTCGGCGGTGCGCTGGCGGTCGTCTCGGGGCGCCAGATCGACGTCCTCGACCGCTTCCTGGCCCCGCTGCGACTGCCCGCCGCCGGCGAGCACGGCGTCCAGCGCCGCGACGCCGAAGGTCGGATGCAGGAGCAGCGCGCCCCTGACCTGACGCGGGTCCTCGATGCCGCCAACGAACTGGCGCGGGTGCACGAAGGCCTGCTGGTGGAGCGCAAGCACGCCGCCATCGCCCTGCACTACCGGCTCGCACCGCAGCTCGAGGCGGTCTGCCGCGACGCCATGGCGCGGATCATCTTCGACCAGCCGCAGCTGGAGCTGATGCACGGCAAGTTCGTCTTCGAGGTCAAGCCCGCGGGCATCCACAAGGGCGGCGCGATCGCCGCCTTCATGGACGAGGCGCCGTTCGCCGGCCGGGTCCCGGTGTTCGCCGGCGACGACACCACCGACGAGAACGGCTTTGCCGTGGTCCAGCCGCGCGGCGGCATCGCGATCAAGGTGGGCTCTGGCCCCAGCCAGGCGCTGCACCGGCTCGACTCGCCGCGGGCGGTGTTCGAGTGGCTGATCGCGGCCCGCGACCAGCTGGCCTCGCCGCCCCTTCCAGAAACCCCGAAAAGGACCGACGAATGACATCCGCCACCGCAGAGGCCGCCGCCGAAGACCACGCGGGCCCCTCCCCGGCGCCCGCGCCAGGGGGCTTCGGTCCGCCGGCGCCCGCCTCGCTGGATGTCGGCGTGATCGGCAACTGCGCCTACAGCGCCCTGGTCGACGCCCGCGGCCGCGTGGTCTGGTGCTGCCTGCCGCGCTTCGATGGCGACCCGGTCTTCAACGCGCTGCTCGATCCCGGTACGGACGCCAGCGCCTGGGCGATCGAGATCGAGGATTTCGCCTCGTCGACGCAGTGGTACGAGCCGAACACCGCGGTGCTGCGCACCCGGCTTTACGACAGCGCCGGCCAGGGGATCGAGATCACCGACCTGGCGCCGCGCTTCCACAGCCGCTCGCGCTACTTTCGCCCGCTCACGATGGTGCGGCGGGTCAAGCCGATCAAGGGCACGCCGCGGATCCGCGTGTCGCTGGCACCGCGCTTCAACTGGGGCGCGCAGGCACCGGTCGTCACCCGCGGCAGCAACCACATCCGGTACGTCGGGCCCGACTTCACGCTGCGGCTCAACACCGACGCCTCGGTCTCGCACATCCTTTCGCGCCAGCCCTTCGTACTCTCGCGCGAACACAACTTCGTGCTCGGCGCCGACGAGACGCTGACCGACGGCATCGCCGACACCGCGCGCCATTTCGAGCAGGAGACCATTGCCTACTGGCGCACCTGGAGCAAGCGGCTGGCGATCCCGTTCGAATACCAGGAGGCCGTGATCCGCGCCGCGATCACGCTCAAGCTTTCGCTGTACGAGGACACCGGCGCGATCGTCGCCGCGATGACCACCAGCATCCCCGAGGCGCCGGGCAGCCAGCGCAACTGGGACTACCGCTACTGCTGGCTGCGCGACGCCTTCTTCGTGGTGCGCGCGCTCAACAGCCTGTCCGAGGTCGGCACCATGGAGGACTACCTGCGCTGGCTGTCGAACGTGGTGATCGGCTCGCACGGCAAGCACATCCAGCCGCTCTACGGCATCGGCCTGGAGCCCGAGCTGCCCGAGTCCTTCGTCGAAGGGCTGGGCGGCTACCGCGGCATGGGGCCGGTGCGCGTCGGCAACCAGGCGCAGGAGCATTTCCAGCACGACGTCTACGGCAACATCGTGCTCGGCGCGGCCCAGTCCTTCCACGACCACCGGCTGCTGAGCCGGGCCGGCGTCAACGAGTTTCCCTACCTCGAAGCGGTCGGCGAACAGGCGATCCGGGTCTATGGCACGCCCGACGCCGGCATGTGGGAGCTGCGCACGCGGGCCCGCGTCCACACCAGCTCGGCCCTGATGAGCTGGGCCGCCTGCGACCGGCTCGCGAAGATCGCGCGCACCCTGAACCTGCCCGAGCGCGCGGCCTACTGGCACGGCCATTCGTCGCGGATGCGCGAAGAGATCCTGGAGAAATCGTGGTGCGAGGAGCGCCAGGCCTTCGCCGAGAGCTTCGGCGGCCACGAGCTCGATGCCAGCGTGCTGCTGATGGTCGAGGTCGGTTTGATCGACGCCCGCGACCCGCGCTTCATCTCGACCGTCGAGGCGATGGAGAAGTCGCTCTGCGACGGCCCCTACATGCGCCGCTACGAGGCCGCCGACGATTTCGGCAAGCCCGAGACCGCCTTCAACATCTGCACTTTCTGGCGCATCGACGCCCTGGCCAAGATCGGCCGCAAGGCCGAGGCGCGGCAGATCTTCGAGACCATGCTGGCGGCGCGCAACCCGCTCGGGCTGCTGTCCGAGGACACCCACCCGGTGACCGGCGAGATGTGGGGCAACTTTCCGCAGACCTACTCGATGGTCGGCATCATCAATGCGGCAGTGAGGCTATCGGCACCCTGGGATTCGTGCATATGAGTCGATTGGTCGTTGTATCGAACCGGGTCGCCGACCCGCGCAAGCCGGCTGCCGGCGGCCTTGCCGTGGCGCTCGGCGAAAGCCTGCAGCAGAGCGGCGGCCTGTGGTTCGGCTGGAGCGGCGCGATCGTCGAAGAAGGTCCGACCGGCGAGGGAGAACTGCACAGCCAGCAGGCCGGCAAGGTCACGCTGGCCACCATCGACCTCAGCCGCGAAGACCACGACAGCTACTACCTCGGCTACAGCAACGACGTGCTCTGGCCGGTGTTCCACAACCGGCTCGACCTGGCGCACTTCGATGCCGGCTTCATCGGCGGCTACCGGCGCGTGAACCAGCTGTTCGCGCGCAAGCTGATGCCGCTGCTGCTGCCCGACGACATCATCTGGGTCCACGACTACCACCTGATCCCGTTGGCGGCCGAACTGCGCGCGATGGGCTGCAAGCAGCGCATCGGCTTCTTCCTGCACATCCCGCTGCCGCCGCAGATCATCATCGCGGCCATTCCGCAGCACGAGTGGCTGATGCGCTCGCTGTTCGCCTACGACCTGATCGGCTTCCAGGCCCAGCAGGACGTGCAGCACTTCGAGCACTACGTGCGCAACGAGGCGCACGGCGAATTGCTCGGCGACCACCAGTACCGCGCCTACGGCCAGACCGTGTGCTGCAACGCGTTTCCGATCGGCATCGATGTCGACGAGTTCGCCGCGCTCACGCACGCCAAGGAATCGCGCGACATGTACGAGACCATGAAGCGCGAGTATTCGAGCCGCCGCCTGCTGCTGGGCATCGACCGGCTCGACTACTCGAAGGGCATCCCGCAGCGCGTGCGCTCGTTCCGCGAGCTGCTGGCCAACTACCCCGAGAACCGGCGCAGCGCGACCCTGATCCAGATCGCCTCGCCGACCCGCGAGACGGTCGATGCCTACGGCGACATCCGGCGCGAACTCGAATCGCTGTGCGGCGCCATCAACGGCGACTACGGCGAGCTCGACTGGATGCCGGTGCGCTACATCCACCGCATGGTCGCCCGCAAGCGCGTGCCGGGCCTGTGCCGCGCCGCCGCGGTCGGGCTGGTGACGCCGCTGCGCGACGGCATGAACCTGGTGGCCAAGGAATACATCGCGGCCCAGGACCCGGCCGACCCGGGGGTGCTGGTGCTGTCGCGCTTCGCCGGCGCGGCCGAGCAGCTCAAGGAAGCGCTGCTGGTGAATCCGTACGACACCCACGGTACCGCCGAGACCGTGCAGCAGGCCCTGCAGATGCCGCTGGGGGAACGCCGCGAGCGGCACCAGAAGCTGCTGGCGCGCATCCGCGAGCAGGATGTGCACTGGTGGCGCGAAGGCTTCCTGAGCGCCCTGCGCGCGGCGGCGAACCTGCGCTGAGCCTGCAGGCCTCTACTTGGGCATCTCGGCGTTGACCGGCGCCAGCACGAAGTTGATCGGCACCTCGCGCCAGGTGACGGTGCCGTCCTGCGGCAGCGGCTTGAACTGCCAGCGCCGGACCGCGTCGACGGCCGCCTGGTCGAGCCGGATGAAGCCGCTCGACCTGCCGACCTCGACGCGGGTCGGCCGGCCGTCGGGCCCGGTCAGCACGCGCAGCAGCACCTGGCCCTGTTCGTTGTTCATCTTCGATTCGGACGGGTAGACCGCCGGCGCGTTGGGCGTCTGCGGCTTCCAGTCGGCGGTCTCCCCGGGGCCCAATCCCTGGCTCGCGCAACCCGCCGCCAGCAGGGCCGCGAGCAGCGGCGGGGCGAGCGTGGCGGACAGGCGCGTGCCCAAGGCACGGACGGCGGCGGATCTGGCCATGGGCATTCCTTTTCTTCGAAGTCGCGTCACCGCGTCGAGCGCGGGCCTGCGAAGTATAGGAAGCCCGCAAAGCCTAGCCGCGCCAGGCGACCTGGCCGGTGAGCAGCTGCACCAGCCGCGCCACCAGGGGGGCGGCCGGCGCCGGCTGCGCAGCCGGCAGGGCCCGGAACTCGGCCGGCGACAACGCGCAGATCTCGATCCAGCCGCCGCGCTCGACCACGTGGACATCGCCCGCCTGCAGCGGCGTCTTGACGCTGAACACGGTTTCGCCGAACCAGCCCGGTGGCGACACCACGTTCACGCAGCCTTCCAGCACCCACAGCGCATGGCCGGGATCGACCGCCATTCGCAGCGCCTGGCCCGGCAGCAGCCGCGTGGTTTCGTGAAGCTCGCTTGTCATGGGACACCTCGGAAGGTTGTTGGGGATGGGGTCATCGTAGGCAGGCGGGCGCCCAAAAAACAGGCACAACGGCCGCCCTTCGAGGGCACAACAGAGCGCGGCAACGGCCATCTGTTACGGTCGTTCTTCTAGAATCTGCATCTGTTTAAGACCGGGGGCGTGCGCCAGCATCGAGCCATGGAACAGGCACCTCTCTACCGCCAGCTGGCCATCCACTACCTGGAGGCGATCCAGGCCGGCTCGCTCAAGGCGGGCGACAAGCTGCCCTCGCTGCGGGCGCTGATGCGGCTGCACGACATCAGCCTGTCGACCGCGCTGCAGCTGTGCCGCACCATGGAAGGAGAAGGCTGGGTCGAGGCCCGCGACCGCTCGGGCTACTTCGTGCGGCGTCCGCGCCGGCTCGCGATCGCGGCCATGGAAGAGCCCGCCGCCCATGTGGCGCCCGACCCGGCGCAGTACGTCGGCATCCATGCGAAGGTCTCGGAATTCGTCGCCCGCAGGCGCCAGGGCGAGGTGAGGATCGACTTCTCGCTGGCGCGCGGTGCGCCGGACCTCTATCCCGCGCAGGCGCTGCAGACGATCATGATGCGGCTGCTGCGCCAGCGGCCCGCGCTGCTGACGACCGCCGCGGCTTCGCGCAGCCTCACGCCCTTGCGCGAAGCCGCGGCGCGGCGCGGACTGCGCGCGGGCATGACGCTCGCGCCCGAAGAGGTGCTTTCCACCAACGGCTGCATCGAGGCGCTCAACCTCGCGCTGCGCGCCGTGGCCCAGCCGGGCGACACGGTGGCGGTCGAGTCGCCGACCTTCTACGGCCTGCTGCAGGTGCTCGAGAGCCTCGGCATGCGCGCCGTCGAGATTCCCACCAGCCCGCAGACCGGGCTGTCGGTCGAGGCCCTGGAGATGGCGCTCCAGGCCTACGACAACATCAAGGCGGTGGTGGTGGTGCCGCATCTGCAGAATCCGCTGGGCAGCGTCATGCCCGATGCGCACAAGCAGCGCCTGGTCGCGCTCTGCGAGCAGCACGGCGTGGCGCTGATCGAGGACGACACCTACAGCGAACTGCTCGACACCGACACGCCGGCGCGGGCGATCAAGTCATGGGACCGCACGGGCAATGTGATCCACTGCGCCTCGCTGCACAAGATCCTGGCGCCGGGCATGCGGCTGGGCTGGATTTCGGCCGGACGGTGGCATGGGCGGGTCGAGATGCTCAAGTACACGCAGACCCGCAGCAACGAGGAGCTGTCGCAGTGGACCGCCGGCGAATACATGGCCACCGGCGCCTTCGACCGGCATCTGCGGCGGCTGCGCGAACGCCTGCGGGAGCAGCGCGAGCGCACGGCCGATGCCATCGCGGCGCACTTCCCCCCCGGGACGCGGCTGAACCTGCCGCCGGGCGGACTGCAGCTGTGGGTCGAGCTGCCCGACCGGCTGTCGTCGATGACCGTCTTCGACCGGGCCTTGCGCGAGGGGATCCTGGTGGCGCCCGGCGCGCTGTTCTCGAACTCGTCGCGCTTCGATCACTACCTGCGCATCAACTGCGGCTGGCCCTTCACCGACGCGATCGAGGGCGGGCTGCGGCGGCTGGGGGAGATTGCTTGCGAGTCGGGGGCGGTGCGGATGGCGGCTTGAGGCGGGTCAATGCCCATGCCGATGATGCGCATCCGGCACGTGAGGATGCGAATGGCGCAAGGGCTCATGGACATGCCGATGACTGTGGGCGCCTGTCGGCATGGGGTCGTGCGCATGGTTGTGGTGCCCATCGTCGTGGCGATGGGCGTGTTCATGCGCCATCGCCTCGTGCGCATGCGCATGCCCGTGTGATTCGGCCAGGTGAAGGACGACGCCCGACGCCATCAGGACGCCCGCGACGGCCATGATCCAGCTGCCGCTGCGGTCGCCCATCGACATCGCCAGCGCGGCGCCGATGAACGGGGCGAAGGCGAACACGGAGCCGGTGCGCGCCGCACCGAACGCCCGCTGCGCCAACAGGTAGCAGCGCAAGCTCAGCCCGTAGCCGGTGGCGCCGACCGTCAGCAGTGCCGCTGCGGCGCCCAGCGTCGGAAGAGGATCGCGAAACACGACCGCCAGCACGGCGGTCGCGGCGGCACCGAGAACCGCCTTGGCCAACACCACTTGCGAAGGATCTCGCTCGGCCAGCGCCCGCGACAGCGTGTTGTCGGTTCCCCAGGCCAGCGTTGCCAGCAGCACGGCGAGCAGGCCCCAGAGCTGGTTGCCGCCGTGCCTGCCCTGGTCGAGTACCAGCGCGATCCCCCCGGCAATGAGCAGAAACATGGCGCACCACACCCGCCGGTCCAGGGTCTCGCCATACACGAGCCGCGCGAGCCATGCGGTGAACAGCGCCTCCAGCGTGAGCATGAGCGAGGCACCTGTCCCGCTGGTGTGCTGCAGGCCCCAGGCCAGCGCGACCGGGCCGAGCACCGCGCCGAAGCCCGCCATCGACATCAGCCGGGGCAGGTCCCCGCGCATCAGCTTCGCTTCCTTCGCGGCATGCTGCCGGGAAAGCGCCCCGACGATGGCCGCACCTGCGTAGAGCAACGCCGCCGTCGTGAAGGCCCCCAGGCCGGCACCCCACCGTTGCACGAGCGGCGTGCTGATGCCGAACAGCGCGGCCGCGAGCAGCGCCAGCAGGCCGCCGCGAAGCGCAGGCAAGTGGACTCGCGAAGCTTTCATGGTCGATCTGCTTCTACCACCACCCGGGTGGCGCGCCCGGAGCCGCGCTGCCTCCCTGCATGCGCCAAGGTCTTCATGTCACTATATCTACAAATATGTAGAATCTCCTACATGCAAAATGCAAGCCCATCGTGGCTATTGCTGGTCATCTCCCTGCCAACCACGAGCGCCACGGCCCGCATGCGGGTCTGGCGAGGCCTCAAGGCGCTCGGCTGCGTGGCCCTGCGTGACGGCGCGCATCTGCTGCCCGCCCGGCCCGAACTCGAACAGGCCCTGCAAGCGCTCGGTGACGAATGTCTGCGAGAGGGCGGCACCGCCTGGTTGATGGCCGTACAGGCTCGCTCCGCCGAAGAGGCCGCGACCTACTGCCAGCTTTTCGATCGCAGCGAGGACTATGCGGAGCTGCGCAAGGCATGGAAAGAGGCCTATCGTGGCTTGGCCTCCATGGGCGCGCCGGAACTCGCACGGCTGCAGCGAAAACTGCAGCGCGAGTTCGACGCCGCGCTCGCCATCGACTTCTTTCCGGGTGAGGCGAGCATCGAGGCAGAAGCGGCCTGGACCGATGTCAACGGCCGTATCGAGGCCCTGCTCTCGCCCGACGAGCCGCGCGAAACCAAGGGCCGCATTCCACGCCTCGACGCCGCCCAATACCAGGGCCGCCTGTGGGCGACCCGCCGCCGCTTGTGGGTCGACCGCGTGGCGAGCGCTTGGCTGATCCGCCGCTTCATCGATCAGGACGCCCGGTTCCAATGGCTCGCCAAGCCTTCCGACTGTCCGAAGCGCGCGCTCGGCTTCGACTTCGACGACGCGACCTTCACGCACGTCGGCGATCGCGTGACGTTCGAAACGCTGTTGGCCAGCTTTGACCTGGAAGGCGACCCCGCCCTCGCGCGACTCGGGGCCATCGTGCATGCGCTGGATGTCGGTGGCGATCCGGTCCCCGAAGCGAAGGGCTTCGAAGCCGTGATGTCGGGTGCACGGGAGAGGCTGGCCGACGACGACGCGCTGCTCGGCGAGATGAGCACGGTGCTCGATTCCCTGTATGCGCACTTCCAACGCGAAGCCCGGCGCAACAACGACACGCCCGAAGCCCGATGAGCGAGAAGACCGGCATGACGACAGACCGACCTTCACAGCCCAGCTATTCGATCTGGCAGCTCATTCGCTACATGCTCGCCCTGGGCACCTGGGGCTTCGGCGGCCCCGTGGCACTGGTCGGCTACATGTACCGCGACCTCGTCGAGAGACGCGGTTGGATCTCGGAAGGCGAATACAAGGAGGGCATGGCCCTCGCGCAGCTGATGCCGGGGCCGCTTGCCGCCCAACTGGCGATCTACCTGGGCTACGGCCTGGTGCTCTACCCGCTGACCGCTCACACCTGACATCCACCAAGAGGAGCCGGCAATGCATGCAGTGACCCTTGCTTCACACCGCGAGTTCGTCGCGGTGGCCCTGCTCTACCCAGGAGACCGCGCAGCACGCGACCGCAGCGACCCGGCCGAGAGCCGCTTTGCGGCGCTGTTCACTGCGTTCGCAGCCGCCGGCGTGGCGGCCGAGCCTGCCGTCTATCACGATGATTTCGCCGACGAGGTCGCCGCGCAGTTGCGGGGCGTCGACGCCGTGCTCGTCTGGTGCAATCCAGTCGAGGCGGGCCGCCGCCGCGACCGGCTCGACGCCGTCTTGCGCGAAGCCGCGCAGGCCGGCGTCTTCGTCAGCACGCATCCGGACACCATCCTGCGCCTGGGCACCAAGGATGTGCTGGTCGACACGCGCGACCTGCCCTTCGGCGGCGATGCGGTCCGCGTCGACAGCCTCGACGCGCTCGCGGCCGGCCTGCCCGATCGCCTGCGCCACGGCGCGCGTGTGCTCAAGCAATATCGGGGACACAGCGGCATTGGCGTGTGGCGGGTCGAACGCGTCGAAGACTCTCCGCTGCTGCGCGTGCAGCACGCGCAGCGCGGCAGCGCGGAGGAACGAATCGACCTGTCTACGCTGCTCCAGCGCATGGCACCGTACTTCGAAGCAGCCAATGGGGGTCACATGATCGACCAGGCCTGGCAACCGCGTCTGGTCGACGGCATGGTGCGCGCCTACCTGGTCGAAGACCGCGTGACCGGCTTCGGCCACCAGGCGGTCAATGCCCTCTACCCGGCGCGCGCGGGCGAGGCCGCGCCCACGCCCGGGCCACGTCTCTATCACGGCGCCGATCTGCCGCAGTTCCAGGCGCTGAAGCGCCTGCTGGAGACGCAGTGGATCGCGCAACTGCAGCAACGCCTCGGGTTGACGCGCGCGCAATTGCCGATGCTGTGGGACTGCGACTTCCTGCCCGGCGAGCCGACCGCCGATCAACCCGAGCGCCTTGTGCTCTGCGAGATCAATGTCAGCAGCGTCTCGCCTTTCCCGCCCTCGTCGATCGAGCCGCTGGTGGCGGCCGTGAAGGCACGCATCATGTCGCGGACCGACCCTGCGCCCAAGCGCGTCAATCCCAGGCCTTGAGCTGCTTCGCCGCCGTGCCGAACTGACCCAGGTGGTAGATCGCAGCGCCCTTGAACGAAAAGCCGAATGGCTCGAACGGTTCGGCGAGCATCGTGTCGAGGTACTTGCGCGCTGCCACCCCGGTCGTGACGTGCGGATTGAAGTGCTCCCCGGAGGCCTTCGGCACGAACACCGAGACGTACTGGATGAGCGCCGGGTCGATGACGGGGTCTTCCGGCGTGGTGACGAACGCGGCCGAGTCGCCGGTCTCCACCGTGAACGGCGTCACCGCCTCGATCAGCGCCTGCTGCAACTCGAGCAGTTGCGCAGTGGGCTTCGCGACGATGCCCGCCAGCCCGATGTCCTGGCTCGGGATGTAGTAGTACTTGAAGGCCTCGAGCCGGATGTCGCCCAGTCGAACGCCCGCGAGAACACTTCCGACTGCGGCATACACCTTGTCCAGGTCTGCGGTGCGGACGAACCGCTGGAGCAGCGTGACGTGAGGACGGTGCGTCGCGTCCAGCGCGAACCCCTTTGGAAAGACCTTGCGCAATCGAGCGTTGTTGGCCTCGGCATGCTCCTGCATCGTCGAGTCCGGCTCGAGCAGGAAATCGATGGCCACGGTGGCTGAGGGATGCTTCATCTCCGGACCCCTATGTTCATGACTGAAACACTGTCCCAGGATGCCGGTGCCAGCACCGGGCCGGCGCAGGCATCACGGCGAAGCTTCGAGCTTAAACGCCGCGTTGGCGCGCGTCGCTGTCAGATGCCACGTACGTGGTCTAAGTGGCCACCGGGATGTTCAAGTCCCGAGCCCGAGTACAGACTGCCTCATTCGAAAACTCGCGAGGTCATGATGGCCGATTTCGACTATGACGTGATCGTGATCGGCTCCGGATTCGGCGGCAGCGTCGCGGCGCTGCGCGCGACCGAGAAGGGCTACCGGGTGGGCGTCATGGAAGCCGGACGGCGCTGGCCCGACAGCGCGATCCCCAAGACCAACTGGGACATCCGGAAGTACCTGTGGCAGCCCGAGGCCGAGATGTACGGCCTGCAGCGCCTGAGCTTCCTGGACGACGTGCTGGTGCTGCACGGCGCCGGCGTGGGCGGCGGCTCGCACGTCTACGGCAGCACGCTCTATGTTCCGCCGAAGAAGTTCTTCGCCGCACCCGAGTGGTCCTACATCACCGACTGGTACGACGAGATGCCCGCGTACTTCGACCAGGCCCAGCGCATGATGGGCGTCAACCGCGTGCCCTACATGGACAGCGACAAGGACCGGCTGATGCGCGAGATCGCCGTCGAGATGGGGCACGGCGACACCTACAACAAGGCGCCCGTGGCCACCTTCTTCGGGTCCCCGGGCGTCGAGGTCGACGATCCGTTCTTCGGCGGCGCAGGCCCGCGGCGAACTGGCTGCGTGAATTGCGGAAACTGCATGATCGGCTGCGGCCGCGGGGCCAAGAACAAGCTGACGGAGAACTATCTCTATCTGGCCGAAAAGAACGGCTGCGTCATCCATGACCTTCACGAGGTCACCGAACTCGCACCACTCGACGGCGGCGGCTACGAGGTCATCGCCAGCCACCCCGGCTGGGTGCAGCGCGCGGCGCATGTCGATCGCCATCGCTACACGGCCAGGCAGGTGGTCGTGTCCGCGCACGCCTATGGGTCGGCGCGGCTGCTGCACCACATGCGGCATATCGACAAGCTCACCGGGCTGTCCGATCAGCTGGGCAAACTGGCTCGCACCAATTCCGAGGCGCTGATCCTGGTCACGCGACCCTATGTCGACTGGAAGAAGGACCCGGACCGATTCATCATCACGCCGGGCAGCGTCGCCATCACTTCGGGTGTCTGGCCTGACCCGGACACCAGCATCGAGCCGGTGTCCTATGGCGTGGGCAGCGACTTCTTCGCGCTGGCCACGACCTACTACGCGTCCGGCCCGCAGAAGCACCCCACCGAGACCTGGCTCAAGCACCTGATGGAGCATCCGGTCCAGACCCTCGGCCAGACCTTCGACGCACGGCACTGGTCGGAACGCGCGATCACCCTGCTGTGCATGCAGACCACCGACACCTCGATCGACCTCTACTTCAAGGACGGCATCCTGCGCAGCCGGCATGGCTCCGGCGATCCGCCGCCCACCCACATCCCCGCCGCCGACGAGTTCGCGAAGCGGCTCGCCGCCAAGATGGGCGGGCTCGAATCGGCGCTGGATTTCGAAGTCGTCAACCGCACGGCGTCGGCCCACTTCATCGGCGGCATTCCGATCGGGGACGCGAGCGACAAGGGCGTGGTCGATCCCTACCAGCGCGTGTTCGGACATCCGGACCTGCATGTCATGGACGGCAGCGTGATGCCCGCGAACCCCGGGGTCAACCCCTCGCTCACGATCCTGGCGCTGGCCGAGCGGGCGATGTCGTTCTGGCCGAACAAGGGCGACGCCGATCCGCGGCCTTCGCTGGGTGCCGGCTACCAGCGGCTGGCGCCCATCATGCCGCGCGCGCCCGCGGTGCCGGCGCAGGCACCCGGCGCCTTGCGCTTCGACAAGCCGCAGCGCGAAGTGATTCCCGAATATCCGTATTGAGTCGAAGGCCGACGCACAGGAGACGAGCATGGCGAACCCGACGGTCGAGTACCGAGACCTGGGCCCATCGGCCCGATTGCCGGACCTGTCCGTCAATCCCTATTACCTGGCCGACCGCAAGCTGCGTGTGTCCGTCGCTCGCGTCGGCAAGAGCCTGTTCGCCTTCGACGACCTCTGCCCGCACGACGGCTGTCAACTCTCGGCGGGCATCCTGACCGGCACGACGCTGATGTGCCCCTGCGACGGCTCCCGCTTCGACCTCTCCACGGGCAGCGTGGCGGGTGGCCCGTCGAAGCAGCCGCTCCCCACCTACGAGGTGCGCGAGCAGAACGGTGAAATCTGGGTTCGCGTCTGACACCGGGAGCTCATCGCCATGTCCGTCCCCGACTACGCCTCGCTCGTCGCCAGCCAGCGCGCCTTCTTCCTGGAAGGGCATACGCGCCCGGTGGCGTGGCGCAAGACCCAGCTCGAAGCGGTCAAGGCCCTGTTCACCGACCACCACGACGAACTGTGCGACGCACTCTGGAAAGACCTGCGCCGCAACCTGAACGATGCCGACCTGATGGACGTCGACTACTGCGCCAAGGAGGCCGCCTACGCGCTCAAGCACATCGACAGCTGGATGAAGCCGCTGCATGAGCCGATGCCGCTGGTGTTCGAGCCCGGCTACATCCGGGTGAACCGGGATCCGCTCGGCGTGTCGCTGATCATCGGCGCCTGGAACGAACCCTTCATGCTGGTCTTCGGCCCGCTGGTGGCGGCGCTGGCCGCCGGCAACACGGCGGTGCTGAAGCCTTCGGAGATTGCCGCCCACTGCGCGGCCGCCGCGGCGCGCCTCGTGCCCGGGTACTTCGATCCGCGCGCGGTCGCGGTCGTCGAAGGCGCGGTCCCCGAGACCACCGCGCTGCTGGCGCAGCCATGGGACATGATCTTCTTCACCGGCAGTCCGCCCGTCGGCAAGATCGTGCACCAGGCCGCCGCGAAGAACCTGACGCCCTGCGTGCTCGAACTCGGCGGCAAGAACCCGACCATCGTGCATTCGTCGGCCAACCTCAAGGCGGCCGCGCGGCGCATCGCCTACGGGCGCTACCTGAACTCCGGCCACATCTGCACCGCGCCCGACCATGTGCTGGCTTGGCCGGAAGTGAAGGACGAGTTCCTGCAGCACATGAAGGACACGATCCGCGAGTTCTACGGCGACGACCCCAAGCAGAGTCCGGACTACGGACGCGTGATCAACCGCCGCAACTTCGATCGCCTGGCCGCGCTGCTGGGCAGCGGCAAGGCGATCGCCGGCGGCCAGACCGATGCCGACGAGCTCTACATCGCGCCGACGGTGCTGGTGGACGTCGCGCTGGACTCGCCGATCATGAAGGAAGAGATCTTCGGGCCGATCCTGCCGGTGCTCGAGATCGACTCGGTCGACTCCGTCATCCGGTGGGTCAACAGCCGGCCGAGCCCGCTCGGCCTCTACATCTTTGCCGAGGACAAGGAGGTGATCGACAGGATCCTGTCGGCCACCCGCTCGGGCGATGCCGAGGTCAACGACTGCGCCATTCATCCGCTCTTTCCCGAGCTTCCGTTCGGCGGCGTGGGCAACTCCGGCATGGGCAAGTACCACGGGCGCTGGGGCTTCGAAGCCTTCACCAATGCGCGCGGCGTGCTTCACCACAGCAGCACCGTCGATCCTGGCGTGCGCTATCCGCCTTACGCGAAGCACGGCCTCGAGCGCGTCGCCGTCAACAAGCTGATGCCATAGAGGCGGCATCGACGTGAACCTCGACCCCGTCCTCCTGTCGCGGATCCAGTTCGGGTTCCTGATCAGCTTCCACATCATCTTTCCCGCCTTCACCATCGGGCTGGCGGCGTGGCTGGCAACGATCGAGGGGGCGCGGCTGGCGACCCGCAACGCGCTCTATCGCCGGGTGTTCGACTTCTGGCTGCCGATCTTCGCGGTCTCCTTCGGCATGGGCGTGGTCACGGGCATCGTCATGGCCTTCCAGTTCGGCACCAACTGGGGCGTGCTCTCGGTGAAGACCGGCGCGATCCAGGGCCCGCTGCTCGGCTACGAGGGCTTCACGGCCTTCATGCTCGAGGCGACCTTCTTCGGCGTGATGCTGCTCGGGCGCGACCGGGTCTCGCCGCGCTTCTACTTCTTCTCGTGCTGCATGGTGTCGCTGGGCACGATGTTCTCGTCCTTCTGGATCCTCGCCAACAACAGCTGGATGCAGGTGCCGCTCGGCCACACGGTGGTGGACGGCAAGATCATTCCGACCGACTGGATGCAGATCGTGCTCGGGCCGGTGCAGATGGTCCGCTGGCCGCACATGCTGCTGGCCGCCCTGTTGACGACCTCGATGTGCGTGTCGGCGACCGGTGCCTGGTACCTGCTGCGCCGGGTTCACTTCGACGAAGGCCGGATGATGCTGCACTGGGGCCTCGGCCTGGCCGCGGTGCTGATCCCGGTCCAGCTCTTCTTCGGCCACCTGACCGGCGAATACGTGCTCAAGCACCAGCCCGCCAAGTTCGCGGCGATCGAAGCGCGCTGGAAGAACGAGCAGCCGGCCAGCGAGGTGCTGATCGCCATCCCCGACGAGGCGAACGAGCGCAATCTCTACGCCATCTCGGTCCCGAAGCTGGGCAGCTTCATCGCCTCGGGCAATTTCACCTCGGCTGAAAGAGGGCTCGAATCCTTCCCGCGCGAAGACCGGCCGCCGGTGCTGATCCCCTTCTTCGCCTTCCGGCTGATGGTCGGCATGGGTCTGATCATGCTGGCGGTCTCGTGGCTCGGCAACTTCCTGCGCTGGCGCGGCAGGCTGGAGTCGTCGCGCTGGTTCCTGTGGGGCACGTTCATGTCGTTCCCGACCGGCTTCGTCGCCATCCTGACCGGCTGGTACACCGCCGAGATCGGGCGCCAGCCCTGGGTGGTCTACGGCCTGCTGCGCACCAAGGACGCCGTCACGCCCTCCCTGACGACCAGCGACGTGCTGGCCTCGCTGCTCATCTACGTCGCGGTGTACTGGCTCTTCGTCTGCTTCGGCATCTACTACATCTACAAGCTCCTGCGCGAAGGGCCGCGCGCCAAGACCCAGGCCACGGCCAACGTCACCGGCAGCCGGCCCCTGGCCGTTGCCGCGCGCACGGACACCCCGGTCGACGACAGAGCCGGAGGCACGGCGTGAGCGAGGCGGCACCCAGCGACCTGGCGCTCTTCTGGGCGGCGGTCATTGCCGTCTCGATCCTGGTCTACGTGATCCTGGACGGCTTCGATCTCGGCGTCGGCATCCTCTTCGGCACCACCCGCGAAGAGAACCACCGCCTGCACATGATGGACACCATCGCGCCGTTCTGGGACGGCAACGAGACCTGGCTGGTGATCATCGGCGCCGGCCTGTTCGCAACCTTTCCGGTGGTGTATGCCGTGTTCCTGGGTGCGTTCTACCTGCCTGTCCTGCTGCTGCTCGTCGGCCTCATCTTCCGCGGCATTGCCTTCGAGTTCCGCTACCGCAGCGTCAAGACGCGCTGGCTGTGGGACCTGGGGTTCTTCCTGGGATCGACGGTGGTCGCCTTCGTGCAAGGGGCCGCCGTGGGCGCATTGATGCGCGGCCTTCCGGTGGCGCAGGGCCAGTTCGCGGGCACCTCCTTCGAATGGCTGCATCCGTTTTCGGTGCTGACCGGCGTCGGCCTGGTCTTCGGCTATGCGTTGCTCGGCGCAGGCTGGATCGTGCTCAAGAGCGAAGGCGACCTGCGCGACTGGGCCTATCGCCGTATTCCGTGGCTGGCCGCGGCTGTCTTCGGGGTGCTCGGCCTGGCGTTCGCCGTGTCCTTGAGCGTGGACGCAGGTGCGATCGCGCAAAGCCATCTGAAGGACCGGCCATGGGGCTGGGCCTTTGTCGCGGTTGCGATCGCCTCATTGATCGGCGTCGTGACGGGCGTTCGTGCGCGCCGGGATGGCGTCGCGTACGCACTGACCGTGGTGTTCATCGCGGCGGCGTACCTGACGCTCGGCACGATGTTCTGGCCCTACATGGTCCCGTATGCGGTCACGGTGGCCAGTGCAGCGGCGCCGGAGGAATCACTGCGGTTCCTGTTCTATGGCGGCGTGGTGGTCTTGCCGGTGATCGCCGCCTACACCATCGGCGTCTACTGGGTGTTCCGCGGCAAGGTCCGCAGCGGCTACCGCTAGCAACCGCCTGGGCTCAGTCGAGCAGCGCCATCGCCCCGTAGTCGCCGACCCGGTCGCCCAGGCCGGCCGCCACCAGCACCGCGCCCCGGGTCAGCGCCGCGAGCTTGCCGTCGATCTGGGCCTGCAGCCGCGGCAGCAGGAAGTCGCGGTTGTTCCAGAACACGCTGCCGCCGAGGCTGATGCGCTGCAGGTCGAGGGTGGCGACCAGGTTGAAGAGCATCCGGCCCATCACGCGGCACAGCGCGTCGGTGGTGGCCAGGGCCTTGGCTTCGCCGCGGGCCGCGGCGGCGAACAGGTCGACCGCCGACTCGCCGAAGCGGCGTGCGATCGCATTGCCGGCCACCAGCCCCTCGACGTCGCCGAAATTGCCGCAGCCGCACAGCGCCTGGTTGTCGTCGTCGGACACGAAGCTGTGGCCGGCATGGCCGGCGTTGCCGTTCTTGCCGCGCAGCACGTGGCCGTCGACGCACAGCCCGACGCCCACGCCGGTGCTCCAGGTGACGTAGGCGCAATGGTCGGCGCCCTGCAGCGCGCCCCAGCGCCGCTCGGCCTCGAGGGCAGCGACCGCGTCGTTCTCGACCCGCACATGGGCGAAGCGCCGCTTGAGCGGGGCCTCGATCAGCGCCGTCATCCACTGGTTCGGCAGCCCGCGCGCCGGGCCGGCGATGCCGCCGCAGATGTTCGGCGACGCCAGCTCGACCATGCCGTCGCGGATCTCGAAGGGGCCGGCCGACGAGACGCCGACCCGGTTGATCGAGGCGCTGGGGATGTTCTGCTCGGCGCAGGCCTCGTCGATCAGCCGCAGGATCTGCAGCGCCACCGCGTCGTTGCCGCCGGTCTTGGCGGTCGGTTCGCTGCGCCGGCCGACCAGCGGCGTGTGGCTGTCGGCTGAAAGGCTCACGGCGATCTTGGTGCCGCCGATGTCCACGCAGGCTCTCATGCTTGCCCCCACGCTCGGCACTTCGTGTCCTCGCTGCCCCCCGAGGGGGCGCGAGCTTGCTTGGGGCGGCCCGGCGCTGCGCTCATGTGCCCCCACGCTCGGCACTTCGTGTCCTCGCTGCCCCCCGAGGGGGCGCGAGCTTGCTTGGGGCGGCCCGGCGCTGCGCTCATGTGTTCAGATCCATCGTGCGACCAGGGCCGCGATCATGCTCAAAACGACCGTGCTGGCGATCGGCAAGTGCCACTCGCGCCCGAAAGCACGGAACTCGAAATCGCCGGGCAGCCGCCCGAAGCCGAAGCGCCGCAGCCAGGCCGTCAGCCCGCTCATGAGCACCAGGGCCAGGACGACGACGATCAGCCAGCGAATCATGGATGCAGTTTAGGCCGCGAGCAGGTCCAGCGCCTGTCGGTGGAGTTCGCGTGTGGCCGCGGCGACCACCCGGCCGTCGGACTGCAGGCCCAGCGGCCGGCCGTGCCAGTCGGTGACGATGCCGCCGGCGGCTTCGATGAGGCCGGTCGGACCGAGGTAGTCGTAGGGCTGCAGGCCGGTCTCGACCACCAGGTCGATGGTGCCGCCGGCGAGCTGGGCGTAGCCGTAGCAGTCGCCGCCGAAGCGGCGCATCGCGCAGCGCCGGCTCAGCCGGTCGAAGGCGGCCCAGTCGGCGGCGTCGAAGATGTCGGGCGAGGTGGTCACGATGCGGGCCTCCGCCACGGCCGCGCAGCCGCTGACGCGCACCGCCTGCCCATTGCGCTGGGCGCCGGCGCCGGCCTGGCCGATCCAGCGCTCGCCGAGCACCGGCATGTCGACCATGCCGAGCTCGACGCGGCCGTGGCGCAAGAGGCCGATCAGGGTGCCCCAGAGCGGCGAGCCGGTGATGAAGCTGCGCGTGCCGTCGATCGGGTCGAGCACCCAGACGCGCTCGGCGTCGACCCGCTCCAGCCCGTGCTCCTCGCCGTAGATGCCGTCGGCCGGGCGTTCGGCGCCGAGGATCTCGCGCATCGCGGCCTCGGCGGCGCGGTCGGCCTGGGTCACGGGGCTTTCGTCGGCCTTCGAGATGACGTCGAGCGGGGTGCGGAACAGGCGCATCGAGTGCGAGGCCGCCGCATCGGCCAGTGCGTGGGCGACGCGCAGGTCGTCGGCCGGTGTGAAGGTGGAACTCATGGGGGGATTAGAACCCAGCCTCCGCCCGCGGCAGCGGCCATCACAGCGTGTGGCTGCGGTCGCCTTCGGCAAAGCCGATCGCGTCCCAGGGCTCGCCCACCGCGAAGCCGATCACCTTGAACAGCTCGCCCATCTCGTGTTCGTGGATCAGCCGCGCGGCCATCGCGCGTTCGGCCAGCGGGGCCGCTTCCATCATCGGCAGGATGTCGGCGTTGAGCAGGAAGCGCGCCTGGCTGCAGTAGCCGAGCACCTGGAGGCCGGCGTCCTGCCCCGCCAGCGCCACCCCGGTGAAGTTGACGTGGGCCGTGATGTCCTTGGCACCGACGTCGGCCAGCGGGTCGCCGTCGGCCTGGTGGCCGCGGTGGCACATCACGGTGCCCATGTGGCGCTGGGGATGGTAGTACTCGGCCTCCGGAAAACCGTAGTCGATGAAGAAGGCCGCGCCCTGCTTCAGCCGGTCGGCCAGGGTGGCGACGAAGGCCTCGGCCTGGGGGTGGATCTCGGTCAGGTAGTCGTGCGGGCCGGCCACTTCGACCGGCGGGCGCAGCTCGGTCGGCCGGTCGGCCCAGGCAAAGCCGTCACCCTGGCGGACCACGCCGCGTTCGTGCCATTGGCCGGCGGTGCGCACCAGCAGCTGCACCGGCATCGCATCGAGCACCTCGTTGCCGACCACCACGCCGCGCATCTCCGGCGGCAGTTCGGCCAGCCATTCGACTTTGCCGGCATGCCCGGCGAGCGTCTGCTGCTGGCGTTCGCGCAACGTGCCGGAGAGATCGACGATGCGGTAGCGCTCGACTTTGTCGCCGAGTGCGTCGAGCAGCTGCAGGGCCAGCGCGCCGGTGCCGGCGCCGAACTCCCAGAGCTCCCGGGTGCCGGTCTTTTCGAGCGCCTCGGCCACCTGCACCGCCAGGGTGCGGCCGAACAGCGGCGTCATTTCGGGTGCGGTCACGAAATCGCTGCCCGAGGCCGGCATCCGGCCGAACTTGCGGCTCGCGCTGGCGTAGTAGCCCAGCCCCGGGGCATACAAGGCCAGGGCCATGAAGCGGTCGAACGGCAGCCAGCCGCCGGCCCGCTGCAGCGAGGCATCGATAATCTTGGTCAACGGGGTGGCGCGTTCGGCGCCCTGCTCCAGGTTCATAAGTAACGGAAATCTATCAGGATGGCTGAATCGACCCCACGCCGAGGCGTGCTCGTGACCGGCGGCGGCCAGCGACTGGGCGCCGCGGTCTGCGAGGCTTTCGCGCGCGCGGGCTGGCGGGTGTGGTGCCAGTACCGTGCCTCGCGGGTGCAGGCGCTGGCATTGTGCGCGCGCCTGGCCGACGAGGGCCACGAGGCCACGGCGATCGAGGCCGACATCGGCAGCGAGCCGGGCCGCGTGGCGCTGGTCGACCAGGTTTCGGCCGCGGGGCCGCTGGCCTGCATCGTCAACAACGCCTCGGCCTTCGAGCCCGACACCGGGCTCGACTTCGACGCCGACGCCGCGCTGCGCCAGCTGGGCGTGAACCTGATCGCGCCGCTGTCCTTCGCCCGGCTGCTGGCGCAGCGCGCCAGGCCCGGCGACGGCATCGACCGCTCGGCGATCCACGTGCTGGACCAGAAGGTCTACAACCTGAACCCCGACTATTTTTCCTACACCGTGTCCAAGCTGGCGCTGGAGCGCGCCGTGGCGCTGCAGGCGCAGTCGCTGGCGCCGGCGCTGCGCGTCTGCGGCGTGGCGCCGGGCATCCTCTACCGGAGCGGCCCGCAGACCGAGGATAATTTCGCCCGGGCGCGCCAGGCCAACCTGCTGCGCCGTCCGATCGATGCCGCCGACGTCGCCCGCGCCTGCGTCTTCCTGGCCGCCACGCCCAGCGTGACCGGCACTACCCTTTGCGTCGACAACGGCCAGCACCTGGTGCCGCTGGCGCGCGACATCATGTTCGTCGTCGACGAACTGCTGAAAGCTTCACCATGACCACCGCCGCCCTCGACCCCCTCTTGCTGACGTGCCGGCGCGTCTTCCTGCGCGACTACGAGGTCTGGATCAACATCGGCGTGCACGAATTCGAGAAGCGCGCCGAGCAGCGCGTGATCATCAATGTCGACCTCTACGTGCCGCTGGACGTCTCGACGCCGAAGGCGGACGAACTCGACGAGGTGGTCGACTACGACTTCATCCGCCGCACCGTCGCCACCCGCCTGAGCAAGGGCCATATCCACTTGCAGGAAACGCTGTGCGACGACATCCTCACCCAGGTGCTGGCGCATCCGAAGGTGCAGGCTGCGCGGGTATCGACCGCAAAACCCGACGTCTACCCCGACTGTGACGCCGTAGGCGTCGAAGTATTCCGGAGCAAGTGACATGAGTGCCGTATGGATCGACGAAACGCCCTCGTCCACCAATGACCTGAAGATCGAGCGCGAAACCCACAAGCTCGAGAAGCGGCTGTGCCGCGAGGTCGGCCGCGCCATCGTCGACTACAACATGATCGAGGACGGCGACAAGGTCATGGTCTGCGTGTCGGGCGGCAAGGACAGCTACGCCCTGCTCGACATCCTGCTCAAGCTGCGGGCCCGGGCGCCGATCCATTTCGACATCGTGGCCGTCAACCTCGACCAGAAGCAGCCGGGCTTTCCGGAAGACGTGCTGCCGGGCTACCTGAAGGCCCTCGGCGTGCCCTTCCACATCGAGGAGCAGGACACCTACTCGATCGTCAAGCGCGTGATCCCCGAAGGCAAGACCACCTGCGGCCTGTGCAGCCGGCTGCGCCGCGGCATCCTCTACCGCGTGGCCGACGAGCTGGGTGCCACCAAGGTCGCATTGGGCCACCACCGCGACGACATGCTGCAGACCTTCTTCCTCAACATGTTCTTCGCCGCCAAGCTGAAGTCGATGCCGCCCAAGCTGGTGAGCGACGACGGCAAGCACATCGTGATCCGGCCGCTGGCCTACGTGGCCGAGAAGGACCTGGTGCGCTGGGCCCGGCACCGCGCGTTCCCGATCATTCCCTGCACCTTGTGCGGCAGCCAGGAGAACCTGCAGCGCAAGCAGGTCGGCGAGATGCTGCGCGAATGGGAGCGCAAGTTCCCGGGCCGGATCGAGAACATGTTCAGCGCCATGCAGAACATCGTGCCGTCGCACCTGCTCGACACCCAGGCCTTCGACTTCAAGGGGCTGAAGGCCACCGGCGTGGCCGACGAGGAAGGCGACAAGGCCTTCGATCCGCCGGAGCTCCCGGCGCCATCGCCGCTGCGCATCGTGCAGCTCTGACCATGAAGGCCGTGCTCGCCGCCCTCCTGGTGGTGCTCGGCCTGAGCGGCTGCGCCACGCGCTGGGTGGTCGACAGCGAGGTGCGCAGTTTCTCGGGCATGGACAGCGTGCCTTCCGGCGCCAGCTACCGCTTCGAGCGCCTGCCGTCGCAGCAGATCGACGAGGCCGCACAGCAGCAGCTGGAGGCGTGGGCCGGCACGGCCCTCGACGGCGTCGGCCTGCGGCACGACGACGACGCCCCGCAATTGAGCGCCCTGATCGGCGCCCGCGTGACCTCCGAACTCTCGCCCTGGGCCGACCCCTGGATGTTCGGCAACCCCTGGCCGGGCTGGGGCGGGCCGGGCTGGTGGGGCCCCCGGGCACCGGGCTGGGGTCCGCGCGGCTGGTACGGCGGTGGCTGGTATGGCGGCGGCTGGTGGGGGCCGGCGTTCGGGCCGCCACCGACGCCCTGGTTCGGGCGCGAGGTCAGCATCGTGCTGCGCGAGCTGCCGTCGAACCGCGTGGTCTACGAGACGCATGCCCGCAACGACGGCCCCTACAGCAACAGCGCCGCCATCCTGCCGGTGATGTTCCAGGCCGCGCTGCAGGGCTTCCCGAATCCGCCGCCGGGCGAGCGGCGGGTCGACATCGAGCTGCCGCGCAAGACGCCCTGACCACCATGGAAGCCACCCGCGTCATCGCCGTGCGCCATGGTGAAACCGCCTGGAACGTCGACACCCGCATCCAGGGCCAGCTCGACATCGGGCTCAACGACACCGGCCTCTGGCAGGCCCGGCGGGTCGGGCGGGCGCTCGAGGAGGAGCCGATCGCGGCGATCTATGCCAGCGACCTGTCGCGCGCCTGGCAGACCGCGCAGGCGATCGCCCAGCCGCGCGGCATGGCGGTGGCCGCCGACCCCGGCCTGCGCGAGCGTGCCTTCGGCCTGTTCGAAGGCCGCACCTTCGCCGACATCGACGCCAGCCTGCCGGCCCAGGCCCGGCTCTGGCGCACCCGGGATCCCGAATTCGCACCAGAAGGTGGTGAGTCCCTGCTCACTTTCAAGGCGCGCGTCACAGGCACGGCCGCGCGGCTCGCGGCCCGGCACCCCGGGGAACTGATCGTCCTGGTGGCCCACGGCGGCGTGATGGACGTGCTCTACCGGAGCGCCACCGGCCAGGAACTGCAGGCGCCACGGACCTGGGCCCTCGGCAACGCGGCCATCAACCGCCTGCTGTGGACGCCGCAGGGCTTCACCCTGGTCGGCTGGGCCGACGTCGGTCACCTGGACGACGACAGCCTCGACGAAGCCTCCGCCTGAGCGAGCACCCGCTGGCACACGCCTTGCACATCGCAAAATAGAACTTTCCTATCGATTTAGCCGCAAGAACTGGCGCCACGCGTCAGCTTTTTGTACTCATTTTCGAGAAAGAGGGGCACAATCCCCCGGCGCTCTCGTCGTTTGTCAAGAAAGCAATCGCAACCAAGTGCGTCCGATGTAGCGGCCGCGGCGAGGGATGTATGCCTTTCGGCATGACTTTTGGCAGGTGGCGAACGATGCGTCCCGAGTGCAAGATGCGAAAAACGACAAAGTGACTGCTTTGTTATTAGTCTCTGTACATCGACACATCGTGTTGCGTTGATTTCGAGCTGATGGAGAGAGGGATTCCAAGGTGACCACATTCGTACCCCTACACCAACGCGTTGCGGCACTCGCGGCCACGCAGCCCGGTGCCGTGGCGGTCAGCGACGGTAGCGAATCCCTCTCTTACGAGCAACTGAACCGACGCGCCAACCAGCTGGCGCGCCGTCTGCAGCGCGCCGGCGCGGGACGCGACCAGCTGATCGCCATCGGCATGGAGCGCTCGGTCGACATGGTGGTCGGCCTGCTTGCGATCCTGAAATCGGGCGGTGCCTACCTGCCCATCGATCTCGACTACCCGATGGACCGGATCGAGTTCACGCTCGGCGATGCCCGGCCGGTGGCCTTGCTGACCTCGTCGGCCAGCGCCGCCGCCTGGCCGAAGACCGACGTGCCGGTGGTGCTGATCGACGACGAAACCCTGGCCGACGAGCAGGCCGGCGACATCGGCGGCGCCGACCCCGAGGCCCTGGCCTACGTGATCTACACCTCCGGGTCCACCGGCCGGCCCAAGGGCTGCCTGGTGACCCATGCCAACGTGGCGCGCCTGTTCGACGCCACCGACGCCTGGTACGGCTTCGGCGCCGACGACGTCTGGACCTTCTTCCACTCCCATGCCTTCGACTTCTCGGTCTGGGAGATCTGGGGCGCGCTGGTCTACGGCGGCCGGGTGGTGGTGGTGCCCTACACGATCACGCGTTCGCCGGCCGAGCTGCTCGATCTGCTGGTGCGCGAGCGGGTCACGGTGCTCAACCAGACGCCGTCGGCCTTCCGCTCGCTGATCGAGGCCGACCGCCGCGCGGCCCTGCCGCCCGAGGCGCTGGCGCTGCGCTACGTGATCTTCGGCGGCGAAGCGCTGTCCTTCGAGACCCTGCGTCCCTGGTTCGACCGCCACGGCGATGCCCGGCCGCAGCTGGTCAACATGTACGGCATCACCGAGACCACGGTCCATGTCAGCTGGCGGCCGATCGCCCGCGAAGACCTCGACGCGCGGCGCGGCAGCATGATCGGCCGCGCGATCCCCGACCTGCGCATCGACATCCTCGACGCCGAGCTGCGGCCGGTGGCGGCCGGGGAAACCGGCGAGATCGTGGTCAGCGGCGCCGGCGTGAGCAACGGCTACCTGCGCCGCCCCGAGTTGACGGCGGAGCGCTTCATCGACTGGACCGACCCGGCCAGCGGCCAGACGCTGCGGGCCTACCGCTCGGGCGACCTCGGCCGGCGCGGTGAGGACGGCGACATCGAGTGCCTGGGGCGGATCGACCACCAGGTCAAGATCCGCGGCTTCCGCATCGAGACCGACGAGATCGAGACCCTGCTGCTGCGCCATGCCGAGGTGCGCGAATGCGCGGTCATCGCCCGCACCGACACGCCCGATGGCGAAGCCCGGCTGGTGGCCTACGTGGTGCCGAAGGCGCAGCCCTTGCCGATGGCCGAGCTGCGGGCCCTGCTGGCGAAGGACCTGCCGCAATTCATGCTGCCGTCGGCCTTCGTCGAACTGGCGGCCCTGCCGATCACCGAGAACGGCAAGCTCGACCGCCGGGCGCTGCCGGCACCGCCGCGCCAGCGGCCCGAACTGGCCTCGGTCTATCGCGAACCGGCGGGCCGGCTCGAGACCCGGGTCTGCCAGGTGTTCGCCGAAGTGCTCGACCTCGACCGCGCCGGCGCGCTCGACAATTTCTTCGAACTGGGCGGCACCTCGCTGGCGGTGCTGCGCGTGATGCGCGAGCTCGAAGGCGCGGGCTCGCGCCGGCTGGTCGCCAACGACTTCTTCCAGGACCCGACGCCGCGCGCACTGGCGCTGGCCCTGGGCGAGCCGCAGCCGGAAGCCGCCGTGGCTGCTGCCGCGCCCGTGGCGCCCCCGGCGGCCGCGGCGCTCGAACCCGTGGCCATCATCGCGATGGCGGGCCGCTTCCCCGGCGCCGCGGACATCGAACAGTTCTGGGACAACCTGCGCGCCGGCCGCGACACGGTCCGCTTCTTCGACGATGCGACGCTCGACCCGTCGGTCGGCGCCGCACTGCGCAGCGACCCGGCCTACGTGCGGGCCCGCGGCGTGGTCGACGGCATCGAGATGTTCGATGCCGCGCACTTCGGCATCAGCCCGAAGGAAGCCGAGGTGATGGACCCGCAGCAGCGCCTGTTCCTCGAGCTCTGCTGGGAATGCCTGGAGCGCGGCGGCTACGCGCCCGACAGCACGCCCGGGCCGGTCGGCGTGTTTGCCGGCATGTACGGAAACAGCTATTTCCAGCACCACCTGCTGAGCCGCCCCGACCTGATCGAACAGCTCGGCGAGCTGCCGGTCGCGCTGGCCAACGACAAGGACTTCATCGCGACGCGCGTGGCCCACCGGCTCAACCTGACCGGCCCGGCGATCAGCGTCCACACGGCCTGCTCGACCTCGCTGGTGGCGATCGCCCAGGCCTTCTCGGCGCTGCGCAACGGCGACTGCGACATGGCACTGGCGGGCGGCGCGGCGGTGACCTGCCCGCCGAACAGCGGCTACCTCTACCAGGAGGGCGCGATGCTCTCCCCCGACGGCCACACCCGCAGCTTCGACGCCAAGGCCCAGGGCACGGTGTTCAGCGACGGCGCCGCGGTGGTGCTGCTCAAGCGCCTGTCCGCCGCGCTGGCCGACGGCGACCCGATCCATGCGGTGCTGCGCGGCGCGGCCGTCAACAACGACGGCGGCGTCAAGGCCAGCTTCACCGCGCCCAGCATCGACGGCCAGGCCCGGGTGGTGACGGCGGCGCTGGCCTCGGCCGGCGTCGATGCCCGCAGCATCTCCTATGTCGAGACCCACGGCACCGCGACGCCGATGGGCGACCCGATCGAAATCGCCGCCCTGGCCAAGGCCTACGGCGCCCACACCGCCGACACCGGCTTCTGCGGCGTCGGCTCGGTCAAGAGCAACATCGGCCACCTGGTGGCGGCCGCGGGCGCTACCGGGCTGATCAAGACCACCCTGGCACTGCGCGAGCAGGTGATCCCGCCGTCGTTGCACTTCGAGTCGCCCAATCCGGCCATCGCCTTCGAGGCCACGCCCTTCCGCGTCGTCGACCGGCTGCAATCCTGGCCGCGCGGCGCGACGCCGCGGCGCGCCGGCGTGAGTTCCTTCGGCGTCGGCGGCACCAACGCCCACGTGGTGGTCGAGGAAGCGCCGCCGGCCGCGGCCGCCGAAGCCGGCAGCGGGCCGCAATTGCTGCAGCTGTCGGCGCGCACGCCGACCGCGCTGGCGGCCGCCACGGCGCGCCTGGCCGACCACCTCGCGGCCCGCCCGGACGCCTCGCTGGCCGATGTCGCCCACACGCTGCGGGTCGGCCGCAAGGCATTTGCGCACCGCGCCTGCGTGGTCGCCGAATCGGCCGCCCAGGCCGTCGAGGCGCTGCGCACGGACGATCCATCGAGCCGCGCCACGGGCGAGATCGCGGCCTGGGTGCCGCAGGCCGTGTTCCTGTTCCCGGGCCAGGGCGCGCAGTATGCGGGCATGGGCCGGGCACTGCATGCCGGCGAGCCGGTGTTCCGCGCCGCCTTCGACGAATGCCTGCAGGCCTTCGAAGGCGTGCTGTCCTTCGACCTGCGCGAGCGCATGTTCTCGGACGACGACGCGGCGCTCAAGCCGACCTCGGTGACCCAGCCCGCCACCTTCGCGCTCGAATACGCGCTGGCGCGCCAGCTGCAGTCGCTCGGCGTCCGGCCGGCGGCCCTGATCGGACACAGCGTCGGCGAATTCGCCGCCGCCGTGCTGGCCGGCGTCATGCAGCTGGGCGACGCGGCGCGGCTGGTGGCCCGCCGTGGCGCGCTGATGCAGTCGATGCCCGAGGGCGACATGCTGTCGGTGCGGATGCGCGCGGACGAGCTTTCGGCGCAACTGCCAGAGGGCATCTCGCTGGCGGCCGAGAACGGTCCGAACGCCTGCGTCGCCGCCGGCCCGGCGGCGCTGATCGAACAATTCCGCCAACGCCTCGAAGCCGCCGGCGTGGCGGCGAAGCTGCTGCAGACCTCGCATGCCTTCCACTCGCAAATGATGGAGGGCGCGGTCGCACCGTTCGAGGCGCTGGTGCGCGAAGTCCGCCTGGCGGCACCGACGACGCCGATCTACTCGACCTTGACCGGCCGCCTGCTCAGCGATGCCGAGGCGATCGACCCGGCCTACTGGGCCCGCCACCTGCGCGAGACGGTCCGCTTCGCCCCGGCCGCCCTGGCGGCGCTGGCGCAGACCGAGCACCCGCTGTTCATCGAGCTGGGGCCGCGCAACACCTTGACGACGCTGGTTCGCCAGCATGCGTCGCGGCAGCGCCCGGTGACCGCCGTGGCCCTGCTGGCCGACGCGCCTGCGCGCGAGTGCGCGAGCTGGCGCCTGGCCGCCGGCCGGCTCTGGACGCTCGGCCTCGACATCGACCCGGGCCGGCTCGACGCCCGCGCCCGCAAGCAGCGCCTGGAGCTGCCCACCTATCCGTTCGAGCGCAAGCGCTTCTGGGTCGACATCGCGACTTCTGCGGCCGCTGCCGCGCCCGTGCCCGCTCTCTCTCTGCCACCCTCTTCACCGATCCCGGAGTTGACAATGACTGTCGCCGTTCCTGCCGCCAGCGCCGCCCCTGCGCGACGCGCTTCCCTCGCCATCCGACTGCGCGACCTGTTCGAGGAACTCTCGGGCATCGCCATGGCCGACGTGGCCGGCGCCTCGCCGTTCGTCGAAATCGGCCTCGACTCGCTGACCCTGACGCAGGCGGCGATCCAGGTGAAGAAGCAGTTCAAGGTCAACCTGAGCTTCCGCCAGCTGATGGAAAGCTACCGCAGCTTCGACGCCCTGGCCGAGTTCCTCGATGCCAACCTGCCGCCCGACCCGGTGGCCGCTGCGGCCACGGTGGCACCCACGCCGGCGGCGGCCGTCGCCGCGCCGCAACCGGCCGCCGTCGCGTGGGCGGCAGCGGCGCCGGCGGCGCTGCCCGTGGCCGGTCCGGGCTCCGGCGCCGGTACGCTGGTGCAGCAGGTGATCGCGCAGCAGATGCAACTGATGCAACAGCAACTCGCATTGCTGTCGGCGGCGCCGCCGATGCCGACCAGCCCTGGGCTGCCGGCAGCGGCGGTGGAGCAACCTACGCCCATGGCCACCGCCGCGGCCACGGCGTCCACATCGCCCGCAGCCGCCGACGCCGAAGAGCCGGCGCCGCTGCAGAAATACGACGTCAAGAAGGCGTTCGGCGCGATCGCCCGCATCCATACGCAAAGCAAGGAACCGACCGAACGCCAGAAGGCGCGGCTGGCCGCCTTCATGCGCCGCTACACCGAGCGCACGGCCAAGAGCAAGGCCTTTACCGCACGGCATCGCCCGCAGATGGCCGATCCCCGCGTGGTCAACGGCTTCCGGCCGGCGACCAAGGAGATCACCTACCAGATCGTGGTCGAGCGCTCCAAGGGCTCGCGGCTCTGGGACCTCGACGGCAACGAATACGTCGACGTGCTCAACGGCTTCGGCATGAACCTGTTCGGCTGGCAGCCCGACTTCATCAACGATGCAGTGCGCGCCCAGCTCGATCGCGGCTACGAGATCGGGCCGCAGCATCCGCTGGCCGCCGAGGTCTCGGAACTGGTCTGCGAGCTGACCGGCTTCGACCGTGCCGGCCTGTGCAATACCGGCTCGGAATCGGTGATGGCCGCGATGCGGATCGCGCGCACCGTCACCGGCCGCAGCACGGTCGTGATGTTCACCGGCTCCTACCACGGCACTTTCGACGAAGTGCTGGTTCGCGCCGGCCGCAATGCCAAGGGCATGTCGGCGGCGCCCGGCGTGCTGCAGGGGATGTTCGGAGAGATCCGGGTGCTGGACTACGGCACGCCCGAATCGCTCGAGTTCATCCGCGCCCACGGCGACGAACTCGCTGCCGTGCTGGTCGAGCCGGTGCAGAGCCGCCGGCCCGACTTCCAGCCACGCGAGTTTCTGCGCGAACTGCGCGCCATCACCGAGAAGTCCGAGACCTGCCTGATCTTCGACGAGGTCATCACCGGCTTCCGCTGCGACCTGCACGGCGCCCAGGCCCTGTTCGGCGTGCGTGCCGACCTCGCCTGCTACGGCAAGGTGATCGGCGGCGGCTTCCCGGTCGGGGTGATCGCCGGCAAGCGGCACTACATGGACGCGCTCGACGGCGGCGCCTGGCAGTACGGCGACGACTCGGTGCCGACCGTCGGCGTGACCTATTTCGCCGGCACCTTCGTGCGGCACCCGCTCGCGCTGTCGGCCGCCAAGGCCGCACTGGAGCACCTGAAGCGCGACAACGGCGCGCTGCAGCAGACGCTGAACCTGCACACCGCGGCCATGGCCGACGAGTTGACGGCCTTCTGCCGCGAGGTCGGGGCGCCGATCGAGATCCGCTACTTCTCCTCGCTCTGGCGCGTGACCTGGCTGGAAGACCATCCGCTGCAGGACCTGCTGTTCGCGATGATGCGCAGCCGCGGCGTCCACATCCTCGACAACTTCCCCTGCTTCATGACGACCGCCCACAGCCAGCAGGACATCGCGACCATCAAGTCCGCCTTCAAGGAATCGGTGGCGGAGTTGCAGGATGCCGAACTGCTGCCGCGTCGCGCCGTGACCAAGTCCGATGTCGATCCGTCGCAACCGCCGGTGCCCAATGCCCGCCTCGGCCGCGACCGGGACGGACAGCCGGCCTGGTTCGTTCCCGATCCCGCCGCACAGGGCAAGTACGTGAGGTTCCAGGCATGATGGCCGCAGTCATGGACACACCGGAAGACGACGCCGCCGAGTTCGACCCCTTTGCGGGCGGCTCGATCGAGCAGGTCGTCGCGACCACCGAGGCCCAGCGCGAGGTCTGGCTCGGTGACCGGCTGGGCCAGGAGGCCTCGCTGGCCTACAACGAGGCGACGGCGCTGCGGCTGCGCGGCGCACTGGACGAACAGGCAATTGCCAAGGCGCTCGATCGCCTGGTCGAGCGCCACGACGCCCTGCGAGCGACGATCTCCCCCGACGGCACCCAGTTGCTGATCGGCGGTGCGACGCCCGTGGCACTGGCCCGGCACGACCTCGGCGCCCTCGATGCCGCGGCCCAGCGCCAGGCCATCGACGCCCAGGGCGCCGCCGCCGTGCGCGAGCCGTTCTCGCTCGAGCACGGCCCCTTGTTTCGCGCTGCGCTCTCGCGGCTCTCCGCCGACGAGCACGTGCTGCTGCTGTCGGCGCATCACGCGGTGTGCGACGGCTGGTCCTGGGGCGTGATCACCGACGACCTGGGCCGGCTCTACGCCGAGGAGCTCGGCGCCGGCCCGACACCGGACGCGCCAGCCCGCTACGTCGACTACGCCGCCTGGGAGACCGACGAAGCCGCCGGCCCGGCCATGCAGGCGCACGTCGACTACTGGCTCGCGCGCTTCTCGGGTGGCACGCTGCCGGTGCTCGAGCTGCCGCTCGACCACGCGCGCCCCGCGGTGCGCACCTTCCGTTCGAAGCGCATCGACCACCTGCTCGAGCGCGAGCTGGTCGACGCCCTGCGCAAGCTCGGCGCGGCTTCGGGCACCAGCCTGTTCGCCGCGATGCTGGGCGGCTTCGCCGCGCTGCTGCACCGCCTGACCGAGCAGGACGACCTGGTGGTCGGCATCCCGGCCGCCGGGCAGATGGCCAGCGACATGCCGACGCTGGTGGGCCACTGCGTCAACCTGCTGCCCTTGCGCCTCGCGGTCGACGCCCAGCTGCCGTTCCAGACGCTGGTGCGCCAATCCGGCACCTTGCTGCTGGACGCCTTCGAGCACCAGACGCTGACTTATGGCGCGCTGCTGCGCAAGCTGCCCGTGCCGCGCGATCCGAGCCGGCTGCCGCTGGTCAACGTGATGTTCAACGTCGACCGCGACGCGGTCGCGGGCCAGGGCACATTCCCGGACCTGGACGTGGCGCTGAGTTCGGTCCCGCGGGCCTACGAGAATTTCGAGCTGTTCCTCAACGTCACGCCGGTGGCGGGCGGGATGCAGGTCGAGACCCAATACAACGCCGACCTGTTCGACGACCAGACCGTGCGCCGCTGGCTGGCGATGTTCGAATGCCTGTTGCGCTCCGCGGTGCGCGACGCGGGCCAGGGGATCGCGGCCCTCGACATGCTGCCGGTCGCCGAAGAAGCCGCCGTGCGGGCCCTGCAGCCGGCGGCGACGCCGCTCGCCGGACTGCCGCTGATGCATGCGGGTTTCGTGGCCCAGGCGGCCGCCGCGCCGGAGCGCGCCGCGCTGCGCGATGGCCCCGCGAGGTGCAGCTACGCCGAACTCGACCAGCAGTCCAGCCGCCTGGCGCGCGCCCTGCGCGAGCGCGGCGTGCAGCGCGGCCAGCGCGTGGGCCTGTGCCTGAACCGCGGCACCGACATGGTGATCGCCCTGCTGGCGGTGCTGAAGTCCGGCGCCGCCTACGTGCCGCTCGACCCCGAGTTTCCGAAGGCCCGCCTCGACTACTACGCCGAGGACGCCGGCCTCTCGCTGCTGCTCACGCAATCGTCGATCGCCAGCGCGCCGCGCGCGTGGCGCGGCGATGCCGCCGGGCGGCTGTTCGAGATCGACACCGACGCCGCCTGGCGCAACCTGTCCGGCGCGCCGCTGGCGGCCGGCCCGATGGACGCCCAGGCGGACGATGCGGCCTACGTGATCTACACCTCGGGCTCCACCGGAAAGCCCAAGGGCGTCTGCGTTCCGCACGGCGCGGTCGCGAACTTCCTGCAGAGCATGCGCGGCGAGCCCTCGATCGCCGCCGACGACCGGCTGGCGGCCGTGACCACGCTGTCCTTCGACATCGCCGTGCTCGAACTGCTGCTGCCGCTGCAGGTCGGGGCCGAGATCGTCATGGTGCCGCGCGAGGCCGCCATGGACGGGCAGGCGCTGGCCACCCTGCTGGACGACAGCGGCGCCACCATGATGCAAGCCACGCCGGGCATGTGGCGCCTGCTGGTCGACGCCCAGTGGCCGGGACGGCCGGGCTTCCGGGCGCTGGTCGGCGGCGAGAGCCTGCCGGCGGACCTGGCCCATGAACTGCTGCGGCGCTGCGGCGAGGTCTGGAACATGTACGGGCCGACCGAGACCACGGTCTGGTCGACCCTCTGGCGCGTCAGCGCGGCCGGCTTGGCCGAGCGCAGCGTGTCCATCGGCCGCCCGATCGCCAACACCACCGTCTGGATCGTCGACGCCCAGGGCAAGCCCTGCGCGATCGGCGTCCCCGGCGAGATCTGGATCGGCGGCGCCGGCGTCACGCTCGGCTATCTCGACCGGCCCGAGCTGACCGCCGAGCGCTTCGTCCTGGCCCGCCTGGACGGCACCCCGGCCCGGATGTACCGCACCGGCGACCGCGGCCGCTGGCGCAACGACGGCCTGCTGGAGCACATGGGCCGCTTCGACTTCCAGGTCAAGGTGCGCGGCTACCGCATCGAGCTCGGCGAGATCGAGGCCCGCTGCGACGAAGCCCCCGGCGTGGCGCGCAGCGTGGTGCTGGCGCGCGAGGACCAGCCTGGCGACGTCCGCCTGGTCGCCTACCTCGCAATGGCGCCCGGCGCGGTTCTCGACGAAACCGCCCTGCGCGAACAACTGCGCGCACGCCTGCCGCAGTACATGCTGCCGCAGCACGTGATGGTGCTGCCGGCACTGCCGCTGCTGCCCAATGGCAAGGTCGACCGCAAGGCGCTGCCGCGCCCGACCGACCTGCGCCCGCAGGCAGCTGAACGGCTGGCACCGCGCAACGAGCGCGAGAAAGTCGTACTGGCGACCATGGAAAAAGTGCTGAACCTGCCCGGCCTCGGCATCCGCGACGACTTCTTCGCGCTCGGCGGCCATTCGCTGCTGGCGGCCCGGCTGGCGACGCTGCTCGGACGCGAATTCGAACTGAAGGTGCCGCTGCGCACGCTGTTCGAGGCGCCCACGGCCGAGCGCCTGGCCGCCGCCATCGACGCCCTGAGCGCGCACGGCGCGCCGCGCGCCGAGCCGATCCCGCGCCAGCCGGGCCGCCGCAGCGCGCCCCTGACGCCGATGCAGGATCGCGTGCGCTTCGTCGAGGAGATGCATCCGGGCCGCTCGACCTACAACGCGCCCTCGGCGCACCGCTTCGGCGGTCCGCTGGATGTCGCGAAGTTCGAGGCGGCCGTGCGCGCCATCATCCGGCGCCAGCCCACCCTGCGCACCGCCATCGGCCCCGATCCGCAAACCGGCGCGCCCGCCGCCCTGATCGCCCAGCAACTCGACTACACGCTGCCGGTGGTCGACCTGAGCGGGCTTGGCACGGACGAGCGCGAGGCCGCCCTGGCGGCCCGGATGCGCGAGCTGGCGGACCGCGCGATCGACATCCGCCAGGCGCCGCTGTTCCATGCGACGCT
This sequence comes from Variovorax sp. J31P207, assembly GCF_030316965.1. Taxonomy (NCBI): domain Bacteria; kingdom Pseudomonadati; phylum Pseudomonadota; class Betaproteobacteria; order Burkholderiales; family Comamonadaceae; genus Variovorax; species Variovorax sp. J31P207. The sequence continues at coordinate 448,208 of NZ_JASZYN010000005.1, forward strand.
GTTCCGGATGGCGGCCGACGACCACGTCTTCGTCTTCGTGCCGCACCACTTGATCTGGGACGGCTGGTCCTTCGACATCCTGCAGAACGAGCTGTCGGCCGTCTACGGCGCGCTGGTCAGGGGCGAACCCGACGCGCTGCCGGCGCTCGAAGTGACCCACGGCGACTACGCCGAGTGGTTCTCGCGCTGGCTCGAGACGCCCGAATGCGAGGCCCAGCTGAAGTTCTGGAAGGACCGCTTCGCGAACTCGCCTGCACCGAAGGCACCGCGCACCGACATGCCGCGCCGCGCCGGCATGAGCGGCCAGGGCAGCTCGCACTGGATCCGGGTCGACCACGAACTCACCGAGCGCCTGCGCGAACTGAGCCGCCGCCACGACGTGACGCTCAACATGCTGACGCTGGGCGTGTTCATCCTGATGATGGGCAACATCGTGCGCAGCGATTCGATCGTGATCGCGACCCCGGTGCGCGTGCGCGAGGCGCCGGAGCTCGAATCGGTGATGGGCTTCTTCAACAACCTGCTGCCGCTGTCCTTCCAGGTCGATCCGTCGCTGGGTTTCGGCGACTTCATGCGCTACGTGAAGACGGAGCTGCTGGCAGTCATGGGCGCCCAGCAGATCCCGTTCGAGCGCTTGGTCACCGAACCCGAATTCGTCGAGCGGGCCCAGGGCGTGGGCCTCTACCAGGCGCTGTTCTCGTTCCAGGATGCGCGCGAGCGATCGCTGACCATGGGCGGCCTGGCCGATCGCCAGCTGCACCTGACGCAGAGCGGTGCCACCGACGATCTCGGCCTCTGGCTGATGGAAAAGCCCGGCGGCCTCGAGGGTGCGGTGATCTACAACACCGACATCTACCTGAGCGAGACCGGCGCCGCCTTCAAGGAGCGCTACGTCGAGTTGCTCGGCAAGCTCGCCGACCAGCCCGCACTGACGCTCGCAGCCCTGACCGACGCCGGCGACTCGGCCAGCGCGCGCTACCTGGAGCGATTGGCCGCCAGCGACGAGCCGATCGCCCCGGCGCCCGCAGCCGCGACCGAGCAGGTGCTCGCCGCAGCGGCGCCGAAGCAGACACTGCTGCTGCCCGAGCAGGCCCGACTGGCCCAGATCTGGGCCAGCGCGCTGAGCATCGACGTCAACGAGATCAGTCCGCACGAGACCTTCTTCGACCTCGGAGGCGACTCGCTGCTCGCGATGCGCGTGATCCAGCAGGCCGAGCAGGTCATGGGCTTCCGGGTCGAGCCGCGCCGCTACGTGTTCGAGACGCTGGGGCAGCTGGCCTCGGCCGCCGCGGGCACGCCGCTCGGCATGGGACCGGTCGAGGCCGTAGCGCCGCAGGGCGAGGCGCGGCGCGGTCTGCTGGGACGCGTGTTCTCGGGTTGGGGCCGCAAGGGCTGAGGGGCGCGCCATGACCCTCGTGCAGCTTCCCGCCAGTTCGCACTGCCAGCTGTGGCGGGCCGACCTCGACAGCGCGCCGACCCCGGCCGCCGTCGCCTGCCTGTCCGACGACGAATGGGAGCGCGCCCGGCGCTTCGTCTTCGCCCGCGACCGGCATCGCTTCGTCGCCGCCCATGCCGCGTTGCGCAGCACGCTGGCCCAGCAGACCGGCATCCCCGGCGCCCTGTTGGACTTCACGCTCGGCGCGTTCGGCAAACCCGTCCTGATCGAGCCGACCGGGCTGCACTTCAACCTCAGCCACAGCCAATCGGTCGCCCTGATCGCGATCAGCGACGGCGCCGAGATCGGCGTCGACGTCGAGTTGCTGCGCCCGATGCCGGACGCTGCCGCGCTGGCCGCCGACTATTTCACCGCCGCCGAACAGCGGGCACTGGCGTCGTTGCCGTCCGAACAGCGCGACCGGGCCTTCCTGGTCGGCTGGACCCGCAAGGAGGCGTGCCTCAAGGCCGTCGGAACGGGGCTCGGCATCGATACGCGCAGCTTCGAGGCGGGCCTGGAAGAAGACGCGCGCGAAGTCCGGCTGCCCCTCGATGGCAGAATGGCGCGGCTCGCCCTGCACTCCTTCGACGGCGGCGAGGGCGTGGTGTGCGCCATCGCCCGGGTGCTCGAATCCGACGCGGCGGCGCTCGCGGTCGCGCCACACCCTGTCCTCCAAGACAACGAGACTTACGCATGACCCCGATGCTCTTCGGACCGCCCCAGCGCCGCCTGTTCGGGCTTTTCCATCCGCCCGAACGCGAGCGCGACATCGCGGTCCTGATCTGCGCGCCGTTCGGACAGGAGGTGGTCCGCACCCACCGGCTGTTCCGCGTGCTCTCCGACCGGCTGGCCCGCGCCGGGGTGGCGGTGCTGCGCTTCGACTGCCACGGCACCGGCGACTCGTCCGGCGACGACATCGACGGCGACCTCGAAGGCTGGCGGCGCGACGTCTGCACCGCGCACGAAGAGTTGCACCGGCTGACCGCCCCGCGCCGCATCGTGTGGCTGGGGTCGCGCCTGGGCGCCACCTTGGCGGTGCTGGCGGCCCGCAGCGGCCGCAGCGACCCGTCGAAGGTCATCCTCTGGGACCCGATCGTGGACGGCGCGGGTTACCTCGACACGATGCGGGAGAAGCACGTCTCGGCGCTCGAGGCCTCCTACTGGATTCCCGATCGTGCCTGGCGCCGGCGTCTGGCGGCCGACAAGGACGCCTTCACCGACGAACTGCTCGGCTTCGCCGTCTCGCCCACGCTGCGCAACCAATTGCGCGCGCTCACTCCGCAGTCGCTCCAGCTGACGGCATCGCATGAGACTATCGTGCTGGCCGACCCCGAGGACGAAGCCGCCGACCGGTGGACGAAGATGCAGGCCGAGCGCCAGATCCCGGTCCGGTTGTCGCCGTTCCAGCACTCGCTGGTCTGGACTTCCGACCCGTTCCCCAACAGTGCCATGGTCCCGGCCGAGGCTTTGCAACGCTTGGTGGCAGAAATCAATGGATGACTACAACGAAACCCCTGTGCAGTTCGGGCCCGACGGCTCGCTGATCGGCATCATCACGACGCCTGGCGACGGTCCGATGACACCGGTCGGCTGCATCCTGATGAACATGGGTGCGATCCACCGCATCGGCCCCCGGCGCACCAATGTGAAGCTGGCACGGCAGATGGCTGCCTGCGGCATCAGCAGCATCCGCATGGACCTGGCCGGACTCGGCGACAGCCGGCCGGCCGGCGAGACGGCGGACTTCAGGACCCAGGCAGTGCTCGACGTGCAGGCCGCCATGAATCTGGTGGGCACGATGCTCGGCGTCCATCGCTTCGTGCTGATCGGCCTGTGTTCCGGCGCCCACAACGGCCTTTCCGTCGCCGTCGCGGACCCCCGCCTGATCGGCCTCCTGATGTTCGATGGGCCCAACTTCCCCGGCCGGCGCGCACGCTGGGAACGCAGCCTGCGCCGGGCGCTCGCGGATCCCAGGCCGGGTGCGTTCTTCGGCCGGGTCGTGGGCGTGATCCGGCGCAAGCTGTGGCCGGCGCAGGAACAGGCGCCCGGCAACCAGAACATCTTCGACTCGACGGAGCAGCGAGACTCGGCCGACTACTTCTGCCGCTCGATGAACCAACTGGCCGAGCGCGGTGTCGGGACGATGATGTTCTTCACCGGCAGCGTCCAGACCAAGGACCGCCGGCGCGACCTGCTCGGGCCCTTCGGCAAGGAGCCCTTCGCGCGCCAGCTCGAGTACCGTTTCGTCCCCGAGATCGATCACGGCCTGATCTCGCAGGCGTCCCAGCAGGCCTTCATGAAGTTGACGTGCGACTGGGTACTGCGCGTGATTCACGGCGATGGCAGCCCGGCCTCGTCAGCGCTGTCGGCCGTCGGGCAATCTGCCCGAGGCCCGCGGGCCGCCAGCTCTCTGGCGACCAAGCTCGAACACGCGAGCTCCTGAGTTCGAGCGGCGCCCCTCAGGCCGCGGCGACGTGCTCGCCCGGCAGTTCCTGCAGCGGCCCGCTGCCGCTGTAGCGGTCGAGCGCCAGGTAGATCGCCGGCGTGATGTAGAGCGTGATCACCTGCGAGAAGATCAGCCCGCCGACCACCGCGACGCCCAGCGGCTGGCGCAGCTCGGCACCGGCGCCGAGACCGAGCGCCAGCGGCAGCGCCCCCATCATGGCGGCCAGCGTGGTCATCAGGATCGGCCGGAAGCGCAGCCGGCAGGCTTCCCGGATCGCGTCCTGCGGCCGCATGCCCTCGCTGCGCTGGGCCTCGAGCGCGAAGTCGATCAGCATGATCGCGTTCTTCTTGACGATGCCGATCAGGAGCAGGATGCCGATGGTCGCGATCAGGGTCAGGTCGAAACCGAACAGCTTGAGCGACAGCAGCGCGCCCACCGCCGCCGACGGCAGGCCGGCGAGGATGGTCAGCGGGTGGATGTAGCTTTCATAGAGCACGCCGAGCAGCACGTAGATCACCAGCACCGCCAGGATCAGCAGCGCGGCCTGGCTGCCCTGTGAACTCTGGAACACCGCCGCGTCGCCGCCGTAGCTGGTGATGATCGATTCGGGCATCTTCAGATCGGCCTTGAACTGGTCGATCTTGGCGGTGGCATTGCCCAACGGCACGTCCGGCGCGAGGTTGAAAGACACCGTCACCGCCTGCAGCTGGCCCTGGTGATTGACCGAGGTCGGGCCCACCGTGCGCTTGACGGTCGAGAAGGCCGACAGCGGCACCAGCTGCCCGGCCTTGTTGCGCACCGACAGGCGCGACATGTCCTCCTCGAAGCGGCGGTCGTCGTCGGCCGCCGAGAGGATCACCTGGTAGGTGTTGCTGGCGCCGTAGATGCTGCCGATCTGGCGATCGCCGTAGGCGTTGTAGAGCGCGGTGCGCAGGTCACCGACCGCGACGCCGAGCACGCCCGCCTTGTCGCGGTCGATGTCCAGCGTGGCCTGCAGGCCGCGGTTCTGCGAGTCGCTGGTGACGTCGCGGAAGGCCGGGTCGGCGCGCATCTTCTCCATCAGCCGGTCGGCCCAGACCCCCATGGTGCCGGCGTTCACGCTTTGCAGCGTGTACTGGAAGCGGGCCTTGCTCTGGCGGCCGCCGAGGCGTAGGTTCTGCACCGGCTGCATGTAGACGGCGATGCCCGGGATCTCGCGGAAGCGCTTGCGCAGCGACTCCAGCACCTGGGCCATCGGCGGACGCTGGCTGCGCGGCTTCAGCACCGCGAACAGGCGGCCGGAGTTCTGCGTCGCGGTCGGGCCGCCGACGCCGATGAAGGAATTCACGTAGTCGACGCTCGGGTCGTCCTGCAGCGCCTGGGCCACGCGGTCCTGCAGCGCCTTCATGGCCGGGAACGAGATGTCCTCGGCGGCCTCGGTCGTGATCTGAATCTGGCCGATGTCCTCCTCGGGGAAGAAGCCCTTCGGGATCGTGATGAACATCCAGGCCGTGAGCGCGAAGGTCGAGGCCGCGAGGATCAGCATCAGCGGGCGGTGGCCGAGCGTCCAGTCGAGCGAGCGCATGTAGCTGCCGTGCACCCAGCGGTAGCCGCGTTCGAAGGCGCGGCCGATGGCGGTGCCCGGCTCGGGATGCTGCTCCTCGTGGTCGAGCGTGCCGTGCGCGCGCGGCGTGTGCTTGAGCAGACGGCTCGCCAGCATCGGCACCAGGGTCAGAGAAACGATCGCCGAGACCATCACCGCCAGCCCGACCACCACCGCGAACTCGTGGAACAGCAGGCCGATCACGCCCGGCATGAAGAAGATCGGGATGAACACCGCCACCAGCGAGATCGAGATCGAGATGATCGTGAAGCCGACCTCGCGGGCACCGCGCAGGGCCGCCGCGAACGGCTCCATGCCCTTCTCGACGTAGCGCATGATGTTCTCGAGCACCACGATGGCGTCGTCCACCACCAGCCCGACGGCCAGCGTGATGCCCAGCAGCGAGACGTTGTCCAGGCTGTAGCCGAAGGCATAGAGCAGCGCCACCGCGCCGATCAGCGAGATCGGGATCGTCAGCGCCGGGATCAGCGTCGCCACCAGCCGGTGCAGGAACAGGAAGATCACCAGCACCACCAGCAAGATGGTGCCGAGCAGCGTCAGCTGGACGTCGTGCACCGCCTCGCGGATCGACAGCGAGCGGTCGTTGACCAGGTTGATCTCGACCGATTGCGGCAGCTCGGCCTTGAAGCGCGGCATCAGCGCGCGCACCGCGTCCACCACCTGCACCGTGTTGGCGTTGGGCTGGCGCTGGACCGCCAGCGAGATCGAGCTTTCGCCGTTGAAGCTGCTGGCGGTCTTGACCGACTCGAAGCTGTCCTCGATGGTCGCCACCTCGTCCAGCCGCACCGGCGCGCCGTTGCGCTGGCCGACGATGACCTTGGCGAAATCGGCCGCCTTCAGCATCTGCTCGTTGGCCTGGATCGTCAGCGTCTGGCGCGGACCGTCGAGCACGCCGACCGGCGTGTTGGCGTTGGCCAGCCGCACCGCGTTGGCGAGTTCATCGAGCGTGATGTTGCGGGCATTGAGCAGGTTGGCGTCGGCCTTGATGCGCACCGCAAAGCGCTTCTGGCCATAGACCGCCACCTGCGCCACGCCGTCGATGGTCGACAGGGTCGGCGAGATCAGGTTCTCGGCATAGTCGTTGAGCTCGGCCGGCGTCATCGAGTTCGACACCATCGCGATGAACAGCACCGGCGCGTCGGCCGGATTGACCTTGCGGTAGGACGGCAGCTGCGTGAGCTCGGCCGGCAGCTGCCGCTGGGCCCGCAGCAGCGCCGCCTGGACGTCGACCGCGGCGGCGTCGATGTCGCGGGTGCTGACGAATTCGAGCGTGACCGAGGTCACGCCCTGGGTGTTCACCGAGCTGATGGTCTGCAGCCCCGGGATGGTCGAGAACTGCTTCTCGAGCGGCAGCGCGACCGAGGAGGCCATGGTCTCGGGGCTGGCGCCCGGCAGCTGCGCCGAGACGTTGATGACCGGCGTGTTGTAGCTCGGCAGCGCCGCCACCGGAATCTGGAAGTAGGCAAAGATGCCGATCACCACCACGGCGGCGGAGAGCAGCACCGTCATCGCAGGACGACGGATGCACAGCTCGGAGATGTTCATGTGCGCTCCCGGTCCGCGACGACGCTGGCGCTGGACGGCGCGACCGAGGCCGCGCTGCCCGGCGAAGGCCCGGGCGCCGCGTTGCCGGGCTGCTGTGGCTGCTTGTCGGGTTGGGCCTGGGGCGCGTCGATGCGCACCTTGCCGCCGGGGCGCACGTTCTGCTTGCCTTCGGTGACCACCTGCTCGCCAGGCTCGACGCCCTTCACCACCACCTGGGTGCCGAAGTTGTAGATCGCCTGCACCTTGCGCCGGGCGGCCTTGCGCTCGGCGTCGACCACGTAGACCGAGTTGCCGTCGGCCAGCATCATCAGGGCCGAGGCCGGCAGCACCGTGGCGCCGTCGATCGTGCGCACCGTGACCCGGGTCTCGACGAACTGGCCGGGCCAGAGCGCCTGGTCGGCGTTGTCGAACACCGCCTTGGCGCGCACCGTGCCGATCAGCGGGTCGACCGTGTTGTCGACGAAGCTCAGGGTGCCCTTGAGCGGCGCCTTGCGCCCGGTCACCAGGGCCTCGACCGGTGTGTGCTCGCGGGCCGCCTGCAGCAGGTCCTGCAGCTTGCCTTCAGGCACCGGGAAGCTCACCGCGATCGGATCGAGCTGGGTGATCGTGACCAGCGACAGGCTGGGCTGCACCAGCGTGCCCGGGTAGATGTTGACCGCGCCGATGCGCCCGGCGATCGGCGCCTTGAGCGTGGCATAACCCAGCGCCACCTGCGCCGACTGCACGGCCGCCCGATCGGCCGCCACCGCGGCGCGCTGCGCCTCCAGCTGCGACAGCGTCGCATCGGCGGCGCTCTTGGCGATGAAGTTCTGCGCCACCAGGTCCTGGCTGCGCTTGTACTGGCGCTCCAGGTCGGCCAGCATGGCTTCGTCGCGCTGCTGCTGGGCCCGCGCCTTGGCCAGGTTGGCCTGGTCCGGGCGGTCGTCGAGCGTGAAGAGCAACTGGCCGGCCTTGACGAACTCGCCTTCCTTGACATGCACCTCGCGCACCGTGTTCGTCACCTGCGGCCGCAGGTCCACGCTGTTCAGCGACACCACGCTGCCGTTGACCTGGACCGTGACCGGAACGTTCTGCCGCTGGGCCGACGCCAGCGTGACCAGCGCCGGGGCGCCGGCGCCGGGGGCTGCGGCCTGGGTGGCCGCGGCGCTGCGGGTCTTGGCGCCCGACCACCACCAGGTGCCTCCCGCGACGGCCACGACCAGCACGCCGGAAAGGGCGAGAACGAGATTCTTCTTCATGGGGTTCCAGATGGATCGGATGGATCGAGGGGCGCGGTCACACTAAATATCGCGGCGGCAACTATTGGAGCAGCGAGCCGGGAAAAGAGCCCGCGCTTGCCGTAAAGAAATGTAAAGCGTCTGGGCAGAATGGCACGTTGAGCGAATCATTCTGCGCCCCCGGGCCGCTAGAATCCGCGCTCCACAGCCTCTGGATATACCCCATGAACCGCTGCAAGAAGCCCTTTTCCAGCCTCCTGTCGATCGCCCTCGCGGCCCTGATCATCCCTGCCGGCGCGTTCCTCGCCGGCCCCGCCGCGGCCCAGGAGCTCGACCCTTCGGCGACCCAGAACGAAGCCGCCAACGGCGGTCGCAACTTTCCGCCCGGCACCCTGCGCGGCAGCTTCATGGTCGTGAACCCGCCCGAGATCCAGCTCGACGGCAACGCCGAGCGGCTCGCCCCTGGCGCCCGCATCCGCAGCGCCGACCGCATGCTGGTGATGCCGGCCTCGATCACCGGCCAGAACCTGCTGGTGAACTACACCCGCGACGCCGCCGGCATGGTGCGCGACGTCTGGATCCTGACCCCGGACGAAGCCCGTGCCAAGCGAGCCTCGGCCGAAAAGCCGCTGCTCAATTTCTGGCCTTTCGTTTCGGCCGACAGCGGCCCGCGCGACGACGGCAAGACGCCCTTCAATCAGCTGCCGATCTTCGGCCAGTAGACCGGCTTTGCCGGTCTCTGGCCTGCGGCCGTACTGACGAGGGCCGCATTGCGGCGCATGGCGTCCTGCGCCGGTCTCCAACCTGCTCCCGGGAGAGCCCCTATGACCCCCAAAGTTTTCATCAAGACCTTCGGCTGCCAGATGAACGAGTACGACTCGGACAAGATGGCCGACGTGCTGCGCGCCGCCGAAGGCTACGAGCCGACCACCAACGTGGACGAGGCCGACCTGATCCTCTTCAACACCTGCTCGGTGCGCGAAAAGGCCCAGGAGAAAGTGTTCTCCGACCTCGGCCGGGTCAAGCACCTGAAGGCCAAGGGCGTGAAGATCGGCGTCGGCGGTTGCGTCGCCAGCCAGGAAGGCGCGGCGATCATCGCCCGCGCGCCCTACGTCGACGTGGTGTTCGGGCCGCAGACGCTGCACCGGCTGCCCGAGATGCTGAGCCAGGGCGCCCGCGAAGGCCGCCCGCAGGTCGACATCAGCTTCCCCGAGATCGAGAAGTTCGACCACCTGCCGCCGGCCCGGGTCGAGGGCGCCACCGCCTTCGTCTCGATCATGGAGGGCTGCTCGAAGTACTGCAGCTACTGCGTGGTGCCCTACACCCGCGGCGAGGAGATCAACCGGCCGCTGGACGACGTGCTGGTCGAAATCGCCGGGCTGGCGGACCAGGGCGTGCGCGAGGTCACGCTGCTGGGCCAGAACGTCAACGCCTACCGCGGCCGCATGGGCGACACCGCCGAGATCGCCGATTTCGCCACCCTGATCGAGTACGTCGCCGAACTGCCGGGCATCGAGCGCATCCGCTACACCACCAGCCACCCGAACGAGTTCACCCAGCGCCTGATCGACACCTATGCCCGGGTGCCCCAGCTGGTGAGCCACCTGCACCTGCCGGTGCAGCACGGCAGCGACCGCATCCTGATGGCGATGAAGCGCGGCTACACGGCGATGGAATACAAGAGCACGGTGCGCAAGCTGCGCGCGATCCGCCCGCAGCTGGCGCTCAGCAGCGACTTCATCGTCGGCTTCCCGGGCGAGACCGACGAGGACTTCGGCAAGATGATGCGGCTCATCGACCAGCTCGAGTTCGACGCCAGCTTCAGCTTCATCTTCAGCCCGCGGCCGGGCACGCCGGCGGCGGCACTGCACGACGACACGCCCCATGCGGTCAAGCTGGCGCGGCTGCAGCAGCTGCAGGCCGTGATCGACGGCAATGTCCGTCGCTTCGGTGAAAGCCGCGTCGGCACGGTCCAGCGGGTGCTGGTCGAGGGCGCCTCGCGCAAGGACGCAGGCGAACTGATGGGCCGCACCGAGTGCAACCGGGTGGTCAACTTCGAGGGCGACACACGCCTGGTCGGCCAGATGGTCGACCTGCGCATCACGCGCTCGCTGGCCTACACGCTGCGCGGCGAGGTCGTCACCTCCGAATCCACCGCCGCCGGCCGTTCGGCCGCGCTGCCGGTCGCCTGATGGCGAAGCTGAGCGCAGCCCGCGGCTCGTTCCAGCAACTGCTGCTGTTCGCGTTCCTCCTGATCACCGCGCTGCTGGTGGGCGTGGCGCTGCGGGCGGTGTTCCAGTACGACATCCTCATGACCCAGAGCCGCGACGCGGCGGCGCGCGCGCTCACGCTGTCGGGCGCCGCACAGTCCCTGGCCGAGCGCAGCGCCGCCATGGAGCGCGCCGGGCGCCAGTCGCTGGTGCTCAACGACGGCGTGCTGCGGCGCCGCTTCGAAGACGCCGCGCGCGACGCCCGCCAGGTGCTCGGCCGGCTCTCCGCCAACGGGCTGGGTCCCGACGGGCCCGACAAGTGGCGCGAGCAGCTGGACGTGATCCAGGGCCTGATGAGCGGGGCCCCCGAGACCTCGCTGGCGCGCGAGAGCTCGATGGCGGTGCAGTTCCGCGAACTCGATGCGCTCAACACTCAGATCGCGCAGCAGGCGCAGTTCCTGATCGAGACCCAGAACAACGAGCTGGCCCAGCGCATCGAGACCGCGCGCAAGCGGCTGATGCGGCTGGTGATCGCCGCCAGCGCGCTGGCGGCGGCGCTGGCGCTGGCCTTCGGCGTCTGGCTGGCGCGGCCCTTCAAGCGCCTGGAGCGCGCGATCGTCGGCCTCGGCGAGAACCGGCTCGACGTGCCGATCGACATCCACGGGCCGTCCGACGTGCGCCGGGTGTCGCAGCAGCTCGAGTGGCTGCGGCTGCGGCTGACCGAACTCGATGCCGACAAGGCACGTTTCCTGCGACACGTCTCGCATGAACTCAAGACTCCGCTGGCCGCCCTGCGCGAAGGCGTCTCGCTGCTGGAAGACGGCGTGACCGGCGCGCTCAACCCGGCCCAGCACGAAGTGACACAGATCCTGCAGCAGAACACGGTCGCGCTGCAGGGCCAGATCGAGGCCCTGCTGCGTTTCAACGCCGCCGCCTTCGAGGCCCGCGAACTGCGCCGCGAACGCACGCCGCTGCTGCCGCTGATCGAAGAGCAGATCGAGGCCCAGCGGCTGCAGTGGCAGGCCAACGGCCTCACGGTGCGCGCCGAGGGCGAGCCGATCTCGGTGGTGGTCGACCCGGTCAAGCTGGGAACCGCGGTGGCCAATCTGCTGTCGAACGCGATCCGCTTCTCGGCCCGCGGCGGCACCATCACGCTGACGGTGTCGAGCACCGCCGACACGGCGCAGATCGACATCGCCGACGCCGGCCCCGGCATCGCCGACGGCGACCGCGACCGCGTCTTCGAGCCTTTCTACCGCGGCGAGCGGCAGCCCCAGCACTCGGTCAAGGGCACCGGCATCGGGCTGTCGATCGTGCAGGAGTACATTGCAGCCCATGGCGGCCGCGTCACGCTGCTGCCCGAGGGACCGGGGGCGCGATTCCGCATCGCGCTGCCACGCTCCGCCTGACCTTCATCGCCCACGCGCCCATTCCTGAGTCCATGTTTTCTTCGATCGTTCGCGGATCCGCCATCGCCTTGAGCTGCGCCCTGCTGCTGGCCGGCTGCGCCGTGCCCCGCAAGCCGCCTCCCGCGCCGGTCGCGGTCGCGGTCGCCCCGACACCAGCGCCGCCGGCGATCACCCCGGTCGAGGCCGAGCCCCTGGCCCCCGCGACCCAGCCCGCCAGCCTCTTCACGCAATGGACCCAGGGCCCCGTGGGCGCCATGCTGGCCTATGCCGACAAGGTGCGGCCGCTGGGCGCACCCGAGCTGGCGGCCGAGCTCAACCGCCTGGGCGACCTGGTCGAGACGCCCGCGGTGCAGATGCAGATGGCGATCGTGCTGGCCCAGACCCGGGTCCCCGCCGATCTCGGGCGCGCCAGCGGCCTGCTGCAGCGCGTGATCTCCAATCCTTCCGCCGACGCCCTGCCGCTGCAGCCGCTGGCCCGCACGCTGGCGGCGCGCTACGCCGAGCAGCGCAAGGTCGAGGACGACCGCGACAAGCAGGCGCAGCAGCTGCGCGACAGCCAGCGCCGCATCGACCAGCTCAACGACCGCATCGAAGCCCTGCGCGCCATCGAGCGCAGCTTCGCGCGGCCCAATCCGGCGCCGGCGGCGCCGAAGCCGGCGCCATGAGCGCAATGCGAAGCACGAAGGTCACTTCATGAGCAGCGCGCCGACCCCGGCACCGAAGCCGCCCGATACAGCCGCGGTCCCGACGGCCCGCGGCGCCCGCCTGCTGGTGGTCGACGACGACGCCGACATGCTGCGCCTGCTGTCGATGCGGCTGATGTCGGCCGGCTACCAGGTCACGGCCGTGACCTCGGCCGAGTCGGCGCTGACCCAGCTCGAGATCGAACACCCCCAGCTGGTGCTCTCCGATGTCCGCCTGCCGGGCCGCGACGGCCTGGCGCTGTTCGACGAGATCCGCAAGCGCCATCCGACCCTGCCGGTGATCCTGCTGACCGCGCACGGCACCATTCCCGACGCGGTCGAGGCCACGGCGCGCGGCGTCTTCACCTACCTCACCAAGCCCTACGACGCCCGCGAGCTGCTCGAGAAGATCGGCCAGGCGCTGGCCCTGGGCGCGCCGGCCGCCGCGCCCGGCAAGGCCGGCGACGAAAGCTGGCGCGCCGAGATCGTGAGCCGCAGCAACCGCATGGCCGAGTTGCTGGCCGAGGCCCGGATGGTTGCCAAGTCCGACGCCAGCGTGCTGCTGCGCGGCGACAGCGGCGCCGGCAAGGAAGTGCTGGCGCGCGCCATCCACCGCGCCAGCGCGCGCGCCGACAAGCCGTTCGTGGCGGTCAACTGCGGCGCCATCCCCGAGGCGCTGCTCGAATCCGAGCTGTTCGGCCACATGAAGGGCGCGTTCACCGACGCGGTCGCCAACCACAAGGGCCTGTTCCAGCAGGCCGACGGCGGCACCCTGCTGCTCGACGAAATCGGGGACATGCCGCCGGCGCTGCAGGTCAAGCTGCTGCGGGTGCTTCAGGAGCGCGCGGTGCGCCCGCTCGGCGGCAGCCAGTCGATCGCGGTCGACGTCCGGATCATCTCGGCCACCCACCGCGACCTCGATGCCGCGATGGAGGCCGGCCAGTTCCGCGAAGACCTGTACTACCGCCTCAACGTCGTGACACTGAGCCTGCCGCCGCTGTCGGCGCGGCGCGAGGACATCCCGCTGCTGGCCAACCACTTCCTGCAGCGGCTGTCGACCAAGTACGGCAAGCGGCTGTCGGGCTTCGCGCCCGAGGCGCTGAAGGCGCTGACCACCGCCTCCTGGCCCGGCAACGTGCGGCAGCTGTTCAACGTCGTCGAACAGGTCTGCGCGCTGTCGAGCTCGCCGCTGATCCCGCTGGCGCTGGTGCAGCGCGCGCTGCGCGTTCCGAGCGTCGAGGTCCAGACCTACGCCGAGGCCAAGCAGCGTTTCGAGCGCGACTACCTGGTGGGCCTGCTCAAGCTGACCGACGGCAACGTGGCCGACGCGGCCCGCCTGGCCGACCGCAACCGCACCGAGTTCTACCGCCTGCTGCAGAAGCACGAACTCACGCCCGGCCACTTCAAGGCCGAGGCCCCGTCGCCGGGGGGCGAAAACGGTCGCTGACCAGCGACACGCCAAGTTGTTGATTTAATTGGGTTTTGTCGGTCAGGCTCGCAGGCTGTCGGGCCCAGGCGACAAATTCGGGGGTCTGGGGGGCGTTTCTGGCGCCCGAACCCTGTCGAAGAGCCGGAAATTCAATCCAAGCGATTGATTTCAAAGGGTTTTTCAGCCCTGGCACAGGGTTTGCCCCTGTACAGGCATGACAGCACTCACCAGCCCCTCTTTCGCACTGCGTCCGCAGCGCGACGGCCTGCGTCAAAAGCAGTTTTCCCTCTCGCGGCCCCGTGCCGCGGGTCAGTTGCTGGCAAGCCAGGCAGGCGCCGGCCATTGCGCTCCCGAGAGCGTCTTCAAGCGCTTTCCGGCAATCGGCGACACGCCCTCCTTCGACAAGCAACGCGGCTGAAGCACATGAAGCCCACCCACTACGCCCAACCGAAGCTGCTGGCCGAGAGCGATTTCTCGCACCGCAGCCCGCTGCGCGAGGAACGCCACCCGAATTCGGTGACGGCGCCCCCGATCAACCGCGGCTCCATGGCGCCCCGCCCCTGGCGCGGCTTCTGGAACAGCATCGGCACCGCCCTGCTGGTCAAGCTCGGCGCCGGCCGCAATGCCGCCGCCCAGGCCGCGCCCTCGGCCCGGCAACCGTGGCAGCGCGCCGCGGCCCAGCGCCGCCTCACCTTCCTGGCGCTGACGGTGCTCAGCACGGTGGCGGCCGCGACGCTGTTCGCCCGGGTCCAGCCCGACTACGACAACCTGTGGCTCGAATACAGCCAGATCGCGCTCTACGCCGTGCTGTCCGGCTGGGTCGTGACCGGTTTCGTGACCGCGCTGATGGGCTTCTATGTCTCGGTGCGCGGTGACAAGCACGCCCTGTCGGGCAAGCAGGTCGCCGACCATCCGATGAACCCCGAGGCACAGACGGCGATCATCATGCCGATCTGCAACGAGGACGTGGCGACCGTGTTCGCCGGCCTGCGCGCCACCTGCGAATCGGTGGCCGCCACCGGCCACGCGAAGCAGTTCGACGTCTTCGTGCTGTCCGACAGCTACACGCCCGAGATCGCGGCCGCCGAGCGCGCCGCCTGGGAAGACTTGCGCGCCGCACTGGCCGACAGCCCGAACCAGCCGCAGGTCGAGGTCTACTACCGCCTGCGCACCCGCCGCACGCACCGCAAGGCCGGCAACGTCGCCGACTTCTGCCGCCGCTGGGGCAAGGACTACCGCTACATGGTCGTGCTCGACGCCGACAGCGTCATGAGCGGCGACTGCCTGACCTCGATGGTCAAGCTGATGGAAGCCAACCCGACCGCCGGCATCATCCAGACCGCGACCCAGGCCATCGGCCACGTCACGCTGCACGCCCGCGCCCAGCAGTTCGCCTCGCGCATGACGGGCCGCCTGTTCACGCTCGGCATGCAGTTCTGGCAGCTCGGCGAGTCGCACTACTGGGGCCACAACGCGATCATCCGCGTCCAGCCCTTCATGGACCACTGCGCGCTGGCGCCCATCAAGGGCAAGGGCGGCATGGCGGGCGGCATCATGTCGCACGACTTCGTCGAAGCCGCGCTGATGCGCCGCGCCGGCTTCCACGTCTGGCTGGTCGCCGACCTGGTCGGCAGCTACGAGCAGCAGCCGCCGGACCTGCTGTCCGAGCTGCAGCGCGACCGCCGCTGGTGCCAGGGCAACCTGCAGAACGCCCGCCTGATGGCCGAGCCCGGCCTGCACCCGGTGCACCGCGCCATGTTCGTCACCGGCACCATGGCCTACTTCTCGGCGCCGCTGTGGCTGGCCTTCCTGACCCTGGGCACGGCGCTGTGGCTGACCGGTTCGAGCGTGGTCGAGCACTGGCTCGCGATGCCGATGGAACTCGTCGGCCTCTGGCTGTGGACCCTGTGCCTGCTGTTCCTGCCGCGCATCCTGGGCCTGGTCGCGGTCGTGATCCGCGGCGAGCAGCGCCAGTTCGGCGGCATCGGCGGCCTGCTCAAGAGCGCCACGCTCGAAAGCGCGATGGCCATCGTCCAGGCACCGGTGCGCATGCTGGCCCACTCCCTGTTCGTGGTGGTGGCCCTCACCGGCCTCAAGCTCGACTGGAAGTCGCCCCCGCGCGAAGCCGCCGCCGTGTCCTGGCGCATCGCGGTCTCGCAGCTGGCACCGATGTCCTTCGTGATCGCCGCGCTGGCCGTCGGCATCGCGCTGATCGACGCCAGCGCCCTGACCTGGCTGATGCCGGTGGGCCTGCCGCTGCTGCTGGCGATCCCGCTGACGGTGCTGACCAGCCAGATCGGCTTCGGCATTGCGCTGCGCGAACGCGGCTTTCTGCTGATTCCCGAGGAATCGCGCTCGCCGGCGGTGCTGCGCAGGGCCTGGATGCATGCGCTTCGGCTGTCCCGGCCGGTTGCGGCCTGAGCAGGTTCGAGCCTTTGAGAAAAAGCCCCGCGATGCGGGGCTTTTTCGTTGGTGGCTGCGGCCGGGGCGCGCTCACGCCGACGGCGTACTCTGCTCCGCGAATGTCCCCCGCCCTTCGGGCTCCTCCTTTATTTCGCTGCGCAGAGCACACCATCGGCGCGAGCCGTCAAGCCGGTGGTTCATCCTCGGCAGCACCCCACGGCGCTACCCGTGCCGAGGGCACCGGGTGGCCCCCGCAGCGAAGTAAAGGAGGAGGCCGCAGGCCGGGGGACATGAGCGGAGGGGGCCACCCGGTGCCCTCGGCACGCGCCCCAGCGGACCAGGGGTGCGCCAGAAAAGGCGCCTGCGCGGATCCAAGGACTCAGAAGCGCGGCATCCCGCCCCCGCCCATCGGCGGCATGCCCTTCATGCCACCCATGCGCTTCATCATCTTCATGAGGCCGCCACCCTTCATCTTCTTCATCATGGTCTGCATCTGCTCGAACTCGTTGAGCAGCCGGTTCACTTCCTGCACCTGAACCCCGGCGCCGGCGGCGATGCGGCGCTTGCGGGTGGCCTTGAGCAGTTCGGGCTTGCGCCGCTCCTGCGGCGTCATGCTGTTGATGATCCCTTCCTTGCGCCGGATGTCGCGCTCGGCCCGGGTCATGTCGGCCTCGGTGGCCTTGGCCGCCATCTGGGCGGGCAGCTTGTCCATGATGCTCGAGAGCCCACCCATCTGCTTCATCTGCTGCAGCTGGCCGAGGAAGTCGTTCAGGTCGAAACCGACGCCGCTCTTGACCTTGGCCGCCAGCTTCTGCGCCGCCGCCACGTCGACCCCGGCCGTGACCTGCTCGACCAGCGCGACGATGTCGCCCATGCCCAGGATGCGGCCGGCATGGCGCTCGGCATCGAAGACCTCGAGGCCGTCGATCTTCTCGCTGACGCCGGCGAACTTGATCGGCACGCCGGTGACCTGCCGCACCGACAGCGCGGCCCCGCCGCGCGAGTCGCCGTCGGTCTTGGTCAGGATGATGCCGGTCAGCGGCAGCGCTTCCTTGAAGGCCTTGGCGGTGTTGATCGCGTCCTGGCCCTGCATCGCGTCGACCACGAACAGCGTCTCGACCGGGTCCAGCGCCGCGTGCAGCTGCTGGATTTCCTGCATCAGCACCTCGTCGATGGCGAGGCGGCCGGCGGTGTCGACCAGCAGCACGTCGAAGAAGTGCCGCTTGGCGTGGTCGAGCGCGGCACGCGCGATGTCGAGCGGCTTCTGGTCGGGCGTGCTCGGGAACCATTCGGCGCCGGCCTGCTTCGTCACCGTCTTGAGCTGCTCGATGGCGGCCGGCCGGTAGACGTCGCCGGACACGGTCAGCACCTTCTTCTTGCGTTTCTCGATCAGGTGCTTGGCCAGCTTGGCGGTGGTGGTGGTCTTGCCG
This sequence comes from Variovorax sp. J31P207, assembly GCF_030316965.1. NCBI lineage: Bacteria > Pseudomonadati > Pseudomonadota > Betaproteobacteria > Burkholderiales > Comamonadaceae > Variovorax > Variovorax sp. J31P207. The sequence goes on from NZ_JASZYN010000005.1 coordinate 466,018, forward strand.
GCGCCCTGCAGGCCGGCCATCAGGATCACGGCCGGCGGCTGGGCGGCGAGGTTGATGTCGGCCACGCCCTCGCCCATGGTGGCGGCGAGCTCGCGGTTCACGATGCCGACCAGCGCCTGGCCCGGCTTCAGCGAGCCCAGCACCTCCTGGCCGAGCGCCTTTTCCTTGACGCGGGCGACGAAGTCGCGCACCACCGGCAGCGCGACGTCGGCCTCGAGCAGGGCCATGCGCACCTCGCGCAGCATGTCCTGGACGTTGCTTTCGGTGATGCGGGCCTGGCCGCTGACCTGTTTGACGAGGCGGGAGAATTTTTCTGTGAGGGCGCTGGCCATGATGCTTCCCGCTGGACGGGACCGGTATGAAGACGGGAGCGGCGGCATTCCGCAGAAGGCGAGAAGCTAAACTCCAGCCGATGATTTTAGCGATCCCCTCCCCGCTCGGCGTGGCACTGGGCATCGCCACCGCCGCCGCCTATGGCGTCACCGCCGCCGCCGCCTCCCGCCTCAGCCGCTCCTCGACCCAGTGGCTGCTGGCGCTGGCCTGGCTGCTGCACGGCCTGACGCTGGCCACCGGGCTGGCCGGCGGCACGCCGCGCTTCGGCTTCGCGCCGGCGATTTCGGTGACGGCCTGGCTGGTGTTGACGGTCTACGCCATCGAAAGCAGCCTCTATCCCCAGCTCAAGGTGCGCCGCGCGCTGGCGGTGCTGGGCGCGGTCGCGGTGATGCTGGCCGTGCTGTTGCCCGGCACGCCGCTGCATGTCTCGGCCTCGCCGTGGCTGCCGCTGCACCTGGCGCTGGGCATCGCTTCCTACGGCCTGTTCGGCGCCGCCGTGGTCCACGCCTGGCTCATGACGCGGGCCGAAAAGCAGATCCGGCTGGCGGCCGAACCGCAGGGCGGCGTCCCGCTGCTGACGATGGAACGGCTCACCTTCCGCTTCGTGACCGCGGGCTTCGTGCTGTTGTCGGCCACGCTGCTGGCCGGCCTGCTGTTCAGCGAGACGCTGTACGGCGGCGCGGTGCGCGGCTGGAAGTGGGACCACAAGACCGTCTTCTCGGTGCTGGCCTGGCTCACGTTCGCGATCCTCCTGACCGGCCGCGCCCGCTTCGGCTGGCGCGGCCGCACCGCGCGGCGGGTGCTCTACGCGGGCTCGGCGCTGCTGCTGCTGGCCTACGTGGGCTCGCGCTTCGTGCTCGAAGTCGTTCTTTCTCGCGCCACCTCATGAAATACCTGCTCGTCTTCGCGGTGGTCTTCATCGCGGTCTGGCTCTGGCGCAAGAACCGGCGCGAAGAGATGCAATCGCGCCCGCCGCCGCAAAAACCCCCCGCCGTCGGCGCGCCGCAGGCCATGGTCCGCTGCGCGCACTGCGGCCTCCACCTGCCCGCCGCCGACGCGATCGCCGGCCCCGACGGCGCCGTGTTCTGCAGCGTCGCCCACCGCCAGGCAGCGAGCCGATGAAACACCCCGCGCCGCGCCTGCCATGACCGCGCTCCTGCGTGCCCGGGGCGAGCCGGCGACCGACTGGAGTTCGCTCGAACACTTCAACGGCCAGAGCACCGCGCTGAAGCGCCTGTGGCGTGGCTTCGTGGCCGCGCGCTGCTTCGTGGCGATGGTGCTGCTGCTGCTCCAGGCGCTGGCCTTCGTGCTCGGACAGGCGACGCAATCGGCCACCGTCGCCCTGTGCGCCGGCTATCTGGTCGCCACCTTGCTGGCCGCGCGCTATGCGCCGGTGCAGCAGATCCGCAGCCTGGGCCGGACCTGGCTCGCGACCATCGGCATCGACCTCGTGGTCTTCGCCGCGCTGCAGGTGCTGCAGGTCGGGGGCATCAATTATTCGCCGCTGTTCGCGCTGCCCGTGCTGATGGGGGCCGTGCTGGGCAGCGGCGCCGTCGGTCTCGGCACCACCGCGGCCGCCACCCTGCTGCTGCTGGGCCACGCGACCTGGTACTGGCTCGAGCAACCGGGCGACACCTCGCCGCGCTTCGTGCAGGCGGCGCTGACCGGCACCGGCCTGTTCGTGGTCGCGCTGATCGCCCACGAGATGGCCCGCCGGCTCACGCGCGAGGAAGCGCTGGCCCAGCGCAACCGCAGCGCGGCGCAGATGCACGCGCTGGTCAACGACCTGGTGATCGAGACCCTCAGCGAGGGCGTGCTGGTGCTCGATTCGGAGGGCCAGGTCCATGCCGCCAACCCTGCCGCCGATGCGATCCTGGGCCAGGGCCTGGCCCAGATGGAGCTGCCGTTCAAGCTCGACGCCCACCCGGCCTGGGTCGCGCTGGCCGCGCTGGCGCGCCAGACCTTTGCCCGGCGCAGCCCGCAGTCGAAGGAGATCCCGGTCGCCCAGGCCCAGGGCGCGGCGCGCGAGGTGCGGGTGCGCACCCGGCTGACCCGCTCGCCGGACCCGAACTCGGAAAGCCTGTGCGTGATGTTCCTGCAGGACCTGCGCGAGCTCGAGGCCCGCATCCGGACCGAGAAGCTGGCCGCCATGGGCCGCATGTCGGCCGCCGTGGCGCACGAGATCCGCAATCCACTGGCCGCGATCACCCAGGCCAGCGCCCTGCTGGCCGAGGACCTGGTCGACCCGGCGCACCGCCAGCTGACCACCATGGTGCAGCAGAACGCCCAGCGCCTGTCGCGCATCGTCGACGACGTGCTCGACGTCGCCCGGGCCCGGCAGCAGCGCGTGCTGCCGCTGGGCGAGCAGGTGGCGCTCGATGCCACCGTGCGCACGCTGGCCGAGGAATGGGTGCTGCATTCGCAGCGGCAGGGCGTGCTGCTGGTGCTCGACGCGCCGGGTCGCGACGTCCGCTTCGACATCGAGCACCTGCGCCGCATCCTCGTGAACCTGCTCGACAACGCGGCGCGCTACGCCGGCGACCGCGACGGCTCGATCCAGGTGGCGACCCGGCTCAACCCCGCCGGCCGGGCCACGCTGCAGATCTGGAGCGACGGCGCGCCGCTCGAACCGGCGGTGCAGCGGCATCTCTTCGAACCTTTCTTTTCGTCCGAGAGCCGCTCGAGCGGCCTGGGCCTGTTCCTGTGCCGCGAGCTGTGCGAGCGGCACGGCGCCACCATCGGCTACGAGCGCCGCGCACTGTCGGCGGCCGGGCCCGAAGGCAACGAGTTCTTCGTTTCGTTTGCCGACGCCGAGACCCGGCTGACACAATAGCCGCGTGAGCACCCTCCATCCGTCCACGCCGCGCCCCGCCCAGATCCTGGTCGTCGACGACGAACCCGACCTGCGCACGCTCTATGAACTCACGCTGCTGCGCGAGGGCTACCGGGTCGAAGCCGCCGGCAGCGTGGCCGAGGCTTCCCAGCACCTGGACGCCGGCCGCTTCGACGCCGTGATCACCGACATGCGGCTGCCCGACGGGCTCGGCATGGAGATCCTGCAGCGCATCCAGCAAGACCAGCGCGGCGAGCGCTGCGTCGTCATGACCGCCTACGGCTCGGCCGAGAACGCGGTCGAGGCCCTCAAGGCCGGCGCCTTCGACTACCTCACCAAGCCGGTCGACCTGAAGCAGTTCCGTGCCGTGGTGGCTTCCGCGGTGCAGGCCACCGCGCAGCTGGCCGGGGCGCGGGCGGCCCGGCCGGTCGACGACCGGGTCGACGACGGCGCCAAGATCGCCAGCGCGGTCGGCAGCGGCGGCGCCGCCGCACTCGAGCGGCTGGTCGGCGACTCCGAGCCGATGCGCATCGTCAAGGCCCGCATCGCCAAGGTGGCGCGCGGCATGGCGCCGGTACTCGTGCGCGGCGAATCCGGCACCGGCAAGGAACTGGTCGCCCGCGCCGTCCATGCCTGCAGCCAGCGCAGCGACGGTCCCTTCGTCGCGGTCAACTGCGGCGCCATTCCCGAGAACCTGCTCGAAGCCGAGTTCTTCGGCGCCCGTAAGGGCTCCTACACGGGCTCCGCACAAGACCGCGATGGCTATTTCCAGGCTGCGCGCGGCGGCACGCTGTTCCTCGACGAGATCGGCGACCTGCCGCTGGCCATGCAGTCCAAGCTGCTGCGCGCGATCCAGGAACGCAGCGTGCGGCCGATCGGCTCGACCCAGGAGGACGCGGTCGACGTCCGCATCGTGAGCGCCACCCACAAGGACCTGCAGTCCGAGGTCCAGGCCAGCCGGTTCCGGCAAGACCTGTTCTACCGCCTCAACGTGATCGAGATCGCGGTGCCCGCGCTGCGCGAGCGTCGCGGCGACCTGCCGGCGCTGTGCAAGGCCCTGCTGGCGCGGATCGCGCGCGATGCCGGCATGCCGGTGCCGACCTTGTCGGCCGAGGTGCTGCAGCTGCTCGCCGAGCATCCGCTGCACGGCAACGTGCGCGAACTCGAGAACCTGCTGCACCGGGCCGTGGCCTTGAGCGACGGCGACATGCTGCACCTCGACTTCGTCGACAGCACCTTGCAGCCGAGCGAGCTGCCGCTGCGCGAGCCGGCCGCGCCGGCCTACGCCGCCGCCGCCCCGTCCGCGGCCGCCATCGCATCGCCCCCGAAGGGCGGCGCCGCCGAGGTGCCGAACGACCTGCAGGGCTACCTCGACCAGCAGGAGCGCGAGATCCTGATCCGCGCGCTGCAGGAAACCGGCTTCAACCGCACCGCCGCGGCGGCCCGGCTGGGCCTGAGCCTGCGACAGATCCGCTATCGGATCGCGCGGCTGGGCATCGCGACTCCGAACGGCGACGGCGCCGATGAATGAGCCCGGTCTCTGGCGCGATGGCTGGTATCGCTTCGCGCGCCCGCTGCGCTCGCCCAACTTCGGACCGCGGCCGGCCGGCGCCGACATCGACCTGATCGTGCTGCATTCGATCAGCCTGCCGCCGGGGCAGTACGGCGGCGACCAGGTCCAGCAGCTGTTCACCAATCGCCTCGACTGGGACGCGCATCCCTACTTCGGCAGCATCCGCGGCCTCGAGGTCTCCGCGCACTTCTATGTGCGGCGCAATGGCGAGCTCTGGCAGTTCGTGAGCTGCGACGACCGCGCCTGGCATGCCGGTGCGTCGTCCTGGCGCGGCCGCGCCAACTGCAACGACGATTCGATCGGCATCGAGCTCGAAGGCATCGAGGGCGGGCCCTTCGAGAGTGCCCAGTACGAGACCCTGGCCAGCCTCTGCCCGGCGATTGCGCAGCGCCACCCGATCCGCTTCATCGCCGGCCACCAGCACATCGCACCCGGCCGCAAGGAAGACCCGGGCGCCGGCTTCGACTGGCGCCTGCTGCGCGAGCAGCTCGGCTGGGACGGCGCGATGTTTCCCCCGGACACCATCGGCCGCTAGTTTTTTTCAATCGCCGGACGGCTCGCGATGCGTCCGCACGACGGCTTGCCCAGAGCGGCCCAAGTGCAGCAACCATGCGGTTTCCAAGCCCAAAAACGGCCGCAACGCCCGTCGGACGGGGGCTGCGCTAACGTCGATCAACGGACACGGGGCACAAGCGCATTCCAGCCTCGCCATGCACCTAAAAACATTTTTTAACATTTATGGAAAACACTACATCTAGTGGGTTGTAGACCCATGGGACCCTAGATATAGTGTGTCCTGCCCGGCGCCCGACGCCCAAACCCATGGCCGCCCTGGCACCGCCGCCCCAACAAGAATTGCCAACCGAGGTTTCGCATGCAAACTGCCCTGAACACCCCCTCCGCCTCCCATTCCGCTTCCTCGACGCCGCTCCAGCAGCGCGATGTCGCCGGCTCACCGGCCGGCAACGCGCTGGCCCACTACCAGATCATCCGCCGCAACGGCGCGGTGGTGCCCTTCGAGCCCAACAAGATCGCGATCGCGATGATGAAGGCCTTCCTCGCCGTGCACGGCACCCAGGGCGCGGCATCGGCCAGCGTGCGCGAGACGGTCGACAGCCTGACCCAGGCCGTGGTGCGCGCGATGGTGCGCTCGCGTCCCGGCGGCGGCACCTTCCACATCGAAGACGTGCAGGACCAGGTCGAGCTCGGCCTGATGCGCGGCGGCCACCACGAAATCGCACGCGCCTACGTGCTGTACCGCGAGCGCCGCTCCCAGGAGCGCAGCAAGCAGGGCGAGCAGGAAGCCCCGATCGCGGTCTCCACGCTGCACGTGCTGGACCGTGGCGAGCGCGTCGCGCTCGACCTCAACGAGCTCAAGGGCCTGATCGAATCCGCCTGCACCGACCTCGGCGACAGCATCACGGCCGGCCCGATCGTGGCCGAGACCATGCGCAACCTGTATGACGGCGTGCCGCTCGACGAGGTCTACAAGGCCTCGATCCTGGCCGCCCGCACGCTGATCGAGAAAGACCCCGACTACACCTTCGCCACCGCCCGCCTGCTGCTGCACACGATCTTCAAGGAAGTGATCGGCCGCGAAGTGCCGCTGGCCGAACGGGCCCAGGCCTACGCCGACTACTTCCCGCACTTCATCAAGAAGGGCGTCGACAACGAGCTGCTCGACGAGAAGCTGCTGCAGTTCGACCTGGCCCGACTGGGCGCGGCGCTCAAGCCCGAGCGCGACCTGCAGTTCGACTACCTCGGCCTGCAGACCCTGTACGACCGCTACTTCCTGCACGTGCGCAAGTCGCGCATCGAGCTGCCGCAAGCCTTCTTCATGCGCGTCGCGATGGGCCTGTCGCTCAACGAGATCGACCGCGAAGCCCGCGCCATCGAGTTCTACGAGGTGATGTCCTCGTTCGACTTCATGTCGAGCACCCCGACCCTGTTCAACAGCGGCACCCTGCGCTCGCAGCTGTCGAGCTGCTACCTGACCACCGTGCCCGACGACCTGGACGGCATCTACGAATCCATCAAGGAAAACGCGTTGCTGTCGAAGTTCGCCGGCGGCCTCGGCAACGACTGGACCCGCGTGCGCGCCCTCGGCAGCCACATCAAGGGCACCAACGGCGAATCGCAGGGCGTCGTGCCCTTCCTCAAGGTGGTCAACGACACCGCGGTGGCGGTCAACCAGGGCGGCAAACGCAAGGGCGCGGTCTGCACCTATCTCGAAACGTGGCACCTCGACATCGAGGAATTCCTCGAACTGCGCAAGAACACCGGCGACGACCGCCGCCGCACGCACGACATGAACACGGCCAACTGGATCCCCGACCTGTTCATGCGCCGCGTCATGGAAAAGGGCAGCTGGACCCTGTTCTCGCCGTCGAACGTGCCCGACCTGCACGACAAGTTCGGCCTCGACTTCGAGACCGCCTACGTCGCCTACGAAGAAAAGGCCGCCCGCGGCGAGATCACGCCGAGCCGCACGCTGCAGGCGTCGGACCTCTGGCGCAAGATGCTCACGATGCTGTTCGAGACCGGCCATCCCTGGATCACCTTCAAGGACGCCTGCAACGTGCGCTCGCCGCAGCAGCACGCCGGCGTGGTCCATTCGTCGAACCTCTGCACCGAGATCACGCTCAACACCAGCGACACCGAAACCGCGGTCTGCAACCTCGGCTCGGTCAACCTGCTGCAGCACCTGAAGGACGGCAAGGTCGACCAGGCCAAGCTCCAGCGCACCATCTCCACCGCGATGCGGATGCTCGACAACGTGATCGACATCAATTACTACGCGGTCAAGAAGGCGCGCGACTCCAACCTGCGCCACCGCCCGGTCGGCCTCGGCCTGATGGGCTTCCAGGACGCGCTCTATGAGCTGCGCATCCCCTACGCCTCGCAGGACGCCGTGCAGTTCGCCGACGAATCCATGGAAGCGATCTGCTACCACGCCTACTGGGCCTCGACCGAGCTGGCGCGCGAACGCGGCAAGTACTCGAGCTACAAGGGCTCGCTGTGGGACAAGGGCGTGCTGCCGCCCGACACCCTCGACCTGCTCGAGAAGGCCCGCGGCGGCTACGTCGAGGTCGACCGCTCGTCGACGCTCGACTGGGACGCGCTGCGCCAGAAGATCAAGACCGACGGCATGCGCAACTCCAACTGCGTCGCCATCGCGCCGACCGCCACCATCTCGAACATCATCGGCGTCGACGCCTCGATCGAACCCTGCTTCGGCAACCTGTCGGTCAAGTCCAACCTGTCGGGCGAATTCACGGTCATCAACCACTACCTGGTGCGCGACCTCAAGCGCCTGGGCCTGTGGGACGACGTGATGGTGATGGACCTGAAGCACTTCGACGGCTCGCTGCGCCCGATCGACCGCGTGCCGCAAGACGTCAAGGCGCTCTACGCCACCGCCTTCGAGGTCGAGACCACCTGGCTCGTCGAGGCCGCGGCACGGCGCCAGAAGTGGATCGACCAGGCGCAGTCGCTCAACATCTACATGGCCGGCGCATCGGGCAAGAAGCTCGACGACACCTACAAGCTGGCCTGGCTGCGCGGTCTCAAGACCACCTACTACCTGCGCACGCAGAGCGCGACGCACGCCGAGAAGTCGACCGTGCAATCGGGTCGCCTCAACGCCGTGTCGTCGGGCAGCGGCGATGCTTCATCGGGCATGAGCGCACTCGAAGCGGCAGCGCGCGCAGCGCAAGCGCAACTCAGCGCGATGCCCGCCACCGACATCGCGTTCTGCGGCGTCGACGATCCGACCTGCGAAGCCTGCCAGTGATGTCGGCCTGAAGTTGTCGTGGTTCGCGGCATCGACTGACAAATTGCGATGCATGCGAACAACATAACGACCACATAATTGAAGCGCGATGTGAGGAGCACTTTGCAACTCACATCGTTGCTCACATAATTTGAGCATTGGATTTTTCTATGTTGACCTGGGACGAAGAAGTCAAGCCCTCCTTGCCAAAGGATCTGCCTCAAGGATTGCGGCACCCATCGAACAGCGGCGCGCCAGTCGCCCGCTCGTCGGAGTTCCCGACTTCGCAAATTGCTCCCCAAGTTTCTTCCGCTGCGCGCACGCTCGATGACGGCGCAGCGCTGCGCCCCGCGCAAACGGCAGTGCCCGTCGCGCCGGCCGCGCACCGCGTCAAGGCCGCCGACAAGCGCATCATCAACGGCCAGACCGACGTCAACCAGCTGGTGCCGTTCAAGTACAAGTGGGCCTGGGAAAAGTACCTCGCCACCTGCGCCAACCACTGGATGCCGCAGGAAGTGAACATGACGCGCGACATCGCGCTCTGGAAAGACCCCAACGGCCTGACCGAGGACGAGCGCCGCATCGTCAAGCGCAACCTCGGCTTCTTCGTGACCGCCGACTCGCTGGCCGCCAACAACATCGTGCTGGGCACCTACCGCCACATCACGGCGCCCGAATGCCGCCAGTTCCTGCTGCGCCAGGCCTTCGAGGAAGCGATCCACACGCACGCCTACCAGTACATCGTCGAATCGCTGGGCCTGGACGAGAGCGAGATCTTCAACGCCTACAACGAAGTGCCGTCGATCCGCGAGAAGGACCAGTTCCTGATCCCGTTCATCGACGCCATCAGCGACCCGAACTTCAAGACCGGCACCCACGAGACCGACCAGACCCTGCTGAAGTCGCTGATCGTCTTCGCCTGCCTCATGGAAGGCCTGTTCTTCTACGTCGGCTTCACGCAGATCCTCGCGCTGGGCCGCCAGAACAAGATGACCGGCGCCGCCGAGCAGTACCAGTACATCCTGCGCGACGAGTCGATGCACTGCAATTTCGGCATCGACCTGATCAACCAGCTCAAGCTCGAGAACCCGCAGCTCTGGACGGCCGAGTTCAAGGCCGAGATCAAGGCCCTCTTCATGAAGGCCGTCGAGCTCGAGTACAAGTACGCCGAAGACACCATGCCGCGTGGCGTGCTCGGCATGAACGCCTCCATGTTCAAGGGCTATCTGCGCTACATCGCCAACCGGCGCGCGCAGCAGATCGGCCTCGAAACGCTTTTCCCGAACGAAGAAAACCCCTTCCCCTGGATGAGCGAAATGATTGACCTCAAGAAGGAGCGCAACTTCTTCGAAACCCGCGTGATCGAGTATCAATCGGGCGGTGCGCTCTCCTGGGACTGAGACTTTCCGACAAGAACAAAGTGCATTCAGAAATAGCCTTCAGCAACACACTGCACCGGAGAGTGCGGCATTGCTGAGGGCGACGGTGTTCATGGTGCTGGAATCCGTTCCAACGCCATGAATCGCTTCACGCTGACCAACATGCGTGGAGTGCTTCAAAAGGTTGATTTTTTCAACTTGATCAAGGAGAAATAGAAATGGCAACTGCAAAGAAAGCGCCGGCTAAGAAAGCCGCTGCAAAGAAGGCTCCGGCAAAGAAGGCTCCCGCCAAGAAGGTCGTAGCCAAGAAGGCGCCGGCAAAGAAGGTCGCGGCCAAGAAGGCTCCGGCAAAGAAGGTAGCGGCCAAGAAGGTCGCCGCCAAGAAGGCGCCTGCCAAGAAGGCCCCCGCCAAGAAGGTAGCGGCCAAGAAGGCCCCGGCGAAGAAGGCCCCTGCCAAGAAGGCAGCAGCCAAGAAGGCCCCGGCGAAGAAGGCCGCTGCGAAAAAGGCGCCTGCCAAGAAGGCCCCGGCGAAGAAGGCTGCGGCGAAAAAGCCCGCTGCCAAGAAAGCCGCGAAGAAGCCCGCTGCCAAGAAGGCTGCGAAGGCTCCCGCCAAGGCTGCCGTAGCGCCTGCTCCTGCTGCACAGACCACGCTGAACCCGCAGGCTGCCTGGCCGTTCCCGACGGCCAGCAAGCCCTGAGTCTTTCAGCGGCCTTGAAGGCACAAGCCCGACACCGAAAGGTGTCGGGCTTTTTTCATGGGGTCAGAGGCCCAGCGCCTTGCGGTCGACCTGGTAGTTCTGCGGGCCGCGCTGGGCGATCTTGAGCGCCCCCAGGTGGTTGCCCAAGGCAGCGCAGCGCGCCAGCGCCCAGCCCTGTTCGAGTCCGAACAGCAAGGCGCCGCGCCAGGCGTCGCCGCAGCCGGTCGGCTCGACCACCGCCGCGGGCGTCACGGCCGGCACATGCTCGCGCTCGCCGTTCGTCCACACCTCGCAGCCCTCGGCCGCCAGCGTCACGACCAGGCCTTCGACCCGCTTCGAGATCTCCGCCAGGCTCCAGCCGGTCCGCTGCGACAGCATCTTGCCCTCGTAGTCGTTGACCACCACCCAACTCGCCAGGTCGACGAAATGCGCCAGTTCCTTGCCGTCGAACATCGGCAGGCCCTGGCCCGGATCGAAGACGAACGGGATGCCGGCCGCCTTGAACTGCTCGGCGTGCTGAAGCATGGCGTCGCGGCCGTCGGGCGCGACGATGCCGAGCTTGATGTCGTCGCGCGCGGCCACCTTCGTGATGTGCGCCTGTTGCATCGCGCCCGGATGGAAGGCCGTGATCTGGTTGTTGTCACGGTCGTTCATGATCATGGCCTGGGCCGTGAACGTGTCGCCGACCTGGCGCACGAACTCGGTGCTGATGCCCAGCGTGCGCAGGCGCTCGATGTAGTCGGCGCCGTCGCTGCCGACCGTCGCCATCGGCAGCGCGGTGCCGCCGAGGGCGTTCAGGCTGTAGGCGATGTTGCCGGCGCAGCCGCCGAAGTCCCGCCGCAAGCCCGGCACCAGGAAGGACACGTTGAGGATGTGCAACTGGTCCGGCAGGATCTGGTCCGCGAACCGCCCTTCGAAAGTCATGATGGTGTCGAACGCGAGAGAACCGCAAATCACTGCTGCCATGGAAGAGCCACTGGTTGGATTGAAAAAGCTGAAAGCCGGTGGCGCTCAGGGATAGAGCGCCTCGAGACGAAAGCCGGCGACCGGCGGCATCGAAGCCGCCTCGTCGCCGCTGAGGCGCAGGGCCAGCGAGGCCGAGCGCTCGGCGTGCGCCGGCAGCACCGCCGGCGCGCCGAAATCGGAAGGCATGAGCACGCGCCGCACCACGGCCCGCTCCTGGGTATCGAGCAGCGACAACTCGACCGCGGGCATCGCCAGCGGCAGGGTCGCGCTGTTGCGCACCGTGAAGCCGAGGTGGAAACCGTCGCCCTCCTTGTCGCGCGCGAACGAGGCGCCGTCGATCTTGATGTCGTTGATCTGCCGCAGGGCGGTCAGCGTGCAGCCGGTGACCCGGCACAGGCCGTCCAGCAGCGGCCGCAAGGCGGGCTGGCGGGCTGCGATCAGGTCGCGCTCCTGATGCAGGACCTGGGCCAGCAGCAGCAGAGCGGCCAGCACGGCGGCAGCGATCAGCGAACGCCGCACCGCGGGTCGCCGCCAGCCCGTCGGGGCCTCGTCGATGCCCAGGAAGGCGGGCATCGGCTCGGCGTGAGGCGCTGCAGCCGATGCCGCATCGGCACTGCCCGCTGCGGCACTGCCCGCTGCCGGCTCGGGCTCGCTCGCGGCCTGCACCACCGGCGCGACCTCGGCCACGGCAGCGGCCTGCTCCTTGGCTTTCGCGCGGGCGATCTTGGCCGACTTGATGCGGGCGCGGCGCAGCGCCTTCTCGAGTTGCATGTGGCCGCTGTCGTCGGCCTCCTGCGGCGTGTCCGCGCTGGCCGAAGGGGCAGGACGCGACGGCAGTGTGAGGTCGATGTCCGGGAAGGCCAGCGGCGGCGGCACGGGAGGCCGCACGGCCGTGCGACCCTGATCGCCGAGCAGCAGCGAATCCGCATCGGGCCACGACATGGGGCTCGCAGCAAGGAAAGCACCAGCGGGGGCCAGCGGTACCGGGCCCGACGCCTGTTCGTCGTCGAAGAAGTCGGTCTCGGCGATCGCTTCCGCAGGAGTGTCGGCCGTTTCGGCTGCGGTGGCCGCCGGCGGCTCCGACTCGGTGTGCGGCGGCGGCTCGCTCGGCTCAGGCGCCGGCTCCGGCGCCGCGACCGCGGGGCTGGAGGAGGCCGGCGGTGTTTCCTGCAGGTCGATGGTGGCGTCGAACACCTGGCTGCAGCGTCCGCAGCGAACCCAGCCGTCCGAGATGCGAAGCTGGTCCCTCACCACCTTGAAAGTGGTGTCGCACGCGGGGCAGCGGGTGACCAGGCTCATGTGGCGCCGATTGTATTGTTGCCAGAGGCAACAGCCTCGGCGTTCTACAGCCTTGCGGTCATCAGGATCCAGCCGTCCTCGCTGTCGCTGACCTCCAGCGCCGCGTAGGGCGCATAGGCGGCCTTCAGCTCGTCGGCCTGGCGCTCGAGGATGCCGGCCAGCACCAGCGCGCCGCCCGGCGCGACATGCGCGCAGAGCAGCGGGGCCAGCACCTTGAGCGGTGTCGCAAGGATGTTCGCCAGCACGACGTCGTAGCGGCCGGCCGATGCATCCGGCAGGCCGGCCTTGAGCCGAACGCCGTTGGCGTCGGCATTGAGGCCGGTCGACTCGACCGCGGCCGGGTCGATGTCAACCGCGTCGATGTCGGTGGCACCGTGTTTCGCCGCGCCGATCGCGAGAATGCCCGAACCGCAGCCGTAGTCGAGCACGCGCTGGCCGGTCAGGCCGCCGCGCGTGGCGATCCAGCGCAGGCACATGCGCGTGGTCGGATGCGTGCCGGTGCCGAAGGCCAGCCCGGGATCGAGCCGGATCACCTGGCGCGCCTGCGCCGGCGGCTCGTGCCAGGTCGGCACGATCCAGAACTCGGGGGTGATCTCGACCGGCGCGAACTGCGACTGCGTCAGCCGCACCCAATCCTGCTCGGGCACCTCGGCCAGGCCCAGCAGGCGGCACTCGGCGAAGAAGTCCTGCGCCTCGAGCAGCGCCGCTGCTTCGCGCGCCAGGGCCTCGGTCGCGAACAGCGCGATCACGCGCGACCGCTGCCAGCCATCCTTCTGCGGCGGCATGCCGGGCTCGCCGAACAGGGCCTGCTCGGCGTCGGTCTGCGCGTCGGCATCCTCGACCGACACGCTGAGCGCATCAAGCGCGTCGAGCGCGTCGCTGACGGTCTCGACCAGGTCTTCAGGCGCCAGCAGGCGGAGTTCGAACATGGCTGATTCGCCCGCTCAGCGCTTGTGCGCAGCGAGCCACTCTTCGAGATAGTGGATGTTGGTGCCGCCACCCATGAACTTGGCGTCCACCATCAGCTCGCGGTGCAGCGCGATGTTGGTCTGGATGCCCTCGATCACGGTCTCGTTGAGCGCCGTGCGCATGCGCGCCATGGCCTGCTCGCGGGTATCGCCGTAGACGATGATCTTGCCGATCATCGAGTCGTAGTTCGGCGGCACGAAGTAGTTGGTGTAGACGTGCGAGTCGACGCGCACGCCCGGCCCGCCCGGCGGGTGCCACATCGTGATGCGGCCCGGCGAGGGCGTGAACTTGTAGGGGTCCTCGGCGTTGATGCGGCACTCGATCGCATGGCCGCGGACCTCGATCTGGCGCTGGGTGAACGGCAGCTTTTCGCCCGCCGCCACCATGATCTGCGTCTTCACGATGTCGATGCCGGTGGTGAACTCGGTCACCGGATGCTCCACCTGCACGCGGGTGTTCATCTCGATGAAGTAGAACTCGCCGTTCTCATACAGGAACTCGAAGGTGCCGGCACCGCGGTAGCCGATCTTCTTGCAGGCCGCCGCGCAGCGCTCGCCGATCTTCTCGATCAGCTTGCGCGGGATGCCCGGCGCCGGCGATTCCTCGATCACCTTCTGGTGGCGGCGCTGCATGGAGCAGTCGCGCTCGCCGAGGTAGACCGCGTTCTTGTGCTTGTCGGCGAGGATCTGGATCTCGATGTGGCGCGGGTCCTGGAGGAACTTCTCCATGTAGACGGCCGGATTGTTGAAGGCCGCGCCGGCCTCCGCCTTGGTCATCTGGATCGCGTTGACCAGCGCCGCCTCGGTGTGCACCACCCGCATGCCGCGCCCGCCGCCGCCGCCCGCGGCCTTGATGATGACCGGGTAGCCGATCGCCCGGGCGATGCGCTTGTTGGTGGCGGCGTCGTCGGAGAGCTCGCCCTCGGAGCCCGGCACGCAGGGCACGCCGGCCTTGATCATGGCCTGCTTGGCCGACACCTTGTCGCCCATGATGCGGATCGATTCGGGCGACGGGCCGATGAACTGGAACCCGCTCTGCTCCACCCGCTCGGCGAAGTTGGCGTTCTCGCTCAGGAAGCCGTAGCCCGGATGGATCGCCTCCGAGTCGGTCACTTCGGCCGCCGAGATGATGGCGGGCATGTTCAGGTAGCTCTGCGACGACGGCGCTGGGCCGATGCATACCGCTTCCTCGGCCAGCTTGACGTACTTGGCATCGCGATCGGCTTCGGAATAGACCATCACCGCCTTGATGCCGAGTTCGCTGCAGGCGCGCTGGATTCGCAGCGCAATCTCGCCGCGGTTGGCGACCAATATCTTCTTGAACATGCTCACTCGATGATGAACAGCGGCTGGCCGTATTCGACGGCCTGGCCGTTCTCGCCGAGGATCTGGGTCACGGTGCCGGACTTGTCGGCCTCGATCTCGTTCAGGATCTTCATCGCCTCGATGATGCAGACCGTGTCGCCTTCCTTGACCTGGCTGCCGATCTCGACGAAGGCCGGAGCCCCCGGGCTCGAGGAGCGATAGAAGGTGCCGACCATGGGCGACTTGATCGCGTGGCCGGTGGCGGCGGCCACGGCCGGCGCGGCGGCGGGCGCAGCGGCCGCCGGGGCGCCAGCGGCCGGCTGGGCGCCGGTCGCGGCCGGCGCGGACAGCGTCTGGACGTATTGGACCGGCGCGGCGACGCCACCCTTGACGATGCGGACCTTGCCTTCGGCTTCGGTGATTTCCAGTTCGGAAATGTTGGATTCGGACACCAGGTCGATCAGTGTCTTGAGCTTGCGTAGATCCATGGGACTCCAGCGCCGGCTTTGCCGGTCATTTGAATTTAACTCGCCTGAAGATCCGGTTATTTCGGCGTTTCAACGCCAACTACCGGATTTGTAGGGGCTGGATTCTAGCCGCGAACTAGGCCCGTCGCCATGCCTGAAGGTCGCCGGCGTCGAGCTTTCCCATTTTACGCGCCGCGATCGAACCGCCGGCATCGATCACGAGGGTGAACGGCAGGCCGCCCGCCGTGTTGCCCATCTGCTTGACCAGTTCGGTGCCCTGCAGCCCAGCCAGTCCGATCGGGTAGCTGACCGGCGTCTTGGCGAGGAACTTGCGTACCGCACTGGGCTGGTCGATGGCCAAGCCGACCACTTGCCAGCCGTTGGCGGCATTTTCGCGAAAGAAGGCGTCGATCATTGGCATTTCCTCGACGCAGGGCGGGCACCAGGTGGCCCAGAAATTAACCACCAGCGGCTTGCCGCGGAGACTGTCGAACACCACCTCGCCGCCCTCGGGCCGCTCGAAACGCTGGGCCCAGAAAGCCGCGTCGAGCCTCTCGCCGCCGCCCGCGCCACGGCGCTGGGTCCACCAGGCGCCGCCGGCCCCGGCGGCCGCGGCGACCAGCGCCACGCCCCCATAGAGCCAGCCTCGGCGCGTCGGGCTCGAAGTCATCCGTTGTCCTTTTCTTTTTCCATCAGCCGCCGCAGCGCCGCCAGGTTGCCGCGCGGCACCCTGCCCTGGGTGTCGGGCTTCAGCGCCCCGCGCAGGTCGTCCAGGTCGTAGACCAGCAGGTGGACGCCGATCTCCTCGCCCAGCGCGCGGCTGGCGGCATGCACGCTGAGCGCCTCGACCTGCTCGCCGTGGAAGCCGGTGACCATCCGCGGCTCGTAGTCGACGTGATGATCGATCAACGCGATCTCGGCCGACTTGGAGTCGTCGCAGAACAGCTGGATATAGATGTCCGACAGCCGCGTCGCGGTGCCGTGCCAGACGGCGCCGCCGACATGCGGACGGAACTGCGCCATGCGCTCCATCCATTCGAGCGCCAGCAGGCGCAGCGCATGCAGTTCCTGCGGCTGGGTGTCGGCGCAGTAGAGCTGGATGTAGTCGCGGACCTCGGCCTCGACTTCGTCGTTGTTCGGCAGCGCGGTGCGCGCGGGCAACCCGAGATCGCGCACCGCCCGGCGCTTGGCGGGTCCGTATTCGAGCCCCTCCTCGACCACGAGGCGGGCCGCGGTGGCGGCAATTTCCTGCTTCGACGTGTCCATCGGTCCATTTTGCCCGGACTGCGCGGCTTGCATGCGGATGGCCCTTGCGCATCCCTAGAATCGACTGATGCACATTCACATTCTCGGCATCTGCGGCACCTTCATGGGAGGGGTGGCGGCACTTGCGCGCGAAGCCGGCCACCGGGTGACCGGCTGCGACGCCGGCGTCTATCCGCCGATGAGCGACCAATTGCGCTCGCTCGGCATCGAGCTGATCGAGGGTTTCGGCGCCGACCAGCTGGCGCTCAGGCCGGACGTCTTCGTGGTCGGCAACGTGGTCTCCCGCGCCCGGCTGGCGGATGGCAGCCCCAAGTTCCCGCTGATGGAGGCCATCCTCGACGCCGGCGCGCCCTACACCAGCGGCCCCCAGTGGCTGGCCGAGCAGGTGCTGCAGGGACGCCACGTGATGGCGGTCGCCGGCACCCACGGCAAGACCACCACCACCTCGATGCTGGCCTGGATCCTCGAGCGCGCCGGCCGGGCGCCAGGCTTCCTGGTCGGCGGCGTGCCGCTCGACTTCGGCGTCTCGGCCCGGCTGGGCGCCGATGCGGCGGCCCCCTTCGTCATAGAAGCGGACGAATACGACACAGCGTTCTTCGACAAGCGCAGCAAGTTCGTCCACTACCGCCCCCGCACCGCGATCCTGAACAACCTGGAGTTCGACCACGCCGACATCTTCGACGACCTGGCGGCGATCGAGCGGCAATTCCACCATCTGGTGCGCACGGTCCCGGGCCAGGGGCGGGTGGTGGTCAACGCCACCGAGGACAGCCTGCAGCGGGTGCTGGCCCAGGGCTGCTGGAGCGAGCTCGCGCGCTTCGGCGCCGGCGGCGAATGGCAGGCCGCGGGCCCGCACGACGCCTTCGACGTGCTGCGCGGCGGCGAGCGGGTCGGGCGGGTCGAATGGGCGCTGTCGGGTCTGCACAACCAGATGAACGGGCTGGCGGCGATCGTCGCCGCCGAGCATGTCGGCGTCGCACCGGCAGAGGCCGCCGCGGCGCTGGCGAGCTTCCGGAACGTGCGGCGGCGCATGGAACTGCGCGGCAGCGTGGAGCGCGCCACGGGGTCGATCACGGTCTACGACGACTTCGCCCACCATCCGACCGCGATCCGCACCACGCTCGACGGCCTGCGCCAGAAGCTCGATGCCGCCGGGCGCGGCCAGGACCGCATCCTCGCGGTGTTCGAGCCCCGCAGCAACACGATGAAGCTCGGCACCATGGCGGCCCAGCTGCCCTGGAGCCTGGAGGCCGCCGAGCTGTCGTTCTGCCACAGCGGCGGCCTCGACTGGGATGCGGGCGCGGCCCTGGCACCGATGGGCGCGCGGGCCCGGGTGGCGAATGCCATCGAGCCGCTGGTCGCGCAAGTCGCGGCGGCGGCGCAACCCGGAGACCACATCGTCTGCATGAGCAACGGCGGCTTCGGCGGCGTGCACGACAAGCTGCTGTCGGCGCTGCGCGCGCCACAATGAGCGACTTATGCGTGCCCGCCAACTGATCGAGACCCTGCAGCTGCAGCCCCACCCCGAGGGCGGCTGGTACCGCGAGATGTTCCGCTCGGCGGCGCAGGTGCTGCCGGCCGACGGCCGGGCGGCGCGTGATGCGCTGACCACCATCTACTTCCTGCTCGAAGCCGACCAGCATTCGCGCTGGCACCGGGTGCAGTCCGACGAGGTCTGGATCCATCTCGAAGGCGCGCCACTGGCACTGTGGACCAGCGACGCGGCGCTGCGCACGCCGCCCGCCCACCTGCGGCTCGGCCCGGTCGACGTCCACGGCACCCGGCCCCAGCACACCGTGCCGGCCGGCCAGTGGCAGGCGGCGCGGCCGATCGTCGGGCCGGCGGGACCCGACTACACGCTGGTGAGCTGCACCGTCGGACCGGGCTTCGACTTCGACGATTTCGCCTTCATGCAGCCCGACGGCGACGAGGCCGCGCTGCTGCGCCACCACTGGCCGGACCTGGCGGCGCTGATCTGAGCCAGACCGGCGCCGGGCCGCCCTTCACTTCCGGCGCTTCTTGACCGCCTGCGAGAGGATCTCCAGCACCTGGGTCGAATCGTCCCAGCCCAGGCAGGCATCCGTGATGCTCTGGCCGTATTCGAGCGCATCGATCGGGTCCTTGCCGGGCGTGAACTTCTGCGCCCCGGCCTTCAGGTGGCTCTCGACCATCAGGCCGAACACGCTGTGGCTGCCGCCCGCGACCTGGTCCGCGATATCGCGCGCGACCTCGATCTGCTTCTGATGCTGCTTGCTGCTGTTGGCGTGGCTGCAGTCGACCATCAGCTTGGGCGGCAGCTTGGCGGCCTCGAGGTCCTTGCAGGCCGCCGCGACGCTTGTGGCGTCGTAGTTGGGTGCCTTGCCGCCGCGCAGGATGACGTGGCAATCGCGGTTGCCGTTGGTCTGGACGATCGCAACCTGGCCGTTCTTGTGCACCGACAGGAAGTGATGGCCGCGCGCCGCCGCCTGGATCGCATCGGTGGCGATGCGGATGTTGCCGTCGGTGCCGTTCTTGAAGCCGATCGGCGCCGACAGGCCCGAGGCCAGTTCGCGGTGCACCTGGCTCTCGGTGGTGCGGGCACCGATCGCGCCCCAGGAGATCAGGTCGCCGATATATTGCGGCGAGATCACGTCCAGGAATTCGCTGCCGGCCGGCAGGCCCAGGCGGTTGATGTCGATCAGCAGCTGGCGCGCGATCCGAAGGCCCTCGTCGATGCGGAAGCTCTCGTCGAGGTAGGGGTCGTTGATGAGCCCCTTCCAGCCGACCGTGGTGCGCGGCTTCTCGAAGTAGACCCGCATCACGATCTCCAGCGTGCCGGCGTACTTCTCGCGCTCGGCCTTCAGGCGGCGCGCGTAGTCGAGCGCGGCGGCCGGGTCGTGGATCGAGCACGGGCCCATGATCACCAGCAGGCGGTCGTCCTTGCCAGCCATGATCTTGTGGATCGCATGGCGGGTGCGGGTGATCAGCGATTCGACCGGCGTCCCGGCGATCGGGAAGAAGCGGATCAGATGTTCGGGGGGAGGCAACACAGTGATGTCCTTGATGCGTTCGTCGTCGGTCCGGCTGGTTTTTTCGACGTTCGCGTACCAGGTGTCGCTGGGCGGGGCGGCTTTCGTGCTCATGTGTGCTTCCTTGGAGGGTCAGGTTTCGTGAGGCAATAAAAAAACCGCCGGGGCTTTGGGCACCGGCGGTTTTGGGAGGGTTCTGCTGTCTGCTGCTTTTACGCGCGCGCCTCTCGTCCGCCGGGAACCGGGAACCAAAAGAAGGCAAAGTAATAAGCGCGAGCTGCGGACATGGGGAAAGACTTTAGCACAGGTCGGGCTCAGGCGGTACCACCGACAGTGAGGCCGTCGATCCGCAGGGTAGGCTGGCCGACGCCCACCGGCACGCTCTGGCCTTCCT
This sequence comes from Variovorax sp. J31P207, assembly GCF_030316965.1. Lineage (NCBI taxonomy): Bacteria > Pseudomonadati > Pseudomonadota > Betaproteobacteria > Burkholderiales > Comamonadaceae > Variovorax > Variovorax sp. J31P207. The sequence goes on from NZ_JASZYN010000005.1 coordinate 486,279, forward strand.
TGCCGCAGGTGCCGACACCCGAATCGAGCGCCATGTCGTTGCCGATCATGGTCACGCGCGTCAGCGCGTCAGGGCCGTTGCCGACGATGGTCGCGCCCTTGACCGGGTACTGGATCTTGCCGTTCTCGACCCAGTAGGCCTCGCTGGCCGAGAACACGAACTTGCCGCTCGTGATGTCGACCTGGCCTCCGCCGAAATTGGTGGCGTAGAGGCCCTTCTTGATGCTGGCGACGATTTCTTCCGGCACCCGCTTGCCGCCCAGCATGTAGGTGTTGGTCATGCGCGGCATCGGCGCGTGGGCGTAGCTCTCGCGGCGGCCGTTGCCCGTGGGCTTGGCCTTCATGAGGCGGGCGTTGAGCGAATCCTGGATGTAGGCCTTGAGGATGCCGTCCTCGATCAGCACGTTGCGCTGGGTCGCGTTGCCCTCGTCGTCGACATTGAGCGAGCCGCGGCGGTCGGCGATGGTGCCGTCGTCGAGCACGGTCACGCCCTTGGCCGCGACGCGCTCGCCGATGCGGCCCGAGAACGCGCTCGAACCCTTGCGGTTGAAGTCGCCCTCGAGCCCGTGGCCGATGGCCTCGTGCAGCAGGATGCCGGGCCAGCCCGGGCCGAGCACGACGGTCATCTCGCCGGCCGGCGCCGGCCGCGAATCGAGATTGGTGAGCGCCGACTTGACGGCCTGGTCGACGTATTCGGCGATGTGCGCGTCGTCGAAGTAGGCCAGGCCGAAGCGGCCGCCGCCGCCGCCCGAGCCGACTTCCCGGCGGCCGTTCTGCTCGGCGATCACGGTGACCGACAGCCGCACCAGCGGCCGGACGTCGGCCGCCAGGGTGCCGTCGGCGCGCGCCACCAGCACCACGTCGTATTCGCTCGCCAGGCCGGCCATGACCTGTGCCACCCGCGGGTCGCGCGAGCGCGCCAGCTGCTCGACCTTCTCGAGCAGCTTGACCTTGGCCGTGCTGTCCAGGGTCGAGATCGGGTCGATGCCGTTGTAGAGCGAGCGGCTGCCGGCGATCTTGCGTGCCGGCGCCTTGACCCGCGCGGTCTTGCCGGCGGAGGAGATGCTGCGCACGGTGCGCGCGGCATCGAGCAGCGAGGCCTCGGAGATGTCGTCCGAATAGGCGAAGGCGGTTTTTTCGCCGCTGACCGCGCGCACGCCGACGCCCTGGTCGATGCTGAAGCTGCCGGTCTTGACGATGCCCTCTTCGAGGCTCCAGCCTTCGCTGCGCGTGTACTGGAAGTAGAGATCGGCGTCGTCCACCTTGTGCGCGGTGATTTCGGCGAGCGCACGCGACAGGTGCGATTCGTCGAGACCGAAGGGCGTGAGCAGGAGGTTCTGCGCCGTGGCGAGGCGCTCGATGGTGGGTTCGCGGGAGATCATCAAGGCATTCTAGGAGCGGAATGCCAGAAGGACGTCAGCTCTGGATCAATCGCTTGGCGCGCGAGATGGACATCAGGATGCCCAGCCCCAGCCCCAGGGTGACCATCGCGGTGCCGCCATAGCTGATGAAGGGCAGCGGCACCCCCACCACCGGCAGGATGCCGCTCACCATGCCCATGTTCACGAAGGCGTAGGTGAAGAAGATCATGGTGACCGCGCCGGCCAGCAGACGGGAGAACAGGGTCGGCGCGTCGAGCGCGATCGCCAGGCCGCGGAAGATCAGGAAGATGAAGGCGGCGATCAGCGCCAGGTTGCCGGCCAGGCCGAATTCCTCGGAGTAGGCGGCGAAGATGAAGTCGGTGGTGCGCTCGGGGATGAACTCGAGGTGGGTCTGGGTGCCCTGCATGAAGCCCTTGCCGCCGACGCCGCCGGAGCCGATGGCGATCATGCCCTGGATGATGTGGAAGCCCTTGCCGAGCGGGTCCTTGGTCGGGTCGAGCAGCGTGCAGACGCGCTGCTTCTGGTAGTCGTGCAGGATCTTCCAGTCGAAACCGTTGGCGCACAGCTGGGACTCGAAGCCGACGATCAGCGCCACCACGACCAGGCCGATCACCACCGGCGGCAAGATCAGCTTCCAGGACAGGCCGGCGAAGAAGATCACGGACAGCCCCGTGGCCAGCACCAGCAGCGCGGTGCCGAGGTCGGGCTGCTTCATGATCAGGCCGACCGGCACCGCCAGCAGCAGCGTGGCGACGATGAAGTCGAGCGGCCGCAGCTGCCCCTCGCGGCGCTGGAACCACCAGGACAGCATCAGCGGCATCGCGATCTTGAGGATCTCGCTGGGCTGGATCACGACGCCGACATTGATCCAGCGCTGGGCGCCCTTCTTGGTGATGCCGAACAGCGCCACCGCCACCAGCAGCGCCACGCCGAGGGTGTAGATCGGAACGGCGGCGACCATGAGCCGCTGCGGCGGCACCTGGGCCACCACGAACATGATGAAGGCGGCCAGCAGCATGTTGCGGCCATGGTCGACGAAGCGGGTGCCATGGTCGTAGCCGGACGAATACATGGTCAGCATGCCGGCACAGCCCAGCAGCAGCACGGCAAAGGCGAGGAAGCCGTCGAAGCCCTGGAACACGGGCAACAGGCGCCGCGCGAGCGAAGGTTGGTTGAAGACGGCCGACATGGGGTCGGGATTATCGCCGCCCGAAGCCCCTCGGATGGGCCCCAGGGCCATTTCCGGCCCCGGTTCCGGATAATCGCGGCATGCCGCCCACCACCCACCTGCTCTATCTCCACGGCTTCCGCTCCTCGCCCCGGTCGACCAAGGCCAGCCAGATGGCGCAGCGCGTGGCCAAACTGCACCCGAACCTGCACTGGTGGTGCCCCCAGCTGCCGCCCTCGCCGCGCGAGGCGGTCGCGCTCGTGATGCAGGGCATCGCCGGCTGGCCGCGCAGTTCGATGGCGGTGGTGGGCTCGTCGCTCGGCGGTTTCTACGCCACATATGTAACAGCCACCACCTATTGCCGGGCGGTGCTGCTCAATCCGGCGGTCGACCCGGCGCGCGACCTGGTGCGTCACATCGGCGACCAGACGCTCTGGCACGACCCGTCCGAGCATTTTCATTTCCGCCCCGAATACATTGCCGAGCTGCGCGCGCTCCAGGTCGGGCCGCTGGACCGGCCGGAGCAGGTCTTCGCGGTCATCGCCAAGGGCGACGAAGTGCTCGACTGGCGCGACATGTCGGACCGCTACCCGGGCAGCCGGATCAAGCTCCTCGAAAGCGGCGACCACGCGCTGTCGGACTTCGAGGCCCAGCACCTGGACGAGGTTCTGGCCTTCATCGACCCTGTCTGAGCGGCCTGCGCCGCTGCGCATGGGAGAATCCGCGCCATGTTTGTATTGTTCGAAGAAGCCGGCAAATACCTGGGCGGCCGCGTCCTGTCGGAGGCCGAAGCCTCGGCCCAGGTCGAGCTCGAGACCGGCAAGCGGGTCAAGGTCAAGAGCGCCAATATCGTGCTGCGCTTCGAGAAACCGGCGCCGGCCGAGCTGATCGCCGAGGGCCGCGCGCTCGCCGCCACGGTCGACCTCGACCTCGCCTGGGAATTCGCGCCCGAGGGCGAATTCGGCTTCGACGAGCTGGCCACCGAGTATTTCCAGGCCCGTCCGACGCTGGTCCAGCAGGCCGCGGCGCTGCTGGCGCTGTTCGACGCCCCGCACTACTTCCGCCGTGCCGGCAAGGGCCGCTTCAAGAAGGCGCCGGCCGAGATCATCCAGCAGGCGCTGGCCGCGATCGAGAAGAAGAAGCTGGTGCAGGCCCAGATCGCCGAATGGGCCGATCAGCTGGCCGCGGGCGTCTGCCCGGCGCCGGTGCGCGAGCAGCTGTTCAAGATCCTGTTCAAGCCGGACAAGAACGCGCCCGAATACAAGGCGGTCGTCGACGCCGCCCGCGCCACCCAGCGCCCGCCGCTCGAACTGCTGAAGCAGGCCGGCGCGATCGCCTCCGCCTACCAGTTCCACTGGCGCCGCTTCCTGTTCGAGAACTTCCCGAAAGGCACGGGCTTCCCGGCGCTGCAGGCGCCGGCGATCGCCGACGCGCTGCCGCTGGCCGCGGTGCAGGCCTTCTCGATCGACGATTCGCAGACCACCGAGATCGACGACGCCCTGTCGGTCCAGGGGCTCGGCAGCGGCACCGTGGTGGTCGGCATCCACATCGCGGCGCCCGGGCTGGCCCTGGTGCCGGGCAGCGCCATCGACCAGGTGGCGCGCGCGCGCATGTCGACGGTCTACATGCCGGGCCACAAGATCACGATGCTGCCCGACCACGTGGTCGAGGCCTACACGCTGCAGGAAGGGCGCGACTGCCCGGCCGTCTCGCTCTACGCGACCTTCGACGAGGCGACGCTGGCGCTGCAGGGCACCGAGACCCGGCTCGAGCGGGTGCCGATCGTCGCCAACCTGCGCCACGACCAGCTCGACACGGTGATCAACCAAGAATGGCTGGAAGACGCTTCCGTCGGCGCGGCAGAGACGCCGGCGACGTTGGCGCCGCTGCGCGCGCCGCTGTCCTTCCTGTTCCGCCTGGCGAAGCAGCTGAAGGCACAGCGCGAGGTGGTGCGCGGCAAGCCCGAGAACTTCAGCCGGCCCGACTACACCTTCCGCCTGCTCGGCAACGAGGGCGAGCCGACCGGCGACGAGCAGGTGCGGATCGGCACCCGCCAGCGCGGCGCGCCGCTCGACCTGATCGTGTCCGAGGCGATGATCCTGGCCAACAGCAGCTGGGGCGGATGGCTCGGCGAGCTCGGCGTGCCCGGCCTCTACCGCAGCCAGGCCAGCCTGGCGCCCGGCATCAAGGTGCGCATGGGCACGCGGGCCCTGCCGCACGCGGGTCTCGGCGTGAAGAGCTACGCCTGGAGCACCTCGCCGCTGCGCCGCTACACCGACCTCGTGAACCAGTGGCAGATCATCGCGGCGGCGCGCCACGGCAAGACCGCCGCGCTGGCGGCGCCGTTCAAGCCCAAGGACGCCGACCTGTTCTCGATCCTCTCGGGCTTCGATGCCGCCTACAGCACCTACAACGGCCACCAGGGCGGCATGGAACGCTTCTGGACCCTCAAGTACCTGAAGCAGGAAGGCATCACCGAGCTCGAGGCCACCCTCATCAAGGAACTGCCGAACGGCGCCCTGGCCCGGGCCGACCAGCTGCCGCTGGTGTTCGAGGTGACCGGCACGCAAGGCCTGCAGCGCGGCGCGCGGGTGCGCGTTCGGCTCGGCGAGATCGACGAGATCGCGCTCGACGTCCACGGCACGGTCATCGAACGGCTCGATGCCGCGCCGGCCGATGCGGCCGCGGACGACAGCGGCGAGGACGAGGAAGAAGTCGCCGGGCCGATCGCCATCGCGGTCGACCTCGCCGACAGCGAGGCCGCTCCGGAGAACGCACCGGCATGAACCTGCGCGACCTCAGCACGCTGCAGATCGCGCTCGGCCTGTCGGTCGCCGCGCATGCCGCCTTGCTGGCGGTCCGCTTCGTCGACCCGGAGTCCTTCAACCGGGTCTTCCAGGAAACGCCGCTCGAGGTGATCCTGGTCAACGCCCGGACCAACGAGCGGCCCGACAAGGCCCGCGCGATCGCCCAGGCCTCGCTGGCCGGCGGCGGCGACCTCGACCGCGGTCGTGCCACCAGCCCGCTGCCGCCCTCCACCTTCACCGCCATCGGCGATTCGATGGAAGACGCCCAGCGCCAGGTCGAGGCCATGCAGCAGCAGCAGATGCTGCTGCTGGCCCAGATCAAGCAGCAGCTGGCCAGCATGCCGTTGCCCGATCCGCGCGCCAAGGGCAACCCGAGCGAGAGCGCGGCACGCGAAGAAAAACGTCGCCAGCTGGTCGAGCTGCTGGCCGAGATCGAGCGCCGCGTCAACGAAGAGAACGCGCGGCCCAAGAAGCGCTACATCAGCCCGGCCACGCGCGAGGCGGCCTACGCGGCCTATGTCGACGCGCTGCGCCGCAAGATCGAGGTGCGCGGCACCGAGAACTTCCCCGAATCGGGGGGCAAGAAGCTCTACGGCGAGCTGACGATGATGGTGACCGTCAACCACGACGGTTCGATCCTCGCGACCGACATCGTCGAGGGCTCGGGCGACCGCACCCTCGACCGCCGCGCCCAGGCGATCGTTCGCAGCATCGGCAGCTTCGGCAAGTTCACCGATGCGATGCGGCGCCAGACCGACCAGATCGTGCTGCCGTCGCGCTTCAAGTTCACCCGCGACGAGACGCTGGAGACCCAGCTCTCGTCCAGACAATGAGCGAGCCACGATGACCGACCTGTATTGCGTGATGGGCCACCCGGTCGAACACAGCCGCTCGCCCTGGATCCATGCCCGCTTCGCCGAGCTGACCGGACAGCAGCTGGAGTACGGCCGCCGCCTCGCGCCGCTGGACGACTTCGCCGGCGCGGTGGCGGCGTTCCGCGCCCAGACCACGGGCACGGCGCGCGGCTGCAACGTGACGGTGCCGTTCAAGTTCGAGGCCGCGGCGCTGTCGCAGCACCTGACGCCGCGCGCGGCACTGGCCCAGGCGGTCAACGTGCTGAGCTTCCGCGACGACGGCGTGCACGGCGACAACAGCGACGGCATCGGGCTGGTCAATGACATCCGGGTCCACGCGGGCGTCGCGCTGGCGGACAGCGAGCTGCTGCTGCTGGGCGCAGGCGGCGGCAGCGCGGGCGTGCTGGGGCCGCTGCTCGAAGCCGGACCCCGCCGGGTCGTGGTGGCGAACCGCACCCTGTCCAAGGCGATCGCCCTGGTGCAGCGGCATGCGGCGCTGGCCTTGCAGCATGGGGTCGCGCTCGAGGCGCAGGCGCTCGACAGCGTGCCGGGCCGCTTCGACGTGCTGGTGAACGCGACCGCTTCGAGCCTCTCCGGCGGCCAGGTGCCGGTGCCGGCCAGCGTGCTGAAGCCCGGAGCGCTGGCGGTCGACATGATGTACGGCGCGGCCGCGGCGGGCTTCATGGACTGGGCCCGCGCCCACGGCGCGGTGCCGCGCGACGGCCTCGGCATGCTGGTGGAGCAGGCCGCCGAGGCCTTCGAGATCTGGCGCGGCGTGCGGCCGCCGACCGCCCCGGTGCTGGCCGAGCTGCGCGCCCTCGTCGAGGCCAAGTGATCGCCGCCCTGCGCTGGCTCGGCTGCGTGCTGATCGCGGCCTTCGCGCTGCAGCTCTTCTTCATCCTCCGGATCGCCGCGATGGCGGCCATCGATCCGCAGTCGACGACTTTCCAGCGCTCCGAGGCCTGGCAACTCGCCACCCAGGGGCGCAGCAACGGCGAACGCGACTGGCGCCAGCAGTGGATGCCCTACAGCCGCATCTCGGACAGCCTCAAGCGCGCCGTGATCGCCAGCGAGGACAGCGAGTTCATCTACCACCAGGGCGTGGAGTGGGAAGCCATCGAGCGGGCCCGGCAACGCAATGCCAAGGCCGAGGAGATCGCCGCCAGGCGCGCCGCCCAGATGCGGGCGCGCGGCAAGGAACCGCGCCCGGCGCCATTGCGCGGCGGCTCGACCATCACGCAGCAGCTGGCCAAGAACCTGCTGCTGTCGAGCGAGCGCACGATGCTGCGCAAAGGGCAGGAACTGGTGCTGGCCACCGCGCTCGAGACCTTTCTGAGCAAGGAGCGGATCCTCGAGATCTACCTCAACAACGTCGAATGGGGCGAAGGCATCTTCGGTGCCGAGGCGGCGGCGCAGCACTACTTCAAGAAGCCCGCGGCACGCCTCGGCGTCAACGAGGCGGCCCGGCTGGCCGTGATGCTGCCGAGCCCGAAGTTCTTCGAGCGCCGGCAGGGATCGGGCTATCTCGCGAGCCGCACGGCGACGATCGCTGCGCGCATGCCGGCGGCCGAATTGCCCTGAGAGCTGCCCCGTATCATCGGGACCCATGTTGCTTGCAAAGTTCACGGGGTGGGGATTGCTGGGCCTGATCCGGCTGCTCACCGGCGCCCAGGCGCGCTGGTGGGGCTGCCCGCCCAAGGCCGAGCAGCGCATCTACTTCGCCAACCACCAGAGCCATCTCGACCTCGTGATGATCTGGGCTGCCCTGCCCGAGGAACTGCGCGGCATCACGCGGCCGATCGCGGCGCGCGACTATTGGGCCAACACGCCCTTCAAGCGCTGGATCACGACCGAGGTGTTCCACGCGATCTATGTCGAGCGCGGCGGCGGCGCGCCGGTGGTGCCGCCGGCACCGCCCGAGCCACCGCCCGCGGTCCGTATCGAACCTTCGCTCGACGAGGCGCCCGCCGCATTCGCCGCGGCCGAGCCCGCCGGCGCGCAGTTCGAGATTCCGCTGTCGCAGCCGGCGCCCGAACCGGAGCCTTCGCCGCTCGCGCCGCCGGGCAGCGCCGAAGCACTGGCGCCGCTGCAGCCGCTGATCGAAGCGCTGCAGGGCGGCTACTCGATCATCATCTTTCCCGAGGGCACGCGCGGCCACACGGGTGAGCCGCAGAAATTCAAGTCGGGGCTGTTCACGCTGGCCCAGATGTTCCCCGAGGTCGTGCTGGTGCCGGCCTGGATCGACAACGTGCAGCGCGTGATGCCCAAGGGCGAGGTGGTGCCGGTGCCGATCCTGTGTTCGGTCACCTTCGGCGCGCCGATCAAGCTCGAGGTGGCCGAGGAACGCCGGCCCTTTCTCGACCGGGCGCGCGAGGCCGTGGTGGCGCTGCGGAACGTCTAGATGAACAACTACCTGCGCAGCCTTTCCCCGACGCACCAGGTCGCGGCCCTGTTCGTCATTGTCTTCGGGCTGCTGTTCATCGTCAGTACCGTCGCCTTCCTGCTGAGCTTCAGGGAGCGCCGCAACCCGGTCCACGACGAGATCTGGCAGCGCGAGCTGCGGCATTTCCGCGCGCTGCTGAGCACCACCTGGTTCATGGTGGTGGTGTTCTGGGTCGGCTGGGCCCTGGGCGAACGGGTGGCGACCCTGCTGTTCGCACTGATCGCCTTCCTGGCGCTGCGCGAGTTCATCACGCTCTCGCCGACCCGGCGCGGCGACCATCGCAGCCTGATCCTGGCCTTCTTCGTGGTGCTGCCGATCCAGTTCTGGCTGGTGGCGACCGCCCACTTCGACCTCTTCACGGTGTTCATCCCGGTCTACGTGTTCCTTGCCATCCCGGTCGTGAGCGCGCTGGCCGACGACCCGAGCCACTTCCTCGAGCGCAACGCCAAGCTGCAATGGGGCATCATGGTCTGCGTCTACGGCATGAGCCACGTGCCGGCCCTGCTGCTGCTGTCCTTTCCGGGCTACGAGGGCAAGAGCGCCTTCCTGGTCTTCTTCCTGGTGATCGTGGTCCAGAGCTGCATGCTGGTGCAGCACCTGGTGTCGCGGCGCAAGGCGATGCCGGACGAGGGCGCGCCGGCACCCGAGCGCCTGCCTGGCCTGCTGGGCGCGATCCGGCATCGGCTGTTCATGCAGCCGCCCTTCGCCCCGAACGTCAGCCGCAGCTTCAACTGGACCAGCTGGGCGCTCGGCATGGCGATCGCGGGCGTGGTCGGCGGCCTGTTCTCCTTCATCACGCCGTTCAAGTTCGGCCAGGCCTTCGCGATGTCGCTGATCGCCTGCGTGGCCGGCTCGATGGGCCATCTCGTGATGAAGGCGCTCAAGCGCGATCGCGGCATTCCGAACTGGGGCCGGCGCGGCGTCGGCGTGACCGGCGCCAACGGCCTGCTCGACCGGGTCGATGCGCTGTGCTTCGCGGCGCCCGTTTTCTTCCACGCCGTGCGCTGGTACTTCCAGGTCTGAAGCCCATGCGCATCCTCGGCATCGACCCCGGACTGCAGACCACCGGCTTCGGCGTGGTCGACGTCGACGGCCACGCGCTGCGCTACGTCGCCAGCGGCACCATCAGCACCCGCCACCTCGGCACCGGCGAGCTGCCGGCGCGGCTGAAGGTGCTGTTCGACGGCATCGGCGAACTGGCGGCGCGCTACCAGCCCGACGCGGCCGCGGTCGAGATCATCTTCGTCAACGTCAATCCGCAGTCCACGCTGCTGCTCGGCCAGGCCCGCGGCGCCTGCCTCACGGCCCTGGTGACGCGCGATCTCGCGGTGTCGGAATACACGGCACTGCAGATGAAGCAGGCCGTGGCGGGCCACGGGCGGGCCGCCAAGGCGCAGGTCCAGGAGATGGTCAAGCGGCTGCTTCATCTGCCGGGGCTGCCAGGCAGCGATGCGGCCGACGCGCTCGGCATCGCGATCACGCATGCCCACGTGGGCGCGTCGCTGGCGCGGCTCGGGCAGGCAACCGTCCTGGGGCGCAGCACCAGCGGGCGTTATCGGGACGGCCGGACGCGCTGAGATCTAATCAGTTGAGGACAGAGCAAAAACTGCTGCGCAGTTTCTTGGTCTGTCCCGCAAGGTCTCAGGAAGTCCCGCAAGGTCTCAGAAGGCCCGCTCGGCGATCAGCACCGCAAAGAAGCCGAAGGCCGCCAGCAGCGTCCACTTGAGCACTATCCAGCCGAAGCGCCGGTACTTGAGCTGCCCGGTGCCGGCGTAGAACGCGAACGAGACGCCGGCCGCCAGCAGCAGCAGCAGGATGGCCCAGCGGAACAGCAGCATCGGCGGCGCTGCGCTACCAGGCGCGCGCGACTTCGGCGAAGCCGGCCGGGGCCCGCTTCTCGTCGTCGAAGGTCACGACCTCGTAGGCCTCCGGATGGGCGAGCAACTCGCGCAGCAGCTTGTTGTTGAGCGCATGGCCGGAGCGAAAGGCGCTGTAGGCGGCCAGCAGGGGCCGCCCGATGACATACAGGTCACCCATCGCGTCGAGGATCTTGTGCTTGACGAATTCGTCGTCGTAGCGCAACCCGCCGGCATTGAGCACCTTGGTGTCGTCCATCACGATCGCGTTGTCGAGCCCGCCGCCGAGCGCCAGGCCCTTGGAGCGCATGTACTCGACTTCCTTGGTGAAACCGAAGGTGCGCGCGCGTGCGATGTCGCGGCTGTAGGAGCCGCTGCCGAGGTCGAACTCGACCCGCTGGCCGGTCGAGTTGACCACCCGGTGGTCGAAGTCGATCTCGAAACTGAGCTTGTAGCCGTGGTAGGGCTCGAGCCGCGCCCACTTGGCATCCGCGCCCTCGCCTTCGCGCACCTCGACCGGCTTGTTCACCCGGATGAAGCGCCGCGGCGCCGCCTGCGGCTGGATGCCCGCGCTCTGCAGCAGGAAGACGAAGGACGATGCCGAACCGTCGAGGATCGGCACCTCGTCGGCCGTGATGTCGATCAGCAGGTTGTCGATGCCGAGGCCGGCGCAGGCCGACATCAGGTGCTCGACGGTCTGGACCTTGGCGCCGCCCGCCGAGACGGTCGACGCCAGCCGGGTGTCGGTCACCGATTCGGCCGTCATCGCGATCTCGACCGGCTCCGGCAGGTCGACCCGGCGGAAGACGATGCCGTGGTCGACCGGTGCGGGCCGCAAGGTGAGCTCGACCCGCTGGCCGCTGTGCAGCCCCACGCCAACGGCGCGGGTGATCGACTTGAGGGTTCGTTGGGACAGCACGGAGGGCATTTTAGAGGCGCGTGCCGTCCGCAGCGCCGCACGCCTCGCTATGTCCCCGATAGCCGTCACCCCGGCACGCCTCAGTCGGCCTGGCGGCGCAGGAACGCCGGGATCTCGAAGTCGTCCATGCCGCCCGACGACAGCGCATCGACCTTGGCCGCGGCCATGGTGCGGTTGGTGCGCCACACGCTGGGCACCGCCATGCCGTCGTAGTTCGGCTGGCTGGCAGCGTGGCCGGTGCCGGTGCCGAGGGTCGGCACGGTGAACGCGATGTTGTCGGTGCCGGTGCGGATCACTTCGAGCGTCGGTGCCTGGCGGCGTGCATCCTGGCGCGACAGGCCGGTGGCCACCACGGTGACGCGCATCTCGTCGCCGAGGGCGTCGTCGTAGGCGGCGCCGTAGATCACGTGCGCGTCCGGCGATGCGTAGGCGCGGATGGTGTTCATCGCGAGCTTCGATTCGCTCAGCTTGAGCGAAGACTTCGAGGCCGTCACCAGCACCAGCACGCCCTTGGCGCCCGACAGGTCGATGCCTTCGAGCAGCGGGCAGGCCACGGCCTGCTCGGCGGCGATGCGGGCGCGGTCCGGGCCGCTGGCCGCAGCCGTGCCCATCATCGCCTTGCCGGGTTCGCCCATCACGGTGCGGACGTCTTCGAAGTCGACGTTGACGCCGCCGTATTCGTTGATGATCTCCGAGATGCCGCCGACCGCGTTCTTCAGCACGTCGTTGGCATGCGCGAAGGCCTCGTCCTGCGTCACGTCCTCGCCGAGCACGTCGAGCAGCTTCTCGTTGAGCACCACGATCAGCGAGTCGACGTTGGCCTCGAGCTCGGCCAGGCCCTGGTCGGCATTGGTCATCCGGCGGCCGCCTTCCCAGTCGAAGGGCTTGGTCACCACGCCCACCGTGAGGATGCCCATCTCCTTGGCGATGCGCGCGATCACGGGCGCCGCGCCGGTGCCCGTGCCGCCGCCCATGCCGGCCGTGATGAACAGCATGTGCGCGCCGGCGATCGATTCGCGGATGTCGTCGATCGCGGCCTCGGCGGCGTCGCGGCCCTTCTCGGGCTTGCTGCCGGCGCCCAGGCCATTGGTACCGAGCTGGATCGTCTTGTGGGCGTTGCTGCGCGACAGCGCCTGGGCATCGGTGTTGGCGCAGACGAACTGCACCCCTTGCACGCCGCGCTCCATCATGTGGGCGACCGCGTTGCCGCCGCCGCCGCCGACGCCGATCACCTTGATCTGGGTGCCCTGGTTGAACTCTTCGATCTCGATCATTTCGATAGCCATTTTTCTGACTCCTTGAATTTGCAGTTGCCGTTTATTGATGAATGAATTTGTTGTGGGTATGCAGTTGAGCGCTGTCAGGGCGGAGGTCCGGTTCGCCGCCATCGCTCGTTGAAATGCAGCGGGGGACTGCCCCGCGCCAGCCAGAGACGGTGGGGGTTCATGTCAGAAGTTCCCCACGATGAAGTCCTTGAAGCGCCCGAACGCGGTCTTGACCGAGCCGTTCTTCTGCGCCACCTTGAAGCCGCGCAGGCGCGCATAGCGGGCCTCCTCGAGCAGGCCCATGACGGTGGCGGCGCGCGGCTGCGCGACCATGTCCGACAGCGCGCTCGAATACTTCGGAATGCCGCGCCGCACCGGCTTCAGGAAGATGTCCTCGCCGAGCTCGACCATGCCCGGCATCACGGCGCTGCCGCCGGTCAGCACCACGCCCGAGGACAGCACTTCCTCGTAGCCCGACTCGCGCACCACCTGCTGCACCAGCGAGAAGATCTCCTCGATCCGCGGTTCGATCACGCCGGCCAGCGCCTGCTTGCTCAGCATGCGCGGGCCGCGGTCGCCCAGGCCCGGCACCTCGACCTGGGTGTCGGGGTCGGCCAGCAGCTGCTTGGCATAGCCGTTCTCGACCTTGATGTCCTCGGCGTCCTTGGTCGGCGTGCGCAGCGCCATCGCGATGTCGCTGGTGATCAGGTCGCCGGCGATCGGGATCACGGCCGTGTGGCGGATCGCGCCGTTGGTGAAGATCGCGACGTCAGTGGTGCCGGCGCCGATGTCGACCAGCACCACGCCGAGTTCGCGCTCGTCCTCGGTCAGCACCGCCAGGCTGGAGGCCAGCGGGTTCAGCATCAGCTGGTCGACCTCGAGGCCGCAGCGGCGCACGCACTTGATGATGTTCTCGGCCGCGCTCTGGGCGCCGGTCACGATGTGCACCTTGGCCTCCAGCCGCATGCCGCTCATGCCGATCGGCTCCTTGACGTCCTGGCCGTCGATCACGAACTCCTGCGGCTCGACCAGCAGCAGGCGCTGGTCGCTCGAGATGTTGATCGCGCGCGCGGTCTCGACCACGCGGGCGACGTCGGCCGGCGTGACTTCCTTGTCCTTCACCGCCACCATGCCGCTCGAATTGATGCCGCGGATGTGGCTGCCGGTGATCCCGGTGTAGACCCGGCTGATCTTGCAGTCGGCCATCAGCTCGGCCTCCTTGAGGGCCTGCTGGATGCTCTGCACGGTGGCGTCGATGTTGACCACCACCCCGCGCTTGAGCCCGTTGCTCGGCGCGATGCCGAGCCCGGCCAGCTTGAGCTCGCCGTTGGGCAGCACCTCGGCGACCACCGCCATCACCTTGGCGGTGCCGATGTCGAGGCCGACAACGAGATCTTTGTACTCTTTGGACATGTGCTTCCTCTGTTCGCTCTCTCTACTTTTTCTTCGGGTCGGCAACGACCGTCGTCACGCCGCGCAACCGCAGCGCATAGCCCTCGTTGTGTCGCAGGTCGGCGCCCTCGACCGCCGCCACCGTGCGCCCGTACTGGCTCGCCACCGGCGTCACGGTGCGCAGGAAGCGCTCTGTGCGGGCCACCACCTCATCGCCCTGGCCGCGCCCGAGTTCGAGCACGGCGCCGGTGTCGAGCTGAGCCCGCCAGCTGCCGCGACCGGTCAGCGTGAGCTCGTCGATCGCGAGGTCGTAGGGCTTGAACAGCGGCGCCAGGACCCGGTACATGCCCAGCACCTGGCCGGCCTGCTCGGGCGGGCCGTCCAGCCGCGGCAGGTTGTCGTCGACCTCGGCCACGTTGGCTTCGAAGACCTCGCCGAAGCCGTTGATCAGCTTCGAGCCGGCCTCGTCGCCCCAGTGCGCCACCGGCACGTGCTCGGTCAGCGTGGCGCGCAGCTTGTTCGGGAACTCGCGCCGCACCACCGCCTTGCGCACCCACGGCACCGACTCGAAGGCGGCGCGCGCGCGCGCCAGGTCGACCGTGAAGAAGTTGCCCGCCAGCTGCGGCGCCACGTTGGCGCGCAAGGTGACCGCGTTGTTGTGCGTGACCTCGCCGTCGACCTTGATGCCGGCCAGCGGGAAGAAGGGTTGGCGCAGCACCCACCAGCCGCCCGCCGCCAGCAGCATGAGCGCGAACAGCGCGAACACGAGGCTCGCGAGCACGTTCATGAGCTTGACGTCGAAGGGGACGGAGATGCTGTCGGCCATCAGTTCGCCTCGCTGCGGATCGGCGTTCCGGAATCGAGCGTGGCCGTCGCCAGCACGCGCAGGCAGAGGTCCTCGTAGGCGATGCCGGCGGCCCGCGCCGACATCGGCACCAGCGAGTGGCTGGTCATGCCGGGCGAGGTGTTCATCTCGAGCAGGAAGGGCTTGCGGTCGCTGGCCCGGATCATCAGGTCGGCGCGGCCCCAGCCGCGGCAGCCGAGCTGGTGGTAGGCGGCCAGCGCGATGCGCCGGATCTCGTGCTCTTCGGCCTCGGGCAGGCCGCTCGGGCAGTGGTACTTGACGTCGTCGGTGAAGTACTTGTTCTGGTAGTCGTAGGCGCCCTCGGGCGCGGCGATGCGCACCACCGGCAGCGCCACGGCGTCGAGGCCGCTGCCCAGCAGGGCGCAGGTGACCTCTTCGCCCTCGATGAACTCCTCGCACAGCACGTCGGCGTCGTAGCGCACCGCCAGCGCCACCGCATCCTGCATCTGCGAGTAGCCCTCGACCTTGGTCACGCCGATCGACGAGCCCTCGCGCGGCGGCTTCACGATCAGCGGCAGGCCCAGCACGTCGGGCACGGCGTTGATCTGCTCGCGGCTCTGCTGGTCGAAGGCCAGGCGCACATAGCGCGGCGTCGGCAGGCCGTCGGCCTGCCAGATGCGCTTGGTCATGACCTTGTCCATGGCCACGCTCGACGCCATGACGCCGGAGCCGGTGTAGGGAATGCCGAGCAGCTCGAGGGCGCCCTGCACGGTGCCGTCTTCGCCGTGGCGCCCGTGCAGCGCGACGAAGCAGCGGGCAAAGCCCTCGCGCTTGAGTTCGGCCAGATCGCGATCGGCCGGATCGAAGGGATGGGCATCGACGCCGCGCGAACGCAGCGCCTCCAGCACGCCGGTGCCCGACATGATGGAAATCTCGCGCTCGGCCGAGCTGCCGCCGAACAGCACCGCCACCTTGCCCAGGGCCTGGGGTTCCACGACGCTCACAGCGCCCTCCCTTCGCGCGTGAAGCGCTCCGACTTCTGCGGCGCCAGGGCGCCGATCTCGACCACCTTGGCCGGCACGGCGCCGATCGAGCCGGCGCCCATGCAGATCAGGACATCGCCATCGCGCGCGTTGTCCAGGATCGCCTGCGGCATCGCCGCGATCTCGTCGACGAAGACCGGCTCGACCTTGCCGGCGACGCGCAGCGCACGCGCCAGCGAGCGGCCGTCGGCGGCCACGATGGGCGCCTCGCCGGCGGCGTAGACCTCGCCCAGCAGCACCGCGTCGGCCTGGCCGATGACCTTGACGAAATCCTCGAAGCAGTCCCGGGTGCGCGTGAAGCGGTGCGGCTGGAAGGCCAGCACCAGCCGCCGGCCCGGAAAGGCGCCGCGCGCCGCGGCGATGGTGGCCGCCATTTCGACCGGGTGGTGGCCGTAGTCGTCGATCAGCGTGAACTGGCCCGGACGGCCGCCCGGCAGCGCCACTTCGCCATAGCGCTGGAAGCGCCGGCCCACGCCCTTGAAGTCGGCCAGGCCGCGCTGCACCGCTTCGTCGGGCACACTGAGCTCGACCGCCACCGCGATCACCGCCAGCGCGTTGCGCACGTTGTGCTCGCCCGGCAGGTTCAGCACGATGTCGAGGTCGGGCAGCGTGACGCCGTTCCGGCGCTGGGCCGTGAAGTGCATCTGCGAACCCACCGCGCGCACGTTGACCGCGCGCACCTGGGCTTCCTCGCCGAAGCCGTAGCTGGTCACCGGGCAGGACACCTGGGTCACGACCTCGCGCACCGCCGGATCGTCGGTGCACAGGATCGCGACGCCATAGAAGGGCATGCGGTGCAGGAAGTCGACGAAGGCCTTCTTGAGCTTCGCGAAGTCGTGCCCGTAGGTCTCCATGTGGTCGGCATCGATGTTCGTGACCACCGCCATCACCGGCAGCAGGTTCAGGAACGAGGCATCGGATTCGTCGGCCTCGACCACGATGTAGTCGCCGCTGCCGAGTTGCGCATTGGCCCCGGCGCTGTTGAGCCGGCCGCCGATCACGAAGGTCGGATCGAAGCCGGCCGCCGCCAGCACGCTCGCCACCAGGCTGGTGGTGGTGGTCTTGCCATGGGTGCCGGCGATCGCGATGCCCTGCTTCAGCCGCATCAACTCGGCCAGCATCATGGCGCGCGGCACCACCGGGATGCGCTTCTCGCGCGCCGCCACCACCTCGGGGTTGTCGGCGTTGACCGCGGTCGAGGTCACGACCGCGTCGGCGCCCGCGATGTGGGCCGCGTCATGGCCGACGAAGGTCGCGATGCCGAGGCTGGCCAGGCGCTTGAGGGTCGCGCTGTCGGCCAGGTCCGAGCCAGAGATCTTGTAGCCGAGGTTGAGCAGCACTTCGGCGATGCCGCTCATGCCCGAGCCGCCGACGCCGACGAAGTGGATGTGACGAATGGCGTGCTTCATTTGGCAAGCTCCTCGCAAGCGCGGACGACGTGGTCGACCGCTTCGGTTTTCTGCATTGTCTTGGCCTTCACGGCGCGTTCGAGGAGCGCAGCGCGCCCGGTGTTCTGTAGCAATTCGGCCAGCAATTCGGGTGTCAGTTCGGTTTGTTGAACGAGCCAGCCGCCGCCGGCGTCGACAAGGAAGCGGGCATTGGTGGTCTGGTGGTCGTCCACGGCGGAGGGAAATGGCACGAACAGCGCTGCTGCGCCGACGGCCGCGATTTCGGTGACGGTGCTGGCACCGGCACGGGCGACGACCAGGTCGGCGTCGGCATAGGCCTCGGCCGTGTCGTCGATGAAAGGAGTGAGTTCGCCATCGACGCCGGCGGCGGCGTAGTTGGCGCGCAACTCGTCGATCTGCTTGGCGCCACTCTGGTGGGTGACCTGCGGCCGCTCGGCCGGGGCGATCAGGGCCAGCGCCTTCGGCACCACGGCGTTGAGCGCGCGGGCGCCGAGACTGCCGCCGACCACCAGCAGCTTGAGCGGACCACCGCGGCCGGCGAAGCGCGCGGCCGGCTCGCCCTGCTTCAGGAAGGCGGCGCGCAGGGGGTTGCCGACCCACTGCGCCTTCTTGATGACGTTCGGGAACGCCGTGAAGACGCGGTCGGCCACGCTCGCGAGCACCTTGTTGGCCAGGCCCGCGACCGAGTTCTGCTCGTGCAGCACCAGCGGCTTGCCGAGCAGCACGCTCATCATGCCGCCCGGGAAAGTGATGTAGCCGCCGAGGCCGACCACCACGTCGGGCTTGACGCGGCGCACCACGGCAATGCTCTGCAGGAAGGCGCGCAGCAGGCGCATGGGCAGCAAGGCCAAGGTCAGCGGTCCCTTGCCGCGCACGCCGCCGAACTGCACCGGTTCGAAGGCGAAGCCGCGCGGCGGCACGAGCTTTTCTTCCATGCTGCCCGGCGCACCGAGCCAGTGGACGCGCCAGCCGCGCTCGCGCAAGGCCTCGGCCACGGCCAGGCCCGGGAAGATGTGTCCTCCCGTGCCGCCCGCCATGACCAATGCCGTTCTGCTCATACGCGGCCTCCGCGCATGAGGACGCGGTTCTCGTAGTCGATCCGCAGCACCACGGCCAGCGCCACCACGTTCAACAGGATGGCCGACCCACCGAAGCTCATCAGCGGCAGGGTCAGGCCCTTGGTCGGCAGCGCGCCGAGGTTCACCCCCATGTTGATGAAGGTCTGGAAGCCGATCCAGATGCCGATGCCCTGCGCCACCAGGCCCGAGAACACGCGGTCGAGCGCGATCGCCTGGCGGCCGATGTGCATGATCCGGCGCGTCAGCCAGAGGAACAGCGCGATCGCCAGCAGCACGCCGACCAGGCCGAACTCCTCGCCGATCACGGCCATCAGGAAGTCGGTGTGGGCCTCGGGCAGCCAATGCAGCTTCTCGACGCTGCCGCCGAGGCCGACGCCGAAGACCTCGCCGCGGCCGATCGCGATCAGCGAGTGCGACAGCTGGTAGCCCTTGCCGAGCGCGTGCTCCTCGCTCCAGGGGTCGAGGTAGGCGAAGATCCGCTCGCGCCGCCAGGGGCTGGTCGCCACGATGGTGCTGAAGGCCACCACGACCAGCGCCGCGATGACGAAGAACATCCGCGCATTGACGCCGCCCAGGAACAGGATGCCCATGGCGATCACCGCGATCACCATGAAGGCGCCCATGTCGGGCTCGGCCATCACCAGCATGCCGACCACCACCACCGCGATGCCCATCGGCAGCACGGCGCGGAAGAAGCGCTCCTTGATCTCCATCTTGCGCACCATGTAGCTGGCCGCATAGAGCACCATCGCGAGCTTGGCCAGCTCCGAGGGCTGGAAGCGCATGAAGCCCAGCGGCAGCCAGCGGCGGGCGCCGTTGACGTTGATGCCGACGTGCGGTACCAGCACCGCCACCAGCAACAGCAGCGAGGCGACGAAGAGCCAGGGCGCGGCGCGCTCCCAGGTCTTCATCGGCACCTGGAAGGCCAGCAGGCCGGCGATCGCGGCGATCACCAGCGAGGCCGCGTGGCGCGTGAGGAAGAAGGTCGGCGTGTAGCCGGCGCGGGTGAAGCGCGGGCTGTCGGACAGCGCGATCGAGGCCGAATAGACCATCACCAGGCCCCAGGCCAGCAGCGCCACCGTGACCCAGACCATGGCCTGGTCGAAGCCGAGCACGCGCACCGGCGCCGCCTTGGTCTGCGTCATGCCGGCGTTGCCGAGCCGCACCGGCAGGTGCATGGGCAGGGCATCGATGCCGCTCTTCGCGCGGCTGAACCAGCCGCTGAAGCGGCCGGTCTTGTTGGACGTGGCGGCGCTCGCGCTGTTCATGACGCCTCCGACACGGGGTTCGACGGCAGGTCGGCCAGCGCCTCGACGGCCTCGCAGAAGACCTGCGCACGGTGCGCGTAGTCGCGGAACATGTCGAAGCTGGCGCAGGCCGGCGACAGCAGCACGGCGTCGCCCGGGTGTGCGCGGCCGGCCGCCACCGTCACGGCCTCGGCCAACGAGGCGGCGCCCAGCAGCGGGATGCCGGTGGCCGCGAGCGCGGCCTCGATCAACGGCGCGTCGCGGCCGATCAGGACCACGGCGCGGGCGTACTGCGCCACCGGCGCGGCCAGCGGCGTGAAGTCCTGGCCCTTGCCCTCGCCGCCGAGGATCACCACCAGCCGGCGCTCCTCGCCGAGGCCGACCAGCGCGGCGACGGTGGCGCCGACATTGGTGCCCTTGCTGTCGTCGAAGTACTCGACATCGCCGACGATCGCCACCGGTTCGACCCGGTGCGGCTCGCCGCGGTATTCGCGCAGCCCGTAGAGCATCGGCGCCAGCTGGCAACCCGCGGCGGTGGCCAGTGCCAGCGCAGCCAGCGCATTAAGCGCGTTGTGGCGGCCGCGGATGCGCAGCGCATCGGCCGGCATCAGGCGCTGGATGAAGATCTCTTCTTCCTCGACCGCGGCGCCCCGCTTGCGTTTCTGGGTCTCGTCGGCTTCGAGCGCGCGCACCAGCCAGGCCATGCCGTTGAGGCGCTCGATGCCGTAGTCCCCGGGCCGCAGCGGCATCGCCGCACCGAAGGTGATGACGCTGCGCGCCACCTGGCCCCGCGCCAGCTTGACCGGCGCCGGCCGCATCGCCATGACGGCGGCATCTTCGCGGTTGAGCACCATCACGCCCTTGCGGCCGAAGATGCGCGCCTTGGCCGCGGCGTAGGCGGCCATGTCGCCATGCCAGTCGAGGTGGTCCTGCGACAGGTTCAGCACGGTGGCGGCGGTCGGCTCGAAGTCCTGGACGCCGTCGAGCTGGAAGCTCGACAGCTCGAGCACCCAGACTTCGGGCAGGTCGTCGGCGTCGATCCGGGCCGACAGCGTGTCGAGCAGGGTCGGGCCGATGTTGCCGGCCACGGCGACGCTCTTGCCGGCGCGCTCGACCAATTGGCCGGTGAGCGCGGTCACGGTGGTCTTGCCGTTGGTGCCGGTGATGGCCAGCACCGCGGGCGTGTAGCCCTTGGGCGCCGGCGGCACGACCACCGGCTCGGCCAGTGGGGTGAACGAATCGTCGTCATCGTCGGGCAGCGCGGCGGCGGGTTCAGGCGCATCGACGGCATCGACCGCATCGGGCTCGACGGCGTCGGGCGCGGGCTCCGCGTGCGCGGCCGGCTCCGGCGCCACGACCGCTTCGACCGCCTGCGCCTCTTCCACGATCCGCAGGTCCGCCAAGGCGCGCGCGAACAGGTCCAGCTCGCCCCCCACCGGCAGGCCCATCGCCCGGGCCGCATCGACCACCGGCGCCACCGACGCCGGCGACAGCCCCGGCGAGCGGTACACCGCGCGCACCGGCGTGCCTTCGACCAGCGCGGCCGTCAGGGGTCCGCCGACGAACACGGCGCCGGGCAGCTCGGCGCGCAGGGCCGCCAGCTGCGGCGGCGCCTCGCGGGTGTCGGCGACCGTGAGCACGGCGCCGTGGCGCGCGCACCAGCGCGCCATCGCCAGGCCGGACGCACCGAGGCCGAGGACGAGGACGTGGAGGTCTTTCAGATGCCGCATGGTGTCAACGCAGCTTCAGGCTGGACAGGCCGACCAGGCACAGCAGCATCGTGATGATCCAGAACCGGACCACGACCTGGGTCTCGCGCCAGCCGCTCTTCTCGAAATGGTGGTGCAGCGGCGCCATCTTGAGCACGCGCCGGCCTTCGCCGAAGCGCTTCTTGGTGTACTTGAAGTACGTGACCTGGGCCATCACCGAGATCGCCTCGACCACGAAGATGCCGCCCATCACGAAGAACACGATCTCCTGGCGGACGATCACGGCGATGGTGCCGAGCGCGCCGCCGAGCGCGAGCGCGCCGACGTCGCCCATGAAGACCTGCGCCGGATGGGTGTTGAACCACAGGAAGGCCAGGCCGGCGCCGGCCATGGCCGAGCAGAAGACCAGCAGCTCGCCGGAGCCCGGGATGTGCGGGAACAGCAGGTAGCGCGAATAGACCGCGCTGCCCGTGACATAGGCGAACACGCCGAGCGCCGAGCCGACCATGACGACCGGCATGATCGCCAGGCCGTCGAGGCCGTCGGTGAGGTTCACCGCGTTGCTGGCGCCGACGATCACCAGGTAGGTCAGGATCACGAAGCCGATGCCCCCGAGCGGATAGCTCACCTCCTTGAAGAAGGGCACCAGCAGGTTGATCTTGGGCGGAAAGTCGAGGTCGAAGCCCGAGCGCACCCAGGCGTAGAACAGTTCGAGCACGCGCCAGTTGGAGCTCTCGGAGATGCTGAACAGCAGGTAGAAGCCGGCCACCAGACCGACCACCGACTGCCAGAAGTACTTCTCGCGCGAACGCATGCCCTCGGGGTCCTTGCGCACCACCTTGCGCCAGTCGTCGACCCAGCCGATGGCGCCGAAGCCCAGCGTGACCCACAGCACGATCCAGACGAAGCGGTTCGAGAGGTCGAACCACAGCAAGGTCGAGAACGCGATCGAGAACAGCACCAGCACGCCGCCCATGGTCGGCGTGCCGCTCTTGGTCAGGTGCGTCTCCATGCCGTAGCTGCGCACCTGCTGGCCGATCTTGAGCGCCGTCAGGCGCCGGATCACGAAGGGGCCGGCGGCCAGGCCGAGCAGCAGCGCGGTCAGCGAGGCCATCAGGGCGCGGAACGTCAGGTACTGGAAGACCCGCAGGAAACCGAAATCCGGCGACAGGCTTTGCAGCCACAGGGCGAGGCTCAGCAGCATGGGCGGAACCTCGGCGCGAAATGGGGCATGGGTGAACGGGCCTCGATGCGCGACTCATGCGGCATGACCGGCCTCCTTGTCTTGTTGTTGTCGTGATTCGGCCCAGCCGGCGGCGGCCTGGATCACGCGCTCCATCTGCATGAAGCGCGAGCCCTTGACCAGCACGCTGCCGGCCAGCGGCAGCTGCGCCAGCACGGCGGCGTTGAGCGAATCGATGTCGTCGAAATGGCGGCCCGCGGCCGCGCCCTGGAAGGCGGCGATGCTGTGCGCCGATTCGCGGCCGAGCGCGTACACCGCGTCGATGCCGCGCTCGCGCGCCCGTTGGCCGACCTCGGCATGGAACTGCGGCCCCTGGTCGCCGACCTCGCCCATGTCGCCGATCACCAGCAGGCGCGGGCCCGGCAGCGCGGCGAGCACGTCGATCGCGGCCAGCATCGAATCGGGATTGGCGTTGTAGGTGTCGTCGACCAGGGTGATCGTCCGGCCGCCGGCCAGCCGCAGCGCGATCGCCCGAGAGCGGCCCTTGACCGGCTCGAAGGCGGACAGCCCCTCGGCGATGCGGTCGAGCGACACGCCGCTGGCGAGCGCGCAGGCGATCGCCGCCAGCGCATTGATGACGTTGTGGCGGCCGGCGATGCCGAGCCTGAAGCGCAGCTCGCCCAGCGGCGTGCGGGTCTCGACCCGCCAGGCGCCGTCGGCCCAGTCGGCGGACACCAGCGCGATGTCGGCACCGGCCTGGTCGCCGAAACTCAGGCAGCGCCGGGACGCCGCCCGATGGGCGATCTCGCTCCACAGCGGCGCGAATTCGTCGGCGTGCGGGAACACGGCCGTGCCTTGCGGCGGCAGGGCCTCGAAGACCGCCCCGTTCTCGCGCGCCACCGCCTCGACCGTGGCCATGAACTCCTGGTGCTCGCGCTGGGCGTTGTTGACCAGGGCGATGGTCGGCCGCGCGATCCGCGCCAGCCGCGCGATCTCGCCCGGGTGGTTCATGCCCAGCTCGACCACCGAGCGCTGATGGCGCGCGCGCAGGCGCAGCAGGGTCAGCGGCACGCCGATCTCATTGTTGAAGTTGCCGGCCGTGGCCAGCGCGCCCTCGCCGCAGGCGGCGCGCAGGATCGACGCGATCATCTGCGTCACGGTGGTCTTGCCGTTGCTGCCGGTGACCGCGATCAGCGGCAGGTCGAACTGGGCGCGCCAGCCAGCCGCCAGGGCGCCCAGCGCCGCCAGGCTGTCCGCCACTTCGAGACCCGCCAGGCCGGCCGCCTCGAGCCCGCCGTGGGCGATCGCGGCCACGGCGCCGCGCGCCCGGGCATCGCCCAGGAACTGGTTGGCGTCGAAGCGTTCGCCCTTCAGCGCGACGAACAGGTCGCCGGCCGCGAGGCTGCGGGTGTCGGTGTGGACGCGCAGGATCGGCGTCGCCGGATCGCCGACCAGCCGGGCGCCCGGGATCCAGGCCAGGGCCTGGCCGAGCGTCATCATGGGGGTCGCTGCCTGCGCGTCGTTCATGCACCGCTCCTTGCCGTGAGCGCATCGAGCGCATGCGCCCGGTCCGAGAACGCAATGCGCTCGCCGGCGATTTCCTGCCAGGCCTCGTGGCCGCGGCCCGCGAGCAGCACCACGTCTTCCGGGCGGGCCTGGGCCAGCGTCTCGGCGATCGCCCGGGCCCGGTCGGGCTCGACCTGGGCCGCTTCGGGGCGCGCCAGCCCGAGCAGGATCTGGCTGATGATGGCCGACGGCTTCTCGCTGCGCGGGTTGTCGCTGGTGACGACCACGCGGTCGGCCTGCGTCTCGGCCACGGCGGCCATCATCGGCCGCTTGGCGCTGTCGCGGTCGCCGCCGCAGCCGAACAGGCACCACAGCGCACCGCCGCGCTGGCGCGCCAGGGGCCGCAGCCCGGCCAGCGCCTTGTCGAGCGCATCGGGCGTGTGGGCATAGTCGACCACCGCCAGCGGCCGGCCGGGCAGGCTCAGGCGCTCCATTCGGCCCGGCACGCTGTCGAGCCCGGTGCAGGCCCGCACCGCCGCGTCGAGCGGCAGGCCGAGCGCCCGCAAGGCACCGATCACGCCGAGCAGGTTGGCGACGTTGTACTGGCCGATCAGCGAGGTGGCCAGGCGCTGCGGCGACGCAGCCTCCTCGACCACCGTGAAGGTCAGGCCCTGGGCGTCGTAGCCGACGTCCTGCGCCATCAGCCGGGCCGGAGCGCCCGCGGCCGAGACGGTCCAGACGTCGAGCGCGCCGACGCCCTGCTCGACCAGGCCGGCCACCAGCGAAGCGCCGTGGAGGTCGTCGATGTTGACCACCGCGGCGCGCAGCCCGGGCCAGCGGAACAGCTCGGCCTTGGCCTGCCAGTAGGCCTCCATGCTGCCGTGGTAGTCCAGGTGGTCCTGGGTGAAATTGGTGAACACCGCCACCGCGATCCGGCTGCCGTCGAGCCGGCGCTCGGCGATGCCGATCGACGAGGCCTCGATCGCGCAGGCACCGAAGCCGCGCTCGACGAAGCCGCGCAGCTCGCGCTGCAGCATGACGGGGTCGGGTGTCGTGAGCCCGGTGTAGGTCAGATCGGGCGGCACGCCGATGCCCAGCGTGCCGACCACGGCGCAGGGCGAGCCCACCGCACCGGCGGCCTCGGACGACAGCGCCTGCGCCAGCCACCAGGCGGTCGAGGTCTTGCCGTTGGTGCCCGTGACGGCGACCAGGTCCAGGCCGGCCGAGGGGGTGTCGTAGTAGGCGGCAGCGATCGGGCCGGTCGCGGCCTTGAGGCCGGCGTAGGTGGCGATCGCCTCGCCCTCGAAGCCGAAGGCCGCGCTGCCCTCGTGCTCGACCAGGCAGGCCGAGGCGCCCTGGGCCAGCGCAGCGGCGACGAAGCGCCGGCCGTCGGTCGCCGCGCCGGGCCAGGCGATGAAGCCATCGCCGGCGCCGACCGCGCGGCTGTCGGCGTGCAGCGCGCCGTGCACGCGCGAACGCAGCCAGCGGGCGGCTTCGGCGGGGTTGTGCAGCGTCGTCACGCCCATCAGAAGCTCTCTTCCACACCCTTGGTCACGACCAAGGGTTTGACTGCGAGATCGGGCGCCACGTTCATCATGCGCAGGGTCTGCTGCACGACTTCGCTGAACACCGGCGCCGCCACCAGGCCGCCGAAGTACTGGCCGTTGCTCGGCTCGTCGATCATCACCGCGACGATGATGCGCGGCTTCTCGATCGGCGCCATGCCGGTGAACCAGGCGCGGTACTTGTTGCTTGCGTAGCCCTTGCCGACCTGCTTGTGCGCGGTGCCGGACTTGCCGCCGACCGAGTAGCCGACGGTCTGCGCCAGCGGCCCGGTGCCGCCCGGGCCGGCCGCCATCTGCAGCATCTTGCGCACCGCCAGCGCGTTCTGGGCCGAGAACACCTTGACGCCGACCGCCGGCTCGCTGCTCTTGAGGATGGTCGCCGGAATGATGTCGCCGTCGTGCGCGAACGCGGTGTACGAGTGCGCCATCTGGAACAGCGACGCCGACAGGCCGTAGCCGTAGGCCATGGTGGCCTGCTCGACCGGCTTCCACGACTTCCAGGGCCGCAGGCGGCCGGTGACGGCGCCCGGGAACTGGATCTGCGGCTTCTGGCCGTAGCCGAGCGCGGTGTAGGTGTCCCACATCTCGCGCGGCGTCATCCGCTGGGCGATCTTCAGCGCCCCGATGTTGCTCGACTTCTGGATCACGCCCTCGACCGTGAGCGCGCCGTAGTTGTGGGTGTCGCTGATCGTGAAGCCGCCGATGCTCATGCGGCCGGGCGCCGTCGGGATCACGGTCTGTGGCGTGACGCGGCCCGCCTCCAGCGCCATGCCGACGGTCACCGGCTTCATGGTCGAGCCGGGCTCGAAGACGTCGGTCAGGGCCCGGTTGCGCAGCTGTTCGCCGGTCAGGTTCTGCCGCTTGTCGGGCACGTAGCTCGGGTAGTTGGCCAGCGCCAGCACCTCGCCGGTGATGGCATCGAGCACCACCACGCTGCCGGCCTTGGCCTTGTGCATCGTCACGGCGTCGCGCAGCTTCTGGTAGGCGAAGAACTGGACCTTGCTGTCGACACTGAGCTGGATGTCCTTGCCGTCCACCGGCGGCACCTGCTCGCCGACCCCCTCGACCACCCGGCCGAGACGGTCCTTGATGACGCGTCGCGAGCCGGCCTTGCCGCCCAGGTCCTTGTTGAAGGCGAGCTCGATGCCTTCCTGGCCGTTGTCCTCGACATTGGTGAAGCCGACCACGTGCGCCGCCGCCTCGCCCTCGGGGTACTGGCGCTTGTATTCCTTGCGCTGGTAGATGCCCTTGATGTTGAGCGCGGCAATCTGCTTGGCGATCGGTTCGTCGACCTGGCGCTTGACCCAGACGAAGGTCTTGTCCTCGTCCTCGAGCTTCTTGTCGAACTCCTTCTGCGGCATCTCGAGCAGCTTGGCCACCTGCCTGAGCTTGGCCTTGACCTCCGGGTCGTCGCGCTCGATGTCCTCGGGGATCGCCCAGATGCTCGGCGCCACCACGCTGGAGGCCAGCAGCAGGCCGTTGCGGTCGAGGATCCGGCCGCGGTTGGCTGGCAACTCCAGCGTGCGGGTGAAGCGGACTTCGCCCTGGCGCTGGAAGAAGGCGTTGTCGAGCACCTGCACGTAGGCGGCGCGGGCGGCCAGCAGCGCGAAGCCGCCGGCGATCGCGGCGACGATGAACTTGCTGCGCCAGACCGGAGTCTTGCTCGCCAGCAGCGGGCTGGTGGTGTATTGGACGCTCCGGCGCGGCATCAGTGGGCTCCCTTCGATGGCGCGGCACGGCCCGCCGGCGTGGCGGGCGCAGGCGCCACCACGGCCGGGATCACGGTGCCGTCAGCGCGCACGTACTGCGTGATGGCCGGCGAGGTGGTGCGCATCTTGAGCTGCTCCTTGGCCAGTTTCTCGACCCGCAGCGGCGTCGCCTGCGCCCGCTTCTCGACCTGCAGCCGGTCGCGGTCGAGCTCGAGCCTGCGGGCCTCGAGTTCGATCCGGTGCAGCTCGGTGAAAAGCTGGCGCGACAAGTACTGCGTGTGGACGAGGTACATCGCCGAGCCGAGAACGGCGATCAGCAGGAGCAGGTTGAGACGGGCCATGTCAGAGACCCTCGCTCGTGCGTTCTGCGACGCGCAGGATGGCGCTGCGCGAGCGCGGGTTGCCCTCGACCTCGGCCTTCGAGGGCTTGATGCGCGCCAGGGCCTTGAGCTTCATCGCCTTCGGCGCCGCGAAGGGCGCGCGGCGGTCGTAGACCTCCTTCGAATGCTGGGCGATGAACTGCTTCACGATGCGGTCTTCCAGCGAGTGGAAGCTGATCACGGCCAGGCGCCCCCCGGGCTGCAGCACGGCCAGGCTCGCCTCTAGCGCCTGTTGCAGCTCTTCAAGCTCGGCGTTGATGAAAATCCGAAAAGCCTGAAATGTGCGCGTTGCAGGGTTCTGGCCCGGCTCGCGGGTTTTGACCGTGCCAGCCACGAGCTCGGCCAGCTCGGCGGTGGTTGAAACTGGGCCCCGTTCTTGTCGGCGAGCAACAATCGCCTTTGCAATCTGAACAGCAAACCGTTCTTCGCCATAGTCACGAATCACCTCCGCAATCTGTTGCTGCTCGGCTGTCGCCAGCCATTCGGACACGCTCTCGCCGCGCGTGGTGTCCATGCGCATGTCGAGCGGCCCGTCGAAACGAAAAGAAAAACCCCGTGCGGGGTTGTCGATCTGGGGGGAACTGATGCCGAGGTCCATCAGCAGGCCTGCCACACTGGACCGCGGCAGTTCCCCCAGGTCCCTGAAGCCCTGGTGGCGGATGGAAAAACGCGCATCCTCGATGCGCGCTGCTTCGGCCACCGCTTCCGCGTCCTTGTCGAACGCGATCAGCCGGCCCGCGGGCCCCAGCCTCGCGAGGATCGCGCGGGCATGCCCCCCGCGTCCGAAGGTCGCGTCCACGTAGGTGCCCGCGGCCTCCGAGGCATCGGGGAAAAGTGCATCCACCGCTTCCTTCAACAAGACGGTGGTGTGGGTCCACGGCTGTTCCACTGCGCGCCTCAGAACGAGAAGTCCTGGAATACGTCCGGCATCTGGCCCTGGGTGGCCTCGGCCTCCTTGGCATCGTAGGTCGCCTTGTCCCAGAGTTCGAAGTGGTTGCCCATGCCGAGCAGCAGGGCATCGCGCGTGATGCCGGCGGCGGCGCGCAGTTCGGGCGAGACCAGCACGCGGCCGGTGCCGTCCATCTCGACGTCCATCGCGTTGCCGAGGAAGACCCGCTTCCACCACTGCGCCGACATCGGCAGCGCGGCGATGCGCTCGCGGAACTTCTCCCACTCGGGACGCGGGAACAGCATCAGGCAGCCGTGCGGATGCTTGGTGAACGTGAGCTGGCCGCCGGCGGTCGCGCTCAGGACGTCACGATGCCGGGTCGGCACGGAGAGCCGCCCCTTGGCATCCAGACTGAGCGATGAAGCGCCTTGAAACACGACCACGAGACCCCGGTGGTGGGAATGGCCGCGAGGCCCGAATCAGGCCTTGCTCGACACTTTTTCCCACTTAACTGCACTTTTTTCCACTGTAGCAGGAAACGCCTACTCCGCAACGGGGGCTCGGGGGTATTTTTTGTAATGGAATCAACGACTTAGCGGTGTTTTTGCACGCGCAAAAACACCGAATTCCGTTGCAAATGAAGCACTTAGCTCACGCAATGAAAGTAATGCATGAGCCGCGTCCTACGCCAGACGATTCAGAGGATGAATCGAGAAAGGTCTTCGTCGTGACTTAGTGCCTGGAGACGCTCGTCGACATAGGCGGCGTCGATGCGCACCGCCTGCCCATCGAGCTTGGCGGCATCGAAGCTGACTTCGTCGAGCAGGCGCTCCATGACGGTCGACAGCCGCCGCGCGCCGATGTTCTCGGTCCGCTCGTTGACATCGAAGGCGATGCTTGCGAGCCGCGTGATGCCCTCGGGCGTGAACTCGAGCGTGACGCCCTCGGTCGCCAGCAAGGCCTGGTACTGCTTCACCAGCGAGGCCTGGGTCTGGGTCAGGATACTCTCGAAATCGGCCACCGACAGCGATTGCAGCTCGACCCGGATCGGGAAGCGGCCCTGCAGCTCGGGGATCAGGTCGCTCGGCTTGCTGAGGTGGAAGGCGCCGCTGGCGATGAACAGGATGTGGTCGGTGCGGACCACGCCGTACTTGGTGCTCACCGCCGTGCCCTCGACCAGCGGCAGCAGGTCGCGCTGCACGCCCTGGCGCGAGACATCGGCGCCCTGCGCCTCGCTGCGGGTCGCGACCTTGTCGATCTCGTCGATGAAGACGATGCCGTTCTGCTCGGCGTTGTGGATCGCCTGGCTGCGGATCTCGTCCTCGTTGACCAGCTTGGCGGCCTCTTCGTCGATCAGGAGCCGCATCGCCTCGGCGATCTTGAGCTTGCGGGTCTTGCGCTTGGCCTGCCCCAGCTGGCCGAACATGCCGCGCAGCTGCTCGGTCATTTCCTCCATGCCGGCCGGCCCCATGATCTCGAGCGGCTGGCGGGTCTCGGCCAGGTCGATCTCGATCTCCTTGTCGTCGAGCGCGTGCTCGCGCAGCTTCTTGCGAAAGGCCTGGCGGGTCGGGCTGGCGCCATCGCCGGCAGCGCCGTCGGGCAGCCGTGCCGGCGGCAGCAGCACGTCGAGGATGCGCTCCTCGGCCGCATCCTCGGCCCGCATGCGGACCTTGGCGCTCTCGGCTTCGCGGGTCTGCTTGATCGCGATCTCGGCCAGGTCGCGGATGATCGAATCGACGTCCTTGCCGACATAGCCGACCTCGGTGAACTTGGTGGCTTCCACCTTGATGAAGGGCGCATCGGCCAGCCGCGCCAGCCGGCGCGCGATCTCGGTCTTGCCGACCCCGGTCGGGCCGATCATGAGGATGTTCTTGGGCGTGATCTCGGCGCGCAGCTTCTCCTCGACCTGCTGGCGGCGCCAGCGGTTGCGCAGCGCGATCGCGACCGCGCGCTTGGCCTGGGGCTGCCCGACGATGTGGTGGTCGAGCTCGGAGACGATTTCCTGGGGGGTCATGGACATGGAGGGGCTCGCGATTCTCAGAGGGTCTCGACCGTGTGGTGCATGTTCGTGTAGATGCAGAGTTCGCCGGCGATCTCCAGCGATTTCTTCACGATCTGCTCGGCGGGCAGCTCGGAGTTGTCGAGCAGCGCCTTGGCGGCGGCTTGCGCGTAGGCGCCGCCGGAACCGATCGCGATGATGCCGTTCTCGGGCTCCAGCACGTCGCCGTTGCCGGTGATGATCAGCGAGGTGGTGGCGTCGGCCACCGCCAGCATCGCTTCGAGGCGGCGCAGCACGCGGTCGGTGCGCCAGTCCTTGGTCAGCTCGATGGCCGCGCGCGCCAAGTGGCCCTGGTGCTTCTCGAGCTTGGCCTCGAAGCGCTCGAACAGGGTGAAGGCATCGGCGGTGGCGCCTGCGAAACCGGCCAGCACCTTGCCGTGGTAGAGCCGGCGCACCTTGCGCGCGGTGCCCTTGATGACGATGTTGCCCAGCGTGACCTGGCCGTCGCCGCCGATGGCGACCTGGTCGGCGGCCCCTGCAACCTTGCGGCGGACGCTGACGATGGTGGTTCCGTGAAATTGTTCCATCGAAGCAACTTCAGGGCGAAGGGCCCGATCTCAACCCCCGGCCGGCGCCGAGTTCAGTCTTTTCTGAGGGCGACCGAGGCGTGGTCGGCGATGCCGATGACGTCGAAAAAGGCCGCCGCCAGGCGGTGGACGTCGGTGAACTGCACGCTGCGGCCGCTGCCGTGGTGGTCGGTGACCCAGTTCAGCAGGGTCCCGGCGGCGGCGAAATCGATCCGCACCAGGGCCGCACAGGACACCACCGGCGACGCCGCTTCGCCCAGTTCGGCGTCGAGGCGCTGCCAGGTCGAGAGCGACTCCCCGATCAGGTCGCCGACCAGCTGGCTGTGGCCCGGCTCCGGCGCGGCGGGCTTGGGCGGCTCGTCGGCGCCGAAGGAGAAGGCCCGCGCGGGGGCGGCTGCCGCCGGCGCGGTGTCCAGCGACGCGAAGTCGCCCTTGGGGTCTTCCCAGGGCGGCGGCGACACTTCGTAGGTGATGCAGTAGTTGAGCGCCAGCAGCTCGAATTCGTCGCCCCGGTGCATCACCCGCAAGGCCGCCATGTGGAGTTGCCACCAGACGGCATCGACGCCGCGGTCGTTGGCCGGCGTGGCTTCAGCGAGCACCAGCAGCAGCCGGTCGCCGCCGCGGAAGCGCAGCTGCACCGTCGAGTCGGCCCAATGGTTGAACAAGGCCCGCAGCGGTCCGGCCGCATCGGGCTCGATGGCGTCCAGCGCGCTCCAGTCGAGCCGCCACGACGGGCCGGCGGCGCCCAGGGCACGGGTCAGGCCGATCAGGCCCTCGCGCGCGAGCCGCGGCGGGCTGGCCCAGTCGGCATCGCTCGCCGGCGCCGGCGCCGGCACGGGCTGACCCGGGGTCGCGGCGCGGGCCGAGTTGGCCAGGGCGCGGAACGAGATCCACCCGGGCGCGGCCTGCTTCATCCGCTGCGCATAGCGGGTGCTGGCGGCCTCGAATTTCTCGGCGTCGCCGGTGGCGCGGTAGAGATCGAGCAGGGTGCGCCAGGTGTCGTCGTGCGCGCCGGTCGGGCTGTCGGGCGCCAGCGCCTGCAGCAGGATCGCCTCGGCGCCGGCATCGTCGCCGTGGGCATAGCGGATCGCGGCCTCCTCGATGCTGCCGTCATGGGCGGGCAGCTGGACCTGGAGGCCCTGGACCCCGCCCTGCGGCACGCCGGGCACCGTGTCGGCATAGGCGCGTGCATGCTGTTCGGCCATGTGCGGCGCGCCATCGGCCGGCGCGCCTTCGGCGGCGGGGGCCGCGGCGCGGGGGTCGCGGCCTTTCCACCACTGCTGGGACATCTGCTCTTCGATCTCGTCGATCTTCTTGAGCGTGAGCGCCCGGCCATCGGATTTGTCGTTGGTGCTGCTGACGTTGAACGACGACGGCGTGGCCGCCGGGTCGCGCCCGCCGGCCGCCTCGCGCTGGCGCAGCTTGCGCAGCATGTCGAACTCGCGGCGGCGCACGAAGTCGTTGCGCTGCCGCCGCTCGATCATTTCCTTGAGCATTTCACGGCTGTAGCCGTTTTCGAGCGTCGACGACTCGTCGGCGTCGAGCTCGGACCAATCCTTGAGGGGATTGCGAACGAACTTCGCCACCTTCGACAGCAAGCGACCGGTTTCTTCCTTGGCCATGCGCAACGTCTCCGTCCGGCTCCCCGATGATCAGTCGCCGAACATCTTCTGCTTCAGTTCGCGCCGCTGCTGTGCCTCGAGCGACAGCGTGGCGGTCGGACGGGCCAGCAGGCGGCCGACACCGATCGGCTCGCCGGTCTCGTCGCAGTAGCCGTAGTCGCCGGCGTCGATGCGCTGGATCGACTGCTCGATCTTCTTGAGCAGCTTGCGCTCACGGTCGCGGGTGCGCAACTCGAGCGCATGCTCTTCCTCGATGGTGGCGCGGTCGGCCGGGTCGGGCACGACCACCGTGTCCTCGCGCAGGTGCTCGGTCGTCTCGCCGGCGTTCTCGAGGATGCCGCGCTTGAGTTCCTGCAGCTTCAGGCGGAAGAACGCCATCTGCTTCTCGTTCATGTACTCGGTGTCGGGCATCGCGATGACTTCGGCATCGCTGAGCTCCTCGGCCGACTTGGTCTTCCAGTTGTTGACCAGTTTCGGATCTTTCTTGACCGCGATCGGCGGCGGCGGCACCAGCGCGTTCGAGCTGATCTGCACGAAGCTGGATTTGGCCGCGGTGGAAGCCACCGATTGCGGCATGGAGGGGACCGTCAGTTGCGACAGCCGCGACACACGGCCGCCGCGTGCGGGAGCGGGGGCGGCCGTCGTTGCGGGTGTCGCCGGGGCGGAAGTAGAGGAGGCGGCAACCGTTTTTTTCATGGGACTCGATGGTGCAGGTGGCACGGCGTGGGCGCCGGCCGGTTTGGATGAGTGGGCGCCCGCGGCGGCCGCCGGCGCCTTGCTCTTGGCGGCGGGCTGGGGCGGCTCAACGGCGGACTTGGCGGAAACCTTCTTCGCCGCCGGTACCGCCTGCTTGGCAACCACCGTCTTCTTGACGGCCGGCTTCGACGCGGGCTTGGCTGTTGCGGCGGGTTTCTTCACGGTGACTGGCTCCTTCGATGGACTCGGACGCGCATTCAGATCATGGGGGCTCGCCGATGGCGAACCCCGGGGTTATACCCCCGAATCCAGCCCCGATACGCGCCCGACCCTATGCCGGAAGTCACACTTCGCCCCAGAAGGACGTGTCTGGCTCCCGTAACAGGCGCGCGATTGTATAGAGAGAACCGCCCCCAGGGCTGTCAAATCAGACCAGACACTGGTCGAGGCCCTGTTCGAGGATCTCGCGCGGCAGGTCGATGCCGATGAATACCATGCGGCTGGTGCGCTTTTCGTCGGCGCCCCAGGCCGGGCCCAGGTCGCTGCCCATGAGCTGGTGCACGCCCTGGAAGATCACCTTGCGCTCGGTGCCCTGCATGTGGAGGACGCCCTTGTAGCGCAGCATCCGCGGACCGTAGATGTTGACGATCGCGCCCAGGAAGTCCTCCAGCCGGGCCGGATCGAAGGCCCGGTCGGAGCGGTAGACAAAGCTCTTGACATCGTCGTCGTGATGGTGGTGGTGGCCATGGCCTTCGTGCGCATGCGAGGGATGGTCGCAATGCTCGCCGTGGGCGTGGTCATGGTCGTGGTCGTGCGCCTCTTCTTCCTTGAGGAAGTCCGGGTCGATGTCCAGCTTGGCGTTGAGATTGAAGCCGCGCAGGTCGAACACGTCCTTGATCGGCACCTCGCCGAAATGCACCTTCTGCTGCGGCGCGCGCGGGTTCATGTGCTTCAGGCGGTGGATCAGCGCCTCGGTCTCTTCCTCGGCGACCAGGTCGCTCTTGCTGATGAAGATCTGGTCGGCAAAGCCGACCTGGCGCCGGGCTTCCTGGCGATCGTTGAGCTGCTGCGGGGCATGCTTGGCATCGACCAGCGTCAGGATCGAGTCGAGCAGGTAGCTCTCGGCGATCTCGTCGTCCATGAAGAAGGTCTGTGCCACCGGGCCGGGATCGGCCAGGCCGGTGGTCTCGATCACCACCCGGTCGAAGTCCAGCAGGCCCTTGCGCTTCTTGGCCGCCAGCAGCTGCAGCGCCTCGCGCAGGTCCTCGCGGATGGTGCAGCAGATGCAGCCGTTGCTCATCTGGACGATCTGCTCCTTCGACTCGGTGACCAGGATGTCGTTGTCGATGTTCTCCTCGCCGAACTCGTTCTCGATCACCGCGATCTTCTGGCCATGGGCCTCGCTCAGGATCCGCTTGAGCAGCGTGGTCTTGCCAGAGCCGAGGAAGCCGGTGAGGATGGTGGCGGGAATGAGGGCCATGGGAATGCTCCGGGGAGAAACGGGGGAACGGGGAAACGGGCGGAAGGCGGGAAGTTTAGCGACGCCGGCTCGGCCGCGCCGCGGCAAGGGCAAAGGCTATTTGCGCACCACCACCAGGCCTTTCAAGTATTCGCCTTCGGGGAACTCGATGGTCATCGGGTGGTCGGGCGCCGCGCCGAGGCGCTCGGTGATGTAGCCGTCGACCCCGGCGTCGATGCCGGCCGAGGCCACGATCTTGTGGAACAGGTCGGCGCCGATGCCGCCCGAACACGAGAAGGTCAGCAGGTGGCCGCCCGGCGCCAGCAGCTTGAAGGCCTGCCGGTTGAGGTCCTTGTAGGCGCGCGCGGCGCGTTCGGCGTGCGCCACCGTGGGGGCGAACTTCGGCGGGTCGAGCACGATCGCGTCGAACTGCCGCCCCTCCTCGACGAAGCGGCGCAGGCTGGCGTTGACGTCGGCGTCGAGGAATTCGCAACGAGCATCGTCGAAGCCGTTCAGGGCCACGTGGGCCCGGGCGCGCTCCAGCGCCGGCAGCGACGAATCGATCGAGATCAGCTCGGCGCCCTCGACCGCGTCCGCCGCCTTCAGGCCGGCCAGGGCGGCGACCGTGAAGCCGCCGGTGTAGCAGAAGCAGTTCAGCACGCGGCGAAAGCGCCGCCGCGCGGCCAGCTCGGCGAAGCGCTGGCGGCTGTCGCGCTGGTCGAGGTAGAAGCCGGTCTTGTGGCCGGTCGCGATGTCCAGGCCCAGCTGCCAGTCGTGCTCGCGGATGCGCAATTCGGTCGGGCCGCTGCCGCGCAGCCAGCCAGTCTGCGGCTTCAGGCCCTCGCGCTCGCGGCCGCTGGCGTCGGAGCGCTCGTAGAGCTTGTCGAGGCCGGTGGCGGCGAGCAGCGCATCGGCCAGCGGCGCCTTCCAGCGCTCGACGCCGGCCGACAGGAACTGCGCCACCAGCGTGTCGCCATAGCGGTCGACGATCAGGCCCGGCAGGCCGTCGGCCTCGCCGTGGATCAGCCGCAGGCCGTCGCTCTGAAGGTCGAACAGCAGCCGGGCGCGGACCGCTTGCGCGACCCTCGCCGCCACGAAGGCGGCATCGATGCGCTGCCCCTCGTCGAAGCTCCAGGCGCGGGCCCGGATCTTCGAATGCGGGCTGTACGCGGCCCAGGCCAGGAAACGGCCGTCCTCGGCCTCGATGCGGACGGTTTCGCCGGCATCGCCGCCGCCCTTGGCGATCGCGGATTCGAACACCCAGGGGTGGCGGCGCAGCAGCGAGCGCTCCTTGCCGGGACGCAGACGCAGAAGCTTCATGAATGACCGTTCTTGTTGCCGCGCCGCGAGCCGACGCCCGCTGGCGGCCCCTCGTCGCGCGCCTGGGCCCGGGGATGGGCGGCGTCGTAGGCCTTGGCCAGGTGCTGAAAATCCAGCCGGGTATAGACCTGGGTGGTGGAGATGCTGGCGTGCCCCAGCAGTTCCTGCACCGCGCGCAGGTCGCTGCTGGATTGCAGCAGGTGGCTGGCGAAGGAGTGCCGCAGCATGTGCGGATGGACCGGCGCCGACAGGCCGGCCTTGAGGCTGCGCCCGCGCAGCTGCTTCCAGACCGAATGGGCCGAGCAGCGGGTGCCGTTGCGGCCGATGAACAATGCCGCCGCGTTGCCGGGGTCGCGCAGACCTGCGGCCTCCAGCGCCGCACAGTCGCCACGCACGGCCAGCCAGGCGGCCAGCGCCTCGAGCGCCTTGCTGCCGACCGGCACCAGGCGTCGCTTGCTGCCCTTGCCGAGCACGTTGGCCTCGGCGGCATCGAGGTCGATCCAGCCCCGCGCCGTGCCGCTCGGCTGCACGTCCAGCCCGATCAGTTCGCCGACCCGCAGGCCGCAGCCATAGAGCAGCTCGACGATCGCGCGGTCGCGCGCCTCGTCCCAGGGGTCGGCCTCGGTGTCGTGCAGCTCGGCCAGCCGCACCGCGTCGTCGACCGCGAGCGCCTTGGGCAACGGACGCGCTGCCTTCGGCGCATGGACGTCCTGGACCGGGTTCGCACCGATCAGCCCCTCGTTGCCCAGCCAGCGGTAGAAGCTGCGCCAGCACGAGAGCACCAGCGCGATGCCGCGCGACTCGCGGCCGGCGCCATGCAGCTGGGCCATCCAGCGGCGCACGTGGGCGGTCTGGACCTGGTCGAGCGCCAGCCCGGCGGCGGCGGCGTTCTGCGCCAGCGAAGCGAGGTGGATGGCATACAGCTCGACCGTGCGCGCCGCCAGCCGGCGCTCGACCCGCACGTGCTCGAGGTACTTCTCGATCGAAGCCGGCATCGCGGCCGGCGCCGCTTCAGTGGAGGTAGCCATTGATCGCATTGTTCACGATCGCGAAAGGCTCGCGCAATGCACCCTTGAAGGCCATGCCCCAGGTCTGCCAGCAGCTGCTCGGCGCGGCGGCGAACTGGACATCGAACTGGCGGTCGAAGCCGCCGGCGTGCGCCAGCCGCTCCGCCCGCCAGAGGTGATAGGGCTCGGTGACGATGACCACGCTGTGGATGCCCGCGGCCTGCAGCACGGCGCGCGACAGCGCCAGGTTCTCGCGCGTCGACTGCGAGCCGCCCTCCAGCAGCGCGCTTCCGGCATAACCCACGCTGCGCGCATGCCGCGCCATCACCTCGGCCTCGATCCGGCCGTCCTCGCGATCGACGCCGCCCGAGAACACCAGCTGGCGGACCGCCCCGGCCTTGGCGAGCGCGACGCCGGCGTCGACCCGGCCGGTCATGCAGGGGTTCGGCCGGCCGTCCTTGTAGGCCCGGTTGCCGAGCACCAGCGCCGCATCGGCGGGTCGCGGCGGGGGCTCGGCGAGGCGGGCGAGCGCATGGCGCCACACCATCAGGTGGATCGCCGCATAGCCAGCCAGCAGGATCGCCAGCACGCCCCAGGCGACGCGCCGCAGGGTCCGGTTCAAGGGCGCAGCCGCGACAGCGCGCCCGAGGCGAGCTCGGCGATGCGCTCCAGGAAATCGGTGCCCATCTCGGCGTTGAAGCGCTGGGCGTCCGGCGAGGCCAGCACCAGCAGGCCGAAGGCCGGGGCCTCGGGCTCGGCCCGCAGCGGGATCAGGGCGATCGACACCGCGGCCTGCGGCTCGGCCAGCCAACCGGCCGCCTCGAAGCCGGAGTTCAAGCCGCAATAGGGGGCGGTCAGCGAGGTGGCGAGCGCCTTGACGTCGTCGCTGACCCACTGGGCGTAGGCCTCGTCCCGGTAGGCGCTGTCGCAATCCCAGACCTTGATGGCGGTCTGCGGCACCAGGAACAGCGACTGCAGCTGGCCGGCGATCTGCCCCGGCAGCCCGCGCGGGTCGCGCGTGGTGAGCAGGCCGCGGGTCCAGCGCTGCAGGCGGTCGGCCGTGACCACGTTCTCGGTGCCGTGGCGCACCATGTCCATGACGCGATGCTCGAGCGCCTTGATCTTCTCGCGCAGCATCTCGGCCTGGCGCTCCTGCAGGCTGACGGCACGGTTGCCGTGCGGGCTGGTCAGCTGGACCTGGCCGAGCAGCTGGGCATGGCGCTCGAAGAAATCGGGCGTGTTCGCCAGGTAGTTGGCAATGTCGTCTTCGGTGATCGGGTTCATGGCGTTGGCGTTGAAATTGTTCATGACGGGTCCGGCACCTCGATGTCGCCCTCGAAGACGGTGATCGCGGGGCCGGTCATCAGCACCGGGGCGCCGTCGCCGGCCCATTCGATGGTGAGCAGTCCGCCGCGGGTCTGGACATCGACCCTCGTGTCGAGCAGGCCGAGCCGGATGCCCGCGACCACCGCGGCGCAGGCGCCGGTGCCGCAGGCCAGGGTCTCGCCGGCGCCGCGCTCGAAGACCCGCAGCCGCAGGTGGGTGCGGTCGACCACCTGCATGAAGCCGGCGTTGACGCGTTGCGGGAAGCGAGGGTGGTGCTCGATCAGCGGGCCCTGCGCCGCGACCGGTGCGGTGTCGACGTCGGCGACGATCTGCACCGCGTGCGGGTTGCCCATCGACAGCACGGCGACGGCCACGATCGCGCTGCCCGCATGGGTGCCGAGCGCCAGGTGCCAGGTGTGCCATCCGCCTTCGGGCTGCGGGTCGAGGCCGGCGGGGTCGAAGGGCACGCGGGCCAGGTCGAAGACCGGGGCGCCCATGTCGACCGTGACCCGGCCGTCGGCCCCCATGCGCGGCTCGATCACGCCCGACAGCGTCTGCACCCGCACCGCGTCCTTGACCGTCAGTTGGCGCTCGCGCACGAATCGCATGAAGCAGCGCGCGCCGTTGCCGCATTGCTCGACCTCGCCGCCGTCGGCGTTGTGGATCACGTATTGGAAATCGATGCCCGGCGCCGGCGACGGCCGCACCGAGAGGATCTGGTCGGCGCCGACACCGAAATGGCGGTCGGCCAGGAAGCGGTACTGCGCGGCGTCGAGGCCGAGCGTGCCGCGGGTTTCGTCCAGCACGACGAAGTCGTTGCCGGCACCCTGCATCTTGGTGAAGCGGATTCGCATCCCGGGATTATCGGCTGAGCATCCCGCCGGCCCCGGCCGGACTTCAGAACTTGCGGTTGTAGGTGAAGATCAGGCCCGCGGTGCCGAGGGTCCCGATCTGCACGGCATCCGCCTTCGTGATCTTGTAGCCGATCGCGGGGATGATGCCGAGGCCGAAGCCGTCATGGTTGAAGGGCACCTTGTCCTTGTACTGGCCCACGTAGCCGTAGATGATGCCGCCCGACAGCTTGAAGTAAAGCGACGGATAGCCGAACAGGTTGTCCCAGCGATAGCCGTAATAGGCATACGCGGACGCCTGGCCGAAGGAATTCTGGAACGCCGACAGGCCCCACATCCAGCCGTCGGGCTGGTTGCGCTCGAGGCCCAGCAGGTAAACGTGCGTGTGTTCGTCCTCGTTGCTGAAATGAACCGCGAAAGGGCCGACGACCAGCTCCCACCACGGTTCTTTACTGAACGAATCCTGAACATCTGACGGCTGGCCGAAGGCCGTGTGCGATGCCAGGGAAATCAATGCGATACCAAGGAGCGAGCCGATCCGAAATTTCATGTGGGCCGGATTCTGCCCGGAAGATCATTCGAATTCCACCTTTCGCGCTATGGCCCAATCTGAAAGCACCTGTATCGCATCGTCCGCCATCCGTTGCTGGGCCGGTGGCTGGCGTCGCTCCAGCGGCGCGCCGGCCTCGGCGCGCAGCGCCTCGACGTCGATCGGATGGCGGGCCGCCACCGGAACGCCCTCGAAGGCGGCGCCCGATTGCGCGAGCGAGGCAGCGTAGTAGAGCTGGCCGATGCCGGCGATCCGCATCGCCGCGACGCACAGGGCGCAGGGCTCGCACGAGGTGTAGAGCTCGCAGCCGCCGAGGTCGACGGTCTGCAGCCTGCGGCAGGCGTCGCGGATCGCCTCGATCTCGCCGTGCGAGGTCGGGTCGAAATGCGCCACCGAGTGGTTGAAGCCCTCGCCGACGACCACGCCGTCCTTCACCACCAGCGCCGCGAACGGCTCGGTGCCGGGCGTCTGCAAGGCCTGGGCCGACAACGCGATGGCGCGCTTCATGAATTCTTCCTGGTACATCGTGTTTTCTCCGTGGGGGATGTCAGATCAACGAGCCGTTGCGCGCGCAGATGCGCCCGCCGGCCACGACCAGCCGGCGCGGCGGTCGCGCCACGATGGCCTCGGCCACGGTCTGCGCATCGACCAGCACCAGGTCGGCCCGATCACCCGGTGCCAGGCCATAGGCCTCGAAGCCGCAGCCGCGCGCACCGGCGTGGGTGACGCAGTCGAGCGCGACATCGAGTTCGTCGTCGCGGCGCAGGTTGTAGCGCAGGCCGATCAGCATCGCGCGCTCGAGCATGTCGGGGTTGCCGTAGGGCGACCAGGTGTCGCGGATGCCGTCGTTGCCGCCCAGCACCGTGAGGCCGGCCTGACGGCAGGCCAGCAAGGGCGGCACGCTGCGCGACGGCGGCGCGCTGGTGATCAGCACCATGCCGAGCTGCGCCATGCGCGCGATCAGCGGGTCGCGCTCGGCCGGCGGCAGGTCGCCGAGGCAGAAGCCGTGGCTGATCGCCACCCGGCCCTGCATGCCGAGCGCGGCGATGCGGTCCATGATCAGCCCGAGCGAGAAGGCGCCCATCGCGCCCGGTTCGTGCAGGTGGATGTCGAGGCCGCAGCCGCGGCGTGCGGCGATGCCGAAGAGCGTGTCGAGCGAGCGCACCGGGTCGCCGTCGATCGCGCAGGGATCGAGCCCGCCGAGCAGGTCGGCGCCCGCGCCCATCGCCTGCTCGAGCAGCGCCGCGGTACCGGGCCGCTGCAGCAGGCCGGACTGCGGGAAGGCCACGATCTGGATCTGCTGCAGGGCCTGCATGGCCTCGCGCGTGCGCACCACGCCCTCGAGATGGCGCAGCCCGGCCTGGGTGTCGATGTCGACATGGGTGCGCAGGCGGGTCGTGCCGCTGACCAGGAAGGCCCGGGCCAGCGCCAGCGACTGGCCGGCCGCATCGTGACCGCTGGCCTGGCGGAAGGCGCGTTCGTTGTCGATCTTGTCGACCAGCCGGGTGCCGACTTCGTTGCGGTACCAGGCCATGCCCCAGAGGGTCTTGTCGAGATGGGTGTGGCCCTCGACCAGGCCGGGCAGCAGCAAGGCGCCGCCGCCGTCCTCGATGGCGACCGGGCCCTGCGGCGCCTCCAGGGCGCTGCCGATCGCCGCGATCCGGCCGTCGCGCAGCAGCAGGTCGACCGGCGCCCGGCCCAGCGGGCGCACGTTGCGGATCAGGAGGGCATCGGACAGGGACATGGAGCGCTTCAGTGGCCGGTAGAAGAAGCCTCGATGGTAAGAGCGGCCTGCACCTCAGCCTGCGCCTCGATTGGGGAGATTTCTTGAAGGCCCGGCACGGCGGCCGGATGCTGTTGCGCCGAAGCCGCAGGCAGTGACTAATGCGCGGCATCGCCACTGACTTTCATCCAGATGAATCCGATTCCCGCCTGCATCGCCCTCCTCTTCGCGCTGCTGCTCTGCGTGCCCTGGCGCCTGTTGAGGCCGCGCACCGGCAGCGCCGCCCCGCCGGCCATCGCACAGCGCGCCCATGCGCCCAGCCCGCGCAGCCACACCGACATCCGCCAGCTGCTGCACCAGATGTCGGAGTCGCTGCGCGGCCGGCTGCAGGCCGCCGGCATGGCGCTGGAGCTGAGGCTGCCAGGCGACCCGCTGCCGGTGGTGCTCGACCGCTCGGGCATGCAGGAGGTGCTGGCCCGCATCGTCGAACTGGCCTGCCGCGCGATGCACGCGGGCAGCACGCTGCAGGTGCTCGGCCGCATCGACGGCGTGCATGCCGTGGTCAACTTCATCGATGCCGCGCCCGGGCTCGACGAGCCGCGCCTCGCGCGCTGCTTCGACGCCGTCGCCGCGCGCAGTCCACGCTGGCGCAGCGACGTCGACGCGATCGCGAGCGTCGCGCTGTGCGAGCAGATCGTGAGCGAGCACCGTGGCCGGATCTACGCGGCGCCGTCGCCGCTGGGCAGCCTGGGCATCACGCTGCGGCTGCCGCTGGAGCGGGCCGCCGCCGAGGCGGCACGGCTGCGGGCCTGAGCGCCGCCCACGATTTCTCCCAGATCGCGGCGCACAGTCGCCACCGCGCACTGTTGCGCGCAGGAGAAGACCCCAGATGCAAAGCCCTTCCTCGCCGCTGCGCGCGGCCGACCGGCGCCGTGTACTCGGCAGCCTCGGCTCGCTCGGCCTCCTCACGCTGGCCGGATGCGGCGGCGGTTCCGACGGCAGCAGCGGCAGCTCGACGCTGGCATCGACGCTCGCGACGGGCGGCGCGACCACGGCCGCCACCACGGCCACCGACACTGCCGCGACGGCCACCTCGACCAGCAGTTGCCAGGTGGTGCCCGAAGAAACGGCCGGCCCCTACCCCGCCGACGGATCCAGCGCCAGCAACGCCACCTACAACGTGCTGGCGCTCGCCGGCATCGTCCGCTCGGACGTCCGCACCAACATCGGCGGCAGCGCCCAGGTGGGCGGCGCGCCGTTGACCCTCACGATCACGCTGACCAACACCCAGTCCGCGTGCGCGCCGCTGGCCGGCTATGCGATCTATCTCTGGCATTGCACGCGCGAAGGCACCTACTCGGTCTACACCACGCAAAGCCTGGCCGACAACCACCTGCGCGGCGTGCAGGAGACCGATGCCGACGGCAGCGTGCGCTTCGTCACGGTGGTGCCCGGCTGCTATGCCGGGCGCATGCCGCACATGCACCTGGAGATCTACCGCAACCTGTCGACCGCCACCGCGGCCGGCAACAAGCTCAGGACCACCCAGCTCGCATTCCCGACCGACGCCTTGCGCAGCATCTACGCCAGCACGGCGGGCTACTCGCAGAGCGTGGCGAACCTCAACGCGATCAGCTTCGCCAGCGACAACGTCTTCAGCGACGGCACCGCGCTCGAGATGGTCGGATTCGCCGGCGATGCCGCCAACGGCTACACCGCCAGCATCACGATCTCGATCGCTGCCTAGCCAGATTTCGTCTCGGGGGATGCCGCAGAATGTGGCTCGCCCTTCCTGCCCATGCCCCGCCTGACGCTCTTCCGAAAGATATTCCTCGCACTCGCCGTGCTGCTGCTGGCTCTGCTGCTGATCTTCGCGGGCTTCTCGCGGCTCGGCCTGCAGCGCGGACTCGGCCCCTACGTGGCGGAGGTGGAACTGCGGCGGATGGACTGGTTCGCCGA
Source organism: Variovorax sp. J31P207 (assembly GCF_030316965.1). Taxonomy (NCBI): domain Bacteria; kingdom Pseudomonadati; phylum Pseudomonadota; class Betaproteobacteria; order Burkholderiales; family Comamonadaceae; genus Variovorax; species Variovorax sp. J31P207. The sequence continues at coordinate 529,987 of NZ_JASZYN010000005.1, forward strand.
GATCCTCAAGAAGCAGTACTTGGCCGCGGGCAACTGGAGTGCCTTGCGCGATGACGAGGACGCCTGGTTCCGCCTGCAGATGGAGCCGTTCCGGCCCCAGGGACCGCCGAACAGCAAGATGCCGCCCTTCGGTCCGGAACGAGACCGCCTGCGTCCCGTCCCGCCCTGGCCGCCGTCGGACTTCCGCCCGCCGCCGTGGCAGGGCGACCCACCCTTCAACCACCCGGACGGGCCGCGTCCGATGCAGTCGCCGGAGCTGCTGCCGCCGCGCCTGACGCTGCCGCTGCCGCCACCGGGTGCGATGCGGGACCCGCGCAACCGTCCCGACTCGGTCTACCGTCGCCTGAGCCTGGTCGACGCCGGCGACCACTGGATCGCCGGTGCCCGGGTCGACCCGGCCACCGCCGCCCGGCTGCCGCTGCGCAACGGCGACCACGTCATCGCGGTGCTGCTGCTGGCGCCGCTCGAAGGCCTCGAGACCGAGGCCGACCGCGCCTTCGTGGCCCGGCAATCGAGCTTCGTCATCTGGACCGGGATCGCCGGATTCGCGATCGCCCTGCTGTTGTCGTGGCTGCTGGCGCGGCGCTGGTTCGCCCCGATCGAGGCGCTGACGCAGGGCGCCGAACAGATCGCGCAAGGCCGGCTGGACGCCCGCGTGCCGGTGCGCGGACAGGACGAGCTGGCCCTGCTCGGGCGCACCTTCAATGACATGGCCGAGCGCCTCGACGGCATCGAGGCCTCCCGCCGGGCCTGGCTGGCCGACGTGGCGCACGAGCTGCGCACCCCGCTGGCCGCGATGCGCGCCGAGATCGAGGCGCTGCAGGACGGCGTGCGCAGCTTCGACGACAAGACGGCGCTGCGCCTGCACCGGCAGGTGATGCGGCTCGGCCAGCTGGTCGACGACCTGCGCAGCAGCATGGCCGAGCGCGCCGACGCGCCGCCGCGGGTCGCCGTCGACCCGCTGGCGTTGCTCGACGAGGCCCTCGCCTCGACCCGCGAGCGCTTCGCGCAGCGTGGCATCGCGGTCGACGCCGCCGAGCTCGCGCAGCTCTCGACGCAGCAGCGGCCCCTGCTGCAAGGCGATCCGCGGCGCCTCCACCTGGTCTTCATGAACCTGCTGGAGAACACCCTGTCGTACACCGACACCGGCGGGCGCCTGCGCATCGGCGCCCGGATCGAAGCCGGTGCGGGCAGCGAGCGGCTGGTGCTTCGATTCGACGACAGCGCGCCCGGCGTCGCGGCCGCGGAGCTGCCGCGGCTGTTCGAGCGGCTGTTCCGCGGCGAGGCCTCGCGCAACCGGGCCCTGGGCGGCTCCGGGCTCGGGCTGGCGATCTGCCGCGCCACGGTCGAGGCGCACGGCGGGACCATCGAGGCGGCCCCCTCGCCGCTGGGCGGGCTGCGCATCGTGCTGGCGCTGCCATTGACAACCCCGCAGCCGACCCCTTGAGGAACACCCCATGACACGAATCCTGGTCGTCGAGGACGAGGACGACATCGCGTCGGTCCTGGTCGACTACCTGCAGCATGCCGGCTACCAGGCCGAGCGCGCCAGCGACGGCGAGCAGGCCCTGGCGCGGATGCTGCATTCGCCGCCCGACCTCACGCTGCTCGACATCATGCTGCCGCGGCTGGACGGCATCGAGGTGCTGCGCCGGGCGCGGCTGCGCAGCACCAGCCCGGTCATCATGCTCACCGCGCGCATCGAGGAGGTCGACCGCCTGCTCGGCCTGGAGCTCGGCGCCGACGACTACATCTGCAAGCCCTTCTCGCCGCGCGAAGTCGTCGCACGGGTGCGCGCCGTGCTGCGCCGCAGCGGCTCGGACGGCACGACGCCGCCGGCACCGGCACGCCTGCTGCTCGACGACACGCACTGGCGCGCCAGCCTGGACGGCATCGCGCTCAACCTGACGCGGCTCGAGTTCCGCCTGCTCCAGGCGCTTTCGCGCCAGCCCGGGCGCATCTTCTCGCGCGCGCAGCTGCTCGACCTGGCCTACGACGACACCGCCGAGGTCACCGAGCGCGCGGTCGACAGCCACATCAAGAACCTGCGCCGCAAGCTGGCCGCCGCGGCGCCGGGGGACGACTGGATCCGCTCGGTCTACGGGGTCGGCTTCGCGTTCGAGGACGCGCGCGCCTGAGCGCTCACACCCAGCCGGCGCGCCGGAAGCGGTAGTAGAGATAGCCGGATATCGCCGCGATCAGCAGCAAGGCCACCGGATAGCCGAAGCGCCATTGCAGCTCGGGCATGTGCTGGAAATTCATGCCCCAGATGCCCGCGAACGCGGTGCAGACCGCGAAGATCGCCGCCCAGGCGGCCAGCCGCTTGGTGACCTCGCCGTCCTCGATCGTGACCATCGACAGGTTGACGCTGATCGCCGTGCCGATGGTGTCGCGGCTGGCATCGACCGACGCGTTGATGCGGCCCAGGTGGTCGACCACGTCGCGGAAATAGTCCTGGACGCCCATGCAGATCTGCGGCACCCGGCCGCCGTGCAGCTTGCCGACGCCCTCCAGCAGCGGCGCCACCGCATGCTTGAGCACGGTCAGCCGCCGCTTCAGCTCGTACAGCCGCTGGATGCTCTCGCGCGCGGAGCCCTTGGTGAAGATCCGCATCTCGATGGTCTCGAGCTCGACCTCCAGCGCGTCGATGACCGGGAAGTAGCGGTCGACCACCGCATCCATCAGCGCGTACAGCACGAAGCCGGGCCCTTGGCGCAGCAGCTCGGGCTCGCGCTCGCAGCGCTGGCGGACCTCGACGAAGCCATGCTCGCTGCGGTTGCGCACCGACACCACGTAGTTGCGGCCGACGAAGACATCGACCTCGCCGACGCCGAGTTCGCCCTGGTCGAGCCCATCGGGCTCCAGCAGGTGCAGCACCGCGAACAGCGAATCGGCGTACTCCTCGACCTTGGGCCGCTGGTGGCCGTGCTGGGCATCCTCGACCGCCAGCGGATGCAGGTCGAATTCCTGCTGCAGTTCGGCCAGCTCAGCGGGCGTCGCCTCGTGCAGCGCCACCCACACGAAGCAGCCCGGCCGCGACAGGTAGTCGCCGATCTCGGAAACCGGAATGTCGGCGAGCTTGGAACCGTCTTCGTAGACGACGCAGTTGATGAGCATGGAGAGGGCCCGGGCGATGGAGACGAATGATCTTGCCACGCCCCGCGCGGCGGCGAGATGCGCTCAGCCGCGCGGCGGCCGGTCGTCCAGTCGCTGCAGCAGCTTGCCGATGAGGTCGATCGGCAGCGGGAACACGATGGTCGAGTTCTTGTCGGCGCCGATCACCGTGAGCGTCTCCAGGTAGCGCAGCTGCAGGGCCTGCGGATGCCGGCCCAGGATCTCGGCCGCCTCGGCCAGCTTGACCGAGGCCTGCAGCTCGCCCTCGGCATGGATCACCTTGGCGCGCCGCTCGCGCTCCGCCTCGGCCTGGCGGGCGATCGCGCGCACCATGTTGTCGTTGAGGTCGACATGCTTGATCTCGACGTTGGTCACCTTGATGCCCCAGAGGTCGGTCTGGGCCGCGAGGATCTTCTGGATGTCGAGATTGAGCCGCTCGCGCTCGGCCAGCAGGTCGTCGAGCTCGTGCTTGCCGAGCACCGCGCGCAGCGTGGTCTGGGCCAGCTGGCTGGTGGCCTCGAAGTACTTCTCGACCTGGATCACCGCCTTCTCGGGATCGACGACGCGGAAATAGAGCACCGCGTTGACCTTCACCGACACGTTGTCGCGCGTGATCACGTCCTGGCTCGGCACGTCGAGCACCATCACGCGCAGGCCGACCCGCACCATCTGCTGCAGGCCGGGGAGCAGGATCACCAGGCCCGGCCCCTTGACCTTCCAGAAGCGCCCGAGCTGGAACACCACGCCGCGCTCGTACTCGCGCAGGATGCGCAGCGAGGCCGCTGCGAGCATCGCCGCCAGCAGGACGAACAGCGCCAGCAGCACCATGTTGAAGTTGAAGAACATGTCTCAAGCCCGCGACGGGCCCTCCGTGTTGTCCTCCGCCACCTGCAAGGCCAGCCCCTGCACGCGCATCACGCGGATGCGGCGGCCCGCGCGCAGGCCCTGCGCGCCGCGCACCTTCCAGTAGTCGCCCTGGATCTGCGCCCAGCCCTCGCCGTCGGCGAACTCGACCAGCTCGCCGGTGGCCCCGACCAGCGTCGAGACCCCGAGCACCGGCGGCCGCCGCCGGCTCTTGGCGGCGGCACCCGCGACCACCACGATGAAGCCGGCGGAGACCACCGCCAGCGCGCCGACCAGCCACAGCGGGACGCCGAAGCCGGGTGCCTCGTTGTCGATCAGCAGCACGGCGCCGATACAGAAGGCGGCGATGCCGCCGACCCCGAGGGCGCCGAAAGTCGGCAGGAAGGCCTCGGCGATCAGGAAGGCCACGCCGAGGAAGATCAGCCCCAGCCCGGCGTAGTTGACCGGCAGCATCTGCAGCCCGAAGAGCGCCAGCAGCAGGCTGATCGCGCCGACCACGCCCGGCAGCACGAAGCCCGGGTTCGAGAACTCGAACAGCAGGCCGTAGATGCCCAGCATCATCAGCACCAGCGCCAGGCTCGGCTCGGTGATCACCGACAGCACCCGGCTGCGCCAGTCGGCATCGAACACCAGCACCTGGGCCTGCCGCGTCGACAACCGCAGCACACCCTGCGCCGTGCGCACCTCGCGGCCGTCGACCTGGCGCAGCAGGTCGGCCACATCCTGCGCGATCAGCGTGATGACGTTCTTCTGCAATGCCTCGGCCGCCGACAGGCTGGCCGACTCGCGCACTGCCAGCTCGCCCCACTCGGCGTTGCGCCCGCGCAGCTGCGCCAGGCTGCGCAGGTAGGCCGAGGCGTCGGCCAGCCGCTTGGCGGCCATCGTGTCCGGCACGGCCGGCGTCGGCGCCCCGATCGCCACCGGCGTCGCGGCGCCGAGGTTGCTGGCCGGCGCCATCGCGGCGATGTGGCTGGCGTAGAGGATGTAGGTGCCGGCGCTGGCGGCGCGGGCGCCGTCCGGCGCCACGAAGGTCGCCACCGGCACCGGGGAGGCCAGGATGTCCTTGACGATGTCGCGCATCGAGGCGTCGAGGCCGCCGGGCGTGTCGAGCTGGATCACGGCGAGCCGGGCCTGTTCGCGGACCGCCAGCCGGAGCCCGCGGCGCACGTGGTCGACCGCGGCCGGGCCGATGGCGCCGTCGAGCTCCATCAGGACGACAGTGCCGGGCAAAGCGGGCGCGGGTGCAGCGGCAGGCACGGCTTGGGCGCCGGCCGCTCCCACCGCGTGGGCGAGGAGGACCAGTCCCATCAGCCATGTGGTGGCGGACCGCATTCGATGATTCTAGGCACCGCTGCGAACCCTGTCACAGGGCGGACAGCGCACGCGGCGCCCGATCTCCCGATAATCGCGAGCCATGGTACGCCCCACCCAATATCTCCATCCCCAGCGCGAGCCGGCGCCGGTCCGCGCTGCCGCGACCGTGCTGCTGCTGCGCGACACGGCCGACGGCATCGAAGTGCTGATGACCCGGCGCTCCGCCGACGCCAGCTTCGCGCCCGGCGCCTACGTGTTCCCCGGCGGGCGCATCGACGAGGGCGACACCCCCGCGCGCGCCATCGCGACGCGCCGCCGCACCCAGAGCCGGGTGCAGCTCACCCAGGCCATCGCCGCCATCCGCGAGAGCTTCGAGGAACTGGGCGTGCTGCTGGCCCACCACCCCGACGGCCGGCCCGTGAGCGCCGAGGAAGTCGCCGCGATGGACCGCGGCACCGCCAGCACCACGGTGGCCTTCGCCGACCAGTGCGTGGCGCGCGGCCTGCTGCTGTCGACCGACAAGGTGTTCACCTTCGCCCACTGGATCACCGACCGCGACCTGCCCAAGCGCTTCGACGTCCCCTTCCTGGTGGCGCGCATGCCCGAGGGCCAGACGCCGACCGCCGACGAGACCGAGCAGTTCGAGCCCTGCTGGGTGCGGCCGGCCGACGCCCTGGCGCGCCATGCGGCCGGCAACTTCTTCATGATCTTCCCGACCGTGCGCACGCTCGAGCGCATGGTCGCCTACCCGACGGTCGACGCGGTGCTCGACGCCTGCGCCAACCGCGCCGCCGGCGAAGGCCCGATCTGGACCAGCTGCCCGCGCGCGGGGTGGCTGAAGGGCCAGGAAGCCCGCTACATGGAGACCGAGTCGGCCTTCGGCGAACTGGCGCTGGTCAGCCCCGACGGCCAGATCGTCCACACGCTGGACTGGCAGAGCGCGCAGGCGGTGCCGCTTTTGAAGAACGTGCAGCGCCTGACCGCGCCGAACCCGGGCGCCATGACCGGCCCCGGCACCAACAGCTACATCGTCGGCGACGCCGACAGCGGCTACATCGTGATCGATCCGGGGCCGAACGACTTCGACCACATCGGCCGGCTGTGGCGCGCGACCCAGGGCGACATCCGGATGATCGTCTGCACCCACTCGCACGCCGACCATTCGCCTGGCGCCCTGCCGCTGCAGAAGCTGTGCAAGACGAGCCCGCCGATCCTCGGCCTGGCCTCGGCGCCGACCGCCCGCTCCACCGCCCGCTTCGCGCCCGACCGGGTGCTGCAGGACGGCGAGCGCCTGGTCCTGACCACGGCGGCCATCAGCGACAGCGGCGAGACCCGGGTGCCGCTGCACACGCTGCGCGTGATCCACACGCCGGGCCATGCGGCCAACCACCTGTGCCTGGTGCTCGAAGAAGACGGGCTGCTGTTCTCGGGCGACCACATCCTCAACGGCAGCACCACCGTGGTCGATCCACCGGACGGCAACATGAACGCCTACCTCGACTCGCTCGACAAGCTCGATGCGGCCTGCGCCGACGGCGGGATCGGCTTCATCCTGCCGGCGCACGGCTACGTGCTGGGCGAGGCCCGCGCCGCCATCGCCCACCTGAAGGCGCACCGCCTGAAGCGCGAGGCCAAGATCGCCGCGGCGATGCGCGAGTTGCCCGACGGAACGCCCGAGCAGTGGCTGCCGCTGGCCTACGACGACGTGCCCGAGCGCATGTGGCCGGTGGCCGCGCGCTCGCTGGCGGCGCATGTCGAGCGCATCCAGCAGATGGCCAAGCCATGAAGGACGCCGACGACGAAGGGATCCGGCTCGCCAAGCGGGTCGCGGCGCTGGCCGGCTGCTCGCGGCGCGAGGCCGAGCTGCTGATCGAGAACGGCGCGGTGCGGGTCGACGGCCAGCCGGCGCTGGTGCCGCAGGCGCGGGTGCATGCGCACCAGCAGGTCGAGATCGAATCCGGCGCCCGGCCCGAGCCGGTGGTGCCGGTCACGCTGCTGCTGCACAAGCCCGCCGGCATGGCGACCGAGACGGCGCACCGGCTGCTGGTGGCGGCCAACCACCACGAACCCGAACGCGCCGGCCTGCGCTTCCTGCCGCGCCACGTGGCGGCGCAGCGCTGCATGACGCCGCTGGAGACCGGCGCCAGCGGGCTGGTGGTGTTCACGCAGGAGTTCCGGGTCGAGCGCAAGCTGCAGGAAGACGCCGGCATCATCGAGCACGAGGTGATGGTCGACGTCGCCGGCCCGGTCGGTCCCGAGACGCTGGCCCGCCTGGAGCGTTCGCCGGCACGCGTCAGCATCGGCCAGCAGGCCGAGGGCCACACCGGCCTGCGCTTCGCGCTGAAGGGCGCGCGTCCGGGCCAGATTGCCCATATCTGCGATGACGCCGGGCTGCAGATCCTGGCGATGAAGCGCATCCGCATCGGGCGGGTGCCGCTGTCGGGGCTGCTCGCCGGCCAATGGCGCTACCTGACGCCCTCGGAACGGTTCTGACGGCGTCGAGGGGCGCGCGAATGAAAAGTGTGGAGCACGCCTGTAAGCCGGATTCTGTGCACTGAGGACTCTTGCGAGCCCCCAGCGTGACCGCCATTACTCTGGGCCGTTTGTCGCCAAACGGCTCGATGCCACCTACCCGCCAGCTCTGCGGAACCACATCAACGCTGGCCTACTTGGTGTTGCTGCGCGCAGAGATTGCCCGTTTCACCCGGCCGGGGTTGCCCCCGGCCGACTCGTCTCTGTTGCTCTGATCCTCACCTCGCGGTGGGGAGCCGTTAGCTCCTGCGCTGTCCTGTGCAGTCCGGACGTTCCTCCAGTGCGCTCTTTCGAGACTTGCACCAGCGGCGGTCCGGCGTGCTCCACCCGCGGATTATCGCCACAATGGCGCTCCTCCCCTTTTTCCGACCCCGGGGCCCGGCCCCAAGGAGACCGAATGAAAGCCGACACCATCCTGCAAACCATCGGCGGCACGCCGCATGTCCGCATCCAGCGCCTCTTCGGCCACGCCACGCAGCAGGTCTGGATCAAGTGCGAGCGCGCCAACCCCGGCGGCTCGATCAAGGACCGCATCGCGCTGTCGATGGTCGAGGACGCCGAGCGTTCGGGCGCGCTGAAGCCCGGCGGCACGATCGTCGAGCCGACCTCCGGCAACACCGGCATCGGCCTCGCGATGGTGGCGGCGGTCAAGGGCTACAAGCTGATCCTCGTGATGCCCGACAGCATGTCGGTCGAGCGGCGGCGGCTGATGCTGGCCTACGGCGCCAGCTTCGACCTGACGCCGCGCGAGAAGGGCATGAAGGGCTCGATCGCGCGCGCCGAGGAAATCGTCGCCGGCACGGCCGGCGCCTGGATGCCGCAGCAGTTCAACAACCCGGCCAACATCGAGGTCCACGAGCGCACCACGGCCGAGGAAATCGCGGCCGACTTCCCCGATGGCATCGACGTGCTGATCACCGGCGTGGGCACTGGCGGCCACATCACGGGCTGCGCCCGCGTGCTCAAGAAGAAGTGGCCGAAGCTGCAGGTCTTCGCGGTCGAGCCGGTGGCCTCGCCGGTGATCTCGGGCGGCCAGCCCTCGCCGCACCCGATCCAGGGCATCGGCGCCGGCTTCATCCCGAAGAACCTCGACACCGCCCTGCTCGACGGCGTGCTGCAGGTCGACGCCGAGCCGGCGCGCGAGATGGCGCGCCGCTGTGCCCGCGAGGAAGGCATGCTGGTCGGCATCTCGTCGGGCGCGACCCTGGCCGCGATCGCGCAGAAACTGCCCTCGCTGCCGGCCAATGCGGTGGTGCTGGGGTTCAACTACGACACCGGTGAGCGCTACCTGTCGGTGGATGGGTTTTTGCCCTAGTGAGGCCTTGCGGGACAGACCAAGAAACCGCGCAGCGGTTTTTGCTCTGTCCTCAACTGATCAGACGCAGCCGTCCGTCAATCCTTCAGCCAGATCCGCTTCAGCCGCTGCCCACGCGGGCTTCGATAGCGGTCGAAGTCCTTGCGATCCACCGTCAGCACGTTGTAGATGCCGGTCCGATCGGCGGCGAAGACCAGCGCGACGTCCGCCAGGTCGGCGCCGCCGTCGGCGTAGCGCTCGGTGAAGTCGGCGATCTCGGACAGGTCGGCCGGGTCGCTGGCCAGCACGGTCAGCCGGCCGGCGGCGGCCCAGCGCAGCAGGTGGAGCCACGCGCGATCGTCGAGCAGGTGACCGGCCTCGGTCAGCACTTCCCAGACCGTGTAGAGACGCCTGCCGGACAGCTGCTGCAGCATCGCGACGGCGCCCGCATGGTGGGCGTCGCCGTCGTTGAAAAGCGCGACCAGGAAGCCGGTGTCAGCGAGCGTATCCGTGCTTTTCACGCAGCCGCTCCAGGATCGCGCGCTTGGCCGGATTCGCCACCTGCCCGGGCTGCCGCAGGCCGCCGCCCTGGCCGATGTACATCGCGTCGATCTCGCTCGCCGCACGGTCGATCGGCATCACCTTGGCCGCATAGGCGGCAATGCTGCGGCGGATGAATTCCGACTTGCTGATGCGCAGCGCCTCGGCGGCGCGCTCGAGCAGCACCTCGTCTTCCGCCGGCAATCGAATCGACAGGGTCATGGATCGTCTCCGTAATACAAAATTGTAATACACTTGCGGGATCACAGCCCCTGCCCGATCGATACGGGCCTCCAGCCATGATCCGCATCTCCGAAATCAAGCTCCCCCTCGCCCACGACGCGGCGGCACTGCCCCAGGCCATCGCCTCCACCCTCGGCATCGCCGTCGAGGCCATGGCCGGCCACACGGTCTTCAAGCGCAGCTTCGACGCCCGCAAGGCCGAACTGCTGCAGGTCTACATCGTCGACGTGGCGATCGCTGATCCGGCGCTCGAAGCCCGCCTGCTGGCGAAGTTCGCCGAAAACCCCCGCATCGGCGCCACACCCGACATGTCCTGGCAGGCACCGGTCGAGGCGCCGGCCGCGCTGCCGCTGCGTCCGGTGGTGGTCGGCTTCGGCCCCTGCGGCATCTTCTGCGCCCTGATGCTGGCCCAGATGGGCTTCAAGCCGATCGTGCTGGAGCGCGGCAAGACCGTGCGCCAGCGCACCCGGGACACCTGGGGCCTGTGGCGCAAGAGCGTGCTGAACCCGGAGTCGAACGTGCAGTTCGGCGAAGGCGGCGCCGGCACCTTCTCCGACGGCAAGCTCTACAGCCAGATCAAGGACCCGCGCTTCCTCGGCCGCAAGGTGATGGAGGAGTTCGTCAAGGCCGGCGCGCCGCCCGAGATCCTCTACGTCGCGCACCCGCACATCGGCACCTTCAAGCTGGTCAAGGTGGTCGAGAACATGCGCGAGCAGATCGTCCGGCTCGGCGGCGAGATCCGCTTCGAGCAGCGCGTGACCGACGTGCTGCTCGAGGACGGCCCGGACGGCGGCAAGACGCTGCGCGGGCTGGTCGTGCGCGACCAGCAGACCGGCAAGACCGAAGAACTGCGCGCCGACCACGTGGTGATGGCGCTGGGCCACAGCTCGCGCGACACCTTCGAGATGCTGTACGCGCGCGGCGTCCACATCGAGGCCAAACCGTTCTCGATCGGCTTCCGGGTCGAGCATCCGCAGGGCCTGATCGACCGCGCCCGCTGGGGCCGGCATGCCGGCCATCCGCTGCTGGGCGCGGCCGACTACAAGCTGGTGCACCACGCGAGCAACGGCCGCTCGGTCTACAGCTTCTGCATGTGCCCGGGCGGCACCGTGGTGGCCGCCACCAGCGAGCCGGGCCGGGTCGTGACCAACGGCATGAGCCAGTACTCGCGCAACGAGCGCAACGCCAACGCGGGGATCGTGGTGGGGATCGAGCCGCGCGACTTCCCGGGCTGGGAAGACGGCCGCACCGGCCCGGCGCTGGCCGGCATCGAACTGCAGCGCTCGCTGGAATCGAATGCCTTCGTGCTTGGCGGCGGCGACTACCGCGCGCCGGGCCAGCTGGTCGGCGACTTCATCGCCGGCCGGCCCTCGACCGCACTCGGCAGTGTCGAGCCGTCGTACAAGCCGGGCGTCACGCCCGGCGATCTGCACGCCGCGCTGCCGGCCTATGCGATCGAGGCCATGCGCGAGGCCTTCCCGGCCTTCGGCCGCAAGATCAAGGGCTTCGACCTGCACGACGCGGTGCTGACCGGCGTCGAGACCCGGACCTCGTCGCCGATCCGCATGACCCGCGGCGAGGACTTCCAGAGCCTCAACGTGCGCGGCCTGTACCCGGCCGGCGAAGGCGCGAGCTATGCGGGCGGGATCCTCTCGGCGGGGGTCGACGGCATCAAGGTCGCCGAAGCCGTTGCGCGCAGCGTGGCCGCGCGCGCCGGCTGATCAACCCTGCGCGCCCTGCAGCGCCGCGATGCGCTGCTCGATCGGCGGGTGGGTCGCGAACAGGCTGCCGAGCTTGCCCGTGATGCCCATGGCCTCGACCGACTTCGGCAGCTCGCCGGGCGGCAGGCCACCCAGGCGCGCCAGCGCATTGATCATCGGCTGCTTGCGGCCCATGAGCTGGGCGGCGCCGGCGTCGGCGCGGTATTCGCGCTGGCGCGAGAACCAGGCCACCACGATGGCGGCGGCAAAGCCCAGCACGATGTCGAGCACGATCGTGGCCACGAAATAGCCGATGCCGGGACCCGACGAGCGTTCGTCGTTGCGGCGCAGGAAGCTGTCGACCGCATAGCCGATCACGCGCGACAGGAACACGACGAAGGTGTTCATCACGCCCTGGATCAGGGTCATCGTGACCATGTCGCCGTTGGCGACGTGGGCCACCTCGTGGCCGATCACGGCCTCGACCTCTTCGCGCGTCATGTTCTGCAGCAGGCCGGTCGACACCGCCACCAGCGAGGAGTTCTTGAAGGCGCCGGTGGCGAAGGCGTTCGGGTCGCCCTCGAAGATGCCGACCTCGGGCATGCCGATGCCGGCCTTGTCGGCGAAGTTGCGCACGGTCTGCACGATCCAGGCCTCGTCGGGCGACTGCGGGTCGTTGATGATCCGCACGCCGGCCGACCACTTGGCCATCGGCTTGCTGATCAGCAGCGAGATGATCGCGCCGCCGAAGCCCATGATCAGGGCGAAGCCGAGCAGCGCCCCGAGGTTGAGCCCGTTGGCCGTGAGAAAGCGGTTGACGCCCAGCAGGCTGGCAACCACGCCCAGGACCGCGACCACCATGACGTTGGTCAGGACGAAAAGAAGGATGCGTTTCAAGTTGGATTCTCCGTGGGGAAACAGGGGGTGTCCGCCTCTGGACATGAGGGTCCCGACCCGGCTTGCAAGGGTTCGGGCGCCATCATAGGAGGAACCGTGGGAAGCAAGATTAAGTCCCGCGGGGCTGACAAAGCACCGAATACCAACTGGATTCAGAAGGAAATCTCGCGCCGCGACCGCGGGCTCCTGAAGACGAAGGGGTCGTCGTAGAAGGCCGGCGCCTCGTTGGGCGCCCACCAGCCCGGCACGCCCAGCACCGGCAGCGGCACGAACGGCTTGGTGGCGAGCCAGGCGGGATCGAGCGCCGCCGCGATCCGGGTGTCGTCCGGGCCGAGCGACGGGCTGGCGCCCGGCGCCATCAGCACATGGGCGGTGGCCGCCTTGCGCGGGGCGGCGAGCTTCTCGAGCAGCGCGTGGCCGAACACCTGCAGCCGGGCGTGGCGCCACAGGTCCCGCCGCGTGACGAAGAGCCGTTGCCAGTCGCGCGCGAGCAGCGCCTCCCACAGGGCTGGCGGGGCTTCGAGCACCGCGCCGTTCTCGTCGAAGAGGGTCAGCGCATCGCGCAGCGGCCCGCGCGTGGCACCGATGCCGGCGCGTGCGATCTCCGCCGCCTGCAGTTCATTCAGGCGCCGCTTGGCGCGCGGAAAGCGCAGCCACGCCAGGCCGTTGAAGAGATCGTGCAGGTTGTCGCGCGTCGGCACGCCCGCGGTACGGAAGATGAAAGCCTCGTAGGCTTCGGCGCCCGCGCTGTCGCCCGCGACGAAGCGCAGCGGCCCGGCGGCCAGGTCGATGGGCGACGGCTCGCTTGCCAGCGCCTCGGCCACGCCGAGGCCGGATGCAGTTCTTGCGGCCACCCGTTGCACACGGGGCGCGAAGGGCGCCAGCCAGGGCGCTGCGGCGTCGACGGCCAGGCCGGCAGCCATCGCCGTCGCCTCAGCCCGGCATCGGGCCGATGTACTGCACCTTGTTGGGCGTCTTCTCGGGCGTCAGCAGGAACAGTTCGGGGTATTTCTTGAACAACTTGGGCGAACTCGCACTCTTGCCGAGCAGCTTGGCGGCGCGCAGCCGCTCGGCCGCGACATTGAGCTCGACCTTGTTGCCCATGCCGAGCTCGGCCACCGCATCGAGGATGTGCAGCACGTCGTCGGGCAGCACCGGCGCGCGCGGCGCCGGTGCGGGCGCTTCGGCCTTGGTGCGGCGCGGCGCCCGGGCGGCGCGCTTGGCGGCGGGCTTGGGTGCGGGCTCGGCCTTGGCGGCGGCCTGCCGGGCGGCGGGCCTGGCCACGACGGGCTTGCTCGAAGACGAATGGTGCTGCAGGTCGACGAAGCTGTCGTAGATCGCCACGGTCTCCTCGCCGGTCTTGCCCTGCTGGCCGATGCCGCAGACGCGACAGCCTTTTTCGCGCAGCCGGATCACCAGCGGCGCGAAATCGGAGTCGGACGACACCAGCACCACGACATCCGGCCGCTCGGCGATCACCAGGTCGATGGCGTCGACCGCCAGCGCGATGTCGGTGCTGTTCTTGCCGGCCGACAGGTTGACCATCGGCCGGATCGACAGCCGCTTGAACAGCGACTGCTGCTTGAGTGCGGTCTCTGCATTGCAGTAGGCACGCCGCGCATGCACCGCGCCGTGCTCGGCCAGGGTGCGTTCGACCGCCTGCTCGATCACGTCGGCCGACACGTTGTCGGCATCGACCAGCAGCATCACGCGAGGGGCGCCGTTCACACCAGCCTCCAGGCAACGGTCTCGCCGCCGCGCAAGGGCTTCAGCGTCGCGTCGCCGTAGGGCACGGTCTCGGGCACGGTCCAGCTTTCGCGCCGCAAGGTCACGCGGTCGGTGTTGCGCGGCAGGCCGTAGAAGTCGGGGCCGTGGAAGCTCGCGAAGCCTTCGAGCTTGTCGAGCGCGCCGGCGTTGTCGAAGGCCTCGGCGTAGAGCTCGATCGCGGTCAGCGCGGTGTAGCAGCCGGCGCAGCCGAGCGCATGCTCCTTGAGCGCGGCCGGGTGCGGCGCGCTGTCGGTGCCGAGGAAGAAGCGGCCGCTGCCGCTGGTGGCCGCCTCGACCAGCGCCACGCGATGGGTCTCGCGCTTGAGCACCGGCAGGCAGTAGTAGTGCGGCCTGATGCCGCCGGTGAAGATCGCGTTGCGGTTGTAGAGCAGGTGGTGCGCCGTGATGGTGGCGGCGGTGAAGCGATTCGCATCGCGCACGTAGTGGGCGCCCTCCTTCGTGGTCAGGTGCTCGAACACCACCTTGAGTTCGGGGAAATCACGCCTGAGCGGGATCAGCACGCGGTCGATGAAGACCGCCTCGCGGTCGAACAGGTCGACCGCCGGGTCGGTCACCTCGCCGTGCACCAGCAGCAGCAGGCCGTGCTTCTGCATCGCCTCGAGGGTGGCGTAGGTCTTCTTGATATCGGTCACGCCGGCGTCGCTGTTGGTGGTGGCGCCCGCGGGGTAGAGCTTCAGGGCGCGGACGCCGGCCGCGGCGGCGCGTTCGATCTCGTCGGGCGGCAGCTTGTCGGTCAGGTAGAGCGACATCACGGGCTGGAAGGCGGCGCCGGCGGGCAGCGCCTCGAGGATCCGGGCGCGGTAGTCGAGCGCCTGCTGCGCGGTGGTCACGGGCGGGCGCAGGTTGGGCATGATCAGCGCGCGGCCGAACTGGCGGGCCGAATGCGGCAGCACGGCTTCGAGCGCGGCGCCGTCGCGCACATGCAGGTGCCAGTCGTCGGGGCGGGTGATCGTGAGGGTGTCGGCGGGGGTGGTCATGGGGCCGATTGTCCCATCGGGCCCGTCGCCCCCCGCACCCGCTCCAGGATGAAATCGATGAAAGTCCGGATCGCCCGCGTGTGCTGCCGGTTCGGCATGTAGAGCATGTACATCCCGGTGCCGAAGATGCTGAGCCGCCAGTCGTCGAGCGTGGTCAGGACCTCGCCGCGCCGGACGTCGTCCAGCACCACGTAGTCGGGCACCAGCCCGATGCCCAGCCCGGCCAGGATCGCCTGCCGCAGAAACAGGAAGTTCTCCGAGATCAGCGTCGGCTCGAGGATCACCTCGCGCCGCTCCTCGCCCTGGTAGGCCGACACCCGCAGCTGGCGCCCGACGACGGCCGAGGTCACGACCGGCGCCCCGTGCAACTGGTCGAGCTGGGTCGGCAGCCCGTTCGCCTCGGCGTAGCCGCGCGAGGCGCAGGCCACGTAGCGCACCGGCCCGAGCTCGCGCGCCACCAGGTTCTGCGGCGGCTCGGGTATCACGCGGATCGCGATGTCGACCTCGTCGCGCAGTAGGTCCTCGATGCGGTTCTCGAACAGCACGTCGAGCACGATGCCCGGGTACATCCGCTTGAAATCGATCAGCCAGCCCGACATCACGAGCTGGCCGTAGCCGCTCGGCACGCTCAGGCGCACCCGGCCCTGGAGGCTTTGTCCCAGCGTGGTCACCGATTCCCGGGCCGCCAGCAGCTCGCCCTGGATCGCCAGGCCATGCTGGTACAGGCGCAGGCCGATCTCGGTCGGCTCGGCCCGCCGCGTGGTGCGGCGCACCAGCTGGGCGCCGACCGAGCGCTCGAGCTGGTTCAGGTGGTAGCTGACGTTGGCGCGGCTCATCTTGAGCCGGCGCGCCGCCGCACTCAGGTTGCCGGCATCGAGGATCTCGACCAGCAGGGTCAACGATTGCAGGTCCATGGCGCCCGATTGTGTCAAAAATCCTTTGACAGTCTGTCAATGGTCAATGCAATTGTCAAAGGCCGGAGCCGGGTCAAGAATGCGGGGTTCATCCCGGACCCATCGCCCCGTCAAGCAATCGGAGACACACCATGGCCCAGTCCCCCGCAACTTCCGCCTCCCCCGTGAGCTTCACGCGCCAAGCCGACGTGCTGGTCGTGACCATCGACAACCCGCCGGTCAACGCCCTGGGCGTCGACGTTCGGCGCGGCCTGGCCGCCGCGATCGCCGCGGCCGAGGCCGACAGCGAGGCCAAGGCCGTGCTGATCGTCGGTGCCGGACGCAATTTCATCGCCGGCGCCGACATCCGCGAGTTCGGCCAGGCCCCGCAGCCGCCGTCGCTGCCCGAGGTCTGCGCCGCGATCGAGAACTGCAGCAAGCCGGTGGTGGCCGCGATCCAGGGCGCGGCCCTGGGCGGCGGGCTCGAGATCGCGCTGTCCGCCCACTATCGCCTGGCCGTGCCCTCGGCCAAGCTGGGCCTGCCGGAAGTCGCGCTGGGCCTGCTGCCGGGCTCGGGCGGCACGCAGCGCGCACCGCGCCTGATCGGCGCCAAGGCCGCGCTCGATCTGATCTTGAGCGGCCGCCACGCCGGCGCCAAGGAAGCCCTCGCGCTGGGCCTGGTCGACCGCCTCGGCGAAGGCAGCGAGGCCCTGCCCGAAGGCCTGGCCTATGCGCGTGAACTGATCGCCGCCAAGGCGCCGGTGCGCCGCACGCGCGACGCCCAGGCGCTGGCCGATGCCGAAGCCAGCCGCGCCGCGCTCGAAGCCGCGCGCGCCGACACCGCGAAGAAGAGCCGCGGCCTGTTCTCGCCGATGAAGATCATCGAAGCCGTCGAAGCCGCGCTCACCAAGCCCTTCGACGAAGGCATGGCGCTCGAGCGCAAGCTGTTCCTGCAGTGCATCGACAGCCCGCAGCGGGCCGGCCTGATCCACGCCTTCTTCGCCGAGCGCGAAGTGCTCAAGGCGCCCGAGACCAAGGCCGCCAAACCGCGCGCCCTCGCATCGGCCGGCATCATCGGCGGCGGCACCATGGGCGCCGGCATCGCGGTGGCGATGCTCGACGCCGGCATGCCGGTGACGATGATCGAGCGCGACGATGTGCAGCTCGCGCGCGGCCGCGCCAATGTCGAGAAGGTCTACGACGGCCTGGTCAAGAAGGGCCGCATGACGCCCGAGGCCAAGGACGCCGTGATGGCGCGCTTCTCGGGCTCGACCTCCTACGATGCGCTGGCCCAGGCCGACATCGTGGTCGAGGCGGTGTTCGAGGACATGGCAGTCAAGAAGGCGGTGTTCGCCGAACTCGACCGCGTCTGCAAGCCCGGTGCGGTGCTGGCCACCAACACCTCCTACCTCGACATCGACGAGATCGCGGCCAGCATCTCGCGCCCCGGCGACGTCGTCGGCCTGCACTTCTTCTCGCCGGCCAACATCATGAAGCTGCTCGAGATCGTGGTGCCGGCCAAGGTCAGTGCCGACGTGGTCGCGACCGGCTTCGAGCTGGCGAAGAAACTCAAGAAGGTGCCGGTGCGTGCCGGCGTCTGCGACGGCTTCATCGGCAACCGCATCCTGGCCGTGTACCGCCAGGCGGCCGACCACATGATGGAAGACGGTGCCTCGCCCTACGAGATCGACGCGGCGGTGCGCAACTTCGGCTACCCGATGGGCCCGTTCCAGGTCTCGGACCTGGCCGGCGGCGACATCGGCTGGGCCACGCGCAAGCGCAAGGCCGCCACGCGCGACCCCCAGGCGCGCTACGTGCAGGTGGCCGACCGCATCTGCGAACGCGGCTGGTTCGGCCAGAAGACCCAGCGCGGCTACTACCTCTACCCCGAAGGCGCGCGCACCGGCCAGCCCGACCCCGAAGTGCTCGCCATCATCGATGCCGAGCGCCAGCGCGCCGGCATCACGCCGCGCAGCTTCAGCGAGGACGAGATCATGCGCCGCTACATGGCGGCCATGATCAACGAGGGCGCCAATGTCGTGCACCAGCGCATCGCGCTGCGGCCGCTCGACGTCGATGTGACCTTCCTGTACGGCTATGGCTTCCCGCGCTTCCGCGGCGGCCCGATGAAGTACGCCGACATGGTGGGCCTGCCGAAAGTGCTGGCCGACATCCGGGAATTCGCCAAGCAGGACCCGGTGTTCTGGAAGCCCTCGCCGCTGCTGGTCGAGCTGGTGGAGCGCGGCGCCGATTTCGCCAGCCTCAACAAAGACTGAGACCCTGCGGGACAGACCCACAAAACCAAGGAGATCACCATGCGCGAAGCCGTCATCGTTTCCACCGCCCGCACCCCGCTCACCAAGGCGCACCGCGGCGAATTCAACATCACCTCCGGCGCCACGCTCGCCGCCTTCGCGGTCAAGGCCGCGGTCGAGCGCTCGGGCCTGGACCCGGCACTGATCGAGGACGCGATCCTCGGCTGCGGCTACCCCGAAGGCACGACCGGCCGCAACATCGCGCGCCAGAGCATCATCCGCGCCGGCCTGCCGATCTCGATCGCCGGCACCACGGTGAACCGCTTCTGCGCCTCGGGCCTGCAGGCGATCGCGATGGCCGCCGGCCGCATCGTGGTCGACGGCGCACCGGCGATGATCGCCGGCGGCGTCGAGAGCATCTCGCAGATCCGCACCCGCAGCGCCACCGATGCCGGCGACAGCGGCATCGACCCCTGGATCCAGGAGCACAAGCCGGCGCTCTACATGGCGATGATCGAGACCGCCGACATCGTGGCCCAGCGCTACAACATCGGCCGCGAGGCGCAGGACCGCTTCTCGGCCGAGAGCCAGCGCAAGACCGAAGAGGCGCAGCTCGCCGGCCGCTACAAGGAAGAGATCGTGGCCTGCACCACCACGATGGCCGTGACCGACAAGGAGACCAAGGCGGTCACGCATCGCGAAGTGACCGCCACCGAGGACAACTGCAACCGCCGGGGCACCACCTACGAAGCGCTTGCCAAGCTGAAGCCCGTGATGGGCGATGACAAGTTCGTCACCGCGGGCAATGCCTCGCAGCTGTCGGACGGCGCCTCGGCCTGCGTGCTGATGGAAGCAAAGGACGCCGAGCGCGCCAACCTCAAGCCGCTGGGCGCCTTCCGCGGCCTCGCGGTGGCCGGCTGCGAGCCCGACGAAATGGGCATCGGCCCGGTGTTCGCGGTGCCCAAGCTGCTCGCTCGCCATGGCCTCAAGGTCGACGACATCGACCTGTGGGAGCTCAATGAAGCATTCGCTTCGCAATCGATCTACTGCCAGGAGAAGCTCGGTATTCCGTCGGAGCGGCTCAATGTCGACGGCGGCGCGATCTCGATCGGCCACCCCTTCGGCATGACCGGCGCACGGCTCGCGGGCCACGTGCTGATCGAGGGCAAGCGGCGCGGCGCGAAGTACGCGGTGGTGACGATGTGCATTGCCGGCGGCATGGGCGCTGCAGGCTTGTTTGAAATCTACTGAGATCCTGTCATGGACCTGAATTTCACCCCCGAAGAAGAAGCCTTCCGCAGCGAAGTGCGCGCCTTCCTCGCCGACAAGCTGCCGGCCCGCCTCTCCGACAAGGTCGCCGCCGGCAAGCATCTGTCCAAGGCCGACATGCAGGAATGGCATGCCATCCTCAACGCCCGCGGCTGGCTCGCCAACCACTGGCCCGAACAGTACGGCGGCCCGGGCTGGAGCGCGGTCGAGAAGTTCATCTTCGAGAACGAATGCGCCCTCGCCCATGCGCCGCGCATCGTGCCCTTCGGCGTCAACATGCTCGGCCCGGTGCTGATCAAGTACGGCAACGAGGCGCAGAAGCGCCATTGGCTGCCGCGCATCCTCGACGGCAGCGACTGGTGGTGCCAGGGCTACTCCGAACCCGGCGCGGGCTCCGACCTGGCCTCGGTCAAGACCCAGGCGGTGCGCGGCATCGACGCCCAGGGCGACCACTACATCGTCAACGGCCAGAAGACCTGGACCACGCTCGGCCAGCACGCCGACATGATCTTCTGCCTGGTGCGCACCAACCGCGAAGCCAAGAAGCAGGAAGGCATCAGCTTCCTGCTGATCGACATGAAGTCCCCTGGCGTCGAGGTGCGGCCGATCATCACGCTCGACGGCGAGCACGAGGTCAACGAGGTGTTCTTCTCCGACGTGCGGGTGCCGGCCGAGAACCTGGTCGGCGAGGAAGACAAGGGCTGGACCTGCGCCAAGTACCTGCTGACCTACGAGCGCACCAACATCGCGGGCGTCGGCTTCTCGGTGGCCGCGCTGGCGCAACTCAAGGCGATCGCCGCGAGGCAGACGAAGAACGGCCGCCCGCTGGCCGAAGATCCCGCCTTCGCCGCCCGCATGGCCAAGGTCGAGATCGACCTCGAAAACATGAAGACCACCAACCTGCGCGTGATCGCGGCGGTGGCCGGCGGCGGCGTGCCGGGCGCCGAGAGCTCGATGCTGAAGATCCGCGGCACCGAGATCCGGCAGGAGATCTCGTCGCTGGCGCGGCGCGCGATGGGCGCCCAGGCGCGGCCCTTCGTGGCCGAAGCGCTCGAGGACGGCTTCGACGGCCATCCGTTCGGCCCCGAGTATTCCGCCGCCGCGGCGGCGCGCTATTTCAACAACCGCAAGCTGTCGATCTTCGGCGGCTCCAACGAAATCCAGAAGAACATCATCTCCAAGATGATCCTGGGGCTCTGAAGGCAACGCCATGAATTTCGAACACAGCGAAGACCGGCGCATGCTCGCCGACAGCCTGAACCGCTTCATCGCGGAACAGTACGCCTTCGAGACCCGCGACCGCATCGCCAAGTCGCCCGAAGGCTTCAGCGCCGATATCTGGCGCCAGTTCGCCGAACTCGGCGTGATCGGCGCGCTGTTCGGCGAGGCCGACGGCGGTTATGGCGGCGGCGGCTTCGACATCGCCGTGGTCTTCGAGGCGCTGGGCCGCGGCCTGGTGGTCGAGCCGCTGCTGGGCGCCGTGATGGCCGGCGAGGCGATCTCCGCCGCGGGCAACGCGGCGCAGAAGGGCCTGCTGGCCGAGATCATCGGCGGCACCACGATCGCGGCGCTGGCCCACGACGAAGACGGCAGCCACTACGAACTCGCACGCGTACAGACCCGGGCCGCGCGCAGCGGCGACGGCTGGGTGCTCGATGGCGCCAAGGTGGTGGTGCAGCAGGGCGGGCAGGCGAACCTGTTCGTGGTGTCGGCGCGCACCGCGGGTGCGGTCGACGATGAAGCCGGCATCTCGCTGTTCCTGGTGCCGGCGAAGACGGCCGGCCTGACGCTGTGCGACTGCCCCGCGATCGACGGCGGCCGCGTGGCCGAACTTCGCTTCGACAAGCTCGCGCTCGGCGCCGATGCCCTGCTCGGCACCGAAGGCGAGGGCCACGCCACGCTGGAGCGCGCCGTCGCCCGCGGCGTGCTCGCCCTTTGCGCCGAATCGCTCGGCGCCATGGAAGCAGCCAAGGCGGCCACGCTCGACTACCTGCGCACCCGCAAGCAGTTCGGCCTGCTGATCGGCAGCTTCCAGGCACTGCAGCACCGCATGGCCGACCTGCTGCTCGAGATCGAGCAGGCCCGCTCGGCCGTCATCAACGCCGCGGCTGCGATCGATGCCGATCGCCTGACGCGCGAGCGCGCCGTGTCGGCGGCCAAGTTCAGCATCGGCCGCATCGGCGCGCTGGTGGCCGAAGAAAGCATCCAGCTGCACGGCGGCATCGGCATGACTTGGGAGCTGCCTCTGGCCCACTACGCCAAGCGGCTGGTCATGATCGACCACCAGCTCGGCGATGAGGACCACCACCTGCAGCGCTACATCGCGCTCGGCAGGGAGCTGCACTGATGAACGGCGCCCTGCCGCTCGCGGGCGTCCGCGTCCTCGACCTCTCGCGCATCCTGGCCGGCCCCTGGTGCGGCATGGTGCTGGCCGACTTCGGCGCCGAGGTGATCAAGGTGGAGCATCCGGTGCGCGGCGACGACACCCGCGACTGGGGCCTGCGCGTGGGCAAGACCGAGACCGCCTACTTCAACAGCGTCAACCGCAACAAGCGCTCGGTCGCCCTCGACCTGCAGACCGCCGAAGGCCAGGAGATCGTGCGCGAGCTGGTCAAGAAGAGCGACGTGCTGATCCAGAACTTCAAGTTCGGCGGCATCGACAAGCTCGGCCTGGGCTACGAGGCGCTGCGCGAGATCAATCCCGCGCTGGTCTATTGCTCGATCTCCGGCTACGACCGCACTGGTCCCGAGGCCGCGCGGCCCGGCTACGACCTGGTGGTGCAGGGCGAGGCCGGTCTGATGGCGATCAATGGCGAAGCCGACCAGCCGCCGCTCAAGTTCGGCGTTGCCGCGGTCGACCTGTTCACCGGCATGTACTCGGCGCAAGCCATTCTCGCGGCCCTGTTCGAACGCCAGAAGACCGGCCGTGGCCGCCACATCGAGATGGCGCTGTTCGACTGCGGCCTGATGATCACCGCCTACTACGGCCTCGAGGCGCTGCTGATGGGCGAAGACCCGCCGCGCTTCGGCAATGCACATCCGTCGATCGTCCCCTACGGCGTGTTCGACGCCGAAGACGGCCCGCTGGTGATCACGGTCGGCAACAACAGCCAGTTCGCGCGCTTCTGCACCGACGTGATCGAGCGGCCCGACCTCGCGGCCGACGAGCGCTTCAAGACCAACATCCTGCGTTCGGCCAACCGCGCGGCGCTGATGCCCGAGATCAACCGCGAGCTCGGCCGCCGCAAGCGCGGCGCGCTGCTCGCGCAGCTGGCGCGCTCGGGCATCCCGTGCGGCGAAGTGCTCGGGCTGCTCGAGGCGCTGCAATCGAAGCGCGCCACCGATGCCGGCCTGGTGACCACGCAGCCGCACCCGGTGGCCGGCACGGTCAACGTGCTGGCCCCGCCTTACCGCTTCGACGGCGAGCGGCTGCCGGTGCGCAACGCGCCGCCGCAGCTCGGCGAAGGCACGCACGAGGTGCTGCAGTCGCTGCTTGGCCTGTCCGACGAGAAGCTCTCCCAACTGAAATCCAACGGCGTCCTCTGACGCCACTGAACCGTACCCGATGTCCTTTCGCCTTCCCGCTTCCGTTCGCAATCCGGCGCGCCGCGCCATGCTCGCCCTCGCACTGCCGCTCCTCGCAGGCGGCGCCTTCGCCCAGGCTTTTCCGACCAAGCCGATCACGATCATCGTGCCCTTCCCGGCCGGCGGCCCGACCGACGTCGCGACCCGCATCATCGGCCAGAAGATGGCGCAGGGCCTCCAGCAGCCGGTGCTGATCGACAACCGGGGCGGCGCCTCGGGCACCATCGGCGCGGCCATCGCGGCCAAGGCGGCACCCGACGGCTACACGCTCGTGATGCTGGCCACGCCGACCCTTCTGGCCGGCCATCTCTACGGCCCGACCAGCTACGACATCTTCAAGAACTTCACGCCGGTCGGCACCACCTACGACCTGCCGATCGTGATGGTCGTGAACCCCAAGGCGCTGCCCGAGGTCACCGGCCTGCAGCAGCTGATCGCCAAGGCCCGTGCCGACGGCGGCAAGTTCAACTACACCACCGCCGGCGCCGGCAGCTTCGGCCACCTGACGACCGAGAGCCTGAAGAACGTCGGCCACTTCGACATGCAGCACGTGCCCTACCGCGGCAGCGCGCCGGCCGTGACCGACCTGATCGGCGGCCAGGTGCCGATGATGTTCTCGGACCTGATCGCGGTGCTGCCTCACATCCGCTCGGGCACCCTGCGCGCGATCGCGGTCGGCTCGTCCAAGCGCCTGAGCCTGCTGCCCGACGTGAAGACGGTCGCCGAACAGGGCTTCCCCGGTTTCGATGCCACCTCGTGGGGCGGCATGCTGGCGCCGGCCGGCACGCCCAAGGACGTGGTCGCGCGCCTGAACACGGAACTCAAGAAGGCGCTGGCCGACAAGGAAGTGCAAGCCAAGCTCGAAGGCGTGGGCACCTTCGCGGCCTTCCAGACGCCCGAGCAGATGACGGCCCGCATGCGCCAGGACTACGAGCGCTGGGGCAAGGTGACCCGCGACAACAACATCAAGAACCAATAGCCGGCGGTTTGCGCCGCGGCCCGCCCGGCGCATGATCGGGCAACGACATTTGCAGGAGACAGGACCATGAGCGCAGCGCCCTTTCGCGCATCGTTTCCGATTCGCAGCCTCGACGACATCCGAAAGCTCGAGGCCGCGCCGCTGGCCGAAGCGCTCACGGTGCGCAGCACCTACGAGATCTTCCGCAATTCCGGCGCCGCCTTCGGCGACAAGACCGCGCTGACCTTCCTGCGCACCGGCGACCCGGCCGATGCGCCGATCCGCTGGTCCTATGCGCAGCTGCTGGCCGGCATCCACCAGACCGCGAACCTGCTGCACCGGCTCGGCGTCGGCCCCGACGACGCGGTGGCGGTGCTGCTGCCGGGCTGCCTCGACTACCACCTCGCGCTGTGGGGCGGCGAGGCGGCCGGCATCGTGCAGCCGCTCAATCCCCTGCTGACCGACGAGAAGCTGGTGGCGCTGATGACCGCGGGCCGGGCCAAGGTGCTGATCGCCTACGGCTCGGACGCCGAGTCCGGCATGTGGTCGAAGGCGATGCGCCTGCGCGGCCAGGTGCCCACGCTGACCACGTTGCTGCGGGTGGCGCCGCACGACGAGGCCCCCGGCAGTGCCGGCGACCTGCCCGATGGCGTGGCCGATTTCGGCGCCTTGCGCGCCGCCGAGCCCGACGACCGGCTGGCCAGCGGCCGCGACATCGCGCCGGGCGACATCGCCGCCTACTTCCATACCGGCGGCACGACCGGTGCGCCCAAGCTCGCGCGCCACAGCCATGGCGCGCAGGTGTTCACGGCCTGGGCCAGCGTCAACATGACCGGCCAGGGCCCGAACGACGCGTCGATCAATGGCTACCCGCTGTTCCACGTCGCCGGCGTGTTGCCGGCATCCCTGGCTTCGCTGTCGGCGGGCGTCGAAGTCATCATCCCGACCACCGCGCTGCTGCGCAACAAGCAGGTGCTGGCCAACTACTGGCGGCTGGTCGAGAAGTACCGGCCGACCTCGCTGTCGGCCGTGCCGACCGTGCTGGCGGCGCTGGCGAACGTGCCGCTGGACGGCGCCGACATCTCGTCGATCAACTACTGCCGCACCGGTGCCGCGGTGCTGGCGCCCGAGCTCGCGGCCCGCTTCGAGCGGCTGTTCGGCCTGCACGTGCACGAGAGCCTCGGCATGACCGAGATGGCGGGCATCTCGACCATCACGCCGCCCGGCGTCGTCGGGCCGGCCGGCTGCGTCGGCTTCCGGCTGCCGTATTCGCAGCTGCGCGTCGTGGCGCTGGACGCCGACGGCAACGCCAGCGACCGCGACCTGCCGGCGGGCGAGCAGGGCATGGTGCTGTTCAAGTCGCCGAACCTGTTCTCGGGCTTCGTCGACCCGGCCGACAACGCCAAGGCCTTCACTGCCGACGGCTGGCTGGCCACCGGCGACCTCGGCTGGCTCGACGGCGATGGCCGGCTGAACCTCAGTGGCCGCTCCAAGGACCTGATCATCCGCAGCGGCCACAACATCGATCCGAAGGTGATCGAGGACGCGCTCGGCGCCCACCCCGCGGTGCAGCTGTGCGCCGCGGTCGGCGCGCCCGATGCCTACGCCGGCGAGCTGCCGGTGGTGTTCGCGACCCTGATCCCCGGCGCTTCGGCCAGCGAGGCCGAACTGCTCGAGTTCGCCGCCGCGCGGGTCGACGAGGCGCCGGCCAAGCCGCGTTCGGTGATCGTGATCGAGAGCATGCCGATGACCAACGTCGGCAAGATCTACAAGCCCGAGCTGCGCGCGATGGCCGCGCGCCGGGTGGCCGAGGCGATGGTCGGCGAGGCCTGCACCGAACTGGGCCTGGACGCCGCGGCGCGGCCGCTGGTCGAGGCCGATGGCGACAACGCGCTCAAGGTGCGGATCGACGGCGCGGCTGCGGGCGCGCAGGCCGAGCCGTTGCGCCAGCAGCTGCAGCAGGCCCTGGGCCGGCTGCCGTTCAAGACGCAGGTCATCCTGCAATAGCGACCGATCCCTGACAAGTACATGAACCCGGAGACACCCATGACCCACCCCACCACGAGCCGCCGAGCCTGGCTCTGTGCTGCTGCCTCGGCCGCCGCGCTGTGCGGCCTCTCGCCGGCCCAGGCGCAGCCAGCCTGGCCCAGCAAGCCGATCAAGATGGTCGTGCCCTTCGCCGCCGGCGGCGCCACCGACGTGCTGGCAAGGGTGATCGGCGAGAAGCTGGCGGCCGGCCTGGGCCAGCCCGTGATCATCGACAACAAGCCCGGCGCCGCCGGCATCATCGGCACCGACGCGGTCGCCAAGGCGGCGCCGGACGGCTACACCATCGTGCTGTCGCTGAGCAATTCGCTGCTGACCAACCAGTTCCTGTACGAGAAGCTGCCCTACGACACGCAGCGCGACCTGACGCTGGTCTACCAGATCGCGATGGCGCCGCTGGTGCTGGTGGTGCATCCGAGCGTGCCGGTCAAGACCGGCCCCGAGCTGCTGCAATACGCCAGCGCCAACAAGGGCAAGCTGGCCTATGGCTCGTACGGCGTGGGCGCCTATCCACACCTGGCCGGCGCCCACATGAGCCTGACGCAGAAGGCCGACATGAACCATGTCGCCTACAAGGGCGAGGCGCCGATGCTGCAGGACCTGATCGGCGGCCAGATCCAGATGGCCTACGCCAGCGCGCTGGTGGCCAAGCCGCACATCGAGGCCGGCAAGCTCAAGGCCATCGGCGTCACCGGCGAACGCCGGATGAGCACCCTGCCCAACGTGCCGACGCTGGCCGAGCAGGGCCTGAAGGACGAGGCCTATCGGGTCACCGGCTGGCTGGCGATCGCGGCGCCGGCCAACACGCCGAAGCCGATCGTGCAGCGGCTGGCCGACGAGGTGCGCAAGGCGACGCAGCAGCCCGACGTGCAGGCCAAGGTCGCGGCGATGGGCTTCGAGATCAAGGACAGCTCGCCCGAGGCCTTCGCGGCCGCGTACCAGAAGGAGCGCCCGATCTGGGAGCGCCTGATCAAGCAGTCGGGCGCCAAGCTCGAGTGAACTCACATCCAGACTGAAGGAGTGCCAACCATGAAGATTCTTGTTCCCGTCAAGCGGGTCGTCGACTACAACGTCAAGGTACGCGTGAAGAGCGACGGCACCGGTGTCGATATTGCCAACGTGAAGATGAGCATGAACCCCTTCGACGAGATCGCCGTCGAAGAGGCGGTGCGCCTGAAGGAAAAGGGCGCGGCCACCGAGATCATCGCGGTCTCGTGCGGCGACGCGAAGTGCCAGGAGACCCTGCGCACCGCGATGGCCATCGGCGCCGACCGCGGCATCCTGGTCGAGACCACCGAAGAACTGCAGCCGCTGGCGGTGGCCAAGCTGCTCAAGGCGCTGGTCGACAAGGAGCAGCCCGGCCTGATCATCCTGGGCAAGCAGGCGATCGACGACGACAACAACCAGACCGGCCAGATGCTGGCGGCCTTGGCCGATCTGCCGCAAGCCACCTTCGCCTCGAAGGTTGAAGTCGCCGGCGACAAGGTGAGCGTCACCCGCGAAGTCGATGGCGGCCTCGAAACCCTGTCTCTCTCGCTCCCGGCCGTCATCACCAGCGACCTGCGCCTGAACGAGCCGCGCTATGTGACCCTGCCCAACATCATGAAGGCGAAGAAGAAGCAACTGGACACGTTCAAGCCGGAAGACCTTGGCGTGGACGTGAAGCCGCGCCTGAAGACCCTGAAGGTCAGCGAGCCGCCGAAGCGGGGTGCCGGCATCAAGGTGCCCGACGTGGCGACCCTCGTCGACAAGCTGAAGAACGAAGCCAAGGTGATCTGAGGAACAACGACATGACCGTACTTGTTATTGCCGAACACGACCACGCCACGCTCAAGCCGGCGACCCTCAACACCGTCACCGCCGGCCTCGCCTGCGCCAGCGGCGACGTCCACGTGCTGGTGGCCGGCGCCAACGCCGCCGAAGCCGGCAAGGCCGCCTCTCAGGTCGCAGGCGTAGCCAAGGTGATCGTCGCCGACAGCCCGTCCCTGGCCGAGAACCTGGCCGAGAACGTCGCCGCCCAGGTCCTCTCGATCGCAAAGAACTACAGCCACATCCTGTTCCCCTCGACCGCCAACGGCAAGAACGTGGCGCCGCGCGTGGCAGCCCTGCTGGATGTCGCCCAGATCAGCGACATCACCAAGGTCGACAGCCCCGACACCTTCGAGCGTCCGATCTACGCGGGCAATGCGATTGCGATCGTGCAGAGCAGCGATGCGATCAAGGTCGTCACGGTGCGCACCACGGGCTTCGATGCGGCAGCCGCCACGGGCGGCAGCGCAGCGATCGAAACCGTCGACGGCGTCGCCGACAGCGGCAAATCGAGCTTCGTCGGCCGCGAGGTCACCAAGAGCGAACGCCCCGAACTGACCGCCGCCAAGATCATCGTCTCGGGTGGCCGTGCCCTGGGCAGCGCCGAGAAGTTCCAGGAAGTGATGGCGCCCCTGGCCGACAAGCTCAACGCGGGTCTCGGCGCCAGCCGCGCAGCGGTCGATGCGGGCTACGCCCCGAACGACTGGCAGGTCGGCCAGACCGGCAAGATCGTCGCCCCGCAGCTGTACATCGCCTGCGGCATCTCGGGCGCGATCCAGCATCTGGCGGGCATGAAGGACTCCAAGGTGATCGTGGCGATCAACAAGGACGAAGAAGCCCCGATCTTCTCGGTGGCCGACTACGGCCTGGTGGCCGACCTGTTCACGGCCGTGCCGGAACTGGTCAAGGCGCTCTGAGCCGGGGCGGCAGCTAAGGAAACCCCCGATATCGAAATGGTCATGGATCGTTACGATCCCTGGCTGCTTCCCTGTCGAGGTGTACGGACCGCGTCCCGGCGTCCGCCCGGTGACACGACGTGGCCTCACCTTCCTGCTTCCCCCGATGACCTCTCCCACCGAGTCCGGCCCCGTGCTGGACGCCGCCAGCCCCCTCCCCCCTGAAATCGAAGCCGCCGACGAGCCGACCCGCGTTCCGCTCGCGATCGAGGACTGGGCCACCGTTCTCATCATGGGCCTGCTGGCCTGCATCACCTTCGCCAACGTGCTGGTGCGCTACTTCACCGACTCGTCCTTCGCCTGGACCGAGGAGTTCTCGGTCTTCCTGATGATCCTGCTGGCGCTGGTGGCGGGCTCCGCGGCGGTGGCGCGCGACCGCCACATCCGCATCGAGTACTTCGCCGAGAGCGGCAGCATGGCGAGGCGCAAGCGCCTGGCGCAGTTCGGTGCGATCACGGTCGCGCTGCTGTTCCTGCTGATCGGCGCGCTCAGCGTGCGCGTGGTGTGGGACGACTACCGCTTCGAAGAGACCTCGCCCGGCATCGGCGTGCCGCAATGGTGGTACTCGATCTGGCTGCCGATCGTCTCCTTTGCCATCGCGCTGCGGGCACTGGGCCTGTTCATCCGCCGCGGCCGCAAGACCAACTACGGGGATTCGCAGCGATGATCCCCACGCTGCTCTTCGTCGCCTTCGTGGCGATGATGCTGGTCGGCGTGCCGATCGGCGCCGCGCTCGGCCTCGCCGGTGCCGCCTGCATCGCGCTGGCCAACGGCGATGCGCAATGGTTCGGCCTCCTGGCCGTGCCGCAGAACTTCTACGCCGGCCTCGGCAAGTACCCCCTGCTCGCGATCCCGATGTTCGTGCTGGTCGGGTCGATCTTCGACCGCTCCGGCGTGGCGCTGCGCCTGGTCAACTTCGCGATCGCGATCGTCGGCCGCGGCCCCGGCATGCTGCCGCTGGTGGCGATCGTGGTGGCGATGTTCCTCGGCGGCATCTCGGGCTCCGGTCCGGCCAATGCCGCCGCGGTCGGCGCCGTGATGATCACCGCCATGTCGCGCGCCGGCTATCCGGCCGCCTACTCGGCCAGCGTGGTCGGCGCCGCCGCCGCCACCGACATCCTGATCCCGCCCTCGGTCGCCTTCATCGTCTACTCGGTGCTGGTCCCCGGTGCTTCCGTGCCGGCGCTTTTTGCCGCCGGCATGATCCCCGGCATCCTGGCCGGCGTGGCGCTGATCGTCCCGGCCGTGTGGCTGGCCCGCAAGAACAAGATGGGCGCACTCGAATCCAGCCTGCCGCGCCCGCCCTTCTGGAGGAGCTTCCGCGAGGCCACCTGGGGCCTGGCGGCGCCGGTGCTGATCCTGGGCGGCATGCGCGCCGGCCTCTTCACGCCGACCGAGGCGGCGGTGGTGGCGGTGTTCTACGGGCTCTTCGTCGGCATGGCGATCCACCGCACGATCAAGGTCCGCGACCTGTTCGTGATCCTGCGCGAATCGGGCGAGCTGTCGGCCGTGATCCTGCTGGTGGTGTCGCTGGCGGGCATCTTCGCCTACTCGTTGTCGACCCTCGGCGTGATCGATCCGGTCACCCGCGCCATCGTCAATTCGGGGCTCGGCGAGTACGGCGTGCTGTCGCTGCTGATCCTGCTGCTGATCACGGTCGGCATGTTCCTCGACGGCGTCTCGATCTTCCTGATCTTCGTGCCGCTGCTGTGGCCGATCGTTCAGTACTACAAGTGGGACCCGGTGTGGTTCGGCGTCATCCTCACGCTCAAGGTCGCGCTGGGCCAGTTCACGCCGCCGCTGGCCGTCAACCTGATGGTCTCCTGCCGCATCGCCAACGTGCGCATGGAAGAGACCGTGCGCTGGGTCGGCTGGATGCTGTTCGCGATGTTCCTCGTGATGGTGGCCGTGATCATCTGGCCCGAACTGGCACTCTGGCTGCCGCGCAAGCTCGGCTACTGACTTTCCGATTCATTCCCAAAGGAGACTGTCCATGAAATTCCGTCGTTCCCTGCTCGGCCTGCTGGCCGTCGCTGCCACGCTGGGCGGCTTCTCGGTGGCCGCGACCGCCCAGGCCTACAAGGCCGAGTACAAGATGTCGCTGGTGCTGGGTCCGCCGACGCCATGGGGCGAAGCCGGCCGCATCTGGGCCGACCTGGTCAAGGAGCGCACCCAGGGCCGCATCAACATCAAGCTGTACCCGGGCGTGTCGCTGATCCAGGGCGACCAGACGCGCGAGTTCAGCGCGCTGCGCCAGGGCGTGATCGACATGGCGGTCGGCTCGACCATCAACTGGTCGCCGCAGGTCAAGCAGCTCAACCTGTTCTCGATGCCGTTCCTGATGCCCGACTACGCGGCGGTGGACGCGCTGACGCAGGGCCCGGTCGGCAAGGAGATCTTCGCCACGCTCGACAAGGCCGGCGTGGTGCCGCTGGCCTGGGGCGAGAACGGCTTTCGCGAAGTGACCAACTCGAAGAAGCCGATCAAGACGCCCGAAGACCTGAAGGGCATGAAGGTCCGTGTCGTCGGCTCGCCGATCTATTCCGACATGTTCAGCGCCCTGGGCGCCAACCCGACCCAGATGAGCTGGGCCGACGCCCAGCCCGCGCTCGCCAGCGGCGCGGTCGACGGGCAGGAAAACCCGCTGTTCCTGTTCACGGTGCTGAAGATGCACACCGTGGGCCAGAAGTTCGTGACCACCTGGGGCTATGTGTGCGATCCGCTGGTGTTCGTGGTCAACAAGGAAGTCTGGGCTTCGTGGACGCCGGCCGACCAGGCCATCGTGCGCCAGGCCGCGCTCGACGCCGGCAAGCAGGAGATCGCCATTGCCCGCAAGGGCCTGGTCGAGCCCGGCAAGCCGGTGCTCAAGGACATCGCCGGCATGGGCGTGACCGTGACCCAGCTGACGCCCGACGAGCGCGAGGCCTTCGTCAAGGCCACCCGGCCGGTGTACGACAAGTGGAAGAACACCGTCGGCACCGATCTGGTGGCCAAGGCGGAGAAGGCGGTGGCGGCGCGGGTGAAGTAGGCTGGCTTCCCGGCGATGGACGAAGCCCCGCGGTGCGGGGCTTTTTTCATCCTTTTCGCCTGCCTGGCACGCCTATGCTCTTCAAGCCATGCAAGACCGATTCCTCGCCGACGTCCTCCGCAACCGCCACAACGGCGCAATTCTCGAGCGCTGGCCCGCATTGGCCCTCCCGGACGGATGGCTGGTCGCCGGCTGCCTGTTCCAGACGGTGTGGAACCTGCAGGCGGGCCGTGCGCCGGAGACGGCCATCAAGGACTACGACCTGTTCTACTTCGACGCAGCGGACACCACGGCGGCGGGCGAGCAGGGCGTGCAGGCGCGGGTCGACGCGCTGCTGGGAGACCTCGGCGTCACCGTCGAAGCGTCGAACCAGGCGCGCGTCCACCTTTGGTACGAATCGCATTTCGGTCAGCCCTACGCCCCGCTGCACAGTGCGAAGGATGGCATCGACCGCTTCCTGGTGCCGGCCACCTGCGTCGGCGTCCGGCCCGCCGAGCTCTACGCCCCGAACGGGCTGAAGCTGCTCTACGACGGGATGCTGACGATGAACCCGCTGACGCCGCACCGCGAACTGTTCGAGCGCAAGGCCGCGTCGTACCGCGCACGCTGGCCCCTGGCTTCGGATCGGGCCGCTCGAGGCCGATCCGCCCGCGCCTGGGGCGTGATCACCCTAGTGCTGCAGGATCTTGTTCAGGAAGTCCTTGGTCCGCGGCTGACGATTCTCGGGGTGCGTGAAGAACTCCTCCTTCGAGCAATCTTCCAGGATGCGGCCGCCGACGTCGATGAAGATCACGCGGCTCGCCACCTTGCGCGCGAAGCCCATCTCGTGCGTGACCACCATCATGGTCATGCCTTCCTTGGCCAGCGCCACCATCACGTCGAGCACCTCGCCGACCATCTCGGGGTCGAGTGCGGAAGTGGGCTCATCGAACAGCATCACGATCGGGTCCATGCTGAGCGCCCGGGCGATCGCCACGCGCTGCTGCTGGCCGCCCGACAACTGGCCCGGGAACTTGTCCTTGTGCGCCATCAGGCCCACGCGGTCGAGCATCTTGAGGCCGCGCGTCTTGGCTTCGTCGGCGCTGCGGCCCAGCACCTTGATCTGGGCGATCGTGAGGTTCTCGGTCACCGACAAGTGCGGGAACAGCTCGAAGTGCTGGAACACCATGCCGACCTTGGAGCGCAGCTTTGGCAGGTTGGTCTTGGGGTCGTGCAGCGGAATGCCGTTGACCGTGATCTCGCCCTTCTGGAAGGGCTCGAGCGCGTTGACGGTCTTGATCAGCGTGGACTTGCCCGAGCCCGAGGGGCCGCAGACCACCACCACGTCACCCTTGGAGATGTTCACGGAGCAGTCGTTGAGCACCTGCACCGGGCCATACCACTTGGAAACGTTCTTGATTTCAATCATTTTGTCGGACATCTTTTTGCTCCTTCAGCGGATGATGGCGATCTTCTTGTGCAGCCGCTTCACGAGCCACGAGAGCGAATAGCACAGGACGAAATAGACGACGGCGGCCAGCAGGTAGGCCTCTTCGGGCCGGCCGAAGTTCTTGCCCGCGGTGTCGAAGCCCTTGAACAGGTCGTAGGCGCCGATGGCATAGACCAGCGAGGTGTCCTGGAACAGGATGATGGTCTGGGTCAGCAGCACCGGCAGCATGTTGCGGAAGGCCTGCGGCAGGATCACCAGCTTCATGTTCTGGCCGTAGGTCATGCCCATCGCCTGCCCCGCGAACACCTGCCCGCGCGGAATCGACTGGATGCCGGCGCGCATGATCTCGCTGAAGTAGGCGGCCTCGAAGGCGATGAAGGTGATGACGGCCGAGTACTCGGGCCCGATCGGCCGGCCGATGATGTTGGGCACCAGCAGGAAGAACCACAGGATCACCATCACCAGCGGGATGCTGCGCATGCCGTTGACGTAGATCGCCGCCGGCATGTCGAGCCACTTCTTGCCCGACAGCCGCATCAGGGCCAGCAAGGTGCCGAAGAAGATGCCGCCGAGCGTGGCGACCACCGTCAGGAACACGCTGAAGTAGAGGCCCTTGAGCAGGAAGCTGCTGACGACGGCCCAGTTGAAGAACGTGAGGTCGAGATTCATGTCAGTGTCCTCCGCCGCCGGTTCCGGCCACGACGAAGCCCGGCACCCGGACCCTCTTCTCGACCCAGGCCATGATGCGGTTGATGACCATCGCCGAGATCACGTAGAGCACGGTCACGGCCATGTACATCTCGGTCACGCGCGAGGTCTCCTCGCCGGCCTGCATCGCGAACTGGATCATTTCGGGAATCGACACCGCGAACGCGACCGACGAATTCTTGAAGATATTCATCGACTCGCTGGTGAGCGGCGGGATGATGATGCGGTAGGCCATCGGCAGGATGACGTAGCGGTAGTACTGCGGCGTCGTGAAGCCTACCGCCATGCCGGCGTAGCGCTGGCCCTTGGGCAGGGCCTGGATGCCGGAGCGCAGCTGCTCGGCGATCCGGGCCGAGGTGAAGAAGCCGAGCGCGAAGACCACCAGGATGAAGGGCGGCAGGCCGGACATGACCGGGAAAATCTTCGGCACCACGTGGTACCAGAGGAAGATCTGGACCAGCAGCGGAACGTTGCGGAACAGCTCGACCCAGGCATTGCCGAAGCGCACCAGCCAGGGGCTGTCGGGCAGCGTGCGGATCACGCCGACCAGCGAGCCGAGCACCAGCGCCACGACCAGCGAGCACAAGGACACCGACACCGTCCAGCCCCAGGCCGACACCAGCCACTGCCAATAGGTCGGTATCTTGCCGCCCGGGTCTTCCAGGAAGACCTGCCAATCCCATTTTCCCATTTGAACTCCTCGATGATTGTTGGAGGGCTCTCACAAAACAAACGCCCGCCGGAAAAGGCGGGCGTTCGTTCACGCATCAGCCCGCGTGCTTACTTCTTGACGTAGTCTTCCATCGGCTTGTTGTTGGGGTTGGCCCAAGCAGCCTTGGTGGCTTCCGACAGCGGCAGGCCGACCTTGGTGTTGGTCGGCGGGATCGGCTGCATGAACCACTTGTCGTACAGCTTGGCCAGCGAGCCATCGGCGATCTGGCGCTTGATGCTGTCGTCGACCGCCTTCAGGAAGGCCGGGTCGTCCTTGCGCAGCATGCAGGCGATCGGCTCGACCGACAGTGCGTCGCCGACGATCTTGAAGTCGGCCGGGGCCTTCGACTTGGCGATGTTGCCGGCCAGGATCTGGCCGTCCATCACGAACGCATCGGCGCGGCCCGACTCGAGCAGCAGGAAGCTGTCGGCGTGATCCTTGCCCATGACTTCCTTGAAGTCGATGCCCTGGGCGCGCTCGTTCTTGCGCAGGGTCTGCACCGAGGTCGTGCCGGTGGTCGTGACCACGTTCTTGCCGTTGAGGTCCTTGATCGAGTTGATGCCCGAATTGGCCTTGACCGCGATGCGCACTTCCTCGACGTAGGTCGTGATGGCGAAGGCGACGTCCTTCTGGCGCGTGGCGTTGTTGGTGGTCGAGCCGCATTCGAGGTCGACGGTGCCGTTCTGCACCAGCGGCACGCGGTTCTGCGAGGTCACCAGCTGACGCTTGATGTCGAGCTTGGGCAGGCCGAGCTGCTTCTGGATGTCGGCCAGGATGCGTTCCGACATCTCGGTGTGGAAGCCGACGTACTTGCCGTCGCCGATGGTGTAGGCCAGCGCGCCGGACGAGTCGCGCACGCCCATCGTCACGGCACCCGTGGACTTGATCTTGGCCAGCGTGTCGTTGGCCTGGGCGAAGGCTCCTCCTGCGGCGAGCACCATCACGGCCAACGCCAATACCTGCTTCTTCATACTTGACTCCTGAGACTGAGAGAAAGACTCGAAATTCTAGACGCCCGCATTCTGCGCCATACCCGGACCAACCCGGTGCGAAATGCACCCCGCGAGGGCGCCCCGATTCGCGAACAGCTACTTCAAAGCAGCCTTTGTGCCCGAAAAAACGTGAGGCGGACTTTAGTCACAGTTATCGCGGGTGCCCAATGCCGAATGCGGTGGTCGGCATGTCGGCGCGTCATAGTTTGTGCGGTGCACAAAACGACGGCGTCAGCCTGAACCCTGGGCCTGCACCAGGTACGCCCACAGCGCATCGGCGGCCCCCTTGCCGACGCGCCCGGCGCTCTTCGAGGCCGTGGTGCCGGGACGCTCGCGATAGGCCCGGATTTCCATCGTGGCGTCGAGGCGATCGATCTCGGGCGGCAGGGCGCTGACCAAGGTGCGGGCGCGGACCTCCTTGCGCACCGCGCTCTCCGGCAGGAAGGCGATGCCGTGGCCTTCGAGCGCCATCACCTTGAGGCCCTCGGCCATGTCGGTCTCGTAGACCCGATCGAGATGGATCGCGGTGCCGGACGCCTTGAGCAGCTGATCGACGACCCGCCCGAGGTAGGCGCCCGGGGCGTAGCCGAGGTAGGGCAAGGGCTGGCCGGGGCGCCCGGGCAGGCGGTAGCGCGGCGCCCCGTCGGCATCGGGCTTGACCCACGGCGCGACCACCTCCTCGCCCAGGCTCACCATCTCGTAGCGGTTGGCATCGAGCGGCAGCGGCTGGGAGGGATGGTGGTAGGCGATCAGCACGTCGCAGCTGCCTTCGACCAGGCGCAGCACCGCGTCGTGGACGTTCAGCGCGATCAGCCGGCTCTTCATCGGCCCGAACTGCTCGCGCAGGCTGGTGATCCAGGCCGGGAAGAAGGTGAAGGCGAGCGTGTGCGGGATCGCGAACTCGATCACGTCCTGCGCCACCGCCGAGTGCCCGCGCAGCATGGCGCGCGTGCTCTGGAGCGCCTGCAGCATCTCGATCGCCTGGCCGTAGAGGGTCTGGCCGGCCGGCGTCAGGCGGGTGGGGTAGGAGCTGCGGTCGACCAGGTCGGTGCCGGCCCAGCCCTCCAGGGCCTGGATGCGGCGAGAGAAGGCCGGCTGCGTCACGTGGCGCAGCTGGGCCGAACGGCTGAAGCTGCGGGTCTCGGCCAGGCTGACGAAGTCTTCGAGCCACTTGGTTTCCATCCGGCGATTATGCGAGGCTGCGACATACTGGTGCACCGCCACCGATCCCGCGACCGCCATGAACGCTGCCGACCTCCTTGCCCTCGATGCCACCCGCCTGTCGCAGCTGATCGCCCGGCGCGAGCTGTCCTGCCGCGAGCTGATGGGCGCCACGCTGGCGCGCATCGAGGCCCTCAACCCGCGCTTCAACGCCATCGTCTCGCTGCGCGACCCGCAGCAGCTGCTCGCCGAGGCCAGCGAGCGGGACGCGCAGCTCGCGCGCGGCGAGCGGCTCGGCTGGATGCACGGCTTTCCATTGGCGGTCAAGGACCTGAGCCATGCGGCCGGTCTCCCGACCTCGATGGGATCGCCGATCGCGCCGCGGACGCCGGCACGCAGCGACAGCCTTCATGTGGCCCGCATGCGCAGCGCCGGCGCGATCGTCATCGGCAAGACCAACACGCCCGAGTTCGGGCTCGGCTCGCACACCTACAACACGGTCTTCGGCACCACGCTCAATGCCTACGATCCGGCGCTGAGCGCCGGCGGCAGCAGCGGCGGGGCGGCGGTGGCACTGGCCCTCGGCATGCTGCCGGTGGCCGACGGCAGCGACATGGGCGGCTCGCTGCGCAACCCCGCCGCCTTCAACAACGTGATCGGTTTCAGGCCCTCGCGCGGCCGGGTGCCGGGTGCGCCCGAAGACGACCTGTTCCTGCAGCAGCTCGGCACCGAGGGACCGATGGCGCGCACCGTCGAGGATGCGGCGCGCCTGCTGGCGGTGCAGGCGGGCTTCGATCCCCGGCTGCCGCTGTCGCTGGAAGGCACCCTGCCCTCGCCCGATGTGCTCCGGCTCGATGGCGAGACCCGGGGCCTGCGCATCGGCTGGCTCGGCAGCATCTGGCCCGAGCTGCCGCTGGCGGCGGGCGTGCGCGAGCTCTGCGAAAGCGCACTGCAGACCTTCCGCGACCTTGGCTGCGAAGTCGAGCCGCACCAGCTCGAGGTGCCGCGCGAGCAGAACTGGACCGCCTGGCTGCGGCTGCGCCAGTTGCTGGTCGGCGGCAAGCTGGGCGCCGCGCATGCCGACCCGGCGCTGCGCGGCAAGCTCAAGCCCGAGGCGCGCTGGGAAATCGAGCAGAGCCAGCTGCTCGACGCCGCGGCGCTGTACCAGGCATCGGTCTACCGTTCCAACGTCTACCGAGCGTTCCTGCGGGCCTTCGAGCGTTTCGACTTCGTGGTGGCGCCGACGGCGCAGGTCTTCCCCTTCGACGCGACGCTGGCCTGGCCGAAGTCGGTCGGCGGCGTGGAGAGCGACACCTACCACCGCTGGATGGAAATCGTCACGCCCTTCACGCTGGCCGGCCTGCCAACGCTCAATGTGCGCGCGGGCTTCAATGGCGAGGGACTGCCGATGGGGCTGCAGATCGCGGGGCCGGTGCATGCGGACATGGCGGTGCTGCGGCTGGGGCATGCGTATGACCTGGCTTGCGGGTGGGGGAGCTTGCGACCTTCCGCGATTGCTTGAGGCTTCCTGGTCTTGATGGGGGCGCCCGGCAAGCGGTGCGGGCTTGGGGGTGTTCAAAGCGCAATGACGTCTCCAACGCCGATGCCACCCCGACGTGTCAGCGGTGGCGGGCGGTATGCCCTGGGCCGGCCGTTGAGGCACCGCCGAGCAGCGCAGCGGTGCGCGGAAAAAGGGCCGCGCGTGTTTGAGCGAAGCGAGTTTGCGCGGACCCCGCGTACC
>NZ_JASZYN010000006.1:0-526795 GCF_030316965.1 Variovorax sp. J31P207
GATGACGGTCGGGAACTGCATCAGGCCCTTGGTCTTGAGTTCGTCGTCGGACAGCGGCATGTCGGAAGCGCCGAAGTCCACCGTCTTGGCATCGATCTGCTTGATGCCGGCACCCGAGCCGACCGACTGGTAGTTGATCTTGGCGCCGGTGGCCTTGTTGAAGTCGGCGGCCCACTTGGAATAGAGCGGCGCCGGGAAGCTGGCGCCGGCGCCGGTGGCTTCCTGGGCGAAGGCCGGAATATGGGCGATGGCGGCGGCGATCAGGCCGGCGGCTGCAAATTTGAACGTCGTTTTCATGGTGCTTCCTTTGAGCTGCAAGAGAACCCCCTTGGAGGGCTTGGCAGCGACTCTAGAAAGCTTGTGTGACAGCGTCGTGACACCCTCCCACAGAGGGAAAATCGCCTTTGGTGACGCGTATCCATGTGTCGCTGTCACATATTCGTCACACAGCCCGCCTAGCCTCGGAACCCCGCCGGGCTACGATCAGGCCCCGACCTCTGCACCTCATCATGAAAAACGGAACCCGCCTCGCCGCGGTCGATCTCGGCTCGAACAGCTACCGGCTCGAGATCGGCCAGGTCGACCATGGCCAGATCCACCGCACCGAGTACCTCAAGGAGACCGTGCGCCAGGGCAACGGCCTGGACGACGCGCGCAACCTGACGCCCGAGGCGATGCAGCGCGGCTGGGATGCCCTGGCCCGATTCGGCGAACGCCTGGCCGGCTTCGACCGCTCCCAGGTCCGTGCCGTCGCCACCCAGACCCTGCGCGAGGCGCGCAACCGGGACGAATTCCTGTTGCGCGCGCGCACCGTGCTCGGTTTCGGCATCGACGTCATCACGGGGCGCGAAGAGGCCCGGCTGATCTACCAGGGCGTCGCCCACACCCTGCCCCACACCGACGCCAGCGACCGCGAACGCCGCCTGGTGGTCGACATCGGCGGCCGCTCGACCGAGATGATCATCGGCCAGGCGCACGAGGCCGAAGTCAT
Organism: Variovorax sp. J31P207; assembly: GCF_030316965.1. Taxonomy (NCBI): domain Bacteria; kingdom Pseudomonadati; phylum Pseudomonadota; class Betaproteobacteria; order Burkholderiales; family Comamonadaceae; genus Variovorax; species Variovorax sp. J31P207. The sequence continues at coordinate 992 of NZ_JASZYN010000006.1, forward strand.
GGAGTCTTACCGGGTCGGCAGCGTCGCCTGGTCGATGAAGCACTTCCCGCAGGGCCTGTTCACCCCGGCGGCCTTCCAGGCCGCGGAAGTGGCAGCCAAGGCCGTGCTCGACGATGCGCTGGGTACCTATTTTCCCGACCGCTGGGACGTGGTGTACGGCGCCTCGGGCACCATCGGTGCCGTCGGCGACGTGCTGGCCGCGGCCGGCTACGAGCCCGGCCTGGTCACCCGCGAAGGCCTCGACTGGCTGGTCGACCGGCTGCTGCGGGCCGGCAGCGCCGACCGGCTGCGCATCGATGCCATGCGCGACGACCGCAAGCCGGTGATCGGCGGCGGCGTCAGCGTGCTGCGGGCCGTGTTCGACCTGCTCGAGATCGAGGAGATGCGGGTCGCCCAGGGGGCCTTGCGCCATGGCGTGCTGTACGAGCTGCTGGAGCGCGACGACGTCGTCGCCGACCTGCGCACCGCCACCGTGGCCCGGCTCGCGGCCCGCTTCCCGGTCGACCGGGCCCAGGTCAAGCGGGTGGGCGAGACCGCGGCCTCCCTGTATGTGCAGCTGAACCCCGCGGCGCGCGGCGGCAGCACCACCAGCCGGGCCGGCCGGGCGCTGCGCAAGCTCGGCTGGGCTGCGCAATTGCACGAGATCGGGGCCCAGATCTCCCACAGCGAATACCACAAGCACGGCGCCTACATCCTGGACAACGCCGACGCACCCGGCTTCGCCGTCAACGAGATGCATGCCCTGAGCCAGTTGGTGCTCGGTCACCGCGGCAAGCTGCGCAAGCTCGAAAGCGCACTCGACGACGACGCTTTCGTCTCGCAGCTGATCGCTTTGCGGCTGGCCGTGATCCTGTGCCACGCGCGCCGCGACCCGGACCTCCAGGGGCTGACGCTGGAGCGCCCCGAAGGGCGGCGCTTCATCGTCGGCTGCCGCCCCGGCTGGTCAGCGCTGTTCCCGCAGTCGGCCCACCTGCTGCGCGAGGAAGTGCTGGCCTGGCAGAAGACGCCGTGGCGGGTCGAACTCTCAGGCGCTTCCTGAGGCGCGCAGGCTACAGAAGTTCGGGCGCCTGGACGGTCACCACCACGGTCTGGACGTCGCCGTCGCGCTCGCGCGTGCGGATCCACCAGACCGCCCCCTTGCGCACCGGGCAGCTGTCCTGCTGAAGTCCCAGCAGCAGCGAGATCGCCTGCCCCAGCGAAGGCTGGTGGCCGATCAACAGCACCACCGACTTGCCGTTCGGCCAGCCGGCGGCCGCCAGCAGCGCATCGGGGGTCGTGTCGGGCGCGAGCTCGGTGCGCATCTTGAACTTGCGCCCGAGCGCCAGGGCGGTCTGCTCGCAGCGGCGCGCCGGGCTGCAGATGATGCGGGTGCCCTCGGGCAGTTGGCGGTCGAGCCAGGCGGCCATGCGCTTGGCCTGCTTCTCGCCGCGCGAGGTCAGCGAGCGCTGCATGTCGTCGCAGCCTTCCACCCAGTCGTCCGCCTCGGCGTGGCGCCAGAAAATGAGGTCCATGGTTCAGTCCCGTGATGCGGCGCGACTGCGTCCGCGCGATGCGTAGCGGTTCATGAGCGCAGTCTGGGCGCCATGGGCCTCGATGGCCCGCGAGGCGCCCTCCTCGCCCGGATGGGTATCTGCGTAGACCCGATGGTAGGCCCCGTCGGCGCCCAGGTCCCAGGCATCGCGGCCGTCGTGCAGGTAGGCCACCAGGCACTCGTCGATCAACCGCTGGCGCAGCACCGGATCGGTCACCGGCCAGGCCAGCTCGATGCGCCGCAGCATGTTGCGGTTCATCCAGTCGGCACTCGACAGGTACAGCGACTCGTCCTGGCCCTGGCGGAAATAGAACACCCGCGAATGCTCCAGGAACCGGCCGATCACCGAGCGCACCCGGATGTTGTCGGTCAGGCCCGGCACCTGCGCCGGCAAGGTGCAGGCGCCGCGCACGATGAGGTCGATCTTGGTGCCCTGCTGGCCCGCGTGGACCAGCGCGGCGATCAGCGCCTCGTCGGTCAGTGCGTTCATCTTGGCGACGATGCGCGTGGCTTCGCCGGCTGCGGACGCCGTGCCGAGCGCATCGATGCGGGCGATCAGGTTGCGATGCAGGTCGAAAGGCGCCAGCCACATCCGATGGAGCTTCGGCAGCCGGCTCTGGCTGGCCATGTGCACGAACACCGCCTCCATGTCGGCGGTCAGCAGCGGGTCGGCCGTGAGATGGCTGATGTCGGTGTAGAGCGCGGCGGTGCGCGGGTTGTAGTTGCCGGTCGACAGATGGCCGTAGCGCTGCAACTTCTTGCCCTCGCGGCGGGTCACGAGCAGCATCTTGGCATGGGTCTTGAGTCCGACCACGCCGTAGACCACCTGGGCACCGATCGACTCGAGCATCTCGGCCCAGTTGATGTTGGCCTCCTCGTCGAAGCGCGCCTTGAGCTCGACCACCACGGTCACCTCCTTGCCGCGGCGCACCGCTTCGCGCAGCAGGTCCATGAGCTCGGAGTCGGTGCCGGTGCGGTAGATGGTCTGCTTGATCGCCAGCACCTGCGGGTCCTGCACCGACTCGCGCAGGAAGGCCAGCACGCCGCCGAAACTCTCGAAGGGCTGGTGGATCAGCACGTCGCCGCGCTGCAGCCGGTCGAAGAAGGACTGGCCCGGCGACAGCGTGATCGGATAGGACGCCTGGTACGGCGGGAAGCGCAGCTGCGGCTCCTCGAGCAGGTCGATCAGCTGGGTCAGGCGTGCCAGGTTCACCGGCCCGTGGACCCGGTAGAGCGCCGGCGCCGGCAGGTTGAACTGTGCCAGCAGGAAGCTCGCCAGCGCCTCGGCGCAGCTGGACGAGACCTCCAGCCGCACGGCCTGGCCGTAGTGGCGATGCTGCAGCCCCTGGCGCAGCGCGGTGCGCAGGTTGCGCACGTCCTCTTCGTCGACCGCGAGATCGGAATGCCGCGTCACGCGGAACTGCGAGAACTCGCCGACCTCGCGGCCCGGGAACATGCTCGACAGGTGGGCCCGCACCACGCTCGACAGCGCGATGAAGAGCGTCTTGCCGCCCGACAGCTTGGCCGGCAGCCGGATCACCCGCGGCAGCACGCGCGGCACCTTGAGGATGGCGATCGGGTTCTCGCGGCCGAAGGCGTCCTTGCCGCCGAGCCGGACGATGAAGTTGAGCGACTTGTTGGCGACCTGCGGGAACGGATGGGCCGGATCGAGCCCGACCGGGATCAGCAGCGGGCGCACCTCGCGCTCGAAGTACTCGTGCACCCATTTGCGCTGGGCCGGGTTGCGCTCGCCGTGCGAGATGATGTGGATGCCCTGTGCCGCGAAGGCCGGGATCAGGGCTTCGTTGTAGAGCCCGTACTGACGCCCCACCAGCGAATGCGCCGCCGCGGCCAGCCGCTCGAAGCTCTCGACCGTGTAGTTGCCCTTCTGCTCGCCGGCGACGCCGGCCGCCAAGTGCGGCGCGGCCCGGACCTCGAAGAATTCGTCGAGGTTCGAAGAAACGATGCACAGATAGCGCAGCCGTTCGATCAGCGGCACTTCGGCGCGGTAGGCCCAGTCGAGCACGCGCTCGTTGAAGGCCAGGATGGCATGGTCCCGATCGAGCAGGGTCAGGGCGGGTTCGGCGATGGCGGGCGAGGTGTCGAGAGTGGCTGGCGACATGAAGAAGGATTTTGTAACAACCGCCGCAGAAATGCTAAGTGGTCGCAGCTTGCCAGTGTCGAGGCCGAACATGACAATTTTGTGACTGTCACATGACAAGTTCCCGCGGCGCCGGCGCTCCTCACCGGCCCTGGAAGTGACGCTTGTAGCGCGCCGGCAGATCGTCGATGCGCATCAGCATCGGCAGGTCGGCGGTGTTGAAATCCGGATCCCAGGCCGGCGGGCCGAGCACCTTGGCGCCGAGGCGCAGGTAGCCCTTGATGAGGGCCGGCGGCTCGACGTCGAGTGCGCCGTCCAGGCGCTGCACCGGCAGCGGCAGGCGCGGCTGCACCTGGTACTGGATCGGCGCCATGTGGGTGGCCGAGAGCTGGCGCCAGATGCTGGCCGCGGCATCGCCGTTTGTCACGCCGTGATGCCACATCGGGATGCTGGCGCAGCCGATCATCGTGTCCAGCTTGTTGCGGCTCATGAAGCCCGCCAGGGCACCCCAGAGCGCCAGGATCACGCCGCCCTGGCGATGCTCGGCATGGACGCAGCTGCGGCCCAGCTCGACCATGCGCTCGCGCAGGTCGCGCAGCCGGGTCAGGTCGAACTCGATGTCGCTGTAGGTGCTGCCGACGCGGCGGGCCTGGGCCGGCGTCAGCACCCGGTAGGTGCCGATCACCTGGCCGCTGGCGTCGTCGCGCACCAGCAGGTGCTCGCAGAAGTCGTCGAACAGGTCGATGTCATGGCCGGCGACGGGCGTCGTCAGCCGCGCACCCATTTCGCCGGCGAACACCGTGTAGCGCAGCCGCTGGGCGGCACGGACCTCGTCCTGGTGGCGGGCCCAGCTCACGCTGATGCCGGCGGCGCTGTCGGCGGCCACCGGCCGGGCGCGGGGCACGGCAATTGCATCGGCTGGGCGTGCCGGTTCTGGCGCGGGCCACAGGGCGCCGCGCAGACCCAGCTGCGAAAACGGGAAGGTGGGCGTGGGCAGTTCTTTCATAAGGACCCTTTCTGCGAAGGCAGTCTCGGCATCCGCGGTGAAACAAGCATGTCCGTTCGAAGGCAATTCGATGACGGCCGGCGCTGCAGGCCGCTTCAGCGTTTAATTCCGCAAACTCGTTCCATGGAGAGCCGATGGCCACCGAAACAAGAATCGAAGTCGAGACCCGCCGCCACCAGATGTTTCCGGTCCTGAGCGCGCAGGACATCGGGCGCATCCGGCGCTTCGGCAGCGTGCGGCGCTATGCACGCGGTGACTGCCTGTTCCGGGCCGGCGAGCCCGGGCCAGGGATGTTCGTCGTGCTCGAAGGCGTGGTGGCGATCACGCAGCGCGACGGCCTCGGCCGCGTGGTGCCGATCGAACACCAGGGCCCGGGGCATTTCCTGGCCGAGATCGCCCAGCTGTCGGGGCGTCCCGCCCTGGTCGACGGCCACGCCGAAGCAGACGTCGAGACCCTGCTGGTGCCCCCGGACCAGCTGCGGGCGCTGATCATCGCCGAGGCCGACCTGGGCGAGCGGCTGGTGCGCGCGATGATCCTGCGCCGGGTCGCGCTGATCGAGTCCGGCGCCAGCGGGCCGGTGCTGATCGGGCCGCCGCAGTCGGCCGGCGTGCTGCGGCTGCAGAACTTCCTGGGCCGCAACGGCTATCCATATCACGTGGTCGATGTGACCCAGGACGCCGACGCGGCCGCGCTGCTCGAGCAGTACGGAGAGGCCGAACTGCTGGCCGTCTGCCCCGACGGCAGCGTGATGCCCAACCCGACCGAGCACGCGCTGGCCCGCTGCCTCGGCATGGTCGACAGCATCGACCACGACGACCTGTTCGACGTGCTGGTGGTCGGCGCGGGACCGGCCGGGCTCGCCACCGCGGTCTACGCGGCCTCCGAAGGCCTGCGCGTGATCGTGGTCGACTGCCGCTCCTTCGGCGGCCAGGCCGGCGCCAGCGCCCGGATCGAGAACTATCTCGGCTTCCCGACCGGCATCTCGGGCGGCGCGCTGGCCGGGCGCGCCTATGTGCAAGCGCAGAAGTTCGGCGTCGAGATGCTGATCCCGGCCCAGGTCGAATCGCTCGATTGCAGCGCCGCCGAAACGCGCGGCGAAGTCTCGGTCCACCTGGCCGATGGCAGGCGGCTGAGGTCGAAGACCCTGGTGATCGCGAGCGGCGCGCGCTACCGTCGGCCCGAGGTACCGCGGCTGGCCGATTTCGAGGGCCGGGGCATCTGGTACTGGGCGTCGGCACTCGAGGCCAAGCTCTGCGCCAAGCAGGAGGTCGCGCTGGTCGGCGGCGGCAACTCGGCCGGCCAGGCGGCGGTGTTCCTGTCGCAGCATGCGGCCAAGGTCAACGTGCTGGTGCGCGGGCCTTCGCTGGCCGCCACCATGTCGCGCTACCTGATCGATCGCATCGAGGCCAGCGACAACATCGAGCTGCACCCGCACACCGAGCTGGTGTCGCTCCATGGCGAGCCGGCCAGCGGCCTGAACGGCGCCACCTGGCGGGACCGGCGCAACGGCCTGCAGGAAGACTGCCCGGCGCGCAACATCTTCCTCTTCATCGGCGCCCTGCCCGAGACCGACTGGCTCCAGGGCTGCGGCGTGGCGCTCGACAAGCACGGCTTCGTGCTCACGGGCCAGGTGGCGCGCGGCGGCTTTCCGGCCAAGACCGCGGCGGCACTCGAATCGAGCGTTCCGGGCGTGTTCGCGGTCGGCGACGTGCGCTCGGGCTCGGTCAAGCGGGTCGGCGGCGCCATCGGCGAAGGGGCCGCGGTGGTCGCGCTGATCCACCAGCATCTGGCTGCTGCAGCCGCGACGGCGGCCTGAGGCGCCCGACGACCAAGGAGTCCCCTCGATGTCCGTCTACCCCTGCTCCCACGTGCCGAACGTGATCGTGCCGCCGTCGTCGGCCGGCTGCGAGGAATGCCTTGCGCTCGGCGACGCCTGGGTCCACCTGCGGCTGTGCATCCACTGCGGCCACGTGGGCTGCTGCGATTCGTCGAAGAACCAGCACGCGACGCGGCACTTCCACGCCACCGGGCATGCCGTCGTCGCATCGCTGGAGCCGGACGAGGACTGGATGTGGTGCTATGCGCATGGGAGCCAGGTCGGGTAGGCGATCCCGGGGCGGGGCGCGGCCGGCAAGAAATCCCGGCCGGGGCTATGCTGGCCGGCTTCTCATCCCGACGCAACATGACCCAAGCCCCTATCGACGTCTATTCCTGGGCCACGCCCAACGGCCACAAGGTCCACATCATGCTGGAGGAGTGCGGCCTCCCCTACCGCGCGCACCCGATCCACATCGGCAAGGGCGACCAGTTCGACCCCGGTTTCCTGAAGATCAGCCCGAACAACAAGATCCCCGCCATCACCGATCCGCTCGGACCCGACGGCCAGCCGATCTCGCTCTTCGAGTCCGGTGCGATCCTGGTCTATCTGGCCGGCAAGACCGGCAAGTTCCTGCCAACGGGTGACCGCGAGCGCTACGAGGTGCTTCAGTGGCTGATGTTCCAGATGGGGAGTGTGGGCCCGATGCTCGGCCAGGCCCATCATTTCCGCCTCTATGCGCCCGAGAAGATCGGCTATGCGATCGAGCGCTACAGCAACGAGGCCAAGCGGCTCTATGGTGTGATCGACAAGCAGCTGTCGAGCCACCCGTTCATCGCCGGCGACAGCTATTCGATTGCCGACATCGCGATCTTCCCGTGGCTGCGCAGCTGGGAGAACCAGGGCATCGTGCTGGCCGACTACCCGCACCTGAAGAAGTGGTTCGAGGGCATCGCCGCCCGGCCCGCGGTGCAGCGCGGCGTCAAGGTGCTGGCCGACCTTCGGCAGCCGCTCACGGGCGACAAAGAACGCGAAATCCTGTTCGGCAGCACGCAGTATCAGCGTCATTGAGGCGCGTTGCCCGGCCTGGCCCCGATTCCCGGGTTAGAATCGAAGGCTCGTCGGGGTGTAGCGCAGCCTGGTAGCGCATCTGGTTTGGGACCAGAGGGTCGAAGGTTCGAATCCTTTCGCCCCGACCAAGAAAAAGTGAATGCCTGCAAGGACTTGGGTTCTTGCAGGCGTTTTGCTTTTCGCAGCTGACGCGCCGGCCGTCAGTGCGCCGGCTTGCCCCTGTGGATGTAGTCCTTGTCGGTCGCCAGCACCCAGAGGGCCAGGACGACGACAGCGACGCCCGTGACCACGGCGGTCATCTTGGGATCGCGCACCGCGGCGAAGCCGAGCGCCCACGGAGAGATGACCATCCAGAGCCCCAGAGCGCCTTCGGTCCATTCTTCCCATGCGCGGGGAACGAAGGTGGCGCCCAGCGCGGTGGCGCCCAGCAAGATGCCCACGGCCACCGCATTCATGGATGGCGTGGCCTGGTCCTGGAAGCCCACCACCCAGGGCGACAGAATCAACCAGACACCGAGCGCCGCGTTCAGCGGATCCTGCCAGTGCTTGACGTGCTTCATGGCTTTAACCTCCTGTCGTCGCATGATCGCGGCGACCCTCGTTCGACTTCAACGACGGCTCGAAGGTTCAGTTCCTTGCCAAGACCACCTGGGCCTGGATCCGCCCGTCGACCGCGCCGCTGCCGAAGCGCGCTTCCAGGGCCTGTGCACAGGCGCTGGTGGCACTCGCCAATCCATCCGCCGAGCGTGCTTCGATCTCGTTGCGCAGCGGTGTGCCCTGGCAGTAGGCAAGCGCCACCGCCTGGGCCGACGGGCCGCGGCTGCGCGCCGTCACGGTCTCGATCAACGGGGCGGTTTCGAATCCCGCGGCGGCCAGGTCCCGCGCGATCAGTTCGCGGTCGAAATAGCCGTGCGGCGTGCGCGCCATGAAACGTGGGGGATCGTCGGGATAGAGCGCAGCGAGCGCGGCGGTGACCACGTCCGCGAATTCGTTCTCCTCGATGCGGTCCCAGGCGTTGAACAGCAATGCGCCGCCAGGCCGAAGCACCCGCCGCGCCTCGGCGAAGGCGGCGGCCCTGTCGGGAAAGAACATGACGCCGAACTGGCAGACCACAAGGTCGAACGCCGCCGACGCGAACGGCAGCTGCATGGCATCGGCCGGCTGCCACGTCACCGGCCGCGCGGTGCCGACGGCGGCCGCGCGCGCCAGCATCGGCGGGTTCAGGTCGGTGGCGACCAGTTCGACCTGCGCCGGGAGCGTTCTTGCCAGCGCCCGCGTGACGACGCCCGTTCCGGCCGCCGTCTCGAGCACGCGGCCCGGCGCCAGCGCCGCCGCCCGGCGCGCAAGGTCGCGCGCATAGGGTTCGAAGATCAGGGGCACCAGGTGCGTGTCGTAGAGCTCCGGAATCGAGCCTGCGAACATCGCGTCGGAACCGGGTGTGTCCATGAAGGCCTCCTGCTTGCGGCGTTCGTGCCGCCCGCCAGTATCACCGGCCACATCGCCGCCGCCAACGCCCGCGGCCACCGTAGAATCGCGGTCTCGCACCCGCTGCCCCCGGCATGCCAGGTCGCGGCTTTTCAGTTTCTCTGCGCGGCGGTAGCTCAACCGGATAGAGCACCAGCCTTCTAAGCTGGGGGTTACGGGTTCGATTCCTGTCCGCCGCGCCATTGCACGTGATTCCCGCCCAGGAGACATCGATGCTGCAGCAATCCCCCTTGTACGCCTACATCCCCGCCAGCGACATGGCTCGCGCGCGCCGCTTCTACGAAGAGAAGCTGGGCTTCACGCCCGCAGCCGAGCTCGCGGGCGGCGTGCACTACGCATTCGCCGGCGGCACCGGATGCTTTCTCTATCCGACCCCCAACGCAGGCACCTCGCAGGCCAGCCAGGCCTTCTGGCAGGTGGCGGACATCGAGCGCGAGGTGGCCGAGCTGAAGGCGCGCGGCGTGGTCTTCGAGACCTACGGCATGCCGGGCCAGGACGCCAGCGGCATCGTGACCCAGGGCGGCGCCAGGGCCGCGTGGTTCAAGGACAGCGAAGGCAACATCATGGCGGTGATCCAGAGCCTCTGACGGTGCCTGGTCAGTTGAGGACAGAGCAAAAACTGCTGCGCAGTTTCTTGGTCTGTCCCGCAAGCATCTTAGATGCGCAGCAGGAAGCCACTGCGCAATGCCAGCCACTCGACCTCGCCGACGGGCAGGGCCGGCACCGAGGGCGCCTCGGCGGCGAACAGCATCCGCTCTTCTTCCAGCAGCCAGCCCTGGCGCAGCACGCGCAGCCCGCAGCCGCCGAGGTCGATGCGCTCGCCCAGGGCGATCGGCATGTCTTGCGCCGACAGGACCCACCGCACCGGCCCGGGCGCCGATGAAAGCAGCAAGGCCCGATGCCGCTCGTCGCCGCCGTCGACGTCGATAAGCGCCCACTCGTTGCGGGTGCCCCCGACCAGATAGCCATTGACCAGCACGCCGGCACGGCGCACGGTCACCCGCAGCACGCGCGGCGACAGGGACATGACCAGGCCGTCGTCCAGTTCGCAGCGGGCGTGGCCCTCGCCCTCCGGATCGATGCGGGCGATCTCGGCGTAGGCGGGCTCGTCCGGGTTCACGGCGCGCGGCCCGTCCGCCGCCAAGGCACGGCGCGGCATGACCAGCGGGATCTGCGGCAATCCGCGGGCGTGCGCCACGCAAGCCTCGGCACTGCCGAAGGCCGCCAATTGCTGCAGCACACGGCGCTGCACGTTCATGAGCCGCAGCCCGCGGGCCGGATCGAGAGCCTCGGCCGGCCGCAACCAGAAATGCTCCACCGTTTCCCGGCCGTCGGGGCGGGCCTGCTGCCCGTGCGGCGCCAGCGCGACGAAGAAGCGGGTGTCGAAGCGCCGCGGCATGCCCGGCGGCGTGAGCCAGTGGGCGAAGTAAGCCAGCCGATCGACCGCTAGTCCCCAGCCGCGCTCGGCGCACAGCCCGCGCAGCGAGGCCGCGCCCTCCTCCGTGGTGGCCCGCAGCGCCGCGACTTCGGCATCGGACAGCGCGTCGAGGGCGACCGGGCGGCCCTCGGCCTCGCTGGCGAACAGCAGGCCGGCCTCTTCGAAACACTCGCGGATCGCCGCCACGTAGAAATCGAGGCCGCCCGCCGGCAACGCCAGGCGGCGGCTCGCCGCGGCATCGTCGAGCGCGTCGCAACAGCCATGGAGCAGGCGGTCCTGGGGGTCGACACCGCCACCGGGGAAGACGCTGGCGCCACTGTTCTGGTCACCCTCCTTCTCGGCGCGGCGCAGCATCAGCACCTCGAGGCCGGCGGCGCCATCGCGCAGGACGATCAGCGTGGCAGCGAAACGGATCGGGCGCCTGGGCGCCAACGGGGGGGAGTGAGAAGCTGGGTTCATTCGAGGTCGGCTGCCGTTTTACCAGCTTCGCGCCTCGTCTGTAGGGGGGAGGAAGCAAGCCGCCGATTGCGCCACACTCCCGCGCGTCGACGGAGGTTTTACTTGGTCAAGAAGATTCAGCTCAATGACGAACAATGGCGCACGCTGCAAGCCCTGCACGAGGCCCATACGCGGCGCTCGCCGACCGAGGCAATCAGCGTGTCGGAGCGCCTGCTGTCGAACGGCCTGGTCGGCTGCGACCGGCAAGGCGGCAAGTTCCTGACCGAACAGGGTCGCGAACGCCTGAACCAGGGTCGCTGAGACCGCGATCGCCGGGTCACCGGCTCATTCAGCCAGTCGCAGGCCCTGGCGGTCGATGCTGTCGACGATCTCGCGCAGCGAATTGCGGCCCAGTCGCGAGAGCGCGAACAGCTTGCGGGCCGGCAGCCGGACCAGGTCGCGGACCGTGTTGAGTTCGTTGACGCGCAGCAGGTTGGTGGTGCGGTCGCACAGCCGAAGGACGGCGATGTCGGCGTCGAGCACCGGGTCCGGCGTGGCGGCGTGGGCGGGGTGGCGTGGATCCATGGCGAAGCCTCCTGAAAACGATGACTGGAACTTGCACAGTTCATGCCAAGCCAGGGACACCCGCCTTTCAGGGATTTTCACTGGAGAATCAACCATTTCGACTGAATAGAGAACAATCGAACTGTTCTTTTTTCAGACGGTTGGCTTTTTTTCATACAGGGTTTTCCAGAACCTTCGCCTCAACCCAGGCGCTCGCCGACGAAGTCGAGGAAGCACGTGATCCGCGCCGACAGCTGCGTGTTGCGGTAGTAGACCGCGTTGATCGGCTGGCGCACTTCGACGGTGTCGCGCACCAGCAGTTGCACCAGGTCGCCCCGGGCGCAATCGGCCGCGGTCATGAAGTCGGCCAGGCAGACGATGCCCGCCCCGGCGAGCGCGAGTTGGCGCAGCGTCTCGCCGCTCGATGCCGTCAGCGCCGGCGTGATCGGCCATTCGTCGCCATGCGGCCCGCGCAGCGGCCAGCGGTTGAGCGACTCGGGCTGCGTGAAGCCCAGCAGCGTGTGGCTGGCGAGCGCCCCCACGTTCTTCGGTCGGCCGTGCCCGGCGAGGTAGGCCGGGCTCGCCAGCACCCGCAGCCGGCTGGTGGCGAGCGGGCGCGCATGCAGCGTCGAATCGCGCAGCGCCCCGATGCGGATCGCGATGTCGGTGCGACGCTCCAGCAGGTCGATGTTGAGTTCGTCGCTGTCGAGTTCGAGATCGATCTGCGGATAGGCCAAGCGGAACGCCGGCACCAGCGGCACGATGCCATGCAGCATGAACGGCGACGCCGCATTGACCCGCAGCCGCCCGGCGGGCTGCTGGCGCCGCGCCGCCATCTGCTCCTCGGCCTCGTCGATCGCGATCAGGATCGCGCGCGCCCGCGCCAGGAAGGCCCGCCCCTCCTCTGTGAGTTCGAGCCGGCGCGTGGTCCGGCGCAGCAGCGTGGTGGCCAGCTTGCGCTCGAGCCGGCCGAGCGCACGGCTGATGCCAGAGACCGTCTGGCCGAGCTGGTCGGCAGCCGCGGTGATGGAGCCGCCATCGACCACCGCGACAAAGGCCTGCAACTCTTCGACAGTGGTTTTCACGGTTTTCCTATTGTTGATTCCGAGTCAAATAAATTGTGCTTCCAACCCTCTTATTCTGCAAAGGTCAAGCCGCCACACTCGCACCCTGATTCCAAGGAGTGCATTCATGCCCATTGCTTTGCTGGCGCTGACGATCAGCGCCTTCGCCATCGGGACGACCGAATTCGTGATCGTCGGCCTGATCCCCACCATCGCGGCCGACCTTCAGATCGGCCTGCCCTCCGCCGGGCTGCTGGTCAGCCTCTACGCGCTGGGTGTCGCCATTGGCGCGCCGGTGCTTACCGCGCTGACCGGCAAGCTGCCGCGCAAGGCCTTGCTGCTCGGCCTGATGGCGCTCTTCACGCTCGGCAACCTGCTGGCCTGGAAGGCGCCTGGCTATGAGACGCTGATCGCCGCGCGCATCCTGACCGGGCTCGCCCACGGTGTGTTCTTCTCGATCGGCTCGACCATCGCCACCGGCCTGGTGCCGAAGGAAAAGGCCGCCAGCGCGATCGCCATCATGTTCACCGGGCTGACGGTGGCACTGGTCACCGGCGTGCCGCTGGGCACTTTCGTCGGCCAGCACTTCGGCTGGCGCGAGACCTTTCTCGCCGTCGCGGCGCTCGGCGTGATCGCCTTCATCGGCAGCGCGCTGTTCGTGCCGAACGACATCCGTCACCGGCCGCCCGCCTCGCTGAGGCAGCAGCTCCGGGTGCTGGCCGAGCCGCGCCTGCTGCTGGTCTATGCCAAGACCGCGATCGGCTACGGGGGCTCGTTCATTCCCTTCACCTTCCTGGCACCGATCCTTACCGAGGTGTCGGGCTTCAGCCCCGGCGCCGTCGGCGGCGTGATGCTGGTGTACGGGCTGTCGGTGGCAGCCGGCAACCTCTGGGGCGGCAAGCTGGCCGACCGGCTGGGGCCGGTGCCGGCGCTCAAGATCATCTTCGCCCTGCTGGCGGCGGTGCTGCTGACGCTGAGCTTCACGGCGCCGCACAAGTGGCTCGCCCTCGTCACCGTGCTGATGTGGGGTGCCGTGGCCTTCGGCAACGTGCCCGGCCTGCAGGTCTACGTGGTGCAGCAAGCCGAGCGCCACGCGCCGGAGGCGGTCGACGTCGCCTCGGGCCTCAACATCGCGGCCTTCAACCTCGGCATCGCCGGTGCCGCCTGGGCCGGTGGCCTGGTGGTCACGCACCTGGGACTGGTCCATACGGGCTGGATCGGCGCGCTGGTGGTGCTGGTCGCGCTGGCGCTCACGGCCTGGAGCGGCCGGCTCGACCGCGTCCGCCCGGCCACTCCCTCCCTCGACTTCCGTCAACCAAGGACCTCCTCATGATCCCCACCCTTCCTTCCTTCGGCCTCGGCACCTTCCGCCTCCAGGGCCAGTCCGCCATCGATTCGGTCGCGACCGGCCTGGAACTCGGCTACCGCGCCATCGACACGGCCCAGATCTACGGCAACGAGGCCGAGGTCGGGCAAGCCATCGCCGCCAGCGGCGTGGCGCGCGGCGCGCTGTTCCTGACCACCAAGATCTGGACCGACAACTACGCGGCCGACAAGCTGGTCCCGAGCCTGAAGGACAGCCTCGCCAAGCTGCGCACCGACCACGCGGACCTGGTGCTGATCCATTGGCCGTCGCCCGGAGGCGCCGTGCCGGTGGCCGAGTTCATGGGCGCACTGGTCGACGCCAAGGCGCAGGGCCTCGCGCAACAGATCGGCGTGTCGAACTTCAATATCGAACTGATGCGGCAAGCCATCGCGGCGGTCGGCGCCGGCGAGATCGCGACCCACCAGATCGAATTGCATCCCTACCTGCAGAACCGCAAGGCGGTGGCTTTCGCCCTCGGGCAGGGCATCCCGATCACGTCCTACATGACGCTGGGCTACGGTGCGGTGCTGAAGGACCCGGTGATCGGCGAGATCGCGGCGGCGCGGCAGGCGACCCCGGCCCAGGTCACGCTGGCCTGGGCCATGCAACTGGGCTACGCGGTGATCCCGTCGTCGACCCGGCGCGCCAACCTGGAAAGCAACCTGCTGGCGCGCGAACTGCGCCTCAGCGAATCCGAGATGGCGCAGATCGCCGCGCTGGACCGCAACGGCCGGCTCACCAGTCCCGAGGGCCTGGCGCCGGCCTGGGACTGAATCACAGGGCCTGGACTTCAAGCGCGTTGTCGACGGCGCTCACGCCCTGCACGCCGCCGGCCAGTTGGCCCGCCCGCGCCTTGGCGGCCGCGCTGGGGGCGTGGCCCGCCAGATGCACGACGCCAGCGCGGGTCTCGACCTCGATCCGGCCCGCGTTCAGCGCCGGATCCTTGGCCAGGGCCCGGGTCACCGATGCGGTGATGGCGGCGTCGTCGACGGTGCCCACGGCAACGTTGCCGGCGTTCTTGATCGCACTTCCGACCGCCGCGGCGTCCTGCCTGACCTCAGGCGAGGTGATGAAGGCGCGGGTCTTGTCGCGCGCCAGTTCGGCCATTTCGGCCGCCTTGTTGCCCGCGGCGGCCGCCGCCTTCTCCGCCTGGCCGACGGTGTCCGCGCGCTTGCCGGTCGAATCTCCGGCCCGCTCCGTGCACGCGATCAGCCCAAGAACGCAACTCGCCGCTGCCAGGCCGCTGATCCACCTCTTGCTCATCGAAGACTCTCCTATTCACGGATGTCGAGAGCCGACCCAGGGGCTTCTCGCGTCCGCGAATTCTGTCCGGCGTCCCTGCAATAGCGGCGACAGAAAGGGCCTCAATTGGCTGTAGGTTGAATACGAATTTATTAATCCCGCATGATGAAATCAGTTGACAGAATGTTGCCTGCGCTTACATGCATTTTCCGGAGGTTAGCAGGCAGTTGTCACCGAAATCGTCACTGGCCAATACGGTTGTAACAGCGCCCAAGCAGTTAATACACATAACGAAAAGAATTGAAAGAAGACTTGCTGCGTAGGACCCTTCCCACGTACAAACCGGTATTCGTCTTAATTTCGAGGTCTTTTTGTTGAAAACATTAGATAAAAGTTCTCTACTGCTTCTTATTGCAGCGGGGACATTAGCAGGTTGTGGGGGTGGGGGTAGCAGCGGTGGACTGGGTGTCGCCGCGCCGGGCAGCATCGACAAGATCGAGTCCGCATCCACCGTGGATGGAACCGGCACGCTGATCGGCGACGCGAGCGCGTCCGTTGCCGCGCCGACCGACAAAAAGGGCGGTGCCGTACTTGCCGCCGTCACGGCCTACCCGGCTCCGGCCGGCCAGGTGTCGACCCACGTCGCCAACGAAGGCGAGGTCTTCACGCTGCCGACCAACGCGATCGTGCGCTTCGGCAAGGGAACGAACTGGTCTATCAGTCCCGTGCCCGGGAACATGGGCATCTATTGCGGTGCAACAATCTTCGGTGAGCCTGGCGTTGCCGCGCCCCGTGTCTGCGAATCGTTGACGGCAGGAACGCCGGCTCCGGCTCCCGCTCCCGCCCCGGCTCCCGCTCCCGCTCCCGCTCCCGCTCCCGCTCCCGCTCCCGCTCCCGCTCCCGCTCCCGCTCCGGCTCCGGCTCCGGCTCCGGCAGGCCAAGTCGCGACATTCGTCGCGAACGAAGGCCAAGTTTTCACGCTGCCGACCAACGCGATCGTGCGCTTCGGCAAGGGAACGAACTGGTCTATCAGTCCCGTGCCCGGGAACCAGCCCGTCTATTGCGGTGCAACAATCTTCGGTGAGCCTGGCGTTGCCTCGCCCCGTGTCTGCGAATCGTTGACGGCAGGAACGCCGGCTCCGGCTCCTGCTCCCGCACCGGCCCCGGCTCCCGCACCGGCCCCGGCTCCGGCCCCGGCTCCCGCCCCGGCTCCCGCCCCGGCCCCGGCTCCCGCACCGGCTCCGGCCCCGGCTCCGGCTCCGGCTCCGGCTCCGGCCGGCCAAGTCGCGACATTCGTCGCGAACGAGGGCCAAGTTTTCACGCTGCCGACCAACGCGATCGTGCGCTTCGGCAAGGGAACGAACTGGTCTATCAGTCCCGTGCCCGGGAACCAGCCCGTCTATTGCGGTGCAACAATCTTCGGTGAGCCTGGCGTTGCCTCGCCCCGTGTCTGCGAATCGTTGACGGCAGGAACGCCGGCTCCGGCTCCGGCTCCGGCTCCGGCTCCGGCTCCGGCTCCTGCTCCGGCACCAGCACCCGCCCCCATCTCGGGCGACGTCGTGGATTCGTCGATGAACGTCATCGCCACGTCCTATCGGGCCATGGCGGCCCAGATGAGCAAGGATGCCGGCATCGCCTACCGCTACGGTTCCGCCGCCGGGGTCGCTGCCGTCGACAATACCGGCATTCCGACGCTGTACGCGCACGATCCGGCCAATCCGCTCAACATCCCGGGCCGCGGCACCCTGGCCGGCACCTGGCAGATCGGTGGTGCGCCGACGGCCGACGCCGGCCTCTATTCCACCAGCTCGGCCAACCTCACCTATGTCGCCGACGATCCGTCGCAGCGCATGGGCGTCACCGATCTGCAGATAACCGGCTACCAGTACAACACCTTCGCCCAGACGCCCCAGCTCAGCTGGACCGTGGGCGGGACGGCCGCCGGCCTCATGGACAGCTTCACGGCCGCGAGCTACAAGAAGGCCGGCATCGTCACCGGCGATCCCGTGGCGATGGGCCGCTGCAGCGGCCAGACCGGCTTCTGCAACCAGAGCCTGGTGGCTTACCAGAACGGCGTGATCGGCACCGCCGGCTCGAACACCGCGAGCACCCCGACGACCGTCAAACTGCCTGCGAACAAGGTGCCGACCGGCATCGCCATGACCAACGACAGCGAATTCGCGCTGGTGACGGTGTGGGACACGACCGCCCTCAAGGGCCAGGTCGCGGTGGTCGCGCTGGCCGGCCTGTGCCCTGGCTGCGATCCGTACTCACCCTCGACCACCGTCAACTACTGGTACGAGTGGGGCGCCGCCTACCCGGGCCTGTTCAACGTGGGCAACATCGCCTTCATGAAGATCCTGGGCTACGTCGACCTGCCCGGCATGGCGGCGCCGACCGAGATCGCGGTCACGACCGGCCTGGACCAATGGCTCACGCTGGACATCAACGGCCGCGGGATCGCCTGGCAGACGCCGCTGACCAGCCAGAGCAATCGGCAGAGCTTCCTGAGCGGCGGCGCCAACTACGGCCGCTACGCCAAGGGCGGGGTGGCGGTGGTGATCTCCAAGTCGGAGCAGAAGGTGGCTTTCATCGACCTGAAACCGCTGTTCACCTACGTCAACAGCGTCTACTTCGGCGGCGACCAGGCGACCTTCAATTCACGGATGGCGAGCCTGGGGCAGGCCGACACCCAGTGGCCCTACACCTTCACGCAGCAGCCTTCGCAGGTTCCGACGGTGGTGAAGACGATCTCGCTGGCGCAGCGGCCCACCGCGGTGAAGACCACCGCGTTCGGTGGCGCGAGCCGGGCCTGGGTCGCGACGCAGGACGGCACGCTGCACATCTACAGCCTGGACGGCTACGCCAACGGCGCTTCGCCTCCGGCACCGGCGGCGGGCGCCCTGACGGAGGTGGGCTCGGTCACGGGCATCGGCCGCAATCCGACCTCGATCGCCCTCTCCAAGGGCGAGCCGAGCGGCAACACGCAGACGCAGGTGCTGGTGAATTCGCGCACCGACCGCAAGGTCTCGTGGGTGCGCTTCTCGAACAACGGCAACAGCAGCGGCAGCATCGTGCGCACCTTGCAGGACACGCGCCTGGCCGACCCGATCGCGGTCGAGGACGCGGACAACTTCGCCACCATGGGCTACGTGGTGAGCGTGGCCGACTACGCCGGCAGGGCACTGCGCAACTACCGCTACGGCCCGGTCGTCTTCGCCGACGGCAAGGCCTGCCCGACCACGACCAGCTGCCCGGTGACGCCGACCGGCAACGTGGCGATCGAGTACGCCGGCGCCATGGCCTACCCGGGCAAGCCGTTCCAGATCAAGACGGCCAACGTGCCCTGACCGGCAGAGCCTGCCCATCGGCAAGCACCACGAAAAACGGCCCGCTTTCAGCGGGCCGTTTTTTTTGCGAGACGCGGCGGTGTCGCGTCGCTAGCGCATCGGAAAGCGCTTCAGCATGGTGCGCCCGAGCGAGGTGATCTCGTTCACCATTGCCGGCGGCTGCGCATAGCCGTCCAGAGTGCGCATCGGCTTGGGAATCGCCGCCTTGACATGCCCGGCCATGCTGAGCACGCGCAAGGCGTCGATGTCAGCGCCGCCAGCGACGGCGACGGGCAGCTCTTCGGCTGCCAAACGATGAAGTAGGTACATGGCCACGGCCACAGTATGCCGCGTGCGCCCCGGCCGGCTGCTTAAACTCGCTCGACCCACTTCAAGCACAACATGCAGATCCAGGAAGCCGTCACCAGCCGCCAGTCCATCCGGGCCTTCCTGCCGACCCCGGTCGACCGCGACACCATCCGCCGGGTGCTGACCCTGGCCGCGCGCGCGGCCTCGGGCGGCAACCTCCAGCCCTGGCACATCGACGTCCTGGCGGGCGACGCGCTGGGCGCGCTGCGGGCCACCATGCGCGAGCGGCTGGCCCAGGGCGGCGAGCCCGAGCCGACCGACTACGACATCTACCCCGCTGCGCTGCGAGCGCCCTGGCGCGACCGGCGCTTCCAGGTCGGCGAGGCGATGTATGCGCGCCTGGGCATTCCGCGCGAGGACAAGGCGGCGCGCCGGCGCTGGTTCTCGCGCAACTTCGATTTCTTCGGCGCCCCGATGGCGCTGTTCTGCTCGGTCGATCGCAGCATGGGCCCGCCGCAGTGGTCGGACCTGGGCATGTACCTGCAGACCGTGATGCTGCTGCTGCGCGGCGAGGGCCTCGACAGCTGCGCCCAGGAGTGCTGGGCGATCTACCCGGCCACCGTCGCCGCCGCGATCGAACTGCCGCCCGAGCGCATGCTGTTCTGCGGCATGGCGATCGGCCACCGCGATCCGGCCCATGCCGTCAACGCCCTGGTGAGCGACCGCGCGCCGGTGGACGAATGGCTTCGCTTCAGGGACGCCTGAGCGTTCAGCCCGCCGGCTGAACGTCGCTGAATCGCGGCGTGCGCCGCTCGACATTGGCGCGCACGGCCTCGGTCTGGTTGGGACTGCCGATCAACGCCTTCTGCTCGAGCGACTCGGCCAGCAGCAGTTCGGCCGCGCCGGCTCCCATCGCCGCATTGAGCAGCCGCTTGCCGGCGCGGATCGCGTCGGGGCTTTTCTGCGCGATCCCGTGCGCCATCGCCAGCGCCTCGGCCAGCGGATCGGCCGCCAGGCGGGTCGCGAAACCGAGCGCCAGCGCTTCCTCGCCGGAAAAGATGCGCCCGGTGAACGTCAGCTCGCGCACCACGTCATCGCGCGCCAGTTCGCGCATCAGGACGATGCCGCCCATGTCGGGCACCAGCCCCCACTTGATTTCCATCACCGACATCTTGGTGTCCGGCGCGACCAGCCGCACGTCGGCGCCGAGCGCCACCTGGAAACCGCCGCCAAAGGCCACGCCATGCACCGCGGCGATGACCGGCACCGGCACCTGGCGCCAGACCATCGCCACCTGCTGCGCCGCATTGGCGATGCCGTGGGTGCGCACCATGATGTCGGCGCTGGCGGCGCCTTCGCCGATCACGGAGGAAGCGGCGCCCTCCCCCATGCGCTCGAAGGACTTCATGTCGAGGCCGGCGCAGAAGGCCTTGCCGCGACCGGTCAACACCACCGCACGCACGTCCGGCGCGTCGCGCAGGCGCTCGCCGGCCTCGATCAAGGCGTCGAACATCGCCGGATCGAGCGCGTTCATCTTGTCGGCGCGCGTCATGTGCAGTTCGACCACGCCGTCGGCGTGGCGGATGGATTCGATGCGATCGTTCACGGTGTCTCCTGGTGTTCGGTGGGAGCGAGTATCGATGCTCGGCGATGATGGCGCTGTCGCCCAGTCAACAGAGAGAGAAAGTTCCCGCCTTGCCGCTCGCCCGCCGCCAGTTCCTCCGATCCGCAGCCACCGTCGCGGTCGTCGCCCTGATGGGCGAGACGCGCGCGCGGCCCGCCGGCGCCGACCGCCTCGGCTTCAGCGCGGTGCCGGCCACCTTGCGCGACGCGGTCACCGTGCCGCCCGGCTACGAGGCGCAGGTGCTGTATCCCTGGGGCAGTCCGACCGGCATCGCCGGCGCGATGCCGGCTTTTGCGCCGGACGCCTCGAACAGTGCTGCAGATCAGGCGGTACAGGCCGGCATGCATCACGACGGCATGCATTTCCTGCCGCTCGACGGCAGCGCCGATCGCGGCCTGCTGGTGATGAATCACGAGTACACCGACGAGCAGCTGCTGCATCCGGACGGCGCCAGGCCCATGACCGCCGACAAGGCACAGAAATCGTTGCATGCGATGGGCGTGTCGGTGATCGAGATCGCCCTGACGCCGGCCGGCTGGCGCCAGGTGCTGCCCTCGCGCTTCGCCAGGCGCATCCATGGCCAGACGCCGATGCGCATCGCGGGCCCGGCGAGCGGCAGCCCGCTGATGCGCACCGCCGGCGACCCGACCGGAGACCGGGTCGCCGGGACCTTCGCCAATTGCGCGATGGGCGTCACGCCCTGGGGCACCTACCTCACTTGCGAAGAGAATTTTCATGTCTATTTCGGTGCCCCGAAGATGTCGCCGACGCCCGCGCAGCGCCGCTACGGACTGGGCGCCGGCACCTGGGTCGACTACTGGCGCGTCGACGAGCGCTTCGACATCGCAAAGCACCCGAACGAATCGAACCGCTTCGGCTGGGTGGTCGAGATCGACCCCTTCGATCCCGCGTCCACGCCGGTCAAGCGCACGGCGCTCGGCCGCAAGCACCAGGAAAGCGCGACCTGCACGCTGACCCGGGATGGCCGGCTCGCGATCTACATGGGGGACGACTCGAATTTCGAATACGTCTACAAGTTCGTCAGCCGGGACAAGGTCCGGCCCGGCAATGACGCGGCGGCGCGCGCCGCCAACCGCGACCTGCTCGACGAGGGCACGCTGCATGTGGCGCGCTTCGAGGCCGACGGCCGCGGGCAATGGCTCGCGCTGCGGCACGGCCACGGCGGGGCCGACGCCGCCAGCGGTTTCGCCAGCCAGGCCGAGGTGCTGATCCATGCACGGCAGGCGGCCGACATCGTGGGCGCGACCCGGATGGACCGGCCCGAATGGATCGCGGTCGATCCGGCGAGCGGCGCGGTCCATGTCGCACTGACCCACAACAGCCTGCGCGGACAGCCGGGCATGCCGCCGGTCGACGCCGCCAACCCGCGGGCCGGCAACATCTTCGGCGGCATCCTGCGCTGGCGCGAAGACGCGGGCGACGCTGCCAGCAACAGCTTCACCTGGGACCACTTCGTGCTGGCCGGCGACCCCGCGGTGCCGGGGTCCGGCGCGCACTATCCGAGCGCCGAAGCCGATGCCTTCGGCTGCCCCGACGGCCTGCATTTCGACAGCGCAGGCCTGCTCTGGATCCAGACCGACATGAGCGGCAGTGCCATCGGCAAGGGACCGATGGCCGCCCTGGGCAACAACCAGATGCTCTGCGCCGATCCGGCCAGCGGCCGCATCAAGCGTTTCCTGGTCGGCCCGGCCGGCTGCGAGATCACCGGCTGCGTGCTGACCCCGGACTGCCGCAGCCTGTTCGTCAACATCCAGCATCCGGGCGAAACACGCGCCGACGGCAGCGGCACGCCGAACAGCGCCTGGCCCGATGGCACGCTGCCCGGCAGCGCGCGGCCGCGCTCGGCCACCGTCGTCGTGCGACGGCGCGATGGCGGTATCGTCGGTACCTGACAACGACAAAGGAGAGGAACGACACCATGGCCATTCGCATTGTTCGCCTCGGCAGCGACCGCGCACCGGGCGAGGGCCTGCGCATCGGCACCGTTCGCCGGCCGCCGCGCGGCGTCCCCAAGTCCGAATTCGCGTCGCAGAACTGGTATGACGTCTGGTATCCGAACCTGGCGCCTTCGGTCGAGACGATGAAGCAGGCCCAGGCCGCCCAGGCTTCGGGCGTGCCCGCCCAATGGGCCGCCTTCGGGCGCAAATACAAGAGCGAGATGACCGAGGCGGACGCCAGCCGCAGCCTGGACCTGCTGGCAGCGTTGTCGCACCAGACGGCGTTGTCGGTCGGCTGCTACTGCGAGGACGAAGCGCGTTGCCATCGGTCCTTCCTGCGGGCGTTGCTGTTGGAACGCGGGGCGGATGTGGCGGATTGAAGGAGCGCAGCAGAGCCCACGCTGCAAAGACTCGCATCTATACTGCGCATGGGTCCGTCCCATGAGACGGCACCAGGAGGTGAAGTGCAAGCTCCGGCCCTGAACCAACGCCCGCAAGCCCGGCCCCGCAGCCCTGCGCTTGTCGCGATCCTCGCAACCGACAGAGCACCACGATCGCGGTTGCTCCCGATCTCATGACATTCACGCTCGTCTGCAGCGCATGCAGCTTCCAGTCACCCGCTGAGTTTCGATTCTGCGGGCGATGCGGGCGGGCCTTGCCGACCGACCCCGGAACGAGCCGCACGGACGTGACCGCGCAGGAGTTCGCGAGTGCCGCGTTGCAGCGCGAAAGACGCCAATTGACGATCCTGTTTTGCGACCTTGCCGGGTCCACCGCGCTGTCGGCAAGCATGGACCCGGAAGACTTCGGAGAAATCCTCGGCGCTTATTTCGAACTCTGCAACGCAATCTTCAAGCGCTACCGCGCCTTCGTCGACCGCGAGGAAGGCGACTCGCTGCGGGTCTACTTCGGCTATCCGGCAGCGCACGACGACGACGCGCTGCGCGCCGTGCATGCCGCACTCGAGATCGTCACGGCGGTCGCCCAGTTGGGAGCGAGGTTCGGGTGTCGCCTCGCCGTCCACATCGGCATCCACACAGGCGAGGTGATAGCAGGCGGCAGTGAAGTCGATGGCAACGGCGGGCCTCGCGTCGTGGGCCAGACGCCCAACGTCGCACGTCGCCTGCAGGAACTGGCTCCGCCCGACTGCCTCTACGTGAGCGCAACCACCCACAGCCTGGTGGAGCGGCAATTCGAGGCCGAAGCGCTCGGGCAGATCGACCTCAAGGGATTGCCGCGGCCCGTCGAAGTGTTCCGGGTCATCGGCCAACGCGGTCCTGCGAGTACGATTGAACAGTTCGACGGGCGGGCGCTCGTGCCGCTGATCAGCCGTGATGAAGAACTCTCTCTGCTCGAACAGCGCTGGGCCTCCGCATGCCAGGGACAAGGTCAGGTCGTCCTGGTAAAGGGAGAGCCCGGCATCGGAAAGTCCCGCCTGCTGCACGCCTTCCTGACCAGGCCCGATCGCACGCACTGCAGGGTCCTGACGACGCAGTGCCAGGAGCAGTTCGCCAACAGTGCGCTGTATCCGATGATCGACTTGCTGCAGCGCAGCCTTGGACTCGAGCGCGAGCGATCGTTCGGCGAACAGGCCGCGGCCCTGCAGGCAGCCGTCGTATCGGGTCGGGTGCCCTCCCCGGACGCCCTTCCGCTGATCGGCAACCTGCTGACGGTGCCTGTGCCCACCCCCGGCGCGGAGGACTCCGCGCGGGCCCAACGGGAGCGTTCGCTCGACTGGCTGCTCCAGTGGGTGCTCGGAACGGATCCCGATATGCCGGTCGTGCTGGTCATCGAAGATTTGCACTGGGCCGATGCATCGACATTGGACTTTCTGGGCCTGCTCATCGAGGAAGCCAAGTGCCGCAGCATTCTGGTGTTGCTCACGCACCGCAACGAGTTCGTGCCGCCTTGGAACATGCATCCCCATTTGAGCGCGCTGACGCTTTTCAGGGTCGGTCTGCCGGAAGCCCGCATCCTGGCGCAACACATCGCTGGTTCTACACCTTTGCCCGAAGAGATCCTGCAACGCATCGCCGCCCGCAGCGACGGTGTGCCGCTGTTCGTCGAGGAACTCACGAAGGTGTTGCTCGAAGCGCGCGGCAGCGGAGATTGGGAGTCCTTCCCGTCACAGTCGGAAAGCGCAGCCGTCAGCATCCCAGAAACCCTTCGCGGCTCCCTGACGGCCCGTCTCGACTACCTGAGCGCTGCCAAAGGGGTTGCCCAGGTGGCTTCGGTACTCGGCAGGGAATTCAGCTACACCCTCATCCGCCTGGTCTCCGACATGGAGGACGAGCCGTTGCGGAAGTCGCTCGCGGATCTGGTTCAAGCGGAGCTGCTGTTCCAGCGGGGCCTGCCGCCGAACGCAAGCTTCGTGTTCAAACATGTGCTGGTACAAGAGGCCGCCTACCTGTCGCTCCTGAAGACGCGGCGCGCCGAGTATCACTCGCGTACGGCAACGGTACTGGTCGAACGCTTCGCGGACCTGACCGAGCGGCATCCGGAACTTGCCGCACACCACTACGCCGCGGCCGGCAAGCCCACGTTGGCTTGCGACTATTGGCAGTTGGCGGGGCGGCACGCGCTACAGGCATCGGCCGATGTGGAAGCGGCAAGCCATCTGCGGCTGGCGCTGGCACAACTGCAACTCGTAGCGAATCCGCAAGAGCACGTGGGACGCGAAGTGACCTGTCTCATCACGCTGGGCTCCGCGCTCACAGCCTCCTGTGGCTATGCCGCCAAAGAGGTCGAAGAAGTGTTCGCCCGCGCACACGACCTGTGCCAGTCCTTGGGCGATACGGAGCAACTGTATGCCGCACTGATGGGCCTGCACACGTTCTATCAAGTGCGAGGCTCGTTGCGGATGGCCGTGTCGCTGGGCGAGAAGTTGGTCGCCATCGCCGAGGAAAGGGACGAACGCCTTTGGCGCGCCCAGTCGCATCGCTGTCTGGGTTGGTCGTTGTTCTGCAACGGGCAACTCGCCTCGGGCGCCGAACATCTGTCGATCGCCCTGGCCCTGTTCGACCGGTTGCAATCTCAAGCGCATGTTCGCACGTTGGGCGCGCATCCATGGGTCGTCGGCTTCGTCAATACCGCGCTGCTGGAGTGGTTCGCAGGCCATCCCGAGACGGCCATAGAACGCAGTCGGGAAGCCCTCGAACTCGCACGCGAACTGCAGAGTCCGCTGCCGCTGGCCTACGCCCTGTGCATGTCGGCCAAGGTGCATTGCCTGCGGCACGAGCCCGAGACCGCGTTGGCCCTGGCGAGCGAGGGGGTCGAACTGGCGGTCAAGCACGGGATGCCGTACTGGTCTTCGTGGGGCGCGACATTGCAAGGGTGGGCGCTCGTTCATCTGGGGCAACATGCAGCCGGCCTCGCGACGCTGCGCGAGGGATTGGATGGCTACCGCGCTACCGGCGCCAAGCTGTTCGAGGCATCGTCGCTTGCCCTCCTCGCCGAAAGCTACGCCACCGCGGGCGACCTGGGGCAGGCGCTGAAGACCGTGGAACTCGCCCTGGCCAACCCACTGCTGGCCGAAGGCTATTTCTATACGGACGAACTGCACCGGCTCCACGCGCAATTGCTGCGATCTGCGGGCCTCGGCACGGCGCCCGTCGAAGCGCTGACGATCACGCTCGCTCAAGGCCAGGGCAGTGGAGGTGGCGCCGGCGGCGTGAACCCCACCGGCAACGGTTCCGCGGCCAGCATATCGACCACATAGCCCAGGTCCTGCAGAGCTCCGACGCTGACCTTGCTGATGATGTTGCTGCCGCCGCCACCGGCGAGCGTGGCGACGGTGGGCGTATCCAGCGTCGAGGACATCATTTCGAATGGCAACTCCACCTCCCCCCAATGGTACGCAGAGGTGGTGCCGGTTTGCTCCGGGTCGAGGGGGATGCCGGGAGGTGACCCGGTGTACGACCACCCCATCAGGCCCGCATATGCCTGGCAGGCATGGGGCCCGACGTAGCGGTAGCGTCCGGCGATATTGCGAACCAGGGGAGGCGTCGGGACCGCATCGTTCCAGCGGGTTCCGATGCCCAGCACATGCCCGACTTCGTGCACGATCGTGTCGAAGAACCTCGCGCGATCCATCAGCAGGGATGTCAGGTCATTGAGGTCGATGTTCAACGCTGCCAGGAAAGGAAAATTCCAGGGCTGGTTCGTAGAGGGCTTGAGCCGCTGCATCGTCGCGCCAGGAACGCGGGCGACCGCGTTCTTGTCCTGGCTGAAGTACTCGAAGTTCACCTGAATCTCGATCTCAGTGAAGGGGCGGTTGCCCGGAAGCTGCAGCGGCATTCCATCGACCCGAGTCGGCCAGCCCTTCAACACATAGCCCCAGCGCTTGCCGGCGTTCTCGAAGTAAAGCTGCTTGACGCGTGCGATGTCCTCGTCGGACAAAGGCGGCAACCGGTTGTAGACCCACCGGATACTGAACGGCGTCATGGCAGTGGCTGCTCGGTTCGCGAAAGCATCGTGACGTCCCAGAACGCGCCGCCGCTCGGGAGCGAATTGAGATTGATGTAGTTGCGGGCCAGGCCGAAGCGATGATCGGTGGCGTTGGGATCGCGTGACCAGTAGCCTCTCAGGACTTTCGTGAGATCCCGGAGTTGCTGTTGCTGCGGGCTTTGCAATGCGTTCTCCAGTACCGCCTCGGCCGTGGTGTCGTTGGCCAGTCCCCACTCCGACTGGTAGCGCGGCGCACCGGTGTCGATGTGCAGATAGGTTCCAAGGTAGTGAGCCACCCCGCCGGTGGCGTTGTTGCAAGCGTTCGCCAGGTTGACCTCGTTCGTAGCCAGCCAGTCGTGGAAGCCCTCCAGTTGGGCGAAGGGGACACCGAAGTTCCAGACGATCTTCACCATCGCGTCGGGCCTGAGCGGCTGAACCGTCAGCGTCGTCGGCTTCCACTTGATGTTCGATCGGATCTCGGGCACGAAGGCCTCTGCGCTGGGCGCTTCCTGGCCAGCGCCCCGACGAACGAGCTTCTTGGCGGCTTCAAGGGAATTTCGATGGGTCATGGCGTGCTCTCCTCTTTGGTCAACTGCCGGGAGAGGATCCCCTTGCCCTGGAGATCCTCGATGATCTGTTTGACGTCGGGCGCCTCGCCTGCGCCCTGGTCGGCATACACCGCGCGGAATTCGGCAAGCAGCGATTCGACGTCCTGCCCGTCGCAGAGCTCGAGCAGGAGCCACGCGGCTGCGTTCAACGTGTAGACGTTCGGATTCGCCGGAGTGAAAACCATGCAATAGCCGAGTTCGGGAACTGGCCTTACACGGAGATCATGAGAGCGTCGATAGCAATCGGATCGGGAGGACATCAAGTTGCACTCCGTGGTTGCTGCGATGGCAGAAGGGGTCCGGTGCGGTCCAACTCCCATGAAAGGCGTAGGCCGTCGAACGGCAACCACCCTGGGTGCCTTCCTTGGCGTGACAGTCGGGGCACGACGACTGCTCCACGCGACCCGAGCGAAGCAGGCGATAGAGCGGATCGTTGCGCCAGGTGTCCAGGAACTCGACCGTGCGGATATTGCCGAAGTTCACGTACTCGCGCAGGTACGGGCATCCGATCGAGTTGCCGCGCGCATCGACAGTGGCGGCCTGCCAGCAGCAGTTGGCATCGTTCGGATGCCAGGACTGCATCAGCTTGAGTCCTTCAGGCGGTACCAGGCCAGCCACGGCGGCTTCCTGTTCTTCCAGCGACAACGCAAGCTCGGCCCAGCGCCGCTTCGCCCGCCCCAGCGGATAGAGCCGCAGCAAACCGACCCGCTCGGCCCCCAGTGTCTTGGCGAGTTGCAGGTACG
The DNA here is from genome assembly GCF_030316965.1 of Variovorax sp. J31P207. Classification (NCBI taxonomy): domain Bacteria; kingdom Pseudomonadati; phylum Pseudomonadota; class Betaproteobacteria; order Burkholderiales; family Comamonadaceae; genus Variovorax; species Variovorax sp. J31P207. The sequence goes on from NZ_JASZYN010000006.1 coordinate 29,132, forward strand.
CCGGCAATTCGGCCACGTTGCGCCTGTGCATGATGATCAGCATGTCAGCCGGGATTCCCACGCGCACCAATTGGCGCACGGCATTGCAGGCCTTGCCGAAACTGCCTGTCACACCGGTCAGTGCGTCGTGAGTCGATGCAGTCGCGCCCATGACGTCGACGAAGACCCGGCCCACGCCGAACTCCTTCCATTGATCGACCACCTCGGCCGTGAGCAGGGTGCCGTGCGTGCGCACCATCGTCATGAGCTTGCGCGCGCAGTGAGCCAGGAGGCGATCGAAGCCTGGCTTCAACGTCGCTTCGCCGCCTTCGATGTAGAGCTCGATGAAGTCGTTGGCCAGAAGGTAGTCGACGAAGCGGATCCAGTCCTCGATGTCGAGCTCTTCGGGGTCTTCGGTGTGGCTGCAATCGCCATAGCAATGAACGCAGTCGAGATTGCACGTGTCGGTGATGGACACCGTCATCTTGGGGGGTGTGTCGAAGCGTGGATGCATCTCGATCCCATCCGATGCCAACCGTGTGGCGTGGACGCGATTCTGGGCTCGCAAGATGGAAAGTCAATCCACAAGCGGAAGGATACCGATCAACGCTCCGCTTGGCAGAGCATGACTGCCTCATCCTCGTGACATCAGCCGGCGCAAGGAGGCGATCTTGTCACGCCGCGAGCCTCACGAAGGACTGCGCCGAACAGGATATCCTCACCGATCAATACGCCGGCAAGCGACCCGCGAAAGCAACATGGATGAAGGAATGAAGAAGTCGAAGGAAGGCGCGAAGACGCCCCTCCCCACGACCCCGGCATGGCGCACCGACCTCGCGATCACCGCGGCCCTGGCCGCCATTTTCCTGGCGTGCGTCGTCGCCTTTCGAATGCCCGACGACGACCGGATGCGGGTCTCGAATCCCCAGTCCATCCGCGACCTGAGCACGCACATCGGACGGGTGGAAGGGCTGGCCGAGGACGCCGGCACGCTGGAGATCGTGCTGGACCAGCCGACGCCGACCTACGATGCCAGCGCCCTGACCGACCTGGCCAAGAGCGCGCTCGTGATCTCGCGCGGCTTGCAGATGTACTTTTCCGAAGGACAGGGCACGACCATCCGATTCGTCGCCAGGATGCCGGCGACGGGCATCGAGCGTTTCGTGACCAGCGAACGCGTGCTCGCCGTGGAGTTCTGGCGCAGCGACCTCATGGGCCTCGACTATGACGGCGAGTTCGAGTTCCAGGACCTGCTCAACATCTCGAAGGGCGTGGTCTACGACCAGGCCACGGACCGGCGCTACGTGGAGGCCTTCTGCGCCGACCCGATCGCCACGGCCGCGGCCGCGTTCTGCACGCGCGAACGCCGCTAGCCGGGGTTCGCGACCAGCGCCGGGCGCCGGGCCGTCCAGGCCGCCAGCCAATCGACGACCTGCTCCGGAGGCATCGGACGGGCGATGAAATAGCCCTGGGCCAGGTGGCAGCCCACCTCCTGGAGCAGCCGCCAGTCGTCCTCCGTCTCGACGCCCTCGGCCACCGACTGCATCCCGAGGCGCCTGGCCATCTCGATGCTCCCTTCGAGGATCGGGCGGATGACCGCGTTGGTGCGCGCACCGCGCACGAAGCCGCGGTCGACCTTCAGTTCAGTGAACGGGATGTCGCGCAACTGCGCCAGCGACGAGTGCCCGGTGCCGAAGTCGTCGATCGACAGCCCGAACCGCTGCACGCGCAGCCGCACGAGATTCTCGAGCGGCGTCGTCGACGACGCGCCCAACCGGCTCTCGGTGACCTCCAGGATCAGGTCCCCGGGCTGCATGCCCATCTCGTTCACGATCGCGACCACCCGGTTGGCGAAGTCGGGCGCGCCCAGGCTGGCCATCGACACGTTCACCGCCACCCGCGTGCCGAGGCCGGCGGTGCGCCAGCGTGCGATCTGCGCCAGGGCCTCGCGCAGGGCCCACTCGGTCATCGGGTCGATAAGTCCGCTGGCCTCTGCCAGGTCGATGAAGCGGTCCGGCATCACCAGCCCCTGCGCCGGGTGCTGCCAACGAATCAACGCCTCCAGGCTGGCCAGCGATCCATTGCCCAGGTCCACCTTGGGCTGGTAGTGCAGCACCCACTGGCCCAGCCTGTGCGCCGTTCGCAGGTCGTCCTCGGTGAAGGGGGGCTGCGCCCTCGCCGCGGGGCGCGAAGCGGCGCGGGATTTCCAGTCGTCGAGCAGCCCCCGCATTCCCTCGCGGCTGGCCGGCTTCTCGAGCGCCCCGAGCAGGACCAGCCGACCCCGGCCCAGCAGGCGCTGCACGGTCTGCAGCACGCGGGCCCCCTCGCCGCTCAACAGGATCACGCCGCCGCCGAAGCCCTGCTGGTCGAGGATCCGGAGCAACTCGATGCCGTCCATGCCGGGCATGTTCAAGTCGCAGATGAGCACGTCGACGGCGCCAGGATCGGCGCGCATCAGGGCCAGGGCGGCCTCGGCGCTGATCGCGGTGCCGACGCGCCGATACCCCATGCCAGCCAGCAGTCGGGCTTGGGTGGCGAGCATCAGGGGATGGTCGTCGACCAGCAGGATGCCCGGCTGCCCGGCATCGACGTCGCCGCCGTCGAGCCGGCAAGGCAAGGAGTCGCCGGGATCGCCAGAATTCGTCATGACTGCCGAGGCTACTGCAAGGTCCCCAAAAGCAAAAAGGCCCCGTACACGGATGTACGAGGCCTGAGGCCGCTGCCAGGACGACAGCGGAGGAGACATGCGGGGGCGGTCAGTTCGATTCGTCGACCACCTTTGACGTCCGGACACCGTGCACAACCAGGGCACCGGCTGCGCCGAGAACGAACAGGAGAGTCAACATACAGGCATTCCAGGGGTCAAGAGACCTCAATTTTCGGGTAAACCCTAGCTCTTTGCCGAAGACCTCCCGCATAACCCCATTGGCGTCAGGTGGTGCTCACTCGCGCAGCAGGAAATTGCCGGCCTCGAAATGCACCGGCGGCGCCGCCGGATCGAAGCTGACGCCCGCCGGGTCGAGGCCCTGCGCCAGGCCGTCGAGCTGGCGCTGGAGCAGCCGCCGCAGCATGACGATGCCGCGGTCGGACGACGCCAGGTGCTCCTCGGAATGGGCCGTGATCGCGCCCTGGCTCACCTGCGCCTCGTAGTCGCCCGGAAAGTCGCGGTGCTCGGCCTCGTCGAGTTCCTCCCACAACCTGCCGTTGAGCCGCGACCGCACGCTCGCGAGCTCGCCATGCCGCCTGACCCGACCCGCCGTGTAGATGCGAAAGCTGTGGTCGTCGATCGGCAGCACCCAGCCGATCGATTCGACCCGGCCGTAGGCCGCCACGCGCGGGTTGGGCACCACGCGCAAGGTCGGCAGCATCGCGCCGGTGACGCGCCTGAAGGTGTTGCCGTCCTCCAGCTTGCGGATCGAGGTGATCAGCACGCCGGTGTCGGTGGACTCGAATGTCACCTCGGGCATCAGGCCCATCTGCGCCACGAACTGCACGCCGCTGAAGCTGCCGTGCAGCACCGGCACGTGGAAGGGATCGGCCACGTTCTCGTAGTGCTGCAGCCAGTTGCACGGAACGATCTGCGGACCGCCGCCGCCGATGCTCTGGTCGTTGGCCTCGATGAATTCGCCCTCGTCGAGCTGTTCGAGGCATTCGTAGCGCGGCAGCACAGGCTTCTTGTCGGGCGGACCCAGGTAGGCCCAGACCATGCCGTAGAGCTCCTCGACCGGATACCAGGGCTGGCGGACCCGGCCCCGGCTGCGGGCGCCGTTGTCGGGCTCGCAGGGCTGGTCCACGCAATGGCCCTCCACATCGAACAGCCAGCCGTGGTAGCAGCAGCGGATCCCGCCCTCCTCGACCCGCCCGTAGTACAGCGAGGCGCCGCGGTGCGCACAGCGCGGATGCACCAGGCCCGGACGGCCGGTCTTGTCGCGGAAGAGGATCAGGTCCTCGCCGAGCACGCGCACGGGCCGCGGCGTGTCGCCGGCATCGGCCGCCAGGCCGATAGGGTGCCAGTAGCGGCGCAGCAGCTCGCCCATCGGCGTGCCGGCGCCGACCTCGGTCAGTTCGCGCTTGTGGCTCGGCGGCTTGCGGCCGTAGGCGGTGCCGTTGTCGAAGGCGATGGGCTGCCATTCGCTGTCGGCCTGCGCGTCGGCGGTGGGGGATGCGCTGGTGTTCATTCGGGGGTCACTCCTGCGGCCTTGATCAGGTCCGCGACGCGTGGAAAGTCGGCCTTGTAGTTGGCAAGGAATTCGGCCGGCGTGTTGCCGAGCGCCTCGAAGCCGAAGGCCGACAGGCGCTCCTGGACCTCGGGCATCCGGGTGATCTCCTGCAGCGCCGTGGCCCACTCGTCGACGATCGGCTTCGGCGTGCGCCCCGGGGCGTAGACGCCGATCCAGCTGTCGAGGTCGAAGCCCTTGAAGCCCTGTTCGGTGAAGGTCGGCACGTCGGGCATCGAGCGGATCCGCCGCGATCCCGTGATGCCCAGCACCTTGATCTTGCCGGCCTGCGCCAGGCCGCGCGCGGTCGACGGATTGGCCCAGGCGATGTCCAGCGATTGGCCGAACATGTCGTTGTGTGCCGCGGCCTCGGCCTTATACGGCACATGCACCAGGCCCAGGTCGTTCTCGCTGTTGAGCAGTTCGCCGAACAGGTGCGCGGTCGAGCCATTGCCCCAGGTGCCGTAGGTGATGCCCTTGTGCGCCTTCGCATAGGCCACGAATTCCTTGAGGTTGGCGTAGGGTGCCGACGCGCGAACGATCAGCATCGGGCCACCGGTGGCGAGCTGGGACAGCGGCTGGAAGTCCTTCAACGGGTCGTAGGGCAGCTTGGTCTGGAGGATGACGTTGTTGATGTGCGTGAGCGACAAGGTCATCAGCACCGTGTAGCCGTCGGGCGCTGCCTTGGCGACCGCATCGGCCGCGATGGTGCCGCTGGCACCGGGCCTGGCGTCGACGATCACGGGCTGTCCCCAGCGCTGCTTGAGCTTTTCGGCGTAGACGCGGGCGATGACGTCGATCGGCCCGCCGCCGGAGCCGAACGGAATGATCTTGATGGCGCGGCCCGGAAAGGCCTGGGCCTGCTGCGCCAGCGCCGGCGCCGCGACGCCCGCCAGGACCAGCGCTGCTAGAGTGGCTGTCGCCGCGCGGAGCACCTGGCGGCGGGTGCCGGGCGCGCAATCCCGCGGATCGAAACGATTCATCGTGTCTCCTTGTCGTTGTGTGTCGAGGGGCGACCCTACGTGCCCCTGGCGCGCCACGCAATTCAAAGCTTTTGATATGAGATATGGCCACCCGTGATATCCGCAGCCTCGACGTCGGCATGCTCAGGACCTTCGATGCGCTGATGCGCGAAGGCAGCGTCTCGCGGGCCGCCAGGCGGCTGTTCCTGACCCAGCCGGCAGTGAGCGCGTCGCTCGGCCGGCTGCGCGACACCTTCGGCGACCCGCTCTTCACGCGGACCGCGCACGGCGTGCTGCCGACCTTGCGCGCCAGGCAGCTCGCGCCCCAGGTCGAGCGGCTGCTGGCCGACCTGTCGCAACTGCTCGAACCGGAGGGCGCCTTCGATCCCGCCAGCTCGCAGCGCATCTTCCGCATCTTCGGCGGCGAGAACGCGAGCCACGTCATGCTGCCCCCGCTGGTCAACGAGCTCGCGCGCATCGGGTCGGGCATTCGCGTGTTCTGGGAGACCAGTTCGTTCCTGACCGTGTCGGAACGCCTGCACAAGGGCGAGTTCGACATCGCGCTGATTCCGCGGCAGCAGCCTCCCGACGACTGCGAATCCGAACCGGTCTACGACGACCACTACGTGTTCGTGGCGCGGATCGGCCATCCGGCGTTCGAGCACGGCGTGACGCTCGACAGCTTCTGTGCTGCGCCGCACGTCTTCCTGGGCTACGGGAGCTCGGCGCTCGACGAGCAGATCGATGCAATCTTGCGCGGGCTGGACCGCGAGCGCACCACGCGCGTCGCCATGACGAGCCTGGCGCAGATCGCCGACCTGCTGGCCCAGAGCGACCACGTGGCCGTGATGCCGTACCGGGTGGCGCACCGCTTCGGCCATGTGTTGAAGATCATGCCCTTGCCGTTCGCGCTGCCGACCTACCGCCTCCTCGCCTGCTGGAACAAGCGGGCCGACGCGGATGCGGGCGTCCAGTGGATCAAGGAACGGCTGCTGCGGTTCGGCCGGGGGGCGACGTCGCCGCCGACCTGGCGTGGGTAGCCGGCCTCAGCGCATCGCCCGCGCGATCCCCTGGGCCGCCGAGCGCAGCGTGTCCAGTCGCTGCAGCGCAGCCGAAAGCGGCATCCGCACCGCCGGCGCCTGCAGGGCCACGGCGCAGCGCACCGGGCCCTGAGGCTCGTCACGCACCGGCACCGCGACACACACCAGCCCGTCGATGAACTCCTCCGCGTCGACCGAATGGCCGTCGCGCCGGATCTGGTCGAGCTCGGCTTCCAGCGCTTCGCGCGAACGCAGGGTGTGGGCGGTGTAGCGCTGGTACTGGAGCCCGTCGAGCAGGCGCTCGCGCTGGGCCTTCGGCAGATGGGCCAGGAACAGCTTGCCGCTGGCCGAGCAGTGCAGCGGCACACGCGAGCCGGGCCCGAGCTCGAGCCGCAGCGGGAAGGCCGTCTCGACCCGGTCGAGGTAGATCACCTCGGCGCCCGACAGCGCCGTCAGGTTGCAGGTCTCGCCCACGTCGGCCACCAGCTGGCGCAGCACCGCGTGCCGCACGCCGGTCGAGCTGCTGCTGCGAAGCACGGTCTCGGCAAAGCGCATCAGGCGCGGCGTGATCGCATAGCGGCGGCCGTCGCCGCCGCGCGCCAGCAGGCCGCCAGCCTCGAGCTGCTGCAGCATCCGGTGCACCGACGGCTTGGGCTGGCCGCTCAGGCGCACCACATCGACCAGGGTCTGCGGCTCGGGCGCGGAGCACACCAGCTCCAGCAACTGGAGCAGGCGGAGCCCGGGCGTCGCAGCCTGTTCGGCCTCGTCGGGCACGGACGAAGAATAGGAAGAACTCATCTGAAATCTCGAAAATCGAGACTAATTAAAGAATAATTCCGAGATTTTGCAGCAAATTCGATAAAGTACCCAGCAGTGACATTCCGATCTCAATGAATATTCCCCTGGACAACCTGGTCATCACGGGCGCCTGCGGCGGCCTGGGCCGCGCCTTGGCGGCCGAAGCCCTGGGCCGCGGCGCCCGGGTCGCGCTGGTCGGGCTCGACCGCGCCACGCTCGACGCGCTGGCCGCCACGGCCCCGGGCCGGTGCGCGGTCTACACGCCGGACGTCAGCGACAGTGTCGCGATGCAGGCGATGGCCGCGGACTGGACCCGTCGCTTCGGCACGCCCGACGCCGTGATCGCCAACGCCGGCGTGGCGGGCGGCTACGACACCGCGCAGGCCTCGGACCTGGCGGTGTTTCGCCGCATCCTCGAGATCAACCTGCTCGGCGTCGCCACCACCTTCCAGCCCTTCGTGGCCGCGATGCGCGAGCGCGGCCACGGCACGCTGGCCGGCATCGCCAGCCTGGCGGGCCGCCGCGGCCTGCCGGGCAACGGTGCCTACTGCGCCAGCAAGGGCGGCCTGCTCCGCTACCTGGAGAGCTTGCGCGCCGAATTGCGCGCGAGCGGCGTGCGGGTCTGCACCGTGAGCCCGGGCTACCTGCGCACCGCGCTGACGGCAGGCAACCGATTCGCGATGCCGGGGCTGATGGCGCCCGAGGCCGCGGCCCGCGCGATCCTGGGCGCCCTCGGCCAGGGGCAGGCGCAACTGGTGCTGCCGCGCCGTCTGGGCTGGTTGTCGAATGCGCTCGGCCTGCTGCCCGATGCATGGCACGATGCGTTGCTGCTGCGCCAGCCGCGCAAGCCGCGCGCCGGCGAGCCGGGTGCCACGCCGATTCCGGGCTTGTCCGCCAGCGCAGCGCCGCGCGCGCCCGCATCCCCCACCGAACCCAGCGCGCGCTGAGCGCCCGTTTCCCATTTCGCCGGAGTCTTCTTTCGTGAGCCAACCTGTGTCCGCACCCGTGCCCTCGCACCAGCAAATCGCCCTGATCGGCGCCGGCCCCTCGGGACTGGCGGGCGCGCGCAACCTGCAGAAGCTGGGCATTCCCTTCCAGGGCTTCGAGGCCTACGACGACGTCGGCGGGCTCTGGAACATCGGCAATCCGCGCAGCACGGTCTACCAGTCGGCCCACCTCATCTCGTCCAAGCGCACGACAGAGTTCGCCGAGTTCCCGATGGCCGACAGCGTGGCCGACTATCCGAGCCACACCGAACTGAGCCGCTACTTCAGCGACTTCGCCGACCATTTCGACCTGCGCCGCCACTTCCGCTTCGGCACCCGCGTGATCCGCGTCGAGCCGGTGACCGAGAGCGCGTCGACGCTCTGGCGCGTGAGCGTGGACGCCGGCAACGGCCGCATCGAGAGCGCCGAGTACAAGGGCGTGATCATCGCCAACGGCACCCTGTCCGAGCCCAGCATGCCGCGCTTCGAAGGCCGCTTCGACGGCGAGCTGCTGCACACCTCGGCCTACAAGCATGCGCGGCTGTTCGAGGACAAGCGCGTGCTGGTGGTGGGTGCCGGCAACAGCGGCTGCGACATCGCGGTCGATGCGGTGCACTACGCGAAGAGCGTCGACATCTCGGTGCGGCGCGGCTACTACTTCGTGCCCAAGTACATCTTCGGCAAGCCGGCCGACACGCTCGGCGGCAAGCGGCCGCTGCCGGCCTGGATCAAGCAGCGGCTCGACGCCAAGGTGCTCAAGTGGTTCACCGGCGACCCGGTGCGCTTCGGCTTCCCGAAGCCGGACTACCGCATGTACGAGTCGCATCCGGTGGTGAACTCGCTGGTGCTGCACCACATCGGCCATGGCGACATCGGCGTGCGCGCCGACATCGCCCGGCTCGATGGCCGCACGGTGCACTTCAAGGACGGCAGCGCGCGCGACTACGACCTCATCCTGTGCGCCACCGGCTACAAGCTGCACTATCCGTTCATCGACCGCACCTGGCTCAACTGGCAGGGCATGGCGCCCAAGCTCTACCTCAACATCTTCGCGCCAGGCTTCGACAACCTGGCGGTGCTCGGCATGATCGAGGCCAGCGGCATCGGCTGGCAGGGCCGCTACGAGCAGGCCGAACTGGTTGCGCGCTACTTCAAGGCGCAGTCCGAAGGCCGGCCGCAGGCAGCCGCGATGAAGCAGGCCAAGGCCGGCCCGACGCCCGACCTGTCGGGCGGCTACAGCTACCTGAAGCTCGAACGCATGGCCTACTACGTCAACAAGGACGCCTATCGCCGCGCCGTGCGTGAAGCCGCCGCGACGCTGGCCTGAGAAAGCCGCACATGCTGCCTGTCGACGAGGTCCGCCTCAACTTCAACCCGGCCTCGCTGATCGCGCTCAACGCAGTGCTCGGCTTCCTGATGTTCGGCATCGCGCTGGACACCCGCATCGCCGACTTCAAGCGCGTGGCACGGATGCCGGTGGCGATGGCGGTCGGCATCGCGGCGCAGTTCATCGTGCTGCCGGCGGTCACTTTCTGCCTGACGCTGCTGCTGAATCCGGCGCCGAGCATCGCGCTGGGCATGATCCTGGTGGCCTGCTGCCCGCCGGGCAACGTGTCGAACATCCTGACCCACCGCGCCGGCGGCAACGTGGCGCTGTCGGTGTCGATGACCGCGATCTCGAACCTGATCTCGATCGTCGTGATGCCGCTCAACTTCGCCTTCTGGGGCGGGCTGCACCCGACCGCGTCCGCGCTGCTCAAGACCATCGCGCTCGATCCGGCCGAGATGGTGCTGCACATCGTCGCCATCATCGGCGCGCCCTTCGTCATCGGGCTGGCCTGCTCGCACTACCTGCCGCGGCTCACCGAGCGCATCAAGAAGCCGGCGCGCATCCTGAGCTTCGTGTGCCTGATCGGCTTCATCCTGGCGGCGATCGCCGGCAACTGGCGCTACTTCCTCGACTACGTGAGCCTGGTGCTGCTGGCGGTGGTACTGCATGACGCGCTGGCCTTCGCCACCGGCTATGCCTGCGCCACGGCCACCGGGCTCGCGGAGTACGACCGCCGCGCGGTCAGCTTCGAAGTGGGCATCCGCAACGCCGGCCTCGGGCTGGTGCTGATCTTCAGTTTCTTCGGCGGCCTCGGCGGCATGGCGGTGGTCGCCGGCGTCTGGGGCTTCTGGGATATCGTCGCGGGCCTCGGGCTCGCCGCCTGGTGGGCGCGCCGCCCCCTGTCTTCACCGGCCGCGCGTTCGGCCTGAATCATGGATGCAGTTCTGCCCATCGCGGCACGCCGCGTGCTCGTCACCGGCGCCGACGGTTTTCTCGGCCGCACGGTGGTGGCCGCCCTCGCCGCCCTGCCCGACATCGACTGCGTGGTCGCGCTCGACGTCCGCGAGGTGCCGGCCATGCGCCGCGTGCCCGGCGTCACCTATGCCGTGCAGGACGTGCGCGATGCCGGGCTCGGCGCAACGCTGAAGCAGCACGCGATCGACGCCGTGGTGCACCTGGCGTCGATCGTCACGCCCGGCCCGGGCAGCACGCGCGAGTTCGAGTATTCGGTCGACGTGCTCGGCACCCGCAACGTGCTCGAGGCCTGCGTCGCGCAAGCCGTGCGCCACATCGTGGTCTCGTCGAGCGGCGCCGCCTACGGCTACCACGCCGACAACCCGGCCTGGATCGACGAGGACGACGCGCTGCGCGGCAACGCCGCCTTCGCCTACGCCGACCACAAGCGACTGGTCGAGGAAATGCTGGCCGCCTGGCGCCTCGACCATCCGGCGCTGCAGCAGACGGTGCTGCGCATCGGCACCATCCTGGGCACGCAGGTGCACAACCAGATCACGGCCCTGTTCGACAAGCCGCGCATCCTCGCGATCCGCGGCAGCGACAGCCCCTTCGTCTTCATCTGGGACGAGGACGTGACCGGCTGCGTGGTGCACGCGATCACCTCCGGGCGTACCGGCTGCTTCAACGTCGCGGGCGATGGTGCGCTGACCCTGCCGCAGATCGCCGCGCTGCTGCGCAAGCCGCTGCTGTCGCTGCCGGCCTCGCTGCTCAAGCTCGCGCTGACCGTGGGCTCGCGGCTCGGCGTCAGCCGCTATGGCCCCGAGCAGCTCGATTTCCTGCGCTACCGCCCGGTGCTGTGCAACAAGCGGCTCAAGACCGAGTTCGGCTACGTGCCGAAGAAGACCAGCCTGGAGGCCTTCATGGCGTTCAAGGCGGCGCGTGCGGCGCGCGGCCCCAGCACGCCATGAGCAGCACGCCTGCCCTCAGCCGCGGCGACCTCGCCCGCGCCCTGTGCGTGGTGCTGATCTGGGGCCTGAACTTCGTCGCCATGAAGCTCGGGCTGCAGGACCTGAGTCCGATGCTGCTGGGTGCGCTGCGCTTCGCCGCCGCGTCGCTGCCGCTGCTGCTGTTCGTGGCCCGGCCAGCGCTGCCCTGGCGCTATTTCGCGGCCTATGGGCTGGCGCAGGGCGTGGGCCAGTTCGGCCTGCTGTTCCTCGGCCTCCAGCTCGGCATGACCGCGGGCATGGCCTCGGTCGTGATGCAGACCCAGGCTTTCTTCACTCTGCTGCTGGCCGGGCCGCTGCTCGGCGAACGCGCGCGGCGCGACCAGTGGCTCGGCCTCGCCGTGGCGCTCGCGGGCTTGCTGGTGATTGCCACCGCGCACGGCAACGGCCCCGGCCAGATGACCTTGATCGGCTTCATCCTCACGCTGTCGGCCGCGTTCATGTGGGCCGCCTCCAACGTCGTGGTGCGCTTCGCGGTACGGGCGACGCCGGGCTACGACCCCTTCGGCTTCATCGTCTGGAGCAGCGTGGTGCCGGTGCTGCCCTTCCTCCTGCTCGCGGTGGCGATGGACGGATCCGCGCAGGTGCTGCGCCAGCTCGGCGGGCTCGATCTGCGGGCGCTGCTGGCGGTGCTGTTCCTGGCCTGGTTCGCGACCCTGCTCGCCTACACGCTCTGGACGCGCCTGCTGCAGCGCCACCCGGCCGGCCGCGTGGTGCCGTTCTCGCTGCTGGTGCCGGTGGTCGGCCTCGCCGCCGCGGCGCTGGCCTTCGGCGAACGCCCGAGCCCGGCGCAATGGCTCGGTACCGCCGCGGTGCTGGCCGGGCTGGTGATCAACCAGGGCATGGCGGGGCGGCTGCGGGGCTGGTGGAAGCGGCGCCGGCCGGCCGCCGTCTAGCGTTGCGCCTTGTCCTTCTGGTTCTGGGCTTCGATGCGTTCGCGCGCGGCCAGCCAGTCGGCGTCACTCCACTGGCGCAGTTCGTAGAAGTTGCCGCCGGTGGCCATCGCATTGCCGCCGTCCATCATGATGCTCTGTCCCGTGAGCCAATCGCACTGCCCCCGCGCCATCAGGAAGGCCGCGAGGTTCTGCAACTCGCTCATCATCCCGGTGCGCGCCATCGGGTTGTTGGCCTTGCTGCGGGCGCCGGGCTCCTCGCCGGGGTTGAGCCGCTTGCTCATGCCTTCGGTCGGAATCTCGCCCGGTCCGACCGCATTGAGGCGGATGCCGTAGCGCGCCCACTCGATCGCCAGCGACTTGGTCATCACCTCGATGCCGGCCTTGCTCATCGCCGACGGCACCACGTAGGGGCTGCCGTTGTCGACCCAGGTCACGATGATGCTCATGACGCTGCGGTACGGGTCGCCGGCCTTCCACTTGCCCTGCTTCGCCTCGGCCACCCAACGCTTGCCCACGGCCTGCGTGACGTAGAAGCTGCCGTGGAAGACGATGTTGGCCACCGCGTCGAAGGCGCGCGGCGACAGCGCCTCGGTCGGCGAGACGAAGTTGCCGGCCGCGTTGTTGACGAGCCCCGTCAGCCCGCCCGAATGCCAGAGGCTGTCGGCCATCTCGTCCACCGCCTGCGCATTGCGGATGTCGACGCCGAAGGTGTCGATGCGGCGCTCCGGAAACCGGCTGCGCCACTGGGCCGCCGTCTCTTCGCAGACGCTTTGACGGCGGCCGCAGATCGCGACGTCGGCGCCGAGGGCGAGGAATCGCTCGGCCATCGAGCGGCCGAGTCCGGTGCCGCCGCCGGTCACGAGAATGCGCTGGCCGGCCATGAGATCGTTCTGGAACATGAAAGTCTCCTTGTCTTGTGTGGATCGGGCGCTTGCAAGGCGCATCGTAGAGCGCCTGCGCCAAGCCGGTAAGCTCTATCTCGCCGCCACTTTTCTTTTCTCAAGGACGCCCGCCGATGCCGACCTCTGTCCCCGCCGAAGCCCCCTTCATGCCGCTGGCCGGCGTGCGCATCCTGAGCCTGGCGCTCAACCTGCCCGGACCCGCCGCGCTGATGCGCTGCCGCGCCATGGGCGCCGCCTGCCTCAAGTTCGAACCGCCGGCAGGCGACCCGATGGGCCACTACAACCGGCCCGCCTATGCCGCGCTGCACGAGGGCGTGACGGTGGAAGTGGTCGACCTGAAGGCCGACGCCGGCCGTGACAGGCTGCACGAGGCGCTGGACGCCACCGACGTGCTGCTGACCTCGTTCCGGCCCTCGGCGCTGGCCAAGCTCGGGCTCGACTGGGCGGCGCTGCAGGCCCGTCACCCGAGGCTGTCGCAGGTCGCGATCGTCGGCGCACCCGGCGAGCGCGCCGAGGAGCCCGGGCACGACCTCACCTACCTGGCGGAAAGCGGGCTGGTCACCGGCACCGCATTGCCGCCCTCGCTCTTCGCCGACATGGGCGGCGCCCTGCTGGCCAGCGAAGCGGTGCTGCAGGCGGCCCTGCGCACCGGCGCCTCGCACACCGCCGGCATCTACCGCGAAGTGGCGTTGAACGCCGCCGCCGACTGGCTCGCGCTGCCGCGCACCTGGGGGCTGACGCAACCGCAGGGCGCGGTCGGCGGTGCCCACGCGGGGTACCGGGTCTATCCGTGCGCCGATGGCCGGGCGGCGGTCGCGGCGCTCGAACCGCATTTCGCCGTCAGGCTGTGCGAAGCCGCAGGGCTGCCGACGGGCGACATGCTGTCGCCGGCGATCCACGAGGCGCTGGCGCAATGGTTCGCCCGCCGCAGCCGGGCCGAACTCGACGCCATCGCCCGCGAGCGCGACCTGCCGCTGCTCACGCTGGCCGGCTGATCCGCCCCCGCGACTACTGCGCCACCTGGACCCAGCCCACGGGGCAGGCCTGGATGGTCGGGAAATAGCCGATCGGGTTCTGGCAGTACCAGAGCGCCGGCGCGCCGCTCACCACCACCACGGGCGGCGGCCCATAGAACACCGGAACGCCGACCACCACGACACGGTGGAACGGAAAGCCGGGCCGAACGGGAAACACGGGATGAACTGGGAACGCCGGTCGCCCCGGCACGACGGCGACGCGCGCACCCCCTGGCGCCGTGCGGAACGCGCGATTGACGCCGCCGGGGCTGCCTCCTTGCATGCCGTTGCCGTTGAAGGCCAGGCTCGTCGTCGCGCCGCCAGCCACGGCGGCCGTCATCGCGAGGGCCAGTGCGAATCTCTTCATGGAGCACCTCCGCCGGAAGTCGGTGTTGGACTTCGTCTGAAGGCCGGGAGTTCAGGCGCGCCGCCCAGGTCAGAGTGTCTGCACGAACGCCACCATCCGCCCGCGCTCCGCGGCATCCGGCAGCCGGCCGCGCATGGCGCCGAGGTTGTCCGCCATGTGGCCCGGATCGGAGGTGCCCGGAATCACCGCGGTGACCCGCTCGTCGCCCAGCAGGTACTTGAGGAAGAACTGCGCCCAGCTGTCGGCAAAGCCCGTCGCCCACTCGGGCAGCGGCTTGCCGCGCACCGCGCGGAACAGCCGGCCGCGGCCGAAGGGCAAGGCCGTCAGCACGCCGGCATGCATGTCGGCCGCAAGGGGCAGGATGCGCGCTTCGGCTTCGCGGTCGTCGAGCGAATAGCCGATCTGCACGAAGTCCGGTTTCTCGCGCGCCAGCACCGCCTCGATGGCCGTGTAGTCGCGATGCGAGGTCGAGGTGATCCCGGTGTAGCGGCACAGGCCCTCGGCCTTCCAGGCCTTGAACCGGGCCAGCGACTGCTGCGGGTCGCGCACGTTGTGGAGCTGGAGCAGGTCGACCCGGCGCGTCCCGAGCCGGGTCAGCGAGCGCTCGAGTTCGGCGGCGTCCGGCGCTTCGAGCTTGGTCGCGACGAAGACCCGGTCGCGGCCGCCGGCGGCCGGCATCGCCTGGCCCAGCACGCGTTCCGCATCGCCGTAGACCGAGGCGGTGTCGATCAGCCGGCCGCCGCCCTCGAGCAGGGTCCGCACGACCTGCGCCGCGGCCTCGCGGGTCCGGGCGTCGTCGCTGTCGAACACGCTGGCGGTGCCGAGGCCGACCGCCGGCAGGCGCTCGCCCGTGGCGGGAATGGCGCGCAGGATCAGGGCGCCTCCCCGGTCTTGCGCGAACACGCCGGGCGGCCACGCCGCCGCGGCCGCCAGCGCGGAAAAGCTTCGCCGTGTCATCGATGTCATGGCGGATCTCCCAGCGCCCGGTCGACGGGCAAGGACGCGCGGCGCTCCTGCGTGCGTCCCAGCGTCGCCGACAGGACGACCCAGGCGAGCGCCACCGGCAGCGCGCACAGCGCGATGGCGCCGATCTTGAGTCCGATCAGGTGCAGCATGTCGTAGACCCAGCCGTAGAGCGCATCGGACCCCCGGTAGATCACGACGTCGATGAGGTTTTTCGCCTTGTATTTCTCCTCGCGCCCGACGACCGTGAAGAACACCTGCCGCGCCGGATTGGCGATCGCGAAGTTCATCCACCGCTGGACCACCTGGAACACCAGCACCACCGCGAGGGTCGGCGCCATCGCCAGGCAGAGGAAGCCGACGACATAGACCGCCGGCAGCGCCGCCGCCGCCATGCCGGTACCGAAACGCTGGAGCAGGCGCCCGGTCGCGAAGACCTGCGTCGCCAGCGTCAGCAGGCCGACCGCCAGGTCGATGCTGGCGAAGATCCGCGTCTGCGCGCCCGCGCCCTGCACCGACGCGGCCACCATGTTCGCCTGCATGAAATAGAGCATCGTCGCGCCGAAGGACAGCAGGCTGACCCAGGCGCCGACGCCGAGCAGGTAAGGCGAGCGCAGCAGCCCCGACAGTCCGGCGAAGGCGCCGCCCCCTACCCGGCCCTCGATGCCGCGCCGAGGGCCGGCGCCGTTCGCGCCCGCGCTGCGCTCGAGCCGATGGGCACAGAACACAGCGGCTTCGAGGAAGACGATGGCCGCGATCAGCAGGTTGTGCGGCCCGAGCGGCACCGACAACGCAATGGTGATCACCGGCCCGAGCAGCGCGCCCGCCGTGCCGCCGGCACCGATGAAGCCGAACAGCCGCTTGCCCTGCTCGCTGGTAAAGAGATCGGCCATGAACGACCAGAACACGGCGACCGCGAACAAGTTGAAGACGCTGACCCAGACGAAGAACACCCGCGCCACGATCACCGGCGCGATGCCGAGCGCCAGCAGCACCCAGAACAGCGCGAGGTTGAGGACGAAGAAGTGGTAGACCACCGGGATGAACCGGGCCCGCGGCAGCCTCGCCACCAGCGCGCCGAAGACCGGCTGCGCGGCCAGCAGCGTCACGAAGGTCGCGGTGAACAGCCACGGCAGCGCCCGCGTCCCGCCGGCGATGCCCATCTGGTCGCGCAGCGGCCGCAGCACGTAGTAGCCCGCCAGGAGCGCGAAGAAATAGCCGAAGGACCACCACGCCGCCGCCAACTCCTGCGGCGTCGCCGGAACGGCCCGCCGCAGCCAGCGCCGCAGCGCCGTCATGGCGCCAGCGACAGCTTCTGCCTGAGTTCAGCGGCGCTCACCGCCTGCCCGTAGCCGGGACCGCCGCGCTGGAAGCGCCGGGCATCAGCCAGCTTGCCGACCACCACGGGGTCGAAGCCGGCATCGCCGACCAGCCTGGCCGCGACCCGGACCGCCTCGGGATCGTCGCCGGCGATCGGGATCGCCAGCCTGGGCGCGGGCCGGTTGGCTTCCCGCGCGAAGATCGTGTAGGACATCGTGTTGAACGCCCGCACCAGCCGTGCGCCTGAAAGGTATTTCTGCGAGACGACGCCGATGCCCTCCTGCTCGACCTCGTCGGCCACGGTGCCGTCGCGCGAGGCCACCGCGTTGCAGGCATCGAGCAGGACCTTGCCCTTGAGGGCGGCTCCGTGGTCCTGGCCGATCTGGGGCAGTGCGCCATAGGGCACCGCGATGAACAGCGCATCGCCGAACGCGATCGCCTGGGCGACGGTGCCGGCACTGGCGAGCGGCCCGAGGCTGGCCACCAGGTCCTTGAGCTCTTCCGGATGGCGCGACGACAGCATCACCGGATGGCCGGCCTTGACCCACAGTCCGCCGATGGTGCCGCCGATGCGGCCGGCGCCGATGATGCCGATGCGCATGCCGGCCGCCGGCTGCGCCCGGGCGCCCTTCGGGCCAAGCGCCGCGAGCACAAGCCAGCTGCCGGTCGCGGCGAGCAGGCCGCGCCGGGCGCGATCGAAGGGCTGATGTTGCGGCATCGAAACCTCCTGCAGATCCGGGCGATCATCCACCGCCCGGCACGGCCGCGCAAGACGCCCGGGCGCGCGCCCGGCCAGGGTCAGAGCTTGATGCCGGCCGCCTTGACCGTCGGGCCGAGCACCCCCACCTGCTCCTTCACGATCGCTTCGAAGCGCGCCGTGCTCTCGGGCTTGGCGACGATCCCCAGCTCGATCAGCTTCTTCTGGACCTCGGGCATCACCAGCACCTCGTTGCAGGCGTCGTGCAGGCGCACCACCATCTCGGGCGGCAGCTTGGCCGGGCCGCTGAGGCCGAAGAAGTTCTCCAGCACCAGCTTCGGCTGGCCGACCTCGACGATGGTCGGCACCTCGGGCATCAGCGGCGATCGCGCGCTGCCGGTCACGGCCAGCGGCACCAGCTGGCCGTTCTTGAAGAAGGGCACGTAGGCGGTGATGACGTCGATGCCGACCGGGATCACGTTGGCGAGCAGGTCGGTGGTCATCGGCGCGCCGCCGCGGTAGGGCACGTGCACGAGGTTGGCGCCGGTGATCTTGCGGATCAGCTCGCCGTGGATGTGGCCGATCGACCCCGGGCCGCCAGAGCCGAAGTCCAGCCGGCCGTCCTTGCGGGCCCGCGCCTCCAGTTCGGCGAAGCTGGTGATGCCCGAGGGCTTGCTGGCCATGACCACCAGCGGGGCGGAGCCCAGGGAGACGATGTGGGTGAACGCGGCCACCGGGTCGTAGGGCTGCTTCTCGAGCGTGAACGGGCCGAGCGCGAGCGGGGTCGAGTTCGACAGCATGAAGGTGTAGCCGTCGGGCGCCGCGGCCGCCACCTGGGCGCCGCCGATGGTGCCGCCGGCGCCGGGCTTGTTGTCGACCACCACCGCCTGGCCGAGCTTCTTGCCCAACTGCTCGGCCAGCACCCGCGCCAGGATGTCGCTCGACCCGCCGGGCGGGAAGGTGACGATGATCTTGATCGGCTTGTCGGGCCACTGCGCCAGGGCCGGCAGCGCCAGCGAGGCGGCGCCGGCAGCCAGCAGTTGGAGGGCGCCGCGGCGTGTGGTGGAGGTCGGGATGGTCATGCGGTGGTGCAGCAAAAGTGATGCCCGACTGTAGGAACGCCGGCATGGCACGCCAATCGCTAGGCAGCAATCAGCGGCATAGCAAAGTGCCGCCCCGGAGCCCGCCGGCGACTGGCGCTGGTGCCCCGGGGCACCAAAGCTGTGCAGGAGACACGCCATGTCACGCGCCAACGACCCATTCGACACCTACCTGCTGCGCGTCTTCAGCATCCTGATGAACGAGCGCAGCGTCTCGCGCGCGGCGACGCGCCTGAACCAGTCGCAGCCCGCGGTCAGCACCGCGCTGAAGCGGCTGCGCGAGATCTTCGACGACCCGCTCCTGATCAAGGACAAGCAGCGCATGGTGCCGACCGAGCGCGCCCTGCAGCTCGAGGCCTCGGTCCGCGTGGTGCTCGGCGAGATCGACGCCCTGCTCTCGCCCGGCGACGTCTTCGACCCGGCCACCACCCGCCAGACCTTCCGCATCGGCACTCCCGACTACCTGGCGCCGCCGCTGATGGCGGCCGTGGTGCAGTACCTGCGCACCACCGCGCCCGGGGCGCGGATGCTGCTGCAGCCGCTCGGGCCCGACTACGACTACGACGGCGCCCTCGCCGACGGCGAGATCGACGTCGTGATCGGCAACTGGCCGCAGCCGCCCGAGCACCTGCGCACCACCCTGCTGCTGGAGGACGAGATCGTCTGCCTGGTCGACCGCGACCACCCCGGCGCCAGCGGCATGCGCGCCACCGACTACCTCCAGGGCTCGCACGTGGTGCCGCTGCTCTACAGCGGGCTGCAGCGCGGCGTGGTCGAGACCCACCTGGCGGCCCAGCGGCTGACGCGCACGCCGACCGTCACGGTGCCCTTCTTCTCGATGGCGCCGCACCTGCTGCCCGGCACCGACCTGATCTTCACCACCAGCCGGCATTTCGCGCTGCACTTCGCCGCCATGCTGCCGCTGGCCGTGGTGCCGGCGCCGATCGACTTCCCGCCGATGCGCTTCTACCAGCTCTGGCATGGCCGCAACCAGCATGCGCCGGGCCACATCTGGTTCCGCTCGCTGCTGTCGGCCGTGATGCGCACGGCCAGCGCGACCCGCCACCTGCGCGTCAGCGCGCCGCCTTCGGAAGTCCGCCTCGCGGCCTGAGTCGCAGGCCGGTCGGCCGCTTGGCGTAGGCCGTCCGGAAAACGGTCGGCGGCGGGACTTTGAATCAAAATGCCGTGTTCAGACCCACACCCGGTCCCCATGTCCGCCCTGCCCCGCCCGCTGCTGAACCCCGAGCACATCGCGATGATCGACAAGGGCGTCTCGACCATCGTCGCCTCGCGCAATGCCGCCCATCGGCCGAGCCTGATGCGGGCGGTCGGCGCCGCCATCGCGCCCGACGGCAGCGAGGTTACGGTCTATCTCGCGCGCAGCCGGTCGCGCCAGTTGCTGCAGGACGTCGCGGCGACCGGCCAGGTCGCGGTGGTCTTCAGCGAACCGCTGAGCCATCGCACCGTGCAGGTCAAGGCGGGCGAAGTCGAACTGCGCAGCGCCGTCGACGGCGACGCACCCGTGCTGCAGCGCTACCTGCGCTCGATGGAACACGAGATCGGCAACGTCGGCTTGAGCGCTGCCTTCGTGCAGGCGATGCTGGCCTGCCGGCTGGACGACGTGGTGGCGATCCGCTTCCGACCGAGCGAAGCCTACGACCAGACGCCCGGCCCCAAGGCCGGCAGCGCGCTGCCGGCGGCCTGACCCCTCATGAACGCACGCCAGCCGTCGCCGTCGCTGCACGCGATCCGTGCCTGCTTCGAGGGCGCCATCCCGGCGGTGATGGCGACCTGCTCGGAAGACGGCACGCCCAACGTCGCCTACATCTCGCAGGTCTACTACGTCGACGAGCGGCACGTCGCGCTGTCCTTCCAGTTCTTCAACAAGACCCGCAAGAACATCCTGGCCAACCCGTACGCGACCGTGCTGGTGCTGGACCCGACGGTCGGCGCCATGTACCGCCTCGAGCTGCGCTACCTGCGCACCGAGACCGAAGGGCCGCGCTTCGAAGGCATGAAGGCGCAGCTGGCCGGCATCGCCTCGCACAGCGGCATGGCGGCCGTGTTCCGGCTGCTCGGCGCCGACATCTACGAGGTCGAGGCGGTCGAGGCCGTCGAAGGCGAACGGCTCGCGCCGCCGCCGCCGCGCCACGGCCTGCTGGCCGGCGTGCGCCGCTCGGCCGAGCGGCTGGCCGCCTGCTGCGCCACCGACGAGTTGCTGCAGGGCGTGCTGGCCGTGCTCAATGACCAGCTCGACATCCGCCATGCAATGGTGCTGATGCGCGACGGCGCGACCGAGCGCCTCTACACCGTGGCGAGCTGCGGCTACGCCACCTCGGGCGTCGGCTCCGAGATCGAGATCGGCCATGGCGTGATCGGGGTCGCCGCGCGCGAGCGCACACCGGTGCGCATCAGCCACATGACGAACGCGGCGAACTACAGCCACGCGGTGCGCAGCAGCATGCGCGAGATCGAGCCCGGCCTGGTGCTCGACACCGAGATCCCGTTTCCGGGCCTGGCCGAGCCGCGCAGCCAGCTGGCGGTGCCGATCGTCTCCTGCGACCGCCTGCTGGGCGCGCTGTTCGTCGAGAGTCCGATCGACATGCGCTTCGGCTTCGAGGACGAGGACGCGCTGGTCGCCATCGCCGGCCACCTCGGCGCCGCGCTGGAGCTGCTGCGCACCGGCGACGAGGCGGCGGCCGCGGCCGAAGCACCCGCCCGTGCGCCGCCGCCCTCCGGCGCGCCGATCGCGGTGCGCCACTACCTCGCCAACAGCAGCATCTTCATCGGCGACAGCTACCTCATCAAGGGCGTCGCAGGCGCCATCCTCGGCAAGCTGCTGCGCGAGCACACGCAGCAGGGCCGCAGCGAATTCAGCAACCGCGAGCTGCGGCTCGACCCTGCGCTACGCCTGCCCGACCTGTCGGACAACCTGGAGGCACGGCTGGTGCTGCTGCAGCGCCGGCTGCAGGAGAACAGCCCGCACATCCGAATCGAGAAGACCGGCCGCGGGCGCTTCCTGCTGCGGGTCGAGCGGCCGGTCGCGCTGCAGGAGATTGCCTAAGGCGCCAGCCCCAAGTCGCGGCCGAGCTTGGCCCACTCGCGCTCGCTCAGGTGCGGGCGCACCACCTCCAGCGCGGCAGCGAAGGCCGGCGCCGGTGCATGGGCGCGCATGTCGCCCAGCATCGCGGCGCGCTCGATGGGGTTCATGAAGGGCACCATCCAGCGCAGCACGTACATCATCTCGTCGGGCGGGATCGACGCCACCAGCGCGTCGTGGATCTCGATCAGCTCGGCATCGGTGTAGCGCGCCCACAGCACCGCGTTGTGTGCCGTCTCCTCGACGTGCATGTGCTCGAAGTTGTGGGCGATGAACAGCGACAGCGCGCGGTACAGCGCCAGCGCGGCGGCCGGCCGACCCGCCGGTTCGCATTGCAGCAGCGCCGTGGTCTGCTCCGCCAGCGCCACGATGGCGTGCAGGTGCTCCTCGTGCTCGTGCGCGATCTTGCCGCTGGCGCCGGGTGCGCGGGCCTCCAGCGCCGGGTGGATGAAGTCGTTCTCGTGCTGCAGGTGCGCGCGGCAGAAGTCGAGCAGCTCGAGCACGCGCTGCGTCACCTGCGCGCGCTCCAGCGCGTCCTCGCTGTCCATCCTGCCGACGGCCAGCAGGGTGTCGGCCATCAGCGCACGCAGCGCCTTGTGGATGCCGGCATACATGTCGATGCGGGGCGCTGCGGCCTCCGCGACAAGGCGCAGTTCGCGCTGATCGATGTTCATGGGGTCCTTCCTTCCGGGTTCAGCGGCCGGCGCACCGTGCGCCCGCCTGCTGGAAAGAAGTCTAGAAATCGAAGCCCGCGCGCGCCGCTAAGAATTGCTTAAGCAATCCCTCACGGAACCTTAAATTTCGTCCGCAGGCAAATGGAACGCTACATGGTGCGCTGGGCAGGATCCTGCATCCAGGCGGGGACATCTCGTCGACCTTGCAGCACGCGCCAGACATCGATGTGGTCGTCGCGCTCGACGTAGAACACCAGGTAGGGATGCCGGGTCAGAGGCCAGAAGCGAACGCCCGGCAGATTCAACTCGTGGGCGTCGCGCGAGGAGCCGGTGGTTGGATGCCGGCCGATGTGCGCGTAAGCCCGCTCCAGGGCATCGATGAATCCCAGGGCGGCCTGTTTGGCGTCCTCCGCCAGATAGAACGCGACGATCTGGTCGACGTCCACGTGGGCCTGCTCGCGCGGGACGACCGGCTTGGTCTTCACCTGCGGGCTCTGGCCTTGCCCGCCGCGCCGACCCTGCCGCGCAAGGCCTCGAAGTAGCCTGCGTCCGCCGGCCGCCCTGGCGCTGAGCCTGCACCGGCGAGCAGCAGATCGCGCAGTCGCAGCCGATCCTGGTCCCTTCGAATCAGTTCGCGCACGTACTCGCTGCTGGTCCCGTAGGCGCGCTGGGCGACTTGCTCGTCCACGAAGGCCTTGAGCGCATCGGGCAGGGAAATGTTCATCGTGCTCATGGCACGAGCCTAGTCAGTTTGGCAAATTTTGGCAAGACTATGCGGTCCCCGGCCTAGGTGATCCCGCCTAGAACACAGTCCGCGCCTTGTAACCGTGCACCGGCCGGACTAATCTGAACGCGGGGGCGGCCCCACCCGCCCGGGAGCGAGCCATGTACGAACGCATCCTCGTCGCCACCGACGGCTCGGAGTTGTCGGAGCAGGCCGTGACCGCCGCCATCGACCTCGCCTTGCTCACGCAGTCCGAACTGTTCGCCGTCAAGGTCTCCCACCACCATGCCGCCAGCTACTTCGAAGGCTCGCTGCTGCTCAGCCAGATGGAGGTCTCGCGCCTGCGCGACGAGGCCGACGTCGAGTCCCAGCGGGTGGTCGATGCGGTCAAGGGCAAGGCCGACTCCCGGGGCGTGAAGCGCACCACTGGCATCGTCATGCGCGCCGAAGGGGTGTCGGAGGCGATCATCGAAGCGGCCCGGGTCCACCACTGCGACCTGATCGTGATGGCCTCGCACGGCCGGCGCGGCATCAAGCGCCTGCTGATGGGCAGCGAGACGCTGCACGTGCTCACGCATTCGCACACGCCGGTGCTGGTGCTGCGCTGAGGCACCCTCAGCGCGCGGGAGGACCGTCGCGCTGACGGTCTTCGCGCTTGGCGGCCAGGTAGGTGGCCAGGTCGATCTCGTGCAACTGCGCAGGGTAGCGCTCGACCGCCTCGAACCAGCGAACCTGGCGTTTCTCGGTGCGCTCGGCCGCCGGCATCGACAGGCCATCGAGGTAGGCCTCCAGCGCCAGGAAGTAGCGCATCGCGTTGCGTTCCACCAGGCCGCGCAGGCCGCGGATGTAGTCGGGATCGCCATTCGGCTTCTTGCCGACCACGGTAAAGCCGACCTTCTCGCTGCCGAAGGTCGCGAGGTAGGCCATGGTGGCGAGCCGGGCCACCATGTTGTGGTCATAGGAATAGGCGAAGTGCAGGAAGGACTGGTGCTCGCCGAGCGGTATGCCCTCGACCATCACCCGATAGCCGCTGGTGCCCATCGGCCCCGAATCGGCCGTCAGGTCGATCAGCAGGTAGTCGCGCGCGGCCTGCGCGGTGCGGCGCACGAAGGACAGCTCGAAGGCCTGATCGATCGGCTTGTCGTAGCGCGGGACCACGCTCAGCGTGAGCGTCTCGCCGGCGGCGCCCTGCCCCACCCGGCAGCGACGGTTGTTGACGTGCAGCAGCAGCATCTCGCACCACTGCGCCGATTGATCCAGCGCACGCCGCACGTCTTCGAGCGAATGGTTGACCACCGCGTAGACATCCCCCTGGAGCCCGCCGTCGGTTTCCTGCGAGTCCAGCACGATGGGCCGCTTCAGGGGGCTGTGGGCCAGGGCTTCGCCCAGCTTTTGGTGCCGTTCGCGCAGGGCGTGCGCCGAGCCGGCCTCCAGCGGCGCCGCCTGGGCGGTGAAGGCCAGCAGCCAGAGCACCAGCCCGACGCCGAGGCCGAAGCGAAACCACGGGGACGGAGCGGCCGGCGGTGTGTTCATGCCGACACGATACCGCGACCGCGCCAGCGGAAGCTCAGCGGCCCTTGCGGATCGGCTTGGCCGCGGCGGGCCTGGCGCGCCCCGACCCGTTGTCACGCGGCGGCAGGCCAGTGTGCTGGGTCAGGATGCGGCCCTTGACCGGGGCCGCGGGCTTGGCCGCGACCACCGTCGAATTCTTGCGCCGGGCGCTCTGGTAGCTGCCGTCGGTCAGCGGTTGCCAGGTCGGGATCAGGTGGTGCTTGCCGTTGCCGATCAGGTCGGCGCGGCCCATCGACTTCAATGCCTCGCGCAGCAGCGGCCAGTTGTTGGCGTCGTGGTAGCGCAGGAAGGCCTTGTGCAGGCGGCGGCGCTTGTCGCCGCGCACGATGTCCACCGTCTCGCTCTCGCGAGTGATCTTGCGCAGCGGGTTCTTGTTGGTGTGGTACATCGTCGTCGCGGTGGCCATGGGCGACGGATAGAAGGTCTGCACCTGGTCGGCGCGGAAGCCGTTCTTCTTGAGCCAGATCGCGAGGTTCATCATGTCCTCGTCGCTGGTGCCCGGATGGGCGGCGATGAAGTACGGGATCAGGTACTGCTTCTTGCCCGCCTCGGCCGAGTACTTCTCGAACATCTGCTTGAACTTGTCGTAGCTGCCGATGCCGGGCTTCATCATCTTGGTGAGCGGGCCCTGCTCGGTGTGCTCGGGCGCGATCTTGAGGTAGCCGCCGACGTGGTGCTGCACCAGTTCCTTGACGTACTCGGGCGACTGCACGGCCAGGTCGTAGCGAAGGCCGGAGCCGATCAGGATCTTCTTGATGCCCTTGAGCGCGCGCGCCCGGCGGTAGATCTTGATCAGCGGATCGTGGTTGGTGTTGAGGTTCGGGCAGATGCCCGGGTAGACGCAGCTGGGCTTGCGGCAGGCCGACTCGATCTCGGGCGACTTGCAGCCGATGCGGTACATGTTGGCGGTCGGCCCGCCGAGGTCGGAGATGGTGCCGGTGAAGCCCTTCACGCTGTCGCGGATCGCCTCGACCTCCTTGATGATCGATTCTTCGGAGCGGCTCTGGATGATGCGGCCCTCGTGCTCGGTGATCGAGCAGAAGGTGCAGCCGCCGAAGCAGCCGCGCATGATGTTGACGCTGAAGCGGATCATCTCCCAGGCCGGGATCTTGGTCGCGCCGTCGTGGCTGCCGTTTTCGTCGGCATAGCGCGGATGCGGGCTGCGCGCATACGGCAGGTCGAACACATGGTCCATCTCGGCCGTTGTGAGCGGGATCGGCGGCGGGTTGATCCAGACATCGCGCGCGGTCGTGCCTTCGCCGTGCGCCTGCACCAATGCACGCGCGTTGCCGGGATTGGTCTCGAGGTGAAGCACCCGGTTGGCGTGGGCATAGAGCACCGGGTCGGCGCGCACCTGCTCGTAGGAGGGCAGCCGGATCACCGAACGGTCGCGCGGCGGCACCTTGATGCGCTCGCGGCTTTGCAAGGCCGGATTGGGAACGAACTTGAGCGGCTTGATGGCCGGGTTGACCGATCCGGCGGATTCGGCGGCGGCGGCGACGGCCTGCGCCTCGTCTTCCTTGGCGCAGGTCGCGCCGTTGGCCTTGGCCTGCTCCGACACCATCAGGTAGGGGTTGACGTGGGCCTCGACACGGCCCGGCTCGTCGACGCTGGTCGAGTTGATCTCGAACCAGCTCTCGGGCGTCTCCCGGCGCACGAAGGCGGTGCCCCGCACGTCGGTGATCTGGTGCACCGGCTCGCGCGCGGCGAGGCGGTGCGCGATCTCGACGATCGCGCGCTCGGCGTTGCCGTACAGCAGCAGGTCGCACTTCGAATCGACCACGATCGAGCGGCGAACCTTGTCCTGCCAGTAGTCGTAGTGCGCGATGCGGCGCAGCGAGCCTTCGATGCCGCCGAGCACGATCGGCACGTCGCTCCAGGCTTCCTTGCAGCGCTGCGAATAGACGATGGCCGCCCGGTCGGGCCGCCGGCCGCCGATGTCGCCGGGCGTGTAGGCGTCGTCGCTGCGCACCTTGCGGTCGGCCGTGTAGCGGTTGATCATCGAATCCATGTTGCCGGCCGTGACGCCGAAGAACAGGTTCGGGCGGCCGAGCACCTTGAACGGGTCGGCGCTCTGCCAGTCGGGCTGGGCGATGATGCCGACCCGGAAGCCCTGCGCCTCGAGCATGCGGCCGATCACGGCCATGCCGAAGCTCGGATGGTCGACATAGGCGTCGCCCGTGACCACGATGATGTCGCAGCTGTCCCAGCCGAGGGCGTCCATCTCGGCGCGTGTGGTCGGCAGGAACTTCGCCGTGCCGAAGCGGGCCGCCCAGTACTTGCGGTAGCTGGTCAGCGGCTTGGCGGCACGCGCGAAAAAGGAGACGTCAACGGGGGCGTTCATCGAGGGTATGCGACAAGGTTTGCCGCGCAGGCCTGCGGGCCGGGTGGGCCCGTGGTGGGCAACCCGCGATTTTAGGGTTTTCCATTGGATCTGTCGCCCTAAAGGGCAAAGGGAATCCAGGCCGAGGCCATTCAATTGATTGCTTTTGTCAATCAAATAAATGACAATGGCAATCATGTCAGCTGTTACCCTCCCCGATCCGGAGGTCGCCCAGGTCAAGGCGATCCGCCACTTCAACCGCTTCTACACCCGCACGATCGGGATCCTCGACCCCTACCTGGGCAGCGAAATGTCCCTGACTGACGTCCGCGTGCTCTACGAACTGGCGCACCGGGCGGAGCCGGTCGCGAGCGAGATCGGCCGCGACCTGCACCTCGATGGCGGCTACCTGAGCCGCATCCTGCGCCGCTTCGAATCGCAGGGCTGGCTGCAGCGCCGGCCCCACCCGCGCGATGCGCGCCAAAGCCTGCTGGCCCTGACCGAAGCCGGCCACGCGGCTTTCGCGCCGCTGCAACAGAAGTCGCGCGACGAGGCCCGCGCCCTGCTCTCCCCGCTGCCCCTGGCCGAGCGGCGCCAGCTTGTCGATGCGATGGGCACGCTGCAGGCGCTGCTCGAGCCGGCTGCACAGCCGCCGGCCCGGACCCAGGCCGCCGTTCTGCGCGATCCGGCGCCGGGCGACATCGGCTGGGTGGTGCAGCAGCACGGCGAGGTCTACGCCCGCGAATACGGCTGGAACAGCGAGTTCGAGGCGCTGGTGGCCGACATCGCAGCCCAGTTCCTGCGCAAGTTCCAGCCCGCCTGGGAGCGCTGCTGGATCGCCGAGCTCAATGGCGAGCGCGTCGGTGCGGTCTTCGTGGTGCGCAAGTCGGCGACCACGGCGCAGCTTCGCATGCTGATCCTGAGCCCGAAGGCGCGCGGACTCGGGCTGGGCGCCCGCCTGACCGACGAATGCATCGCCTTCGCCCGCGCCAAGGGCTACAAGAAGATGGTGTTGTGGACCAACAGCTGCCTCGCAGCGGCGCGCGGCATCTACGCGGCGCGTGGCTTCAAGCTCGTCAAGTCGGAGCCCTACGAGGGCTTCGGGCAGCAGCTGGTGGGCGAGACCTGGGAGCTCAAGCTCGCCACGCCAACGAATTGAAGAAGTTGAAATTCGGGGCGGGCGGCCGGGGCGCGTGCCGAGGGCATCGGGTGGCCCCCTCCGCTCATGTCCCCCGCCTTCGGCTCCTCCTTTACTTCGCTGCGGGGGCCACCCGATGCCCTCGGCACGGGAAACGCGGTGTGGCGCTGGCCGGAGATGGACCACCGCCGTGACAGCTCACGTCGATGGCGTGCTCTGCGCAGCGAAATAAAGGAGGAGGCCGAAGGCCGGGGGACATTCGCGGAGCAGAGTACGCCGTCGGCGTGAGCCCGCCCCCATCGAATCAAAAAGCTCGTCGTCATCCTCAATCGGCCGTGATCTTTCGCTCGCGCACGATCCCGCCCCACTTGGCGTCCTCCTTGCGCATGAAGGCCGTGAGCTCGGCCCGCGTGGTCGGCTGCGGCGTCAGGCCGTGCTTGTCGAGCGATTCCTTGACACCCGGATCGTTCAGCACCTTCACGATCTCCAGGTTCCAGCGATCGAGCACGGGCGCCGGCGTCTTGCCGGGTGCCACGAAGGCATACCAGTTCAGCGCCTCGAAACCCGGGTAGCCCGACTCGGCCACCGTGGGGATGTTCGGCATGTAGGCCGGCCGGCTCGACCCGGTGGTGGCGAGCGGGATCAGGTTGCCGGCCTCGATCTGCGGCAGCGCCGTCGGCGGCGCCGAGAAATACGAGGCGACGCGCTCGCCCAGCAGGTCCTGCAGCGCCGGCGCGCCGCCCTTGTACGGCACGTGAACCATGTCGATGCCCGCGCGCTGGTTGAACAGCTCGCCCGCCAGGTGCGAGGCCGAGCCGGCGCCGGTGGATGCGAAATCGATGCTGCCGGGCTTCTTCTTCGCGAGCGCCACGAACTCGGCCAGCGTCTTCACGCCCACGCCCTTGTTCACCACCAGCACGTTCGGGAAATTGACGCCGCCCGAGACGGCGGCCAGGTCCTTGAACGGGTCGTAGCGGACTTTCATCACATGCGGCGCGATGGTCAGCGGGCCGATCGAGCCGAACAGCAGCATCGAGCCGTCGGCCGGCCCGGCCGCCACCAGCTGGTGGGCGATGTTGCCGCCGGCACCGGCCTTGTTGTCGACCACGACTTTCTGGCCGATGTTGTCGCCCAGCTTCTTGGCGATCAGGCGCGCCGCCGCATCGGCCGCGCCGCCCGGAGCGAACCCCACCACCAGGGTCACGGGCTTGTTCGGCGGAAAGTCCTGCGCCTGGCCGAGGCCGGCCAGCAGCAGCGAAGCAGCGACCAAAGTGGTGGCGCGCAGCAGGTGTCGTTTGTTCATCGTGGGTCCCTTGCCAGTTGTCGATTCGAGTTGTTTTTCAGTCGGCGCCGAGGCCGATCGGATTCGGCCGTCGCTTCTCGACCGCATGACGCAGCAGCGCCGCGGTGCGGAAGATGCCGTGCGCGAACTTGCCGTAGGGCAGCGTGGCAAAGAGCGCCATCACCGCGCCCAGATGCAGGCACAGCAGCAGCGCCAGGGCCGGCGTGCCGCGCCCGAGCCACAGCGCCAGTCCGCTCGCGCTGGTGAGGAACAGCAAGGCGATGAAGCCCAGGTCCATCGGCTTCTGCGCCGCATCGCCCTGCAGCGGATGGCGCCGGCGATTGAGCCGCCAGAGCCCCGCCGTGCCGGTCATCAGGCTGACGCCGCCGACGACCCCGAGCAGCTTCGGCAGGCTCGGCAGGTCGTACGGCGCATGCCAGCCGAACAGGTAGTGGTAGAGCGTCGCGACGCTGGTGGCGGCGAAGCACAACAGGAAGCCGTAGAAGGTGAAGTGATGGAAGCGCCGGCGCGACAGCGTGTAGGCATCGTCCTCGTCGTGGCAGCCTTCGCCGTGGCCGCCGTCGAGGTACTTCAGGCGCAGCACGGCCTGGGTGGCTTCGACCGCGGCAGGCGCATTCAACGGTGCGCCGCTGGTGGCCGGCGTCAGCTCGCGCCAGAAGCGCGTGACGCCTTTGCCCAACGCGAACACCACGAACAGGAACACCGGCGCAAACAGGCCGACCAGCAGGTTGTGCGGGAACAGGCGATAGAAATTGCCCTCCAGCCGGCCGCCCCACAGCGTGCCGTTGAGCGCCACCGCCAGCATCAGGAACAGCGCCAGCCCTGCCGCGAGCGCCACCGACAGCGTCAGGCCGTTGCGCTGGTACAGCCGCCCCAAAGCCGGCGGCCACGCATAGTCGGCATAGGTCTGGCCGCGCACCTCGGCCATCGCGCGCGGCACGTTGACCGCGAATTCGTGCGGCGGCGCGTACTGGCAGGCATGCAGGCAGGCGCCGCAGTTGTGGCACAGGTTGGCGAGGTAGTGGATGTCGGCCTGGCCGAATTCGAGCCGTCGCGTCATCGCCGGGAAAACGGCGCAGAAGCCCTCGCAATAGCGGCAGGCATTGCAGATCTGCATCTGGCGGCCCACTTCGGCCTCGGGCGCGCTCAGGATCGGTATCACCCGTGGCCCGCCGCCGGCGAGCGCCACGGCCTCCCTAGTCAGCGCATCAAGCTGCTGCATGGGTCGTCTCCTTCATGGCCGCCTTGGCCGCCTGGGTCCCTGCGATGCGGCCGAACGCGGTGCCGATCGCCATCCCCACGCCGGCGGTGTAGCCCTTGCCGAGCACGTTGCCGGCCATCATCTCGCCGGCGACGAACAGGTTCGGGCTCGGCCGGCCGCCGAAGTGCACGGCGGCCTGGTCGTTCACCCGGAGGCCCAGATAGGTGAAGGTGACGCCGGGTCGCAGCGCATAGCCGTAGAAGGGCGGCGCGTCGATCGGACGGGCCCAGTGGGTCTTGGCGGGCGCGAGGCCTTCGGTGTGGCAGTCATCGAGCGTGGTGTGGTCGAAGCTGCCGACCCGGCAGGCCGCGTTGTAGGCGGCGATGGTGTCGACGAAGGGCGCCTCGGGCAGGCCCAGCTTGCGCGCGAGTTCGGGCAGGCTGTCGGCCACCGTGCCCGGGAACACCGGCGGCATGAAGCGGCCGATCGCCTTGCGGTCGATGATCGACCAGCCGATCTGGCCCGGCTGCTGCGCCACCAGCCGGCCCCAGATCGCATAGCGCTTGGGCCAGAAGTCCTCGCCCTCGTCGTAGAAGCGCTGCGCATCGCGGTTGACGACGACGCCGAGCGACACGCAGTCGATGCGGGTGCAGATGCCGCCGTCGTAGAGCGGTGCGCGGGCATCGATCGCCACCATGTGGGCCTGCGTCGGATCGCCGATCGCGTCGGCACCGGCGTCGATCATGGCCTTGAGCAACACGCCCTCGTTGAAGCGGGTGCCGCGGATCAGGAAATTCTCGGCCGGCCGCTCGCCGCGCGCATTCACGCCCCAGGCCTCGATGAGCCACTCGCGGTTGGACTCGAAGCCGCCCGCCGCGAGGACGCAGCTACGGGCCTCGATGCGCTCGCCGCTTGCGGTGCGTGCGGCCACGAAGCGATCCCCGTCGAGTTCGATCGAGACGATCGGCGTCTGGTAGCGGACCTGCACGCCCAGCCGCTCGGCGCTGCGGAAGTAGGCATTGACGAGCGCCTTGCCGCCGCCCATGAAGAAGGCGTTGGTGCGCGCCACGTGGAGCGCGCCGGACAGCGGCGGCTGGAAGTGAACGCCATGGCGGCGCATCCAGTCGCGGCACGACGACGAAGCGCGGATCGCGATGCGGGCCAGATGCTCGTCGGTCTGGCCGCCGGTCACCTTGAGCAGGTCCTGCCAGTACTCTTCCTCCGGATAGGCCTCGATCAGCACGTCCTGCGGCGCGTCGTGCATGCAGCGCAGGTTGCGCGTGTGCTGGGAGTTGCCGCCGCGCCATTCGCGCGGCGAGGCCTCGATCAGCAGCACGCTGGCGCCGGCCTCGCGCGCCATCAACGCGGCGCACAGCGCGGCATTGCCGCCGCCGACGACCAGGACATCGATCATTTCAGTAGTCTCCTCGTGAGGAGCTCGACTCTAGGCAGCCATGGCGCCGCGCGAAAGCGCGCCCTGCGCAAGGGGTCTTCAGTTTTCGTGAAGGGTGGCGCCGGCCCAGCGCCCTTCGCGCACCAGCCTGCGC
Organism: Variovorax sp. J31P207; assembly: GCF_030316965.1. Lineage (NCBI taxonomy): Bacteria > Pseudomonadati > Pseudomonadota > Betaproteobacteria > Burkholderiales > Comamonadaceae > Variovorax > Variovorax sp. J31P207. The sequence continues at coordinate 61,248 of NZ_JASZYN010000006.1, forward strand.
GCGACATCGGCCAGCACCACGCGGGCGGCCAGCGCCGCGGGCGAGAGTTCGTCGTCCGACAGGCTCGCCAGCAGGTTGCGGCGCCCGACCTGCGCGTCGGCGATGCGCACCTGCACCAGGCGCTCATCGGCCAGCCGCGCGGTTGCCGCGCCCGGCTGGATGGTGGCGCCCTGCCCGGCCCGCACCGCGTCCATCAGCATCGCCAGGCCATCGATCTCGGCCACCACGCGCGGCACGACCCGCGCCCGCGCGAAGGCCGCCTCCAGCGTGGCACGCAGCCCGTGCGAGGCGCTCGGCATGATCAGCGGCAGTTCGCCCAGGCGCGCCAGGCGCACCTGGCGTCCGGTCGGCAGGCCGGGCAGGTCGGCGCGGCCGATGACGAACAGCTTTTCGTCGAGCAGCGGCAGCACGCTCCAGCGCCGCGCCACATCGGTCTGGAACAGCACGGCCAGATCGAGCTGGCGCGCATTGAGCATCGCACCGAGGTGCCCCGACAAGGACTCCACCAGGTGCAGCCGGACCTCCGGATAGCGCGCCTGCATGGCCTGCATCAAGGGCACGCCGAGCACCGAGGCGGTGGTCGGCGGCAGCCCGATGCTGACGTGACCCGATAGCCGCGCCTGCTGCGCGGCCCGCACCGCTTCATCGGCATGCCGCAGCGTGAGCTGCGCCTGCTGCAGAAAGGCCAGCCCGGCGTCGGTCGGCGTCACGCCGGTCGAGCTGCGCTGCAGCAGGCGGGTCGACAGCTCGCTCTCGAGGCGGCTGATCTGCTGGCTCAGGGCCGAGGTCGCAAGATCGAGTTCGAGCGCCGCGCGCCCCATGCTGCGCAGCTCGCAGATCTTGACGAAGTAGCGCAGCTGCCTCAGCTCCATGAAGGGTTCACGCTCACTGCATGAACCAGCCGTGGCTCACCACCAGCGACTGGCCGGTCAGCGCATTGGTCGGGAAGGCGGCGAACATCAGCGCCACGCGCGCGACGTCGTCGGTGGTGGTGAACTCGCCGTCCACCGTCTCCTTGAGCATCACGTTCTTGATCACCTGCTCCTCGGTGATGCCGAGGGTCTTCGCCTGCTCGGGGATCTGCTTCTCGACCAGCGGCGTGCGCACGAAACCCGGACAGATCACGTTGGCGCGCACGTTGTACTTGGCGCCTTCCTTGGCCACGGTCTTGGCCAGCCCGATCAGGCCGTGCTTGGCCGTGACGTAGGGCGCCTTCAGCAGCGAGGCTTCCTTCGAATGCACCGAGCCCATGTAGATCACGCTGCCGCCGCGGCCCTGGGCGTACATGTGCTTGAGGCAGGCCTTGGTGGTCAGGAAGGCGCCGTCGAGGTGGATCGCCAGCATCTTCTTCCAGTCGGCGAAGCTGAACTCCTCGACCGGATGGACGATCTGGATGCCCGCGTTGCTGATCAGGATGTCGATGCCGCCGAAGGCCTTGGCCGCCTCTTCGACCGCCGCATCGACCTGCTCCTCGCTGGTGACGTCGACGCCGACCCCGATGGCCTCGGCGCCGCTGGCCTTGAGTTCCGCGGCGGTGGCGTCCGCCGCCTGCTTGTTGAGGTCGGCGATCACGATCTTCGCGCCCTCCTGGGCGAAGACGATGGCGATCTCCTTGCCGATACCGCTGGCCGAGCCGGTGATGAAAGCGACTTTGTCCTTGAGCTGCATGGGATTTCCTTGGAGTGAAGAGGTTGTTGGATCTGCGTGCAATCTGCGTGCCCGTGCGCAAAGCCTGCGCGGCCAGGCTTAAGGCAGCCTGATCGGGTTCAGCGCGCCGCGGGCACTTGCGGCAGCGCCATCGGATGGCGCACCCGGCGCGCATTCGGCTCGGTCAGGTCAAAGGTGGTGACGCCATTCGGCAGCGCGGCGCTCTGCAGCCATTCGGGGTGGTCCAGCGTGTTGCGGATGTCGCGCAGGCCGGCGTCCCAGTGCTCGTCGACCGAGGCGCGCGAGAATTCGTAGTCCTTCGAGTCGAGCTCGTAGGGCTTGTCGCGATAGATCAGGTGCACGATCTCGATCGGCTCGTGGTTCAGCTGGCCGCAGACGGCCTGCACGCTGGGGTCCTTCTGGAGCGCCGCGGGCAGCTTGCCGATCAGGTCGGCGATGGCCTGCTGCAGGTTCATGTTGGAGGCCAGGGCATCGGTGTTCATGCGCGTGCGGCTCGAATAGGTGATGTCCTTCTGGCGCTCCAGGGTTTCGGCCAGGGTGCGCGGCATCGAGCCGTGGGCGCTGAACAGGTCGACCTGCAGCACCATCAGCGTCTCGCTGCGCGGGTGCATGTCCAGCACGTACTGCAGCGGGGTGTTCGACACGATGCCGCCGTCCCAGTAGTCCTCGCCGTCGATGTGCACCGGCGCGAAGCCGGGCGGCAGCGCGCCGCTCGCCATGATGTGCTCGGGGCCGATGCGCTGCACCGTGTTGTCGAAGTACAGCGAGTTGCCGGTGCGCACATTGACTGCACCGACGCTGAAGCGGGTCTCGCAGTGGTTGATGCGGTCGAAGTCGACCAGCCGTTCGAGCGTCGACTTCAAGGGCGAGGTGTCGTAGTAGCTCAGGAGCGGCGCCGAGCCGCCCAGCAGCAGCGCCGGCGTGCGGCGCGGCTCGAAGAAACCCGGCACGCCGAACATCGCGACCGCCGCGGCGCTCCACTGGTTCAGTGCCGCCCGGTCGCCGCCCCACCAGGCCGGCAGGCGCTGGGTCGGCCCCGACGACACAAGGTCCCAGAACTCGCGCAGCCGATCCACCCGCCGCTCGGGCGGGTTGCCGGCGATCAAGGCCGCGTTGACCGCACCGATCGAGACGCCGGCCACCCAGTCGAGCGTCTTGTGCTTCTCGAACACGCCCGCGTAGACGCCCGCCTGGTAGGCGCCCAGGGCGCCGCCGCCCTGCAGCACCAGGGCCTTGCGGGCGGTCGTGATGTCAACGCGAGGACGAGCGGCGGGAGCGGCGGTGCGTGGCTTCTTGGTGGCGGTCATGGCGCCATTTGACACCAAGCGCCCGCCCTCGCAGCGTCCCGCCTGCGGACGACTAAGTGCGCAACTCGGTCTTCCGCTCGATGATCCGCGACACCAGCCCGTAGCCGACCGCCTCCTGGGCCGACAGCCAGCGGTCTCGCTCGATGTCGACCAGCACCTCCTCCAGCGGCTTGCCGGTCTCGCGCGCGATCTCGTGGGCGATGCGCTCACGCGCCTTGACGATCTCCTGCGCCTGGATGGCGATGTCGGTGGCCTGCCCGCCGGCGCCGCCGCTCGGCTGGTGGATCAGGAAGCGGGTGTTGGGCAGGCAGACGCGGCGCTCGCGCGGCGCCGCCAGGAACAGGTGCGTGGCGGCGCTGCCGACCCATCCGGTGCCGATCATGTGGACCGGCGCACTGATGAAGCGCACGATGTCGTGGATCGCGTCGCCCGATTCGAGGTGGCCGCCCGGCGAGCTCACGAGGATGTCGATCGGCGCCTGGCTGTCGGCGTCGAGCGCGATCAGCCGTCGCGTCACGTCGGCCGCCACGGCATCGGTGATCGATCCGAAGATCAGCAGCGTGCGCGACTTGAAGGCCTTTTCCTCCAGGTACGAACTGCGCAGTTCGGGCGCGGCCGGAGGCTTGGTGTCGTCGTCGGTTTCCATGAGGCTTGCAGGCTCACATCTTCGGCAGCATCTGGCCGCGGATCTCGCCGCCCGGGTTGGCCGCGGTGTGGACATTGGCATACCACTTGCCGGCCATCAGGTCGGCCGCCTGGGCCGGTGTCAACGTGGCCTGGCCTTCGATCGGGCTGGCCGGCGACGCGAAGGGCAGGACCACGGCGGCATTCGCCCCCGCGGTGGCCGGCCCATGGAAATGCGCCGCCGTCGCCGGGCCGCTCAAGCCTTCGTAGGTGATCTTGTACTTGAGGACGTTGGTGTCCTTGTTGAGCCAGGCTTCGGCCATGCCGCTGCCGCGCGTCATGTTGGGCGGCACTTCGCTGGCCGCGTTCATGGCACCGCTGAAGCTCGCCGTGCTGGACTTCGACATCATGCCGCAGCCGGCCAAGGCCGCGGTCGTGACGCCCGCGACGAGCGCCAGGCGCAAGAGTTGTCCGTATCGGGTCATGCTGATCTCCATCTGGTTGTGATGCCCCAGCTTAGGCAGCAACGGGCCCGCGCGCTGTCGGCCACCGCCCCGACTTTGGCCCGCCCCCGATGGCATCATCCGGCCCATGACCGAGCTTCCCTCCCCCGGCACTGTCACGGCTTTCTGGCGCGCGGCCGGCCCGCGCCGCTGGTTCGCCAAGAACGACGCCTTCGATGCCGATTTCAAGGCCCGCTTCGAGGCCGCGCACCACCTCGCCGCCACCGGCGACCTCGATCACTGGGCAGCCGACGCCGAAGGCGCGCTGGCGCTGCTGGTGCTGCTGGACCAGCTGCCGCGCAACGCCTGGCGCGGCAGCGGCCACACGTTCGCGACCGACGGCAAGGCGCTGGCGGTTGCACGGGCAGCGGTCGCGGCAGGCTTCGACCAGCAGGTCGAACCGGCACTGCGGCCGTTTTTCTACCTGCCCTTCATGCACTCCGAGGCCTTGGCCGACCAGGAACGCTCGGTCGCGCTGAACCGCTCGCTCGACGCCAACACGCAGCGCTTCGCCGTGCTGCACCGCGACATCGTGGCGCGCTTCGGGCGCTTCCCGCACCGCAACGCGGCGCTCGGGCGTACCACCACGGCCGAGGAGCAGCGCTTCCTGGACGAAGGCGGCTTCACGGGCTGAACGGAGGACGACCTGCCCTTCAGGTTCGCGCCGATCTGCCGATATTCCTCGAACGGCCAGAGTGGCCGGCAACGAGGAACGCACGTGAAACACTGGAAGATCGGCACCCGCCTGGGCCTTGGATTTGGCCTGGTGCTCGCATTGATGGCGCTGATGACGGCGCTTGGCATCTGGCGGCTTCAGGCAGTGACGGCGGCCGCCGAAGCCATCACCGCCCAACCGCTGGCCAAGGAGCGGCTGATCAGCGACTGGTATCGGCTGGTGGCGGTCGGCGTGCGCCGGACCACCGCCATCGCCAAGAGCGCCGACCCGTCGCTCGGCCCCTTCTTCGCCGAGGAGAGCGCGAACTCGACCAAGGAGGCGCAGGAACTGCAAAAGCAGATCGAACCGCTGCTGGTCAGCGACGAAGAGAAATCGCTCTGGGCGGGATTCCAGCAAGTCCGGACCAGCTACCTCGAAGGGCGCGACGCCGTGGTCAAGGCCAAGGCCCAAGGCACGATGGAGGAAGCCAACCGGGCGCTCGACCGCCAGTTCATGCCGGCGGCCAAGGTCTACCTCGACAACGTCCAGCACCTGCTCGAGATGCAGCGGCGCGCGATCGACGGCACGGTGGTCCAGATCGGCGACAGCTACCGGGCCAGCCGCAACCTGTTGCTCGCCCTCGGCGCGGCGGTGCTCGGCCTGGGCGGACTTTGCGCATGGCGGCTCGCGGTCGGCATCACCCGACCGCTGGGCCGCGCCGTGCAGGTGGCGCAGACGGTGGCCGGCGGCGACCTGACCAGCCGTATCGAGGCGGGCACGCGCGACGAGACCGGGCAGCTGCTGCAGGCGCTCAAGGAAATGAACGACAGCCTGGTGAAGATCGTCGGCGAGGTGCACGAGGGAACCGACACGATCGCGACGGCCTCGGGCCAGATCGCCACGGGCAACCAGGACCTGTCGTCGCGCACCGAGCAGCAGGCCAGCTCGCTGGAGGAAACGGCTGCCTCGATGGAGGAACTCACCAGCACCGTCAAGCAGAACGCCGATAACGCGCGGCAGGCGAACCAGTTGGCCGTCTCGGCCTCCGAAGTCGCCGTCAAGGGCGGCAGCGTGGTGAGCCAGGTGGTCGACACCATGGGCTCGATCAACGCCTCCTCGCGCAAGATCGTCGACATCATCGGCGTCATCGACGGCATCGCCTTCCAGACCAACATCCTGGCGTTGAACGCGGCGGTGGAAGCCGCACGCGCCGGTGAACAGGGCCGCGGCTTCGCGGTGGTGGCGTCGGAAGTGCGCAGCCTGGCGCAGCGCTCGGCGGCAGCGGCCAAGGAGATCAAGACCCTGATCGGCGACTCGGTGGAGAAGGTCGAGGAAGGCAGCAAGCAGGTGGCGGAAGCCGGCAAGACGATGGAAGAGATCGTCGACAGCGTCAAGCGGGTGACCGACATCATGGGCGAGATCACGGCGGCCAGCCAGGAACAGACCTCGGGGATCGAGCAGATCAACCAGGCGATCACGCAGATGGACCAGGTGACGCAGCAGAACGCGGCGCTGGTCGAAGAGGCGTCCGCGGCGGCTGGCTCGCTGCAGGACCAGGCGAGCCAGCTGTCGCGCGCGGTCGGTGTGTTCAAGCTGGACGGATCGCAGGCCTCGCGCTCGCCGGCCGCGGCACCGGCGAGGCGGTCGCAGGCCAAGGCCAAGCCGGCCAGGGAGGAATCCGCGCCACGCAAGCAGACGCCCGCTTCTGCCGTATCGGCGGCGGGCGACTGGGAAGAGTTCTAACCCTCGGCGGACTCGCCCACGGCGGGCCGCGTCCCCTCTTCCGGCCGCATCGGCGATCGCCCCGGCGCCGGCCGGGGAACGCCCTTCAGCGACCCGTGGGTGTGGGCATAGACCCAGGTGAACTCGACGCCCAGCAGGAAGATCTGGGCCGAGTAGTAGACCCACACCAGCACCACCACCAGCGAGCCGGCGGCGCCGTAGCCCGAGGCGACGCCGGTGGTGCCGATGTAGAGGCCGATCAGGTACTTGCCGACCGTGAACAGCACCGCCGTCACCGCGGCGCCCACCCAGACGTCGCGCCATTGCACACTGACCCGCGGCATGACCTTGTAGATCATCGCGAAGCCGATCGTCACGATCACGAAGCCGAAGGCCGAATTGACGTGCTGCGCCAGCGTGGCCCAGCCGCCGAACATCGGCGCCCACCACTCGCCCAGGGCCGCCAGCGCCGCGTTGACCACCAGCGACACGATCAGCAGGAAGCCGATGCCCATGATCATGCTGAACGAGAGCAGCCGCGTGCGCAGCAGCGACAGCACGCCGCCGCCCGCGTCGCGCACCGGCGCCCGCCAGATGCGGTCGAACGCGTCCTGCAGCTCACCGAAGACCGTGGTGGCGCCGACGACCACCAGGCCGACGCCAGCCACGGTCGCGACGACGCCCTGGGTCGGCTTGTTGAGGGCTTCGAGCATCGACTGCACCGCTCGCGCGCCGTCGGCGCCCATCAGCCCCGAGAGCTGCTCGAAGATCTCGCCGCGGGCCGCCTCCCGGCCGAACACCAGACCGACCACGGAAATGACGATGAGGATCAGCGGCGCGACCGAGAACACCGTGTAGTAGGCCAGCGCGGCGCCCATGCTGGGGGCGTAGTCGGCCCGCCACGAGGCGACCGAATCCTTGCAGAGCTGGAAGAGGGAGCGTGCGTTCATGGCCGGAGTTTCGCAGCAACGCCGGCCGGCCGGCGTCGGACGACGCGCCTGCGTGCCGGAACGACCGGCCAACGATAATCGCCCCACATGGATCTCGCATCGACACCTGCGCCGGCGGCGTCCGACCGCCCGCGCCCCCAATCCCCGCGCGACCTGTTCGTTTCCTGCACCTGGCTGGCATTGCAGGGCTTCGGCGGCGTGCTGGCCATCGTCCAGCGCGAGATGGTCGAAAAGAAGCGCTGGCTCACCCCCGACGAATTCCTCGAAGACTGGGCCGTCGCCCAGGTGCTGCCGGGCCCCAACGTGATCAATCTGGCGCTGATGATCGGCGACCGCCACTTCGGCCTGCGCGGCGCGATCGCGGCGGTGGCCGGCATGCTCACCGTGCCGCTGGCCGTGATCCTGGTGCTGGCGGTGCTCTATGCCCACTACGCCGGCAACCCGCAGGTGGCCGGCGCGCTGCGCGGCATGGGCGCGGTGGCGGGCGGGCTGATCGCCGCCACCGGCATCAAGCTGATACCGCAGCTGCGGCGGCATCCGCTGGGCTTCGTCACCTGCCTGGTGCTGGTCGCCGTGGTCTTCGCCGCGATCGCCTTTGCCCGCATCCCGCTCGGCTGGGTGCTGCTGGTGGTCGGCGGCGTGGCCTGCGCCTGGACCTGGCGAAAGATCGCGCCATGACCATCGTCATGCACTGGCAGGACTGGCTCGCGCTCTTCGCCCAGTACCTGATGCTCTCGTTGCTGTCGATCAGCGGCGCCATCACCACGGTGCCCGACATGCACCGCTTCCTGGTCAGCGACCACCGCTGGCTGACCGACGCCCAGTTCAGTTCCTCGGTCGCCATCGCCCAGGCCGCGCCGGGCCCCAACGTGCTGTTCGTCGCGCTGATGGGCTGGAACGTCGGGTTGAATGCCGGCGGCGGCATCGGGGCCGGCCTGCAGGCCTGGCTGCTGGGCCTGCTGGGCCTCGCGATCACCATGGTCGGCATCATGCTGCCGAGCACCACCCTGACCTACTTCGCCACCCGCTGGGGCCACCGCAACCGCACCCGGCGCGGCGTGCGCGCCTTCAAGCAGGGCATGGCACCGATCGTCATCGGCCTGCTGGTCGCCACCGGCTGGGTGCTGGCGGGCGGAAACCATGCTGGCAACGCGCCCGCCTGGCACCTGTGGCTGCTGAGCGGCGTGGCCACGCTTATCGTCTGGCGCACCCGCATCCACCTGCTGTGGCTGCTGGGCGCCGGGGCGCTGCTGGGCGCTCTGGGTTTCGTCTGAACCTCTTTTTCAAGGCTTCTTCCTCATGCAACTCCGACCCCTCGGCCGCTCGGGCCTCCAGGTTTCGCCGCTGGCCTTCGGCGGCAACGTTTTCGGCTGGACCGTCGACGAAGCGCTGTCGTTCCGGCTGCTCGACGCCTGGCTCGACGCCGGCTTCAATTTCATCGACACCGCCGATGTCTATTCCAGCTGGGTGCCCGGCCACAGCGGCGGCGAGTCCGAGACCATCATCGGCAAGTGGCTGCGCCAGACCGGCAAGCGCAACCGCGTGGTGCTCGCGACCAAGCTCGGCAAGCCGATGGGCGAAGGCAAGAAGGGCCTGTCGCCGGCCTATGTCCACGAAGCGGTCGATGCCTCGCTGCGGCGCCTCAAGACCGATCGCATCGACCTCTACCAATCCCACGACGACGACCCGGACACGCCGCTCTCCGACACCGCGGAAGCCTTCGCGGCGCTGATCAAGGCCGGCAAGGTGCGCGCGATCGGGGCCTCGAACTTCAGCGCCCAGCGGCTGGCCGAGGCGCTGGACGTGGCTGAGAAGCAGGGGCTGCCGCGCTACGAGAGCCTGCAGCCGCTGTACAACCTCTACGACCGGGCGGTCTTCGAGGAGGCGCTCGAGCCCCTGTGCCTCGCGCGCGGCGTCGGCGTGATCAATTTCTATGCGCTCGCCGCCGGCTTCCTGACCGGCAAGTACCGAAGCCCGGCGGATGCCGCGAAAAGCGCGCGCGGCGGCAGCACCACCAAGAAGTACCTGAACGCTCGCGGCCTGCGCATCCTCGACGCGCTCGACGCCGCCGCCAGGGACCATCGCGCGACGCCGGGCCAGGTGGCGATCGCCTGGCAGATCGCGCGGCCGGCGGTCACGGCGCCGATCGCCAGCGCGACCTCGATGAAGCAGTTGGAGGAACTGGTCGCGGCAGCCGCGCTGCAACTGGCACCCGAGACGATCGCGGCGCTGGACGCGGCGAGCGCCGAGCCCGCCGCGCCGGCCGAACGGTAGGCTCCCTCCGACACGGATTGGCGGCCGCGGCCGCCGCGCGCGGGCTCGGGCGAAGGCAGACTGGGCCGATTCCATATTCCCAGACCCGGAGCAACAACCATGTCCTTCGCCCTCTACATGATCGGCTTCCTGATCTTCCTGGCCGGCGTGGGCTGGGCCGCCTCGGTGGCCGGCGTGCCCTCGCTCTACATCGGCATCGGCGCCCTGATCCTGCTCGGCATCGGCATCTTCAGCGGCGTCGGCCGCACCCGCGGCAAGGACCCGTCCTGACCCTCGGGGCCGCGCCGCGATACGCTTGCGGGATGAACCCCCATGACCCCCTCGCCCCACCCACGCTTGCCCATTTCGCCGATCTCCGGGTCGAGGTCGGCCGGCCCGAAGTCCTGAGCCGCGGCCCGCGCGGCATGCGCCGGCTGGTGCCGATCACCGGCGGCGAAGCCCGCGGTGACGGCTGGACCGCCCGCGTGCTGCCCGGCGGCACCGACTTCCAGTTGATCGTGAGCGACACCCTGTCCGAACTCGACGCCCGCTACGGCCTCGAGACCGACGCCGGCGACCTGATCTACGTCCAGAACCATGCGGTGCGCTCGGCACCGGCCGAGGTCATGTCGGCGCTGCTGCGCGGCGAACCCGTCGACCCGGCGCAGGTCTACTTCCGCTGCCACCCGCGCTTCGAGACCGCTTCGAAGACGCTGGGCTGGATCACCGACCGCATGTTCGTCGGCGTCGGGGTGCGGCACCCCGCCGAGGTCGTGATGCGTTTCTTCAGCCTGTAGCCGGGGCCAGCCGCTGCCGCATCGCCTCGTAGAGGCAGACACCGCTCGCCACCGACACGTTGAGGCTTTCCACGGCACCCGCCATCGGGATGCTGATCAGCTCGTCGCAGGTCTTGCGCGTGAGCTGGCGCATCCCCTCGCCTTCGGCGCCCAGCACCAGCGCCAACGGGCGCTTGAGGTCGCTCTGGTAGAGCGTGCCGGGCGCATCGTCGCTGGTGCCGACGCACCAGATGCTGCGCTCCTTGAGTTCGCCGAGGGTGCGCGCCAGGTTGGTCACCATGAAATACGGCACCGTCTCGGCCGCCCCGCTCGCCACCTTGGCCACGGTGGCGTTGATGCCGGCGGCGTGGTCCTTCGGCGCGATCACCGCGTGGGCCCCGGCGCCGTCGGCGACGCGCAGGCAGGCGCCCAGGTTGTGCGGGTCGGTCACGCCGTCGAGCACCAGCAGCAGCGGCATCGTGCCCGCGGCTTCCAGGCCCTCCAGCAGTTCGTCGAGCGAATGGGTCTGGGCGACCGGCTCGACGCGCGCAGCCACGCCCTGGTGGCCGTGGCTGCCGCTCAGCTTCGAAAGGCGCAGGCCATCGGCCTCGACCAGCCGCACGCCAGCCTCCTGGGCGCGGGCGACGAACTGCCGCATGCGCGCATCGCGCCGGCTGGCATCGAACAGCACCTCGATCACCGATTGGGGCGCGGTCTTGATGCGCACGCCGACGGCATGGAAGCCGAAAATCACTTTGGGGGAAGACATGCGGGGATTATCGAGCCCCGGCGAGATAGAGCAGCAGGCACAGCAGCAGCAGTCCGGCGACCACCGCCCAGCGGCCCCATCGGGGCGGCTTGCGGGCCCTGGGCTCGGCCTGCGGCCCGCTGCGAGGCGCCAGCCCGCCGAAGGCGGTGTCGTCTTCCTCGTCGCTGTCTGGTGAAGGTCTGGGCATGGCTCTCCCGCGGTTCAGTTCCCCCCCTCGTCGAGCGCCACGCGCCCCGCCTCGATCGTGATTTTGCGCTCGCACTGGGCCGCGATGCCACGGTCGTGCGTGACCAGCACGAGGGTGGTGCCCAGCTCGCGGTTGAGGTCGAACATCAGCCGCATCACCTGCTCGCCGGTGGCGAAATCGAGGCTGCCGGTGGGCTCGTCGGCCAGCAGCAGCGCCGGCTGGACCACGAAGGCCCGCGCCAGCGCAACCCGCTGCTGCTCGCCGCCCGACAGCACCTTGGGATAGTGGCCCAGGCGCTGGCCGAGGCCGACACGGCCGAGCATCTCGGTGGCCGCCTTGCGGGCATCCTTGCGATCGGCCAGTTCAAGGGGCAACATCACGTTCTCGAGCGCGCTCAGGTTGCCGAGCAGCTGGAAACTCTGGAACACGAAGCCGACCTTCTGCGCCCGCAGGGCCGCACGCTCGTCCTCGTCGATCGCGAACAGGTCCTCGCCCCCGAGCTTGACGGTGCCGCGGGTGGGCGTGTCGAGGCCGGCGACGATCGACAGCAGCGTGCTCTTGCCCGAGCCCGAGGCGCCGACGATCGCAGCGGTCTCCCTGGCGCCCAGGGTGAAGTCGATGTCCTGCAGAATATCCAGCGTTCCGGTGGAGTCGGTCACGGACTTGAAGACATGCTGGACGGCGACGATGGCGTCGGCTCGGCCATCGGATCGGATTGAGGACATTGAAAGGTTTCGCGTGGTGAATCGACGTCACTTTATCTTGAGCGCCGCGCTGGTCGCGAATGCGGGGTCATGGCCGGCCGCCGGCGCGCAGGCGGCAGCAGGCAAACCGCCCCTGATCCTGGTGGTCGGCGACTCGCTGTCGGCCGAGTACGGCCTCAAGCGCGGCGAAGGCTGGGTGCCGCTGCTCGACAAGCGGCTGGCCGAACAGAAGATCGCAGCCACGGTGGTCAACGCCAGCATCAGCGGCGACACCAGCGCGGGCGGCCGGGCCCGGCTGCCCAACCTGCTGGCGCAGCACCAGCCGACGCACGTGGTGCTCGAACTCGGCGCCAACGACGCCCTGCGCGGCCTGCCGCTGGCCGGCACCGAGGACAACCTGCTGCAGATGACCAAGGCCGCACAGGCCACGGGCGCCCAGGTGCTGCTGGTCGGCATCCAGGTACCGCCGAACTACGGCAGCGACTACACGCGCCGCTTCGAGGCCATCTTCTCGAAGGTGGCGGCGGCGACCAAGGCACCCGTGGTTCCCTTCCTGCTGAAAGGCATCGCCGACGGGCCCGATGCGGCGGTGCTGTTCCAGGCCGACCGCATCCACCCGACCGCGGCCGCCCAGCCGCGCATGCTCGACAACGTCTGGCCGGCCTTGCGCAAGATGCTGCCGAAATAGCCAGCCGCCGGCCGGCTTCGGTTCACGCAAAAAAAGCCGCCGCGGCGCTGAGCCGCGGCGGCTTTTTCATGCTTTCGGGGGGAGGTCCGGAACGGCTCAGCCGTTCTTGGTCGGCAGTTCGGGCACCGTCGGCGGATCGCGTTCCAGCGAAGCGACATCGGTCTCCGGATCGCCGGGTGCCAGGCCGTCGCTGCTGGGCATGAGCTTGCGGTTGGCCTTTTCCCTCAGCTTGTCTTCCTTCTTTTTCTTCTTTGCCAGTTCTTTCTGGCGCTTTTCATAGCCGTAATTTGGTGTTGCCACTGCTTCTCCTTCACGAGACAGTCACGGTGACTGCACATGGCTTGACTGTACGCGATATCGCGGCGCTCTCAGAGTACCGCCAGCGCCTGTTCCAGGTCGGCGCGCAGGTCGTCCACGTCTTCCAGGCCGATCGAGAAACGCACCAGCGTGCCCTTGTGCGGCCAGCGGGCCACCGCGGCGTCGCGCATCAGGCCGATGTCGTAGGGCACCACCAGGCTGATCGGCCCACCCCACGAATAGCCGAGCCGGAACAAGGCCAGGCTGTCGCAGAAGCGGTCGACCTGCTCGGTGCCGTAGCGGGCGTCGAAGACCACCGAGAACAGGCCCGCCGCCAGGTCGCTGGCGCCGCAGAGCCGCAGCCAGTGCGCGTGGCCCGGCGAGCCCTCGAGCGCCGGATGCAGCACCTGCGCGATCTCGGCCCGGCCTTCGAGCCAGCGGGCGAGTTCGCGGGCGCTGCGGTCATGCGCCTGGTAGCGCAGCGCCAGGCTCGGCAGCGAGCGCAGCACGGTTTCGACATCGCCCATGCCGATGCCGAAGCCCATGCGCATGTGGGTCAGCTTGAGCGCGCGGTGCAGCCGCTCGTCGCGCGTGACGACGCTGCCCATCAGCACGTCGCCGCCCCCGCTCGGGTACTTGGTCAGCGCATGGACCGAGATGTCGACCCCCTGCCCCGTGCCGTTGAAATCGAAAGGCGCGAAGGCCAGGCCGGCGCCCCAGGTGTTGTCGAGCGCGGTGATCACGCCGCGCTCGCGGCAGGCACCGACCAGCGCCGGCAGGTCCGGAAACTCCATCGTCACGGAGCCGGCCGCCTCCACCCAGACCAGCTTGGTGCGGTCCGAAAGCTTGGCCGCGAGGTCGGCGGGGTTCATGGCGTCGTAGAGCCGGTGGCTGATGCCGAAATTGGCCAGTTCGCCGTTCGCCAGCGCCTTGTTCGGGCCGTAGGCGTTGTCCGGAATCAGCACCTCGTCGCCAGCCTTCAGGAGCGCGAACGAGACCAGCGAGATCGCCGCCAGCCCGCTGGGCACCAGCAGGCACTCTGAGCCGCCCTCCAGCGTGGCGAGCCGCTCCTCGAGCGTGAAGGTGGTCGGCGTGCCGTGCAGGCCGTAGGTGTAGCCGACCTTGGTCCGCCAGTCGCGCGCGCGCATCGCGGCGACGTCGGCGAAGAACACGGTCGAAGCCTTGTAGACGCCCGGCTGGGGCGCCGCGAAATGGGCCGGCGGGCTGTAGGGATGGTGGATCAGGTCGGTGATGGGCTTGGGCATGCCTCCATGCTAGTGGGTCTGCAGCGCGGTGCGCGACCCCCGACCCATAAAACCGGCGCACTCCGATCGCAGGGATACCGCGGAACCGGCTTTGCCGGGCCGCTGGTATCGCCCCCTTGAGGGGGAGGCGCCGCAGGCGCTTCGGGGGTGTGTTTCATTCCAGTCGACCGGATCGCCGCCAGTGCGCACAATGGCCGGCATGCTGCTCACGCGCATTCCCCCGCCTTCGCTGCGGTCCGTCGTCCGCTCGATGTGGGCGGCCGAGCCCGGCCCCGCGGCCCCGCTCGCGCACCCGGCGCCTCGGCGCGAACACGTGCTGCCGACCGGCGACATGCACCTGGTGTTCAGGTTGTCGGACACCCCGCTGCGGCTCTTCGCCGACCCGGACGACAGCACCGGCTGGACGGTGGGCCATGCCATTGTCGGCGGCGCCCGTTCGGCCTTCTATGCCCGGGAGGTCGCGGCGCCCACCGCGTCGGTGGGCGCGCAGCTGCGCCCCGGCGCTGCCTGGGTCCTGTTCGGCATGCCCGCCTCGGCCCTGGCCGAACGGCACACGCCGCTCGACGCGCTCTGGGGTACTGCCACCGGCGACGCACTCGACCTGCTGCAAGGCCTGCCCACGCCTTCGGCCCGGCTGGACGCGCTCGAGGCCCTGCTCGTCCGACGCCTGGCGCAACGCCCGCATGCCCTTCACCCGGCAATCGCGCAGGGCCTGCGCGGCGTCGCCGATGGCATCCCGGTTCGCAAGCTGGTGCGCGCCAGCGGCTACAGCCACCGGCATTTCGCGGCCCTCTTCAAGGAGGCGGCCGGGCTGGCGCCCAAGCGCCTGCAGCGCGTGCTGCGCTTCCAGCGGCTGCTGGCCACGGCACCGGGGACCGTGCCCTGGGCGGAGCTTGCCCTCGCGCTGGACTACAGCGACCAGTCCCACTTCATCCGGGAGTTCGGCGACATCGCCGGCATGAGCCCGGAGACCTACCGCCGGGCGGCGCCGAGCGCAGCGAACCACGTGCCCGTCGACAGGTCAACTTCGTCCAAGACGGCCGGCCCCGGGCAGGATCAGAATCGCCCCCACACCGCTTCATCGAGGACCCCCGCATGACCGTCCATGAACTGTTCCCCTATCTCTGCGTGAAGGACACGGCCGCCGCGATCGCTTTCTACGGCGAGGTCTTCGGCGCCACCGAGAAGTTCCGGCTGACCGAGCCCGGCGGACGCATCGGCCACGCCGAACTCGATTTCGGCGGCACCACCGTGATGCTGTGCGACGAATTCCCGGAGTACGGCATCCGCAGCGCCACCACCCTGGGCGCCACCCCCGTCACGCTGCACCTGCACGTCGACGACGCGGATGCGCTGGTCGCGCGCGCCCTGAACGCCGGCGCGACGCTGGAAATGCCGCTGGAAGATCATTTCTACGGCGAACGCTCGGGCACCTTCCGCTGCCCGTTCGGACATCGCTGGAATGTCGGGCACGCCATAGAGGCCGTGGCGCCCGAAGAAATGCAGAAGCGCTACACCGACGAACTCAAGTGAGGCCGCGAGGGCCTCACCGGGCTCAGACCGACCACTTCTCCAGCAGTTTCCCGACGCCGAGCGAGTCGTAGCCCTCGAAGGGCTGGTGGATCCAGGGGTTGGTCTGCAGGAACTCGACCGAGTAGTCGGGCGTGAAGGTCGACAGCGCCTTGGTCCAGAGCACCGCGCTGCGCAGCTCGGTGATCGGCTTGTAGTTGCTCTTGAGCTGCTCCACCACGGCATGCAGCGTGTGGCCCGAATCCGCGAGATCGTCCACCAGCAGCACCTTGCCCGCGATCTCGCCCTTGGGCGTGGTGATGAAGCGCGCAATGTCCAGGTGGCCCTGCACCGTGCCGGCATCGGCGCGATACGAGCTGGTCGACATGATCGCCAGCGGCTTGTCGAAGATGCGCGACAGCACATCGCCGGGCCGCAGGCCCCCACGCGCCAGGCACAGGATGGTGTCGAACTGCCAGCCAGACTGGTGCACCTTGATCGCGAGCTTCTCGATCAGGTTGTGGTACTCGTCGTAGCTCACGTAGAGGTGCTTGCCGTCTTCCGTCAACATGGTCATGGTGTTCCTGCGGGGTGGTTTCGTTCAGTCGGCTAGGTAGGGATGGCGCATCATGATCGTGTGGTCGCGATCGGGGCTGGTCGACACCATGTGGATCGGCACGCCCGTGACCTGCTCGATGCGCTGCAGGTAGAGCCGCGCATTGATCGGCAGCTTGTCGTACTGGGTCACGCCCACGGTGCTGTCGCTCCAGCCTTCGAGCGTCTCGTAGACCGGCGTGCAGCGCTCGATCTCGTCGGCGCCCATCGGCAGGATGTCGGTGTATTCGCCGTCCAGCTCGTAGCCGGTGCACAGCTTGAGTTCCTCGAGGCCGTCGAGCACGTCGAGCTTGGTGATGCACAGGCCGGAGAGGCCGTTGACCTGGGCCGAGCGCTTGAGCAGCGCGGCGTCGAACCAGCCGCAGCGGCGGCTGCGGCCCGTGGTCACGCCCTTCTCGGCGCCGACGTTGCTCAGGTGCCAGCCGACCGTGCCGGGCTTTTCCCAGTCGAGTTCGGTCGGGAACGGGCCGCCGCCGACGCGCGTGCAGTAGGCCTTGGTGATGCCGAGCACGTAGTGCAGCATGCCCGGGCCGACGCCCGAACCGGCGGCCGCATTGCCGGCCACGCAGTTGCTCGAGGTGACGTAGGGATAGGTGCCGTGGTCGACGTCGAGCAGCGTGCCTTGCGCGCCCTCGAACAGCAGGTTGGCGCCGGCGCGATGGGCGTCGTTGAGCTCGCGCGAGACGTCGGCCATCATCGGCTTGAGCAGCTCGGCGTGGCGCATCGCCTCGTCGTAGACGGTGTCGAAATCGATCGCCGGCGCGCTCAGCACCTGGGTCAGCACGTGGTTGTGCAGGTCGAGCAGCACGCGCAGCTTGGTGGCGAAGCGCTCGGGATGCTTCAGGTCCTGCACGCGCAGCGCGCGGCGTGCGATCTTGTCCTCGTAGGCCGGGCCGATGCCGCGGCCGGTGGTGCCGATCTTCTCGATGCCGCCCTTCTCGCGGTAGGCCTCGCGGGCGATGTCGAGCGCCGCATGGAACGGCAGGATCAGCGGGCAGGCCTCGCTGACGCGCAGCCGCGACCGGACTTCGACCCCGGCCTTCTCGAGGCCTTCGATCTCCTCGAACAGCTTGGCCGCCGAAACGACCACGCCGTTGCCGATGTAGCACTTGACGCCGGGCCGCATGATGCCGCTCGGGATCAGGTGCAGCGCGGTCTTGACGCCGTTGATGACCAGCGTGTGGCCGGCGTTGTGGCCGCCCTGGAAGCGCACCACGCCCTGCGCGCTTTCGGTCAGCCAGTCGACCAGTTTGCCCTTGCCTTCGTCGCCCCACTGGGTGCCGACGACGACCACGTTTCTTCCGGTGGTAACGCTCATGATGTCTCGCTTCTCAAGATTCAGATGACTTGCACGCGCCATTGGCCGCCGGCTTCGACAAGCTCGCGGTCGCAATGGAATTCGTCGATTTCGCTGTCATGGCCGGGCATCACGCAGACCACGGTCTCGCCCTCGCCGCGCAGTGCGGCGATGGCCTTGTTGAGGGGCTCGGCGTCGCTCCAGGGCGCGCGGATTGCGGCCCGCAGCGGCCGCGCCGGCAGCACGGCGACCAGCTCGCGCAGGTCGAGGCTGAAGCCGACCGCCGGGCGGTTGCGGCCGAACACGGCGCCCACCTCGTCGTAGCGGCCGCCGCGCACCAGCGAGTCGCTGGCGCCGTCGGTGTAGATGCCGAAGCGCATGCCGCTGTAGTAGGCATAGCCGCGCAGGTCGGCCAGGTCGAAGCTCACGCGCGCACCCTCGAGGCGGGCAGCGAGCTGCTTCAGGTCGGAGAGCGCGGCGCGGATGCCGGCGTTGTCCGGCAGCACGCGGGCCGCTTCGTCGAGCACCGCGGCATCGCCGTAGAGCTCGACCAGGGCCAGCAGGCCGTCGCGGGACGGGGCCGGAAAGCCGGCCGTGAGTTCGCGCAGGGTGCTTGCATCCTTGGCGGCCAGCGCTGCATGCACGCGCGCGATCGCAGCGGCATCGACCGGCACGCCCGCGAACAGGGCGCGCACGATGCGGGCGTCGGCCAGGTCGACGATCACCGGCGCCTGGGCGCGCCCGGTGACGCCGGCCGCCCGCAGGCAGTCGAGCGCCAGGCGCAGGATCTCGGTGTCGGCCTCGAGCCCGGCGTGGCCGTAGATCTCGGCCCCGAACTGCAGCGGCTCGCGCGTGGCATGGGGGCGGTCGGGCCGGGTGTGGACCACCGGGCCGCAGTAGCACAGCCGCGCCACGCCGGCCCGGTTCAGCAGGTGGGCGTCGATGCGGGCAACCTGCGGCGTGGTGTCGGCGCGCAGGCCCATGCTGCGGCCCGACAGCTGGTCGACCAGCTTGAAGGTCTGCAGGTCGAGCGCCTCGCCGGTACCGGACAGGAGGGATTCGAGATGCTCCAGCAGCGGCGGCATCACCAGCTCGTAGCCATAGCCACGGGCGGTGTCGAGCAGCTGGCGTCGAAGTTCTTCGATGTGGCGCGCCTCGGAAGGCAGCACATCGGCAATGTGATCCGGAAGGACCCAGGCGGACATGGAGATCGGGGGCGTGGTTAAACCGGGATTCTACCGGGACTGTGGCAGGCCGCCGCCGGGCCGCCCCAAGGCAGCCTCGGCCCCCTCGGGGGGCGGCGACCCACACGCAGTGGGGAAGCGTGGGGGCGATCTCACCCCAGAAGCCAGAGCAGGAACAGTCCCAGGAGAATGCTGCACAGGCCGAAGAAGCGCAGCTGGCCGTCGCGCAGCTGCATGAGCTGGTTGAAGCCGCGCCGCCAGCTGCCGGGCGACAGGAAAGGCAGCAGGCCCTCGATCACCAGGACCAGGGCCAGCGCGCTCCAGAAGGTGTCGCTGTCCACGCGGCGAAGCCGGTCGTCAGCGACGCGGCGCGTTGCCGGTCGAGCCCGAGCCCTGCATGGCTCGGAAGAACTCCGACGAGGGATCGAGCACCAGAACGTCGCTCTTCTTGTTGAAGCTCTGCTTGTAGGCGTCCAGGCTGCGATAGAACTGCGCGAACTGCGGATCGCGGCCGAAGGCCTCGGCATAGATGCCGGCGGCGCGGCCGTCGCCCTCGCCCTTGATCTTCTGGGCATCGCGGTAGGCGTTGGCAACGATCACCTCGCGCTGGCGGTCGGCGTCGGCGCGGATCTTCTCGCCCTCGGCGAAGCCGGTGGAGCGCAGTTCGTTGGCGACCCGCTTGCGCTCGGCCTCCATGCGGCGATAGACCGACTCGGTGATGGCCTCGACATAGTCGACCCGCGTGATGCGGACGTCGACGATGTCCACGCCCCACGGCTTGTTGGCGCCCTTCACGACCGCCAGCACCTCGCGCTGGACGTCGGCCATCAGCGCATCGCGGCGGGTCGAGATCAGGTCGCGCACGGTGCGCTTGTTGATGTTTTCCTGGAAGGCGTTGCGCACCACCCGGTTGAGCTGCACCGCGCCGGCGTTCTCGTCGAGGCCGACGTTGCGGATGTACTCCGACGGGTTAGTGATGCGCCAGCGCACGTACCAGTCGATCACCACGCGCTGCTTCTCGGCCGTGAGCATCGGCTCGGGGTCGAGGCTGGACAAGGTCAGCAGCCGCTTGTCGATATAGGACACGTTCTGGAACGGCGGCGGCAGCTTGAAGTTGAGGCCGGGCTCGGTGATCACTTCCTTGATCTGGCCGAGCGCGTAGACCACGCCGAACTGGCGCTGGTCGACCACGAAGAGCGTGGAACTCAGCAGCGCGAGCGCCACCAGGACCGACGAGACGATGAATCCGATTCTGTTCATAGCTTTCTGGTCCTCAGCGCACGTCGCGGTCGCGTGAACGGCCATCGCGGGCCCGGGCATCGCCAGCGGACGGAGCCACCGGAATCACCGAGGATTGCGGCGCGGCGGTGCCGGCGACGTTGGGGCTCGCGGCATCCGACGGCGTGCCGGCGGCATTGGCGCCGGTCTGCTGCATCAGCTTGTCGAGCGGCAGGTAGAGCAGGTTGGAGTTCTGCTTGGAGTCGATCAGGATCTTGCTGGTGCTGCTGTAGATCTGCTGCATGGCGTCGACGTACATGCGGTCGCGCGTCACTTGCGGCGCCTTCTGGTATTCGGAGAGCACCGAGCTGAAGCGCTGGGCATCGCCCTGCGCCTGGGCCACGATCCGCGCCTTGTAGGCCTCGGACTCTTCCTTCAGGCGCGAGCCGGTACCGGTCGCGCGAGGCACGACGTCGTTGGCATAGGCCTGGGCCTCGTTCTTGGCGCGCTCGCGCTCCTGGCCGGCCTTGAGCACGTCGTCGAAGGCCGCCTGCACCTGCTCGGGCGGCCGCACGCCGCCCTGCTGCAGGTTGATCGCCACGATCTCGACGCCGAGGTTGTAGCGGTCGAGGATGGTCTGCATCAGGTTGCGCACGCGCGGCGCGATCTGGTCGCGCTCGTCGGCCAGCGCGGCATCCATGCGCATCTTGCCGACCACTTCGCGCACCGCGGTCTCGGCCACCTGCACCACCGTGTCGGAAGGCGCCTTGCTCTCGAACAGGAAGGCGCGGGCGTCGTTCAGGCGGTACTGCACCGCGAACTTGATCTCGACGATGTTCTCGTCTTCGGTCAGCATGGCCGACTCGCGCAGGCCGGTCGAGCGCACGATGGTGTCACGGCCGACATCGACCGAGCGGATCTGCGAAGTGACCACGATCTCGTGGCGCTGGATCGGGTACGGCAGGCGCCAGTTGAAGCCGGCGCCCACGGTCGCCTTGTAGCGGCCGAACTGGGTGATCACGGCCTGCTGGCCTTCGTTGACGATGAAGAAGCCGGTGCCGAGCCAGATCAGGACCGCGACCACCGCGATCAGCCCGAGGCCGAAGCCCGCGTTCTTCATGTCGGGCCGCATGCCGCCGCCGTTGCCGTTGCCGCCCGGCGGCCGGTCGCCGCCGCGCCCGCCGCCGAACAGGCCGCCGAGCTTGCGGTTGAAGTCGCGCCAGAGTTCGTCGAGGTCGGGCGGCCCCTGGTTCGGGCCCTGGCCCCGCGGACGGTTGTTGTTGTTGCCGGGAGGCGGCGACGGCGGCTCGCCTTCGGGCCGGTTGGCAGTCGGGCGGTCGCCATTGGACGAGGAGTCGTCACCCCGGCCCCAGCGGCCGTCGTTCAGGTTGAACATCGCCGGAAACCGTCTCCACACTGGCTTTGAATTCATTCGAGTCTGTTCTTTGGTCAGTGAAGTGGGATTGTGCACAATCTCAATCGGTGGCCTCATGCAATTCGGCCCCGCCCTCTAAGGGCATGTCTTCGGGCACCGAGTGCGATCGCTGCGCCAGTTCGGCCCGCAGCGCCGGCAGCCCCTCCCCGGTATGGGCGCTCAGGAAAATGCGGGTCACCAGCAGGCCGTCGACTTCGATCTCGTCTTCGAGATGCAGGGGGTGCTGCGCGCTTTCAAGGGCATCCAGCTTGTTGAACACCAGCAACTGCGGCACGACGTCGGCACCGATCTCCTTGAGCACCGCCTGGACCTCGGCCATCTGCTCGGGGTGGTGCGGATTCGAGGCATCCACCACGTGCAGCAGCAGGTCGGCATCGACCGCCTCCTGCAGCGTCGCCTTGAAGGCGTCGATCAGTCCGTGCGGCAGGTCGCGGATGAAGCCCACGGTGTCGGAGATGGAGACCTTGCGGCGGGCATCGCCGAGGTAGAGCTGCCGGGTGGTGGTGTCCAGGGTGGCGAACAGCTGGTCGGCCGCATAGGCGCGGGCCTTGACCAGCGCATTGAACAGCGAGGACTTGCCGGCGTTGGTGTAGCCCACCAGCGAGATGTTGAAGGTGTCGCGCCGCTCGCGCTGACGGCGCTGGGTGCCGCGCTGGCGCTGCACCTTGATCAGGCGCTCGCGGGTGCGCTTGATCGATTCGCCGATCATCCGGCGGTCGAGTTCGATCTGCTTCTCGCCCGGGCCGCCGCGCACGCCGGCACCGCCGGTCTGGCGCTCCAGGTGGGACCAGCGGCGCACCAGCCGCGTGCTCAGGTACTGCAGGCGCGCGAGTTCGACCTGCAACTTGCCTTCGTGCGAACGGGCGCGCTGGGCGAAGATCTCGAGGATCAGGAAAGTGCGGTCGTAGACGGCGATGCCGAGCTGGCGTTCGAGGTTGCGCTGCTGCGCCGGGCTCAGCGACTGGTCGAAGACCACTTCGCTGGCGCGATGCAGCTCGGCCAGTTCGCGGATTTCGTCGGCCTTGCCGCTGCCGACGAACAGCGCGGCATCGGGGGCCTTGCGCTTGCACACGAGACTGGCGACCGGCTGCAGGCCTGCGGTCTGCGCGAGCAGGCCGAGTTCCTCGAGTTCGCCGTCGAAATGGGGCAGCCCGAAATCCACGCCGACCAAAACGACGGCGCCTTCTATCCGGGGAATCAGTTCAGACAAGCGGATTCAGATATGAAAAAAGCGCGGCGGACGAACCGCCGCGCCTCGCGCCGATCAGGCGGCGGTGTCGTCGTTCTCGGCAGCCGAGAAGTTGACGGCCCGACCCGGCACGATGGTGGAGATGGCGTGCTTGTAGACCATCTGGGTCACCGTATTGCGAAGCAACACGACGTACTGGTCGAACGACTCGATCTGGCCTTGCAGCTTGATGCCGTTGACCAGGTAGATCGAAACCGGCACGTGCTCGCGACGCAAGGTGTTCAGGAAGGGGTCTTGAAGAAGCTGCCCTTTATTGCTCACGATATTCTCCGTGTTCAAGAGTTGTTGTTGGACCGGTCACCTTAACACAGCGATTCCGCGCCGCAGCATCCAAGCCCCAATGGCCTTCTAAAAATAACGGCACCGAAAGCTGGAACTTCCGCGCTCGACGCCCCTCATCGGTGCTCAATGGCCGCGAAGTCGCTCGCCGCCGGAGGCAGGCGCCCGGCTCAATCGTCCTTGTCGGCGTAGGGATTGCTGGAGGTCTTGAGCTGGATCCGCAGCGGCGTCCCGACCAGGTCGAATTCCTTGCGGAAACGCCCTTCCAGAAAGCGCTTGTAAGCCTCTGTGACGTGCTCCAGCGAATTGCCGTGGATGATGATGATCGGCGGGTTCATCCCACCCTGGTGCGCATAGCGCATCTTCGGGCGGAACATGCCCGAGCGCTTCGGCGCCTGGAATTGCACCGCCTCGAGCAGCAGGCGGGTCAGCACCGGCGTCGACATCTTGCGGGTGGCCGACTTGTGGGCCTGCACGATCGACTGCCACACCGGCCCCAGGCCCTGGCGCTTGATGGCCGAGATGAAGTGCAGCGAGGCGAACTTGAGGAACGGCAGCCGGGTCTCGATCTGGCGCTGGATCTGCTCGCGCTGGTAGCTGTCGACCGCGTCCCACTTGTTGATCGCGATCACCACCGCCCGGCCGCTCTCGAGGATGTAGCCGGCGATGTGGGCGTCCTGGTCGGTCACGCCCTGGGTGGCGTCGAGCAGCAGCAGCACCACGTTGGCCGATTCGATCGCCTGCAGCGTCTTGACCACCGAGAATTTCTCGATCGCCTCGAACACGCGGCCCTTGCGGCGCAACCCGGCCGTATCGATCAGCTCGAAACGCTGGCCATTGCGCTCGAAGGGCACCGAGATCGCATCGCGCGTCGTGCCCGGGAGGTCGAAGGCGACCAGCCGTTCCTCGCCCAGCCAGGTGTTGATCAGGGTCGACTTGCCGACATTCGGGCGGCCCGCGACGGCCAGCTTGATCGGCTTGTTGGGATCTTCCTCGCCCTCTTCCTCGGGCTCCGGCAGCGCCAGCGGTTCGAGCGCGAGCTCGACCAGGTCGCGGATGCCCTGGCCATGGGCCGCCGAGATGCCATGCACCTCGCCGAAGCCGAGTTCGTAGAAATCGACCAGCTTGGTGCCGTCGTGCATGCCTTCGGCCTTGTTGGCCACCAGCACGCAGGGCTTGCCGAGCCGGCGCAGTTCGTTGGCGATGTCGTGGTCCTGGGCCGACAGCCCTTCCCTCGCATCGACCACGAAGATCACGACGTCGGCCTCGGCCACGGCCTGGCGGGTCTGCTTGGCCATCTCCTTGAAGATGCCGCTGCCCGCATCGGGCTCGAAGCCGCCGGTGTCGATGACGATGAACTCGTGCTTGCCCAGGCGGCCGTTGCCGTAATGGCGGTCGCGCGTGAGCCCCGCGAAGTCGGCGACGATGGCGTCGCGCGTCTGCGTCAGGCGGTTGAAGAGGGTCGACTTCCCGACGTTGGGACGCCCGACCAGCGCGATGACCGGCTTCATGGAAGGCGTCCTTTCACTTGATTACTCGGGCCGATAGCCGAACACGCCGCCATTGCGGGTGACGACCACGACCGTGTTGCCGGCCAGGACCGGTGTCGCTGCGATGGCCGAGCCATCGGGATTGAGCCGGTTCAGCGGCTTGCCGTCGTCGCGCGACAGCACATGCACCAGACCGGTGGTGTCGCCGACGATCACCGAGCGTCCGACCGCGAGCGGCGCGGTCAGGAGGCGGTACTTGAGCAGGTCGGCCTGCTGCCAGGCCCGTTCGCCGTCGCTGCGGCGCCAGGCCACCACGGCGCCACTGTCCTCGGAACCGAAGATGTAGCGGTCGTCGCCGCCGATGCCGTCGGCACCGACGGCCGGCTTGGTCCACAGCAAGGCGCCGCGCGCCGTATCGACGCAGCCGACGCTGGCGAAATAGGCCCGCGCGCACACCACGTCGCCCTGCCGGCTCACGGTGCCGGTCAGGTCGACCAGGCGCTCGACGTCGTTGGTGCCGCGCGGCGCGGCGATCGGCGACTCCCAGCGCGACGAGCCGTTGGCCGGGTTGATGCCCACCAGCCGGCCGCCGACGCCGGCGATCAGGGTGTCGCCCACCGCCAGCAGCACGCCGGGCTTCTTCAGCACCAGGTTCTCGGCGGTGCGCTGCTGCGACCAGAGGCGGCGGCCGCTCTGGCCATCCCACGCGCTGGTGGTGCGGTCCGCGGCCTGGACGAAGATGCGGCGGCCGGCCACCAGCGGCGGCGTGTAGGCCTGGGCCGTGAGCCGCTCCTTCCAGAGCACCTTGCCGGACTCCAGGGCCACCAGTTCGCTGTTGGCCGTGACCACCGCCACCAGGCGGCCGTCGCTGCCGACCCCGGCCGCCAGCGGCGCGCCGACGTTCGCGCGCCAGACTTCGGTGCCGGCGCGGGCGTCGATCACCACCACGGTGCCGTCGGCGCCGGCGACCGCGATCTGGTCGCCGTTGACCACCGTCGCCAGCGGAAACTCGACCTTCGGGATCTTGAGGGTCCAGGCCTGCTTGATCCCCATCAGCGCCGCGTTGGGCGGCAGTTCGACGGGCTTCGGCCGTGCCGTGCCGGTACAGGCCGCCAGCGTTGCGATCAATGCGGCGGCCGCCCCGATGCGCAGGGCGGGCGCCCAAGTCAGGTAACGCTTCAAATTCATGGTGTGGTCTTGGCTGGGGATGCGGCGCTGCCGGCCGCCGGAGCCAGGCTCTTCGGGTCGACGCCGACGGCGTTGAGCTTGATCTCGACCAGGCGGCGGTAGTCGGCGCCCGGCTCGAAGGCGGCCAGGGCTTTGAGGTACTCGGCCTTGGCCTCCTCGCGCTTGCCCTGGGTGAGGTAGATGTCGCCCTTGCGATCGGCCGCCAGGGCCTCGAATTCCTTCGGCATCTCGCCGGCGAGCGCCTTCAGGGCCTCGTCGTACTGCTTGGCCTCGAGCAGCTCGCCCGCCAGCCGCAGCTTGGCGACCGCCTGGTAGCCCGGGTCGACCGCATGCTCGGAGACCCATGCCAGCGCCGCACGCGACGCTTCGGTGTTGCCCTTGTCGTTGAGCGCCCGCGCCGCCAGCAGGCCGGCCTGCTGGGCGTAGGCGGTGCCCGCGAACTTGTCCTTCATGTCGGACAGCGCGCGCTCGATGCGGGCGGCGTCGCCGGCCTGCGCGCTGCGCTCGATCTCGTCATAGAGGGCGGAAGCCTGCGCCGCCTTGTTGCGCTGGAAGTACTGCCAGCCGTTCCAGGCGACGAAGGCGCCGGCCGCAAGCAGCACGACCCAGGTGATCAGGGTGCCGTAGGTGTTCCAGAAATGCTTGAGCTGGTCGAGCTGTTCCTGTTCTTCGAGATCGAGATGGGTGGCCATGCGCTATGAATGTTGGGGAGCCGAGGATTGTAGGGTGGCGGCCCAGGCGGCCAGGTCGGTCAGCGCCCGGGTGGTCTGGGCCCCGCTGCCGTCGCGCAGCGACTTGACCGTGACCTCGCCGCGGGCGAGCTCGTCGGCGCCGAAGACCAGCGCATGCGCCGCGCCGCTGGCGTCGGCCTTCTTGAACTGCGACTTGAAGCTGCCGAGGCCGTCGGCCGTGGCCGCGTGCATCTGGGCCCGCAGGCCGGCGTCGCGCAGCTGCTGCAGGGTGCGCAGCGCCACCGGCATGGCGGCGGCGTCGGGCACCACCGCGTAGACGTCGGGGACCGGCAGCGGGATCGGCGTGCCCTGCTCTTTCACCAGTTCGAGCACCCGTTCGACACCCAGTGCCCAGCCGACCGCCGGCGCGGGCTTGCCGCCGATCTGCACGATCAGGTCGTCGTAGCGGCCGCCGGCGCAGACCGTGCCCTGCGAGCCGAGGCGGTCGGTCACGAACTCGAAGACGCTGAGGTTGTAGTAGTCGAGCCCGCGCACCAGGCGCGGGTTGATGGTGTAGCCGATGCCGTTGGCGTCGAGGATCGCGCGCAGGCCGTTGAAGTGCGCGAGCGAGGCCTCGCCCAGGAAGTCCATGAGCCTGGGCGCCGACTCGACGACCTCCTTCATGGCCGGGTTCTTGGTGTCGAGGATGCGCAGCGGATTGCTGTGCAGGCGGCGCTTGCCGTCCTCGTCGAGCTTGTCGGCGTGCTGCTCGAAATGGGCGATCAGCTGCGTGCGGTGCAGCGCCCGCTCGGCCGGCTGGCCCAGGCTGTTGAGTTCGAGCCGCACGTCGGTGAGGCCCAGGGCCTTCCAGAGCGCGCTGGCCAGCAGGATCAGCTCGGCATCGACGTCCGGACCGGCGAAACCCAGCGCCTCGGCACCGATCTGGTGGAACTGCCGGTAGCGTCCGCGCTGCGGACGCTCGTGGCGGAACATCGGGCCCATGTACCAGAGCCGCTTGCCGCCGTCGTACAGCAGCGAATGCTCGGTCACGGCGCGCA
Organism: Variovorax sp. J31P207; assembly: GCF_030316965.1. Classification (NCBI taxonomy): domain Bacteria; kingdom Pseudomonadati; phylum Pseudomonadota; class Betaproteobacteria; order Burkholderiales; family Comamonadaceae; genus Variovorax; species Variovorax sp. J31P207. The sequence continues at coordinate 88,809 of NZ_JASZYN010000006.1, forward strand.
CCACGCTGGCGGTGTTCTCGGGACGCAAGGTGAGCGCCTCGCCGTTGAGCTTGTCTTCGAAGGAGTACATCTCCTTCTCGACGATGTCGGTGACTTCGCCGATGCCGCGGACGAACAAGGCCGTCTGCTCGAGGATGGGCGTGCGGATGTTGCGGTAGGCGTAGCGGCCCATCAGGTCGCGCACGATGGCTTCGAGCCATTCCCAGCGCGCCGAATCGGGCGGCAATATGTCGTTCATGCCTTTGACGGCACTGATTTTTTCAGCCATGGATGGAGCTCAGGCGACCTCGGAAGCGATGCCGCTGCCGAAGCGTTTTTGAATGTAGGTTTCGACCAGCTGGTGGAACTCGTTGGCGATGTTGTCGCCGCGCAGCGTGAGGGCCTTCTGGCCATCGATGAAGACCGGCGCCGCCGGCGCCTCGCCGGTGCCGGGCAGGCTGATGCCGATGTCGGCATGCTTGCTCTCGCCCGGCCCGTTGACGATGCAGCCCATGACGGCCACCTTCATGGTCTCGACACCCGGGTACTTGTTGCGCCAGACCGGCATCTGCATGCGCAGGTAGTCGTCGATCTGCTTGGCCAGTTCCTGGAAGGTGGTGCTGGTCGTGCGCCCGCATCCCGGGCAGGCCGTGACGCTGGGCACGAACACGCGCAGGCCCAGCGCCTGCAGGATCTCGTTGGCGATCAGCACCTCCTGGGTGCGCGATTCGCCGGGCTGGGGGGTCAGCGAGACGCGGATCGTGTCGCCGATGCCTTCCTGCAGCAGGATCGACAGGGCGGTGGCCGAAGCCACCGTGCCCTTGGTGCCCATGCCGGCTTCGGTGAGGCCCAGGTGCAGCGTGTAGTCGCAGCGCCGGGCCAGTTCGCGGTAGACCGAGATCAGGTCCTGCACGCCGCTCACCTTGCAGCTCAGGATGATCTGGTTGCCGGCCATGCCCATCGATTCGGCCAGCTTCGCGGAATCGATGGCCGAGGTCACCAGCGCCTCGTACATGACCGACTTGGCGTCCCAGGGTTCGGCCCGGGCGCTGTTGACGTCCATCAGGCTGGCCAGCAGCTCCTGGTCGAGGCTGCCCCAGTTGACGCCGATGCGCACCGGCTTGTTCCAGCGCATCGCGGCGTCGATCATCTGGCCGAACTGGCGGTCCTTCTTGTCGCCCTTGCCCACGTTGCCCGGATTGATGCGGTACTTGCTGAGCGCCTCGGCACAAGCCGGATAGTCGGTCAGCAGGCGGTGGCCGTTGTAGTGGAAGTCGCCGATCAGTGGCACGTCGATGCCCATGCGGTCGAGCTGCTCGCGGATGTAGGGCACCTGCGCAGCGGCCTCGGGCGTGTTGACCGTGATGCGGACCATCTCGGAGCCGGCGATCGCCAGCTCCTTGACCTGGATCGCGGTGCCGATGGCGTCGACGGTGTCGGTATTGGTCATCGACTGCACGCGCACCGGCGCATCGCCGCCGACGGTCACGGTGCGCGGCCCCCAGACCACCTGGGCCTGGCGCGAGCGGCGCGGCCGGGGCGCGGCGGGTTCGATCGGCAGGCAGCCGAAGGGGTTCTGGGCATCGGTCATGTCGGGCTCGATCAGGGTTTGACTTCGAAGCGTGCCACGCCGCCGGAACGCGCGAGCGGCGTAAGGTCAAAGGGCTTGCCGCGCACACGCACGTCGACCGCCGACGCCCGGCCGATCACGACCGACAGCGGGAGCGCGCCGGTCAGCCCGACGGTTTCACCGGCCTTGACCGTGCGGCGGATCAATTGCTTGCCGCCCGCCTCGGTCACGGTGATCCAGGATTCGTCGCGGGCGACGAAGACGATCAGGTCGTTGCTCACGGCCGCGGCCGGCGGCTCGGCCACCGCCTGCGCTTCGACGGGCGCGGTGTCGGCCGGCGGCGGCAGGACCGGGGGTGCGCTCGGCGCCGTCGGCTCCACGGCCGCCGCTGCCGGCGTGCCGCTGGCGGTCGCGGTGTCGCTGTGCGAGCCCAGGCCCGAGAACACCGCGCCGACCCGATCGAAGGCCGACTGCGGCAGCCAGAACAGCACGGCGGCGCCGAGCAGCAGCAGCACGACCACGACCAGCAGCGCCCGCGACGGCAGGCCGCTGGTGCCGGAACCCGAGCGCGGCGCCGCCGACTTCAGGCTCTTGCTGATGGTGCGGTCGGCATCCGCCAATCCGGGCCGCTGCGCACCGGGCAGCTTCGCCAGCACCGGCTGCGGATCGATCCGCAGCGCCCGGCAGACACTGGCCGCGAGCGCGCGCGCGAACACGGCGTCGGGCAGGGCCTCGATGTTGTCGGCCTCGAGCGCGGCCAGCTTCTGCGGCGACACCTTGAGCGCCGCGGCGACCATGTCGATATGCAGGCCGTGCGCCTCCCGCGCCTCGCGCAGCATGGCGCCGGCCGACAGGTTCGTGCTGTCGCCACCGACCAGGGGCACCGCGGCCGAAGCCCCGAATTCACTCGCTCGCTCAATCATTGAAATTTCCGCGCTCGTACGCGATCGCCTCCCGCGACTGGGGGAAGCGCCGTTGCAATTGGTCCGCCAACCGCGAGACCGCTTCGCGGTTGCCGAGTTGACGTTCGATCTTGATGCCGAGCCACAGCGACTCGGCGCTGGCCGACGGGCTGTTGTTGACGCGGCGGATGTAGAACTGGGCCCGCTGCCAGTCGTTGCGCTGGGCCAGGATCGAGGCCAGGTTGTAGCCGATCACCGGATTGCCGGCATCGATTTCGTAGGCCTGCATCAGGCTGCGCTCGGCTTCGGGCTTCAGCCCGGCCTTGAGCTGGCAGACGCCCTGCGTCATCAGCGTCTTGGCGCGGTCGGTGTAGGTGGCGATGGCGAGCGCGGCCGAGAACTGCTGCTGCGCATCGGCGAAGCGGTTCTGCTGGCACAGCAGCCAGCCGTAGTTGTGCAGCACGTTGGGCTCGCGCGGATCGAGCGCGATGGCGCGGCGGAAGCTGTCTTCGGCCTGGGCCGGATCGTCGAGCCGCATGTAGACCAGGCCGCGCAGGTTGTAGGCGTCCGGGAAGCTCGGATCCGCCGCCAGGGCCTGCTTGATCTCGTCGAGCGCCACCGTGGTCTGCCCGGCCTGGAAGTAGCCGACCGCCAGCTCGGTGCGCAGCTTGGCGCGCTTGCGGCCATTGGATTCATCGGAGTCCGTCACGATGGCCGCGTCCCTGCCGGGGGAAGTCTGCACCACGCCATTCCGCGTGTTGACGCAGCCTGCCAGCAGATAGGCTGCAGCGACGCCACAGGACACCTGCAGCAGCAGCGTGCGTGCATTCGGAAACGCCTTGCTCATCGGATCATTGCTCCTCGGCAGTGGGGGTGGCGGCCTGGCGGGAGGCCGGGTGCAGGATCACGGTGCGCCGCTGCGCCATCCGTTCGGCCGCGTGGGTGCGGTCTTTCACGTCGCCGGCGAGCTGGCCGCAGGCGGCATCGATGTCGTCGCCGCGCGTCTTGCGCACGGTGGTCACGATGCCCGCTTCGCTCAGTACCTTGGCGAAGGCCAGGACCCGGGGCTGCGGCGAGCGGAGCAGGCCCGAGGCCGGGAATGGGTTGAAGGGAATCAGGTTGAACTTGCAGGACACGCCGGACGAACGCACGAGTTCCAGCAGCTGGCGCGCATGCTCGGGCTGGTCGTTGACGCCGTCGAGCATGCAGTATTCGAAGGTGATGAAGTCGCGCGGGGCATGCGCGAGGTAGCGCTTGCAGGCCTCGAGCAGTTCGGCGATCGGGTATTTGCGGTTGAGCGGCACGAGGTCGTCGCGCAGCGCATCGTTGGGCGCGTGCAGCGACACCGCGAGCGCCACCGGGCAGTCTCCGCCGAGCCGGTCGATCATCGGCACCACGCCCGAGGTCGACACCGTCACGCGGCGCCGCGACAGGCCATAGGCGTTGTCGTCGAGCATCGTGCGCAGCGCCGGCACCAGCGCCGCATAGTTCTGCAGCGGCTCGCCCATGCCCATCATCACGACGTTGGAGATCACGCGTTCGACGCGGCCCAGGTGCTTGCGCAGGAAATGCTCGGCGAACCACAGCTGGGCCGTGATTTCGCCGGTGGTGAGATTGCGGCTGAAACCCTGGTGCCCGGTCGAACAGAAGCGGCAGCCGACGGCGCAGCCGGCCTGCGACGACACGCACAGCGTGCCGCGGTCGTCCTCGGGAATGAACACGGCCTCGACCGCATTGCCGTCGCCGACGTCGAACAGCCACTTGATGGTGCCGTCGGCGGATTCGTGCTGCGTGATGACCGGCAGCGCCTCGACCCGTGCCGTCGTCGCGAGCTTCTCGCGCAGCGACTTGGCGAGGTCGGTCATCTGCGCGAAATCGCTGGCGCCGCGCTGGTGGATCCAGCGGAACAGCTGCGTCGCGCGGAAACGCTTTTCCCCCAGCCGTTCGCAGAACGCGGCCAATCCCTCCAGATCGAAGTCGAGCAGGTTGGCCGTGGTCATTGCGTCAGGCGGGCTCGCCCTCAGCGGGCGTAGACGTTCAGGCCGGCGAAGAAGAAGGCGATCTCGACCTGCGCCGTTTCGGGCGCGTCGGAACCGTGCACCGCGTTGGCATCGATGCTGTCGGCGAAGTCGGCGCGGATGGTGCCGGGAGCGGCCTTCTTGGGGTCGGTGGCGCCCATCAGGTCGCGGTTCTTGGCGATCGCGTTGTCGCCTTCGAGCGCCTGCACGAACACCGGACCGGAGATCATGAACTCGACCAGGTCCTTGAAGAAGGGACGCTCCTTGTGGACCGCGTAGAACTGCTCGGCTTCGCTGCGCGACAGGTGGATCAGCTTGGCTGCCACGATCTTGAGGCCGGCGGCCTCGAAGCGGGAGACGATCTTGCCGATGACGTTCTTGGCGACAGCGTCGGGCTTGATGATGGAGAGGGTGCGTTCGATGGCCATGGAAGTGCTTTCTTGAGAGCTTGAATCTGAATGAGTTCCGTCACGGCCGCAACATGCGGGTTGCAAGCCTTGACAAAGCCTCTGATTTTAACCGGCGCGGGAGCATTCCCTCGCCGAGGGCGGGCGAAAGGCCGCGCCGGTTCGCCGAATTCAGCGGCCGCGGCGTCGACCTCCACCGCCACCGCCGAAGTTTCCGCCACCGCCGCCGCCGCCACCGGGTCCACCGCGACGCGGGCCCTGGCGCTGCTCCTTGCGCTGGCGCGAGAAGCTGTCGGTGCCGATGTAGCCGAGCGAGGTCTTCATCGGATCGGGCTGGTTGGCACCCCCGGGGGCGCGGTCGTCACCCGGGCGGCTGCGTCCCTGCGGACCGGGGCCGGGCCCCTGCCCTGGCGGCCGGTCGCCACGGTTGCCGCGGCGCCCCTGGGGCGGGCCCTTGCCGCCGCCGCGGTCCGGGCGCGCACCCGGGCCATGGGCCAGCGGATTCGGGATCGACTCGCGGGCGTCGCCCTGCGCGCCGCCGTTGCGGTTGCCACGGCGCTTGCGATTGCGGTTGCGCCCGCCGTTGTCCTGGCCCGGCCCCTGGCCCTTGGGCCCGTTGCCATGCCGAGGGGCGCGTTCGCCGCCACCGCCGGCGGCCTGGAACAGGGCCTGGATGTCGCGCTCGTCGAGCTCCATCCAGGCGCCGCGCTTGAGTCCGCGCGGCAGCACCATCGCGCCGTAGCGGATGCGGATCAGCCGGCTGACGGCATGGCCGACCGACTCGAACAGGCGCCGCACCTCGCGGTTGCGGCCCTCGGAGATGGTGACGCGGTACCAGCAGTTGGAACCTTCGCCGCCGCCCTCCTCGATGGTGCCGAACTGGGCCATGCCGTCGTCCAGCCGCACGCCTTCGAGCAGCCGCTTCTTCTCCTCGGCACTGAGCGCGCCGAGCACGCGCACGGCGTATTCGCGCTCCAGGCCGAAGCGCGGATGCATCAGCTGGTTGGCGAGTTCGCCCGAACTGGTGAACAGCAGCAGGCCTTCGGTATTCAGGTCGAGGCGGCCGACCGACTGCCACTTGCCCTGCTGCAGGCGCGGCAGCTTGCGGAACACGGTCGGCCGATTCTGCGGGTCGTCGTGCGTGACGACCTCGCCGACCGGCTTGTGATAGGCGATGACGCGCGCCGGCGGCGGCGCGATCCGGTAGCGGATCGGCTTGCCGTTGATCTTGACCTGGTCGCCGTACTGGATGCGCTGGCCGATGTGGGCCGGCTCGTTGTTGACCGAAATGCGGCCCTGCAGGATGAGCTGCTCCATTTCGAGCCGCGAGCCCAGGCCGGCCTGCGCCAGCACCTTGTGGAGCTTGGGCGAATCGGCCTCGGGCAGCAGCACCCGCTTGAGCGGGGGCACCTCGGGGCTTTCCTCGTCGGCGTCGAACTGGCCGGAGATCACGTCGGCGAAGCGGATCGGCTCGGGCGGCGGCGCGTTGCGCTGCTCGCGTTCGGCGGCGCGGCGGGCGCGGTCGAGGTCGTCTTCTTCCTCGTCCGGCTCTTCCTCGTCCTCGTCCTCGTCTTTTTCCGCTTCGTCGCGGGCAGCGGCGACGGGGACCGGCGCGGCCACCGGCGCGGGCGGCTGCGGCGGCGGCGCGTCCTCGGCCACAGCCACGGCCACGGCCTCCGGCGCCGCGGCCAGGGTGGCCGGCGCGGCCGCTTCGGCCGCGCCCTCCTCCACGGCGGGGACTTCGACCGGCTGTTCGACGGCCACCTTGGGCTTGCGGGGGCGGCGCTTGCGCGGCGCGGCTTCGCCTTCGGCGGCCGCTACGGGTGTCTCGACCGCGGGCAGTTCGGACGCGGCGTCGGCCGGCAGCGCGGCTGCATCATCAGGATCAATGGGGCTCATGGTCGGGTTCCGGAAGGGGCGGCGGTGGTGTCGACCTCGTCGGGCGCCGCTTCGGCGTCGACGGGCGAGGGAATGGGGGGTTCGAAAGGCTCGGGGGCAGCCACGGCGACAGCCTCGGCCTCGATCTCGATCTCGACCTCGGCCAGGAGCAGCGCTTCGGCCGGCAGGTCCTCGATCGGCAGCGCGGGCTGGTCCTCGCCGGCCGCCTGGCCGAGCGCGTCGATCAGCGCGCCCTGTTGCGCCGGCGTCTCGATCAGCGGCAACTGGTCCAGCGAAGCCAGGCCCAGGTCGTCGAGGAACTGGCGCGTCGTCGCGTAGAGCGCCGGCCGGCCGACGGTTTCGCGATGGCCGATCACCTCGACCCAGTTGCGGTCTTCGAGCTGCTTCAGGATCAGCGAGTTGATCGTGACGCCCCGGATGTCCTCCATGTCGCCCCGCGTGACCGGTTGCCGGTAGGCGATGATCGCCAGCGTCTCGAGGACTGCGCGGGTGTAGCGCGGCGGCTTCTCGGGATGCAGCCGATCGAGGTGGTCGCGCAGTTCGGGCCGGCTCTGGAAGCGCCAGCCACTGCCCACGCTCACGAGTTCCAGGCCGCGCTGCGACCAGTCTTCCTGCAGTTCAAGCAACAGCGACTTGATCGTGTCGGCGCCCAGTTCGTCGTCGAACAGCACGCGCAGTTCGCGCACCGGCAACGGCTGGGTCGAACAGATCAAGGCGGTTTCGAGAATGCGCTTGGCATCCGCCGTATTCATGGTTCGCGTTATCCAGGAAAAGGCGCCTCGAGGACGCTAGTTCAGAAGGATGGAAGGAGGCGCTGCCGACACGTGGCGAAAAGCAACGCAAAGCCGGCAATCAGGCGGCCGGCGCGGCCCTCGGGACCGTCAGGCGCGATTGTAATCCAGCCCCCACTCGGAGAAACCCTGAAGCAGGTCCGGCGGCGGCGGCGAGCGAAACGCCATCGGCTCGTGCGTGACCGGATGCGCGAATCCGAGCCTGAAGGCATGCAGCGCCTGCCGCGTCAGGCCGGCCGCGGGCGCACCGCCGTAGAGCGCGTCGCCGACCAGCGGATGCCCGATCGACGCCATGTGGACCCGGATCTGGTGGGTCCGGCCGGTTTCGAGCGTGCAGCGGACCGCGCAGCCCTGCTCGGTGCCGTCGAGCAATTCGACCAGCGTGCGGGCCGTCTTGCCCGAATGGCGCTCGAGATCGACCACGGCCATGCGCAGCCGGTTGCGCGGATCGCGCCCGATCGGGGCGTCGACATGGCGCGCGCGGGCCCCCTGCCAGCTGCGGTGGGCGAGCGCCAGGTACTGGCGCTTGACCTCCCGTGCCGCGATCGACGCCACCAGGGCATCCATCGCCTGGCGGCTCCGCGCCACCACCATCAGGCCGCTGGTGTCGCGGTCGAGGCGGTGCACGATGCCGGCGCGCGGCAGCAGCGCCGCCCGGGGATCGAGCGCCAGCAGGCCGTTGAGCAGCGTGCCGCTCCAGTGGCCCGGCGCCGGATGGACCACCAGACCGACCGGCTTGTCGATGATGCGCAGGTGGTCGTCCTCGTACAACACGGCCAGGGCCATCGGCTCGGCCTTGAAGGCCTGGCTCTGCGGCGTCGGCCGCAGTTCGATCTGCCCGGCCTCCCCGGCATGGACGGTCGCCGAGGTCTTGGTCAGCACCCGCCCCTGGATCTCGACCATGCCGGCGTCGATCAGCTGCTGCAGGTAGCTGCGCGAGAACTCCGGCACCAGTGCCGCGAGCGCGCGATCGAGCCGCTGGCCATGCTCGGCGGCGCCGATCACGAAGGCGCGGACTTCGCTGGCGGCGGAGAGCTCCACGCCCTCGTCATGGTCGGCCGCCTCAGGGGCGTCCGCCAGGGGGTCGGCCGATATAATCGAGGGCAACTGTTTCACGAAAGCCTTATCTGATGTTTCGCGCCAAATTATCGGTCGTCCCCGGCTGGCTGGCCTTGTGCGCCGCAGCGTGGCTGGTGGCCGGCTGCTCGACGACCGAAGCCGACAAGACCGCGAACTGGAGCCCCAACCGGATCTACTCCGAAGCCAAAGACGAATCGAACTCCGGCGCCTACGACAAGGCCGTTCCGCTGCTCGAGAAACTCGAAGGCCGCGCCGCCGGCACCCCGCTCGCGCAGCAGGCCCAGCTGGACAAGGCCTACGCCCAATGGAAGGCCGGCGACAAGGTGCCGGCGATCGCCACCCTCGACCGCTTCATGAAGCTCCACCCGGCCAGCCCGGCGATCGACTACGCGCTCTACCTCAAGGGCGTGATCAACTTCAACGACGACCTCGGGCTGTTCTCGTGGATGACCCGCCAGGACCTGTCCGAGCGCGACCAGAAGGCGGCCAAGGAATCCTTCGAGTCGTTCAAGGAACTGGTGACCCGCTTCCCGGAGTCGCGCTACACGCCCGACGCGCGGCTGCGCATGAACTACATCGTCAATTCGCTGGCGCAGTATGAAGTGCACGTGGCGCGCTACTACTACACCCGCGGCGCCTACCTGGCGGCGATCAACCGCGCCCAGCTGGCGCTGTCCGACTACCGCGAAGTGCCGGCACTCGAAGAGGCGCTGTACATCATGTACATGTCCTACGACAAGCTCGGCATGAACGACCTGCGCGACGACGCCCAGCGCGTCCTGACCAAGAACTACCCGCAGAGCGAATACCTCACGCGAGGCTTCCGGGCCAAGGACGATCCCTGGTGGAAGCTCTGGTAGGCCGCTGGCCGTTCATCTCCTGAGCGCGGCGATCTCGGCGTCGAGTTCGGCCTCGCCCTCGATCCTGCGCATCGGCGGCAGCGCGGCCAGCAGGCGCTTGCCGTAGCCCATCGCGACCAGGCGCGTGTCGCAGATCACCAGCACGCCTTGGTCGGATTCGCGCCGTATCAGGCGGCCGGCACCCTGCTTGAGCGAGACTGCGGCCTCCGGCAGCGAATACTCCCCGAAGGCGCTTCGCCCTTGTGATTCGAGCCGCTGCGAGCGCGCCTCGACCAACGGGTCGTTGGGCGGCGGGAACGGCAGCTTGTCGATCACCACCAGCTGCAGCGCATCGCCCGGCGCATCGAAGCCCTCCCAGAACGAGGCCGACGCGACCAGCACGCAGCCCGCCCGGCCCTCGCTGGCGCCTTCGCGGAAGCGGTCCATCAGCACCCGCTTGGGCAGCTCGCCCTGCACCAGCACCTCGGGCCGCTGTCCGGCCTCGAGGCGCTCGAACTGCGCCTTCATCGCGTCGCCGATGGTGCGCAGCGCGCGCAGGGTGGTGGTCAGGACCAGCGTGCGTCCGCCCAGGGCCCCGGCGCCCCGTGCGGCCAGCAGCGCGACCTGCTGGCTGTGGGCCGGGTCGTTCGGCTTTGGAAAGACACGCGGCACGAACAGCGCGGCCTGCCGCGCGTAGTCGAAGGGGCTCTGGACCCGGAGCACTTCGGCGTCCTCGAGGCCGCAGGGTTCGGTGAACCAGCGCAGCTTCGGGTCGTCGCCCAGGGTCGCCGAGGTGAACACCCAGGCCCGCCCTTGCGCGTCGTCGTCGTCGTCGTCATCGTTGTCCTCCTCCGGCTCGGCACCACCGGTCTTGAGCACGCGCGACCGCACCGCCTCGGCGATGTCGAGCGGCGATTCGATCAGCCGCAGCTGCGTGCCCACGTCCACCCAGCGCACCGAGCCGAGCGCGCAGGCCTCGGCGAAGCGCTCGGCGCGCTGTGCAAGCTGCTGCGCCCGGTCGTGCAGCCGGACGAAATCGGGTGACAGCTCGCTGACCGTGTCGAGGCCGCGCGCCGCGTCGGCGAAGGCCTGCTGCAAGGCGCCCAGCGCCTCCTCCCAGGCCGCCGCGGGAACGCCTTCCGGCGCCGGGCCGGCCCAGCGCAGCTTGGCGCCGGGCCATTGCTTGCCGACCGCCAGCCGCAGGTCGCGGGCGCCGCGCTCGACCGCCGCCACCAGTTGCTGCCAGTCGACCAGGCCGCGCGCCTGCTGCAGCCCGGCCGCCAGCATGTCGCGGGCGAAATCGAGCGCCTGCCCGGTGCCGAGCTGGACCCCGAGGAACTGCACGCCGGTCTCGTTGAGCTGGTGCGCCTCGTCGAACACCACCACCCGCACGCTCGGCAGCAGTTCGGCCATGCCCGATTCGCGCACCGCCAGGTCGGCAAAGAACAGATGGTGGTTGATGACCACCACGTCGGCCGCCATGGCCTCGCGCCGCGCCAGGTTGACATGGCAGGGCTTGAACTGCGGACACTGCGCGCCGAGGCAGTTGTCGCGCGTCGACGTGACCAGAGGAATCAGCGGCGAGCGCTCGTCGAGCCCCGGCAGCTCGGCCAGGTCACCGGTGCGGGTGGCCTTGGACCACTGCTCGATCTTGGCCAGCGTGCGCAGCGAGCCGCGCTCCGGCAGCGAGGCGTCGTGGCGCGCGAGGTCGAGCCGGTGCAGGCAGAGGTAGCTGGCCCGGCCCTTGAGCAGCGCGGTGCGCACCGGCAGGCCCAGCGCCGTGACCAACCGCGGCAGGTCGCGGCCGAAGAGCTGGTCCTGCAGCGTCTTGGTGGCGGTCGAGAGCAGCACCCGCTCGCCGCTCAGCAGCGCCGGCACCAGGTACGAAAACGTCTTGCCGACGCCGGTGCCGGCCTCGACCACCAGCACGCCGCCTTGTTCGATGGTGCGCGCCACCGCCAGCGCCATCTGGGTCTGGCCCTCGCGCTCCCGGAACTGGTCGGCGGCATGCGAGAGCACCCCGCCCTGCGCGAAGACCTCGCGCACTTCTTGTTCGAGCGGCATCAGGCGGGCTCTTGGGGGTCGAGCAGGTCGACCAGCCGCGCGATCTGGTCGCGCAGGGCCAGCCGCCTCTTCTTCAGGCGCCGCAGCAGCAGTTCGTCCTGCGGCACGACGTCGGCCAGCCGGTCGATCGTGGCATCGAGGTCGGCATGCTCGATCCGCAGTTCGATCAGCTGGCGGGAAAATGAGTGAAGATTGGAGTCCAAGGGCACGCAGTCAAAAAAGCGAAGCGGCGACCGTCCGGCCGGCGCGTATGTTCGCTCGATAATACGTCTTCGTTCCGTCAGCACCCTCACAACAAGAACCGCGCCATCGGCGCAACAGCGCCACATGACCCGAGGCTTTCGACTCGCCGCCGCCACCGGTCTCCACAAGGGAGACCGCCCCTACCAGCAAGACCAGGTCCTGGTCGTCACCCACCCCCGCGTGCCGGGCTGCGTGCTGGCGGTCATCGCCGACGGCATGGGCGGGCGCAGCGGCGGGCGCAAGGCCTCCGACCAGGTGCTGCTGACCGCGCGCCAGCTCTTCTCCCGCTACAAGCCCGGGCGCGACGAACCGGTCGGCATGCTGCGCCAGCTGCTCGAGGACGCCCACACCGTGATCAAGCTCACGGCGGTGTCCAGCGAGCAGGAGCCGCACAGCACGCTGGCGGCCTTCCTCATGAACCCGGAGGGCGACTGCGCCTGGATCCACGCCGGCGACTCCCGCATCTACCACTTCCACGATGGCCGGCTGATCAAGCGCACCAAGGACCACTCCTACGTGCAGGTGCTGGTGGACCGCGGCGAAATCGACGAGGACGAGGCCAGCGTCCATCCCCAGGGCAACATCCTGCTCGGCTGCCTCGGCATGAAGTCGACCCCGCCCCCGGTCGACGTCCACCTGATCCCGCGCCTGAAGGCCGGCGACGTGCTGATGGCCTGCAGCGACGGCCTATGGCACTACTTCAGCCCGATCGAGATGGGCGAACTGCTGGCCGAGAAGCCGCCGCGCGAAGCCGTCGAGCTGCTGGTCGCCGAAGCCCGCCGGCGCGCCCACGGCGGCGGCGACAACATCTCGATCGTCGTCGTGAAACTCGAAGACCTGCCTAAGGACGAGTAGGCGTCGCGGCCGGAGTGGCCGGGGTGGCCGGGGTCGCCGCGGTTCCCGGATCGGGCAGGGGCGCCGAGCGCGGCTTGGTCCGGTCGGCGTTTCGCTTCTGGTTGTCCGCCCGATGCTGGTCGGCCTGCTGCTGCTTGTCCTCGTAGGCCTGGCGCGCAGCCGGCGCTTCGGCGCGGCGGCGCGCCGCCTTCGCCTGCTCCTCGGCATGGGCACGCTGCTTGTCGTCGAACTGGCGCTGCTTCTCGGCCGCTTCGCTGGCTGCCTGGGTGCGGCCGGCCGCATGGTCGGCGGCGCGCTGCTCGCGATCCTGCTGCGATTTCAGCGACTCCTCGCGCTTTGCATCGGCCTCCTTGGCGCGCGCACTGCTGCCCTTGTCGTCGAGCTTGTCGAGTGCCGCCGCGCCGCGGCGCTTGCGCTCCAGATCATTGATCTCCGCTTCCTGGCGCTTGACGTCGTCGGTGGCCACGCGGCGGCGCTGCCGGCTTTCCTGCAGGCAACCCTCGACCGCGAACTTCTTGTAGCAGGCGGCCCGGTCGGCGTCGTAGCGGGCGCTGATCGCCTTGCGCTCCTCGGCCAGGCGGGCGCGCTCGACATCGATGTCGGCGCCGGCCGCGGTCGCGTTCGACTGCGCCCAGAGCGGCACCGCGACAAGGGCCGAGAGCAAGGCAAGGACGATGTTCTTCATGTGAGGCGGGTGTCGACGGTGCGCCGCTCCAGCGCCAGGAACTCGGTCGACTGCATCTCGTTGAGCCGCGACACGGTGCGAGGAAATTCATGGGCCAGGGGCCCTTCGGTATACAAGGCCTCGGGCGGGACCTCGGCGGACATGATCAGTTTCACGCGCCGATCGTAGAACACGTCGACCAGCCATGTGAAACGACGTGCTTCAGAAGCCATCCGCACCGGCATGTACGGCACGTCGGACAGCAGCACGGTGTGGAACTGGGTCGCGATCTCGAGGTAGTCGTTCTGCGAGCGCGGACCGCCGCACAGTGTCTTGAAGTCGAACCAGACCACGCCCCCGGCCTTGCGCCGGGCATGGATCTCGCGCGACTCGATGTGCAGCACCGGATTCTCGTCGGCGCTCTCGGCCAGCCGCTCGAAGGCCTTGCGCATCTCCTTGTCGGCGGCGGCGCCGTTGGGCGTCAGGTAGAGGCGCACCTGCTCGAGCGTGCGGCGCCGGTAGTCGGTGCCGTTGTCGACGCTGAGCACCTCCAGCCGCTGGTTGAGCAGCGCGATCGCCGGCAGGATCCGGTCGCGGTGCAGGCCGCCCGGGTAGAGGTCGTCCGGCTTGAAGTTGGAGGTGGTGACGAAGCCCACGCCGTTCTCGAACAACGCCGCCAGCAGCCGGTGCAGGATCATCGCATCGGTGATGTCGGCGACATGGAACTCGTCGAAGCAGATCAGCTTGTAGCGCTTGGAAATCCGCAGGCCCAGTTCGTCCAGCGGGTTGACCGTGCCCTGCAGCTCGGCCAGCTCGCGATGGACCTCGCGCATGAACTCGTGGAAGTGCAGTCGCGTCTTGCGCCTGAGAGGGACCGCGTTGTAGAAGCAGTCCATCAGGAAGCTCTTGCCGCGCCCGACGCCGCCGTACATGTAGACCCCGCGCGGGATCTCCGGCCGGTTGATCAGCTTCTTGAAGGCGTTGGAGCGCTGCGCCTTGTACTCGCCCCACTCGCGCGCGCAGCGGTCGAGGGCTTCCACGGCGCGCAGCTGCGCGGGGTCGCTTTGGTAACCCCGCGCCGCCAGCTCCGCGTCGTACGCCTGCCTGACAGTAGTCACGAACTCAGAAGTTCAGGGTGCGCTTGTCGACGGCAAGGGCCGCTTCCTTCGTCGCCTCGGACAGCGACGGATGGGCGTGGCAGATGCGCGCGATGTCTTCGGCGCTGGCCTTGAACTCCATCGCCACCACGGCTTCGGAGATCAGCTCGCTCACCATCGGTCCGACCATGTGGACGCCGAGGATCTCGTCGGTGGCCGCATCGGCCAGGAACTTGACCATGCCGGTGGTGTCGCCCAATGCACGCGCCCGACCGTTCGCGAGGAACGGGAAGGTGCCGGCCTTGTAGGCCCGGCCGCTGGCCTTGAGCTGCTGCTCGGTCTGGCCGACCCAGGCGATCTCGGGCGAGGTGTAGATCACCCACGGGATCGTGTTGAAGTTGACGTGGCCGTGCTGGCCCGCGATGCGCTCGGCCACCGCCACGCCCTCTTCCTCGGCCTTGTGCGCCAGCATCGGGCCGCGCACCACGTCGCCGATGGCCCAGACGCCGGGCAGGCTGGTGCGGCACTCTTCGTCGACCTCGATGGCGCCGCGCTCGTCGAGCTTCAGGCCCACCGCTTCGGCGTTGAGGCCGATGGTGTTGGGCACGCGGCCGATCGAGACGATCAGCTTGTCGACCTCGAGCGACTGCGCGCCGCCCTTGGCGTCGGTGTAGGCGATCGAGACGCCTTTCTTGCCCGACTTGACCTCGCCGACCGTGACACCGAGCTCGATCTTGAGGTTCTGCTTGGTGAAGGCCTTGAGCGCCTCCTTGGCGATCTGCTCGTCGACCGCGCCGAGGAAGGTCGGCAGCGCTTCGAGCACCGTGACCTCGGCACCGAGGCGGCGCCAGACCGAGCCCATTTCGAGGCCGATCACGCCGGAGCCGATCAGCGCCAGCTTCTTCGGTACGGCGCCGATGCGCAGCGCGCCGTCGTTCGAGAGGATGTTCTCCTCGTCGAACGGTGCGCCGGGCAAGGGACGCGCGTTGGAGCCGGTCGCGACGATGACCTGCTTGGCGGTGATGCTCTCTTCGGCAGCGCCCGAGACCT
Organism: Variovorax sp. J31P207; assembly: GCF_030316965.1. Classification (NCBI taxonomy): domain Bacteria; kingdom Pseudomonadati; phylum Pseudomonadota; class Betaproteobacteria; order Burkholderiales; family Comamonadaceae; genus Variovorax; species Variovorax sp. J31P207. The sequence continues at coordinate 104,267 of NZ_JASZYN010000006.1, forward strand.
TGATTTCGTAGCCGGCGTCGGAGGCCTTCACGAACGAGCCGCGGCCATGGAAGAACGCGACCTTGTTCTTCTTGAACAGGTAGACGATGCCGTCGTTGTTCTGCTTCACGACGGTGTCCTTGCGGGACAGCATCTTGGCGACATCGAGGCCCAGGCCTTCGACCTTGATGCCATGGTCGGCGAAGCTGTGGCCGGCGTGCTCGTAGTGCTCGGAGGACTGCAGCAGCGCCTTCGAGGGAATGCAGCCGATGTTGGTGCAGGTGCCGCCGAGGGCAGGACCGCCCTTGGCGTTCTTCCACTCGTCGATGCAGGCCACGTTGAAGCCGAGCTGTGCCGCGCGGATCGCAGCCACGTAGCCGCCGGGGCCGCCGCCGATGACGACGACGTCGAATTGCTTGTCAGACATCCGGTGCTCCTCAGATGTCGAACAGGAGGCGCGACGGATCTTCCAGCGCTTCCTTCATGGCGACCAGGCCCAGTACGGCTTCGCGGCCGTCGATGATGCGGTGGTCGTAGCTCATCGCGAGGTAGTTCATCGGGCGAACGACGACCTGGCCGTTCTCGACCACCGCGCGGTCCTTGGTCGCGTGCACGCCCAGGATGGCCGACTGCGGCGGGTTGATGATCGGGGTCGACAGCATCGAGCCGAAGGTGCCGCCGTTGGAGATCGAGAACGTGCCGCCGGTCATCTCTTCGATGCCCAGCTTGCCGTCCTTGGCCTTCTGGCCGAACTCGGCGATCTTCTTCTCGATGTCGGCGAAGCTCATCTGGTCGGCATTGCGCAGGATCGGCACCACCAGGCCGCGCGGCGAACCGACCGCGATGCCGATGTCGAAATAGCCGTGGTAGACGATGTCGTTGCCGTCGACCGAGGCGTTGATCACCGGGTACTTCTTGAGCGCATGCACCGCGGCCTTCACGAAGAAGCTCATGAAGCCGATCTTGACGCCGTGTTCCTTGGTGAACGCATCCTGGAACTTCTTGCGCATCTCCATGACCGGGGCCATGTTGACTTCGTTGAAGGTGGTCAGGATGGCGTTGCTCGACTGCGATTGCAGCAGGCGCTCGGCGATGCGCGCACGCAGGCGGCTCATCGGCACGCGTTCTTCCGGACGGTCGCCGAGGTCGGGCGCGCGGGTCGGCGCGGCGACCTGCGGCAGCGCGGCCTTGGGCGCGCCGGTCGGCACGGGCACGGGTGCCGCCACCTTCGCGGTGGTGCCGGCCGCCACGGCGCCGAGCACGTCGCCCTTGGTGACGCGGCCATCGCGGCCGGTGCCGGCAACGTCGCCGGTGCTCAGCTTGTTGTCCGCCAGCAGCTTGGCGGCCGCCGGCATCGCGACGTCGGACTTCGAGCCGCCGGTGGCGGCGGCAGCGGCGGCGGCCGGTGCGGGGGCTGCGGCCGGCGCGGCGGCCGGTGCAGCGGCGGCAGGCGCGGCGGCGCCGGCCTTGCCCTCGGTGTCGATCCTGGCGATCAACTGCTCGGCCGTCACGGTGGCACCGTCGCCCTGGACGATCTCGGCCAGCACGCCCGCCGCGGGGGCCGGCACTTCGAGCACGACCTTGTCGGTCTCGATCTCGATCAGGATTTCATCGATGGCGACGGCATCGCCGGCTTTCTTCTTCCACTGCAGCATGGTGGCTTCGGCCACGGACTCGGACAACTGGGGAACCTTGACTTCTACGATGGACATTTCTATGTGCTCGCTTCGTGTTTCTTTGGAGTGGGATCAGAGCGCTCTCGGCGCTCTTTTTTTACTTGGTCAGCACGAAGCCTTTGAGCTTGCCGAACGCGCCGTCGACCAGCGCCTTCTGCTGTTCCTGGTGCAGGTGCGAGTAGCCGACCGCCGGCGATGCCGAGGCGGCACGGCCGGAGTAGCCGAGCTTCTGGCCTTCCTGCATGTTCTCGTGGATGTAGTGCTGCACGAAGAACCAGGCGCCCTGGTTCTGCGGCTCGTCCTGCGACCAGACCACGTCCACCAGGTTCGGGTACTTCTTGAGCTCGGTGGCGAAGGCCTTGTGCGGGAACGGATAGAGCTGCTCGACGCGGATGATCGCCACGTCGTCGGCGCCCTTCTCCTCGCGCTTCTTGGCGAGGTCGTAGTAGACCTTGCCCGAGCAGGCGATCACGCGCTTGACCTTCTCGGCCTTCAGGTCCTTGCTGTCGGGAATGACGGTCTGGAAGCCACCCTTCGTGAACTCGGACAGCGGCGAGGTCGCGTCCTTGTTCCGCAGCAGCGACTTCGGCGTCATGATGATCAGCGGCTTGCGCAGGTTGCGCACCATCTGGCGGCGCAGCACGTGGAAGATCTGGCTGGCCGTGGTCGGCTGCACCACCTGCATGTTGGTGTCGGCCGCCAGCTGCATGAAGCGCTCGAGGCGCGCCGAGCTGTGCTCCGGGCCCTGGCCTTCGTAGCCGTGCGGCAGCATCAGCGTGATGCCGTTGACGCGGCCCCACTTGACCTCGCCCGAGGCGATGAACTGGTCGATCACGACCTGCGCGCCGTTGACGAAGTCGCCGAACTGCGCTTCCCAGATCACCAGCGTGTTGGGATCGTTCGAGGCGTAGCCGTATTCGAAGGCCAGCACCGCTTCTTCGGACAGGATCGAGTCGATGACGACGAACGGGGCCTGGTTGTCGGCCACGTTCTGCAGCGGCACATAGGTGCCTTCGTCGAACTTCTCGCGGTTCTGGTCGTGCAGCACCGCATGGCGGTGCGTGAAGGTGCCGCGGCCGCTGTCCTCGCCCGAAAGGCGGACCGGATAGCCGCTCGCCACCAGCGAGGCGAAGGCCATGTGCTCGCCCATGCCCCAGTCGACATTGGCGTCGCCGCGGCCCATCGCGGCGCGGTCGTCGAGCACCTTCTTGACCAGCGGATGCACCGTGAAGCCTTCGGGCGCCTTCGTGATGCGTTCGGCCAGCCGCTTCCATTCGGCGGTCGGGATCGCGGTGTCGCCGGCGTCGGTCCACTTCTTGTTGAGGAAGGGGCTCCAGTCGACCGCGTACTTGCTCTTGAAGTTGGTCAGCACCGGGTCGGAGGTGTTCTTGCCGGCGTCGAAGGCGGCGCGCTGGGCCTTGACCATATCGTCGCCGAGCGTGGCGCCGAGGCCCTGGGCCGCCAGCTTGTCGGCGTACAGCTTGCGCGTGCCGGGGTGCTGGGCGATCTTCTTGTACATCAGCGGCTGCGTCAGCGCCGGCGTGTCCTGCTCGTTGTGGCCGAGCTTGCGGAAGCAGATGATGTCGACCACCACGTCCTTCTGGAATTCCATGCGGAACTCGAGGGCGAGCTGGGTGGCCAGCACCACGGCTTCGGGGTCGTCGCCGTTCACGTGCAGCACCGGCGCCTCGATCATCTTGACGATGTCGGTGCAATACAGCGTCGAGCGGCTGTCGCGCGGGTCGCTGGTGGTGAAGCCGATCTGGTTGTTGATCACGATGTGGACCGTGCCGCCCGTGGAATAGCCGCGGGTTTCGGCCAGCGCCAGCGTTTCCATCACGACGCCCTGGCCCGCGAAGGCGGCGTCGCCGTGCACGATCACCGGCAGCACCTGCTTGCCGAGCGGGTCGGCGCGGCGGTCCATGCGCGCGCGCACCGAGCCTTCGACCACCGGATTCACGATTTCGAGGTGCGAGGGGTTGAAAGCCAGGCTCAGGTGGACCGGGCCGCCGCCTGTGGTCACGTCGGAGCTGAAGCCCTGGTGGTACTTGACGTCGCCGCTGGGCAGGTCTTCAGGGGCCGTGTGGTCGAACTCGGCGAACAGGTCGGCCGGCAGCTTGCCGAGCGAATTGACGAGCACGTTGAGGCGGCCGCGGTGGGCCATGCCGATCACGATCTCCTGGACGCCCTTGATGCCGGCCTGGTTGATCAGCTCGTCCATCGCGACGATGAAGCTCTCGCCGCCTTCGAGCGAGAAGCGCTTCTGGCCGACGTACTTGGTGTGCAGGAAGCGCTCGAGGCCTTCGGCGGCCGTGAGCCGCTCCAGCACACGCTTCTTCTGCTCGGCACCCAGCTGCGGGTTGGTGCGGGCGCTTTCGAGCTTCTGCTGCCACCAGCGCTTCTGGCCCTGGTCGGTCATGTACATGTACTCGGCGCCGATGGTGCCGCAGTAGGTCTCGCGCAGTGCGTTCAGCAGGTCGCGCAGCGACATCGTCTCCTTGCCGAAGAAGGTGTTGCTGGTGTTGAACACCGTTTCGAGGTCGGCGTCGGCGAAGCCGTAGAACGAAGGCTCGAGCTCGGGAATGGCCGGACGCTCGGTGCGCTTGAGCGGGTCGAGGTCGGCCCAGCGGGCGCCGACGTTGCGGTAGGCGGCGATCAGCTGCTGGACCGCGGTGCGCTTGCGGCCGAGCTCGGAGTCGGCGCCGCTGGCCACCACCACCTTGGTGGTGCCCTGCTTGGCACGCTCGGCGAAGGCGTTGACCACCGGCAGGTGGGGCACGTCCTTGGCATTGCTGCCGTCGGTGGCGGGCACGTTCTGGAGCGCATCGAAATACGAGCGCCAGTTGTCGGGCACGCTGCCGGGATTGGAGAGGTAGTTTTCGTACATCTCTTCGACATAGGGCGCATTGCCGCCGAAGAGGTAGGTGTTGCCTTGGTAGGCGCTGTAGACGGACGAAGCCGTCGACGAGGAATCGCTCATATTCCGCTGACCTTCGCTTCCCTGAAGGAAGCACTAGCTGGTTAAGAAACCTTCCGCGACACGGCTGGACCGATTGGCGGATGCGACTGTGGCTGGGGAAGGGCCTGAGTACTCTCGCATTGTGCCACGACGCGCATATGACGGTGCGAGAGCACTCTTCAAGGCCAGGAAGTCCGCCCCTGTTCGAAGCCGCCTTAAAGTGGCATCCTGCGCATCCTGGGTGCGCCGCACCGTCCTTGGAGGTCCGCATGGCAGCTCGTTCGATCGCTTCCCTGTCCCTGGGTTTCGGTCTGGTCTCGATTCCGGTCAAGCTGTATTCCGCGACCGAGAGCAGCAGCACCGTGAAGTTCAACCTCCTGACCCGCGATGGCTCCCGCGTGAAGCAGCAGTACGTGTCCGAAAAAGACCCGGCGACCGTCGTTCCGCGCTCCGAGATGGTCAAGGGCTACGAATTCGAGAAGGATCGCTATGTGCTGTTCACGCCCGATGAACTCAAGGCGGTCGAGGAAAGCGCGAGCCACGCGATCGACATCGTGAGCTTCATTCCCGAGAAGGCGGTCGACCCGATCTACTACGACAAGGCCTACTACCTCGCCCCCGACAAGCGCGGCGGCAAATCCTATTCGCTGCTGCGCGCCGCCATGCAGGAAAGCGGCCGCTGCGCACTCGCGAAATGGGCCTGGAAGGGCAAGCAGTACGTGGTCCAGGTGCGCGCCGCCGAAGACGGCCTGGTGCTGCAGCAGCTGCTCTACGCCGACGAGGTCCGGTCGCTGAAGGAACTCGATATCGAGCAGGTCCAGCCCTCGGACGCGGAAGTGAAGCTCGCGCTCCAGCTGATCGACCAGATCGCCGAGGACAGCTACGACCCGACGCAGTTCGTCGACGAGGAAAAGCAGCGCATCCTGGCCGCCATCGATGCCAAGATCGCCGGCAAGCAGGTGGTCGCGGCCGAGGCGCGCGACGCCGACGCGGGCGGCCAGATCATCGACCTCACCGAAATGCTGCGCGCCAGCCTGGCCCGTGGCGGCACGGCCGGCCAGCGCGCCGCGCGGGCGCCCGCCGACAAGGTCACGCCGCTGGCCTCGAAGGAGCGCAAGGGCGTGAAGCGGGCCAGCGCCAAGGCGCCCGAGGCCGAGGCGCCGGCGCGCGCGCGATCGAGAAAGTGAAGCCGTCGCCGCCGCCGGCGCCCCATACCCTGCGCGGCATCCAGGAGATGCTGGGCCTGTCGCGCAGCGCGGTCGCCAGACTCATCGCCCATGGCTTCGTCAGCCCATCGCGCGGACCGCGCAACGAATACCGCTTCTCGTTTCGCGACGTCGTCCTGTTGCGCACTGCCCACAAGCTGCAACTGGCCGACATCCCGACGCGCAAGATCGTGCGCGCGCTGCAGCGGCTCAAGGGCACGCTGCCAGCCGAACTGCCGCTGAGCGGACTGCGGATCACCGCCGTCGGCAGCGAGGTCGCCGTGCACGAACGAGGCAGCCGATGGGCGGCGGAGTCGGGCCAGTTGCTGATGGACTTCGATGTCGCGGCGATGAGTGGCACGGTGGCCTTCGTCGAGCGCGGCCCGGCCGAGGCGCCGGCGCTCGTCCAGTCCTCGGCCGAGGCCCTGTTCGCGCAGGCCGAGGCCCTGGAGCCGAGCGACCCGGCCGCGGCCGAGCGCGCCTACCGCCGCCTGCTCGAGGGCGCGCCGGCGCATGCCGACGCCTACCTGAATCTCGGCGCCCTGCTCTGCGAATCGGGCCGCCACGCGGAAGCCGTGGCGCTGTACGACGAGGCACTCGCCCAGTGCCCCGACGTCGCCCTGCTGCATTTCAATCGCGCGGTGGCGCTGGAAGACCTCGAACGCTACCCAGAGGCCCTGCTGGCCTACGACCGCTGCCTCACGCTCGACCCGGCCATAGGCGACGCTCACTTCAATGCGGCGCGCCTGCACGACCACCTGGGCGACGAAAAGAAGGCGATCCGGCACTTCAGCGCCTATCGACGCCTCCAGGACAAATGAACGAATTCGGCTTTTTTCACTCTGCCGGCAGAATCGGCACTCCATGAAAACGATTCTCGACACGAGCCCCGACGCTGCAGACGACTGGGCGACGCGGCTCACCGCTGTGACAGCCGACGCCGACCTGCGCGCCAGCGGCCTGATCGAGGTCTCGATCGGCAGCCTGCTGCGCGTGGTGCGGGAGCAGCTCAAGCTCGAGGTGGTCTTCATCGGCGAATTCGTCGACGGCGCCCGGGTGTTCCGCCACATCGCCTCGCGGACCGAAGACGCCGTCATCAAGCAGGGCGAGGGCCATCCCCTCGACGAAACCATCTGCCAGCGCATCGTCGACGGCCGCATGCCCTGCCTGACGCCGGACGTCGCAAGTGTCCGTTCGGACTACGGACTTCCCCTCTACTACGAAGCGCTGGGCGCCCATATCGGGGTGCCGGTGCGCCTGTCGGACGGCACGCTGTACGGCATGTTGTGCGGCTTCAGCTTCACGGCCTGCCCCCATCTGGACGAGCGCGACGTCCGGCGCCTGGAGATGGCCGCCCATGCCACGGCGCGGCTGATCGCGCAGGCCGAGGGGCGTGACTTCGAGCCGCTCGCCTTTGCCCACTGAGGTCCGGTCGCGGGCCATCCCCCATATGGCGGATTCACTTCCGCGCGGGCCTCGTCCAGACTGGGGCCAGTGACTCCCCATCGCTCCGCCGCCATCGTTTCGGTACGCCGCAAGTCGGCACTGCTGGCGGCCATCTCCCTGCTGCTGGCCGCCGCCGCGCTGCAAGGCTACGCGGCGGGCTATCCGCTCGGCATGGCGCTGCTGGCGGCCGCCACCGTGCAGGCCGGCATCTGCCTCACGATGTTCAGCAGCCGGCTGCTGAAGACCGTGCTGGCGGCCAATTTCCTGCTGTTCCTGTGGCACGCCCTAGTCATCAGCCATTTCCTGACCCCTGACGGCGGGCCGGCCGTGTTCCAGCTCGGCGACTTCGCCTCGGCCGTGCTCGGCAGCGCCTCGCTGGTGTTCACGCCGGTGGAGACCATGGCCCTGATCGTCCGCGACGCCTATCTGAAGCGGCTCCGGCGGCCCCGTCGCGGCGCCCCGCCCTGAAGCGCCCCGCGTCTCGAGGGTCCGGCCGTCAGCGAATCAGGGCCTGCAGTTCCCTGAACCGCGGATGCTCGGCCGTGCGCAGCCATTCGAAGCCGACCATCTCGGTGGTCACGAGTTCGGCACCCGCGCCGGCCAGCCGGTCGAAGGCGGCGTCGCGGTTGCGCTCGGTGCGCGAACTGCACGCGTCGGTCACGACCCAGACCTCGAACTCGTCCTCGAGCAGGTCGAGCGCCGTCTGCAGCAAGCATACGTGGGCCTCGCAGCCGGCGATCACGATGGTGTTGCGCTCCTCGGCCGCGGCGGGCTTCTGCAGGTGCTTGGGAAGGCTGCGGGCGTTGCCTTGCGGCGCTTTCGCCGGCACGCGCAGCCATTCGCCCAGGCCCTCCTCAGCACCGCTGAAGTGCATCTTGGCGAGCGTGCGCTGGCACAGCGCGCGGATCTCGGGCAGGTTCTCGCCGAGCTTGGACGGGTTCTGCTCGGTGCCCCAGATCGGGACCTCCACCAGCCGGGCCATTTCTCCCAGGCGGACCGCGTTCTTCGCGACGGCCTCGGCCTCGAAGATGGCCGGCATCAGGCGCGCCTGGTAGTCGACCAGGACCAGTTGGGATTGGGAGGCATCGAGCAGCATGGGAGTCTTTCGCGAAATACGGTGTGATCCCGGACCGTACCACCGTTGCACGAGGACTTCCGGCCCGCGCGTGCCGCGGCGGGGGAACGCGCTTCAGTCGGGCCGCAGCCGGATCAGCTTGCCGTTCGACTCGTCGGTCAGGATATAGAGAAGGCCGTCTGGCCCCTGCTTGACGTCGCGGATGCGCGCCTTGCCGTCTTCGAGCAGCTTCTGCTCGGACGCGACCTTGCCGTCCTTGAGGACGATCCGGTCCAGGTAGCCGAACTTGAGCGAGCCCACGAAGAGGTTGCCCTTCCACGCGGCCCCATAGCGGTCGCTGGTCAGGAAGGCCATGCCCGACGGGGCGATCGAGGGCACCCAGTAGTGCAGCGGCTGCTCCATGCCCTCCTTCTGCGTGATGCCGTCGCCGATCTTGCCGCCGCCGTAGTTCTCGCCGTAGGTGATCACCGGCCAGCCGTAGTTGCGGCCGGCCTGCGGCACGTTGATCTCGTCGCCGCCCTGCGGTCCATGCTCGTGCATCCACAGCTTGCCATCGGGCCCCAGCGTCGCGCCCTGGCCATTGCGGTGGCCATAACTCCAGATCTCGGGCAGCGCGCCCGCCTGGCCGACGAAGGGATTGTCCCTGGGCACCGCGCCATCCTTGCCGATGCGCACGATCTTGCCCAGGTGGTTGTCGAGTTTCTGCGCGTCTTCCTTGCGGCTGAAACGGTCGCCCAGGGTCAGGAACAACGTCCCGTCACCGGCCTCGACGATGCGGCAGCCGAAATGGTTGCGGCTGACCACCTTGGGTCGCTGGCTGAAGATCACGGTGACATCCTCGAGGCGGCTGGCGTCGGCCGACAGCCGGGCGCGCGCCAGCGCGGTGCTGTTGGCCGGGCCGCCCGCCTCGGGTTCGGAAAAGCAGAAGTACAGCGTGCGGTTCCGGCCGAAGGCGGAATCGGCCAGCACGTCGAGCAGGCCGCCCTGCCCGCCCGCCGCGATCGGCGGCAGCCCGGCCAGCGGCGCGCCGAGCTGGCCGTCGGCCGCCACCACCCGCAGCCGCCCGGGCCGCTCGGTGACCAGAAAGCGCCCGTCCGGAAGAAAGGCGACGCCCCAGGGGTTCTCGAGCCCGGCCGCGACGATCTCCGGCCGTGGCGCGGCCTGCACCACGCCGAGGGTCGCCAGAGACGCGAAAAGGAAACGGGTGAGCCCCTGGCGAACCCGCGAAAGTGGCAACGATTTCATGTTTTCCTTGGCGTCGGCGGATTTCCGGGCCGGTGCCATTTCAACCCGAATTGCAAATCTTTTGCATTACATCCCGCAAAGAACTTATGGCCCATAACGTTGACTTTTACATTTGGGTATGTGAGAAATGGAAAAAATCCTTTCTCCGACAACTGTTTACGTGCAGAATCCCGAATCCGCATGAAATTGACACCCCAAGGTGTCGTCCATATCCTACGCGCCATGCGACTTTTTCTCCTCACAACCAGCCTGCTGCTCGCCCTCCACGCACACGCCGCGCCGCAGCTGGATCCGACCAACGACCCGCACACGGGCACCCCGGTCGCCGAGAAGACCCTGCTGGGCCAATTCCACCAGGTTCGCCAGACGGTCGCCGACCGCACCTCCGACCTGGTCGTGACCGCCATCGGCTTCCTGGGTGTGCCCTACCGCCGCGGCGGCAACACGGCCGAGACCGGTTTCGACTGCAGCGGCTTCGTCCGCGCCATGTACACCCAGACGGTCGGCCACCTGCTGCCGCGCCGCGCCGAAGAACAGGCCGCCGCCACCCAGAAGATCGACCGCAGCGAACTCAAGCCCGGCGACCTGGTGTTCTTCAACACCATGCGCCGCGCCTTCAGTCACGTCGGGATCTATGTCGGCGAGGGCAAGTTCATCCATTCCCCCAAGCCCGGCGCGCAAGTGCGGGTCGAAGACATGAGCGGCAGCTACTGGCAGCGCCGTTTCAGCGGCGCCCGCCGGGTCGCCGCGGCGCAGGACGAGGTCAAGGCCTCGGGCGACTGACAGCGCCCTGCGCCGGACGAAAAAAATCCCGCTCCAGGCGGGATTTTTTCATGGGGCGACAAGCCGCCGCTCAGCGCTTCACCGGCGGCAGGTCGGTGCAGTGGCCATGCACCGCCTCCGCCGCCAGCCCGATGCTCTCGCCCAGCGTCGGATGCGGATGGATGGTCTTCCCGATGTCGTAGGCGTCCGCGCCCATCTCGATCGCCAGCGCGATCTCGCCGATCATGTCGCCGGCGTGGGTGCCGACGATGCCGCCGCCGACGATGCGGTGCGACTCGGCATCGAACAGCAGCTTGGTGAAGCCCTCGTCGCGGCCGTTGGCGATCGCCCGGCCCGAGGCGGTCCAGGGGAACAGGCCCTTCTCGATCTTCACGCCTTCGGCCTTGGCCTGGTCTTCGGTCAGGCCGACCCAGGCCACTTCGGGGTCGGTGTAGGCCACGCTCGGGATCACGCGGGCATTGAAAGCCGCGCTCGCCAGTTCCTTGTCGCCCTTCTGCTCGCCGGCGATCACCTCGGCCGCCACGTGCGCCTCGTGCACCGCCTTGTGCTCCAGCATCGGCTGGCCGACGATGTCGCCGACCGCGAAGATATGGGGCACGTTGGTCCGCATCTGGATGTCGACCGGGATGAAGCCGCGGTCGCTGACCGCGACACCGGCCTTCTCGGCGCCGATCTTCTTGCCGTTGGGGCTGCGGCCCACGGCCTGCAGCACCAGGTCGTACAGCTGCGGCTCCTTCGGTGCCTGCTCGCCCTCGAAGGTCACGCGGATGCCGTCCTTGGTGGCTTCGGCGCCCACGGTCTTGGTCTTCAGCATGATGTTGTCGAAGCGCGGCGCGTTGAGCTTCTGCCAGACCTTGACCAGATCGCGGTCGGCGCCCTGCATCAGCCCGTCGAGCATCTCGACCACGTCGAGCCGCGCGCCCAGCGTCGAATAGACCGAGCCCATCTCGAGCCCGATGATGCCGCCGCCGAGGATCAGCATGCGCTTCGGATCGGTGCCGAGTTCGAGCGCGCCGGTGGAGTCGACCACGCGCGGGTCCTTCGGCATGAAGGGCAGGTGCACGGCCTGCGAACCGGCTGCGATCACGCAATGCCGGAACTTGACCGTCTGCGCCTTGCCGGTGGTGGCCTGGCCGTCGCCGCTGGTTTCCTGCACCTTGACATGGAAGGGATCGATGAACTCGCCGATGCCGCGCACCGTCGTGACCTTGCGCATCTTGGCCATCGCGGCCAGGCCGCCGGTGAGCTTGCCCACCACCTTGTTCTTGCGCCCGAGCAGCTTGGCGCGGTCGATCTTCGGCTCGCCGTAGCTGACGCCGAGGTCGGCGAAGTGCTTGACCTCGTCGATGACCGCGGCGACGTGCAGCAGCGCCTTCGACGGGATGCAGCCGACATTGAGGCAGACGCCGCCGAGCGTCGCATAGCGCTCGACCAGGATAACCTTGAGGCCGAGATCGGCGGCGCGGAAAGCGGCCGAATAGCCGCCGGGGCCGGCGCCGAGCACCAGCAGGTCGCATTCGTGGTCGACCGAACCGGTGTAGCTCGATGCGGCGGCAGGCGCCGGGGTCGCTGCAGCCGGGGCCGGCTTCGGTGCCGACGCCGGGCTTGCAGCAGCTGCAGCCGCCGGTGCCGGCGCCGGTGCAGACGCCGCGGCGGCGCCTTCGGCCGCCTCCAGCGTCAGCACCACCGAGCCCTCCTTGACCTTGTCGCCGACCTTCACGGCCACCGACTTGACCACGCCGGCCGCGGACGACGGGATCTCCATCGAGGCCTTGTCCGACTCCACCGTGATCAGCGACTGCTCGGCCTTCACCGTGTCGCCGGCCTTCACCAGCACCTCGATCACCGCGACTTCATCGAAATCGCCGATGTCCGGCACCTTGACTTGTACTTCGCTCATTTGGACACCTTCAGTTTGAGTGTGAGAACGTCGACCGGACCGGCCGAATTGCGATCGAATTCGCAGGCCGCCGCCACGCCGACCTCGGCGACATCGCGCGCCGAACGCGCCTTGTCGTAGACCGCGTGCATGGCGCCGAGTGCGAAGCTGCGTCCCGAGCCGATGCTCCAGAACTGCTTGAACTCGAACACCTCGCGGTAGCTGTAGATGCCGTAGATGCCGCTGGCATTGGCCAGCAGCATCGTGAACTGGCTCGACTCGTAGGGCTCGTGCTCGTCTTCCTTGGCCTGCAGGAAGAACGAGTCCTTGAGCACCGGATGCAGCAGCGTGAAGGTGCGAAAGATCTCGTCCTTGCTGCCGAAGCGCAGCGCCTCGGGCGACTGCGCCGCCAGCGCATGCTGGAGCACCAGGAAGTGCGCCGCCGCGCCGGCCACCGCGAAGATGCTCTGCCCGCCTGCATCGTTCACCATGAACAGCTTCTGGTTGGCTTCGGCGCGGTGCGACAGGCGCGTGTCGCCGAAGGTCACGAGCGAATCCGCCGCCATCACGACCTGGCCGCCCTTGCGGACGGCCACCACCGTGGTCATAGAAGAACGCGGCGGAAGTCGGCCAGCACCTGGCCCAGGTAGGCGTTGAATCGCGCCGCGGCAGCGCCATCGATCACCCGGTGGTCATAGGACAGCGACAGCGGCAGCGTCAGGCGCGGCACGAACTGCTTGCCGTCCCATACCGGCTTCATCTGGCCCTTCGACAGGCCCAGGATGGCCACTTCGGGGGCATTGATGATCGGCGTGAAGTGCGTGCCGCCGATGCCGCCCAGCGAGCTGATCGAGATGCAGCCGCCTTGCATGTCGGCCGAACCGAGCTTGCCGTCGCGCGCCTTCTTGGCCAGATCGCCCATTTCCTGGCTGATCTGCAGCACGCCCTTCTTGTCGGCGTCCTTGAGCACCGGCACCACCAGCCCGTTCGGCGTGTCCGCCGCGAAGCCGATGTTGTAGTACTGCTTATAGACCAGCTGGTCGCCGTCCAGGCTGGTGTTGAAGTCGGGGAACTTCTTCAGCGCCGAGACCATGGCCTTGATCACGAAGGCCAGCATCGTCACCTTGACGCCCGACTTCTCGTTCTCCTTGTTGGTCGCGACCCGGAAGGCCTCCAGCTCGGTGATGTCGGCCTCGTCGTTGTTGGTGACGTGCGGGATCATCACCCAGTTGCGGTGCAGGTTGGCGCCGCTGAGCTTCTTGATGCGCGACAGGTCCTTGCGCTCGACCGTGCCGAACTTGGTGAAGTCGACCTTGGGCCACGGGATCAGGCCGAGCGCCTCGCCGCCGCCGCCCGCGGGCGCCTTGGCGCCGGCGGCCTTGGTGCTGGCCGCGCCGCTCATCACCGCGCGCGTGAAGCTCTGCACGTCTTCCTGGGTGATGCGGCCCTTCGGCCCGCTGCCCTTGACTTCCTCGAGCGGCACGCCGAGTTCGCGCGCGAACTTGCGCACCGAGGGCGAGGCGTGCGGCATCTTGCCGCTTGGCGCGACCGTGGGATCGTGCGCAGGCGGGGCGGCGGCCGGTGCGGACGCCGCAGGGGCCGGTGCCGACGCGCTGGCCGGTGCCGCCGCCGCAGCGGCCTGTGCCGGTGCCGGTGCGGCAGCCACGGGCGCCGCGGCGCCGGCCGTGCCTTCGATCACCGCGATCAGGTCGCCGATGTTGACCGTGTCGCCGACCTTGACCTTGAGTTCCTTGAGCACGCCCGCCGCCGACGACGGGATCTCCATCGAGGCCTTGTCGGACTCGACCGTGATCAGCGATTGCTCGGCCTTGATCGTGTCGCCGGGCTTGACCAGCACCTCGATCACCGCGACATCCTTGAAGTCGCCGATGTCGGGCACCTTGATGTCGATCGGGCCGGCCGCCGCTGCGGGCGCAGGGGCCGCGGCCGCAGGTGCCGGTGCTGCCGCCGCGGCAGGCGCGGGAGCAGCTGCCGCGGGCGCCGAGGCCGCGGGCGCAGCCGCGCCCTCGCCTTCGAGCACCAGCACCACCGAGCCTTCCTTGACCTTGCTGCCGACCTCGACCTTGAGTTCCTTGACCACGCCGGCCTGGCTCGACGGAATCTCCATCGAGGCCTTGTCCGACTCCACGGTGATGAGCGACTGCTCGGCCTTCACCGTGTCGCCGACCTTCACCAGCACCTCGATCACCGCGACCTCGTCGAAGTCGCCGATGTCCGGCACCTTGATTTCCACTGTTGCCATGTCGTGTCTCCCGCCCTTCGGGCGCCGTTGATTGGTTTTATGCGTAGAGCGGGTTGATCTTCTCGGCGTTGATGCCGTACTTCTTGATTGCGTCTGCCACCTTTTGCGCCGGCACCGCACCGTCTTCGGCCAGCGCCTTCAGTGCCGCCACCACGATGAAGTGGCGGTTGACCTCGAAGTGCTCGCGCAGCTTGTTGCGGAAGTCGCTGCGGCCGAAGCCGTCGGTGCCGAGCACCTTGTAGTTGCGGCCCTTCGGGATGAAGGGGCGGATCTGCTCGGCATAGGCCTTCATGTAGTCGGTCGAAGCCACCACCGGACCGGTACTTGCCGACAGCTGCTGTTCGACGAAGGACACGCGCGGCTTCTCGGTCGGATGCAGCAGGTTCCAGCGGTCGGCTTCCTGGCCGTCGCGGGTCAGCTCGTTGAAGCTCGGGCAGCTCCAGACCGCGGCCGAAACGCCCCAGTCCTTCTCGAGCAGCTCCTGGGCCGCGAAGCTCTCGCGCAGGATCGTGCCGCTGCCCAGCAGCTGGACCGACGGCGACTTGGCCTTGAGCGCGGGCGCCTGCTTGCACAGGTACATGCCCTTGATGATCTGCTCCTCGGTGCCGGGCTGCAGGCCGGGCATCGGGTAGTTCTCGTTGAGCAGCGTGATGTAGTAGTAGACGTTGTCCTGCTTCTCGACCATGCGCTTCAGGCCGTGGTGCAGGATCACGCCGACTTCGTGCGCGAAGGTCGGGTCGTAGCTGACGCAGTTCGGGATCGTGTTGGCCAGGATGTGGCTGTGGCCGTCCTCGTGCTGCAGGCCTTCGCCGTTCAGCGTGGTGCGCCCCGAGGTGCCGCCGAGCAGGAAGCCGCGCGCCTGCATGTCGCCGGCCGCCCAGGCCAGGTCGCCGATGCGCTGGAAGCCGAACATCGAGTAATAGACATAGAACGGCACCATGATCCGGTTGTTGGTGCTGTAGCTGGTGGCCGCTGCGATCCAGCTCGACATGCCGCCGGCCTCGTTGATGCCTTCCTGCAGGATCTGGCCGGCCTTGTCCTCGCGGTAGTACATGACCTGGTCCTTGTCGACCGGCGTGTACTGCTGCCCCGCGGGGTTGTAGATGCCGATCTGGCGGAACAGGCCTTCCATGCCGAAGGTGCGGGCCTCGTCGACCAGGATCGGCACCACGCGCGGTCCGAGCGCCTGGTCGCGCAGCAGCTGCGTCAGGAAGCGCACGTAGGCCTGCGTGGTCGAGATTTCGCGCCCTTCGGCGGTCGGCTCGAGCACCGCCTTGAAGGTCTCCAGCGCCGGCACCGTGAAACTCTCGTCGGCTTTCACGCGGCGGTGCGGAAGGTAGCCGCCCAGCGCCTTGCGGCGCTCGTGCAGGTACTTCATCTCGGGCGTGTCGTCGGCCGGCTTGTAGAACGGGAGGTCGGCGATCTGGCTGTCCGGGATCGGGATGTTGAAGCGGTCGCGGAAGGCCTTGATGTCCTCGTCGCCGAGCTTCTTGGTCTGGTGGACCGTGTTCTTGCCCTCGCCGATCTTGCCCATGCCGAAGCCCTTGACGGTCTTCACCAGCAGCACGGTCGGCTGGCCC
This sequence comes from Variovorax sp. J31P207, assembly GCF_030316965.1. Lineage (NCBI taxonomy): Bacteria > Pseudomonadati > Pseudomonadota > Betaproteobacteria > Burkholderiales > Comamonadaceae > Variovorax > Variovorax sp. J31P207. The sequence continues at coordinate 120,357 of NZ_JASZYN010000006.1, forward strand.
TGGTGCTTGACGGCGGCGTCGAAGGCCGCATAGACCTTCTGCGAATCATGGCCGCCGCGGCGCAGGTTCCAGATGTCGTCGTCGCTCAGCTTGGCGACCATCTCGAGGGTGCGCGGATCGCGGCCGAAGAAATTCTTGCGCACGTAGGCGCCGTCGTTGGCCTTGAACGACTGGTAGTCGCCGTCGTTGGTGTCCATCATGAGCTTGCGCAGCGCACCTTCCTTGTCGCGCGCCAGCAGTGGATCCCAGCCGCTGCCCCAGATCAGCTTGATCACGTTCCAGCCCGAACCGCGGAATTCGCCTTCGAGCTCCTGGATGATCTTTCCGTTGCCGCGCACCGGGCCGTCCAGGCGCTGCAGGTTGCAGTTGATGACGAAGACCAGGTTGTCGAGCTTCTCGCGCGCTGCCAGGCCGATCGCGCCCAGCGATTCGACTTCGTCCATCTCGCCGTCGCCGCAGAACACCCAGACCTTGCGGTTCTCGGTGTTGGCGATGCCGCGCGCATGCAGGTACTTGAGGAAGCGCGCCTGGTAGATCGCCATCAGCGGGCCCAGGCCCATCGAGACGGTCGGGAACTGCCAGAACTCGGGCATCAGCTTGGGATGCGGATAGCTCGACAGGCCCTTGCCGTCGACTTCCTGGCGGAAGTTGAGCAGTTGTTCTTCGGTCAGCCGGCCTTCGAGATAGGCGCGGGCATAGATGCCGGGCGACACGTGGCCCTGGATGTAGAGGCAGTCGCCGCCGTGGTTCTCGCTCTCGGCGTGCCAGAAGTGGTTGAAGCCGGCGCCGAACATGCTGGCCAGCGAGGCGAAGGAGCCGATGTGGCCGCCGAGGTCGCCGCCTTCGGGCGGGTGGTGGCGGTTGGCCTTGACCACCATCGCCATGGCGTTCCAGCGCATGTAGGAACGCAGCCGCTCCTCGATCTCGGCATTGCCGGGCGAGCGCTCCTCCTGGTCGGTCTCGATCGTGTTGACGTAGGCGGTATTGGCCGAGAACGGTTTGTCGATGCTGTTCTGGCGTGCGTGCTCGAGCAATTGCTCAAGGAGGAAGTGCGCGCGATCGGGCCCCTCGCTCTCGATCACGGCGGACAGTGCGTCCATCCATTCACGCGTTTCCTGCGCGTCCAGGTCGTTTGCAGCCGAGCCGAAATGGTTCTCGGGATTTGCCGACATGCTTGTCTCCTTGTGAGGGGTTGTGGGCGTAATTTAGTGCCGTATCCAGCAGTGCGCGGGAGTTTCGCACAGAATTATTGAAATTTCAAATCGTGCTTGTCGATTTCTTATTATGAAATTCATCGGGGCAAAGCATCCGCACGCAGGTCCCCGGCACTCGGACTGCGCCCCTCTCTGGCCTCAGGGCATCACCTAAACTTGCACGATGCCCCTTTCCTCTCCGATCGCCGTCGCGCGCAATGCCGCGTCGCCGCTGTCCTGGCTGCGCCGCTGGTGGCGCCGCCAGACGCCGGTGCTGCAGGACGCGGTCGCCATGCTGGCGCCGCTGGCCGCGGTGCTGCTCTTCCTCGCGGCCATCGTCTCGGCCTTCTGGTACTTGCGGGCCGAGGAGGTGGAGCGGGTCCAGGAATCGGTGAAGCGCGACGTCGAGTACGCCCAGCAGCGGGTGCGGCTGCGCCTGCTCGAACGGCAGGAGCAGTTGATGCGGCTGGCCCGCGACGCCTCCAACCGCGAGATCGACGCGGCCGAGTTCACCAGCCGGGCGGAGTCGCTGGTGAGCCAGTTCCCCGAGTTGCAGTCGGTCAGCTGGATCGACGACCGCCGGCGCTTCAAGGCCAACTACGCGGCACCGAGCGTCCACCCGGCGCTGCAGCATGCGGTCGGCGAGGTGCTGCGCCCGGGCGACATCGAAAGCAACTATGCGCTGGCGCGCGAACTGCGCCAGCCGGTGTTCTCGCAGCCGCTGGCCGGCGGCGACCCGCCGCCGATGCTCGGGCTGTACATCCCGCTGTTCGACCAGGGGCTGTTCGCCGGCATGCTGATGGGCGAGTTCTCGATCGACGGCCTGTTGCGCTACGGCATGCCTTCCGAGGTGTCGGCCCGCTATGCGGTCTCTCTGCTCGACGCCAAGGGCGGGCTGATCGCCGGCAACACGGTCGCCAGCCCGCGCGGCGCCGGCACCCGGCTGCTGCCCTGGACCGTGCGCACCAACGAATACGAAGTCCCGGTGTCGCCGGTCGGCAACGCGCTGCTGCTGCGGGCGCAGGCCTACCGGACGTCGCAGGGCGTGGTCGGCAACGGCCTGTTCTGGCTGGTCGGGGCGCTCAGCGTGCTCACCAGCTGGATGCTGATCGGCACCTGGCGCCACACCCGCCGCCGGCTGCAGGCCCAGCAGGCGCTGGTGGCTGAGACCAATTTCCGCCGCGCCATGGAGAACTCCATGCTGACCGGCATGCGGGTGCTCGACCTCGAGGGCCGCATCACCTATGTCAACGCCGCCTTCTGCGCCATGACCGGCTGGAGCGAGAACGAGCTGGTCGGCCAGACGCCGCCCTTCCCCTACTGGCTCGAATCCGACCGCGAGGTCATGAACGAGCGGCTCGAGGAAGAGCTCCACGGGCGTGCCCTGCCCGGCGGCTTCCAGGTCCGGGTCAAGCGCCGCAACGGCAGCGTCTTCAATGCCCGGCTCTACGTCTCGCCGCTGATCGACGCCCGCGGCCACCAGACCGGCTGGATGACCTCGATGACCGACATCACCGAGCCGACCCGGATCCGGGAGCAGCTGTCGGCCTCGTACGAGCGCTTCACGACGGTGCTCGAGGCGCTGGATGCCTCGGTGTCGGTGGCGCCGCTCGGCAGCGAGGAACTGCTGTTCGCCAACAAGCTCTACCGGCTCTGGTTCGGCTCGAACACGGTCGGCCACCTGGGCATGGTGGCGCAGGCCGGCGTGCCGGCCACGCAGGCGCGCGACGAGGAGATGGACGACGTCGACTCCTTCGCCGGCCTGCCGATCGACCAGCTGACCACCGCCCAGCCGGCCAACAACGAGATCTTCGTGCCCGAACTCGGCAAGTGGCTGGAAGTGCGCTCGCGCTACCTGACCTGGGTCGACGGCCGGCTGGCGCAGCTGGTGATCGCCACCGACATCACGCCGCGGCGCGACGCCGAGGACCTGGCGGCGGCGCAGGCCGACCGCGCCCATGCCGCCAGCCGCCTGATCACGATGGGCGAGATGGCCTCCAGCGTGGCGCACGAACTCAACCAGCCGCTGACCGCGATCACCAACTACTGCAACGGCATGGTGTCGCGCATCAAGGGCCAGCAGATCGACTCGGAGGCCCTGCTGGCGGCGCTCGAGAAGACCTCCAAGCAGGCCCAGCGGGCCGGCCAGATCATCCAGCGCATCCGTTCCTTCGTGAAACGCAGCGAGCCCAACCGCACGCCGGCCGAGGTCTCGACCATGGTCAGCGAGGCGGTCGAACTGGCGGGCATCGAGTTGCGCCGGCGCAACGTGCGGCTCAACCACTACGTGGCGGCGCGGCTGCCGATCCTGCGGGTCGACCCGATCCTGATCGAGCAGGTGATGGTCAACCTGCTGAAGAACGCCGCCGAGTCGATCGACCTGGCCAACCGGCCGCTGGCGCGGCGCAGCGTCGAGCTGAGAGTGCTGCCGAAGACCATCGACGGCCAGCCGGCGGTCGAGTTCTCGGTCCAGGACACCGGCATGGGCCTGGCGCCCGAAGTCATGGACCGGCTCTACGAGGCCTTTTTCTCGACCAAGCCGGAAGGCATGGGGATCGGCCTCAACCTTTGCCGCACCATCGTCGAGTCCCACCGTGGCCGGATGCAGGCCGAGAACATCTACAATGGGCCGGATGTGGTCGGATGCCGTTTTTCCTTCTGGTTACCGGTGTTGGACGCTATCGATTCCGTAGCAAGCAACGAGGCGAAAGTACCTGCATGAGTTTGATTCCGAAGAAGGGCACTGTCTATGTCGTCGACGACGATGAAGCGGTTCGTGATTCGTTGCAATGGCTGCTCGAGGGCAAGGACTACCGGGTCCGCTGCTTCGATTCGGCCGAGTCCTTCCTGTCGCGCTACGACCCGCGCGAAGTGGCCTGCCTGATCGTCGACATCCGCATGGGCGGCATGTCGGGCATCGAGCTCCAAGACCGCCTGATCGAGCGCCGCTCGCCGCTGCCGATCGTGGTCATCACCGGCCACGGCGACGTGCCGATGGCGGTCGACTCGATGAAGAAGGGCGCGATGGATTTCATCCAGAAGCCCTTCAACGACGAGGCGCTGGTGGCGCTGGTCGAGCGCATGCTCGACCACGCCCGCGGCGCCTTCGCGCAGCACCAGCAGTCGGCCAGCCGCGACGCCCTGCTGTCCAAGCTGACCGGCCGCGAGGCCCAGGTGCTCGAACGCATCGTCGCCGGGCGCCTCAACAAGCAGATCGCCGACGATCTCGGCATCAGCATCAAGACGGTGGAGGCGCACCGCGCCAACATCATGGAAAAGCTCAACGCCAACACCGTGGCCGACCTGCTCAAGATCGCCCTGGGCCAAGCGGCGACGCCAGCCAAGGCCTAGCGACCTCCCGCCACCGATTGCAACTCCACGCCTGCGCAAGCGGGCGTTTCCATTTCTGAAGTTCGAAAAACGATGACAGCCCAACTGATTGACGGCAACGCGCTCTCCAGGACGCTGCGCGCCGAGGTCGCCACCCGCGCCGCGGCGCTCAAGGCCCGCGGCGTGGTGCCCGGCCTGGCCGTGGTGCTGGTCGGCGAGAACCCGGCCAGCCAGGTCTACGTGCGCAACAAGGTCAAGGCCTGCGAGGACAACGGCCTGCACTCGGTGCTCGAGAAGTACCCGGCCGACCTCAGTGAAGCCGACCTGCTGGCCCGCGTCGAGGCCCTCAACAACGACCCGGCCATCCACGGCATCCTGGTCCAGCTCCCCCTGCCGGCCCACATCGATGCCCAGAAGGTGATCGAGGCGATCGCGCCGGCCAAGGACGTCGACGGCTTCCACGTCGCCAGCGCCGGCGCCCTCATGACCGGCTCGCCCGGCTTCTGGCCCTGCACCCCCTACGGCTGCATGAAGATGCTCGAGTCGATCGGCTACGAGCTGCGCGGCAAGCACGCGGTGGTCATCGGCCGCAGCAACATCGTCGGCAAGCCGATGGCCCTGATGCTGCTGGCCAAGAGCGCCACCGTCACCATCTGCCACAGCGCGACCGCCGACCTGGGCGCCATGACCCGCCAGGCCGACGTGGTGGTGGCGGCGGTCGGCAAGCGCAACGTGCTCACGGCCGACATGGTCAAGCCCGGCGCCGTCGTCATCGATGTCGGCATGAACCGCAACGACGAAGGCAAGCTCTGCGGCGACGTCGATTTCGCCGGCGTGCGCGAGGTGGCCGGCTGGATCACGCCGGTGCCAGGCGGCGTCGGCCCGATGACCATCACGATGCTGCTGGTGAACACGATCGAGGCCGCAGAACGCACGGCCGCCGCCAGCGCCACTTGAACTCGCGCCCCCCGTCCGCCATCTGAATCAGACCATGACCAATCCGCTCCTCGACTTCAACGACCTCCCGCTGTTCGACCAGATCAAGCCGGAGCATGTCGCACCGGCGGTCGACGCCCTGCTCGCCGGCGCCGAGTCGGCCTTGCAGGCGGTGACCGAGCCCGCCTTTCCGGCCGAGTGGACGGCCATCGCGAAGGTGCTGGACGTGGCGTCGGAGCGATTCAGCCGCGCCTGGGGCGCGGTCGGCCACCTCAACGCCGTGGCCGACACCCCCGAGCTGCGGGCCGCCTACAACGAGGCCATGCCGCGCGTCACCGCCTTCTGGACCCGCCTGGGCTCGGACGAGCGGCTGTACGCCAAGTACAAGGCCATCGACCCCGCGACCCTGAACCCCGAGCAGCGTCAGGCGCACCGCAACGCGATCCGCAACTTCGTGCTCGGCGGCGCCGAACTGCAAGGCGCGGCCAAGGCCCGCTTTGCCGAGATCCAGGAACGCCAGGCCGAGCTGAGCCAGAAGTTCAGCGAGAACGCGCTCGACGCCACCGACGCCTTCGCCTGGTACGCCGTGCTCGAAGACCTCGACGGCGTGCCTGAAGACGTGATCGGCGCCGCCCGCGCGGCCGCCGAAGCCGAGGGCAAGGACGGCTACAAGCTCACGCTCAAGATGCCCTGCTACCTGCCGGTGATGCAGTTCGCCCGCAGCAGCGCGCTGCGCGAGCGGCTTTATCGCGCCTACGTCACGCGGGCCAGCGAATTCGGCGACCCGGCCTTCGACAACACGGCGCTGATCCGCGAGATCCTCGCGCTGCGCCAGGAAGAAGCCAAGCTCCTCGGCTACCCCAACTTCGGCGAGCTCTCGATCGTGCCGAAGATGGCCGAGTCGGCCGACCAGGTGATCAAGTTCCTGCGCGACCTCGCGGCCAAGGCCCGGCCCTACGGCGAGCGCGACCTGGCCGACCTGCGGGCCTTCGCCGCCGAGCACCTGGGGCTCGCAGATCCCCAGCCCTGGGACTGGACCTATGTCGGCGAGAAGCTCAAGGAAGCGCGCTACGCCTTCAGCGAGCAGGAGGTCAAGCAGTACTTCACGGCGCCCAAAGTGATGGCGGGCCTGTTCAAGATCGTCGAGACCCTGTTCGAGGTGTCGATCCAGCGCGACACGGCGCCGGTCTGGCACCCCAGCGTGGAGTTCTACCGCATCGAGCGCGCCGGCCAGAAGGTCGGCCAGTTCTACCTCGATCCCTCGGCCCGCGCCGCCAAGCGTGGCGGCGCCTGGATGGACGACGTCCGAGCCCGCTGGCTGCGCCCGGACACCGGCCGGCTGCAGACGCCGGTCGCCCAGCTGGTCTGCAACTTCGCCGAGGGCGTCGACGGCAAGCCGCCGCTGCTCACGCACGACGACGTCACCACCCTCTTCCACGAGTTCGGCCACGGCCTGCACCACATGCTGACCCGCATCGACGAACGCGACGTCTCCGGCATCAGCGGCGTCGAATGGGACGCGGTCGAGCTGCCGAGCCAGTTCATGGAGAACTTCTGCTGGGAATGGGACGTGCTCGCCCACATGACCTCGCACGTCGACACCGGCGCGCCGCTGCCGCGCCCCCTGTTCGACAAGATGACCGCGGCCAAGAACTTCCAGAGCGGCCTGCAGACCCTGCGCCAGATCGAGTTCTCGCTCTTCGACATGCTGCTGCACACCCGCTACGACGCCGCCACCGCCCAGCCGGGCGACGTGATGGCGCTGCTGGCCGCGGTGCGCCAGGAAGTCGCGGTGATGCCGGCGCCGGAATTCAGCCGCACGCCGAACACCTTCAGCCACATCTTCTCGGGCGGCTACGCGGCCGGCTACTACAGCTACAAGTGGGCCGAAGTGCTGAGCGCGGATGCCTACGCAGCGTTCGAGGAGACCGCGGGCGCCAACGGCGAGCCGAGCATCGAAACCGGGCGCAAGTACCGCGAGGCGATTCTCGAAGCCGGCGGCAGCCGCAGCGCGATGGAGTCCTTCAAGGCTTTCCGGGGCCGCGAGCCCCAACTCGATGCGTTGTTGCGACACCAGGGCATGGCCGAGGCGCAGCCAGCCTGACATACTTCGTTACATTGGAATCCGGAAAGCACCAATGAAACTCCAGACTGCCCTCGCGGGCCTCACCTTGCTGCTGGTCGCCGGCGCTGCGCTGGCGCAGCCGGTCTACCGCAACGTCGACAAGAACGGCAAGGTCACGTTCTCCGACCAGCCGCCGAGCGCCAACGCGCCGGCGGCGCCGGCCCGGGCCGGCAACAGCGTCGCGAGCGCGGGCGGCGGGCTGCCCTACGAGTTGCGGCAGGTGGTCCAGCGCTATCCGGTCACGCTCTACGCCAGCGAGGACTGCGGCCCTTGCGCCGCCGGCCGCTCGCTGCTGGTCACGCGCGGCGTGCCTTTCGACGAACGCACGGTCAAGTCCAACGAGGACGTGGCGGCGCTCCAGCGCCTGAGCGGCCAGAGCTCGCTGCCGCTGCTGACGATCGGATCGCAGCAGCTCAAGGGCTTCGGTGACGCCGAGTGGTCGCAGTACCTGGATGCGGCCGGCTATCCCAAGAGCTCGCAATTGCCGGCCGGCTGGCGCAACGGCCCTGCCCAGCCGCTGGTGGCGCAGCAACCCGCGGCAGAGCCCGCGCCGGCCGCCGCGGCACCGGCGCCTTCGCCGGCGGCCGACCTGCCGGCTGCGGCCAACGGCCCGACGCCGAGCAACCCGGCCGGGATCCGGTTCTAGCAGCTTCCGGCGTCCCCTCAGCCGAAGTTCATCGTGCGCACGCCCGAGGGCGTCGCCAGCAGGCAGACGCTGGCGCGCTGGTGGGCGAACACGCCGACCTCGACCACGCCGGGCCACCGGTTCACCTCGTTCTCGAAGTCGAGCGGATCGGTGATCCGCAGGCCGGTCACGTCGACGATGTGCTGGCCGTTGTCGGTCACCAGCGGGGCGCCGTCCTTCTCGCGCACCTGCGCCAGGCCGCCCAGCCGCGAGAACTGCCGCATGATGCGCCGGGCCGCCATCGGGATGACTTCGACCGGCAGCGGGAAGGCGCCCAGCGTGTTCACCAGCTTGGAGGCATCGGCGATGCAGACGAAGCGCTTCGACTGCGCCGCCACGATCTTCTCGCGCGTGAGCGCGGCGCCGCCGCCCTTGATCATGTAGCCGCGGCCATCGATCTCGTCGGCCCCGTCGATGTAGACCGCCAGTTCGTTGACGGCATTGCTGTCGAACACCTCGATGCCCAGCGCCCGCAGCCGCTCGGTCGATGCCACCGAGCTCGAGACCGCACCCCGGATCTGGTCCTTGATGCCGGCCAGCGCCTCGATGAACTTGTTCACGGTCGAGCCGGTGCCGACGCCGATGATCTCGCCCTTGGGCACGTAGTCCAGCGCGGCACGGCCGACCAATGCCTTGAGTTCGTCCTGCGTCAGGACGGGAGCGGGTGCGGAGGAAGTCATCGGGGAGAATCCTGGGCTGATTGAAGTCTGAAGCCGAGAATTATCCGATGCTCCTGCCGTTGCCCTCCTCTCTTTACGGGCTTGCCCGCCCCTTCCTGTTCGGATTCGACGCCGAACGGGCCCACGAGCTGACCCTGGACGCGCTGGCGCGGACCCAGAACACGCCGCTGGCCTGCGCCTACGCGGCGCCGCGCGTGGCCGATCGGATCACCCTGGCAGGGCTGTCGTTCCCGAATCGGGTCGGACTGGCGGCGGGCCTTGACAAGAACGCCCGCTGCATCGACGCCTTCGGCGCCATGGGCTTCGGCTTCGTCGAAGTCGGGACGGTCACGCCCAAGCCGCAGCCGGGCAACGCGAAGCCGCGGATCTTTCGCCTGCCGCAGCGCGACGCCCTGATCAACCGGCTCGGCTTCAACAATGAAGGCCTCGAGGCCTTCATCGCCAACGTGCAGCGGGCCCGCTTCCGGCGCGACACCTCGAGGCCGCCGATGCTGCTGGGGCTCAACATCGGCAAGAACGCCGCCACCCCGATCGAGCGCGCGGTCGACGACTACCTGGTCTGCCTCGATGGCGTCTATCCGCACGCCGACTATGTCGCGATCAACATCTCGAGCCCGAACACCGCCAACCTGCGCTCGCTGCAAAGCGACGAGGCACTCGATGGCCTGCTCGGTGCCGTGGCCGACAAGCGCGAAGCGCTGGCGGCGCGCCAGGGCAAGCGGGTGCCGCTGTTCGTCAAGATCGCGCCCGACCTCGACGAGGCGCAGGTCAAGGTGATCGCCGCGACGCTGCTGCGCCACCGGATGGACGGCGTCATCGCCACCAACACCACGCTGGCGCGCGACGCCGTGGCCGGCCTGCCCCATGCCGAAGAAACCGGCGGCCTGTCGGGTGCACCCGTGCGCGAAGCCAGCAACCGGGTGATCGGCCAATTGCGCGCAACGCTCGGCAAGGGCTTTCCGATCATCGGCGCAGGCGGCGTGCTGAGCGCAGCGGACGCCCTGGCCAAGGTCGAGGCCGGCGCCGACCTGGTGCAGATCTACACCGGGCTCATCTACCGCGGCCCGGCACTGGTGCGCCAGGCCGCCCAGGCCCTGCGCGCAGGCAAAGCCTGAGACGCTTCAGCCGCGCATCCGCCAGAGCACCGGGGCGATCACTGTCGCCCAGCGGACCAGGCGGCGCGGGCCCAGCACGGCGATCACCGCGGCGGTCGCGACCCCGGTAGCGATCGGGTGTTCGCGCGCGATGCGCAGGGCCGCAGCCGAGGCGGTTTCGGGCTGGCCCGGTGCTTCGCCGACGCCGCTGGCCGCCGCCTCCAGGGTCGCGATGCGCGCGCGCTGGCGCTCGATACGCGCCAGCAGCTGCTCGCTGGTGAGCGAAGGCGCATGCGGGTCGTCTTCGTCCTGGTCGGCACCGAAGCGCTGGTGGATCCAGGCTAGATCGCGTTCGAAGGTCACGCGCGCCGAATCGAAGGCCGAGGACTTGCGCAGCGTGCCCATGAGCAGCAGCACGGCCGCGATCCAGAGCCCGCCCCACACCAGCGCCAGCACCCAGGCCACCGTGGCGCGATACGGCGTGTCCCAGAAATGCACCACGATCGCCACCGACAGCAGCGCGATGACGACGGTGGTCAGCCCGGCGACCGCCACCCCGAGGCCGAGCATCAGCCGCAGGCGCTGCTTCTCCTCGTCCCAGGCCAGCCGCAGGAGCTGGGCGCGATCACCGGCGGCCAGCGCCCCTTCGCCGGCCAGGATGCGCAGGCGCCGCAGGCGGGACTTGATTCCGAACAGGGCGCTGAGGCTCATCCTCCGAACTCCGCCGCGCCCTTGGGGCGTTGATCAGCGGCGCCCAAGCAGCAGGCCCACCAGCACACCCACGGCCAGCGCGGCGCCGGCAATTTGCCACGGTTCGTCATGCGCGTAGGCATTGGCCGTATTGGCGGCTTCACGGGCCTTCTGCGCGGCGATGCGGCTCTTCTCGGCCGCCAGCTCGCGCGCGATCGCCAGCTTGCTGTCGATGCGCTGGCGCAGTGCCTTGATATGCGGCACGGAATCGAGGTCCTTGCTGGCGAGCACGCCGCGCACATCGCTGGCGATGTCTTCGGCCACGGCGTTGGCCGCGGCTTCGAGGTTGGTGGAAGCAGTCATCGAAAAAGGTCCTCCTCATTCACGCCGGCACCGCGCCGGCGACACCGCGCCGACAAAACGGCACGCCGTTCCATGGTACATGCCCGCGCGGCTCTACGACAGCAGATCACCGACCAAGCGGCCGATCGCCAGGCTGCTGGTGAGCCCCGGCGACTCGATCCCGAACAGGTTGACCAGCCCGGGCACGCCGTGCGCCGCCGGGCCCTGGATCATGAAGTCGGCCGCGGCGTCCCCGGGACCGGATATCTTGGGTCGGATGCCGGCATAGCCCGGCACCAGCGCACCGTCCGGCAGCGCCGGCCAGTACTTGCGCACCTCGGCATAGAAGCCCTCGCCGCGCGCCGGGTCCACCACCAGGTCGTCGGGCGATGCCACCCACTGCACGTCCGGGCCGAATTTGGCTTGGCCGCCGAGATCGAGGGTCAGGTGCACGCCCAGTCCCGCGGCCTCGGGCACCGGATAGATCAGGCGGCTGAACGGCGCCCGGCCGGCGAGCGTGAAATAGCTGCCCTTGGCGAACCAGGCCCCCGGCACCGCGGCTGCGCGCAGGCCGTCGAACTGCCGGGCCAGCTGCGGCGCGGCCAGACCGGCCGCATTGACCACGCTGTTGCAGCGCAGGGCCGTGCCGTCGGAAGCCTTCAGCACGATGCCGGCGCCGCCGCACTCGGCGCCGACGACGCCGGACTTCAGCGCCAGCACGCCGCCAGCATGCTCGAGGTCGCCCTGCAGGCTCAGCATCAGCGCGTGGCTGTCGACGATGCCGGTGCTCGGCGAATGGAGGGCCGCCAGGCATTCGAGCGCCGGCTCCATCGCCCTGGCCTGCGTGCGCGAGAGCGGCACGAGGTCGTCGACGCCGTTGGCGCGCGCCTTGGCGGCGATCGCCTCGAGCTGCCCGACCTGCGCTTCGCTGGTGGCGACGATCAGCTTGCCGCAGCGCCGATGCGGCAGCCCGCGTTCTTCGGCGTACGCGTACAGACGCTGCTTGCCCTCGACGCACAGCTGCGCCTTCAGGGAGCCCTGGGGATAGTAGATGCCGGCGTGGATCACCTCGCTGTTGCGCGAACTGGTGCCGGTGCCGATCGCGCCCTCGGATTCGAGCACGATGACCTCGCGTCCCCGCAGGGCCAGCGCGCGCGCCACGGCCAGACCCACCACGCCGGCGCCAATGACGGCGCAATCGAATTCGTCCATCCCGCAAGCTTAGCGTGCGGGATGCCGACGATGAAGAAAGTGATTGGTGGGCGGTGGAGGCTTCGAACCTCCGACCCCAGCAGTGTGAATGCTGTGCTCTACCCCTGAGCTAACCGCCCCCGGTACACGGTGTCAGAGTGAATCTGGCCGCACACCTTTTGGATGTTTTCGCACCGTGCGATGCGAAGCCTGCGATTATGCCACAGCTTTTTCGGCCGTCTGGCGAAAAAGCGTTCGGCCGTTGCTGGACTTGTCGAGCTGCGCCAAAACCTCTTCGTGGGCGGCGAGTTCGTGCTCGGTCGCGACCAGCACCGGCAGCTCGAAGGCGCTCAGGTCGATCGCCAGCACCGCACCGTGCGCGGGCTCGTTCGACGCGACATCGATCAGCAGCGCATCCTGTCCGCGCGTGAGGTTGATGTAGACGTCGGCCAGCAGCTGGGCGTCGAGCTTGGCGCCGTGGAAGGTGCGGTTCGACCGGTCGACCCCGAAGCGATCGCACAGCGCATCGAGCGAGTTGCGCTTGCCCGGATAGACCGCCTTGGCCATGGCGAGCGTGTCGGTCACCTCGCCGACGAAGCTGGCGAGCGGCGGCAGGCCGGCGAGTTCGAGTTCCTTGTTGAGGAAGCCGACGTCGAAGGCCGCGTTGTGGATGATCAGCTCGGCATCGCGCAGGTAGTCGACGACATCCTGCGCCAGCGTCGCGAACTTCGGCTTGTCGCGCAGGAAATCGGTGGTCAGCCCGTGCACCTTCAGCGCGTCCTCGTGGCTCTCGCGCTCGGGGTTGAAGTAGATGTGCAGGTCGTTGCCGGTCAGCTTGCGATTGAACAGCTCCACGCATCCCAGTTCGATGACGCGGTCGCCGTTCTCGGCCGACAGGCCGGTGGTCTCGGTGTCTAGAACGATGAGCCTGGACATCAGTGGTTTTCTTTGGCGTGGTTGATCGAGTACTTCGGGATCTCGACCGTCAAGTCGGTCTGGGCGAGTATCGCCTGGCAGCTCAGGCGCGATTGCGGCTCCAGGCCCCAGGCGCGGTCGAGCAGGTCTTCTTCGCCCTCTTCCGCCTCGTTCAGCGACTCGATGCCCTTGCGGACGATCACGTGGCAGGTGGTGCAGGCGCAGCTCATCTCGCAGGCATGCTCGATGTTGATGTGGTTCTCGAGCATGGCCTCGCAGATCGAGGTGCCGGCCGGCGCCGTGATCTCGGCGCCTTGCGGGCAGTACTCGGAATGGGGAAGGATCTTGATCGTGGGCATGTTCTAGAGGGATTCGATCTGTCGGCCGGCGAGCGCACGCGCGATGCCGGCATTCATTCGGGCGGCCGCGAAGGCTTCGGTGCCGTCGGCCAGTGCCTTGGTGGCGGCCTCGACGACGGCAGCATCGTCGGCCGAGCGCGCACTGCGCAGCGCGGCCATCAGCTGCTCGATCGCGGCGTGCTCCTCGGCCGACAGCAGCGAGGCGTCGGCGTCCAGCGCGCTCTGCGTCGCCATCAGCATGCGGTCGGCATCGACGCGCGCCTCAACCAGTGCGCGGGCCTGCATGTCCTGCTGCGCGGTCGCGAAGCTGTCCTTCAGCATGGCCGCGATCTGCTCGTCGGACAGCCCGTAGGAAGGCTTGACCGCGACGCTGGCCTCGACGCCGCTGCCCTGCTCCTTCGCGCTCACGCTGAGCAGGCCGTCGGCATCGACGGTGAACGTGACCCGGATGCGCGCCGCGCCGGCGACCATCGGCGGGATGCCGCGCAGCTCGAAGCGCGCCAGGCTGCGGCAGTCGGCGACCAGGTCACGCTCGCCCTGCACCACGTGCAGCGCCAGCGCGGTCTGGCCGTCCTTGTAGGTGGTGAAGTCCTGCGCCATCGCGGTCGGGATGGTCTGGTTGCGCGGCACGATCCGCTCGACCAGGCCGCCCATGGTCTCGATGCCGAGCGACAGCGGAATCACGTCGAGCAGCAGCAGGTCGCCGGCGCCGCCGTTGCCGGCCAGTTGGTTGGCCTGGATCGCGGCGCCAAGCGCCACGACCTGGTCCGGGTCCAGGTTGGTCAGCGGCTCGCGGCCGAGGCAATCGGCCACCGCACGGCGGACCTGAGGCATGCGCGTGGCGCCGCCGACCAGCACGATGCCCTGCAGTTCGCCCGGCGCCAGCCGCGCATCGCGCAGCACGCGCCGCACGGCCGCGATGGTGCGCGCGGTCAGCGCGGCGGTGGCGGCTTCGAACTGCTCGCGCGACACGTCGACCCGGATGTCGCCATCCGCCAGGTGGGCGACGAAAGGCGCGGATGGCGCCTCCGAGAGGGCCTCCTTGGTGGCCCGGGCGGCGACCAGCAGGGCCGCCCGATCGGCATCGCTGCGCGCCTCGAGCCCGCACTGCGACAGCACGAGGCCGGCCAGCGCATGGTCGTAGTCGTCGCCGCCCAGCGCCGAATCGCCGCCGGTCGCGATGACTTCGAACACGCCTTGCGTGAGCCGCAGGATCGAGATGTCGAAGGTGCCGCCACCGAGGTCGTAGACGGCGTAGACGCCTTCGCTGGCATTATCCAGCCCGTAGGCGATCGCAGCCGCGGTCGGCTCGCTGATGAGCCGCAGGACGTGGAGGCCGGCGAGCTGCGCCGCATCCTTGGTGGCCTGGCGCTGGCCTTCGTCGAAGTAGGCCGGCACGGTGATCACGACGCCATGGAGGTCGTCGTTGAAAGTGTCTTCGGCCCGGTAGCGCAGGGTCGCCAGGATCTCGGCGCTGACTTCGGTCGGCGACTTCTCGCCGGCCGCCGTCTGGACCTTGACCATGCCGCCGTCGCCCGCCAGGTGGTAGGCCATCGCCTCGCGGTTGGCGATGTCCGCCAGGCCGCGGCCCATCAGCCGCTTGACCGAGGTGATGACATTGGACGGATCGCTCGCCCGCGCGGCCAGCGCGTCGAAGCCGATCTGCCGGCGCTCGGCGTCGAGGTAGCGCACGGCGGAGGGCAGCAGCACGCGGCCTTCGGCGTCGGGCAGGCATTCGGCCACGCCGTTGCGCACCGCCGCGACGAGCGAATGGGTGGTGCCGAGGTCGATGCCGACCGCGATGCGACGCTGGTGCGGATCGGGCGCCTGGCCCGGTTCTGAAATCTGGAGCAATGCCATCGCGCTATTTTCTCTATTGGTCGACCTTGGCCTCGATGTCCTCGGCAAAGCGCTCGATGAACATGAGGGCTCTCACTTGCCGTGCCGCTTCTGCGTAGTCGCCCTTCTCGTCGATCAGCCAGTCGAGCGAGGACAGCGCACGCGCGCGGGCCGCCTCGACCTCCGCGCGCAGCTTCTCGAACGCGGCCGCGTCCTGGGCGTCGTCGAGCTCCTCGCGCCACGCCATCTGCTGCATCAGGAAGGCGGCCGGCATCGCCGTGTTGGTCTCGGCCCGGATCGGCGCGCCGTTCAGCTGGCACAGGTAGGTGGCCCGCTTGATCGGGTTCTTGAGCCGCTGGTAGGCCTCGTTGATGCGCACCGACCACTGCATCGCCAGCCGCTGCGCCGCGCCGCCCTGCGCCGCGAAGCGGTCGGGATGGGCCTCGCGCTGCAGTTCCTTCCAGCGGGTGTCGAGGGCGCCGCGGTCCTGCGCAAAGGTCGCCGGCACGGCGAAAAGCACGAAATCGGTGTCGTTCAGGTTCATGACGTTAAAAAGCCGCCGGCACGTTGGTGTGGGCGGCTTGGGCGCATCGCAAGCGGGGGCTCAGATGCGAAAACTCTCGCCGCAGCCGCAACGGTCGCGTTCGTTCGGGTTGTTGAACTTGAAGCCCTCGTTGAGGCCCTCGCGCACGAAGTCGAGCTGCGTGCCGTCGATGTAGGCCAGGCTCTTCGGGTCGACCAGCACCTTGATGCCATGGTCTTCGAACACCACGTCTTCGGGCGCGAATTCGTCCACGTACTCGAGCTTGTAGGCCAGGCCCGAGCAGCCGGTGGTCTTGACGCCCAGCCGCACGCCCACGCCCTTGCCTCGTTTGCCGAGGTAGCGGGAGACGTGGCGCGCGGCCGATTCGGTCAGGGTCACAGCCATGTCAGTGAACGGATTCCGCCGCCACGGCCGCGACGCCGTGCTTGGCCTTGTAGTCGCTGACAGCCGCCTTGATCGCGTCTTCGGCCAGGATCGAGCAGTGGATCTTGACCGGCGGCAGCGCCAGTTCCTCGGCGATCTGCGAATTCTTGAGCGCCGCTGCTTCGTCGAGCGTCTTGCCCTTGACCCATTCGGTCACGAGCGAGGACGAGGCGATCGCCGAGCCGCAGCCGTAGGTCTTGAAGCGCGCGTCTTCGATCACGCCGGTCTCGGGGTTGACCTTGATCTGCAGCTTCATGACGTCGCCGCAGGCCGGCGCGCCGACCATGCCGGTGCCGACTGAGTCGTCGCCCTTTTCGAAGGAGCCGACGTTGCGGGGATTTTCGTAGTGGTCAATGACCTTGGATGAGTAAGCCATGGTGGGGTACCTCTGTGAATTTTCAGTGAGCCGACCACTGGATCGTGCTGATGTCGATGCCGTCCTTGAACATCTCCCACAGCGGGCTGAGTTCGCGCAGCTTGGCGACGTTGTGCTTTATGGTCGAGATCGCGTAGTCGATTTCTTCTTCGGTCGTGAAACGGCCGATGGTCATGCGCAGGCTGCTGTGGGCCAGTTCGTCGCTGCGGCCGAGTGCACGCAGCACGTAGCTGGGCTCCAGGCTGGCCGATGTGCAGGCCGAGCCGCTGGACACCGCCAGGCCCTTGATGCCCATGATCAGCGACTCGCCTTCGACGTAGTTGAAGCTGATGTTCAGGTTGTGCGGTACCCGGTGTTCGAGGTTGCCGTTGATGAAGACCTGCTCGACGTCCTTCAGGCCGTCGAGCAGCCGCTTCTGCAGCGCGGTGGCCTTGGCGATGTCTTCCTTCATCTCGAGCTTGGCCAGGCGGAAGGCCTCGCCCATGCCGACGATCTGGTGCGTCGGCAGGGTGCCCGAGCGCATGCCGCGCTCGTGGCCGCCGCCGTGCATCTGGGCCTCGAGCCGCACGCGCGGCTTGCGGCGCACGTACAGCGCGCCGATGCCCTTGGGGCCGTAGGTCTTGTGCGAAGCCAGGCTCATGAGGTCGATCGGCAGCGTCTTGACGTCGATCTCGACCTTGCCCGTGGCTTGCGCCGCGTCGACGTGGAAGATCACGCCCTTCTCGCGGCAGATGTTGCCGAGCGCGACCACGTCCTGGATCACGCCGATCTCGTTGTTGACGAACATCACGCTCGCCAGGATGGTGTCGGGACGGATCGCGGCCTTGAACGCCTCGAGGTCGAGCAGGCCGTCTTCCTGGACGTCCAGGTAGCTCACTTCGAAGCCCTGGCGCTCGAGTTCGCGCATGGTGTCGAGCACCGCCTTGTGCTCGGTCTTGACCGTGATGAGGTGCTTGCCCTTGCCCTTGTAGAAATGCGCCGCACCCTTCAGTGCGAGGTTGTTCGACTCGGTGGCGCCGGAGGTCCAGACGATCTCGCGCGGATCGGCGCCGATCAGGTCGGCCACCTCGACACGGGCCTTCTCGACGGCCTCCTCGGCCTCCCAGCCCCAGGCGTGGCTGCGCGACGCCGGGTTGCCGAAATGCTCGCGCAACCAGGGAATCATCGCATCGACGACGCGCGGGTCCACCGGCGTGGTGGCGCCGTAGTCGAGGTAGATGGGGAAATGAGGGGTGACGTCCATGGCTGGCTCAGGCTGGCGTGGGGTTGATCGTTGTGTGTGGTGTTTCAAGCGAGGCGCCCGGAGGCGCCGCCGGATCAGGATTTGGCGAAGGCGTTGCCCAGTGCGAACACCGAGTTCGGTGCGTTCACGCGGATCGGCTTGACCACCGGCTGGGCCGAGATCGCCCGCTTGACGGCCGGCTTGTTCTCGATCTGCACGCCCTTGGCGATCTGGTCGTCGACCAGCTTCTGCAAGGTGACGGAGTCGAGGAACTCGACCATCCGCTGGTTCAGCGAAGCCCACAGCTCGTGCGTCATGCAGCGCCCGGCCTCGCCGAGGCAGTTTTCCTTGCCGCCGCACTGGGTGGCGTCGATCGGCTCGTCGACCGAGACAATGATGTCGGCCACCGTGATGTCGGCCGCCTTGCGGCCGAGCGAATAGCCGCCGCCGGGACCGCGGGTGGACTCCACCAGTTCATGGCGGCGCAGCTTGCCGAACAGCTGCTCCAGATAGGACAGCGAAATCTGCTGCCGCTGGCTGATCGCGGCCAGCGTGACCGGACCGGTGTTCTGGCGCAGTGCCAGATCGATCATGGCCGTAACCGCAAAGCGGCCTTTGGTAGTGAGACGCATCGCAAGCTCCTTGAGTGCTTACCGTGGAAAGGACACCGAACCCCCCGGGCCGCGGTGACGTCGTCTCCGCCCTGCACGACCCCGGTCCGATCGGTGAACCGAAAGGTTGGAGTCGCCCTTCATCGCGAAGTTCTTTTGTTCTTGAGTATTTCGGTCAAGTATAGCAGAAGCCCCTGCGGGCTGCTGGGGTAAACCCGGTGGCGGCCGGGGAGACCTGATCAGTTGGGGACAGAGCAAAAACTGCTTCGCAGTTTCTTGGTCTGTCCCGCAAGGTCTCAGATGGAAATGTTGTCGTGCCCGGAGGCCCCGAAAGCCTGCTCCCGGAGTTCGGCCAACTGGTCGCGGACCCGGGCGGCCTTCTCGAATTCGAGGTTCCGGGCGTGCTCCAGCATGAGCTTCTCGAGCCGCTTGATCTCGCGCGCCACGTCCTTTTCGGACATGTCCTCGACCTTGGCGCGCTCCAGCTCGCGCTTGGCCGCCTCCTTGCCCGATTTCTCGCTGTAGACGCCGTCGATCAGGTCGCGCACCTGTTTCACGATGCTGCGCGGCGTGATGCCGTGGGTCTCGTTGTAGGCGATCTGGCGGGCCCGGCGCCGCTCGGTCTCGCCGATCGCCTTCTTCATCGAATCCGTCATCCGGTCGGCGTAGAGGATGGCCTTGCCGTTCAGGTTGCGCGCGGCGCGGCCGATGGTCTGGATCAGGGAGCGCTCGGCGCGCAGGAACCCTTCCTTGTCGGCATCGAGGATCGCCACCAGCGAGACCTCGGGGATGTCCAGGCCTTCGCGCAGCAGGTTGATGCCGACCAGCACGTCGAAGCTGCCCAGGCGCAGGTCGCGCAGGATTTCGACCCGCTCGACCGTGTCGATGTCGCTGTGCAGGTAGCGCACCTTGACGCCGTTGTCGCTCAGGTAGTCGGTCAGCTGCTCGGCCATGCGCTTGGTCAAGGTGGTGATCAGCACCCGCTCGTTCTTGTCGACCCGCAGGCGGATCTCCTGCAGCACGTCGTCGACCTGGTGGGTGGCGGGGCGGACCTCGACCTCGGGGTCGATCAGGCCGGTGGGGCGCACCAGCTGCTCCACCACGTTGCCGGCGTTGTCCTTCTCGTACTGCGCCGGGGTGGCCGAGACGAAGATGCACTGCCGCATCCGGGTCTCGAACTCCTCGAACTTGAGGGGGCGGTTGTCCAGCGCCGACGGCAGCCGGAAGCCGTACTCGACCAGCGTGGTCTTGCGCGCCCGGTCGCCGCTGTACATGCCGTTCAGCTGGCCGATCATCTGGTGGCTCTCGTCGAGGAACATCAAGGCGTCCTTCGGCAGGTAGTCGGTCAGCGTGGCCGGCGGCTCGCCGGGCGCGGCGCCCGAGAGATGCCGCGTGTAGTTCTCGATGCCCTTGCAGTGGCCGATCTCGGCCAGCATCTCGAGGTCGAAACGGGTGCGCTGCTCGATGCGCTGCGCCTCGACCAGCTTGCCTTCGGCGACGAAGAACTTGAGCCGCTCGTCGAGTTCGAGCTTGATGGTCTCGACCGCGCTGAGCACCTTGTCGCGCGGCGTCACGTAGTGGCTCGACGGATAGACCGTGAAGCGCGGGATCTTCTGCCGGATACGGCCGGTGAGCGGATCGAACAGCTGCAGCGACTCGATCTCGTCGTCGAACAGCTCGATGCGGATCGCCAACTCGCTGTGCTCGGCCGGGAAGACGTCGATGGTGTCGCCGCGCACCCGGAAGGTGCCGCGCGAGAAATCCTGCTCGTTGCGCGTGTACTGCATGCGGATCAGGCGGCCGATCACGTCGCGCTGACCGATCTTGTCGCCCTGGCGCATGATGAAGCGCATCTGCGTGTAGTCCTCGGGCGTGCCGATGCCGTAGATGGCGCTCACGGTCGCCACGATCACCGTGTCGCGCCGCTCCAGCACGCTCTTGGTGGCCGACAGCCGCATCTGCTCGATGTGCTCGTTGATCGAGCTGTCCTTCTCGATGAACAGGTCGCGCTGCGGCACGTAGGCCTCGGGCTGGTAGTAGTCGTAGTAGCTGACGAAATACTCGACTGCGTTCTTCGGGAAGAACTCGCGGAATTCGCTGTAGAGCTGGGCCGCCAGCGTCTTGTTGGGCGCAAAGACGATCGCCGGCCGGCCGAGCCGGGCGATCACGTTGGCCATCGTGAAAGTCTTGCCCGAGCCGGTGACGCCCAGCAGGGTCTGGAACACCTCGCCGTCCTGCACGCCCTCGACCAGCCCCGCGATCGCCTTCGGCTGGTCGCCGGCCGGCGGATAGGGCTGGAAAAGCTCGAACGGCGACCCGGGAAAACTGACGAATTCGCCCGGCTTGTGCGGCCCCACCGGGTCGGCATGTTGCGGTTCGGGAATGACTTCTGAGGTTTCTGGCATGGCGTGGACGGCTGAAGCTGGTGGCGTGGCCGGTAAAATTCAAGCTAACCGGGCAGCGTAACGCAGGACCCGGCTTCACGTGAACCGCTCATCCAAAGGACTTTCCATGTCAATGTTCACCGCCGTCGAAATGGCGCCTCGCGACCCGATCCTGGGCCTCAACGAGCAATACGCAGCCGACGGCAATCCGAAAAAGGTCAATCTCGGCGTGGGCGTGTACTACGACGACAACGGCAAGCTGCCGCTGCTGAAGTGCGTGCAGGCCGCGGAAGAAGACATGATGAAGGCGCCCAGCGCCCGCGGCTACCTGCCGATCGACGGCATCGCCGCCTATGACAACGCGGTCAAGGGCCTGGTCTTCGGCGCCGACAGCGAACCCGTGAAATCCGGCCGCGTCGCCACCATCCAGGCCATCGGCGGCACCGGCGGCCTGAAGGTCGGCGCCGACTTCCTCAAGAAGCTCACCCCCGGCGCCAAGGTGCTGATCAGCGACCCGAGCTGGGAAAACCACCGCGCGCTGTTCACCAACGCCGGTTTCACGGTCGAGAGCTACCCCTACTACGACGCCGCCAAGCGCGGCATCGACTTCGAGGGCATGCTGGCCGCGCTCACGGCGGCGCCGGCCGGCACCATCGTCGTGCTGCACGCCTGCTGCCACAACCCGACCGGCTACGACATCACGCCGGCCCAGTGGGACCAGGTCATCGCCGCGGTCAAGGCCGGCGGGCTGACCCCCTTCCTCGACATGGCCTACCAGGGCTTCGGCCACGGCATCCAGGAAGACGGCGCGGTGATCGGCAAGTTCGTCCAGGCCGGCCTGACCTTCTTCGTCTCGACCTCCTTCTCGAAGAGCTTCAGCCTGTACGGCGAGCGCGTGGGCGCCCTCTCGGTGCTGTGCGAGAACAAGGAAGAGGCCGCCCGCGTGCTGTCGCAGCTCAAGATCGCGATCCGCACCAACTACAGCAACCCGCCGATCCACGGCGGCGCGGTGGTGGCAGCCGTCCTCAACGACCCGGCACGGCGCGCCGTCTGGGAAGCGGAACTGGCCGAAATGCGGGTGCGCATCAAGGCCATGCGCCAGAAGCTGGTCGACGGCCTGAAGGCCGCCGGCGTGAAGCAGGACATGGGCTTCATCACCTCGCAGATCGGGATGTTCAGCTATTCGGGCCTGACCAAGGACCAGATGGTGCGCCTGCGCGAAGAGTTCGGGGTCTACGGCACCGACACCGGCCGGATGTGCGTGGCGGCGCTCAACAGCAAGAACATCGACTACGTCTGCGAGAGCATCGCCAAGGTGCTCTGACGGCGGTTCCGGCCGTTCGCGGCGCCCTGCCGGCGCCGCCGCGTGAAGATGTCACGACTGGGGCCCCCGAATGGGGCGCCCCCTCTATTTTGCGGGGTGGGCTGCTGATATATTGCATTGCAACAACTCTCAGAATCCCCGATGCTCTACCAACTTTACGAAGCGCAGCGCTCCCTCATGGAGCCGTTCGCCGACTTCGCACAGGCCGCTTCCAAACTTTACGGCCAAAGCACGGCATTCGGACAGGCACCGCTGGCGCAGCGCATCGCGGCCGGCTACGACCTCTTGTACCGCCTGGGCAAGGACTACGAGAAGCCGGAATTCGGCATCAAGACCGTCAAGGTCGATGGCCACGACGTGGTGATCCATGAAAGCGTCGAGCTCGAGAAGCCGTTCTGCAAGCTGCGCCGCTTCAAGCGCTTCACCGACCAGCCGGAAACCCTGAAGACGCTCAAGAGCCAGCCGGTGGTGCTGGTGGTGGCGCCGCTGTCGGGTCACTATGCGACCTTGCTGCGCGACACGGTGCGCGCCCTGCTGCAAGGCCACAAGGTCTACATCACCGACTGGACCAACGCCCGGCTGGTGCCGCTGTCCGAAGGCAAGTTCCACCTCGACGACTACATCAACTACGTCGAGGAGTTCATCCGCTACCTGCAGACCGAATACGGCAACTGCCACGTCATCAGCGTCTGCCAGCCCACGGTGCCGGTGCTGGCGGCGGTGTCGCTGATGGCCAGCCGCGGCGAGCAGATCCCGCTGTCGATGACCATGATGGGCGGACCGATCGATGCCCGCAAGTCGCCGACCGCGGTCAACAACCTGGCGATGAACAAGAGCTTCGAGTGGTTCGAGAACAACGTGATCTACCGCGTGCCGGACGGCTTCCCGGGTGCCGGACGCCGCGTCTACCCGGGCTTCCTGCAGCACACCGGCTTCGTTGCGATGAACCCGGAAAACCATGCCAGCAGCCACTACGACTACTTCAAGAACCTGATCAAGGGCGATGACGCCAGCACCGAGGCGCACCGCAAGTTCTACGACGAGTACAACGCCGTGCTCGACATGGACGCCGACTACTACCTGGACACCATCCGCACCGTGTTCCAGCAGTTCGACCTGGTGAACGGCACCTGGCAGGTGACCAACCCCCAGGGCGAGCGCGAACTGGTGCGCCCGCAGGACATTCGCGGCATCGGCCTGCTGACGATCGAAGGCGAGCTCGACGACATCTCGGGCTCCGGCCAGACGCGCGCGGCGCACGAACTCTGCAC
Source organism: Variovorax sp. J31P207 (assembly GCF_030316965.1). NCBI lineage: Bacteria > Pseudomonadati > Pseudomonadota > Betaproteobacteria > Burkholderiales > Comamonadaceae > Variovorax > Variovorax sp. J31P207. Next base: position 143,891 of record NZ_JASZYN010000006.1, read on the forward strand.
CGGCGTCGTCGCCAGCGAGCAGCACCACTACGAGGTCAAGGGCGCGGGCCACTACGGCATCTTCAGCGGCCGCCGCTGGCGCGAACTGGTCTACCCCGAAGTCCAGGCCTTCATTGCCCAGCACGACAAGCCGCAGAAACGCGCGGGCCCGCCGGTGCCGGTCGCCGAAGACATGGTGCGGCCGGCAACGGCACGGAAGGCGACGCGCAGCGCCGAGCCCGCCACCGCCGCAGCGCGCAAGAAGGCCCCCGCCACCCAGACGAAGCGGGTGGCGCGCAAATCCGCCTGAGGCCGTGGACCCGCGCACTGCCACCCTGCTGGACGCGCTGCCGCAGACGCAGTGCACCCGTTGCGGCTACCCTGACTGCGCCGGCTACGCCGAAGCCATCGCGGCCGGCGAGGCCGACATCAACCAATGCCCGCCAGGAGGCGCCGAGGGCGTGCAGCGGCTGTCCGACCTGACCGGCCGGCCCGCCCGGGCCCTCGACCCGCAGTTCGGCATCGAGCTGCCACGCACCCTGGCGGTCATCGACGAGGCCTGGTGCATCGGCTGCACCCTGTGCCTCGATGCCTGCCCGACCGATGCCATCGTCGGCATCCACAAGCGCATGCACACCGTCATCGACGCCCATTGCACGGGCTGCGAGCTGTGCATTCCCGCCTGCCCGGTCGACTGCATCTCGCTGGAGACGGTCACGCCGGGCCGCACCGGATGGCAGGCCTGGTCGCAGGCACAGGCCGACCACGCGCGTGCGCGCTACGCGTTGCACGCCGCCCGGCAGGCCTCAGGCGCGGCTTCGGCCGTGCCTCCGAGCGAGGCGCCGGCGGCGGCACCCGAGGCGGCCGACCGCAAGCGCTCCATCATCGAGGCGGCGCTGGCCCGGGCCCGTGCCGCCGCCAGCCAGCGCCGCGAACCATGAGCCTCGACACCCTGCTGCTCTACGCGCTGGCCTCGATCGCGCTCGCCATCACGCCGGGGCCGACCATGCTGCTCGCGCTCTCCAACGGCATCTCGGGCGGCATGCGCGCGGCCGCCTGGGGCATCGCCGGGGCGTCGATCGGGAGCTGCGTCGTGATCACCACGGTGGCGCTGGGACTGGGTTCGCTGCTGGCGGCGTCCGAATGGCTCTTCAATGCGATTCGCGTCGCCGGCGTGCTCTACCTGGTCTGGCTCGGCGTCAAGCTCTGGCGCATGCCACCGGCGGATGTCGGCGCGGCGCTGGCCGTGTCGGGGGTCCCGCCGCTGCGCGGCCGGCTGGCGCTGCTGCGCAGCCTGGCGGTGGCGCTGTCGAATCCGAAGTCGCTGCTGTTCTTCGCGGCCTTCCTGCCTCAGTTCGTCGACGTCGCCCATCCGCAGGGGCCCCAGTACCTGGTTCTGGGCGTCATCTTCGTCTGCATCGACACACTGGTGATGCTGAGCTACGCCTCCGCCGGCACCCAGGCCGTGCGCTGGCTTTCGCAGCGCAGCCTGCGCGCGCTCAACCGCGGCTGTGCAGTCGGCATGTGGCTGCTGGCCGCCACGCTGGCGATTTGGCGCCGCCCCGGCTAGTTGCTGCTCGCCCCCAGGTTGGGCGTCAGCCGCCGGCCAAGGTCGAGAAGGCGGTCACTACTTCCGGGGGAGCCTGCACCATTTCAATCAGGACGCCCTCGCCCGCAATCGGGAATTCGTCATTGCTCTTCGGATGCAGGAAGCAGATGTCGAATCCGGCCGCGCCCTTGCGGATGCCGCCGGGCGCGAAGCGAACGCCCTGGGCCGTGAGCCATTCGACGGCCTTGGGCAGGTCGTCGATCCACAGGCCCACGTGATTCAGCGGCGTGGTGTGGACCGCCGGCTTCTTCTCGGGGTCGAGCGGCTGCATCAGGTCGACCTCGACCTTGAAGGGGCCGCTGCCGATGGCGCAGATGTCTTCGTCGACGTTCTCGCGCTCGCTCTTGAAGGTGCCGGTGACCTCCAGGCCCAGCATGTCGACCCACAGCTTCTGCAGCCGGGTCTTGTCCGGGCCGCCGATCGCGATCTGCTGGATGCCCAGCACCTTGAATGGACGCGTCATGCGCATGCTCCTTGTTCGGTGGTCGAACGGGCCTTCAGGCCCAGCCTGGCCAGCAGCTGGACGTCGGCCTCGACATCGGGGTTGCCCGTGACCAGCAGCTTGTCGCCGTAGAAGATCGAATTGGCGCCGGCCAGGAAGCACAGCGCCTGCACCGCATCGCCGAGTTGCTGGCGACCCGCGGACAGCCGCACGCGTGCCTTCGGCATCGTGATGCGGGCGACGGCGATCATGCGCACGAAGTCCAGCGGATCAATGGGCGGCGCATCAGCCAGCGGCGTGCCGGGCACGCGCACCAGGCTGTTGATCGGCACCGATTCCGGGTAGGGATCGAGGTTGGCGAGCTGGGCGATGAGCCCCGCCCGGTGCACCGGCGCCTCGCCCATGCCGACGATGCCGCCGCAGCAGACGCTGATCCCGGCGGCGCGCACGTGGGCCAGCGTATCGAGCCGGTCCTGGTAGCTGCGGGTGTCGACGATGTCGGTGTAGTACTCGGGCGCCGTGTCGAGGTTGTGGTTGTAGTAGTCGAGCCCGGCCGCCTTGAGCTGCAGCGCATGCTGCGGCTCGAGCATGCCGAGCGTGGCGCAGGTCTGCAGGCCCAGGCCCTTGACGGCCTCGACCAGCACCGCGATCTTCTCGACGTCGCGATCCTTGGGCGCGCGCCAGGCGGCGCCCATGCAGAAGCGCGTGGCGCCGGCGTCCCTGGCGGCCTGCGCAGCGCGCAGCACCTCGTCGACCTCCATCAGCTTCTGCGCCTTGACGCCGGTGTCAAACTCGGCCGACTGCGGGCAATAGCCGCAGTTCTCGGGACAGCCGCCGGTCTTCACCGACAGCAGCGTGGCAAGCTCGATGTCGCCGTCGGGGAAATGGGCGCGGTGCACCGCCTGGGCCTCGAACAGCAGGTCGTTGAAGGGCTTGTCGAGCAAGGCCTGCACGGCCTCCACCGACCATGGCCCGGACCGTGGAAGCGGCGGCGGCACCGGCCGATGCAAGGTGACGGCCTTGGCCGTCGACATGTCGTTGGCCCCCATCTATGCAAACTCCATGATGATCTGGTCGACCGCCAGCGATTCGCCCCTGGCCGCCGCGATGTGGCCGACCACGCCGTCCTGCGTCGCGAACAGCACGTTTTCCATCTTCATCGCCTCGATGACGGCGAGCTTCTCGCCGGCCTGCACTTGCTGGCCAGGCTGGACCGAGACTTCGACCAGGAGGCCAGGCATCGGCGACATCAGGAACTTGCTCAGGTCCGGCGGCGCCTTGTAGGGCATCAGCGAGAGCAGCTGCGCGCCCAGCGGCGACAGCACTATCGCCTCGATCTGCGTGCCGTTGTGCGACACCCGCAATGCCAGCGGATTCTTGCCCGCGCCGCGCTCGACCTGCGCGGTGAAGGCGCGGCCGTTGACCAGGCCCTCGACCCGGATGTTCCCGAGCTGTGCGCGGCTGTCGATCTTGTAGCTGTTGCTGCCGACCGTCACCGCGCTGGAGCCGGTCTGGCCATGGAAGTCGGTGACCGACACCGACTTGTGGACATGCTGGCCCCGCGCGTCCAGCACGACCGCGACGAACTCTTCGCCGACCTTCACGCCGTGCCCTTCGAGCTGGCCGCTGATGCCCGACGCGCGCGCCCGGTAGCGGCGATGCACGAAGGCCGCCAGCGCGACCAGGAAATCGGGATCATCGTGCGGCACGTCCTCGGCATGGAAGCCCTTGCCGTAGTGCTCGGCGATGAAGCCGGTGTTGAAGTCGCCGCTGACGAACTTGGGATGGGCCAGCAGCGCCGCCTGGAAGGGGATGTTGCTGCTGATGCCGCGGATCACGAAGCCGTTGAGCGCCTCGCGCATCAGCGCGATGGCGTGGGCGCGGTCGCGGCCATGGACGATCAGCTTGGCGATCATCGAGTCGTAGAACATCGGGATCTCGCCGCCGTCGTAGACGCCGGTGTCGACCCGCACGCCGTACAGGTGCTCGGTGTCGGCGGAGAACATGGTCTCCTTGGGCGGCTGGAAGCGCACCAGCCGGCCGGTCGAGGGCAGGAAGTTGCGGAACGGGTCTTCGGCGTTGATGCGGCATTCGATCGCCCAGCCCTCGCGCTTGACGTCCTTCTGCGCCAGCGGCAGCTTCTCGCCGGCGGCGACGCGGATCATCAGCTCGACCAGGTCCAGGCCGGTGATCGCCTCGGTCACAGGGTGCTCGACCTGCAGCCGGGTGTTCATTTCCAGGAAGTAGAAGCTCTGGTCCTTGCCGACCACGAACTCCACCGTGCCCGCGCTCTGGTACTTCACGGCCTTGGCCAGCGCCACGGCCTGCTCGCCCATCGCCTTGCGCGTGGCGTCGCTGATGAAAGGCGACGGTGCTTCCTCGATCACCTTCTGGTGGCGGCGCTGGATCGAGCATTCGCGCTCGTTCAGGTAGATCACGTGGCCGTGCGAGTCGCCCAGCACCTGGATCTCGATGTGTCGCGGCTCCTCGACGAACTTCTCGATGAAGACCCGGTCGTCGCCGAAGCTGTTGCGGGCCTCGTTGCGGCACGAGGTGAAGCCCTCGAAGGCTTCCTTGTCGTTGAAGGCCACGCGCAGGCCCTTGCCGCCGCCGCCGGCCGAGGCCTTGATCATCACCGGGTAGCCGATGTCCTTGGCGATCTGCACCGCGCGCTCGGCGCTCTCGATGGCGTCGTTCCAGCCGGGGATGGTGTTGACCTTGGCTTCGTTGGCGAGCTTCTTCGAGGCGATCTTGTCGCCCATCGCGGCGATCGAGTAGTGCTTCGGGCCGATGAAGACGATGCCCTCCTCCTCGACCTTGCGCGCGAAGGCCTCGTTCTCGGACAGGAAGCCGTAACCGGGGTGCACGGCTTCGGCGCCGCACGCCTTGCAGGCGGCGATGATGCGATCGGCCTGCAGGTAGCTGTCGCGGCTGGCCGAGCCGCCGATATGCACCGCCTCGTCGGCCAGCTCGACGTGGCGCGCGTCCTTGTCGGCATCGGAATAGACGGCGACCGTGAGGATGCCCATCTTCTTCGCCGTCTTGATGACGCGGCAGGCGATCTCGCCGCGGTTGGCGATCAGGATTTTCTTGAACATGTTGTTGTTCTCCGGTCTCAGAGCGGAATGTTGCCGTGCTTGCGCCACGGGTTTTCGAGTTTCTTCTCGCGCAGCATCACCAGGCTGCGGCAGATCCGCTTGCGGGTCTCGCTCGGCAGGATCACGTCGTCGATGTAGCCGCGCGTGCCGGCCACGTACGGGTTGGCGAAGCGCGCCTTGTATTCGGCCTCGCGCGCGGCGAGCTTCTCGGGGTCGTTCTTGTCTTCGCGGAAGATGATCTCGACCGCACCCTTGGCACCCATCACCGCGATCTCGGCGCGCGGCCAGGCCAGGTTGACGTCGCCGCGCAGGTGCTTCGAGGCCATCACGTCGTAGGCACCGCCGTAGGCCTTGCGCGTGATGACGGTGATCTTCGGCACGGTGCACTCGGCATAGGCGTAGAGCAGCTTGGCGCCATGCTTGATGATGCCGCCGTACTCCTGGCTGGTGCCGGGCATGAAGCCGGGCACGTCGACGAAGGTCACGACCGGGATGTTGAAGGCGTCGCAGAAGCGCACGAAGCGCGCCGCCTTGATCGACGACTTGATGTCCAGGCAGCCCGCCAGCACCAGCGGCTGGTTGGCGACGATGCCGATGCTCTGGCCCTCCATGCGCGCGAAGCCGATGACGATGTTCTTCGCGTAGTCGGGCTGCAGTTCGAAGAAATCGCCGTCGTCGACCACCTTCACGATCAGCTCCTTCATGTCGTAGGGCTTGTTGGGGTTGTCGGGCACCAGGGTGTCGAGCGACAGGTCGGCGCGGTCGGCCGGGTCGCCGCTGGGCCGCACCGGCGCCTTCTCGCGGTTGTTGAGCGGCAGGTAGTTGTAGAGCCGGCGCAGCATCATCAGCGCCTCGACGTCGTTCTCGAACGCCATGTCGGCGACGCCGCTCTTGGTGGTGTGGGTCGAGGCGCCGCCGAGCTCTTCGGCGGTGACGTCCTCGTGGGTCACGGTCTTCACCACCTCGGGGCCGGTGACGAACATGTAGCTGCTGTCCTTCACCATGAAGATGAAATCGGTCATGGCCGGCGAATAGACGGCGCCGCCGGCGCAGGGGCCCATGATCATGCTGATCTGCGGCACCACGCCCGAGGCCATCACGTTGCGCTGGAACACTTCGGCATAGCCGCCGAGCGAGGCCACGCCCTCCTGGATGCGGGCGCCGCCCGAATCGTTGAGGCCGATCACCGGCGCGCCGACCTTCATGGCCTGGTCCATCACCTTGCAGATCTTCTCGGCGTGGGCTTCGCTGAGCGCGCCGCCGAAGACCGTGAAGTCCTGGCTGAAGACGAACACCAGGCGGCCGTTGATCATGCCGTAGCCGGTGACCACGCCATCGCCCGGGATCTTGTTGTCGGCCATGCCGAAGTCGCTCGAGCGGTGCTCGACGAACATGTCCCATTCTTCGAAGGTGTTGTCGTCGAGCAGCAGGGCGATGCGCTCGCGCGCCGTCAGCTTGCCCTTGGCATGCTGGGCGTCGATGCGCTTCTGGCCACCGCCGAGTCGCGCCTGGGCGCGGCGATTTTCGAGTTGTTCGAGGATTTCTTTCATGACGTTCCGTCGTAGGAGTTGATCTTTTTTGAAAGGGATGGCCGAAGGCTACGCCTGTCCGGCCTGGGCGGCGAGCAATTGGCGCGCAGCCGTCGAGGCCGGCAGCCGGCCGGCCGCCACCTGGGCCACAGCCTGCGGCAGCAGCTCGCGCACCTGCGGATGCTGGCGGAAGGCCTGCTTGAGGCCGGCGTCGATGCGCTCCCACATCCAGGCCAGCGCCTGCTTCTCGCGCCGACTGGCGAAGCGGCCGTTGGTCGCCTGCAGCGACTTGAACTGCAGCACCGCAGCCCAGAAGGCGTCCACGCCGGTGCCCAGCAGGGCACTGAGCTGGATCACGCGGGGCAGCCAGAAGCGCACTTCGGCCTCGGGCGAGCCGGGCGTCGCGTGGGCGGCGTGGATGGCCTGGGCATGCGCGGGATTGCCATGGTGGCCGAACAGGCGCAGCGCCGATGTGATCTGGGCCTGGGCGCGGGTGGCCGCATCCTTGTCGATGTCGGCCTTGTTGATCACCACCAGGTCGGCCAGCTCCATCACGCCCTTCTTGATCGCCTGCAGGTCGTCGCCGGCGTTGGGCAGCTGCAGCAGCACGAACATGTCGGTCATGCCCGAAACCGCGGTCTCGCTCTGGCCGACGCCGACGGTCTCGACGATCACGATGTCATAGCCGGCCGCTTCGCAGACCAGCATCGCCTCGCGCGTCTTCTCGGCCACGCCGCCCAGGGTGCCGCTCGAGGGACTGGGCCGGATGTAGGCGCGCTCGTGCACCGACAGGTGCTCCATGCGCGTCTTGTCGCCGAGGATGGAACCGCCCGAGACGGTGGACGACGGATCGATGGTGAGCACGGCCACCCGGTGCCCCAGTCCGATCAGGAACAGCCCGAGGGTTTCGATGAAGGTCGACTTGCCGACGCCCGGCACACCCGAGATGCCGAGCCGGAACGATTTTCCGGTGTGCGGCAGCAGGGCCGTGAGCAGCTCGTCGGCCTGCGCGCGATGGTCGGCACGGGTCGACTCGAGCAGCGTGATCGCCTTGGCGATCGCGCGGCGCTGCGGTGGGCCGTCGTCGGCCAGCAGGGCGTCCACCGTGACCGGTGTCTTGGCGGGCGGCATCGTCAGGCTGCAACCGCCGCGCGAATCTGCTCCAGCACGTCCTTGGCGCTGGCCGGGATCGGCGTGCCGGGGCCGTAGATGCCCTTGACGCCGGCCTCGTAGAGAAAGTCGTAGTCCTGGCGGGGAATCACGCCGCCGACGAAGACGATGATGTCGTCCGCGCCCTGCTTCCTGAGCTCGGCGATGATCGCCGGCACCAGCGTCTTGTGGCCGGCGGCGAGGGTGCTGACGCCCACGGCATGGACGTCGTTCTCGATCGCCTGCCGGGCGCATTCCTCGGGGGTCTGGAACAGCGGGCCCATGTCGACGTCGAAGCCGAGGTCGGCGAAAGCGGTGGCGACCACCTTGGCGCCGCGGTCGTGGCCGTCCTGGCCGAGCTTGGAGATCATCACGCGCGGGCGCCGGCCCTGTTCCTCGGCGAAAGCCGCGATCTCGTGCTGCAGCGCCTCCCAGCCTTCGGCTGAGTCGTAGGCGGCGGCATAGACGCCGGTGACCTTCTGCGTGTCGGCGCGGTGGCGGCCGTAGATCTTCTCGAGCGCGTCGCTGATCTCGCCGACGGTGGCGCGCAGGCGCACCGCATTGATGCTCAGTTCGAGCAGGTTGCCTTCGCCGCTTTCCGCGGCGGCGGTGAGCGCGTCGAGGGCGGCCTGCACGGCGGCGCTGTCGCGCTTCTCGCGGATGGCCTTCAGCTTGGCGATCTGGCCGTCGCGTACCTTGACGTTGTCGATCTGCAGGATGTCGTGGGTGTCTTCGGTCTTGAGCTTGTACTTGTTGACGCCGACGATGACGTCGCGTCCCGAATCGATGCGCGCCTGCTTGTCGGCCGCCGCGGCCTCGATCTTGAGCTTGGCCCAGCCGCTGTCGACGGCCTTGGTCATGCCGCCCATGGCCTCGACCTCCTCGATGATCGCCCAGGCCGCATCGGCCATGTCCTGCGTCAGCTTCTCCATCATGTAGCTGCCGGCCCAGGGGTCGATCACGCTGGTGATGTGGGTCTCTTCCTGGATGATGAGCTGCGTGTTGCGCGCGATGCGCGAGCTGAACTCGGTGGGCAACGCGATCGCCTCGTCGAGCGCGTTGGTGTGCAGGCTCTGGGTGCCGCCGAAGACGGCGGCCATGGCCTCGATGGTGGTGCGCACCACGTTGTTGTAGGGGTCCTGCTCGGTCAGCGACCAGCCGGAGGTCTGGCAGTGCGTGCGCAGCATCAGGCTCTTGGGGTTCTTCGGATTGAACTCCTTCATGATCCGGCACCACAGCAGGCGCGCCGCGCGCATCTTGGCGACTTCAAGGTAGAAGTTCATGCCGATGGCCCAGAAGAAGCTGAGTCGGCCGGCGAAGCCGTCGACGTCGAGGCCCTTGGCCAGCGCGGTCTTCACGTATTCCTTGCCGTCGGCCAGGGTGAAGGCCAGTTCGAGCGCCTGGTTGGCGCCGGCCTCCTGCATGTGGTAGCCGCTGATCGAGATCGAGTTGAACTTCGGCATCTTCTGCGCCGTGTACTCGATGATGTCGCCGATGATCCGCATGCTCGGCGCCGGCGGAAAGATGTAAGTGTTGCGGACCATGAACTCCTTGAGGATGTCGTTCTGGATGGTTCCGCTCAGCTGGTCCTGGGCCACGCCCTGCTCCTCGGCCGCGACCACGTAGCCCGCCAGCACCGGCAGCACGGCGCCGTTCATCGTCATCGAGACGCTGACCTTGTCGAGCGGGATCTGGTCGAACAGGATCTTCATGTCCTCGACCGAGTCGATCGCCACGCCGGCCTTGCCGACGTCGCCCGTCACCCGCGGATGATCGCTGTCGTAGCCGCGGTGGGTGGCGAGGTCGAAGGCGACCGACACGCCCTGCCCGCCCGCCGCCAAGGCCTTGCGGTAGAAGGCATTCGACTCCTCGGCGGTCGAGAAGCCGGCGTACTGGCGGATGGTCCATGGGCGCACCGCGTACATGGTGGCCTGGGGGCCGCGCAGGTAGGGCTCGAAGCCGGGCAAGGTGTCGGTGTACTGGAGGCCCTGGAGATCGGCCGCGGTATAGAGCGGCTTGACCGTGATGCCGTCCGGCGTGACCCAGTTGAGCGCTTCGAGGTTGCCGCCGGGGGCGGACTTGGCGGCCGCCTTGGTCCAGGCTTCGAGGGTCGCAGGCGAGAAGGTGTAGTCGGATTTGCTCATGGGCGCCGCTTAGGAGGTCATGCAAAGGTTCGGGGACGAGTGTCTGCGCAGTCGCAGCACAACGCCAGCGAGTGTACCTTATTCATAATTATTAATTCAAGTCGCCTGTTTGCGGTACATTTCAGGCATGTCCGCCGTCACCCTCACCCCGCGCGCCCTCTATGAAGAAGTGGCAGAGCTGCTGCGCCAGCGCATCTTCAGCCGCGAGCTCGAACCCGGGAGCTGGATCGACGAACTCCGGCTGGCCGAGGAATACGGCATCAGCCGGACGCCGCTGCGCGAGGCGCTGAAGGTGCTGGCCGCCGAGGGACTGGTGACGATGAAGGTGCGGCGCGGCGCCTACGTCACCGAGGTGTCGGAAAAGGACCTGACGGACGTCTACCACCTGCTGAGCTTGCTCGAGAGCGATGCGGCCGGCGTCGTGGCCGGGCACGCCAGCGAGGCCGAACTGGCCGAGCTCGAGCGGCTGCACGCCGAACTCGAGGCGGCCGCCAAGCCCGGGCATGTCGACCGCGAGCATTTCTTCGCGCTCAACGAGCGCTTTCACATGCGGCTGCTGGCGATCGCCAACAACCGCTGGCGCGACCAGATGGTGGCCGACCTGCGCAAGGTGATGAAGCTGAACCGGCACAACTCGCTGCTGAAGGCGGGGCGGATCGACGAGTCGCTGAACGAGCACCGGGCGATCATGGCGGCGATCAAGGCGCGCGACCCGGACGCCGCAATGGCCCGGACGCAGGAGCACTTCCGCAACGGACTGCAGGCGGCGAATTGAGTTCGTCGAACACGGCCGGGCTTCGCCGGCCGGAGGTCACTGGGAGGCGGCGACCGTTTCGTGCGCGATGTCCATCACTTCGTGCGGCGGCAGCGTCTTGAGCTTGTGGTCGCTCCACACCTGGCGCCAGCGGCGGGCGCCGGCCAGGCCATTGCGCAGACCCAGCATGTGGCGCGCGATGTTGGACCAGGGCGTGCCATGCTCGGCCGCCTCACGGGCCATGTAGTCGCACATCTGCAGCTCGACCGCTTCGCGCGTCAGCGTCGAGGGCGGCTCGCCGTAGAACACCGCATCCCACTCGGACAGGCTCCAGGGGTTGTGGTAAGCCTCGCGGCCGATCATGACGCCGTCGAGCAGGCGCAGGTGGGCCTGCATCTGCGCCGTGTCGGCGAAGCCGCCGTTGATCGAGAAGGCGAGCGCCGGGAAGTCGTGCTTGAGCCGGTGCACCAGCTCGTAGCGCAGCGGCGGCACCTCGCGGTTCTGCTTCGGCGACAGGCCCTTGAGCCAGGCGTTGCGGGCATGGACGATGAAGGTGCTGCAACCGGCCTCGCTGACCCGGCCGACGAAGTCGCGCACGAACTCGTAGCTCTCGATCTTGTCGATGCCGATGCGGTGCTTGACCGTGACCGGGACGTCGACCACGTCGACCATCGCCTTCACGCAGTCGGCCACCAGCTGCGGTTCGTTCATGAGGCAGGCCCCGAAGGCACCGCGCTGCACCCGCTCGCTCGGGCAGCCGCAGTTGATGTTGATCTCGTCATAGCCCCAGGCCTCGCCCAGCTTCGCGCAGTGGGCAAGGTCGGCGGGCTCGCTGCCGCCGAGCTGCAGCGCCACCGGATGCTCCTCGGCGTTGAAGCGCAGGTGGCGTGGCACATCGCCATGGATCAGCGCGCCGGTGGTCACCATCTCGGTGTAGAGCAAGGCGCGGCGGGTCAGCAGGCGATGGAAGTAGCGGCAGTGGCGGTCGGTCCAGTCCATCATGGGCGCGACGGACAGGATCTTCGGTGCAGTCAAGGAGCGGTCCTGGATTCGAAATGAAGCTGGGCCCCGCGAGGGGCGAGCGTTCCGGATTCTGCCACCCCGCGGCCCGCCGCCGCGGCGCAGGGCTAAGCCTGCAGCGATCCCTGGGCGAGGCGCCGGTTCGTCAGCAACGCCGCCAGGCCCTGGGGCGCGTAGTCCGCGACCCGGTCGAGGTACAGCTGCACGCTCGGATGGAACAGCGCATCCGCCGGAACCGTTCGCGGCCCGTGCGGCAGCAGGTCGAAGGGCGGGTCCTTGTACGGCGTATGGACCGGCCCGAAAGCGCCGGCCTTGGCCGCCTGGTACTGCGGCGAGATCGCCACGCCGCAGCCCTTGAAGTGATCGATCATCCAGTCGAGCGCAAAGCCCGACAGGTCCTGCGTCGGGTAGCCGCCGCCGACATCCGAATGCGCACCGCAGAACCAGCGCTGGTGGACGCCGTCCCTGGCGTCCCACAGGGTCGGTTCGAAGTCGCCCCGCTGCTCGTCGATGGCGATGGCATGGAAGCCGCTGCGCACCTTCGGCGACAACGCCCGGTCGGCGAACTCGAAGACGTCGATCTTCTTCGCGTCGGCCGGGTCGTAGAGCGGCACACCCAGGGAGCCGACCGTGTCCCAGACGCCGATGGCCTCGATGCCGACGCCCTGCACCAGCCGCGCCGGATCGATGCGGCGCGACTTGAATTCCTCCAGGTAGCCCAGCAGGGTGCTCGCCTTGCCCGCCCGCCGCCGGTACTCGGCCCAGACATGGATGCCGAGGCCATAGGCCTTGCCGGCGTCGTAGCTGCCGTCGTCCGCGCGCATGGCGTCCGGCGGCAGCAGGCCCATCGCGGCGATCATGCCGCCCAGGGCGCGCACCGTGTAGGCACCGCGGCTGAAACCGGCCAGGTAGATGCGGTCGCCGGGCTGGTAGTTGCGCGACACGAAGGTGTAGCCGCGCACGATCCGCTCGATGAAGCCCTCGCCGAAGACGCCCCCCAGGATCTTGCGGATCGCATTGCCCGAATCGCCCACGCCGTGCAGGTACTTGGCGACCTGGGTGGCGCCGCCGTCGGGACCGAGCGCGACTTTTTCCTGTTCGTCCTGCTTGCGCAGCGAGTCGGGCGTGACCGCGCCGGCCAGGGCCGCGAACAGCCGCAGCACGTTGGTGGCGTCGGCCTGCAGCTCGTCGCCATCGCCCTGGCCATGGCCCAGGCCCTTCCAGGTGCCGTCGGCACAAAAAACGATGTTCTTCGCCATGCTGCGTCCTTTTCTCGGAGATGCCGGGCGGTCCAGTCTGGTCCGCCGCGGGTGCGGAAGCCATGCGCCATTCGCTCTATGCCGCGCGCTCGAAGGGCCCGCCTGCAGGCCTTCGGCGGAAATGCTATGGTGCGAATCCAGGGTTAACCCTTCACCTTCCCCTCCCCCGTGCCATCTCACCCAGCCCCCGGCCATGCCGGGCCGCAGGCTCCCGCCGTGCCTGCCGCGCTCTCGACCGAACTCACGCTGCTGTTCGCGGTGGCCTGCGGGCTGTGCGTCGCCAACATCTACTTCGCCCAGCCGCTGATCGGCCCGATCGCGGCCACGCTGCAGATGCACGCCGGCCTGGCCGGGCTGATCATGACGCTGACCCAGCTCGGCTACGGCGCCGGGCTGCTCTTTCTGGTGCCGCTGGCCGACGTGGTGGAAAACCGCCGGCTGATCCTGGCCGCGATGGCCGGCGCGGTCGTGGGCCTGCTCGGGATCGCCTTGTCGAACTCGGCCGTCACCTTTCTGGCGGCCTCCTTCCTGGTCGGCACCTGCGCCGTCGCGGCCCAGGTGCTGGTGCCCCTGGCCTCGCACCTGGTGGCCGACGCGACACGGGGCAAGGTGGTCGGCAACATCATGGCCGGGCTGCTGGCCGGGATCATGCTGGCCCGCCCGTTCTCCAGCCTGGTGGCCTCGGCCTTCGGCTGGCGGGCGGTGTTCGCGGTCTCGGCGCTGCTGATGGCCGTGCTGGCCGGGGTGCTCTGGCGGGCCCTGCCCCGGCGCCGCCCGCATGGCTCGATCGGATACGCACGCACCCTCGCCTCGCTGCCGGGCATCGTCCGGCGCACGCCCCTGCTGCGCCGGCGAGCGCTCTACCAAGGACTGCTCTTCTCGGCTTTCCAGGCTTTCTGGACCGCCGTGCCGCTGGCGCTGGTGCATGAGTTCGGCCTCGGCCAGGGCGGCATCGCCTTGTTCGCGCTGGCCGGGGCGGCCGGTGCGCTGGTCGCCCCCTGGGCCGGCCGGCTGGCCGACCGGGGACACACGCAACCCGCCACGGGCGCAGCCATCGGCGTCGCCCTGCTTTCATTCGGTGTTGCCGCGCTCGGCTTCCGCTTTCATTCGATGGCGGCGCTGGTGGCTGCCGCGGTGCTGCTCGACGGCGCGGTCCAGCTGTGCAACGTGCTGAGTCTCCGCAGCCTCTACATCATGGCGCCCGAACTGCGAGGCAGGCTCAACGGGCTGTTCCTGACCTTCATCTTCCTGTGCGCCGCGGTGGCTTCGGCGCTGGCGGCGGCGGTCTACACCTTCCACGGATGGGGCGCGCTGTGCGCCCTGGGCGCCGGCTTCGGGGGGGTCGGCCTGTTGTATTACGGCACCGAATTCAGGCGGAATGCCCTTTCGCCGCCACCCGCGGCAGCGCTTCGAGATAATAGGGGTTAACCCTCGATCCCCCCCCTGATGACAGCTCCTTCCTCGCAGCGCGCGTCGCCGCGCATGCCCGTGGCCCTGCTCGCCCTCGCCGCCGCCGCCTTCGCCATCGGCACCAGCGAGTTCGTGGTGATGGGACTGCTGCCCGACATGGCCCTGGACCTCGGCGTCACGCTGTCGCAGGCCGGCCTGCTGGTGACCGGCTACGCGATGGGCGTGGTGGTGGGCGCCCCGGTGTTCGCGGTGGCGACGGCCCGGCTGCCGCGCAAGGCCACGCTGGTCGCGCTGGCCTGCCTGTTCGTGCTGGGCAACCTGCTGTGCGCGCTGGCACCGGACTATGGGCTGCTGATGGCCGCCCGTGTCGTCACCGCCCTGGCCCACGGCACCTTCTTCGGCATCGGGTCGGTGGTCGCCGCAGGACTGGTGCCGCCCAACCGCCGCTCGCAGGCGATCGCGCTGATGTTCACCGGCCTCACGCTGGCCAACGTGCTCGGCGTGCCGATGGGCCGGATCATCGGCGAGCACTTCGGATGGCGGATGACATTCGCCGCGATCGTGGTGATTGCGCTGGGCGCCGTCGCCGCCCTGGTCGCGCTGCTGCCGCGGCAGATCGAGATGCAGCGGGGCAACATCCTGCGCGAATTCAGCGTGCTGGCCGACCGCCGCATGCTGCTCGCGCTGGCCACCAGCGCCCTGACCTCGGCCAGCCTGTTCTGCGTCTTCACCTTCATCGCGCCGCTGCTGACACAGGTCAGCGGCTTCTCGAACGCGGCCGTGGCCCCGATCCTGCTGCTGCTGGGCGTCGGGCTGACGATCGGCAGCACCATCGGCGGCCGCCTCGGCGACCGGCGGCTGGTGCCCTCGATGCTGGGGGTGCTGGGGCTCAACGCGTTGGTGCTGGGGCTGCTGCATTTCGCGCTGCCGATGAAGGCGCCGACGGTGCTGCTGATGCTGCTGTGGACCACGCTCTCGTTCGCATTGGTGCCGCTGCTGCAGACGCTGATCGTGCAGCATGCGAGTGCGGCGCCGAACCTCGCCTCGACCCTGAACCAAGGCGCGTTCAATCTCGGCAACGCGGCCGGCGCCTGGATCGGCAGCGGCATGCTGGCCGCGGGCGCCCCGCTGGCCGGCCTGCCCTGGGCCGGCGCGGCCATCTCGCTCGGCGCCCTGGCCCTGGCCGCCTGGAGCAGCCGGCTGGGCGACCGCGAAGCGCTGCTGCAGACCGCCTGAGCCCGCCAGGGGAAGTCCCCCTGCACATCCCTGGTTGCGGGATTAGGGATGACACCGAGATGATCGGTGCATCCAAGTATCAGCCAGGGCAAAGGAAGTACCAAACCCGGAAATTCGCGTCTCCACAATCGGCGCACGGCGACCCGCGTCGTCGATCACAAGGAGACATTCATGAAGCGTTTTCTGAAGGCGGGCCTGGCGCTCGCAATGGCCGGTGCGGGCTTGGCCCATGCCGCAACCGAACTCGTGATCGCGACCGTGAACAACGGCCACATGATCGAGATGCAGAAGCTCGGCAAGTTCTTCGAGCAGGCCAACCCCGACATCAAGCTCAAGTGGGTCACGCTGGAAGAAGGCACGCTGCGCCAGCGCGTGACGACCGACATCGCCACCAAGGGCGGTCAGTTCGACGTCATGACCATCGGCATGTACGAAACGCCGATCTGGGCCAAGAAGGGCTGGCTCAACCCGATCGCGACCGACGCGGCGTATGACGTGGACGACCTGCTGCCGGCGATGCGCAACGGCCTCTCGGCCGACGGCAAGCTCTACGCCGCGCCCTTCTACGGCGAAAGCTCGATGCTCATGTACCGCAAGGATCTGGCGGACAAGGTCGGCTTCAAAATGCCCGACCAGCCGACCTGGGTGCAGGTGAAGGAGCTCGCCGGCAAGATCCACGACCCGAAGGGCGGTGTCTACGGCATCTGCCTGCGCGGCAAGCCGGGCTGGGGCGACAACATGGCGCTCCTGACCACCATGGTCAACACCAACGGCGGCCAGTGGTTCGACAACAGCTGGAAGCCGCAGATCGACACCAAGCCCTGGCATGACGCGATCAGCTTCTACGTCGACCTCATGAAGGCCTACGGCCCGCCCGGCGCGTCGGCCAACAGCTTCAACGAGAACCTGGCGCTGTTCAACGAAGGCAAGTGCGGGATGTGGGTCGATGCCACCATCGCGGCCTCGTTCGTGAGCGATCCCAAGCAATCGAAGGTGGCCGACAAGGTGGCCTTCGCGCAGGCCCCGACCGCGGTCACGCCGAAGGGCGCCAACTGGCTGTGGGCCTGGGCGCTCGCGATTCCTGCCGGCTCGCAGAAGGTCGACGCGGCGCAGACTTTCATCAAGTGGGCGACCTCGAAGGACTACATCAAGCTGGTCGCGAAGGAAGAAGGCTGGGGCTCGGTGCCAACGGGCACGCGCAAGTCGACCTATGCCACGCCGGAGTTCGTCAAGGCCGCGCGCTTCGCCGAGGCCGAGAAGAAGGCCATCGACACCGCGAACCCGAACGACAGCACGCTGCCCAAGTCGCCTTACGTCGGCGTGCAGTACGCGGCCATTCCGGAATTCCAGGCCATCGGCGTGGCCGTGGGCCAGCAGATGAGCGCGGCGCTCGCGGGCAAGGTGACGGTCGACCAGGCCTTGAAGACCTCGCAGACCACCGCCGAGCGCGAGATGAAGAAGGCCGGGTACTACAAGTAGCCCGACACCGGACATTTCGCCGTGTCGCATCTCCCAACTCCCGTCCCCGAGACCCCGCCGGCGGACCCGCAAGGCTGGCTCCACGGCGGCGCCCGGTCCGCTCGAAAGGACGCCGCCGCGGGCCGCCTGCTTCCCCGCGCGTTGATGGCGCCGGCCGTGGCGGTGCTGGTCCTCTGGATGCTGGCGCCGCTGTTGATGTCGATCTACTTCTCGTTCGTCAACTACAACCTCATGCAGCCCGGCGAGCGCACGTTCAACGGGATCGAGAACTTCCACTACTTCGTTACCGACCCGGACTTCTGGCCCGCCGTGTGGAACACGCTGGTGCTGATCGGCAGCGTGATCGTCATCACGGTGGTGCTGGGCGTGGGGCTGGCACTGCTGGTCAACGAGCCCTTCCCGGGCCGCGGCATCGTGCGCGTGCTGCTGATCTCGCCCTTCTTCGTGATGCCCACGGTGAACGCGCTGCTGTGGAAGCACATGATGATGAACCCGATCTATGGCGTGCTGGCCGACCTCTGGCGCGCCTTCGGGGCCGAGCCGGTCGACTGGCTCACCGACCTACCGCTGTTCTCCGTGATCATCATGGTCGCGTGGCAGTGGCTGCCCTTCGCCTGCCTGATCTTCATCACTTCGCTGCAATCGCTCGACCGCGAGCAGATGGAGGCCGCGCGCATGGACGGCGCGACTGCCGTCCAGCGCTTCGGCTACCTCACGCTGCCGCACCTCGGACGGCCGATGGCGGTGGTGATCATGATCGAGATGATCTTCCTGCTCTCCGTGTTCGCCGAGATCGCGATCACGACCGCCGGCGGCCCCGGCAACGAGAGCACGAACCTCACGTACATGATCTTCAAGCAGTCGCTGATGAACTTCGACGTCGGTGTCGCATCGGCGGGCGCGCTGTTCGCGGTGGTGCTGGCCAACATCGTGGCGGCCTTCCTGATCCGCATCATCGGCAAGAACCTCGACTGAAGGGATGCACGCCATGGACGAACGCCGACTCCCCCTGATCCTTCGCGCCGTCGGTGCGTGGATCGTCACCTTGCTGCTGTTCTTTCCGCTCGGCTGGCTGGTGCTGACCTCGTTCAAGACAGAGTTGCAGGCGATCCACGTGCCGCCGCTCTTCTTCTTCGAGCCCACGCTGGAGAACTTCACCGAGGTGCAGCGCCGCAGCGACTACCTGCTGTTCGCGCGGAACTCGCTGATCACGAGCATCGGCTCCACGATCATCGGCCTCGCGATCGCCGCGCCGGCCGCCTACTCGATGGCCTTCTTCCGCACCCGGCGCACGCGCGACATCCTGATGTGGATGCTCTCCACCAAGATGATGCCGGCGGTCGGCGCACTGGTGCCGATCTACGTGATCGCGCAGACCGCCGGCCTGCTCGACACGCGCACCGCGCTCACCGTGGTCTTCACGCTGTCGAACCTGCCGATCATGGTGTGGATGCTCTACACGAGCTACAAGGACATCCCGCCCGAGATCCTCGAAGCCGCGCGCATGGACGGCGCGAACCTGTGGACCGAATTCCGCCACGTGGTGCTGCCACTGTCGATCGGCGGGCTCGCCTCCACCGGCCTGCTGTGCCTGATCCTGAGCTGGAACGAGGCCTTCTGGGCGCTCAACCTCAGCTCCGCGAAGGCCGGCACGCTGGCGACCATGATCGCCTCGTACTCGAGCCCCGAAGGCCTCTTCTGGGCCAAGCTGTCGGCCGCCTCGGTGATGGCGATCGCACCCATCGTTGTGTTCGGCTGGTTCAGCCAGAAGCAACTGGTGCAGGGCCTCACCTTCGGTGCGGTCAAGTAACGAACTTCAGAGAGGACACCCACATGGCCTACCTCCAACTCGACAATATCCAGAAGAGCTTCGGCGACACGCACGTGATCAAGGGCGTGAACCTGGAGATCGACAAGGGCGAGTTCATCGTCTTCGTCGGCCCCTCGGGCTGCGGCAAGTCGACCTTGCTGCGGCTGATCGCGGGGCTCGAATCGATCACCAGCGGCCGGCTCCTGCTCGACGGCAAGGACATCACGCACACGCCCTCGGGCAAGCGCGACCTGGCGATGGTGTTCCAGAGCTATGCGCTCTATCCGCACATGAGCGTGTTCGACAACATGTCCTTCGCGCTCAAGCTCGCGGGGGTGTCGAAGGACGTGATCAAGAGCAAGGTGGACTACGCGGCGAAGACGCTCAACCTCACGCAGTATCTGGCCCGCACGCCGAAGGAACTGTCGGGCGGCCAGCGCCAGCGGGTGGCGATCGGCCGCGCGATCGTGCGGGCGCCGAAGGTGTTCTTGTTCGACGAACCGCTGTCCAACCTCGACGCCGCGCTGCGCGGCAACACCCGGGTCGAGATCCACAAGCTGCACCGCGCGCTCGGCGCCACCAGCATCTACGTGACGCACGACCAGGTCGAGGCGATGACCCTGGCCGACCGCGTCGTGGTGCTGCGCGACGGCCTGATCGAGCAGGTCGGCACGCCGATGGAACTCTACGACCGCCCGGCCAACCAGTTCGTCGCCCAGTTCATCGGCATGCCGTCGATGAACATGGTCGAGGCCAAGGCGATCCCCAGCTTCTCGGCCCAGACCGGCGGCCGACTGCCGGCCGACGGCTTTCTCGGCGTGCGCCCGGAGGCGCTGCGCGTGCACCAGGGGCAAGGCATCGGCGCACCGGCCCGCGTCGAGCTGATCGAAGCACTCGGCGCCGACACGCTGATCCACATCGATGTCGGCGGCGTGCCGCTGGTGGCGCGCCAGAACGAACGCACGGCCCTGCAGGCCGGCGACGCGGTGAGCGTCGAACTGGACCCCGCCGTGCTTCATTTCTTCAACCGCGAAGGCCGCACGGTCGCGGCCTGAACCCGCTCGCGCCATGAACTCCCCCGCCCCTGCCGACTTCGTGGTGCTCCACCTCGGGCTCGGCTCCTTCCACCGGGCCCACCAGGCGGTGTATCTGCAAGCGCTGATCGATGCCGGCGACACGCGCTGGTCGATCACCGGCGCCAACCTGCGGCCCGACATGGCCGAGGTCGAATCCGCCCTGCGCGCGCAAGGCGGCCGCTACACGCTGGAGACGGTGACGCCGGCCGGCGCCTACCGCTACCAGCGCATCGAGGCGATCCGCGAGGTGCTGCCCTACGACCCGACCCTGGCCGCGGTGATCGCCCGCGGCGCCGACGCCCGCACCCGGATCGTCTCGTTCACCGTGACCGAGGCCGGCTACTACCTCGACCCGCACGACCGGCTCGATGTCGCGGCGCCCGACCTGGCGCGCGACCTCGACCGGGCCCGCCAAGGGCTCGCCGGCAGCACCATCTACGGCGCCGTCTGCGCCATCCTGCGTGCGCGCCGCGCGGCCGATGGCGGGCCGGTGACGCTGCTGAACTGCGACAACCTGCGCCACAACGGCGATCGCTTCCAGCGCGGCTTGAGCGCGTTCATCGAGGCCGCCGGCGAGACCGAGCTGCTGGCCTGGGCGCACGCCCACACCAGCACGCCGAACGCGATGGTCGACCGGATCACGCCGCGCCCGCCGCCCGAGCTGCGCCAGCGGGTGCGCGCCGCCACCGGCTGGGACGACGCCGCGCCGGTCACCGGCGAGAGCTTCATCCAGTGGGTGATCGAGGACCGCTTCATCCACGGCCGGCCCGCGTGGGAAAAGGTCGGCGTGCAGCTGGTCGATTCGGTCTCGCCCTACGAGGAGGCGAAGATCCGGATCCTCAACGCCAGCCACAGCTGCATCGCCTGGGCCGGCACCCTGGCCGGGCTGAACTACATCCATGAAGGCACGCATGACGCGACGATCCGGCGCATGGCCTTCGACTACGTCACGGACGATGTCATCCCCTGCCTCGACCGCCCGGGGCAGCCGAGCCCGGTCGACCTGCCGGCCTATCGCGACGTGGTGCTCGAGCGCTTCGGCAATCCTGCGATCCGCGACACCAACCAGCGGGTGGCGATGGACGGCTTCTCGAAGATCCCGGGCTTCATCGCACCGACCGTGCGCGAGCGGCTGGCGCGCGGCGAGCCCATCGCCAGCGTCGCCCTGCTGCCGGCCCTGTTCCTGGCCTTCCTGCAGCGCTGGCACCAGGGCACGCTGCCCTACGCCTACCAGGACCAGGGCATGGACGAGGCGCTCGCCCATGCGATCTGCGCGGCCGCCGATCCGGTGGCGGCGCTGGGCGCCGACCGCGGCCTGTGGGGCGACGCCGCCGGCGACGCCCGGCTGGTCGACGCGCTGCGGGACGCCGACCTGCGGGTGCAGCGCTTCATCGCCGGAGCACGGCCATGACCGGCCGCCTGACGCAGCGCCATGTGCTGATCACCGGTGCCGGCGGCGGGATCGGGCTCGCGATCGCCGAGGCCTGCCTCGCCGAAGGCGCCCGCTGCACGCTCGCCGACCGCACCGAAACCCCGCCGGATGGCGTGGCGCAGTTGCGGCGCCGGCACCCCGACGCGGCCGCCTACGTGGCGGCGGACGTCAGCGACAGCGCATCGGTGGGCGGCATGCTCTACGCGGCGCGGGCGGCGCACGGCGACATCCACACCCTGGTCAACAACGCGGCACTGTTCGACATGGCACCGCTGCTCGAGAGCGACGCGGCCTCGTTCGACCGCCTGTTCGCGGTCAACGTCAAGGGCATGTTCTTCGTGATGCAGCGCGTACTGCAGCACATGGTGGATGCCGGCGTCGCGGGCGGCTCGGTCATCAACATGGCCTCGCAGGCCGGCCGCCGCGGCGAGGCGCTGGTGTCGCACTACTGCGCGACCAAGGCGGCGGTCATCAGCTACACGCAGAGCGCCGCGCTGGCGATGGCGCCGCACGGCATCCGGGTCAACGCCATCGCGCCGGGCGTGGTGGACACGCCGATGTGGAACCAGGTCGACGCCCTGTTCGCCAAGCACGAGGGCCTGCGCCCGGGCGAGAAGAAGCAGCGGGTCGGGCGCGAGGTTCCGCTCGGCCGGATGGGAACGCCGGCCGACATCGCCGGCGTGGCGGTGTTCCTGGCCAGCGACGAGGCGCGCTACATCACGGCGCAGACGCTCAATGTCGACGGTGGTAACGTCATGAGCTGAAGGTTCAGGGGAAAGGACCACGCCATGACATCGCCGCGCCAACGCCATCTGCCCCGCGATCGCAAGCCCGAACTCGAGCGCGACATCACGCGTTCGCCTTCGCTGGGCTACGAGGCGCCCGAGGACGCCGGCCTGGTGCGCTGCCTGGCCCACGGATTCCCGAGCCCGCTGGTGCGCTGGCACTTCCACGAAGAGTACGAACTGCACCTGATCACCGAGACCTCGGGCCGGGCCTTCGTCGGCGACTGGATCGGGCCCTTCCACCCCGGCCACCTGGTGCTGTGCGGGCCGCGCCTGCCGCACAACTGGATCTCGCTGGACGTTCCCGAGGGCGGCGCCACCGGCCGCGACCGCGTGATCCAGTTCCGCCACGATCCGATCGAGCGCGCGGCGGCCGAGATCCCCGAGCTGCGCGAAGCACTGCAGCTGCTCGGGCGGGCCCGCCACGGCATCGAGTTCTTCGGCTTCGAGGAGCGCGCGCTGGCGCACTGGGACGCGATCAAGGCCGCCCGCGGCCTGCACCGGCTGGCGCTGTTCCTGGACTACCTGTGCGAACTGGCGCGCTGCAGCGATTACCGGCTGCTGTCGAACGTGCAGATGCAGGGTGTCGAAGGCGACACCGAGGTCGACCAGGTCAACGCCATCGTCAACCGCATCACCTCGAACCTGGCGGAGCCGGTGGCAATGGCGGACATCGCGGGCGAGCTCGGCATGAGCGAAAGCCGCTTCAGCCGCTTCTTCAAGCGCTCGACCGGCAACAGCTTCACCGATTTCGTCAACCGGGTGCGCATCAACAGCGCCTGCCACCTGCTGATGCAGACCGACCACTACGTAACCGACATCTGCTACCAGGTCGGCTTCAACAACGTCGCCAACTTCAACCGCCGCTTCCTCGAGATCAAGGGCATGACGCCGACCGAATTCCGCCGGCAGAGCGACAGCCGCTTCGGCAGCCTGGCCTCATGAGCCCCCACGCTCCTCACTTCGTGTGTCGCTGCCCCCCGAGGGGGCCGCAGGCCGCCTTGGGGCGGCCCGGCGCCGGCCTGAGCCCCCACGCTCCTCACTTCGTGTGTCGCTGCCCCCCGAGGGGGCCGCAGGCCGCCTTGGGGCGGCCCGGCGCCGGCCTGAGCCCCCACGCTCCTCACTTCGTGTGTCGCTGCCCCCCGAGGGGGCCGCAGGCCGCCTTGGGGCGGCCCGGCGCCGGCCTGTGAGCAACATTCCATGTATCTCGGATTGGATCTCGGCACCACGGAGCTGAAGGCGCTGCTGCTGGACCGCGAGCACCGGATCGTCGCCCTGGCGCGCGCGCCGCTGACGGTCAGCCGGCCGGCGCCGCTGTGGTCCGAGCAGGACCCCGCGCAGTGGTGGACCGCGCTCGAGGCCGCGATGGCTTCGCTGCGCGCGACCGATGCCGGCGCGCTGGCCGCGGTGCGCGCCATCGGCCTGTCCGGCCAGATGCACGGCGCGGTCGCGCTCGATGCCGACGACCGGGTGCTGCGCCCGGCCATCCTCTGGAACGATGGCCGCAGCGCCGCCGAGTGCGACGAGCTGGCTGCCCGGGTCCCTCGCCTCGCCGCCATCGCCGGCAACCTCGCCATGCCGGGCTTCACCGCGCCCAAGCTGCTCTGGATGCGCGCCCACGAACCGGACCTGCTCGCCCGCACCGCCTGCGTGCTGCTGCCGAAGGACTGGCTACGCTTCATGCTGAGCGGCACGCGGGCCAGCGACATGTCGGACGCCTCGGGCACGCTGTGGCTCGACGTCGGTGCGCGCGACTGGTCCGACGGCCTGCTGGCCACTTGCGGGCTCACGCGCCGGCAGATGCCCGAACTGGTCGAGGGCAGCACGGTGGCGGGCCATCTCGCGGCCGGACCGGCGGCGCGCTGGGGCTTGCCGGCCGGCATCCCGATCGCCGGCGGCGCCGGCGACAACGCGGCCAGCGCCGTCGGCATGGGCCTGGTCGGCGCCGGCCAGGGCTTCGTCTCCCTCGGCACCTCGGGCGTCATCTTCGTCAGCGGCGAGCGCTTCGCGCCCGACCCGGCCCGCGCCGTGCATGCGTTCTGCCATGCGCTGCCCGGTCGCTGGCACCAGATGTCGGTGATGCTGTCGGCCACCAGCGCGGTGGATTGGGCGGCGCGCTGCTTCGGGCTCGGCGACGCGCCCGCGCTGCTCGCCGCCGCCGCCACCCTCGACGCCGATGGCCGCCACGGCGCGCCGCTGTTCCTGCCCTACCTGTCGGGCGAGCGTTCGCCGCACAACGACCCCGGGGCCCAGGGCGTGCTGTTCGGACTGACGCACGCACACGGGCCGGCGCAGATCGCCTATGCGGTGGTCGAGGGCGTGAGCTTCGGGCTGCGCGACGGACTGGACACGCTCGCCCGGCCCGTCGGCGACCTGGTGCTGGTCGGCGGCGGCGCCCGCAGCGCCTGGTGGGCCCAGCTGCTGGCCGACGTGCTGGATGTGCCGCTGGCGCTCTGCGAGGGCAGCGAAGCCGGTGGCGCCCTGGGCGCTGCACGGCTCGCATGGCTGGCCGATGGCGGCTCCGAAGCGGAGGTCTGCCGGCGGCCCGAGACGCGCCGGCGCTTCGAACCGTCCCGCCCGCCGCAGGACGCGCTGACCGCGCGGCACGGCCGCTTTCAGGCGCTCTATGCGGCGCTGCGCCCGTCGTTTCGCAACCGCGCCGCGTAGCAGCTCACGACCCGCCGATGGGCCCGAACGAGGTCCGCAGCCCCGCATAGTCCGTCGGCCCGCTGCTTTCCGGCGGATGGCCGGTGGCCGACAGCCAGGCCGCGATGCTCGGCAGCCGGCGGTCGAAATAAAGCTGCAGCTGCGGCCAGCTGCCGGCGGCGGTATGGGCCTCGGTGATTTCCAGCGCCTCGACGGCGATGCTGCGCAGGCTGCTCACCATCGCCAGCGAGCGTCCGTCCAGCAGTTGCAAGGTGACCTCCCGCCCCTGGGCCAGGATCTCCTCGAGGACGCGCCGGTGCACCGTGTAGTCGGCCCAGCTGCGCTTCACGCAGGCATCGTTGAGCTCGCGGAAAACCCAGTGCATGTTGTTGGCGAACATGACCGCCACCTGGGCGGCCTGCCGAAGGCCCTGCCGCGAGCCCTCCAGCTGCAGCCGCGCCGCCCAGGCGATCGCCAGCAGCACGCCCACGGTCTGCACCCAGGCTGCCCATTCGGCCGAGGTCGACGGCCGGTAGAACCACGCCACGACCGCCAGTCCCGCGCTGCCGGCGGCCAACGCCGCACCAAGTTTCTGCATGGTCGCTCCCGATCTGGGGGCCGCTGCGCTCAAGAGCGCGGCCCCGCCTTGCCGAACATCTTCCGGACCGCCGCCACGCCGGCCACCAGGGCATTGGCGTAGGTCGAGTGCGGGTCCATCGCCGCCTCGATGGGCAGATAGGGAAGCGCTTCATCCATCACGTAGTCGCTGGCTTCGAGCAATACCCAATAGAACTCGCCCTCTTCGAGTTCTTGCACGGTCAGCGCGATATTCCGCAATTGGGGCATGGAGTTGGGAGGGCTTGGGGATCAGACGAATCGATCCTATGCAGCGCCATCGACAACGCCTAGTCACAATTTCACGAATCGTTGCAAATGTGACTATTAGTAATTAAAAACGCAAGCACTCTGTGCGCCAAATGCGTATTTGTATGCGGATTGCAACTTGAGCCAGGGGGCTTCGCCTACACCCATCCCTGCGCAGGCGGCCTAAGCTGAAGCGTCCAACCCGCAAGGAGGAGACATGAAGCACTTCACCCTGGACCCCCACATGACCGCGTCCGTGGGCGGCGCCTTTTACCCCACCGGTCATACCTTCGTAATGTTTCCGGATGCAACGGATGCCAGCGTCGTGGGCCACCGGCTGCTCGAGAACGGCTTCAGCGGCGACGAGATCTACCTGATTCCGCCCCACGTGGTGCTGGAGCAGATCACGCCCACCGTCCGCGAAGGCGACAGTCCGCTGCCCTCGGCCGGCACCGACGCCGCCACGGTCCGCGCCTACACCAAGCTGGCGCGCGAAGGGCACACGGCGCTCTTGGTCAAGACCCGCGACGAGGCCGCCGCGAACCGCTTGATGGAGCATGTGCGCATGGTGACGTTCTCGATCGCCCAGCGCTACCGGATGCTGGTGATCGAGGATCTCTGAAAGCGCCGCCGCCAGGTCAGGTGCCGGCTGCGCGCAGCAGCACGGTGCGGGCCATCGCCTGCGCCAGTTCCTGCTCGCCCAGGCAGACCGTGACCGCGTCCTGCTGGGTCAGGAGGCGCGCCTCGTCCTCGTTGTGGCTTCGGATGACGGTCTCGATCGTCGGATTCAGGGTCCGCGCCGACTCGATCATCTGACGCACGTTGATCGCATCCGCGGTGGCGATCACCAGCACCCGGGCGCGCGCGATGTGGGCCTGGATCAGCACCGCGGGATCGGCTGCATCGCCCCACACCGCCGCCATGCCCTCGCCGCGCAGCTGCTCCACGATGGCGCGGTTCTGCTCGGCCACCACGAACGGAATGTCGTGCGCCGCCAGCGCGGCCGCGATGCGCCGGCCGACGCGGCCGTAGCCCACCAGCACCACCTGGCGCGAGAGGTACCTGGCCTCGGTGTGCATCGGCAGCTCGGCCAGCGGATCGTCGCGCGACGCCAGCCCGCGCGCGAAGGACGAGTGCGCGTGCAGCCACTGCTGCACCGGCCCGATCAGGCTGAACCAGAGCGGATTGCTGGCGATCGAGATCAGCGCCCCGGCCAGCAGCAGGCTCTGCCCCTCGGGCGGCAGCAGCCCGAGCGAGCCGCCGAGCGCCGCCAGGATGAAGGAGAACTCGCCGATCTGGGCCAGGCTGGCGCTGACCGTGAGCGCGGTGCCGAGCGGATAGCGCAGCAGCAGCACCAGGGCACAGGCCGCGACCGACTTGCCGACCACGATCACCAGCACCACCGCCAGCACCTGCAACGGCCGCTCGATCAGCACCGCCGGGTCGAACAGCATGCCGACCGAAACGAAGAACAGCACCGCGAAAGCATCGCGCAGCGGCAGCGACTCCTGGGCGGCGCGGTGGCTGAACTCGGACTCGCGCATCACCACGCCGGCGAAGAAGGCGCCCAGGGCGAACGAGACGCCGAACAGCGCCGCCGAGGCGAAGGCGATGCTGACCGCGGCCGCCACCACGCAGAGCGTGAACAGCTCGCGCGAATTGGTGCGCGCCACCTGCCACAGGATCCAGGGGAACACCCGCCGGCCGACCACCAGCATCAGCAGCACGAAGCCGCCGACCTGCAGCAGGGTGAGGCCCAGCGTCTGCCAGACCGGCGGGCCGGTGTCGACCGGCGCGGCACCGCCCAGCGCGCCCGCGAGCGGCGGCAGCAGGACCAGCACCAGCACCATCGCCAGGTCTTCCACCACCAGCCAGCCGACCGCGATCCGGCCGGTGAAGGTCTCCAGGATGCCCAGGCTCTCGAGCGCGCGCAGCAGCACCACCGTGCTGGCCACCGAGAGCGCCAGCCCGAACACCAGCGCCCCGCCCGGACTCCAGCCCCACCAGCTGGCGAGCCCGGCACCGAACAGCGTCGCCACCGCCATCTGCACCAGCGCGCCCGGCAGCGCGACCTTGCGCACCGCGAGCAGGTCGTCGAGCGAGAAATGAAGACCGACGCCGAACATCAGCAGCATCACGCCGATCTCTGCGAGCTGGGCGGCAATGCCGGCGTCGGCCACGAAGCCCGGCGTGAACGGCCCGATGATCACGCCCGCCAGCAGGTAGCCGACCAGCGCCGGCAGCCGCAGCCGCGTCGCCAGGAAGCCGAGCACCAGCGCCAGGCCGAGGCCGGCGGCAATGGTGTTGATCAGTGAAACGCTGTGGGGCATCGGCTTGCATTCTGCAAGAACGAGGCCGCCGCCGAACTCAGGTGGCCATCTTTTCCGTACGGGCGTTGATCAGTTCCTCGGGCTCCTGGGCTTCGACCCAGGTCTCGTTGTCGAGCCCGGCCTTCAGCCGCTCCATGTCGAGCTCGTCGGTCCACTTGGCGACCACCAGGGTGGCGACGCCGTTGCCGATCAGGTTGGTGAGCGCACGGGCCTCGGACATGAAGCGGTCGATGCCGAGGATCAGCGCCAGGCCGGCCACCGGCACGTGGCCCACCGCCGACAGCGTCGCCGCCAGCACGATGAAGCCGCTGCCCGTCACGCCGGCCGCGCCCTTCGAGGTCAGCAGCAGCACGCCGAGCAGCGTGATCTGCTGCATCAGCGTCATCGGCGTGTTGGTGGCCTGGGCGATGAAAACTGCCGCCATCGTCAAATAGATCGAGGTGCCGTCGAGGTTGAACGAGTAGCCGGTCGGGATCACCAGGCCGACCACCGTCTTCTTGGCGCCGAGGTTCTCCATCTTCTCCATCATCCGCGGCAGCACCGACTCGGACGACGAGGTGCCCAGCACGATCAGCAGTTCTTCCTTGATGTACTTGATGAACTTCCAGATGCTGAATCCGTGCAGCCGGGCGATCGTGCCGAGCACCACGAAGATGAACAGCAGGCAGGTCAGGTAGAAGGTGCCCATCAGCTTGCCGAGGGAGAACAGCGAGCCGATGCCGTACTTGCCGATCGTGAAGGCCATGGCGCCGAAGGCACCGATGGGCGCCAGCTTCATGATGTAGTTGACGATCACGAAGAGCACGTGCGAGCCCTTCTCGATGATGTCGAAGATCAGCGTGCCGCGGCCGCCGAAGCGGTGCAGCGCGAAGCCGAACAGCACCGCGATCAGCAGCACCTGCAGGATCTCGCCCTTGGCGAAGGCATCGACCAGCGTGTTGGGAATGACGTGCAGCAGGAAGTCGACCGTGCCCTCCATCTTGCCCGGCCCGGTGTAGGCGGCCAGCGCCCGCGTGTCGAGCGACGCCGGGTCGATGTTCATGCCGGCGCCCGGCCTGAACACGTTGACCAGCACCAGCCCGACCACCAGCGCGATGCTGCTGACGATCTCGAAATAGAGCAGTGCCAGCCCGCCGGTCTTGCCGACCTTCTTCATGTCCTCCATGCCCGCGATGCCGACCACCACCGTGCAGAAGATGATCGGCGCGATCATCATCTTGATCAGCTTGATGAAGCCGTCGCCGAGCGGCTTCATGGTCTCGCCGACCGAGGGATAGAAGTGCCCGAGCAGCACGCCGATGATCACGGCCGTGATCACCTGGACGTAGAGCGACCGGTAGAGGGGCAGCTTCGCCGCCGGAGCGGCCGGCATTGCGGTGGGGGTCATGCGGGATCTCCTGATGTGATGTGTTGTGAGCGGAGGCGCAAATGAAAAAACCCGCCGTGGCGGGTTTCTTCGTGGGTCGTTCCGTGGCGGCGCCTCAGTGCATGTGGAGCCCACCATTGACCGAGAAGTCGGCCCCGGTGGAATAACCGCCTTCGTCGGTCGCCAGCCACGCGATGATGGAGGCGATCTCGCTCGGCTCGCCCAGGCGCTTGACGGGAATGGTGCCGACGATCTTGTCGAGCACTTCCTGGCGGATCGCCTTCACCATGTCGGTGCCGATGTAGCCCGGGCTGACGGTGTTGACGGTCACGCCCTTGGCGGCGAGCTCCTGTGCCAGCGCCATCGTGAAGCCGTGCATGCC
Organism: Variovorax sp. J31P207; assembly: GCF_030316965.1. Classification (NCBI taxonomy): domain Bacteria; kingdom Pseudomonadati; phylum Pseudomonadota; class Betaproteobacteria; order Burkholderiales; family Comamonadaceae; genus Variovorax; species Variovorax sp. J31P207. The sequence goes on from NZ_JASZYN010000006.1 coordinate 173,690, forward strand.
GGCCTTGGCGGCCGAATAGTTGGTCTGCCCGGCCTGGCCTTTGGCGCCGTTGACCGAGCTGATGTTGATGATCCGGCCCCAGCCCTTTTCGACCATGTCGCCGACCACCTGCTTGGTGACGTTGAACATGCTGTTGAGGTTGGTCTCGATCACCGAGCTCCAGTCTTCCGGTGTCATCTTGAGGAACATCCGGTCGCGCGTGATGCCCGCGTTGTTGACCAGGACGTCGATGGTGCCGTGCTCGGCCTTGGCCTTGGTGAAGGCCTCGACGGTGGACTGCCAATCTCCGACGTTGCCGACCGAGGCATGGAACTCGTAGCCCTCGGCCTTCTGCTCCGCCAGCCATTTGGCGTGATCGCGGGTGGGGCCGCAGCCGGCGATGACGGTGAAACCGTCCTTGGCCAGGCGCTGGCAAATGGCCGTTCCGATGCCCCCCATGCCCCCGGTGACGTATGCGACTTTTTTGCTCATGAAGTTTCCTTGGTATTTGCGAGCCTGAACAGGCGTTGACCACTTTATCGAAGTTTTTGGAGCCGGCCCGATGAGGAAAACACTGACCCCTCAATGCAACCGGGTGTCACAAGCCGTCCATATACTGAGTCGATGTCCTCCATCGAGCTGATCGACATCGCCAAATCATGGGGCGACGCCACCGCCCTGCAGTCGGTCAACCTGCAGATCGAACCCGGCTCCTTCTGCGTCCTGCTCGGCCCGTCCGGCTGCGGCAAGTCGACCACGCTGCGGATCCTGGCCGGGCTGGAAACCGCCACCGAAGGCCGGGTGGTCATCGATGGCCGCGACGTCACCGCCCTGCCGCCGGCCCAGCGCGGCATCGCGATGGTGTTCCAGAACTACGCCCTCTTCCCGCACCTGAGCGTGGCCGACAACATCGCATTCGGCCTGTCGGTGCGAAAGACGCCAGCCGCCGAAAGCGCGCGCCGGCTGGCCGAGGTCGCCGCCCTGCTCGGCCTGGACGCCCTGCTCGATCGCAAGCCCTCCCAGCTCTCGGGCGGCCAGCAGCAGCGGGTGGCGCTGGGCCGGGCGCTGGTGGCGCAGGCCAAGGTCTGTCTCATGGATGAACCGCTGTCCAACCTGGACGCCCAATTGCGCCAGGACATGCGGCGCGAGCTGCGCGAACTGCAGCGCCAGCTGGGGCTGACGGTGGTCTACGTCACCCACGACCAGACCGAGGCCATGAGCATGGCCGACCAGGTGGTGCTGCTGAACCGCGGCCGGGTCGAGCAGGCCGGCCTGCCGCGCACGCTCTACGCCCGCCCCGCCACCACCTTCGCGGCCCGCTTCATCGGCACCCCGGCCATGAACCTGGTGGCGCTGGAAGGCGGCCGCATCGCCGGCAGCGAGGTCGCCACCGGCCATGACGCCGCGATGCTGGGTGTCCGGCCCGAAGCCATCGCGCTCGCACCGGGCGGCGTCCCCGCCACGGTCCGGGGCCTCGAATACCTGGGCGCCGACCTGGTGCTGCACTGCGCGATCGGCAGCCAGGTGCTGCTGGTGCGCACGGCCGGCGGCTGCGAGGCCGCGCCGGGCGACCAGGTCGGCTTGTACTGGGCGCCCGAAGACAGCCACGGCTTCGATGCCGCCGGCCACCGCATCGACTGAATTTCACTCCCGAGGAAGAAGAAGACCATGAAACGCAAGACTTTCGTCCGGGGCCTGGCCCTGCCCCTGCTGGCCGCTGGCGGCCTGTTCGCCGCCGGCACCGGCCTCGTGCACGCCCAGGCACCGGTGGAACTCCAGTTCTACTACCCGGTGGCCGTCGGCGGCCCGATCGCCAAGACCATCGACGGCTTCGCGGCCGGCTTCATGAAGGAGAACCCGGGCGTGAAGGTCTCGCCGATCTACGCCGGCACCTACCAGGAGACCATCGTCAAGGCCCTGACCGCGCACAAGTCGGGCACGCCGCCGGTCACCTCGGTGCTGCTGTCGACCGACATGTTCACGCTGATCGACGAGGAGGCGATCGTGCCCTTCGACGACTTCGTGAAGACGGCCGAGGACAAGGCCTGGCTGGGCGGCTTCTACAAGGCTTTCATGATGAACAGCCAGACCGGCGGCAAGACCTGGGGCATTCCGTTCCAGCGCTCGACCGTGGTCATGTACTGGAACAAGGAACTGTTCAAGGAAGCCGGCCTCGACCCGAACAAGCCGCCGGCCACCTGGGCCGAGCTGAAGGACGCCGCCGCCAAGCTGACCAAGAAGGACGCCAGCGGCAAGGTCACGCAATGGGGGGTGCAGATCCCGTCGAGCGGGTTCCCCTACTGGCTGTTCCAGACCCTGACGACGCCGAACGACGCCATCCTCGCCAACGAGGCCGGCACCGCCGTGAAGTTCGACGATCCCAAGGTGATCGAAGCGCTTCAGTACTGGGTCGACCTCGGCAAGGCCGGCATCCACCCGCCCGGCGTGGTCGAGTGGGGCACCACGCCCAAGGACTTCTTCGAGAAGAAGGCCGCCATCATCTACACCACCACCGGCAACCTGACCAACATCAAGGCCAACGCCAAGTTCGACTTCGGCGTCGGCATGATCCCGGGCAACAAGCGCAAGGGCTCGCCCACCGGCGGCGGCAACTTCTACATCTTCAAGAAGTCGACGCCGGCGCAGCAGGACGCCGCCTTCAAGTTCGTCAAGTGGATCACCCAGCCCGAGCGGGCTGCGCAATGGAGCATGGACACCGGCTACGTCGCCGTCTCGCCGGCCGCCTACGAGACCGACACGCTGCGCAAGTACGGCCGCGACTTCCCCGCCGCACTGGTGGCGCGCGACCAGCTGCCGGTGTCGGTGGCCGAGTTCTCCACCCATGACAACCAGCGCGTGACCAAGGCGCTCAACGACGGGCTGCAGGCCGCGCTGACCGGCAGCAAGACGCCGGCGCAGGCCATGCAGGACGCGCAGCGCGAGGCCGACCGGATCCTGCGCGCCTCCAAGTGAGGCACGGCACCACCGCCGGCAGCAGCGCCGCCCGCGAGGCGGCGCACGCGTGGCTGCTCCTGTTGCCGGCGCTGGTGCTGCTGGTCGCGTTCACGCACTGGCCGGCCGTGTCGACCTTGGTCGACAGCTTCCATTCCACCCCCAAGGGCAGCCGCGCCGGCGTCTGGGTCGGGCTCGAGAACTACCAGGTCATGGTCGGCGACCCGGTGTTCTGGAAGGCGGTGCGCAACAACCTCTGGTTCGCGGGCGCGACCATTCCGCTGTCGATCGGGCTGGCGCTGGTGATGGCGCTGTGGGTCAACGAGCGCATCGCCGGCCGCGCCTTCCTGCGCATGGCCTACTTCACGCCGACGGTGCTGCCGATGATCGCGGTGGCCAACATCTGGCTGTTCTTCTACACGCCGCAATACGGCCTGCTGGAGCAGATCACCGGCGCGCTGGGCCTGCCCTCGCACAACTGGCTCGGCAGCCCGACGACGGCCCTCGGCGCCGTCACGCTGGTGGCGATCTGGAAGGAAGCGGGCTTCTTCATGATCTTCTACCTGGCGGCGCTGCAGACCCTCAATCCGAGCCTGCGCGAGGCGGCGGCGATCGAAGGCGCCTCACGCTGGTATTTCTTCCGCCGGGTGCAATGGCCGCTCTTGATGCCGACCACGCTGTTCGTGCTGGTGAATGCCTTCATCAACGCCTTCCGGATGGTCGACCACCTGTTCGTTCTGACCCGCGGCGGTCCCGACAACGCCTCGATCCTGCTGCTCTACCACCTGTACGAGGTGGGCTTCAGCTTCTGGGACACGGCCTACGCCTCGGCGATCACGGTGGTGCTGGTGGTGGTGCTGGCCGGCATCGCGCTGTTCCAGTTCTTCGTGCTCGACCGCAAGGTGCACTACAAGTGAGCGCGCCGACCCAACGCCTGGCCTACAACGAGCCGACGCTGCTCGACACGCTGGCCGCCTGGCTGCTCGCGCTGCTGTGGATCCTGCCGCTGGCCTACGCGGTCTGGACCGCCTTCCACCCGGCCGAATTCTCGACCCGCTTCGCGCTCGCGGCGCCGCTCACGCTCGACAACTTTCGCCGCGCCTGGGAAGCCGCGCCGTTCGCGCGCTACTTCCTCAACACCACGCTGCTGGTGGCGATGGTGCTGGTGGTGCAACTGGTGCTGGGCACGCTCGCGGCCTACGCCTTCGCGCGCTACCGGTTCAAGGGCCGCGGCATCGCGTTCGCCCTGGTGCTGGTGCAGTTGATGATCATGCCGGACATCCTCCTGGTCGAAAACTACAAGACCATGGCGAAGCTCGGCCTGGTCGACACGCTGCTGGCCATCGGCCTGCCCTACTTCGCCTCGGCCTTCGCGATCTTCCTCCTGCGTCAGACCTTCATGGGCATCCCGAAGGAGCTCGACGAGGCCGCGCGGGTCGAAGGCGCCAGCGCGCTGCAGACGCTGTGGCGGGTCTACGTGCCGCTCGCCCGGCCGGTCTACACCGCCTTCGCGCTGGTGTCGGTGAGCTTCCACTGGAATAATTTCCTCTGGCCGCTGATCATCACCAACAGCGTCAACGCGCGGCCGCTGACCGTGGGCCTGCAGGTGTTCTCGTCAGTCGACCAGGGCGTCGACTGGTCGGTCATCACGGCCGCCACCTTGATGACCTCGGCGCCGCTGCTGATCGCCTTCCTGCTGTTCCAGCGGCAGTTCGTGCAGAGCTTCATGCGCGCCGGCATCAAGTGAAAGCTCAATAGGACTTCGGCAGGCCGAGCACCTTCTCGGCGATGAAGCAGAGGATCAGCTGCGGACTCACGGGCGCCAGGCGCGGGATCCAGGCTTCGCGCAGGTAGCGTTCGACGTGGTACTCCTTCGCGTAGCCCATGCCGCCGTGCGTCAGGATCGCGTTCTCGCAGGCGCCATAGCAGGCTTCCGCAGCGAGGAACTTCGCGCTGTTGGCCTCGGCGCCGCAGGGCAGCTGCTGGTCGTAGAGCCAGGCGGCCTTCTGCACCATCAGGTGCGCCGCCTCGAGTTCCATCCACGACCTGGCCAGCGGATGCTGGATCGCCTGGTTCATGCCGATCGGGCGGCCGAACACTTCGCGCTCGTTCGCATAGTTGGCGGCGCGCTCCAGCGCGGCGCGGCCCAGGCCGATCGCCTCCGACGCGATCAGGATGCGCTCGGGGTTCAGGCCATGCAGGATGTAGGCGAACCCCTTGCCTTCCTCGCCCACCCGGTCCTCGACCGGGATGCGAAGGCCGTCGATGAAGACCTGGTTCGAATCGACGCACTTGCGGCCCAGCTTCTCGATCTCGCGGACCTCGACCTTCGAGCGGTCCAGGTCCGTGTAGAAGAGGCTCAGGCCCTCGGTGCCCGTGCAGTCCTCGACCGGCGTGGTGCGCGCCAGCAGCAGGATCTTGTTCGCGACCTGGGCCGTGCTGATCCAGACCTTCTGGCCGTGCACCACGTAGTGGTCGCCTTCGCGGACCGCCCGTGTCTTCAGCTTGAGGGTGTTCAGGCCCGTGTTCGGCTCGGTCACGCCGAAGCATGCGCGGTCCTTGCCCTGGATCAGCGGCGGCAGCCAGCGCCGCTTCTGCTCGTCCGTCCCGAAGACGACCACGGGATGCAGGCCGAAGATGTTCATGTGGACCGCGGACGCGCCCGACAAGCCCGCGCCGGTCGCGGAGATGGTGTGCATCATCAGTGCCGCGTCGCTGATGCCGAGCCCCGCGCCGCCATGCTCTTGCGGCATCGCGATGCCGAGCCAGCCCGACTCGGCGAGCGCGCTGTGGAAGTCGGCCGGAAAGCCGCCCTCGCGATCCTTGCGCAGCCAGTAGTCGGCATCGAAAGGCGCGCAGACCTTTTCGATGGCGTTGCGGATCTGTTCCTGCTCCGGTGTGAGGCTGAAGTTCATGGGGGTCTCCTGAATCAATCGTGGGCGGGCCGGCGAAGCTTGTCCGGCGACTCTGCGTAGGGCGGGCTGTAGATCACCAGCAGCCTGACCGGGGTGTCGCTGGTCACCTGGAAGACGTGCATGGCGTCGGCCGGAAAGAAGCAGGTGTCGCCGGCTGCCATGTCGAAGGCTTCGCCAGCCACCTCGACATGCGCGGTGCCCTCCAGCAGATGGCAGGCCTGCTCGACGCCCGGGTGCGCATGCGGCAATGCGCCGCCGCCCTTTTGCAAGGTGCCGAGCACCACTTCCATCTGGCGTGCACCCGTGGTTTCCGGGCCGATGAGGCGCTGATTGCTCGTGTGGTGGTGATTGGCGGGCCGGTAGCTCGGAACGTCCTGGCTGCGGACCAGGTACTTCGGTTTCATGATCGGATTCATGATCAGGTGCTCGGCGCCGTGCAGGCGCCGCTCGCCAGCAGGCCGCGGACCGCGGCATCCGAATAGCCGGCTTCGCGCAGCAATTCGACGGTGTGCTCTCCCAGTCGCGGCGCGGGCGCAGGCTCGCGCTCGGGAGGGGTCGCGGACCACTTCGTCGGCGGCGCCATCACGTGCAGCAGCCCCTCCGTCGGATGCAGGGTCTGGCGCAGGAAGCCGGTCGCACGCAGCTGCGCGTTCGCCAGCAGGTCGGCCGGGCTGTTCATCGGCATGTTGGGAACGTCGGCCGCATCGAGCAGCGCCCGCCACTCGGCCGTGGTGCGCGTGCGCATGATCCGCGAGACCTCGGCATAGACGGCGTCGATGTGGGCCGCGCGCGCACCGTGCGTCGCGAAGCGCGGATCGGCCCCGAGGCCCTCGCTCTCCCCGATGGCCTCGAAGAAGCTGCGCCAGTGCTTGTCGTTGTAGATCAGCACGCACAGACGCCCATCCCGCGTGGCGTACGGCTTCCTGTGGGGAGTCAGCAGCCGTGCATAGCCGGGCTCGCCCCGTGGCGGATCGAAGCTCAGTCCGGCCATGTGGTCGCCCAGGATGAACTGCGACATCGACTCGAACATGGGCACGCTCACCGCTTGCCCCTGCCCCGTCTGGCTGCGCGCATACAGCGCCGCGGTCACGGCGTAGACCGCATGCAGGCCGGTGACGCGATCGCAGAGCGTCGTCGGCGCATAGATCGGCTCGGGCGCGCCGTACTGCTGCATGAGCCACGGCACGCCCGTGGCGCCCTGGATCAGGTCGTCATAGGCCGGCCGCGCCGCATCGGGTCCGTCCTGGTCGAAGCCGCAGCAGTTCACGTAGATGATCCCCGGGCTGCGCTCCTTGACGGCTTCGTAGTGCAGGCCCAGGCGTGCCATCGCCTTCGGCCGCACGTTGCTGACGAGCACGTCGCAGCCCTCGGCGAGCTTCAGCACCGCCTCGCGCCCATCGTCGAGCTTGAGGTCGAGGGCGATGCTGCGCTTGCCTGCATTGGCGTGCAGGAAGATGTGCCCCATGCCGGGGTTCTTCATGGGCCCGACGTGGCGCATGTTGTCGCCCTCGCGGCTCTCCACCTTGATGACGTCGGCGCCCAGTTCGGCCAGGATCTGGGTCGCATACGGCCCCATGACCACCGAAGTCATGTCGAGCACGCGCACACCCGAGAGCGGGCCGCGGCGCGCGCGATCTGCTTGCTGCTTCATGGCTATTCCTGGCGAATGCCGGCCTGCTTGATCAGCGCGGTCCAGTGCGCGAGCTGGTCGGCCACGTACTTCGCGAAATCGTCCGGGCCGCTGCTGGGCCAGACTTCGAAGCCGAGCTGCGCGAGCTGGTCCTGCACTTCCTTTTCGGCCAGCACCTGCCGGAGCTCGGCGTCCAGCCGCTCCACGACGGGCCGGGGCATGCCGGCCGGCCCGAGGATGCCGTTCCAGGAGGTCAGGTCGAAGCCCTTGACCGTGTCGGCCACGGGCGCCACGCCGGGCAGCGACTTGACCGGCCCCCTGGTCGTCACCGCCAGCGCCCGGACGCTGCCGGCCTTGATCATCGACATGCTGGAGCCGAGGTCGGCGACATACATCTGCACCTGCCCGCCCATCAGGTCCGTCAAGGCCTGCGGGCTGGACTTGTAGGGTATGCCGAGCATGTCGATGCCGGCGATCCGCTTGATGGTCTCGGAGGCCGCCAGCGAGGTGCTGTTCGGCGTCGCATAGGAGAGCTTGCCCGGATTCGCCTTGGCGTAGTCGATCAGCTCCTTCATGCTGTTCACGGGCAGCTTCGAGCCCACGACCACCGCGAAGGGCAGCTCGCCCACGCGGGTGATCGGCGTGAAGTCCTTGATCGGGTCGTACTTCAGGGTGGCGAACAGTGCCGGGTTGGCCGAATGCGAAGTGTTCGTCGTCATGAACAGCGTGTAGCCGTCGGGCTTGGCCTTGGCGACGTACTGGGCGCCGATCTGGGCACTGGCGCCCGCCTTGTTGTCTACCAGCACCGGCTGCTTGAGCCGCTCGCCCAGCCGCTTCGCCACGATGCGCGCGACGGCGTCCGTGCCGCTGCCGGCCGCGAACGGCACCACCATCGTGATCGGCGCGGCGGGATAGTCCTGCGCGGCGGCAAGCGTCGAGCCGACGAGGGCCAGCAGCGCCAGGGCCCGTTGAAATGGATGCATGCGGTTGTCTCCTGTATGTCCGTCGTCTGGATTGCGACCTCCCGGATCTTGGAGACGATGATCATTTGCGTCCAATTCACATTGTGGCTGGATCGATTCATTTCTAGAATCGTTGCGGATGAAGCTGAATTCCCTCCGGTACTTCGCCGTGCTGGCCGAAGAACTCCATTTCGGACGCGCCGCCGACCGGCTGGCGATCACCCAGCCGCCGTTGAGCCTGGCGATCAAGGCGCTGGAGGAAGAGCTGGGCGTCCGGCTGCTGCTGCGCAGCAGCAAGCACGTCGAACTGACGCCGGCCGGTTCCGCCTTCCTCGAGGAAGCCCGCCAGATCCTGGATCGCGTCGCGCGGGCTTCGTCGATCGCCCTGGCCGTGGCCAGCGGCAGCCGCGGCCGGCTCGACGTCGGAATGGCCGGCTCCCTGGTCTACCGCGGCGTGCCGGCCATCGTGCAACGCTTCGACACCGACGCCCACGGCATCGAACTGATCCTGCACGAAATGTCGACCGCAGAGCAGCTCCAGGGCCTGCTGCACGGCCAGCTAGATGCGGGCTTTCTCAATGCCTTCGTCGTCCCGCCCCAGCTGCGCTCGCTGCCGCTGGTCGACGACGAGTTCGTGCTCTGCCTCCCGGCCGCCCACCGCTACGCCGGCGCGGAGGCAGTCGATCTCGGCGACCTGTGCGAAGAGCGCTTCGTGATGTTCTCGCGCGACGTGTCGCCGGCGAACTACGACAACGTGATCGCCATCTTCAGCCGCGCCGGCGTCCATCCGAAGACGGTCCATGCCGCACGCCAGTGGCTCACCATCGTGGCGATGGTGGCCGAAGGGCTGGGGGTGTCGCTGGTGCCGCGCTCGCTCGCGCGGTCGCGCGTCGACAACGTCCGCTTCGTGCCGTTCACGGGCGCCTCGGCCATCACGCCGGCCTTGCTGGTCTGGAATCCGGCCCGCACGAGTCCGGCCCTCGAGAAATTCGTCGCCAGCGCCGGCTCGACGATCGAGGGGCTGCGCGAAGCGATGCTGCCGATGCCGGGCCGCAAGCAGCAACAGGGTCGGCGCAACCTGATAAAACGCCCTCATCAACGCTGATGGGAACGCCATGAAACTCGTGACCTGGAATACCCAGTGGTGCCGCGGCCTCGACGGCGCCGTGAGCCCGCGGCGCATCGTCGACGGCGCGCGCGCGATGGCCGACTTCGACGTGCTGTGCCTGCAGGAGATCGCCTCGGGCTTCGAAGGCATGCCGGGCCAGCCCGGCGACCAGCCGGCCGAACTGCAGGCGCTGCTGCCGGGCTTCCGGCTGTTCTTCGGTGCCGCGGTCGACGAGTTCGATGCCGACGGCCGGCCGATGCGCTTCGGCAACCTGATCGCCACCCGGCTGCCGGTGTCCCGCGTCCAGCATCACCCCCTGCCGTGGCCGGCCGACCCGACCGTGACCAGCATGCCGCGCATGTGCACCGTGGTCACGCTCGCCAGCCCCGAACTGGGATCGCTGCGCGTGATGACCACCCACCTGGAGTACTACTCGCCAAACCAGCGCCTGGCCCAGGCCCGGGCCCTGCGCGCCCTGCATCTGGAGGCCTGCGAACAGGCCGCGGCACCGCCGGTCGACCCGCGCGAAGTCTCGCCCTTCCAGGCCAAGGCGCACACGCCGCAGGCGATCCTGTGCGGCGACTTCAACATGGCGGCGAGCGACCCGGCCTACGACGAGATCGTGCAGGCCTTCGTCGACCCGGCGCTGCCGGCCGGGGGCACGCCCGCAAGACGCCTGCAGGATGCCTGGCCGCTGGCCCACCCCGAGCGGCCGCACGACCCGACCTTCCGCCTGTTCGACCGCACCTACGGCCCCGACCCGATCGCCTGCGACTTCGTCTTCGTGAGCGATTCGCTGGCGCCGCGGGTGCGAAAGGTCGAGGTCGACCTGCAGACGCAGGCCTCCGACCATCAGCCGGTCATGATCGAATTCGGGGACTGATCACTCCCCCTGGATGCCTGCGGCCCGGATCACCTTGCCCCACTTGGCGACCTCGGCCGTCAAATGGCTGCGCAGCGCCTCGGGCGTGACCTTGTCCATCGGCACGATCTCCGAGCTCAGGTCGGCCAGGCGCTGCTTGACCACCGGGTCCTGCAGCGCCACGCGCAGCGCGGCGTTGATCTTGTCGATCACCGCCGGCGGCGTGCCCTTCGGCGCATAGACGCCGTGCCACACGCGCACGTCGAAGCCCTTCAGGCCCTGCTCGTCGAGGGTCGGGATGTTCGGCATCGTCGACAGGCGCTGGGGCGTGGTCACGCCGAACACCTTGACCCGGTTGCCCTCCTTGATCACCGGGGCGGTTTGCGTGGTCTGGTCGCACAGCAGGTCGACCTGGCCGCCCATCAGATCGTTGAGCGCCGGCCCGGCGCCCTTGTAGGGCACCGTGGTCAGCTCGACCCCGATCTGGCTCGTGAACAGCAGGCCGCAGAGCTGCGACACCGCGCCGATGCCGGCGTTGGCCAGCGACACCTTGTCCTTGTTGGCCTTGACGTAAGCCAGCAGTTCCTGGAAGTTGTTGGCCGGAAAGTCCTTGCGCGACAGCAGGGTCATCGGCACGTCGAGCACCTGCCCGACGTACTCGAAGTCTTTCAGCGGGTCGTACGACAGCTTCTTGTAGAGCGCCGGCGCGGTCGCCATGCCCATGTGGTGGATCAGGATGGTGTAGCCGTTCGGTGCCGCCCGCGCCACGCGCGCGGGCGCGATGGTGCCGCCGGCGCCGACCGTGTTCTCGACGATGACGGTCTGGCCCAGCGACTTGCCCATGGGGATCGCCAGCATGCGCGCGACCACGTCGGTGGGCCCGCCGGCCGAATAGGGCACCACCAGCGTGACGGGCTTGTCGGGCCAGGGGGCCTGCGCGGCGGCAGGTGCCTGGAGGGTGGCCAGGGCAACGCCCAGGGTGACGCCGATCAGCGCCTTCAGCTTCGTTTCCATGTTGTCTCCCGAGTGGAACGGGCATGGTCGACGCTGCGCCGGGATCGCGCAATCGGCGAATTCGGAAGGCGGGCTTCGGTTTTCGGAAACCCTGTGCAGGAATGCGCAGATCGCACCCTGCCCGGCGCTCACATGACGCCGAAAGTCGCCAGCGCCTCGCAGGCGCTCATGCCGCCGCGAATCGCGTCGGCCACCTTGTTCTCGGTGCGGACCTTGTCCAGGGCCTTGGCCACCGCCTCGCGCTCGACCGCGCGCGGGATCACCAGCACGCCCTCGCGGTCGCCGAACAGCAGGTCGCCGGGCGCGATGCGCACGCCCTCGATCTCGATCGTGCAGCGGTAGTCGATGACCTGCCCGCGCACGCCCTGGTCCTGCGCATAGGTGCCGCGGCAGAAGACATCGAAGCCGAGCCGCTCGATCTCGCCGGCGTCGCGCACGTAGCCGTCGAGGATCGCGCCCGCCGCCTTGAGATGCTGCGCCCGGGTCGACATCAGGCCGCCCCACAGCGCATAGCGCAGCGAGGCGCCGGTGGCGATGTAGATCTCGCCCGGCTTCAGGTCGTCGAGCGCCTCCAGCATCAGGCCGAAAGGCTTGCCCGACAGGGGCCCGGCCGAGCGCGTGCCGTCATTGACGACATCGGCCTCGAGCACCGGCATGGCACGGCCGACGATGCGCATCGATTTCTCGAGCGGCGCAATGCCGGCCGGCAGAAACTGGTGCTGCCAGCCCATGGTGTCGAGCACGTCGCCCACCGCGGCGACGAACAGCTCGTCGCGGATCTGGCGAAAGAACTGCGCGTCGTCCAAGACGCTCAGCGCTCGATCGTCAGGGCCACGCCCATGCCGCCGCCGATGCACAGCGAGGCGATGCCCTTCTTGGCGTTCTGCCGCTGCATCTCGTGCAGCAGCGTCACCAGGATGCGGCAGCCGGACGCGCCGATCGGGTGGCCGATGGCGATCGCGCCGCCGTTCACGTTGACCTTGTTGATGTCCCAGCCCATCTCGCGGTTCACCGCGCAGGCCTGGGCCGCAAAGGCCTCGTTGATCTCGAGCACGTCGAGGTCCTGCGGCTTCCAGCCGGCGCGCTGCAGCGCCTTCTGCGACGCCGGCACCGGGCCCATGCCCATGAAGGCCGGGTCGAGGCCGGTGCTGGCATAGCTGGCGATGCGTCCGAGCGGCTTCAGGCCCAGCGCGGCCGCCTTCTTGGCGGTCATGACCATCACGGCGGCGGCGCCGTCGTTCAGGCCCGAGGCATTGCCGGCCGTCACGCCGCCGGCCTTGTCGAAGGCCGGGCGCAGCGCCGCCAGGACTTCGGCCGTGCTCTTGCGGTTGATGAACTCGTCCTTGTCGAAGACGATCGGGTCGCCCTTCTTCTGCGGAATGTTGACCGCGACAATCTCGTCCTTGAACTTGCCGGCGTCCTGCGCCGCCGCGGCCTTGGTCTGGCTGCCGAGCGCGAGTTCGTCCTGCGCGGCACGGCTGATGTCGTACTTCTTGGCCACGTTCTCGGCCGTGATGCCCATGTGGTACTGGTTGTAGACGTCCCACAGGCCGTCGATGATCATCGAGTCGACCAGCTTCCAGTCACCCATGCGCTGGCCGTTGCGCGAGTTCGGCAGCACGTGCGGCGCCATGCTCATGCTTTCCTGGCCGCCGGCGATCACGATCTCGCTGTCGCCCGTGGCCACGGCCTGCGCCGCCAGCATCACGGCCTTGAGGCCCGAGCCGCAAACGGCGTTGATGGTCAGCGCCGGCGTCTCCTTCGCGATGCCGCTCTTGAGCAGCGCCTGACGCGCCGGATTCTGGCCGCTGCCCGCGGTCAGCACCTGGCCCATGATGACTTCGCCGATCTGGTCGCTGCCGACCTTGGCGCGCGCCAGCAATTCCTTGATCACGATGGCACCGAGTTCGGTGGCCGGGATGCTGCCCAGCGATCCGCCGAACTTGCCCACGGCGGTACGTGCGGCTGAAACGATGACGATGTCTTCCATGGTGTGCTCTCCGATGCGTGGATTGAAATGACGGAAAAAGTGAAGCTCAGGCTTTCGCCTTGACATAGCGGCCCGGCGCCGGCTCGCTCGCCTTGTAGGCGCTGCCTTTGCCATAAGCCTTGGGGGCAGCGATCTGCTTGCCCGCGTGGGTCTTCAGCCAGTCGGACCAGTCGGTCCACCAGCTGCCGGGATGCTCGGTCGCGCCGGCCAGCCACTCGGCCTGCGTCGCCGGCAGCTTGCCGTCGGCGCGGATCCAGTGGCTGCGCTTTTTCTTCGCCGGCGGATTGATCACGCCGGCGATGTGGCCCGAGGCGCCCATCACGAAGCGCTTCTTGCCCTTGAGCACCTGGGTCGAGGCATAGGCGCCGCCGATCGGCACGATGTGGTCCTCGCGCGAGCCGTAGATGTAGACCGGCGCCTCGATGGCGCCGAGGTCGACCTGCTCGCCGGCCACGGTGAGCGCGCCGGGCACCGCGAGCTTGTTCTCGTGGTAGGTGTTGCGCAGATACCAGCAGTACATCGGGCCCGGCAGGTTGGTGGCGTCGCTGTTCCAGTAGAGCAGGTCGAAGGGCGGAGGCGTCTCGCCCTTCAGGTAGTTGCCCACCACGTAGTTCCAGACCAGGTCGTTGGGCCGCAGGAAGCTGAAGGTGGAGGCCAGCTCGCCGCCCTGCAGCAGCCCGCCCTGCCCCATCTGCATTTCGCGGAACTTGACGAAGTTCTCGTCGATGAAGATGTCGAGCACCCCGGTGTCGGTGAAGTTGAGCAGGGTGGTCAGCAAGGTGACCGAGGCCGCCGGTTGCTCGCCGCGCGCCGCCAGCACGGCCAGCGCGGTGCTCAGGATGGTGCCGCCGACGCAGAAGCCGAGGGTGTCGATCTTGCCGCCCGCCTTGTCCTGGCCGGTGATCTCCTGGGTGACGTGGATCGCCTTGATGGCGGCGTCCTCGATGTACTGGTCCCAGGTGTAGTGCGCCATCGACGCATCGGGGTTGCGCCAGCTCACGACGAAGACGCGGTGTCCCTGCTCGACCGCATAGCGGATCAGCGAATTCTCGGGCTGCAGGTCGAGGATGTAGAACTTGTTGATGCACGGCGGCACCAGCAGCAGCGGCCGCTCGTAGACCTTGGCGGTCAGCGGCTTGTATTCGAGCAGCTGGAACAGGTCGTTCTCGAACACCACCGCGCCTTCGGTGGTGCCGACGTTGCGGCCGACCTCGAAGGCGCTTTCATCGGTCATGCTGACATGGCCCTGCTGCAGGTCGTGCAGCAGGTTCTGGATGCCCTTGGCGATGCTCTCGCCCTGGGTCTCGAGCGCCTTCTTCTGGGCTTCGGCGTTGAAGGCCAGGTAGTTGCTCGGCGCCGAAGCCGCCATCCATTGTTCGACCGCGAAGCGAAGGCGCGAGCGGGTCTTGGCGTCGGCTTCGACTGCGTCCGCCATGCCCATGAGGGTGCGGGCGTTCAGCAGGTAGATGGCGGCCGAGAAAGACGAGACCGGATTGCCGCCCCAGGCCGCGCCGGCAAAGCGCTTGTCGGCGCCGGCCTGCGCCGCGAAGCCGTTCTGCCAGAGCGCGCTGGCTTCGCTGACGTACTGCTCCTGCAGCTGGCGCAGCTTCTCGCCCGAGAACGACAGCTTGGGCATCTGGCTCCAGGGGGCGCCGGCCGAGGCCGTTCCCTGGGCGCCGAGCGACTGGAAGGATTCGAGGGCTTTCTCCCAGCCCTGCGTGAGCGCTTGCTGAAAGGGCGCGAAAGTCTCGGCCGCGGTGGCCTGTGCGTGTTTCATGATGTCTCCTGCTGCCTCGCCTCGTGCATACGGGTTTTGAGTATGCTGTATTCGCCAGGGCCCCACCAGCGCGGCCCGCCATACCTGCCTGAAAACATCATCTTCTATGCACCTCGTCGTGATCGCCTGGCTCTACGTGGCCCTGATGATGGCCATTGCGGAAGCCACCAACACCACCGGCACCGTGCTCGGCGCGATCGTTACCTTTGTACTCTACGGCCTTTTGCCGGTGGCACTGGTGGTTTACCTGATGGCCACGCCGGCCCGTCGCAGGGCGCTCAAGGCCCGCGAGGCGGCCGAGCGAGAGGCGGCCGTACGAACGCACGCAGAGGCGGCCAGGGGCCATTCAGAGGCGCCAGATGCAGGCGGCGAAGCGGCCGCTGGCCCGGTCGCGCCGGTGCGAGAAAAAACGTAACGGGTTGTGAACCGTGCACCAGGCTTCGCTGCCGTCGTTGCCATGAAGCCGCGCGACGCCCGCCGCCTGCAGCCGCTGGCGCGCCAGGCCGGCCAGGTCGGCCATCCACTTGCCCGGGGTTCCGGCGGGGCGGAAGCACCGGCTCGCCGCCGGTGAACCGGCGACGAAGGCCGCGCGCACTTCATCGCCGACCTCGAAGGCGTCCGGGCCGATGCAAGGCCCGAGCCAGGCCATGAGCGCCGGCGCGCCGCCCTCGCCCTCGAAGGCGGCGACGGTCCGTTCGAGCACGCCCGCGGCCAGTCCGCGCCAGCCCGCATGCGCGGCCGCCACGCGACGGCCTGCCGCATCGGCGAACAGCACCGGCAGGCAGTCGGCGACCATGATCGTGCAGGCGACGCCGGGCACGACGGTGGTGCAGGCGTCGGCGGCAGCGCCGTCGGCCGTCCGGCTGTCGAGCGCCACGAGCTCGGTACCGTGCACCTGCTGCAGGAACACCGGGTGCGCGCCGAGCGCTGCTTCGAGCCGCGCCCGGTTGGTCTGCACGCTGGCCGGATCGTCGCCGACATGGCCGCCCAGGTTGAGGCTCTGGCAGGCACCCGCCGAGACCCCGCCCTCGCGCGTGGTGCAGAGCGCCCGCACGCCGGCGGGCAGCGGCCAGTCGGGCACCAGCCAATCGGGCATGCTCACGCTTCGGCGTCGGGACAGCGCGAAGGCTGGGCCCGCTGGAAGGCATCGAGCTGCATGCAGGCCTCGAAGGCCGCCATGGTGCGCGGCAGGCCGCTGAAGTCGCAGTCGAAGCGCTGGCCGTTGAAGACCTGCGGCACCAGGCAGCAGTCGGCCATGGTGGGGGTGTCGCCGAAGCAGTAGGTGCTCGCGGGGTGCAGGGCCAGCTGGCGCTCGAAGGCCAGCATGCCTTCGCGCACCCAGTGGCGGTACCAGCCGTTCTTGGCGTCGTCGTCGAGCTTGAGTTCGCGCACCAGGTACTTGAGCACGCGCAGGTTGTTGAGCGGATGGATCTCGCAGGCGATCGACTCGGACAGCGCCCGGACGCGGGCCCGGCCGACCGGGTCGTGCGGCAGCAGCGGCGGCTCGGGCTGGATCTCGTCCAGGTATTCGATGATCGCCATCGACTGCGTGAAGCGCTCGCCGTCGTCCTCGAGCAGGGGCACCAGCATGTCGGGCGAGATCGCCGCGAAGGGGCCGGTCTTGTGCTCGCCGCGAGCGATGTGCACCGGGATGTACTCGTAGTCGAGGCCCTTGAGGTTCAGCGCGATGCGCACGCGGAAGGACGCGGAGGAGCGGAAATAGTTGTGCAGCTTCATCATCCGGCAAGCATAGCCGTGCCGCCTGCCCCCAGTCCCACTGCGGACAACCGGCGCCGCCCTCTGGCACACTTCCCGTTTCGCTGAAAAAGGACGCTTTTCCCATGACTGCCGAGTTTGTTTTCACCCCCCATCCGGTCGTGTCGATCCCGGTGGTCGGCCAGGCCGCGCGTTTTCCGGTGCACCGCATCTACTGCGTCGGCCGCAACTACGAAGAGCATGCCAAGGAAATGGGTTTCACCGGGCGCGAACCGCCCTTCTTCTTCATGAAGCCGGCCGATGCCGTGGTCGTGGTCGACGCCGGCGCGACCGGCCGCATGGACTACCCCACGCTGACCAAGAACCTGCACCACGAGATCGAGCTGGTCGCGGCCATCGGCACCGGCGGCCGGAACATCGCCGCCGCGGACGCGATGAAGCACATCTACGGCTATGCCGTCGGCCTCGACATGACGCGCCGCGACCTGCAGAACGACATGAAGAAGCAGGGCCGGCCCTGGGACATCGGCAAGAGCTTCGAGCAGAGCGCGCCGATCGGCCCGATCGTGCCGGCGGCCCAGGCCGGCGACATCGAGCACGCCGAGATCTCGGTGCAGGTCGGCGGGACCGACCGCCAGCGCAGCAACGTGAGCAAGCTGATCTGGAACCTGGCCGAGACCATCGAACACCTGTCGGCGGCCTGGGAACTGCAGCCCGGCGACCTGATCTTCACCGGCACCCCCGAGGGCGTGGCGGCGGTGGTCGCCGGCGATACGCTGGTCGGCGAGATCACCGGCCTGCCGTCGCTGACGGTCCAGATCGTCTAGCCACGCCCTGGTCACGCCCATGATCCTGCGCGTCCCCATCAAGCACTGCAAGAACTGCGGCACCGCCGTCGTCTACCGTCTGCCGGACGATGGCGACACCAAGGAGCGCGCGATCTGCCCGGCCTGCAGCACGGTCCACTACGAGAACCCGCTCAACGTGGTCGGCACGATCCCGGTCCTCGGCGATCGGGTGTTGCTGTGCAAGCGCAATATCGAGCCGCGCTGGGGCAAGTGGACCCTGCCGGCCGGCTTCATGGAACTCGGCGAGACCACCGAACAGGGGGCGGCGCGCGAGACCGACGAAGAAGCCGGCGCCGAGTACGAGATGGAGGGCCTGTTCGCCGTGATGAGCGTGGTGCGGGTCGGCCAGGTCCACCTGTTCTATCGGGCGCGGCTGCTGAGCGAGCGCTTCGACCCGGGCCACGAGACCATCGAGGCCCGGCTCTTCACCGAAGAAGAGATCCCGTGGGAAGAGATCGCCTTCCGCACCGTGCGCGAGGCGCTTCAGCGCTATTTCGAGGACCGCCGCCGGGGCAGCTTCGATCGCGTCCACACGGTGGACATCGCATGACGACGCGCCGCGGCTGGATGCCGGTCCTGCTGCTCGGCCTGGCGATGACGGCGGCAGCGGGCGCCCCGGCCGAGCCGGTGGGCGAGGTCGACACCGCCTTCAAGCTCATCGGCCCCGACCACAAGATCGTGGTCGAGGCCTACGACGACCCCAAGGTCAACGGCGTGACCTGCTATGTCTCGCGCGCCAAGACCGGTGGCGTCTCCGGCGCGCTCGGCCTGGCCGAGGACAAGTCCGAGGCCTCGATCGCCTGCCGGCAAGTGGGCCCGGTGAGCGTGACGCAGCCGCTGCCCAAGCGCGAGGAGGTCTACAGCGAGCGGCTGTCGATCCTGTTCAAGCGGCTGCGCGTGGTGCGGCTGGTCGACAGCAAGCGCAACACGCTGGTCTACCTGACCTATTCCGACCTGCTGGTCGATGGCTCGCCGAAGAACAGCGTCACCGCGGTGGCCATCGATCGGGCAACGCCGATCCCGATGAAGTAGCGCGAGGCGCCGGCGGATGAGCGACAACGCCCCCGGCAACGCCATTCGCGCCCTCTACGGTGCGCTCTGGCACTACGCCGAGGGTGCCCGGCCGCAACTGCTGGCCGCGACCGCGCTGCTGACCGGCTCGCAGCTGCTGCGGCTCACGATGCCCTGGCTGGCGGCGCAGGCCATCAACGCGCTGCAGACCGGCGACTTCGCCGGCTCCGGCCGCTGGATCGGGGCGCTGACGGCGGTCTATGTCGCCTCCTGGCTGGTGCACGGGCCGGGCCGGATCCTCGAACGCAACGTCGGCCTGCAGGTGCGCGAACGCCTGGCCGACACGCTCTACGCCCGGATCGCCGCCGCCCCGCTGGCCTGGCAGGACGGCCACCATTCTGGCGAGATGCAGCACCGCGTGCACCAGGCCAGCAAGGCCCTGTCGGACTTCGCGCAGAACCAGTTCGTCTACCTCACCAACATCGTCAACTTCATCGGGCCGCTGGTGGCCCTGACCCTGTTGTCGCGCGCGAGCGGCGCGATCGCCATCACCGGCTACGTGGTGATCGCCATCCTGGTGCTGCGTTTCGACCAGGCGCTGATGCGGCTGGCCCGCGCCGAGAACGACGCCGACCGCCGCTACGTGGCCGCCCTGCTCGACTTCCTCGGCAACGCCTCGACCGTGATCGGCCTGCGCCTGTCGGCCGCATCGCGCCTGCTGCTGGGCCGGCGCATGGCCGCGATCTCGGTGCCGCTGAAGCGCACCGTGGTGCTCAACGAAGGCAAGTGGTTCGCGGTCGACATCCTCGGCCTGGCGCTGACCTGGGGGCTGGTGGTGGTCTACGTCTGGCAGTCGCGGGCGCCGGGCCAGGCGGTGCTGCTGGGCGGGGTGTTCATGATCTACCAATACGCCCAACAGGCCGCGGGCGTGGTCTCCTCCATGGCCGCCAACTTCCAGTTCTTCGCCCGCATGCACACCGACTACACCAGTGCCGCACCGATCTGGCAGGCGCCCTCGCGGGTGCGGGATCTGGCCGAGGAAGCCATCGACCGCGATGCCGCCTGGCGCACGATCGCGGTCGAGCACCTGGTCTGGCGCTACGACCCGCGCGGCACGCCGGCGGCCACTCCAGAGCCTGCGCGCAGCGGGCTGCACGACGTCTCGCTGGCACTCGGCCGCGGCCAGCGCATCGCGCTGGTCGGCCCGAGCGGCGGCGGCAAGAGCACGCTGCTGCGGGTGCTGGCCGGCCTCTATGCGCCGCAGCAGGGTACGCTGGCGATCGACGGCCAGCCGCAGCCATGGCCGAGGCTGCGCAGCCTGGCGACGCTGATCCCGCAGGAGACCGAGGTGTTCGAGGCCAGCGTGCGCGAGAACCTCGGCTTCGGCCAGCCGGCGAGCGACGACGCGCTGCGCGCGGCGATGCACGCCAGCACCTTCGACGAGGTGCTGCAGGCCACGCACGGCGACCTCGACACGCCGCTGTCGGAGCGCGGCTTCAACCTGTCGGGCGGCCAGCGCCAGCGCCTGTGCCTCGCGCGCGGCGTGCTGGCGGCCCGGGGCAGCTCCCTGCTGCTGCTCGACGAGCCGACCAGCGCGCTCGACGCGGCCACCGAAGCACGGGTGCTCGAACGCATCGCGGCCGCATTTCCCGACGCCTGCATGGTCGCGTCGATCCACCGCCTGAGCCTGCTGGAGCGCTTCGACACGGTGGTGCTCATGGAGGCCGGCCGGGTGGTCGACGCCGGCCCGCGCGCAGCGGTCCTGGCGCGCCAGCCGCTGCTGCAACGCATGGTCGCACCTGCCCCGGCCGCCGCATGCTAAAACTGCAGTCCGGCCACGCGCCGGGGAACCCTTCGCCGCGATCACGTTCCATCCAAGCCATGCACATCCAGAATCCACTCTCTCGCGCCACCGTCATCGCGGCCGGCGCCGTCGCGATCGCCGCCTTGACGGCCTGTTCGACCCCGCCGCAGAGCACCAGCCCGCCCTTCTATCCGTTGCCGCCCTCGGGCCAGGCGGCGCCGCCCGCCGCGACGCCGCCGGCACCAAAGCCGCAGGCCATCTTCATCCGCCCGGCGCCCGGGCGCACCCTGTCCGGCTTCGACGGCACCCGCAACAAGGGCATGGACATCGCCGGCAACCTGGGCGACCCGGTGGTCGCCGCGGCCGACGGCCGGGTCGTGTACGTGGGCGGCGAACTGCGGGGCTACGGCAACATGGTCATCGTCCAGCACAACGACACCTTCCTGACCGCCTACGCCAACGCCAAGACCATCCTGGTCAAGGAGAAAGACGTGGTGCGCCAGGGCCAGAAGATCGCCGAGATCGGCAACAGCGACGCCGACCGCGTGAAGCTGCACTTCGAGATCCGCAAGCAGGGCGTGGCAGTGGACCCCGAGCCCTACCTGAACGGCACCTTGCGCTGACCCGCTGTAGGCGTCATCCGTCGTCGCAAGGCGATGTTCGCCGGGACTTTCTTTCGCTGCGCTGCAGTCCAATATGCAGCAAACGACAAGGAGCACCCGATGAACTGCGAAGCGATCCATTGCCCCGATTCGGGCACCGTCAGGTTCGCGATCTACCCTGATGGTTTTGACGGACCTCGCATCATCGCCCACATCTCGGAACGCGCCCTGTGCGAGCGCTTCGGCGCCGAGACGAATGAAGCCAGCCTGATCTCCGCCTGCCAGGCGAACTTCGGCCTCATCGAGGCCAAGGCCCTGGCGCGCTACGCGCTGCGGCCCGACATGGCGGTGCTGCTCGCGCCGGCGGACTTCGGCGCCGTCGATGCGCTCGCCGAAGCCCTCTGAGCCCCGCGTTCGGGTTGCTCAGTGCGGGACACCGCCGGTGATGCCGGCCATGCCGGTCGACTGGCCGATCGCCTCGGTGCCGGTGCCATGTGACGCCGCGACGGCTTCACGGTAGACCGCTTCGCGCGACACGCCCTGCGAGTTCACCATCGGCGCGGCGGTCGACTGGCCGATGGCCTCGGTGCCCTGTGCATGCGATGCGGCGATCGCGTCGGCGTCGACCTCCGGCTTGGCGGGCGAGTTCATCTGCAGCGGGTGGTAGTCCGATCCATCCGACTGGGCGTTGGCGCTGAGCGCGCCGAGCGTGGCGATGGCGCCGAAGACGCCCACGGCGAGACCCTTGATCAAAGCATGCATGCAACTCTCCTTCAGGCCCTGCCCCGTGCACGCCGACGCGGCGCCACGGAGGGCTTGCACGCACTCTAGGCGCCAAGAATGAGCCGGGAATGAGCGCCGCAGGGCCGCCGCGCTAGGAGTCGCGCTGCACCAGGTAGCCGACGCTGGCCCGCAGCCAGTCCAGGTCCGGGCTTGGAGCAACCCCTGCGAAGGCCGACAGATCGAACTCCTTGGCCGCCGCGTCGGCCAGCGCCAGCGCCGATTGACGCGCCCAGTCGATGCTGCCGGTGCCCGCCACGATGTCGTGCATGCGGAACACTTCGCGCGGCAGCCGGCGTTCGCGCGGACGCGACAGGAAGTTGCTCATCCAGTCGCGTTCGCCCCGGCTCGCGTGGGACAGCGCATGCGTCAGCACCAGCGTGCGCTTGCCCTCCCACAGGTCGCCGTCGATCTCCTTGCCATAGCGCGCCTCGTCGCCGCTCAGGTTGAGCACGTCGTCCGTGATCTGGAAGGCCAGGCCCAGCAGATAGCCGAAGCGATCGAAGCGGCCGAGATCCGGGTCCTCGGGGTCGGCCACCAGCGCGCCGATCCGCAACGGATGGATGAAGCTGTACCAGGCCGTCTTCTTCAACGCCAGACGCAGGTAGTCGTCGGTGCCGACCGAGAGGTCGTTGTCGCGCACCCAGCCCAGTTCCATTGCCTGGCCTTCGAGCGTCTCCATCAACATGTGGTCGATCTCGTCGAGGATGCGCAGCGCGCCGGCCGGTCCGAGGAACTCGCCGCTGCGGCGCACCAGCCGCATGGCCAGCGCGTTCATCGCGTCGCCCGTGTTCACGGCCAGC
Organism: Variovorax sp. J31P207; assembly: GCF_030316965.1. Classification (NCBI taxonomy): domain Bacteria; kingdom Pseudomonadati; phylum Pseudomonadota; class Betaproteobacteria; order Burkholderiales; family Comamonadaceae; genus Variovorax; species Variovorax sp. J31P207. The sequence continues at coordinate 196,443 of NZ_JASZYN010000006.1, forward strand.
GGAATGCCGGCGCGCCGGTGCATGGTGGGCACGCCGCGCCGGAACTCGCTGCCGTCCTCGATGTCGTCGTGGACCAGGAAGGCGTTGTGCAGCATCTCGATGCCGGCCGCGGCGGGCAGCGCGTGCTCGACCCGACCGCCCAGCGCGCGCGTCGTCGCCAGGCACAGGGCGGGCCGCAAGCCCTTGCCCGAGCGCGACATGAAGTCCTTCACCAGCGCGTACAGGTGGGTCTGCGGCTCCCAGTCGGGCACGCCGGACTCGAGCGTCTGCGTGACCAGGCCGCGGTACCACGCCATCCGTTCGACGAAGCCGCCCGGCCCCGTGACGCCGCCGATGCCGGGCACGCGGTCGGTGACCCGAAGCACGTTGTCCAGCGGCGTGGGCACGTAGGCGGAGCCATGGCGCACCGCGGGATCGGCACCCAGCCCGGTGCCGGCACCGTCGATCGCCTGGTCCATCGCATCCAGCGCATCGGCCACCGGCATCGCGTAGGGGCGGATCGCCGCCATCAGCGGGCGTACCTGGTCGAGCAGCGGCGACGCCGCGCCCAGCGCCTGCAGCGCCACCTGGGTCAGCGAGGCGTCCCACGGCTGGCCGGCCCGGTGGCGCGCCGCGTCGTGCAGCCGCCAGGGGGTCAGCACCTCGACTTCCTGCAGCGGCCAGACCTCGCAGCGCGGGCCGGCGAATGCCGCGGCGTCGAGCAGCGCGTTCACCGCCCGCCGCGCCGCCTCGTTGGCCCCCTCCATCGTCGCCAGGTCGGTGTGCGTGCGCACGTAGTCGGACGCCAGGAACAGGTTCGACAAGCCGGTCGCCGCCTCGGGCCGCAGCGCCCAGGTATTGACCAGGTTCACCAGCAGCGGCTCGGCGTTCGCGAGGAAGCCGGGGCGGGTGGGATCGGGCGCGGTGTCGGAGTCGAGGAACCAGGAATGCAGGTCCTCGTCGCGCAGGATCTCCTGCGTGGCGTTGAGCGAGCGCTTGAGCTGCCGCCAGGTCTCGCGCGCGACCTCGTCGCGCGAGCACTGCATCGCCGGCCGTCCGTCCGAGCCCGGCGCGGTCCAGTCGGAGACATCGACCGAGATGATGTCCTTGACCTCGCCACAGGCCAGCATCGTCGGCACCACGCTGCGCCAGAACGGAAACTGCGAGATGCTTGTCAGGGCCCATTCGGAGTCGATGTGGATCACGTGCCCATGCACCTCGGGCACGTCGCGGTACAGGTAGTACTGCACGCCGTTCATCCATTCGACATTGGGTGCCAGCGTGCGCAGGTTGGCCAGCGACGGGTCGGCGGCCAGCAGGTCGTCGTTGACCAGCACCGCCATCCGCTCGAGCGGCACGGCGGCGATGTAGTGATCGCCCTGCACGACGGTGCGCACCCCCTGCTCCATCACCACGATGCCGCTCACCTTGTCGCCGGCGCACAGGATCTGCTCGACCTCGGCATTGAAGTGGTACTGCACGCCGCGCGCCTGCAGCCAGCTCAGCCACGGATCGATCCAGATCAGGTTGGTCGGGCCGTCCAGCACCCGGTCGGTCGAGCCGCCGGTCGGGTTGACGATCGTCAGCATCAGCTGCGCGAAGATGTCGCCGATGGTGCGGGCGCTGGCCCGCCGCGCCTTGGCCGCCACCAGCGAGCGCGTGATGCCGTCGCCGAGGAACTTCTGGTAGGCCGGCGAGCGCCCTTCGGCGCCGATGAAATCCCACCAGCTGATGCTCTCGTATTCGTCGAGCCGGCGCTGTTCGCACGAGGTCAGGATCTGCCAGATCCGGGAGCCGAAGAAGGCCAGGTCGTCGGGCGTGAGACCGGTCACCGGACCGAAGGCGAGCAGGATGTCGCGCAGCACCGTGCCGGCGTCGCCGGGTGTCTGCGGAAAGTTGGCCGGCACCTCGAAGGCCGGCTGGTCGTACTGCGTGAAGCCGACCCGCGTGGTCGCGACCAAGTGGTCCGCCACCGGCCGGCCGTCGAAGGACGGGATGCGCCGCATGGTGTCGACCACGTGCTTGTAGAAGCCCGGAAAGAAGCGAAAGCCATGCTCGCCCGGCAGCTGGTGTTCGATGGCGGCGACGCCGCGGTCGGCCAACTCGTGGCCGGCGCCGCCGTCTTCGCGGTCGCTCACCGGGATGCTGCGCGCCTTGCCGCCCGCGATGTCGCGGCGCTCGAGCACGACCACCTCGAAGCCGCGCTCGATCAACTCATGGGCGGCGCTCATGCCCGCCACGCCACCGCCGAGGATGACGACCCTTGCAGGCTTCATCTCAGGAGGTCTTGTTGGTGTCCGAATCCTTCGGCTTCTCGCCGACCTCTCCCGGTTTGTAGGGGGTCTCGTCTCCCTTGACCCTGATGACCTTGATGGCCGCTTCCTCCTTGATCCGCAGGACCAGCTTCTCGTAGACCCGGAAGACGAATTGCGGATCCGCCGTGACCTGGAGGAAATTGAGCGACACGTCGGTCGCCACGACCAGCTCGACCGGCGCCGCGCCCAGCGCAACCACCACGCCGGCGTCCTTGGGCAGCGTGGACGAGCGCAGCAACGGCCCGCCGCCGAGGAACGGAATGATGCGGTCCTGCGGCAGCACCAGCGATGACTTGTCGGGCGACTGCACCGCGGTGAAGAAATCATGGCCGAAGACGACGGCAAAGGGGCCGAAATGAGCCGCCGCCTCGAGATCGCCAATGCAGGCGGACACGGCAGTCACCAGACGGTTGCCCAGGCTTTCCGAAGGGACTAGCTCAACGTCGCGCGACCGGTCGCCATTGGCCTGCACCAGGCCCTTGGTGTACTCGCCGCCAAGCACCTGCGCCACCGGAGGCGCGTTCCAGGGCCGCGCGCTCTCCTTTGCCAGCCCGGTGAACACCACGCTGTCCTCCAGCCGCGCCAGCATGTTGGCCGCCCGCCGGAAGAGCTGCAGCGCGCTGTCCATGTCGGGGTCCGCCATCTGCGCGCCGCGCAGGAACACCCGCACCTGCAGCGTCGGCAGCTGGATCGTCGTCCTGTCCTGGATCTGGAGCCTCGCCCCCTCCCCGCTCCCGTAGCTGATCGTGTCGTTCGCCACGTAGTCGGTGCTGGCCGGCAAGGGCCCCACCAGGGGCAGGAAGTTGGCCGCAACCCGCGCCCTCGCCGCCTCCTCCTGGATCACCTTGCGCACCCGCGCCCACTGCTCGTCGGTCCATGGAACCTGCTGGTTGTTGTCCGCCATCTCAACTCCTCTGTTGTGTGTTTGACCTTGATCACCCGTTCCGCTCAGGAAGCACCGCGGCCACCCTCGGGGGCACGTGGCAGCCCCGAGGACGGCAGCGGCTGCCCGACCCGAATCGCATAAAGATCGAACCGAACCAGCAGGTCGGCCATCGTCACCCGGCCGACCGCGATGCACTGCAGCCGGTTCAGCCACAGCCAATCGGGGTGGGAGGTGACGAACTGCGGCGCCAGCACCAGCGGCGGCAGCGGGTCGTAGTCGTTGCGCAGCGCGCGCTCGTAGCCATCGGGCCCGAGGTCGAAGATGCCGTAGTAGCGCGACAGCAGCAGCGCGCCGTCGTCGGTCTCGTAGGTGATGCGCACGTCGGCGACGCCCACGCCGTCGCGGCGCACCAGCATCCAGTCGCCGCCCTCGCCGCGGATCCGGGCGTTGATCTTCGGCCCGTGGATCTCGCCCGAGGCAATGTAGAAGGTGATGTGCAGCCCATCGGGCGCCGGCCCGAAGGACTCCGGCGGCTTCGCCAGCTGGACTGTGAAAGCACCCAGGAAGTCCGTGCCCCAGTCGTAGCGCGGGATGGTGCCCGTCGCCGGCACCGGCGCCGGCAGCGCGTCGCCCACCGGCGCGGCGGGCGGCACGCCGAGCAGGCTGCGGACCGGGAGTTCGGCCACCACCTGTCCGGCCCGATAGAGGATCGGCGCGTAGTCCACCCTGTCGCCGGCTTCGCAGGGCGGCAGCTGGGCCCGGAAGCGCTGGGCGCCGGGATCGTCGGGCCGGCCATCGGGCCAGGCGCGCACCGAGGGCCGTTGCAGGCCGTTCACGCGCCGCTCGACGACCAGCTGATGGCTCGGATGGGCGGGCGAGACCTGCCACCAGACATCGAGCGGTGTGCCGGCCTCCACCTCCGGGCGCAAGGCGTCGAACGCCACCGGGGCCGCTGCAAACTTCATCTAGCGCCCGCTGCCTTCGAGCAGCGCGCGGGCGGCGCGCAACTCGGGTTGATCGAAGCTGTCGCTGAATCGCTCGTAGCAGCGGCGGACGAGCGCCATCCCCTCGGCCGCGCGGCCGGTGCGCGCGAGCAGCGCCTGGCGCGACATCGCGGCGCGCAGTTCGAGCGACAGGGCCTGCTGGGCCCGGGCCGTCGCCAGGGCCTGGTCGAAGGCTGCCTCCGCCTGCGGCAGCGCGCCGGCCTGCAGGTGGATCTCGCCCATCAGCCGGAAGACGTCCGGCAGCAGCACGCCGACATGGCCGCGACGGGCCGTCTCGGCCGTGGCCGCGAGCATCTCGAGCGCCTCGTCGTCGCGGCCAGCCGCCCGCAGGCCTTCGGCATGGATCACGGCCACCGTCGGCCCCATGAGGTCGGAGCGCGTGGCGCGGAACAGCGCCACGCCTTCGAACAGCTCCCTCAGGCCGTCGCTGCGGTCGCCGAGGCGCAGGCGGGCCCACCCGCTGCTCATGACCCCGACGGCATACCAGAGCTCCCATCCTTCCGCGCGGGCGAAGCTCTTGACCTCCGAGGCGTGGCCGAGCATGCGCTTCGGGTCGTGGTGGAAGGTCAGCATGTAGCAGGCGACGCCGAGCGCATTGCTCAATGCCGACGGGTGGTCCAGGTCGCGCGCCATCGCGATCATGTGGTCGAGTTCCGCCAGGCCCTGGTCCTGGTGGCCCATCATCCACAGGCTGCTGGCGAGTCCGGCGACCATGTTGACAGTGGAGCTGATCTGGAAGGTGTTGGTGAGCGTGCGCTCCTGTTCCAGCGCGTAGAGCGCGATGCCGGCCTGCGCATGCGCGATGCACTCGGCCCACTCGCCGCGGTAGTAGTGCGTGTAGGCGACCGCATGGCGGCCGGTCACCTCCAGCATCGGGACGCCGCTGGCCAGCGCCATCGACAGCGCCTCGTTCGCTGTGTCGAGCGCCCGGTCCAGCTGGCCACCGACGAAGAGATTCGTCCACAGCCCCCAGATCGGCTCATAGAGCCGGTCCGGCCGCTGCAGCAGATGGCTCAGGCTGCGGGCTCGCTCGCACGCCAGCGCCACCGTCGGCGAGGCCCAGCCATAGAGCGTCATCAGCGTCGGCGCGATCGCGATCTGGAGCTCGAGCTCCTTGGTCAGCACCTCGTCCGAGGTCGGCAGCTTGGCCAGGCCTTCGAGCGCCCGCGTGAAGTGCCCATGCGCCTCGGGGATGGCCATGCGCGTCAACGCCCGTTGCCCGGCGGCGAACCAGTGGTCGCTGCTTTCCGCGTGATGGCCGGCGCCCGACAGGTGGCGCGCGACGATCTCCGGGCGCAGCGCCACCTCGCCGCCGAAATCGGAGAGCAGCACCCGCGCGATCCGTTCGTGGAAGCGCTGGCGCGTCGAGCGCAGCAGCGACTCGTAGGCCGCCATCTGGACCAGCGCGTGCTTGAAGACGAAGGTGGTCGGCGCAGCGGCGGACACCTGCCAGGCCAGGCCCGCGGACAGGATGCGCTGGAGGTCCTCCGCCAGGTCCTTGTCGCTGCGCTCGCTGACGGCGCGCAGCTGCGCGTAGGTGAACTCGCGCCCGATCGTGGCCGCGAGTTGCGCGGTGCCGCGCGCTTCGCCGAGCCGGTCGATCCGCGCCATCAGCGAGGCGTCGACGCTGGCCGGGATCAGGTCCGACGGCAGTGCGCCCGTGAGCGCCCAGGAATATTCGTTCTCCTGCAGCACGCCCGCCTCGATCACCGCCCGCGCCACCTCCTCGATGAACAGCGGCACGCCGTCGCAGCGCTGGGTGATCTCGCGGATCACGTCGCCCGGCACCGGCTTGCCGTGGGCGACATGGCGAACCACCGCCTCGACCTCGGCATGGTCGAGGCGCGACACCTCGACCAGGGGCGTCGCCTCGTCGTCCGGCCATGCCGCATCGAACTCGGGCCGGGCTGTGAAGAGACCGAGCAGCGGCAGCCGGCGCGCGCGCGACACCAGCGCTTCGAGCACTTCGAGCGTGGACGGATCGGCCCAATGCAGGTCCTCCGCCACCAGGATGGTCGGGTTGCGCGATGCGATCGCCTCGATGATGGCGACCAGCGTCTCGATCGTGCGCACGCGGCGGCGAGTGGGCGACAGCTCCAGAGCGGGATAGCGCTCGGCAACCGGTATCGACAGCAGCGCCGCCAGCAGCGGTGCCGCATCGGGGGCCCTGATGCCCAGTGCCGCCAATTGCTGGTCGATGCGGCCGAGGCGCTCCTGCGGCTCGGTGGCGCCGACCAGGCCCAGCACGCGTTCGAGCAGTTCGATGACCGGCAGGAACGCGCTGTTCTTCGCGAACTGGGTGCAGCGCACGGCGAGCACCGTGGTGTCCGCGCTCGCCACCTGGCCCCTGAACTCGGCGACCAGCCGCGACTTGCCGATCCCCGGCTCGCCGCGCACGGTGACGAAGCGCGCGGCACCGGATCGCGCCGCCGTCCAGTGCGCCGCCAAGAGCGCATGCTCGTGCGCCCGGCCCACGTAGAGGGTCAGCAGGTCGACCCGCTCCAGGCCCGGGACGACGCCGTCGGCGCGTGTCACGCGCCAGAGGCGGACCGCCGAAGCCACGCCCTTGAGCTCGAATTCGCCTCGCGGCTCGCCCTGGAAATGCTCGTGGGCGATGCGCCAGGTGGCTTCGGTGACCCACAGGGTGTCGGGCTCCGCGAGCGCCTGCACCCGCGATGCGATGTTGGGCGCGTCGCCCATCGCGATGTTCTCGCGCCGGGCACCGGTGCCGACCGGACTGACCACGACGCGCCCGGTGTCGGCACCGACCCGGATCCTCAACCTGGCGCCCGAAGGCCGCGCCGAGGCCTGGTTCAGCTGCTCGGTGCCCTGGAGGATTTCGAGGCCGCAGCTGACGGCCCGTCGGGCATCGTCCTCGTGCGCCCGCGGAAAACCGAAATAGATCTGGACGCCATCGCCCAGGAACTGGGAGATATAGCCGTCGTACCGTTCGGCCGTCTCCTGGCAGACGCGCTGGAAGTCGCCCAGCATTTCATGCAGGTCTTCGGGGTCGAGCGTCTGCGACAGAGCGGTCGATCCGACGACGTCGCAGGTCAGCACCGTGATCTGACGCCGCTCGCCATCGGCGCGCTGGACGGCGAAGTCCAGAAGCACCCCGCAGCCGCCGCAAAAGCGCGCACTCTCCGAATTGGCGAAAGCGCACGAGGGGCAAATCAACGTCCACCCCCCGGCAACAGGTCGGCCCGCTGTCGCTGCTGCCAGGCTTGCGCCTCTTGTTCGAGCAGCGCATAGGCACGCGCGACGAGATCGCCCGGATCGGTGCTGAGGGCCTCGGGAGCAGCCACGGCGGCACTGGCCCGATCCCGCAGTCCGCGATGCGCCGCGCAGGCAGATTCATGCACGACAGGCGAACGAGAGAACGGCATGCCGCCCCGGAAGTCCCTCCCTGGTTGTCGCAGGAGGTGCATAAATGGACTTTACCGAAGATTACTGACTGATACTAGTTCTGGTCAGAAATTAGGATTCAAACCTGGGGTTTGGCGTGGCGCGGCGGCATCGGTTTTCCGCTCACCGACGCTCGATTGTTACCAATTCCCGATGTCCGGGTTCTGGTAGACGAAATCGTTCGGCAGGTCGAAGTTGGAGTATGAGAACGACAGGCTGATGTCCATCGACAGCACCTGGTGCCACCAGGCGAGCGGCAGGAACATCGTCTCCCCGGGCTCCACGATCACGTCCAGCACCGTCACCTCGCCGAAGAGCGGATAGCGGACGAAGTCCGGGTTGTCGACGTCGACCGGGCTGAAGACGCCGTTGTAGTTGTAGACCTTCGGGGTCTCCAGGGGCGACACGAGGCGCCAGCGCTTGCGTCCGACCACCTGCGTGTGGAACAGCATCAGGGTGTCGTGGTGCAAGGGCGTCGTGGTGCCGGCCGGCCCGAACCAGAACGACGATCGGTGGCCGAGCTGCGAGCGGTCGCAGGCGGGCGGCAGGCGGCCGATGTCTTCCAGCAGCGGCGCAAACCCGGGGCTGCGCAAGGCCTCGTTGTTGGCCGTCAGGTAGTAGTCGTTGGTCGGCCCTCCGGCGAGCACCCGGTCGACGAACGGACCCAGCTGCACGATCTTGCGATGCGCGAGCTTGTTCTCCTCGTAGTTCGGATCGGCATCGCGGCCGTCCTGGATCTCGACGTCCAGATGGCCGAAACGCCGCTTCAGGTCTTCGGGCGACCAGCGCTTCATGGCGCCCCAGTCCTTGGTGACGTCGGTCAGGACCACCGGACGGCAGCCCCGCACGTAGCGCTCGACGAACTCGTCGCGCGACGGTGACTTGCGCTTTTCAACCACGCCGTAGCGCGGCGACGACGCCCACAGCTTCTGCAGGTTCGCGACCACCGATTCGAGCTTGCGCTCGACCTTCTGCATGCGGCGGGCGGCGCGAAAGGCCGGGTCGGTCTCGATCCGGGCGATGGCCGCCTTCGATTGCACCGCATCGACCCCGGCGGCCGTCATCGCCGAGAGCATCGAGTCGGGCGTGCATTCGCGCAGGCGGTTCTCGGCGATCCACTGCAGCCAGTCGTCGCTGACCGGCGCCTGCGCGCCGAGCTCGCGCGGCCGCGGCGCCGGGGGCAGTTCGGGCAGGTCGGGGTGTTCGGGCGAGGCCTGCGATCGCCTGAGGAACTGGAGGGTCTCGGCGAAGACGGCGTCGACGAAGGGCTTGTTGGGGGTGCCCGCGGGGATGCCCTTGTGGTCGTCGACGGCGCCCTCGATGACCTTGGCGATGAAGCCGCGGTTTTGCCGCTCGGCTTCCTGCAGCAGGGTATGAAGCAGGTAGGCCATGGCGCCCACCTGGGCGTTCTGGGTCCATTCAGCCGGGTCTGCGCTCATGCTTTGTCCGAAGGTGATGGGGTCGTACACGGGTAGACCATCACTGTAGCGGCAGAGGCGATGTCCCGTGCCCGCCGCGGATCGGTCAAAAATGCCTGAATCCGTGGGAACGGAGCCGCCGAAAAGCAGTCCAGCCTTCGAGACCGGCGGGGGCTTCGCCCCTCAGGCCGAATGCCGAAGATGGAACGGTTGCTGGGTGTCGCGCTTGTCGAGTTGTCGCATCCGGCGCTCGAGGTCATAGATGTCGACCGCGCCGGCGAGATAGGTCTCTTCGGCCTCGCGCGAGTTCGGGAAGCGGCGTTGCAACGATGCGAGCGCGGTGAACGCACGGTAGAGGAGTGTCATGGCAGTTGTCTCAAGAAAGCTCCAGAATAAGGGTTTTCCCCAATTTCTGCTGTGATCCTCGTCATACCCGACGGGCGTCGAGGGGTAGTTCGGCGGTTCGGTGCCGCGTTATATTTCGTCACCGCCACTGCACCCCTCCCGCCCGCATGGACAACGACGAGGTCAACAAGCTGCTGGCACGCATCGGCCGCGAAGACCAGGCAGCGTTTCGTCAGCTGTACAAGGCGTTCAGCCGCAAGGTGTACGCGTATGTCCTCAACATGCTGAGCGACCACGCGCGGGCCGAGGAAGTCCTGGCGGACTCGTTCTACGAGGTCTGGCGCCACCCCGATCGCTTTCGCGGCGATTCGCAGTTCTCCACCTGGCTCATCGGGATTGCGCGCAGAAAGGCGCTGATGGTCTACCGTGCGCGGCGGCCTGACGAGGTGCATGGCGATCTCGACGACATCGCCGAGACCACCGCCTCCGACACGCCCGACGGCTACGCGGAGTTGGCTGGCAAGCAACGGCGTGAAGGCGTGCAACATTGCATGGGCAAGCTGTCGGACGAGCATCGCGAATGCCTGCACCTGGTGTTCTACGAGGGCATGAGCCTGGCTGACGTGGCGGAGGTCCAAAACTGCCCCGAGGGCACCGTCAAGACGCGCCTGTTCCACGCCCGCCAGAAGATCAAGAATTGCCTGCAGTCGCTGCTGCGCAGCGAGGGGGGTGCCCCTGACGCCAGGGGCGCTCTTGCATCCTGAAGAGCTCGTGGCGTATTTGGCGATTGCGCGAATTAATTTGAACCGTCCGCCGGGCTCGCGCAACCAAGGGGCTGACACGGCATGTCCCGTGCAGGAATGATGATCATGAAAGAACGCTTCGAAGAACTCCTCCCCTGGTATGCCAACGGCTCGCTGGACGCCGAAGACCGCGCCTGGGTCGACGCCTACATGGCACAGCATCCCGAGTCCCGCAGCGAGCTGGACTGGTATCGCTCACTGCAGGCGCGCGTGCAGGAAAACGCCCCGGCCGTGCCGGCAACGATCGGCCTGGCCCGCACCATGCGCCTGATCCAGGGCGACCGTCCGACCCTGGCCGAACGCATCAGCGCCTTTTTCGGCAACTTCGGCATGCGCCCGAGCTACGCGCTGGCCGCGCTGGCGGTCATGGCAGTGCAAAGTGGCGTCATCGTGAACATGCTCGGCAGCGCTCGCGACAGCGCCGACGAAATCCGCGCGCTGCACGCGGTTCGCGTCGAAGAGGGCCCGATGCTGAAGATCAGCTTCGCGCCGGACGCCAAGGAGACCGACATCCGCATGCTGATGGTCCAGGTTCGTGGCGAACTGGCCGGCGGCCCTGGCCAGCTCGGCGACTACTACCTGCGCGTACCGGCCGGCAGCGAAGCAGCGGCGCTCGCACAGGTCAAGGCCGCCCCGATCGTTCAGGCCGCCGCGCTCGCAGCTGGCGTGCCGCCCCGGGAGTAGCCGACATGGCCGCACTGCTGACCCGTCGTCTGCTGCTGCGCGGCGCACTGGGTGCCGCAGCCCTGCCCTTCGGTTCCGCCATGGGCGCCCCGGCCGATGCCAACGCCGCCGGGTCGCGCATCGCATTGGTGATCGGCAACGGCGCCTACCGCACTGCACCGCTGAAGAACCCGCCGGGCGACGCCATCGCCGTCGCGGCGGCGCTGCGCGGCCTTGGCTACGAGGTGACCCTGCGTCAGAACACGCGACTGCCGGACCTGATCGAATCGCTGCGCGAGTTTTCGATCCGTGCGCCGAAGGCGGCGGTCCGCGTGGTGTTCTATGCCGGCCACGGGGTTCAGGTGAAGGGTCGCAACTACCTGGTGCCGATCGATGCCGACCCGCAGTCCGAAGAGGACATCCAACGGCAAAGTGCGGACGTCGGCGAGTTCGTCGACCGGCTCAGTGCGATCGGCACTGGCGCCAACATCGTGGTGCTCGACGCCTGCCGTGTGAACCCGTTCGCCGGCGGCGTCATCGTGGGTCCCGACGGACGGCGCCTGAAATTCCGCGGCGCGACGCCGGGCGGCCTGGCATCGCTCGATGCGCCCGTGGGCACGCTCGTGGCCTTTTCGACCGCGCCGAACGGCGTGGCGCTCGACAGCGCCAGCAGCGAGCACAGCGTCTATGCACGCCACCTGCTGGCCAACATCTCGATGCCAGGGCTGCAGATCGAGCAACTCTTCAAGCGGGTGCGTATCGGTGTGGCCGAAGACACCGGCCGCGTACAGGTACCCTGGGAGTCCTCGAGCCTGACCGCTGACTTCTGCTTCAAATCGAACGCCAACGGGCGCTGCGGCAGCTGAGCCGCCCCTCACGCGTGGTCTTCAATGAAGCGCTCGAGCTCGCGCGCGAAGCGCAGCGGCTCACTGACATGCGGCGAATGGCCGGCATGCGGGTAGATCGAGACCTGCGCGTGCTTCACAGTGTCGCGATACCAGGCATCGAGCGGCACACCGGCGTAGTGTGGGCTGCGGGCCCCAAGCACGACGAGCAGCGGCGCGTCAAGGCGCGACAGCGAAGCGCGGAAGTCGGCCTTCGCCATTGACTCGGCCAGGTCGAGCAGTGGCTTGACATCGATGCGCCCCAGACGGCGACGCAGCATCCGTCCGAGCGGCGCTTCGACAGCCAGCTGGCGCTGCAACCAGGCGCCCCCGAGTGCGCCGACCTCGTTCAACAGCATCTCGGCCAAATCCCGGCGCGCGCCAGCGATCAGCCCCGACAGCATCGCCGCGCTGCAGCCGCCGAACAGCCCCAGTCGCCAGCTGTCGTCCGTCACGATGCGCGGCGACTGGTCGACCAGCGCCACCGCAGCAACCCGCTGCGTGCCATGCAGGTGCAGGTATTGCATCAACGTCAGCGCGCCCATGGAATGCCCGACCAGGATCGAGCGCTGCAGCCCGAAGTGGTCGAGTGCCTCGGCGAGGTCGTTCGCAAGTCGCGCCAGCGTGATGCTGCCGCTCGCCGACCGGCAGCTGCCATGGCCGCGTGCGTCCCAGCTGAGCACGCAATGGCGCCGTGCCAGCCTCCGGGCCACCGGCAGCCAATCGCGATGCGTGCATCCGAATCCGTGCACCAGCACCAGCGGCGACCCGCGGCCGAGCACACACACGGGAACAACGTGGCCATCCGTGGCCGTGAACGTGTCGTATTCGCTCGCACCGCGCGAGCCGAAACCCATCAATCCAAGGTTGCGCAGCGCGTCGAAGGCACCGCGCAAGCCCGTCAGGCGTGCGGGGTTCGGCGGCGGATCAGGCGGCGCGCTGTCGGGCATCGCTGGCGATCCTACCCCGGTGCGAGGTTCGCCCGAAATCTCCTTGAACCGAATCCGGAACGTCCGCAACCCATGGGCGGGAAGGCAAGCAATTCGGCAAGCCCAACCTCAAACCCTGTCATCACTCCCTGGAGATCATCATGCAAATCGTTCGCAAAGCATCCCTCGTCATCGCCCTCGGTTTCGCCTTCGGTGGCGCGATGGCCGGCGAAATCGCCGGCTCGACGGTGCTGTCCACCAACGCCAACAACACCTCGTCCGGCTTCCTGGCCACGGCGCGCCAGAACATCGGTGTGTCCGAGGGGAACTCCAAGATCACCAACAGCACGGTGATCGCCAACGGCGCCAACAACTCCGCCTCGGGCTTCCTGTCGACGGCGAACCAAGACGTCGGCCGTGCACGGGACAACGGCGAGCTCACCAACAGCACGGTCATCGGAACGAACCTGAACAACAGGGCTTCGGGCTTCCTCAGCACCGCCACGCAGGAAGTGGGCTTCGCCAAGGGCAACGGCAAGGTGAGCAACTCGACCGTTATCGCCAATGGTGCAAGCAACACCGCATCCGGCTTCCTGTCCACGGCCAGCCAGCAGATCGGTGGCGCGCAAGGCAACGGCAAGCTGACGAACTCGACCGTCATCGCCACCAACTCCAACAACACCGCAAGCGGTTTCCTGTCCACCGCCGCCCAAAGCATCGGAGTCGCCAAGTAACCAGCACCGTGCCTTCGTCCCACATCCGCCAGCGCCAACGGCGCTGGCGGTTTTCCAGCAAGGAGACCCCCATGAATGCACCCCTCGTCCGCACCTCCCGCATCATCCTCGTCGCCATCACGCTGGGCGCATGCGCCAGTGCATTCGCGGGGCAGGAACTGCTGGAGGTCGACTCGCGGTTCCGCGCGAAGATCGCGAAGGAGAAGATCCGCATCGGCGCACAGGAGCGCAAGGCGGAAGAACAAGGGAAGTCCCTGGACCCGAACCAGGGCACCTGCGGGAGCCAGAGCATCGGCAACATCGACACCGGCGGGCGCATCGGAGCCGCTCCGCGCGAGGTGTTCGTGTTCGCACCCAATGCCATCAACATCGTCGGCCGCGGCAGTTGCCAGTGACCCGAAATCCCTCAGAACGGAGATGTCATGAAACCGCCCCGCATCGTGCGCTTCCTGGCCCTTGCAGCCATCGCAGCACTCGCAGGCTGCCAGACGCTCGAGGTCAAGCAGCAAACCATCGAACAAACCGCCGAGATCCGCATCGGCCCCGAGCAACGGCCCCAGCGCTCGATCACGGGCTTTTCGCACGCGCTGCGCTGCATGGACACGCTGATGCTCGACTACGGCGTGCGGGACGTGACGATGCTGACCGAGGAAATCACCGACGAAACGAAGAAACTGAACGCCGGAACGCGTGACATGCTGATCTCGGCGGTGTCGGACATGTCGCGGCGCAGCCGCGCGGTGCGCCTGGTCGCGTTCGGCAAGGACACATTGAACGTGGTCAGCTTCCTGTCGGCAGCGCAGACCACGGCGGTCTACCAGGCGATTCCGCGCTACGACATCAAGGGCTCCGTGTCGCAGTTCGACGAGAACCTGATCAAGAACCAGAAGGACATGGGCATCGGCTACTTCCCGTACTTCAACCTCGGCGTTGCCAAGGATGCGTCCACCAGCATGCTGGCGCTCGACCTGAGCGTGCTGTCGACCAGCGACATGGGGGTGCTGCCGGGGGTCACGTCGCGCAATGGCGTGGTGATCATGAAGCAGGGCAAGGGCATCGACGGCGATGCCGCCTACCAGAAGTTCGGCATCAACTACAGCATGAACCTGGCACGTTCGGAAGGCAATTCGCAGGCGCTGCGCGGCCTGGTCGAACTGGCGGTGGTGGAACTCATCGGCAAGCTGACGAAGACCCCCTACTGGTCCTGCCTGGGCGTCACCGACCCGAAGGCGAACGAGGAAACGCGTCTCGAGATGCTGGATTGGTACAGCGCGATGGCTTCGACGCGCATCGAACTGATCGCCTACTTCCAGAACCAGCTGCGCCACCGCGGGTTCTACGACGGCCCGATCGACGGCGAATTCAATCCTGCCATCGACGAGGCGATCTCCAACTATCGCGAGCAGCTCGGCCTGAGCCGCGCGGCAGTGCTCGACGACAAGTTCTTCAGCGCCTTCCTCGCTGCAGACCACAGCAAGATCAAGCGCCCGGCGCAACCGGCACGCTACGTTGCGCCTGGCACGCCTGCCACCCCGCTCGGATCACGGACGGCTGAAGCCACCGCACCGACGACGTCCCCTGCACCCGCGGCGACGCCCCTGAAGCTGTCGGTCTCGGCCCCGAACCAGCAGACGCGGTTTGCCCGCGGGGAGTCGATCAACCTCTCCCTGGCGCCGTCGCAGGACGCCCACGTCTACTGCTACCTGCGGGACGAGGAGGCCAAGGTCATCCGCTTCTTCCCCAACCGGTTCACGCGGGACTCACGCATCGCTTCGGCCAAGCCTCTGACATTGCCCGGCTCGATGCGATTCCAGCTCTCGATGAATGCGAAGGGCGTGCCCGAGACAGTGACCTGCTTCGCAACGCCGCGCGACGTGATGTCCTCGCTGCCCCAGGCGGTGGTCGGCATCGACTTCGAACCCCTGCCCGGCGCCACGCTCGAGATGATCAGCGCCGCCTTCGACAAAGCCAGCGGCGGCACGCTCGCCCAGGAGAACTTCCATGTACAAGCCAAGTGATTTCCTCTCTGTTCGCCAGGAACGGCGCGGCGCCTGCCTGGCAGCGCTTTCCCTGGTGGCCGTCGTCGCCGTGACCGGCATCGTTCTGCAGTGGCCCCGCGGCGCGACCGCAGCTGTCGCGGCCATCATCGGTGGCGACGACCGTGTCGCACCCCCGGTCGCGCCAGCGGCGCCGGCAGCGGGCGGGAAGGCACCCGCCACCTACCAACTCCGCTGCTGGCAGAACGGCCGGCTGCTGTTCGAAGAAGGGCCGGTCACGCTGGGCGCCGAAGCACGGCTGGGCGCAAGGATGGTGGCGACCGACCGCCGTGGCGGGGCCCTGATCGTCACCGCCGATCTCGGCGGAACCACCTGCATGGCGCGCCCTTACCCGCCCCCGCCCGCCCTCTGGCTGCCGCGCTGAGGCCAATTCCGCCGCAACCTGGAGTCCCGTCATGAACTGGTTCACCCAAGCCTTCCCGCAACCGCCGTCGCTCCGGGCTGCGGCCCTTGCCGCCGGCTGCGCTGCGTTTCTTGCCGCGACCCCTTCCGGGCCCGCACGGGCAGCCACCGAAACCCGCAGCGTCGCCGACTTCGACGAGGTCGTGTTTGCCGTCGCCGGCGACGTCCGCATCGAACAGGGCCCGCGCGAGTCGCTGACCCTGGAGGCCGAGCCTGCGGTGCTGCGCAAGATCACGACCGAGGTCCGCGATCGGCGCCTGCTCATCGGCCTTGGGCCGGGCCGGGTCGAGACGAAGCAGCCGATCCGGATGAAGCTCGGCGTCCAGACCTTGCGCGCCTTCGAGTCGCGCACCGCCGGCGAGATCAGCATCGGACCCCTGCGCAGCGACACGCTCGCACTGGTGCTGGCGGGCAGCGGCTCGATCCGCCTCGAGCGCCTGGACAACGCGCGCAGCCTCGACGTGCGGATCACCGGTGCCGGCGATGTCGCCGTCGGCGGCGGCAAGGTGGCGGCGCAGCAGCTCGCCATCGCCGGCAGCGGCACCTATTCCGCACCCAGACTCGCCAGCGAGCGCGCCGACGTGGCCATCGATGGCAACGGTGAAGTGCAACTCGCCGCCAGCACCACGCTGGCGGTGCGCATCGGCGGTGTCGGCAATGTGCGCTACCACGGCAACCCGGCGGTGACACGTTCCATCCGCGGCATCGGCTCGGTCGAGAAAGAGTGAACCGGGCAGGCGGCGAACGCAACCCATGGGCATCGACGAACCCCACACCCAAGGAGCCCTCCCATGATCCGCTACCTCAGCACCCTCGCCCTCGCCATCGCCGCCGCACTGGCCACCCCCCTCGTGAAGGCCGAGAAGGTCATGGTCTACCGCGAAGGTCAGCTCGTGATCCCGCAGGACGTGGCGGACGTACTCGGCAATACCCGTTCGATCCGCCTGCTCGACGATGCGCCCGCCGCACCGGCGAAGGCCACGGCGGTGGCGACGGGCTCCCGGGTGAATGCATCGGCACGTCCCTCGGAATCCACCCGTGCCGCGCGCAATGACTCGAAGGCGCCCGCCTCGGCGCTGTCCCTGCCGGTCCGGTTCGCTTTCGATTCCGCCGAGATCCTGCCGGCCGCACGGATCCAGCTCGACGCACTCGCCAAGGGCATCAAGCTGCTGGCACCCGGAAGCGTCGTCACGGTCGAAGGCCACACCGACGCCAAGGGCAGCCCGGCTTACAACCTCGAGCTCTCGCGCAACCGGGCCCGCGCCGTGCGCGACTATCTCGTTCACGAGCACGGCATCGACGCCGCACGCCTGAAGACGGTCGGGTACGGCCCCAGCCAGCCGATCGAAGACACCGATCCGTACTCGGCCATCAACCGTCGTGTGCAGTTCCGCGGCGCCTGAGCATTCGCTGCGCAACGCCAAGGCGGACCGGATCGCGGCGGCCCGCCCTCCCCTTGTGCCGCCGCAACGCTCGCCCGAGAATGGCATTCGATAGCCCGTGGAGTCCTCGAGGTCCGCAGCATCCATTCTTTCGGCCGTCACCATGAATCGCCGTCGCCTGCTCGCCTGCCTTGGCTCCGGTTTCGGCTTGAGCCGGGCCGGCCTCGCGCAAGCGCAGCAGGCCCCGGTCGACTCACCAGGGCAACGCCGTGTCGCACTCGTGATCGGCAACGGCCGGTACCCCGAAATCCCGCTGAACAATCCCGAGCATGACGCTCGCCTGGTCGCGCAGACATTGCGCAGCCTCAACTTCGAGGTCGGCGAGCATCTGAATCTCAATGCCCGCGACTTCAAGCGCGTGCTGCGGGAATTCGCGCGCCGCATGGACGACGATCAGGTCGCGTCGGTCTTCTACTACGCCGGCCACGGCATACAGATCGGCGGCCGCAACTTCCTGCTGCCGGTCGACATCGCGTTGCGCGACGAGGCCGAAGTGCGCGACGAGGCCATCGACATGCAGGAAGCGCTGCTCACGCATGTCGACCGGGTGCGTCCGCGCGCGCGCATCTTCATCATCGACGCCTGCCGCAACGACCCCTTCGCGTCACGCCGTGCCGCTTCGCGCAACGCCAACGGCCTGGCCGAGATGGCGGCGCCGGGTGCCCTCATTGCCTTCTCCGCGGCGCCCGGTCGCGTCGCCGAGGACGGCCCGGTGGGCGGCAACAGCATCTACACGCGCTACCTCGCCTCCGAGATGCGAACCCCGGGGGTGGATGTCGAGGAAATGATGAAGACCGTGCGCATCAAGGTGCTGCGCGACACCCAGGAGCGCCAGATCCCCTGGGTCAACACGTCGATGGTCGTGAATTTCATGTTCAACCCCGCGCCGGCACCGACGCTGGCCGGGCCGAAACGCAACCTGCAGCTGCTCGTGCAGGCGCAACGCAGCCTGAACACCGATGCGCGCGATGCATCGGCCTCGTTGGCGCTGCGGGTCTATGTGCTGAGCGATGCGAGCGGGTTCGAGAAGGCGAGCTTCGACAGCCTCTACGACGATGACGAAGCCACCCTCGGATCGAACATGCTCGCGCGCCAGAGTCTGTTCCTGCGCCCCGGCGAGGCGCGCGAGCTGGACCTCGAACTGCGCGGCGACGCGCGTGCCGTCGCGGTGTTCGGTGCGTTTCGGGAAATCGAGAGCTCGCAGTGGCGTGCCGTCCTGCCCTTGCCGGGTGGATCGTTGGCGCGTGCGCGCCTCGACGCGCAGGCGCGCCGGCTGCAACTGGGGTGGGCCAAGTGATGGGCACCGGCGTCGACGAGCCGGCCGCCGCGCGCGCACTGCGCGTCGAAGCACTCCCCCTCGTTGCCCTGCTGTCACGCCTGCGCGACTCGGCGCCCGTCGATCCGGCCGAATTGCGCCGGACGCTGTCAGCGGCGGTGACCCATTTCGAGGCCAATGCGCGCGTCGCAGGTGTCGATGAGGCCAGCGTCGCGGCCGCGAGCTTTGTGCTCTGCGCCTGGGGCGATGAGCAGTTCGGCGCGGGAGCCGCCGGACTGCTGCAGCGCTTTCACGGGGAGGCCGACGGCGGCGACAAGCTCCTGCGCCTGCTGTCGCGGCTGGCCGAAAAGCCGCGCGAGCATCGCGCGCTGCTCGAACTCTTCCATACCTGCCTGAGTCTCGGGCTGCGTGCGGGCATGGCGCCCGACAGCCGGGACCATGAAATCCTGCGCACGCGCGTGCACCTCGCGCTCGAACAGGCGTCTCCGGTTCCGGCGCTGGTGGCGCCGTGGCACTGCGCGCCCGCTGCGGCCAGCCCACCGCGGGCGTCACGTGTCGCGTTGCCGGCGGTGCTGCTGCTCGGCGTGCTTGCCGTAGGCATCTACACCGCCAGCCAGCTTCAGCTTGCAGCGCGCGTCGACGGCGTGCTGGCGTCCTTGCAGCGACTCGTACCGGCACCCGCCGTCGCTGCGCAGCCGGTGGTGGCCACCGCGAAGGGGCCGCCGCGGCTGGCCTCGAGCCTGCGTGACGACATCGATGCGGGCCGGCTGTCGGTGCGCGATGAAGCGCTGCGCAGCGTGGTCGTCATCGGCGCCAACGCGCTTGACGACGCCACCGGCCCGTTGACGCGCCTGGGCTCGGCGCTGAAGAAGGTGCCGGGCAAGGTGCTCGTCGTCGGCTACACCGACGGCAGCGATCCCCCGACGGCGCGCACGCCCTCGGCCTGGCACCAGGCGATGGAATGGGCGCGCGGCGCCGCCGACGTCCTGCGTCCACAACTCGGCGATGAGCGGCTGGCGGTCGAGGCCCGCGTCGACGCCGCGGCCGGCGCGCCACTTCGACGCGTCGAGATCGTCCTGTTCCCGGAATGAAGACCTCGCCACGCTTCGTGCAACGCGCCGTCAACCTCGGCGCGGCAGGCGCCTTGTTGTGGTTCGCGGCACCGCTGCTGGCCTTTGGCAGCTGGCACCCCTTCGACGGCCCGCGCGCACGCGTGGCCTTGCTGGCGCTGGTGGCGCTCCTGCTGGTCGGCCTGCGGGGACTGCGCGGGTGGCTGGCCCGGCGGCGCAACGAGCAATTGCTGAAGGGCCTCGAATCCGGCGACGCCAGCGTCGAGCTGAACCAGCGCTTCCGCGAGGCGCTCGCGATGCTGCGCCAGGGTGTAGTGGCGCAAGGCGCGCAGCGCTGGTGGCAGCGCCGGCGACAGGTGCAGCAATTGCCCTGGTACCTCATCATCGGGGCGCCCGGGGGCGGCAAGACCACCGCGATATGGCATTCAGGCCTGCGCTTTCCGCTCGCCGAAAAGCTCGGACGCGACCCGCTCGCGGGTATCGGCGGAACGCGCCAGTGCGACTGGTGGTTCAGCGAGGACGCCGTGTTCATCGACACGGCCGGGCGCTACACGACGCAGGACAGCGACGCCGTGGCCGATGCCGACGAATGGCAGCGGTTCCTCGCGCTCCTGCGCCGACACCGGCCGGTGCAGCCGATCAACGGCGTGATCGTCAGCGTCAGCGTGCCCGACCTGCTGCAAGGCGGCGCGGAACTCGCGCGCCAGTCGGCAGCCGTCGCATCGCGCCTGGCAGAACTGCGCCGCGAGCTCGATCTCGCCTTTCCGGTCTACCTGCTGGTGACCAAGGCCGACCTGCTCGCCGGCTTCGTCGAGACCTTCGGCGATCTCGACGCCGCGCAACGCGAACAGCTCTGGGGCCTGGTGTTCGACGCCGATGTCGCAGGCATCCCGGCCGATCTTGGAGCACGCCTCGACGACCTCGCGCAGCGCCTGGCGCAACGCACGCCCGAGTTGCTGCAGCAAGAGCGCATGCCGCAGCGCCGCCTGCCGATCTACGCCTTCGCGGCACAGTTCAAGACCCTGCTCGCGCCCCTCGAAGGATTCGTGCGCGAGGCCTTCGCCGACGTTGCCGCCGCGCCGGCGCAGCGCCTGCGGTCGATCGCGCTGACGAGTGGCACGCAGGAGGGCAATCCGATCGACCGGGTGATCGGCGAACTCGCGCGCAGCCACGGCCTGGCGCTGAAGCCGCTGCCGCGCCCCGATGCCGGTGGCAAGTCGTTCTTCCTGAATGCGCTGCTCAAGCGCCTGGTGATCGTCGAAGCGCCCCTGGCAGGCCAGCGGCTGCAGCGGCTGCAGCGGCGTCGGCGCCTCGGCATGTTCGGCGCCGCCTTTGCCGGTGCCGCGCTGCTCGCCGCCTCCGCCCTGTGGTGGCAGAGCTGGCGGCGCAACCTCGACTATGTCGACGCCGTGCGCACGCGTGTCGAGCAGCTGACCCGGCGCATCGGCCCGCTGGAATCGGCCAGTCTCGAACAGGTGTTGCCGCTCTATTCGGTGCTCGACGACTTGGCCGCGAATGACGGCATCGATCCGGGTGCGCCGCCTGCGGGCTTCGGCTTCGGGCTGTTCCAGGGACCGCGGCTGGCGCGCTCGTCGGAACAGGTCTATCGCGAGATGCTGGACCGGAGCCTGGCGCCGCTGCTCATCGAGCGATTGCGGCGCGACCTGCGCGAGGCCGGGGACAGCGCGACGCGCTACGAGGCGCTGCGCACCTCATTGATGCTCGCCAACCCGCCTCGGCTGAACCGCGGCGAGTTGCGCGGCTGGGTCGAGCAGACGCTGGCACAGGCGAGCAGCGCCGGCGAGCGCGGCGAGGTGGCGCGCCATGCCGGGAACCTGCTCGAACGCAGCGGGCTGCCCGAGGCCATGCGCCCCGACGACGCCGGCGTAGGCGCGGCGCGCAGCGCCCTCGCGGCACTGCCGCTGGCGCAACGCGTGCACGAACACCTGCTGCGACGCGTTCCCGATCCCGAGCCGCCGCAGGATCTGCCGACGCGCCTCGGCGCGGCCAGCGCCCTCTTGTTCGCGGCGTCGAGCGCCGGGCCGATGCCGGCGCATTCGAGCGCCAGCGACTGGCGGCGCAATCTGGCGCCAGCGCTCGAGACGACCTTCGACGAACTCGCGAACGAGGCGGACTGGGTGCTCGGCGATACCGGCGGCGAAGTGCGACGCCTGCAGAAGGACCGCGCCTGGCGTGACGAAATCGCCACCCAGGTCGGCAAACGCCAGGCCGAACGCGTGATCGCCACCTGGTCGCGCCAACTCGATGCCCTTGTGCTGGCACCCGGCAGTGACGCGATGGATGCCTCGCGCCAGGCCACTGAACTCACGGCGCCCGATTCGCCGCTGCGCCGCCTCCTGACACGCCTGGCCGACGACTTCAGCGCGACCTCACAAGGCGCAAGCGCCGCCGAGATCGCCTTCGATGGCACGCTGCGGGCACGCTTCGGTGCCCTCGGCGACTACGCGGCCGGTCCCGGACCGCAAACGCTCGACCGCCTTCACGCCCTGGTCGCCGGCAAGCGCGACGAGACCCGAAGCGCCGAACTCGACGCGACCTTGCGCACCGAGGCGGCCGGTGCGCCAGCGCCGCTGCGCAGGCTGTATGCCGACCTCGGGACCTTGATCCGCGCGCGCGGTCGCGCCAAGCCGGGTTTCGACGTCGCGCTGGTCGAACTCGCGCAGGCCTGCAGCACGTTGACGCGCGAGCGCTTTCCGTTCAGTGCCACCGCGACGCGGGACATGGCGCCGTCCGACTTCGCGCGCCTGTTCGGACCCGGTGGCCTGTTCGACGAATTCCGGCGCAACCAGTTGACCGAAAGAGTCGACACGTCGACCCGGCCGTGGAAGGCGCGCAGCGCGGGCGCCAATTCGAGCACCTCGAGCAATTCGGACGCATTCGAGCGGGCGGCGGCCATCGGCAGCCTGTTCTTTCCCCAGGGTGCGCCGCTGCCCGAGCTCAAACTGCGCATCACGCCGCGGCGCATGGATGCCGAGTTGCTGCAGTTCAGCATCGATGTCGATGGCCAGCTCTTGCGCTTCGAGAACGGCCCGCCACGCGCCAAGGAACTGGTCTGGCCCGGACCGGCATCGACGCAGAAAGTGCTGCTGCGCGTGCTGCCGCCCGGCCCGACCGGCGTCGGCGCCGAAGTCCATGAAGGTGCGTTCGCCTGGCTCCGGGTGCTGCTGCGCGGCGACTGGAAGGGCGAGCACGGTGCGCCGGCGCGGCTGACCTTCGTCGTCGATACGCGCACCCTCGACGTCGAGGCGAGCGCAGCCGGGACACAAGACGCCGATGTCTGGACCCTCCGGGAACTGGCACGTTTTCAATGCCCGCAGGCATCATGGTGAAGTCGCCCTCGCGTCGCGTCTCCTGGTACGGCAAGTTGCCCGCGCGTGGCGACTTCGTCGGCCGCGGCCTGCCCGCACGCTGGCGCAGCGACTGGGATGGATGGCTGCAAAGCGGCCTCGCGCTCGCCGCGACGACGCTGGACGCCGCCGCGCTGCGTGAACGCTTGAGCACCTTCGCGCCGTGGCGCTATCTGGCGCTGCCGACGCCCGGCGAGATCTGGTGCGGCATCATCACGGCGTCGCACGATCGTGTCGGACGCGCCTTTCCGCTGACGCTGGCCGAACGCTTCAACACCCTGCCCTCACCGGGCGAAGGCGCCGCACGGCTCGCGTCGCTGCTCGACGCGGTCGCAGAGGGGCCCGAGGCGCTCGAGGCCGCGATCGCCGCCCTGCCGCCCCGTCCGGAGCAGGACTTCAAACCGGCCGAGCCCTGGCCGCAGGCGCCGGCCAGCCTCTGGTGGCCGCTCGCCGCAGCACACGATGTCGTTGCGCGGCCCGCGGCCTGGCCGCCGGAGCCGGCACTGCTGCTCGAACTGCTCGGTATTCAACCCGGCTCGCACCAGATCGCGAGCGCGGAATAGTTGTCCTGGTCGCTGCGATCGGCTCGCCGCACACCCGCTTCGAGTCGATCGAGCCAGGCCTGGATGCCGCTGCAGCCAGCCAGGCTGCGCTCCATCGCCAGATCGTCGAACGCCGACCAGAGGCCGTCGCTGCACAGCAGCAGGGCATCGCGGGAAGCCAGCAGCTGCGGCGTTTCCAGGATCTCGACGTCGAAGCCTTCGGGCGAGCCAAGCGCCGAAGTCAGTTGCCCCGGGGCGGCGTCGCTCGCGTTCAGCCCGGCATCGCGCAAGCTCTGCGCGAGGCTTTGATCACGCGTGCGCCCGAGCAACCGGGCGTCATGCCATCGGTACAGCCGCGAGTCGCCGGCATGGGCCCAGATCGCCGCGCCACTGCGCAGGTCGAGCAGCAGCACGACGATGGTGGTGCGCATGTCGGCCGTGGTCGTACCGGCGACCTGCTGCGCGACCACCGCGTCGTTGGCCCCCTGGACAAGGCGCTTCAGCGCGTTCGGGCTGACCTCGGGTCGGAGCGCGAAGGCTTCGAGCACATGCGTCACGGCCGCGCGCGAAGCCGTCTGGCCGCCGCCGTGTCCACCCGCACCGTCGCACAGGACAGCGACCAGGGCGTCGGCGCCCTGCCAATAGCCGAAGGCGTCTTCGTTGCACTCGCGCCGCCCGGTTCGCGACAGCGCGGCGACCGAGTAGTTCAACGCGCGTTGGGCCATGGCGACTCCGGCGGTGGGGCATCGGCATCGGCGTTCACGCGCGACTGGGCTTCGTAGGCGCGCAGGAATTCCCGTCCGAAGATGGTCTCGAAGTCGTCATCCAGGTGCGCGAGCAGGTGGGCGTGCTGAAGTCGATGGCGCTCCCACAGGGCCGCGGCGCGGCGCTTGGGAAGGCGCGCAAGAAGATCGCGCGGCGGTCCCTCCGCGTTCTCGGCGGCCTCGGGCCCCAGGCGGGAGAACAGCTCGAACACCGCCGCGCGCATGCCGGCGACCATCGCCACCTGGTGGACCAGCAGGTCGCGATTCGCATCGCGCAGCGCCGCCACGGGGTCGAGAAAGCCGGGGCTCGGGGCACGCTGCAGCATCCGGGTCAAGGCTTCGGTCGCGTCCGGCGAGAACTTCAGGGGGTTGTTCTGACGCGGCGCGATCACCGTGCCCTCGGCACGCATGTGGCGTTTCGCGACCGCGCGGCTTTTCAGCAGCGCGAGCGTGCCCTCGGCGGTGGCCCGCAGCAGTGCGCCCAGATGTTCCATCAACTCCGGCGTCAACGGCGGCACCTGGGCGCAGCCCAGTCCGGCGCCGCGACCGAATGCCGCGGCAAGCTCGGCCAGATCCGGCGATCCGCCCTCGGGCGCGGTCGATGCGGCCGCCGCTGCGGTGGCGGGCCGCGGCGGATCTGCCGACTCGGCGACCTGCCGGGGCAGCGAAGGCGGTGGCAACGAGGGCGCGTTGTGCACCATCGGCGTGCCGGTCCGCACGACCAGCGGATCCGTCTTCCAGGACACCACCGCGCTCGCTGACACCGCCTCGGGCGCCGATGCCACTTCGGGCGCCGGCGCCAGGGCCGGCAGCGGCGATTGCGCGGCAAGCGGATCGAGCGCGCCGTCCAGATCGAACCAGCGATCCAGACGCGCCCGCGGAGCCGCCGGCGCCGCAATGCACTCGACGGCGAGCTCGAACCCGCCGATGCGCAGGCAGTCGCCCACCGACAGGCCCAGCTGGTCACCCGGGGCGAGCTGCGTGTCGTTCACCCACAAGGGAGTGGTGGCGCTGATGCAGCGCACGAGCGCGTCCTGGCCGTCCATGACGACTTGCGCGTGTTGGCGCGACACACCGCGCAGCGGGTCGGCCAGCACCAGGTCGCATTCGGGAGAGCGGCCGATGATGACGCCCTCCGGCGAAAGCGGAAGCGCCGTCGCATCGGGCTCGGTGGCGCCGGGGCGGCGCATGACATGCAGCGCGATCACGGTGGGCCCGTTCGGATTCAACCCAAGGCTCGCCACAAGTCGGCCTGCACACGGCGGGCATCGACGGTGGGCGCGAGCTGTTCCATGACGCTGGCAACGAACTGCTCGCGGGTGTTCGATTTCGCGGCGCAGCGCTTCGCGACCACCCGCGCGATCGGCCCGAGCGAGGAAAGGAGTGCAGCGGCCGCCTTGTCGACATCGCCTTCGCGCATGGGCATGCCGTTCGGCGCCGCGACCTCCGCTCTCGTGACCTTGGAACCAGAGGCTCGTCCAGCCGACACCGCACTCTGGGTTGGCGGCACGCCGGCCCTGGCCAGGAAGCGCTCGCGCGCTTCGATGTCGGTGATCGCGCTGGCGACGGCATGGCGCACTTCCGCCAGCGTGGACAACCCACGCGCGGCGCGGCGCACCATCACGCGCGCCACCGCGCCCACGTGCTGGGCCAGTTCGCGCTCGACCTCGGCCAGCGCGACGGTGTCCCATCCGGTGGGCGCGGGAATCGAAGGCGGGACGGTGACGGGCAGCGACTTCGGATGCGCCGGAGCGTTCCGCTCCGGGTCGGGCACCGTCGGCACGATCGGCGCGCTCGGCCCGGGCATGTCGGACACGTGGCGCAGCGTCGGGACGGGCAGGCTCGGCTCGAGGCTCTCGATGACAGGCGCCAACACGATGTCGGCCGGCAGCACCTCCGGCAAGGTCTCGGTGGCGAGCGCCTGCAGCGCCGTTCGCATCGCCATCGCGTTCGGATAGCGCTGCGCCGGATCCTTCGCCAGCGCGCGGTCCAGCACCGCATCGAACGGCTTGAGGCTGGCGTCGTTCGTCACTTCGCTCAGCGGCTTGTGAGGCTCGTAGACGATCTTGTACATGATCGCGTCGTCCGTGCCGACGAATGGCGTCGTCCCGCTCAGCATCCGATAGAGCAGCACGCCCGCCGAGAAAACATCGACGCGGCGGTCGATCTCGCGGTTGGTGTACTGCTCCGGCGCGATGTAGCCGGGTGACCCGACGACCGAATTCGCGCGGGTCAGATTCGACGATTCGGTTCGCGCAATGCCGAAATCGGTGATCTTGAGGCGCCCATCATCGGCAATCAGCAGATTCGCCGGCTTGATGTCCCGGTGCACGATGCCGCGCTCGTGCGCATAGTGCAAGCCGTCGAGCAGTTGCATCATCACGCACAGCACCTGCGGCACCTCGAGCTTGCGCGGTGGCTGGACATAGTCGCGCAGGTTGCGTCCGGCGACGTACTCCATCACGATGTAGGCGAAGTCGTTGTCTTCGCCGAACTGGTAGATCGAGACGATGTTGCGGTGGGTCAGCCGCCCCGCCGCCTTGGCTTCCACCCGAAAGCGTGCCGCCACGCTCATGTCGTCGCCCCCCGATTCGAGCAGGCGGCGGTGAATCGTCTTGATCGCCACCGCACGGTCGATCGCCGGATCGTGCGCCAGGTACACGATGCCCATCCCGCCCGAGCCGATCACGCCGCGGAGCGGGTACGGACCGACGTGGGTGGGCGGCGACATGCGGGTACGGGCCTCAGGTATCGATCATCTTGATGGCCTGATCGAGGCTGCGGCGCATGCGGGTGAACGATTTCGCCAGGGTCCCGATCTCGTCACGGCCATCCGTCGCGAACTCCGGCACATCGGGTTCGCCCAGGCTGACGCGGTTGGCCACCTTCGACAGCGCCGTCACCGGCCGGATCACGAGCAGGTAGAGCATCACGTTCAACACGATGCCGATGGCCAGGAAGATGCCGACAAGCGAACCCATGAAGATCTTGAAAGTCTGTTCGGCGCGCGCCAGCGGCACCGACATCGGCACCGAAACGACCTGCGCGCCGATCACCTCGTTCAAATGCCAGCCGAAGCCGTTGGCCGGCCCGTACTTCTCGATCACCGTGCGCGGCGCCGCCTCGACCGTGCTGTGGCAGGTCAGGCAGGCGGCGTTCGTGATACGGATCGGGCGTGCGATGTAGAGCGCCCGCCCGGTACCCGACTCGCGCTCGCCAATGAACTCCTTCTGATCGGCCTGGGTGCGAAAGCGATTCACGATGTCGGCTTCCCAATCGACGGCCCGATCGCGCGGGTTGGTCGGATTCAGGGTCGCTTCCTTGTAGGTGTAGTCCGGGAAGCTCTTGGCCAGTGTCGCCAGCACTTCCGTGGCGGAATAGGCCGGCACGGTCTGGGGCAGGAAGGTGTACTTCATCTGCGTTTCGAGCAAAGGACGGATCTGGTCATTGGTGTAGGCGCGTACCGCCATCGCCTTTTCCATGGTCAGGCGAGCATGGTTGAGCACTTCCTGCTTGGCGTTGGCTTGCAGCAGGTCGTAGGAAATCTTGCCCGTGCCGGCCACACCTGCGACGAACACAACCAGGAAGATCAGATTGAACTTGAGTAGAAGGCTCATGAAATTCTCCAATCCTGGTCGTGGTAGTCGCTGGGTTGCGCCACGACAGGGAACGGTTCACTGAGACGTGCCGCGCCCGGTGCTGGTGCCCGAGGCTGCGGGGATGGATCCAGGTGCAGGTGCGGGGGCTGCGGCAGCGGCGGCGGCAGCCGCCCGGGCCCGTGCCGCTGCGGCCGCGGCCTCCCGCGCCCGGCGACGCTCGGCCTCTTCGGCCAGGCGGCGCGCATACCCCTCGGGGTCGGCATAGCGCTCCCACTCGGGGTGTTGCGCCAGATCGGCCTTGGCTCCCGCACGGAAGTCCAGGTCGGCCGCACGCGACTGCCACAGCGGCAGCAGCGGCAGCCGCAGCGCCGGTTCGGTGCGCAGCCAGGCGGCCACATCGGCGTAGGTGATTTCGCCGCGCGCCTTGGGTGCGACGTTGCGCTTGGCGCGCTGCTCGCCACGCGCGGGCAGCGAGTCGCGGAACTGGCTCGGCACCTTGCTCACGAACTCGGGCGCGGCACGCTGCCCGACCGTCGGCGTGGTGCCTTCGCGCCGCTGTGCGAAGTCGCCGCCGGCCAGTTGCATGACCGTCTGCGAGCCATCGCGCAGCGTCAGCCTGGCGGAGCCGGATTCGACGAACAACTCGTACTGCGCCCCCTTGGTGTGGATGACGGCAGCGGCGGCCTGCGTCGCCACCTCGACGCCGGGGCCGACGTAGCCGAAGGCGCCCGGGGCGGTGGTCTTGAGCCAGCCCTCGAGCAGATACAGCGGCGGCGCCGTCAGCCCCTTGCCAACGCGAGGCGCCAGCATCAGCCGCGTGGATTCACCGATGCCGACGAGGACGCCCCCGGGAAGTTCGATCTGGGCAAAGGCGCCGGGCGCCGTCTCGATGATGTCCTGATCATTCAACAGCACGCCCTCGGCGAGGGCGTAGCGCGTGGTCTGGCGGATCAGCGCGACCTCGCCTTCGACGATGCCGACGATGCTGCCGGATCGCGCCGAGGCCGGCGAGGCGCCGGTGGCTTGCGCACAAGCAAATGACGACGCGAACAGGCTCGCGGCGCACAGCAGCAGGAACCCGAACAAGAGCCTTGCGAGCCGCAAAGACGTAACTCCGCTGGCGTCGAGCATCATGGTTCCTAGCTGCAAGACAAATTTACAACTTCCATATTACTCAGTCCCCCGCGCCGTGTCCGTCTTTTTCCGGGCCGACGAGCGCGCAGCACGGTCGGTGGCGAGTTGCGGGCATGGTAGGCAGTTCCTGCCCTCGTCTCAAGAAGCCGGATGGCCTGTCCGGTTCAGCCAATGTCCGACCAAGGAGGCCGAGCGCACGGCCAGGAAGGTGTACAGGTCCAGGGAGCAGGCCCGCGCCGACGTGTTCGATGACACCCGGCCTCTGAAACGACGAAGGGGTTAGCAACTACTACGCTGCTAACCCCTGTCAAGTTTGGTCGGTGTGAAAGGATTCGAACCTTCGACCCCTTGCACCCCATGAGGGGGGCAATTCCGTCGCAAGGCGTTGTCATGGAACGGCTTTGCGGTAACACCCGTGACAAACCGACGGGCGGAAATCTCAGCATTTCCACATCCGGCTCCCTCTGACGGTGGCGCGTTTGTCACGGGGAAAGCTGGCTGCCTAACCAGCGTCGAGCATCGTGCCGATACACTGACTTCTTTCGCGGCGGCCTGCTTCGACAGATGCACCGAATCGGGCCCGTTGCTGTCCTTCGGCTCGCAGTGACAGCAGCAGACTGGTTCTCAAGTTCAGGGTCCGGCTCCAAATGACGGCTCCTGACGGGGAAGCTGTCATCGGCACATTCGCGGCGCAGAAGTCGTTCAATAAGATCCAGGGCACCACGGACTTCTGGATAGCATCGGGCCGTCAGCACCCTCAGACTCACGACCCCTATTGCTGCTTGAAGTTAAAGACCGTTAAACGGGCACGCGTTGAAAAACCTAGAACCGACTCACTGGAAATCGCTGTGAGGTGCAGGCTAGCGCCGTTCCCGTCCGTAAAAAATGCAAGTCCTTCCGCTTCCCAAAAACGATGACTCGTTGACGCTTGTCCGACATAATCAGCCAAGTGTAAAACCGGAGTGACTGTTCCGGTCTTCAAGTCAATCATATTGACGGTCATCTGGGGGTCGTTCCCGAACGTGAACAGGTAATTGCCACTTACCTTGCCGCACTGGACCAAGGATAACGGCTGAGACAGGTTCAGTTGCGTGCGCACAGGAACCCCATTCCACACGGAACTGAGCGTGAACATGTTCAGCTTGGTGGCATTTTGATATTTCATCGCGTACACCATCTGACGCCCCGAATCAACTGCCACCCACGGCACCCCGTCACTCTGGTCGACATCAAGAGGCAGAGCCGCGATCTGACCGGTAAACGAAAGATTGTTCGCATCATAGGTTGCGATAGCCGGGTGCTGGTATCCGGTCACCTCGTCCTCAAGAGGTACAAATATCTGCCCTTGATAGACATCGATGCACCCAATGTGATCGGAACGGTATGTGCTGTGGATGGCACTGGTTATAGCGACCGTATTGGACTTGATACTATTGAAATTCAAATCTGTCGTGTTCAGGCCGGTTCGCCCCGAAAATGCGATCGAATTGCTCTGCATGTTGAAGGCGATGCCTTGGGAGCGTGTGAGAGCAATTGCGGGATCGCTGCCCAAGCGAAACTCATTCGTATTGACCAGAGCCCATCTCGATATGGGCTGTGCGTCGGAGCCGATGTTCCAAAGCGCCCGGCCGCCGCCATAGATGACTAGGTTGCCGTCATCCTGCGCTGCCAGATACGCACCCGGGTTGCCGCTCGTTTGCGAGGCCCAGAGCGGGACGCCGTTGGCGTCATACACGACAAGATTGCCATCGCCCTGCATGGGGGCGAACGCACCGGGACTCTGAGTCTGGCTGTTCCAGCGCGGGGTCCAGTCCGATGTCCGGTAGTAGACAAGATTCCCGTCGCCCTGCATCACGAGGACGTAGCGGCCGTTGTCGGAACTGATGGCTTGCCCCGGTAAAAGCGCCGTGTTGGGCGCTAGGATGCCGGCGCTGGCGAAACATACGACGAGGACAAGTGCGAAGGCACCCAGTGCCCGAAATGACGTCACCATCACGACCCCCTTCAGGCATGTGACTGCCCGCACTGCATTGCGCTGCGCCAGCACGGATTGTCAGGCGCTGGCCCCGTCCCCGCTTGTGATGAGCGTGCAAGTGAGGCGGAAATTGTTTCGCAAAGTGATAGCGCGTGCAAGCGCGCCCAGCCAGTTTTCTCGGTGGCCGCCGGGACGAGGCGATCGGGATTCTGACGCGGAACGGATGTCGAGGCTTTCGCCCCCGGGACCGGACCCGGCCTCACAGCGTGAGCTCGGCCCGCGTGAGGGAAGGACAGCAACTTCTACACAGCTGTCGCTTGCTGGGCCGGGTCGAGCGGCCAGCTGATGCCGTTCGTCACGGCTTGCGGCCGCCAGATTGCATCAGCCCGGCGCCATGATAGGCCCGGCGTCGAACACCTCGACCGGCGTCAGGCGCATCAATTGCCTTGCCTCGTCCATGGTGCCCGCAAGCCACTGGTCGACGTCGCCCCGTTCGATCGCGATCACCGAGCGCTTATCCTGCTGGTCGGGCGGCAGCTTCGGATCTGGCTTGTGCATCCGGTTCATCAGTGGGTGGTGGTCGGCGTTCAGCGTGAGCATCGTGTAGCTCTCGTGCACCTCGCCCGTGGCCTTGTCGGTCCAGGTGCTCCACAGGCCGGCCAGGCCCCACGGATCGCCGTCGGCGCGCCGGAACTGCCACCACTGGTTTTTCCCGCTCTCCCAGTTCGGCTCGTCGAAGCTGGCCGCCGGGATGATGCAGCGCTGCCCGCGCTTCCAGGGGTCCTTGAAGGTGGCCTTGGCCGCCAGCTCCTCGGACCGGGCGTTGTTCGTGCTGTTCCAGCAATGTGGTACCCCTGATAGGCATAGAACACTGCAGGCATCGTCACCTCTTGCGCCATAACCACCCCCCCGTCGGCAGCCACGTAGGCCGCCGCCGTGAAAGGGTAGATCGGCGTCTCCACATACCCTGCGGCCTGATCCCAGATCCGGGCGGCGATGCTATTCACCTTGTCGGCGCGAGCCTTGTGCGTGCTGATCGTGATCTGGTTCTGGGCGGTGCTTCCGTCGTTGCTCCGCTGGACGATCGCGAGGCCCAGGGCCTGCTGCCCGGGTTCCTCAGCGCGGTCACGATCACCCAGCACCTGCACGACAACAAGGGCCGGGCCGCTTCTGCCAACAAGGACATCCAGCTGCTGTCGCGCATGTTCCGCCTGGCGCGCGTGCGCTGGGGCCTGACCACGTTCAACCCCTGCGAGGCCATCGAGTACCTGCCCGAAGGGCCGCGCACGATGTACGTGAGCGACAAGCGCTACGCCGACATCTACGCCGCGGCCAGCCCGGTCCTCCAGTGCATGCTGGAGATCTCGACCCAGACCGGCGCCCGGGAAGGGATGATCTTCGACATCCGGATCGGCGACTTCGACCAGGACCAGATCGAGCTGCGCGTCACGAAGAAGCGCAACGAGAAGGGCCACACCGCCAAGAGCTACACGATGACGCCCGACCTCTGGCGGGCTCTCGGCCGCGCGCTCGAGCTGCGCAAGAAGCGCCGCGGCGGCGCCGCCAGCCTGCCGAGCGACTACCTGTTCATCACGAAGAACGGCAAGCCTTACGCGAAGGAGTCGTTCAAGAGCCTGTGGCGGGTGGTGCGCACGAAGCTGAAGCTGGAGTCCCGCGAGATCACCTTCCACGACATGCGCGCGAAGGCCGGCTCCGATTCGGCGTCCGACGTGGCCGCGCAGGAGCTGCTGCACCACGAAGACGTGAAGGTGACGAAGCGGGTGTACCGCCGCAAGGTGCCCTCTTCCACCCCTTTGCCGTCTGCAATTGGGGGGCGTGGGAAGGGCTGATTCGGGCCGGGTTTGTCACGGCCCCCCCGAATTTGTCACGGACAAAGAAAAACGGGTCACGCCTTGTGAGCGTAACCCGTTGATCTATCTAACGATTTTGGTCGGTGTGAAAGGATTCGAACCTTCGACCCCTTGCACCCCATGCAAGTGCGCTACCAGGCTGCGCCACACACCGAAGCTCTCGATTAT
This sequence comes from Variovorax sp. J31P207, assembly GCF_030316965.1. Lineage (NCBI taxonomy): Bacteria > Pseudomonadati > Pseudomonadota > Betaproteobacteria > Burkholderiales > Comamonadaceae > Variovorax > Variovorax sp. J31P207. The sequence continues at coordinate 229,476 of NZ_JASZYN010000006.1, forward strand.
AGCCGCCTGAAATCAGTGACTCGCGCCGAGCAGCTCACGAATTTCAGTCAGTTCGCGCCGCAAGTAGAGCAATTGCGACAGATCGATGGTGCGACCCGGTGCTTCGACGCCCTCGGGCGGCGGCTCGATGCCATCTTGCACCGCGGCGTCGAACTCCTCCTGGTCGATCTCGATCGCCTCCATGCCCTCGAGCGGAATCTCGCCGGCGCGGCGCCGGTCACGCTCGGTCTGGACCAGTTCCTGCAGCTTGTTGCGCGCCCCGCTGATCGTGAAGCCCTGGTCGTAGAGCAGGTCGCGGATGCGGCGGATCATGAGCACCTCGTGGTGCTGGTAGTAGCGCCGGTTGCCGCGCCGCTTCATCGGGCGGAGCTGCGTGAACTCCTGCTCCCAGTAGCGCAGCACATGCGGTTTGACACCGCACAACTCGCCCACCTCACCGATCGTGAAGTAGCGTTTGACGGGGATCGGCGGGAGTGTTTTCTCCATTGAAATCAAGACAGTGCGAGCGAAACCTCATAGGTTACTCCACCGGCGCACGGATCACCAATGTTATTCGGCGCCGACGCTCCATTCCACCTCTTGAGGCGCCACGGCGTCGATGCTTCCGTGGATTTGTTCCTTCAGCTTGGCGCTCGCGTGGAAGGTCGCGACGCGCCGCTCGCCGATCGGAATGGCCTCGCCGGTGCGCGGATTGCGCCCCGGCCGCGGCGCCTTGACGCGGATCTGGAAATTGCCGAAGCCCGAGATCTTGACGTCGGTGCCTTCGATCAGGCTGCCGGCGATCAGGTCGAAGAAGGCTTCCACCATGTCCTTGGACTCGCGCTTGTTCAAGCCGATCTGCTCGAACAGCAGGTCGGCCAGGTGCGCCTTGGTGAGCGCCGGCGTTTCGAGGGCCTCGAGCGTGAAATCCATGGCGTTCATACCCGCAGTCGGGCGCCGAGCCGGGCGCCCAGTTGATCGATGATCTTGCGCACCGCCGCTTCGACCTGTTCGTCGGTCAGCGCACTGTCGCTGTTGAAGCTGAGCCGCACGGCCATGCTCTTCTCGCCCGCCGCCAGGCCGCCGCCCACCACCGCGCCATCGCGGCCGACGGTCGGGCGGTAGATGTCGAACAGCGCCAGATCGCGCAGCAGGCTGGCGTCCGAAGCGGCCCGGATCGCGCCCATCAGCGCGTCGTGCGTGACCGCCTCGGCCACCACCAGCGCCAGATCACGCTCCACCGGCTGCTGCTTGGGCACCGGCTGCGCCACCGGCACCGGGCGTGCGGTGACCGCATCGAGCGCCAGTTCGAACAGGATCGGCGCCTGGGCGAAGTCCCACTTCTGGCGCCAGCGCGGATGCAGCTCGCCGACGACGCCGATCTCGCGGCCGTCGAGCAGCACGCGCGCTGCCCGTCCCGGGTGCAGCGCCGGGTGCTCGGTCGCCTCGAAGGTCGGCACGCGGGGCGCCAGCAGGGCCTCGACATCGCCCTTGATGTCGAAGAAGTCGACCCGTTCGGCCTTGCCTTCCCAGCGGCCATCGGCCGCATCGCCCCACGCCAGGCCGGCCAGCCGCATCGGCTGGTGGACGCCCTTGACGGTGCTGTCGGTGGTGGCGACCGAAGCGTCGCGCAGGAACACGCGGCCGAGTTCGAACACCCGCACCTGCGTCGCCTTGCGGTCGAGGTTGAACTTCAGCACCTGCAGCAGCGAGCCGAGCAGCGACGAACGCATGACGCTCATCTGGCTGGCGATCGGGTTCAGCAGCTTGATCGGGTCGGCGTTGCCGGCCAGGTCCTGCTCCCAATGCGCTTCGACGAAGCTGAAGTTGATGGTCTCCTGGTAGCCCAGCGCAGCCACCCGATGGCGCACCGAGAACCGGCTGCGTTCGGCCTCCAGCCGCAGGCGCGCGGTGATCGGGGCCAGCGGCGGCGTGGTCGGCAGGTTCTGGTAGCCGACCAGGCGGGCCACTTCCTCGATCAGGTCTTCCTCGATCAGGAGATCGAAGCGATGCGGCGGCGGCGTGACCACCAGCGTGCCATCGCCCTCCGCCACCGGCAGCGAGAGCCGAAGCAGCGCATCGGCGCACTGCGCCTGCGTGAGCGGCATGCCGATCACGCGCGCCGCGCGCGCCACGCGCAGGGTCACGGGCCGGGCTTCCGGCAGGCGCAGGGTCTGGTCGTCCATCGCGCCGGCCACGCCGCCGCAGATCTCGGTCACCAGCTGCGTGATGCGCTCGATGATCTCGACCGTGCGGCTCGGGTCGACGCCGCGCTCGAAGCGATGCCCCGCATCGGTCGAGAAATTGAAGCGGCGCGAGCGGCCCTGGATGCTCTCGGGCCACCAGAAGGCAGCCTCGATGTAGATGTTGCGGGTGTCGTCCGAGACCGCGGTGGCGTCGCCGCCCATGATGCCGGCCAGCGACTCGACCTCGCGCTCGTCGGCGATCACGCCGACCTTCTCATCGACCGTGACGGTGTTGCCGTTGAGCAGCTTGAGCTGTTCGCCCGGACGGCCCCAGCGCACCGTCAGGCCGCCATGGATCTTGTCGAGATCGAAGATGTGGGTCGGCTGGCCGTACTCGAACATCACGTAGTTCGAGATGTCGACCAGCGGCGTCACGCTGCGCTGGCCGCAGCGCGCCAGGCGCTCGACCATCCAGGCGGGGGTCGCGACCTGGGTGTCGACGCCGCGCACGATGCGCCCGGAGAAGCGCCCGCACAGTTCGGGCGCGTCGACCTTGACCGCCAGCTTGTCGCCGAAACCGACCGCCGCCGGCGCGATCGCGGGCTTCTTCAGCGGTGCACCGGTCAGCGCGGCGAGTTCGCGCGCGATGCCGTAGACGCTCAGACCATGCGCCAGGTTCGGCGTCAGCTTGAGAGTCAGCAGCGAATCGTCGAGCTTCAGCACCTCGCGGATGTCGGCCCCGATCGGCGCATCGGCGGCCAGCTCGAGCAGGCCGCCATGGTCGTCGCTGAGCTGGAGCTCGCGCGCCGAGCACAGCATGCCCTGGCTCTCGACGCCGCGCAGCTTGCCGAGCTTGATCAGGAAGGGCTTGCCGTCTTCGCCCGGCGGCAGTTCGGCACCGACCAGCGCCAGCGGCACCTTGATGCCGACGCGCGCATTCGGCGCGCCGCAGACGATGTTGAGCAAGGCGCCCTGCCCGGCATCGACCTGGCACACGCGCAGGCGATCGGCGTTCGGGTGCTGGACGGCTTCCTTGATCTCGCCGACCACGATCTTGCTGAACGGCGGCGCCACCGGCCGGCGCTCCTCGACCTCGAATCCGCCCATCGTGAGCGTCTCGGCCAGGGCTTCGCTGCTGAGCTGCGGGTCGCAGAATTCGCGCAGCCAGGACTCGGGGAATTGCATCTCGTCGTACTCGTTCTAGTCGTTTATTGGAATTGGCTCAGGAAGCGCAGGTCGCCGTCGAAGAACAGGCGCAGGTCGTTGACCCCGTAGCGCAGCATCGTGAGCCGGTCCGGCCCCATCCCGAAGGCGAAGCCGATGTAGCGCTCGGGGTCCAGCCCCATGTTGCGCACCACGTTCGGATGCACCTGCCCCGAACCCGCGACCTCGAGCCAGCGGCCGGCCAGCGGGCCACTCTGAAACTGGATGTCGATCTCGGCGCTCGGCTCGGTGAAGGGGAAGAAGCTCGGGCGGAAGCGCAGCACCAGGTCGTCGCTCTCGAAAAAGGTGCGGCAGAAATCGGTGAAGACGACCTTCAGGTCCTTGAAGCTCACGTTCTCGCCCAGCCACAGGCCTTCGCACTGGTGGAACATCGGCGAGTGCGTGGCGTCGCTGTCGACGCGGTAGGTGCGGCCCGGCGCGATCACGCGGATCTCGGGCGCCTTGACCGTGCCGGTGGTGTCGGCGGCCGCGGCCGCGAACTGCGCCGCGTACTTCTTGACGTGCTGGTTCGCGTAGCGCACCTGCATCGGGCTGGTGTGCGGACGCAGGTTGTAGGGCACGCCGTCCTCGCCGTCGATGTCGACGTAGAAGGTGTCCTGCATCGAGCGCGCCGGATGGTTCGGCGGGTTGTTGAGCGAGGTGAAGCTGTGCCAGTCGCTCTCGACCTCGGGGCCGTCGGCGACGTCGAAGCCCATGCTCGAGAAGATCGCCTCGATGCGCTCCAGCGTGCGGCTCACCGGATGCAGCCCGCCGCCCACGCGGCGGCGGCCGGGCAGGCTGACGTCGAGCGCCTCGGCCCGCAGCTGCACCGCGAGCTCGTCGTCGGCCAGTTGCTGGCGGCGCGCGGTGAGCGCGGCCTCGATGGCCTGCTTGGCGACGTTGATGGCGGCGCCGCGCGACTTCTTCTCGTCGACGCTGAGCGCGGCCATGCCCTTCATCAGCTCGGTGATGCGGCCGGCCTTGCCGAGAAACAGCGCCTTCGCGTTCTCGAGTTCGGCCGGGGCTTTCGCTTCGGCGAAGGCGGCACGGGCGGTGTCGACCAGGGAGTCCAGCTCGTTCATGGAGAAATTCTTCGAGATCAAAAAAGAAATGCGAGGGCTGCCGCAGGATGAAAAAAGGGCTGGAGCCCTTTCAAGCGCCAGCCCTTGACGTGGGCGCAGATCGCCGTCCGGGGACGGCGCTCTGCTGTGCAGGATCAAGCAGCCAGCTTGGCTTTGACCTGCTCCACGATGCCGGCAAAAGCGGCCTTGTCGTGCACAGCGATATCGGCCAGCATCTTGCGGTCGATCTCGATGCCCGCCTTGCGGATGCCGTTGGCGAACTGGCTGTAGGTCAGGCCCAGTTCACGGGAGGCGGCGTTGATACGCGCGATCCACAGTTGACGGAACACGCGCTTCTTGGTGCGGCGGTCACGGTAGGCGTATTGGCCCGCCTTCATCACCGCCTGCTTGGCGATGCGGAAGACATTGCCGCGGCGACCGCGGAAACCCTTGGCGAGTGCGAGAACCTTCTTGTGGCGGGCGCGAGCCGTTACACCACGTTTGACGCGAGGCATGTGTGTACTCCTTGTTCGTCTGGATTAAATGCCGCTACCGGGCAACATGGCGGCCATCGAAACCATGTTGGTCTCGTGAACTGCCGTGGCACCGCGCAGGTGGCGCTTGTTCTTGGTGGTCTTCTTGGTCAGGATGTGACGCTTGAAGGCTTGACCGCGCTTGACGGTGCCACCGGGACGAACGCGGAAACGCTTTTTCGCGCTGCTCTTGGTCTTCATTTTGGGCATGTGAATGCTCCTTTAGTTTGTGCTCGTGAGGCGCCGCGGAAACTCCGCGGGCTTGTTGGCCCCGAGACACTTCTTCATCCCGCCGCCGCCTTCACCCGAAGGCAAAGGCCACAGCGAAATCCCTGCAACAACTTGCCGGCCTGCGCCGGACTCAGGCAGCCGCGGGCGCCGCCGTCGGCACCGCCGCCGCATCGGCAGCCGGCTTGGCCGCCCCACCCGCCTTCTTGCGGCCCGGCGCGATCATCATGATCATCTGCCGGCCCTCGAGCTTCGGAAACTGCTCGACGACGATCAGGTCGGCGAGTTCGTCCCGAATGCGCTGCAACAGCGCCAGGCCGAGTTCCTGGTGGGTGATTTCACGACCGCGGAACCGCAGCGTGATCTTGCACTTGTCACCATCCTCAAGAAAGCGCCGGATGTTGCGCATCTTGATGTTGTAGTCACCATCGTCAGTACCGGGCCGGAACTTGATTTCCTTGACCTCGATGACCTTCTGCTTCGACTTCGCCTCGGCCGCCTTCTTCTGCTCGTGGTACTTGAACTTGCCGTACTCGATCAGGCGGCAGACGGGCGGATTGGCCGCCGCGACGACTTCGACCAGGTCGACGTCTTGTTCACCAGCCAGGCGCAAGGCCTCGGCAAGACTCACTACACCCAATGGCTCGTTCTCGGGCCCGATCAGGCGGACTTCCGGGGCCATGATTTCCCGGTTCAGGCGGTGTTGGCGTTCCTCGCGGTGGCGGCGGTCGCGGAATGCAGTAGCGATGGTCAGAATCCTTCAAACAATATGCTACAAAAAATGTAGCGATTGCCTTCAAAGTCCGCGCCCACAAGCCACCTGATCACAGAATCAGCCCTTGAACTCGTTCAAATTCAAAGCTTGTGTTGGATGTCGTGGGCGATCTTTTGGGAGAACGCTTCCACCGACATGGCACCGAGGTCAAGATTGCCCCGGGCGCGCACTGCGACGGCACCTGCTTCCTTTTCCTTGTCGCCTACGACGAGGATGTAAGGCAGCTTTTGCAACGAATGCTTCCGTATTTTATACGTAATCTTCTCGTTGTGCAGGTCGAGCGCCACTCTAAGCCCTTGATTCTGCAGCGTTTTGGCAACTTCCCCAGCGTAATCGGCCTGGTTTTCGCTGATGTTGAGCACCGCGACCTGCACCGGAGCGAGCCACGCAGGCAGTGCGCCGGCATGGTGTTCGATCAGCATCCCGATGAAGCGCTCGAGGCTGCCGACGATCGCGCGGTGCAGCATCACCGGGTGGGCGCGGCCGCTGGATTCCGTGACGTACTCGGCGCCCAGGCGCTCGGCCATGTTGAAGTCGACCTGCATCGTGCCGCACTGCCAGTGGCGGCCGATCGCGTCGCGCAGTGTGTATTCGATCTTGGGGCCGTAGAAGGCGCCCTCGCCCGGCGAGATGACGAACTCCACGCCCGAGCGCCGCAGCGCCTCCATCAGCGCGTTCTCGGCCTTGTCCCACAGTTCGTCGGAGCCGATGCGGTTGTCGGGCCGCGTCGCGACCTTGTAGAGGATGTCCGTGAAGCCGAAATCGGCATACACCTTGAGCAGCTGCGCCGTGTAGGCCACGCATTCCTCGAGGATCTGGTCTTCCGTGCAGAACACGTGGCCATCGTCCTGCGTGAAGCCGCGCACGCGCATGATGCCGTGCAGGCCGCCTGACGGCTCGTTGCGGTGGCACTGGCCGAACTCGCCGTAGCGCAGCGGCAGGTCGCGGTAGCTGCGCAGGTCCGACTTGAAGATCAGCACATGGCCCGGGCAGTTCATCGGCTTCAGGGCGTAGTCGCGCTTCTCCGACTCCGTCGTGAACATGTTCTCGCGGTAGTTCTGCCAGTGGCCCGTCTTCTCCCACAGGCTCTTGTCGAGGATCTGCGGACCCTTGACCTCCTGGTAGCCCGTCTCGCGGTAGATCTTGCGCATGTACTGCTCGACCTGCTGCCAGATCGACCAGCCCTTCGGGTGCCAGAACACCAGGCCCGGCGCGGCCTCGTCGATATGGAACAGGTCGAGTTCCTTGCCGAGCCGGCGGTGGTCGCGCTTCTCGGCCTCCTCGATCCGCTTGATGTAGTCGTCGAGCTGCTTCTTGTCGGCCCAGGCCGTGCCGTAGATGCGCTGCAGCTGCTCGTTCTTGGCGTCGCCGCGCCAGTAGGCGCCGGCCAGCTTCGTGAGCTTGAAGACCTTCAGGAAGCGCGTGTTCGGCACGTGCGGGCCGCGGCACATGTCGACATATTCCTGGTGGTAGTAGAGGCCCATCGCCTGCTCGTCGGGCATGTCCTCGACCAGGCGCAGCTTGTAGTCCTCGCCGCGGGACTTGAAGACGTCGATCACCTCGTCGCGCGGCGTCATCTTCTTGACCACGTCGTAGTCCTGCGCGATCAGCTCTCGCATCCGCTTCTCGATCGCCTCCATGTCCTCGGGCGTGAAGGGACGCTCGTACGAGATGTCGTAGTAGAAGCCTTCGTCGATCACCGGGCCGATCACCATCTTGGCCGTCGGGTAGAGCTGCTTGACCGCGTGGCCGACCAGGTGGGCCGTCGAGTGGCGGATGATCTCGAGGCCCTCGTCGTCCTTGGGCGTGATGATCTGCAGCTTCGCCGAGTGGTCGATGATGTCGCTGGCGTCGACCAGCCGGCCGTCGACCTTGCCGGCGACCGTCATCTTGGCCAGCCCGGGACCGATCGATTTGGCAACGTCGGCCACCGAAACCGGGCCGGGGAACTCGCGCTGCGAGTTGTCGGGAAGCGTGATCTGGATCATTGGAAAACCTCGTCGAGAAAACAAAAAAGCGCGGTACGAGACCGCGCTTTGCTCTGGTTGATGGGCCGGGGATTTCCGGCGCGCGCGGCCTACCGGCCTTTTCCTTCGGGGAAAAGACCGCTCGTTGCGTGCGGTGTAGTTCGCGGTGTCATAACCAGGGTGCCTTTCTCGCTCTTGTGGGGTGCTGAGATGGAGCCGCAGATTCTATCCGCAGCGCCGTCAGCTCGCCGCGGCGGCGTTTTTGAGGCCCAGGACCTCGATCGGCTCGATGGACGGCGGCTTGGCGAACAGGTCCGGCGCCTTCGCCATGAGCGCCTGGGCGATCGGCCCGCTCAGGTGGGCCTGGCGCCCGGCTTCGTCCTCGAAGGCGTCGAAGACGCCGAAGACGCTGGGCGACAGGCGCAGCGCGAACCAGATGGGCGTGGTCTTCTCGTCGCGCGCCATGGCCAGGCCGGCTTCGAGGAACTGCTGGACCTCGGCTTCCTTGCCCGGCTTGGCTTCGAGGCGGGCGAACAGTGCGTACTTGATCATGAAAGTCTCCGGTGAATGCGGTTGCGCGAGATTGCGTCGACCGGCGTTCACTCTAGGCCCCGCCACGGATTCGCCCTATTGGCATTTTTGACATCTTTGCTATCGTTATTGCCATGAAAATCAACATCCTCGCACTCGATGGCGTGTTCGATACCGGGCTGGCGACGGTGCAGGACGTCTTCGGCACCGCCAACGAGCTGGCCGGCATGCTCGGCCTCGCGGTGCCGCCGTTCGAGGTCGTGCTGGTCGGCATGCGGCGGAAGGTGCGCACCGCGCAGGGGCTCGGCGTGCCGGTGCTGCCGGCCGGCCAGGCAGGCACGCCCGACTGGACCGTGATTCCGGCGATCGGCGAGAAGATGCCCGACGGGCTCCAGGTGGCGCTGCAGCGGCGCGACATCGCCGACGCCACGGCCGCGCTGCGCGAGCAATCGGCGGGCGGCGTGCGGATCGCCGCCGCCTGCATCGGCACCTTCGTGCTGGCCGAATCGGGTCTGCTCGATGGCCAGGGCGCGACCACCACGTGGTGGCTGTCGAACCTGTTCCGCCAGCGCTATCCGGCGGTCCGGCTCGAAGAGTCTCGCATGCTGGTCAGCTCCGGCGCCTTCGTCACCGCGGGCGCCGCGCTGAGCCATGTCGACATGGCGCTGCTGCTGGTGCGACAGGCCAGCCCCGAGCTCGCCGCGCTGGTGGCGAAGTACCTGATCGTCGACTCGCGGCCCTCGCAGTCCGCCTATGTCATCACCGATCACCTGAGCCACTCGGATGCGACCGTCGAGCGCTTCGAGCGCTGGGCCCGCGGCCGGCTCGCGGAGGGCTTCTCGCTCGACGAGGCCGCGAGCGCCGCCGGCACCAGCAAGCGCACGCTGGCGCGCCGCATGCAGCAGGTGCTCGGCAAGACGCCGCTGTCGTACTTCCAGGACCTGCGGGTCGAGCGCGCCGTGCACCTCCTGAAGACCAGCGACAAGAGCCTGGAGCAGATCGCGACGCTGGTGGGCTATGCCGAAGGCGTCACCTTGCGCGCCTTGCTGCGCCAGCGGCTGGGCCGCGGGGTGCGCGATCTGCGCACGGCGGACTAGTTCGATTCCTGGGTCGGGGCGGGCTCACGCCGACGGTGTGCGCCATCACGGCCGTCGTTCATTGGCTGGAACCACCTCCTGCTACCCGTGCCGAGGGCACCGGGTGGCCCCCGCAGCGAAATAAAGGAGGAGCCGAAGGCGGGGGACATTCGCGGAGGGGGCCACCCGGTGCCCTCGGCACGCACCCCGGAGTTCCTGGATGCCCCCCACCAAGACAAAAAAAGCCCCGCGTGATCGCTCACGCGGGGCTGTCAATCAGCGACCGTCAGCTCTCAGTGGAACTGCTCTTCCTCGGTCGAACCGGTCAGCGCCTTGACGCTGGACGAGCCGCCCTGGATCACGGTGGTGACGTCGTCGAAGTAGCCGGCGCCGACTTCCTGCTGGTGCGACACGAAGGTGTAGCCCTTGTCGCGCGCCGCGAATTCGGGTTCTTGGACCATGTTCACGTAGTGCTTCATGCCTTCGCCGTTGGCATAGGCGTGGGCGAACTGGAAAGTGTTGTACCAGTTGATGTGGATGCCCGCGAGCGTGATGAACTGGAACTTGTAGCCCAGTGCAGAGAGGTCTTCCTGGAACGAGGCGATCTGCTTGTCGTCGAGGTTCTTCTTCCAGTTGAAGGACGGCGAGCAGTTGTACGAGAGCAGCTTGCCCGGGCAGGCGGCGTGCACCGCTTGCGCGAATTCGCGGGCGAAGCCGATGTCCGGCACGCCGGTTTCGCACCACACCAGGTCGGCATAGGGCGCGTAGGCGACGCCGCGGCTGATGGACTGCTCGAGGCCGTTCTTGACGCGGTAGAAGCCTTCCTGCGTGCGCTCGCCGGTCAGGAAGGGCTTGTCGTTCGCGTCGTGGTCGGAGGTGATCAGGTTGGCGGCTTCGGCATCGGTGCGGGCCAGCACGATGGTCGACACGCCCATCACGTCGGCTGCGAAGCGCGCCGAGATCAGCTTCTCGCAGGCTTCGTGCGTCGGCACCAGCACCTTGCCGCCCATGTGACCGCACTTCTTCACGGCGGCCAGTTGGTCCTCGAAGTGCACGCCGGCAGCGCCCGCGGCGATCATGTTCTTCATCAGTTCGAAGGCGTTGAGCACGCCGCCGAAGCCGGCTTCGGCATCGGCCACGATCGGCAGGAAGTAGTCGATAAACTCCTTGTCGCCCGGGTTCACGCCGCGGCCCCACTGGATTTCGTCGGCGCGCTTGAAGGTGTTGTTGATGCGACGGACCATGGTCGGCACCGAGTCGTAGGCGTAGAGCGACTGGTCCGGGTACATGGTTTCGGAGGTGTTGCCGTCGGCGGCGACCTGCCAGCCCGACAGGTACACGGCTTCGAGGCCGGCCTTGGCCTGCTGCATCGCCTGGCCGGCGCTGATGGCGCCGAAGGCATTCACGTAGCCCTTCTTGGCGTCGCCGTTGATCTTCTCCCACAGCTTCTCGGCACCGCGGCGTGCCAGCGTGTGCTCGATCGGCAGCGAGCCGCGCAGGCGCACCACGTCGGCGGCGCTGTAGCCGCGCTTGACGCCCTTCCAGCGCGGGTTGGTGGCCCAATCCTTTTCGAGGGCGGCAATCTGCTGTTCGCGGCTCAGTTGTTCTGTGAGGGTCTGGGGCATGGTCACTCCGAGGGGTTGATTGAGAGGTGGGCGCTGTCGCGTCTTGGGCTTTACTGTAAGTCAGAGCCGGACTCTTATGTCTTATAGAAGACATATTTTTGCATGAGCAAAATCAACAACTTACAGATGTTTTTCTCAATGCAAAATTAATTTTCTCGTATTGAGAAAAAATATTGCAGCGCAGCACCTCGCGTTTTCACAATGTGAAGTGAACTTTTCGCGCGTGAAAACCTTGCGCGCAAGAGGTGCATTCAGTCGCGCCGGAACCAGTCGCCGCTGGCGATCGGCGCCCGTCCCGCGATGCGATCGGGATGGATCTCGTAGACCAGGCAGCAAAGCGCCGCCCCGGCCACGCGCACCTGCACTTCGCGCTTGATGTACTCGCCGCTGTCGTCGGGCCTGACCTCTTCGAGCGCATCCAGCTGCGCCTCGAGTGCCGGCGCGATGCGGTAGATCTCGCCCTGCACCCAGCCCTCGCCGCCCAGCACCGCGCCCGGATAGGCGCCCAGGTCGTAGAGCGTGCCGGCGATCACGCCTTCGCCGATGCGCAGCGGGGCGGGCGAGAAACGGGCGATGTCGTTGCTGCCGCCGGCGCGCAGGGTGCCGTAGACGAAGACATGGCGCGGTATCGGGGGGGAATCAGGCATCATCGAATCATCCTCGGAACGACGCCTCGATTGAACACCGCATCCCACGCACCCGGCCGCCTGGTGGCCTATGGCTGCCTCGCCCTGAGCATGTCGCTGGTCGGCAGCTACGTCGCCCTTTCCAAACCGTTGGTCGCCGCCTTTCCGGTGCTGCTGCTGGCCTGGCTGCGCTTCGGCATCGCGGCGCTGGCAATGCCGCACTGGCTTCGGCGGCCACCTGGAGAGGCACCGATGACCCGCCGCACCCGCGGGCTGGTCTTCCTCGAATCCTTTCTCGGCAACTTCCTGTTCTCGATCTGCATGCTGTTCGGCGTCAGCCTGACGAGTGCGGTGTCGGCCGGCGTGATCATGGCGTCGATCCCGGCGGTGGTGGCGATCGGCAGCCGGGTCTTCCTGCGCGAGGGCATCACGACGCGGGTCGCGCTGGCGATCGCCTGCGCCGCGCTGGGCATCGGGCTGCTCGCGCTGGCCCCGGCGCCGGCCGGCGCGCATGCCGGGCCCGCGGCCGGGGCCTCGATGCCCTGGCTGGGCAACCTGCTGGTGTTCTGCGCGGTGGTCTGCGAAGCCGCCTATGCGGTGATCGGCAAGTCGCTCACCGGACGGCTCGGACCCAAGCGCATCTCCTCGCTGATCAACCTCTGGGGCTTCGTGCTGTCGACGCCCTTCGGCATCTGGTTCGCGCTGCGCTTCGACTTCGGCGCTGTGTCGATCGGCCTCTGGAGCCTGCTGTTCGTCTATGCGCTGGCGGCGAGCATCTGGACCGTATGGCTCTGGATGACCGGCCTGAAGAGCGTGCCGGCCTCGCAGGCCGGCGTGTTCACGGTGATGCTGCCGGTGAGCGCCGCGGTGGTCGGCGTGCTGGTCCTCGGCGAGCGCCTGAGCACCATGCAAGGGGTCGCCTTCGCGCTCGCGCTGCTCGGCGTCGTGCTCGCGACATGGCCCTCGCGCCGCAACTGAGGCCGCTCCGAGGAGAACGGCACCGCTTCTCCCCCTCTGAAAAAACAACAGCTCCCAATGAAAAAGTCGCTTTTTCCCTTGGAAACGCGTTTCTTCTCCTTTAGCATCCGCAATGCCGATGGAGACACTGCTTTTCATTGGTGAAAGTGTCCAACCAAAAAAGGAATTCAACCATGGCAACTGCAAAGAAGGCTCCGGCCAAGAAAGCTCCCGCAAAGAAGGCCGCTCCGGCCAAGAAGGCGGCTGCACCGGCGAAGAAGGCTGCTCCTGCAAAGAAGGCAGCACCCGCCAAGAAGGCTGCTCCTGCAAAGAAGGCTGCTCCTGCGAAGAAGGCGGCTCCCGCCAAGAAGCGCACCCCGAACGCTGCGTTCATGAAGGCACTGACCCCCAGCGCGGCCCTCGCCGCCGTGGTCGGCTCGACGCCTCTGCCGCGCACCGCCGTGGTGAGCAAGCTGTGGGACTACATCAAGAAGAACAACCTTCAGGACAAGGCCAACAAGCGCAACATCAACGCCGACGCCAAGCTGAAGGAAATCTTCGGCAAGCCGCAAGTGTCGATGTTCGAACTGGCTTCGCTGATCGGCAAGCACGTCAAGTGAGCCCGCGGGCGCCTCGCGCGCCTGCCTCAAGAAAGCCGGCAGCCGCCGGCTTTTTTTTCGCCCCTGGGGCGTGTTCGCCCTAGCGTCCCGCGGCCTGCGCCTGGGCCGATCGGGTGATGGCGCTCAGGGTGCCGCGCGTGGTGATCACCTCGGGATCGAGCGGGATCTCGATCAGCGTCCCGGTATCGGCCGCCAGCGCGCGCAGCAGTGCGGCCTCGAACTGCGCGGTCGCGGTCACGCGTTCGGCCGCATAGCCATAGGCCCGCGCCAGGGCGCAGAAGTCGGGGTTGCGCAGCGCGGTGCCGCTGACCTTGGTCGGGTACTCGCGCTCCTGGTGCATTCGGATGGTGCCGAACATGCCGTTGTTGAGCAGCACGATGATGCTCTTGCCGCCGTGCTGCGAGGCCGTGGCCAGCTCCTGGCCGTTCATGAGGAAGTCGCCGTCGCCCGCGATCGTGAAGGCGATGCGGCCGGTGGCGATGCTGGCCGCGATGCCCGCCGGCACGCCATAGCCCATCGCGCCGCTGGTGGGCGCCAGCTGCGTCTTGTGGCCCTTGGCCAGGCCGTGGTAGCGGAAGTAGCGATGCACCCAGCTGGCGAAGTTGCCCGCGCCGTTGGTGATCACGGCATCTTCCGGCAGGTGCTTCTGCAGCAGCTGCACCACCGCCACCATGTCGACCTCGCCGCGGGGCGCGTCGGCCGGCAGGCCGGCCAGCGGCTGCGGTTCGAGGTTGGCGAGGTAGTCGGCCTGGGCAGCCGCGGTCCAGGACTCCCAGGGCAGCTCCGGCGGCGCGCTCAGCACCTCGAGGCTGCGCGCGGCCGAGGCCATGCCGGCATTGATCGCCAGGTCGGCCTGGTAGACGCGGTTGAGCTCCTCCGCGCTGGCATGGATGTGCACCAGCGTCTGCTTCGCCTTCGGCGCTTCGAGCAGCGTGTAGCCGCCGGTGGTCATCTCGCCCAGGCGCGGACCGATCGCGAGGATCAGGTCGCTCTGGCGCACGCGCTCGGCCAGCTTCGGATTGATCGCGATGCCGACATCGCCCGCGTACTGCGGGTGGTGGTTGTCGAAGGTGTCCTGGAAGCGGAAGGCGTTCGCCACCGGCAGCTTCCAGTTCTCGGCGAAGCGCTGCAGAGCCTGCGCCGCCTGCGGCGTCCAGCCGCCGCCGCCGGCGATGACCAGCGGACGCTCGGCCTTCAGCAGCAACTCGCGCAGGGTGCGCAACGCGCCGGGGTCGCTCCAGGCGGCCACCGGCTCGACCCGCCTGAGCGGCCGCGCGGCCGTCATGCTGCGAAGCATGTCCTCGGGCAGCACCAGCACCACCGGGCCGGGGCGGCCGTTCATGGCCGTGGCGAAGGCCCGCGCCACGTACTCGGGAATGCGGTCGGCGTCGTCGATGCGCTCCACGCGCTTGGCGAAGCCCTTGGTGCTGGGGCCGAAGAAGCTCGCGTAGTCGACCTCCTGGAAGGCCTCGCGATCGCGGAAGTCGCTGCCGACGTCGCCGACGAAAAGCACCATCGGGGTCGAATCCTGGAAGGCGTTGTGGACGCCGATCGAGGCATTGGTGGCGCCCGGTCCGCGCGTCACGAAGCACACGCCCGGCCGGTTGGTCAGCTTGCCGTGCGCCTCGGCCATGAAGGCCGCGCCGCCCTCCTGGCGGTTGACGATGAAGCGAATGCGATCGCCATAGGCATGGAAGCCGTCGAGCACCGCCAGGAAGCTCTCGCCGGGAACACCGAAGGCCAGTTCGACGCCTTGCTCGACCAGGCACTCGACAATCAGGTGGCCGGCAGGTTGGGATTGACTCATGGAAGGGCGCCTCTTTCTCTCTGATCTGGATGCAACGGGGATGTGCCGGATTATCCGTTCGCCCCTGCCCGCTTGCCTTAATTCCCCAATTGGTTAAATTCGCTCCATGAAAGCTTCCACCTCGGCCGCCGCCGAACCGCGCTCGCGCGACGCCGACCGCTCGCAGCTCGCGATCCTCGAGGCCGCCCGCGACGAGTTCTCGCAGCGCGGACTGGCCGGCGCCCGCATGGACAGCATCGCCGAGCGCGCCGGCCTCAACAAGCGCCTGATCTACTACTACTTCGGCAGCAAGGACGACCTCTTCCTGGCGGTGCTCGAGGGCACCTACGCCGACATCCGCCAGGCCGAGCAGCGGCTGCACCTCGACGAGGTCGAGCCGGTCGAGGCGATCCGGCGGCTGGTCTCGTTCACCTGGCACTACTACCTCGAGCATCCCGAGTTCATTACGCTGCTCAACAGCGAGAACCTGCACCGGGCCGCGCATCTCAAGCGTTCCGAACGGATCCAGGAAATGAACTCCCCGCTGGTCGCCCTGCTCGACGGCGTGCTCGAGCGCGGCCGGCGCGACAACCTGTTCCGGGCCGGCGTCGACCCGGTGCAGCTCTACATCTCGATCGCGTCGCTGTGCTACTTCTACCTGTCGAACAACGACACCCTGTCGGCGGTGTTCGGACGCGACCTGCGGGCGCCGAAGGCGATGGCGCAGCGCCTGTCGCACATGACCGACCTGGTGCTCGGCTACGTGCTGCGCTGATACGGGTATCTCCTAGTGGCTCGCCGGTTGACGGGCCGACGACGGCGTTCCTAGAATTGCTAATTCACTTTTTGGTGAATTGAGTTGCGCGGCGCCGCCGTTCGATTCCAGGTCAACCCACCTCCTTCGTCGATGCTCCGCAATCTCCTGCTCGCGCCCGCGCTCCGGCCCTTCCTGCTCATCCTGATGCTGCTGGTGCTGTGGGATCTCGCGATCCGCGTCTTCGGCATCCCGGCCTACCTGGTCCCGCCGCCGCTGGAGGTGGTCAAGATGCTCGGCGCCGAATGGCCGCGCCTGCTGGCCGAGAGTTGGAAGACCACGCTCGCCACCCTGGGTGGCTTCGCGCTCACGATCGTCATCGGCATCCCGATCGCGATGGTGATCGCCTATTCGCGCCTGGTGGAGTCGTATGTCTATCCGCTGCTGGTGTTCTCGCAGAGCATTCCGAAGGTGGCGATCGCACCGCTGTTCGTGGTGTGGTTCGGCTTCGGCATCTTCCCGAAGGTGATCTCGGCCTTCCTGCTGGGCTTCTTCCCGGTGGTGGTGTCGACCGTGATGGGTTTCAAGTCGGTCGAGCCCGACATGCTGGACCTGGCCCGCTCGATGGGCGCGAGCCGGCTGCAGACCTTCTTCAAGATCAGCTTGCCGCAGGCCCTGCCCGCGATCTTCAGCGGGCTCAAGGTCTCGGTCACGCTGGCGGTGGTGGGTGCCGTGGTCGGCGAGTTCGTCGGCTCCAACTCGGGCATCGGCTACGTGCTGCAGGTGGCCAACGGCAACTTCGACCTGCCGCTGATGTTCGCCGCGCTGGTGGTGCTGTCGAGCATCGGCGTGATCCTGTTCGTCGCCGTCGACGGGGTCGAGCGGCTGATGATTCCGTGGCACGCCTCGCAGCGCCACGTCCAGTGAGTTCCGTCGCAACAACATCCCAAAGGAGACAAGCATGAAGATGATGACTTCGCTGATCGCCGGCGCCGCAGCCGCCCTGGTGCTCGCCGTGACGCCCGCGCAGGCGCAGAACAAGCCGCAGGACAAGGTCACGCTGATGCTCAACTGGTACCTCTACAGCGAGCATGCGCCCTTCTTCCTCGGCAAGGAGCGCGGCTACTACGCCGACGAAGGCATCGACCTGGAAATCCAGGAGGGCCGCGGCTCGGCCGTCACCGCCCAGGCGGTGGCCGCCCGCTCGGCGACCTTCGGCTACATCGACGTCACGACCATGATCAAGGCCGCCGCCAAGGGTGCGCCGCTGAAGTCGACCGGCGTGCTGTTCCAGGTCAGCCCGATGTCGGTGATGGGCTTCAGCGAGAAGGGCATCAAGGCGCCGAAGGACATCGTCGGCAAGACCGTGGCGGTCACGCCGGGCGACTCGATGTCGCAGATGTGGCCGCTGTTCCTCAAGGTCAACAACATCCAGCCCGACCAGGTCAAGATCGTCTCGGGCGACGCCCAGACCAAGCTCAATGCCGTGACCACCGGCCAGGCCGACCTGCTGCTGGGCTACGTGATGGACCAGGCGATCAAGCTGCAGGACGCCACCGGCAAGCCGGTGACGCCGATCCGCTTCGCCGATTCGGGCGTCAACCAGATCAGCTCCGGGATCATCGCCAACAAGAACCTGCTGACCGAGAACCCCGACCTCGTGAAGCGCTTCATGCGGGCCTCCACGCGGGCGGCCGAGGCGGCCGAGAAAGACCCGGCCGCGGCCGTCGACGCGATGCTCAAGGCCAACCCCAAGGCCGGCGTGCGCGACACCCTGATCGTCGGCATGAAGCAGAGCGCGGCTCTCTATCACACCAAGGACACCGCCAACCAGCGGCCGTTCCGGGTGGCGATGAAGAACGTCAACGACTCGCTCGACCTGCTGGTGCAGTACGGCGGCATGGACGCGGCCACCCGCGGCAAGCCCGAAGACTACGTCACGCTCGACTTCCTGCCGACCAACTGACCTGCTTCCCATGGCCCTGGACACACTCATCGAAGCGCGCGGCGTCGCCAAGACCTACCAGAGCAAGGACGGCCCGGTCGAGTCGCTCAAGCCGCTCGACTTCTCGATCCGCGAGGGCGAGTTCGTCTCGGTGGTCGGGCCCTCGGGCTGCGGCAAGAGCACGCTGCTGAAGATGGTGGCCGGGCTGCTGCCGATCAGCGCCGGCACGCTGACCCTGGCCGGCAAGCCCATCACCGGGCCGCAGAAGGACGTCGGCATCGTGTTCCAGAGCGCGGTGCTGCTGGCCTGGCGCAGCATCGAGGACAACATCCTGCTGCAGGCCGAGATCCGCCGCCTGCCCAAGGCCGCGGCGCGCGAGCGGGCCCGGGCGCTGATGCAGATGGCGGGCCTCGCCGGCTTCGAGAACAAATACCCGTGGCAACTCTCGGGCGGCATGCAGCAGCGGGCCTCGATCTGCCGCGCGCTGCTGCACGATCCCTCGGTGCTGCTGATGGACGAGCCCTTCGGCGCGCTCGACGCCATGACGCGCGAGAAGATGAACCTCGAGCTGCAGCGCATCTGGTCGGCCTCGAAGAAGACGGTGCTGCTGATCACGCACAGCATCCCCGAGGCGATCTTCCTGTCGGACCGGGTGATCGTCATGAGCGAACGCCCGGGGTCGATCGCCGCCATCTACGACATCGACCTGCCGCGGCCCCGGCCGCTCGACGTCATGGGCACCGAACGCTTCGCTGCCTATGCCCGGACCCTGCGCGCGCATTTCTTCGCGCAGGGCCAGCTCGACGCCCACTGACACCTGCCGTGACCGCTTCCGCCTCGCCCAGCGCGCCGGCCGTGCGCATTCTCGCCGTCGATTTCGGCGTGCGCGCGATGACCTTGCGCCTGCCCTTCAAGTTCGGCGCCGTCACGCTCACCCGCTGCCCGCAGGTGTTCGTGCGCGCCACCGTGGATTGCGGCGCGCAAGGCACGGCCCAGGGCTGGGCCGCCGAGCTGATGGTGCCGCGCTGGTTCGACAAGCGGCCAGGGCTGACCCAGGCCGACAATGTCCGCCACCTTCAACTGGCGCTGGAAGCCGCTGCCGCGGCCTACACCCGCGGCGCGCCGGCGCCGGCCTTCGGCCTGTTCGCCCGGCACTACGAGGCGCTGACGATGCAGGGCGAAGCCGCGGGGCTCACGGCGCTGGCCACCGGCTTCGGCCAGGCGGTGCTCGATCGCGCGGTCCTCGACGCGCTGTGCCGCGCGATGAAGGTGCCGATGCATGTCGCTTTCCAGCGCAACCTGGTCGGCATCGGCGACACGCCGCTGGCCGACGACCTGCGCGGCTGGAACTGGAACGGATGGCTGGCGCGCCTGGCGCCTGCCGCCCATCTCGAGGCCCGCCACACGATCGGCATGCTCGATGCGCTCGAAGGTGACACCGTGGATGCGGCCGGGCTGCCGGTCAGCCTTCCCGCGGTGGTGCGCCGCTACGGCCATCGCTATTTCAAGATCAAGCTGGGCGGCGACCCCGCCGCCGACCTTGCGCGGCTCGATGCGGTGCTGGCGGCACTCGACGCCGCCGCGCCCGGCCATCGCTTCAGCCTCGACGGCAACGAGCAGTACGCCGACATGGCGGCGCTGCAGGCGCTGTGCGCCGGGCTGCGCACGCTGCCCCGGCTGGCCGCGCGGCCCGAAGCGCTGCTCTACATCGAACAGCCGCTGCCGCGCGAAGCCAGCATGACAGGCGCGCTGGCGGGGCTGGGCGCCCCGGCCCCGCTGCTGCTCGACGAGGCCGACGGCACGCTCGACGCTTTTCCGGTCGGCCGCGCGCATGGCTGGCGCGGCGTCTCGAGCAAGGGCTGCAAGGGCCTCTACAAGGCGGTGCTCAACCGCGCCCGTTGCGATCAGTGGAACCTGACGGCCCGCGACCCCAGCGACCGCTGCTTCATGTCGGCCGAAGACCTGACCTGCCAGGCCGGCCTGGCCGTGCAGCAGGACCTGGCGCTGGCATCGCTGCTGGGCCTGGTGCACTGCGAGCGCAACGGCCACCACTACGTCGACGGTTTCGGCACCGCCCCGACCGCCGAGCAGCAGGCCTTCGCCGCGGCCCATGGCGACCTCTACGAGAGCGCCGGCGGACCGCCGCGGCTCGCGATCCGCGGCGGCCGGATCGCGATCGGGTCGCTGGCGCAGCCCGGCTTCGCGCATGGCCCCGACCCCGACTTCAACAGCCTGCAACCCCTCTCGCAAGCGCCTGCCCTCGTGTAGCCGCTCGCTTCACCCCCCGCCACAAGGAGACTCCATGCCCTTCACCCGACGCGCCGGCCTCGCAGCCTGCCTCGCTCTCGGCGCCGCATTCGGCGCCACGGCCGCCGAAACGGCCTACCCGACCAAGCCGATCCGCGTGATCGTGCCGTTCGCGGCCGGCAGCACCACCGACATCATCGCCCGCGCCATCACCGACAAGATGAGCGCCAGCATGGGCCAGATGCTGGTGATCGACAACCGCGGCGGCGCCAGCGGCACCATCGGCCAGCAGGCCGTGGCCACGGCCGCGCCGGACGGCTACACGATCATGATCCACTCGTCGTCGCACACGGTGAGTCCCTCGACCTTCGCCAAGCTGCCCTTCGACACGGTCGCCGACTTTGCCGGCGTGACGCCGATCTCGACCTTGCCGAACGCGCTGGTGATCTCGCCATCGAAGAACATCAAGACACTGAAGGAACTGGTCGCCGCCGCCAAGGCCAAGCCGGGCACGATCAACTTCGCTTCCGCCGGCCAGGGCAGCGCCACCCACCTGAACGCCGAGAAGTTCAAGCTGGCCGCGAAGATCGACGCCACCAACATCCCGTTCAAGGGCTCGGCCGACGCCGTGACCGAGGTGCTGTCGGGCCGGGTCGACTACTACTTCTCGCCGATCGCGCCGGTCATCGGCCAGATCCGCGAAGGCCACCTGCTGGCCCTGGCGGTCGGCTCGCCGAAGCGCGCGGCCGCCCTGCCCGAAGTGCCGACCACCGCCGAAGCCGGCGTGCCCGGCTCCGAGTTCAATTTCTGGATCGGCATGATGGCGCCCGCCAAGACGCCGCGCGAGGTCGTCAACCGGCTGCACGACGAGGTCGCGAAGGCCCTCGCCAGCCCGGAGGTCAAGGAGCGTTTCCTGAAGCTGGGCGCCGACGCCTGGACCCTCAAGCCCGAGCAGTTCGACGCCTACATCAAGGACGAGATCGCCAGCAACGCCACCCTGGTGAAGGCCGCCGGCCTGTCGCCAGCCCCCTAAGCCAACTTACAGCGGAGAACCCCATGGCACAACAACGACTCGGAATCATCATGCACGGCGTCACCGGACGCATGGGCATGAACCAGCACCTGATCCGCTCCATCGTCGCGATCCGCGCCCAGGGCGGCGTGACGCTCTCGAACGGCGACAAGGTCATGCCCGACCCGATCCTGATCGGCCGCAACGCCGAGAAGATCGAGGCCCTGGCCAAGGCCCACGGCATCGCGCGCTGGGGCACCAACCTCGACGCCGCGCTCGAGAACAAGGACGACACGATCTTCTTCGACGCCGGCACCACGCAGATGCGCCCGACCCTGCTGGCCAAGGCGATCCGCGCCGGCAAGCACGTCTACTGCGAGAAGCCGATCGCGACCAACCTCAACGAGGCGGTCGAGATCGCCCGGCTGGCCGAAGGCTCGGGCCTGAAGCACGGCGCGGTGCAGGACAAGCTGTTCCTGCCCGGGCTGCGCAAGCTCGACATGCTGCGGCGCGCCGGCTTCTTCGGCCGCATGCTGTCGGTGCGGCTGGAGTTCGGCTACTGGGTGTTCGAAGGCGACCTGCAGCCGATCCAGCGGCCGTCGTGGAACTACCGCAAGGAAGACGGCGGCGGCATGATCCTCGACATGATGTGCCACTGGCGCTACGTGCTGGACAACCTGTTCGGCGAGGTGCAGTCGGTGTCGTGCCTCGGCGCCACGCACATCCCGAAGCGCTGGGACGAGGACGGCAAGCCCTACGAGGCGACCGCCGACGATGCCGCCTACGCCACCTGCGAGCTCAAGGGCCACAACGGCGAGCCGGTGATCGCCCAGATCAACATGAGCTGGGTCACGCGTGTGCGGCGCGACGACCTCGTGACCTTCCATGTCGACGGCACCGACGGCTCGGCCGTGGCGGGCCTGTCGTCCTGCCGCGCGCAATCGCGGGTCGCCACGCCGCGGCCGGTCTGGAACCCTGACGAGAAGCAGACCATGAACTTCTTCGACCAGTGGCAGGAGATCCCCGACTCGCAGGTCTACGACAACGGCTTCAAGATCCAGTGGGAACATTTCATCCGCCACGTGGTCGAGAACGCACCCTACAAGTGGACCCTGCCCGAAGGCGCCAAGGGCGTTCAGCTGGTCGAGACCGCGCTCGAAAGCTGGAAGGACCGGCGCTGGGTCGACGTGCCGGCGCTGAAGATCTGACGAGGACATCGCCATGACCCTCTCGCTCACCCTCCCCGTGGCCGGCGGCGCGCTGGCGCCGTACGCGCTGCGCGGCAGCGCACCGGTGCGGCCGCCCGCGGGCGTCAAGTTCAACCGCATCGCCTATTCGGCGGCGCACGTGGTGGCCGATCCGCTGGCCGCCATCGACCCCTGGCTGCAAAGCGCGGTCGACTGGGACGCCACCATCGCCTTGCGCCGCCACCTGTGGTCGCTGGGCCTGGGCGTGGCCGAGGCCATGGACACCGCGCAGCGCGGCATGGGCCTGGACTGGCCGACCTCGCTCGAGCTGATCCGCCGCTCGCTCGACGCGGCGAAGGACGTGCCGGGCGCGCTGGTGGCCTCGGGCTGCGGCACCGACCACCTGAACATCGACGAGGTCCGCAGCGTCGACGACGTGATCCGCGGCTACGAAGAGCAGATGGCGGCGATCGAGGCGCTCGGCGGCAAATTGATCGTGATGGCCAGCCGCGCGCTGGCCCGGGTCGCGAAGAGCCCGGCCGACTACGAGCGGGTGTACGACCGCATCCTGCGCCAGGCGAAGCAGCCGGTGGTGCTGCACTGGCTCGGCGACATGTTCGATCCGGCGCTGGCAGGCTACTGGGGCACGAAGGACGTGGATGCCGCCATGGCCACCGCGCTCGGCATCATCGCGGCCCATCCGGACAAGGTCGACGGCATCAAGATCTCGCTGCTCGACAAGGACAAGGAGATCGCGATGCGCCGGCGGCTGCCGCCGGGCGTTCGCATGTACACCGGCGACGACTTCAACTACGCCGAGCTGATCGCGGGCGACGGCCACGGCAGCGAGAAGACCCACGGCCAGAGCGACGCGCTGCTGGGCATCTTCGACGCCATCGCGCCGGCCGCGAGCGCGGCACTGGGCGAACTGGCGCAGGGCAACGTCGAGAAGTTCCACGCCATCCTCGGCCCCACGGTGCCGCTGTCGCGCCACATCTTCGCGGCGCCGACGCGCTTCTACAAGACCGGCGTTGTCTTCATGGCCTGGCTCAACGGCCACCAGAGCCACTTCACGATGGTCGGCGGCCAGCAGAGCACGCGTTCGCTGCAGCATTTCGCCGAACTGTTCCGGCTCGCCGATGCGGCCAACCTGCTGGAGCAGCCCGAACTGGCGGTGCGGCGCATGAAGACCTTGCTTGCGCTGCACGGCGTCGACGGGTGAGGCCGGCCATGCGCGACTTCTCGCAGAACCACGACTGGCTGTCGATCAACACCGCGACGATCCGCAAGCAGCGCGGCGCCGAGGTGCCGCTGGACCGGATCATCGACCAGTGTGCCGCGCACGGCATCCGCGCGATCAGCCCCTGGCGCGACCAGGTCGCCGCGGTCGGGCTGGACAAAGTCGCAAGGCAGCTGAAGGCCCATGGCATCGGGCTCTCGGGCTACTGCCGCGGCGGCTTCTTCCCGGCGCCCGATGCGGCCGGCCTGCGGGCCGCGCTCGACGACAACCGCCGCGCCATCGACGAGGCGAAGACGCTCGACGCCCCCTGCCTGGTGCTGGTGGTCGGCGCCCTCCCCGGCGCGCTCGACGGCAAGGCCGCCTACAAGGACATCGGCCGCGCGCGCGGCGAGGTGCGCGACGGCATCGCGGCCTCGCTCGACTACGCGCGCCAGGTCGGCATGCCGCTGGCGATCGAACCGCTGCACCCGATGCAGGCAGCCGACCGCGCCTGCGTCAACACGCTGGAGCAGGCGCTCGACCTGTGCGACGAACTCGACGCCGCACGCTCGGGCATGCTGGGCGTGGCGCTGGACATCTATCACGTGTGGTGGGATCCGAAGCTGCAGCAGCAGATCGCTCGGGCCGGCCGCGAACGCCTGCTGGCCTACCATGTCTGCGACTGGCTGACGCCGACGCGGGACTTGTTGTCGGACCGCGGGATGATGGGCGACGGCGTGGTCGAGCTGCGCAAGATCCGCGGCTGGGTCGAGGCCGCAGGCTTCGAGGGTTTCAGCGAGGTCGAGATCTTCTCGGCGCTGGACTGGTGGCAGCGCTCGGGCGAAGAGACGCTGGTCACCTGCATCGAGCGGCATCGCAGCGCGGTCTGAGCGCCTTCATCGATGATGCGCCCGCAGGGCGGCATCATCGATCCGCACCAGCAGACGGCGCCGGATCAATCCGCTGACCGGACGAATCAGCCACCAGTACGGCGTGAAGTGACGCCGTGCATTGGCGTCGATGCAATGCACGCGGGTTTCGGTCGTCAGCCGCGTGCGTCCGCCGGGCAGCGCTTCGGTGCTGAAATTCAGCACCAGCTTGGCCAGCCCGGGTTCGGAAAAGCCGGCGAACTGCTGCCTCGGGTGGGCCAGCGTGACGAGGCCGTAGTCGCGCTGCCAGAAGCGTCCCACCAGCCCGAAGGCGAGTTCGCGGTCGGCGTCGCGGCCCAGGATCATGAAGTCCTCGATGCCGAAGGCGGGGCGCCCGGCCAGGCCGCTTCGGGCGCCGAGCAGCCGGTCCGGCGCCTCGCGCAGGCGGATGAAGAACCGCGCCAAAGGATCTTCGGCCACGCCCGGAAGAAGCACGGCGTTCAGCAGCGCCTTGGGCGTCGCGCGGGTGATCAATGCGTGCCGCTCGCGGAACTGAAAAACGGGCAAGAAGTCATCGATCAGCGGCATGTTCATCATTCCTGGTGGTGCGGCATTCGCCATCCTGGTCCTGGACAAAGGGTAAAAGACACGCCACCCTCTTCCCGCCGCCATCCGGAGTCCTCATCATGTCCCTTCTCGTCCTCGGCCTCGTCCTGTTCCTCGGCATCCACTCCGTGTCGATCGTCGCGCCCGCCTGGCGCGATGCGCAGGTGGCGCGACGCGGCGAGCGAGCCTGGAAAGGCATGTACGCCCTGGCCTCGCTGGCCGGCCTGCTGTTGCTGATCCATGGCTACGGCCTGGCCCGCCAGGCCCCCGTCGTGCTCTACACACCGCCGACCGGGCTGCGGCATCTCGCGCTGCTGCTGATGCTGCCGGTGTTTCCGCTGCTCTTCGCCGCCTACCTGCCCGGGCGCATTCAACGCGCGGCCCGGCACCCCATGCTGCTGGCCGTGAAACTCTGGGCCACCGCCCACCTGCTGGCCAACGGCACGCTGGCCGATGTGCTCCTGTTCGGCGCCTTTCTCGCCTGGGCAGTGGCCGACCGCATTTCCGTCAAGCGCCGCGCGGTGCCGCGCAGCGTGCCCGGTGCGCCGCCGAGCGCCGTGAACGACATCGTCGTGGTGGTCGGGGGCTTGGGCGTGTATGCCGCCTTCCTGTTCAAGGTCCACGGATGGCTCACGGGCATGCCGCTGCTCGGCTGACGAGCGCATGCCCACTGACCCTACGCTCGACCACCTGCGCCGCTACGCGGTGGCGCGCACCCTCTTCGCGCCCACCACGCTGCCGGCCGCGATCCGGCGCCTGGGCTTCGTGCAGGCCGACCCGATCCGCGCCCCGGCGCGGGCCCAGGACCTGACCCTGCGCCATCGCGTCAGGGACTATCGCGCCGGCGACCTCGAAGGCCGCTACGCGCGACTCGCGGTCGAGGAGGATTGCCTGGTGAACTACGGCTTCCTGCCGCGCGAGCACCTGGCGCTGATGCACCCGCGCGAGGCCGCCCGCCCTTGGGATGCCGAGACCCGGCGCAAGGCGGCCGAGGTGCTGGCCTTCGTTCGCGAGCGCGGGCCGGTCCATCCGCGCGCGGTCGAGCTGCAATTCGCGCACGGCCGCATGAAGAACTACTGGGGCGGCTCCAGCAACGCCAGCACGCACCTGCTCGACGACATGCACTACCGCGGCCTGCTGCGGGTCCAGCGGCGCGACAGCGGCACCCGCATCTACGAGGCGGTGGCCCACCCGCCCGCCGACGACAGCCCGGCCGGCCGCGCCCGACGCGCCGCCGCGCTGGTCGACCTGATCGTGCGCAAGTACGCACCGCTGCCGGCCGCGAGCCTCACCTACCTGGTGCGGCTGCTCGGCTACGGCGCCCCGCACCTGTCGGCACAGACGCAAGCCGCGCTGGCGCTGGCGCGCGAGCAGCTCGCCAGCTGCCGCATCGACGGCACGACCTGGTACTGGCCGGCCGACGAGAACCCGCGCTCGCAGCGCCACACGCCGGACGACGAACTGCGCCTGCTCGCGCCCTTCGACCCGGTGGTCTGGGACCGCCGCCGCTTCACGCTGCTGTGGGGCTGGACGTACAAGTTCGAGGCCTACACGCCGGCTGCGAAGCGGCAGTTCGGCTACTACGCCCTGCCGATGCTGTGGCGGGACCAGGTGATCGGCTGGGCCAACGTCCCGGCCCGCGACGGCCGGCTGCAACCCGCCTTCGGCTACGTCGCAGGCCAGCCGCAGGGCGCCGCGTTCCGTGCCGCGCTCGACGACGAGCTGCAGCGCATGGCGCAATTCCTGGCAGCCCGCTGATGCGCCGTGGCGCGGCCCTGCCCCGCGATGGGGCTTGGCTCGTGGGCGACAGCGCGCAGCGGCCGACTTGCCTAGAATCCGGGCTGCTTCGACAACCGTCGAGGCAAGCGTTCTCAGGGCGGGGTGAAACTCCCCACCGGCGGTGATGGCAGCCCAGGCTGCACGAGCCCGCGAGCGCCTGCGGCGACGCAACTCGCCGCAGGGTCAGCAGACCCGGTGCGATCCCGGGGCCGACGGTGACAGTCCGGATGAAAGAGAGCGCGACCCCGTGGCGGGGTCGGCGCCGTCGCGTGCCGGCCCCTGCCGCGGGTTCGTGCGCCCTGATTCAGGCAATCCTTGCAAAGGCAAACCATGAGTCAGATCAACGACCTTCCCCTCTCCGCCGTTCCGGCCGCCGATGCACCGCGCGGCCAGCGCATCGCCTTCGTGCAGGCGCAGTGGCATTCGGACATCGTCCACCAGGCGCGCGACGCCTTCCTGGCCGAGATGAAGCGCCTCGGCGTGCCGGTCGACACCATCGACGTCTTCGACGTGCCCGGCGCCTTCGAGATCCCGCTGCATGCCAAGCGCCTGGCCGGCTCGGGCCGCTATGCAGCGATCGTCGGCTGCGCGCTGGTGGTGGATGGCGGTATCTACCGCCACGACTTCGTGGCCGCCACGGTCGTGGATTCGCTGATGAGGGTGCAGCTCGAGACCGGCGTGCCGGTGCTGTCGGCGGTGCTGACGCCGCACCACTTCCACGAGCACGTGGAGCACCGCAAGTACTTCCACCGGCATTTCGCGATCAAGGGCACCGAGGCGGCCGAGGCCTGCGTCAAGACCATCGAGGGCCTGCGCCGCGTCGAGGCGCTGATCGCCGCCTGAGCGAGCGGCGGCGCGGCGTCAGGCCGAGGCCGGCACCAGCGCCTCGCGCCGCACCCGTCGAACATTGAAGGCGCTGGCGATCAGCACGCCCTGCACCACCGCCAGCCCGACGATCACGCTGACGTACTGGCCGTGGTCCATGAGGCGCCCGAAGATCAGCGGTGCCACCGCCTGGCCGATGTCGAGCCCGGCGTAGACCACGCCGTAGACGCGGCCCGTCGCATTGGCCGGGGTCGAGCGCTTGACCAGCAGGTCGCGCGACGGCCCGGCGATGCCCGAGGCGAAGCCCATGGCGCCGAACATCACCGGCACCAGCACCGGCGCGAAGTCGGCCAGGGCCAGCACCAGCGCGAGCCCCGCCGCCACCCCGAAGCCGCCACCGACGATGCGCTCGCAACGCGTCGGGTCGGAGGCCAGGAAGCCGCCCACCACCATGCCGGCCGCACTGGCGACCATGTAGATCGTCAGGCACATCGCGATCAGCGCCACCGGCACGTCGTGCAGCCGTCCGGCCGCGGACGGCGCGAAGGTCTGCACCACGCTCAGGGCCATGGCATAGAAGAAGAAGAAGCCGAAGCACATCCAGACCGCCGGGATCTTCAGGAAGGCGAACTCGCCGCCCGCCGCCGCCGGGCCGGCCGTGCCGGTCGCGTGCTGCACCGCCTTGACGTCGAGCGACAGCACGCTCCGGTTGAGCCACAGGACCAGCAGCACCACCACCGCCACGCCGCCGCCCGCCGCCAGCGCGACGCGCCAGCCGAAAGCCATCGCCAGCGGCACCATCATGGCCGGAGCCAGTGCCCAGCCCAGGCTGCCCGTGATGCCGTGCACGCTGTAGGCGTGGCCCAGGCGGGTCGGCGCCACCTTTCGGTTGAACAGGGTGTAGTCCACGGGGTGGAACACGCCGTTGCCGACGCCGGCGACGACCGCCGCGCCGAGCAGCATCCAGTAGCTCTGCGCCAGCGCGTAGCCGAAGGCCGCCAGCCCGAGCAGGCCCAGCCCGACGAACAGAACCGGCCGTGGGCCGAGCTTGTCGACGATGAAGCCCGAGGCAGCCTGCACCACGCAGGAGACCACGAAGAACGCGGTCAGCACCGCGCCGAGCTCGGTGTAGCTGACGTTGAAGGCGTCCTTCAGCCACGGGAACAGCGGCGCCAGCAACAGCTGGCTGAAGTGGCTGACGGCATGCGCCAGGCCGACCAGGCCGATCAGCTTGACGTCGGAACGCACGGTGGGCGCGGCGGGGGAATGGGTGGCGGAAGACATGGATTGCTACAAGAAACTGGCTCGGGGGTCGATCCTAAGCTGGGCCGGAGCGGCAGAATGGCGATACAGAGACAAGATTTGTCGAATTCATGCCGCCCATCGCCGCCCCCTCCGCGACCGACCGCGCTCCCGGCTCCGCGCCCGCCAACAGCGTCGGGCCGCTCACGCCGCACCTCTACGCACCCGATGCGCTGCGTCCGTTGCGGGCCAAGGAGCACTTCCTCAACGCCGACACGCAGGTCGAGCTGCACCAGCATCCCTGGCCGCAGCTGACCTTCTCGACGCGGGGCGTGATCCGCCTGAGCACCGAGGACGGCAGCTACATCGTGCCGCCCTCGCGCGCCCTCTGGGTGCCGGCCGACATGCCGCACAGCATCTCGCTGATCGAGGATGCCGAGCTGCGCACCGTCTACCTCCACAGCTGGCTCGGCCCGGCCTGGGAGCGCTGCGAAGTGCTCGAGATCAGTCCGCTGCTGCGCGCACTGATGCTGGCGCTGGACACCACGCCCGACGGCCTGCCGCCGGCCGATCCGCACGCCGCCCAGCGCGAGCGCTGGATCGCGCCGCTGCTGGTCGACGAGCTCGAGCGCGCCACCCAGATCCGCATCGACGTGCCCTTGCCCACCGACAAGCGCCTGCGCCAGCTGTGCGAGGCGCTGCTGCGCAATCCGGCCAACCGGGCCACGCTGGCCGAGCGGGCGCAGCAGATCGGCGCCAGCGAGCGCACCGTGGCGCGGCTCTTTCGCGACCAGCTCGGCATGAGCTGGCAGCAATGGCGCCAGCAGGCGGTGCTGGCCCATGCGCTGCCGCTGCTGGCGCGCGGCATGGCGGTGAGCCTGGTGGCCTCGGCCAGCGGCTACGCCACCGACAGCGCCTTCTGCGCGATGTTCAAGGCCGCCACCGGGCAGTCCCCGACCGCCTTCCAGCACAAGAAGCGCGGCTGAAGCCGGGCTTCATCCGAGTTGCTGCACCACGCTATCGCGTGACCCGCGACGCATGAAACCGGCGCAGCCAAATGCCAGGGATACCGCGGAACCGGCTTTGCCGGGCCGCTGGTATCGCCCCCTTGAGGGGGAGGCGCCGCAGGCGCTTCGGGGGGGTGTCAATTCATCAGCCGCAGCAGCTTCATCATGCGGCGGAATCTCTCGCCGTAGGGCGGGTAGATCATCGCGCCGGCCGACCAGCGCGACTGCACCAGCACCGCCTTCTGCTGGGTGAAGCGCAGGAAGCCCGCCTCGCCGTGGTAGGCGCCCCAGCCGCTCTCGCCGACGCCGCCGAACGGCAGGTTGTCGTGCACGATGTGCATCAGCGTGTCGTTGACCGTCACGCCGCCGCTCACGGTGCGCGCCAGCACGCGGTCGCGGGCCGCCGTGTCGGTGCCGAACCAGTAGAGCGCCAGCGGTCGCGGACGGGCGTTGATGTAGCGGATCGCCTCGTCGCCGTCGTCGCAGGGCAGCACCGGCAGGATGGGGCCGAAGATTTCCTCCCGCAGCAGCCGCAGTCCGGCGTCCGGACCGATGACGAGCGCCGGTGCCAACTGGCGCGAGCCCGGCGGCCCGGCAGCGGCCGCCTGCTCGATGCGGGCACCGCTGTCCTTCGCCTCCTGGAGCAGCGCACGCAGGCGCGCCAGGTGACCCTCGCCCAGGATCGATGCGTAGTCGGGATTGCCGTCGAAGCGCGGGAACAGCCGCGCCACCGCGCGCTGCCAGGCGGCCGCGAAGGCGTCCTCGCGGCCGCGCGGCAGCAGCACGTAGTCGGGTGCGATGCAGGTCTGGCCCGCATTGAGCAGCTTGCCGTGCGCGATGCGCAGCGCCGCCTCGTCGAGGTCGGCCGAGGCATCGACGATGCAGGGCGACTTGCCGCCCAGCTCGAGCGTGGTCGGCGTCAGGTTGGCCGCCGCGGCCTGCGCCACCTTGCGCCCGACCGCGGTCGAGCCGGTGAAGAACAGGTGGTCGAAGGGCAGGCTCGCGAAGCGCGCGGCAACGTCCGCATCGCCCTCCACCACGGTGAATTCCTCCGGGGCGAAAGCCTGCGCGATCAGCTCGGCCAGCAGCGCAGAGGTGCGCGGCGTGAGCTCGCTCGGCTTGAGCATCACGCGGTTGCCCGCCGCCAGCGCGGTCGCCGCCGGCCCGAGCGACAGCTGAAGCGGATAGTTCCAGGGCGAGATCACGCCGACCACGCCCAGCGGCTGGCGCTGGACGAAGGCCCGCGCGGGCCTCAGCTGAAGCGGCGTGCGCACGCGCACCGGCCGGCTCCAGGCTTCGACGCGGTGCAGCAGCTGCTTGAGCAGGTTGCGCAGCACCAGCAGGTCGGCCACCTCGGTGAGCGCAGCGGAACGGACGCCGAAGTCGGCCTCGACCGCGGCCGAGATCGCGTCCCCGTGCTGGTCGAGCAGGCGCTGCACCCGCCGCACGCGATCGCGCCGCTCGGCAACCGACAGGTCGGTGGTCTCGCGGCTGGCCCGGTGCTGGGCGTCGAAAAGGGATCGCAGTTCGGTCATGGAGGGAATCTACCCTGGCGCTTTCGTATCATCGGCGGGTGCATTCCCCAACATTCCGCGGACACCGCGCATGGCCCTGACCCGCGACCAGCTCGAGCGCTGGCTCCCTTTCCTGACCTGGCCACGCCCCGACCGGGCCCTGCTCGTCAACGAGGCCGCGGCCGGCGTCACCGTCGCGCTGATGGTCATCCCGCAGGGCGTGGCGTACGCGGCGCTGGCGGGCATGCCGCTCGTGACCGGCGTCTACGCCGCGCTGCTGCCGGCCTTGATCGCACTGCTCTTCAGCTCCTCGGCCCGGCTGTCGGTCGGGCCCACCGCGCTGACCAGCCTGCTGGTCGGCGCCTCGCTGGCGCCGCTGGCGATCCCGGGCAGCACCGAATGGGTGGCCTACGCGGTCTGGCTCACGCTGCTGTCGGGACTGATGCAGGTCACGCTGGGCGCGGCCCGCTTCGGCTGGCTGCTGCGGATGGTCAACTCGCCGGTGCTGATGGGCTTCACGCAGGGCGCGGCGGTGCTGATCACGCTGTCGCAGCTGCCGGCCCTGCTGGGCTACACCGGCCGCTCGGTGGTCCAGCTGATGCATGGCCCGCTGCCCGACCTGGTCGCGATCGCCTTCGGGCTCGGCGGCATGGCGATGCTGTGGCTCGGCAAGCGGCTGGCGCCCAAGTTCCCGACCACCATGGCGCTGGTCGCGGCCGCCGCCGCGATCAGCGCCGCGGTCGGCTATGCGCTGAACGGCGGCGCGGTGATCGGCAGGCTGCCTTCGGGCCTGCCGCACTTCTACTGGCCGGGCGGCCTCACGGTCAACGAGCTCGGCAACCTGCTGCTGCCGGCCTTCCTGGTCACGCTGGTGAGCTTCCTGGAAACCGCATCGAGCGCCAAGGTCGACAATGCCCGCGCCGGCAAGCTCTGGAACGAGAACCAGGACTTGATCGGCCAGGGGCTGGGCAAGATCGCCTCGGGCCTGACGGGATCGTTCCCGACCAGCTCCTCGTTCTCGCGCTCGGCCATCACGCTGTACGCCGGCGCCAAGACCCAGTGGGCGACGCTGTTCAGCGTCGCGGTGGTGGCGGCCGCCCTGCTGTGGGCCATGCCGCTGCTCTACCACGTGCCGCAGGCGGTCTTGGCCGCGATCGTCGCCACCGCCACCATCGGCTTGCTGCGGCCTTCGGCCTTCGTGGCCCTGTGGCGGATCTCGCGCATCGAGGCCGCGATCGCGCTCGGCACCTTCGTGCTGACCATCGCCACCGCGCCGTCGATCTACTGGGGCGTGCTGGGCGGCCTGCTGGCGGCGCTGGCGCACTACATGTACCGCCATCTGCATCCGCGCATCATCGAGGTCGGCCTGCACCCTGACGGCAGCCTGCGCGACCGCCACCTGTGGCATCTGCCGCCGCTGGCGCCCGACCTGTACGCGCTGCGCATGGATGCCGAACTCGACTTCGCATCCGCCAGCACGCTGGAGCGCGCCATCACGGTGGCGCTGGCCCAGCGGCCCGGGCTCACCGACGTCTGCCTGTTCGCCTACCCGATCAACCGGATCGACATCACCGGCGCCGAAGTGTTCGGCAGCATCCGCCGCCTGCTGGAGTCGCAGGGCGTGCGGCTGCACATCTCGGGCCTGAAGCTGCCGGCGCAGCAGGTGCTCGAACGCGCCGGGCTGCTGGCGCCGGGGCCGATGCTGTTCAGCTACCGCACGGATGGGGAGGCGCTGGCGGCGCTCTCGCAGCCGGGAGGCACGCCGCAGGATCTCAGTCCCGCACCGGCCCGCGCAAGCTCTTAATCTCCGAGCGCTGGCTCTTGCCCGCCAGCCGTCGCTGCTTCGAGCCGTAGCTCGGCTTGGTGGCGCGCCGCACGCGCGGCGCGACGGCGACGCCGTCGACCAGTTCCTGCAGCCGCGCCAGCGCGTCGGCGCGGTTCATGTCCTGGCTGCGGTGCTTCTGCGCCTTCAGCACCAGCACGCCTTCCTGCGTGATGCGGCTGTCGCGCAGGGCAAGCAGCCGTTCCTTGACGTCTTCAGGCAGCGAACTGGCGGGAATGTCGAAGCGCAGATGCACCGCGCTCGAGACCTTGTTGACGTTCTGGCCGCCAGCGCCCTGCGCGCGGATGGCGCTGAACTCGACTTCGAGCGGTTCGACGAGGACGGGCGGGCGCGGCGTGGACATCCGCTATTTTGACCGGCCCCGGGGTGTCAGTCGTCGCGCGACACCGGCCGCGCCTGCACGTCGGTGACCACGCCCGGATCGCGCAGGCGCACCGGCGCATCGGCCGCCTGTCCCTGGGCCCGGGCGCCCGCGACGTCGGCCGCCGTCGGCTCGGCCGGTCGGCCCGCGGCACGAAAACGGTCGAATCCGCCGCGAGGGTCGAAGCGCATGACCCACGGCTGCACCGGCTTGCCGGTCAGGCGGGCCCAGGCATAGCGCAGCCCCCAGACGGCCGCCAGCAGCAGCACGGCGACCGCCAGGCTGGCCGCGAAGACCAGGCCCAGCATGAAGAAGACGAGGCGAAGAAAGAAATTCAGCATCGTTCTTAGGATACGGCCTCGGCCAAGGGTTCCCGGTCATTGGTGAACGTGAACTGCCCCGGTGCCTGGATCGGATCGGTGCCGACGCTGATCGTGTCCTTGGGCCCGAAGCTGCCGTCGAGCAGCAGCTTCGACAGCGGGTTCTCGATCCGCTGCTGGATCGCCCGCTTCAGCGGCCGGGCACCGAACACCGGGTCGAAGCCGACTTTGGCGATCTCGGCCAGCGCCGCCGGCGACACTTCCAGCCCCAGGTCCATCTTGGCCAGGCGGTCCTTCAGCACCTTGAGCTGGATCGCCGCGATCGCCTCGATGTTCTTGGCGTCGAGCGCGTGGAACACCACGGTCTCGTCGATGCGGTTCAGGAATTCGGGCCTGAAGTAGTTCTTGAGCTCGTCCCAGACCGCTTCCTTGATCTCCTCGGTCGGCTGGCCGACCATCGACTGGATGATCGGCGAGCCGATGTTGCTGGTCATCACGATCACCGTGTTCTTGAAGTTCACGGTGCGGCCCTGGCCATCGGTCAGGCGGCCGTCGTCGAGCACCTGCAGCAGCACGTTGAAGACGTCCGGATGGGCCTTCTCGACCTCGTCGAGCAGGAGCACGCTGTAGGGCTTGCGGCGCACGGCCTCGGTCAGGTAACCGCCCTCTTCGTAGCCCACGTAGCCCGGCGGCGCGCCGATCAGGCGGGCGACCGAATGCTTCTCCATGAACTCGCTCATGTCGACGCGAATGAGGTGGTCTTCGCTGTCGAACAGGAAGCCGGCCAGCGCCTTGCACAGCTCGGTCTTGCCGACGCCCGTGGGGCCGAGGAACAGGAACGACCCGGTCGGGCGGTTCGGGTCCGACAGGCCCGAGCGCGAGCGGCGGATCGCGTTGGCGACCGCACCGATGGCCTCGTCCTGGCCGACCACACGCTCGTGCAGCTTGCCTTCCATCATGAGCAGCTTGTCGCGCTCGCCCTGCATCAGCTTGGACACCGGGATGCCGGTGGCGCGTGCCACCACCTCGGCGATCTCCTCGGCGCCGACCTGCGTGCGCAGCAACGTAGGCGCACTCGACTTGCCCTTGCTGGCCTCGGTGTCCTGCGCTTCCTTGAGCCGCTTCTCGAGCCCCGGCAGCTTCCCGTACTGCAGCTCGGCAACCTTGTTGAAGTCGCCCTTGCTGGTGAACTCGGCGATCTGGAACTTGATCTTGTCGATCTCCTCGCGGATCTGCGCGCTGCCCTGGGCCTGGGCCTTCTCGGCCTGCCAGACTTCGTCGAGGTCGGCGATCTCCTTCTGCAGCTTCGCGATGTCGTCCTCGATCAGGCCGAAGCGCTTCTGCGAAGCCTCGTCTTTCTCGCGGCGCACGGCTTCGCGCTCGATCTGCAGCTGGATCAGGCGGCGGTCGAGCCGGTCCATGACCTCGGGCTTGGAGTCCATCTCGATCTTGATCTTGGCCGCCGCCTCGTCGATCAGGTCGATCGCCTTGTCGGGCAGGAAGCGGTCGGTGATGTAGCGGTCGGACAGCTCGGCCGCGGCGACGATCGCCGGGTCGGTGATGTCGACGCCATGGTGGACCTCGTACTTTTCCTTCAGGCCGCGCAGGATCGCGACCGTGGCCTCGACGCTCGGCTCGCCCACGAGGATCTTCTGGAAGCGGCGCTCCAGCGCGGCGTCCTTCTCGATGTACTTGCGGTATTCGTCGAGCGTGGTGGCGCCGACGCAATGCAGCTCGCCGCGCGCCAGGGCCGGCTTGAGCATGTTGCCGGCGTCCATCGCGCCTTCGGCCTTGCCGGCGCCGACCATGGTGTGCAGCTCGTCGATGAAGACGATGGTCTGGCCCTCGTCCTTCGCGAGTTCGTTGAGCACCGTCTTCAGGCGTTCTTCGAACTCGCCGCGGAACTTGGCGCCGGCCAGCAGCGCCGCCATGTCGAGCGACAGCACGCGCTTGCCCTTGAGCGAGTCGGGCACCTCGCCGGCGACGATGCGCTGGGCCAGGCCCTCGACGATGGCCGTCTTGCCGACGCCCGGCTCGCCGATCAGCACCGGGTTGTTCTTGGTCCGGCGCTGCAGCACCTGGATCGCGCGGCGGATTTCCTCGTCGCGGCCGATCACCGGGTCGAGCTTGCCCAGGCGGGCGCGCTCGGTGAGGTCGAGGCAGTATTTCTTGAGGGCTTCGCGCTGGCCTTCGGCATCGGCGCTGTTGACGCCCTGGCCGCCGCGCACCGCATCGATCGCGGCCTCGAGCGACTTGCGCGTCACGCCATTGCTGCGCGCGAGGTTGCCGATGTCGGCCTTGCTGTCGGCCAGCGCGAGCAGGAACAGTTCGCTGGCAATGAACTGGTCATTGCGCTTGATCGATTCCTTCTCGGTCGCCTGCAGCAGCTTGCCGAGTTCGGGGCCGACCTGCACCTGGTCATGGCCCTCGACCTTCGGCAGCTTCTTGATCGCCGCCTCGGCGGCCTGCAGAAGGCCCGGCACATTGGCGCCGGCGCGCTCGAGCAGCGCACGCGGGCCGTCGTCCTGGCGCAGCATCGCGACCAGCAAGTGGGCCGGTTCGATATAAGCGTTGTCGTTGCCCAGCGCGAGCGACTGCGAGTCGGCGAGGGCTTCCTGGAATTTGGTGGTGAGTTTGTCTTGTCGCATGGCTTGATTCCTGCATTCAAAATAGGGCCGTTCCGTGGCGAGTTCAAGACCGTCCGGACTTTTTCTACCCGCAATCATTGGAGTCGATAGATGCTGAAGTCAACATGGAGTGGCGCCACGCGCCTCATGCGCGGCCTTTTCGCGGCTGGCCTTCTGGCCGCTGGAGGCGTGGCGCTGGCCCAGCCGGCCGGCACGCCGATCCGGCTGCTGGTCGGCTTTCCGGCCGGCGGCGGCACCGACGTGATCGCCCGCACGCTGGCCGAGAAGCTCAAGGACGAGCTGGGCACCTCCGTGGTGGTCGACAACCGCGCCGGGGCCGGCGGCCAGATCGCCGCCCAGGCGCTGAAGGCCGCGCCGGCCGACGGCCACACGCTGTTCCTCTCGCACGACCATTCGATCTCGATCCTGCCGCTGGTGGTGAAGAACCCGGGCTTCGATGCGGCGCGCGATTTCGTGCCGGTGGCCGGCTTCGCCACCTTCGCCAACGCGCTCGCGGTGTCGGGCGGCACGCCCGCCAAGTCGGTCAACGACTACGTGGCCTGGGTCAAGAAGGAGCGCGGCGGCAAGGACACGATCGGCGTCCCGGCGCCGGCATCGATCCCCGAGTTCCTGGTCAAGCTGATCGGCGCCAAGTACAAGATCGACGTCCAGGCTGCGCCCTACCGCGGCAGCGCACCGATGCTGGCCGACATGCTGGGCAACCAGATCTCGGCCGGCATCGGCTCGGTCCCCGACTTCATCGAGAACCAGAAGGCCGGCAAGATCCGCGTCGTCGCCGTGATCGGCGACAAGCGGCAGGCCGTGCTGCCGCAGGTGCCGACCTTTGCCGAACTGGGCCTGGCGGGCCTGGAAGACCTGCCCTACTACGGCATCTTCGCGCCGGTTGGCACGCCGCAGCCCGTGATCGACCGCTTCGGCGTCGCGCTGGCCAAGGTGCTCAAGATGCCGGATGTGCGCGAGCGCCTGACCGCGATGGGCCTGAGCGTCGACTACATGCCGCAAGGCCAGTTCGCCGGCCGCGTTCGCAGCTACACCCAGACCTGGGCGCAGATCATCAAGAACAGCGGCTTCCAGCCGCAGTGAGGCTCAGGCGGCATTGCCGGAGGCGATGCCCCAGCGCGCGATGGCCTCGTCGTCCGTCGCGCGCGCATCGACCCAGCGCGCGCCCTCGGGCGTCTCTTCTTTCTTCCAGAACGGCGCCTGGGTCTTCAGGTAGTCCATCAGGAACTCGCAGGCCAGGAAGCTCTGGCCGCGGTGCGCCGAGGTCACGGCGACCATCATGATCTGGTCCTGCGGCTGCAGCAGGCCGACGCGGTGGATCACGCGGGCGCCAAGGATGTCGAAGCGCTTGCGGGCCTCGTCGATCATGGCCTCGATCGCCTTCTCGGTCATGCCCGGGTAGTGCTCGAGTTCCATCGAGGCCACGGCGCTGCCGTCGTTGCGGTCGCGCACCGTGCCGATGAAGCAGCAGACCGCTCCGACCCCGGCGTCGCCGGCACGCAACGCGGCGACCTCCTGCTGCAGGTCGAAGTCCTCTGTCTGGATCGAAACACGGGCGATGCGCATGCCTGGATTGTGGCACCGCGATACACTCGCGCGATGCCTTCCAGCGCCCTCCAACGCCTGCCCGCTTCTCGCGAAGAAGCGGCCTGCGTGCGCCTGCAAGGCAAAGCCAAAAAACCCGAGCTCGTCTGACCGGAGCCCAGGTTCCGTCGTCGGATGAGCGACGGAACTGCAAGGCCTCGGGCCGAAGTGGGTGGCGTGCGCGCATTCGACGGTGGTTTCCTCCATCGGTCGATTCCTGAAAGGACCACTGCGTGCAAGACGCTCATCACTCCCCTTCCCCCGACTTCTCGGGCCTCTGGATCCCGCTCGTGACCCCGTTCCGAGACCATGCGGTCGACCATGCCGCGCTCGCCGCGCTGGCCGAAAAGCTGGCCGGCACCGGCATCGCGGGCTTCGTGGTCTGCGGCTCGACCGGCGAAGCCGCCGCGCTCGACGAGGACGAGCAGATGGCGGTGCTGGCGACGGTCGCCGCGGCCGCCCCTTCGCTGCCCCGCGTCATGGGCCTGTCGGGCTACCACCTCGGCAAGATGCTGGCCTGGGTCCGCAAGCTGTCGGCCTGCGGCCTGGCCGGCCTGCTGGTGCCGGCGCCGAGCTACATCCGCCCTTCGCAAGCCGGCCTGGCCGAGTGGTTCGGGGCCATCGCCGATGCCAGCGCGGTCCCGCTTCTGGTCTACGACATTCCGTACCGCACCGGCGTCGCGATCAAGCGTGAGACCCTGCTGGCGCTGGCGGCCGACCCGCGGATCCGCGGCATCAAGGACTGCGGCGGCGACATGGCCAAGACCCGGGCCCTGATCGCCGACGGCCGGCTGCAGGTGCTGGCCGGCGAGGACGCGCAACTCTTCACCACGGTGGCCGAGGGCGGCGCCGGCGCGATCGCCGCCAGTGCGCATCTGCAGACCGAGCGATTCGTGAAGGTGCTGCGCCTGCTGGAAGAGGGCCGGCTGGCCGAGGCGCGGGCCGAATGGCAGCCGCTGCTGCCCCTGATCGAAGCCATGTTCTCCGATGCCAACCCGGGTCCGCTGAAGGCGGCGCTGGCCGCCCGGGGCCTGATGCAGGACGAGCTGCGCTCGCCGATGACCCGCGTTGCGCCCGAGCGGCGCCAACGCCTGCTCGACACGCTGCAGGCGCTCAACCGCCCGTGACCGGCGGGAAGAAAGCGACCTCGCTGCCCTCGCGCAGCGCGGCGCTCTCGGCGCTCATGATCTGGTCGAGCGCCATGCGCACGGCCCGGCCCCGGGCCAGCGCACTGGCATGCGGTTCGCCCCGCGCGATCAGTTCGTCACGCAGGGCGCCGAGGTCGGCCGCGCGGGTGTCGACGGTCTCGCTGCCGGTTCCCAGCGCCTCGCGCACCGAAGCAAAGTAACGGACCTTGACTTGCATGGTCAGCCGAGCAGCGAGGCGAAGGGAATGAACTGCACCGTGTCGCCGGCCTTGAAGGGCTGGCCCGCCGGCGTGTCGATCACGCCGTCGCCCCAGACCATGGAGGTCAGCACGCCGGAGCTCTGGTTGCCGAACACGTCGAGCCCGCCCGCCGCATTGCGCCGGGCGCGCAGGAACTCGCGCCGCCGGTCGGCCTTCGGCCAGTCGAAATCGGCGCGCACCGCGATCGGCTCGGGCGCCACGCGCGTCGCCCCCTGCAGGGTCAGCAGGAAGGGCCGCACCAGCAACAGGAAAGTCAGGAAGCTCGACACCGGATTGCCCGGCAGGCCCGTGAGGTGGGCGTCGCCGATGCGGCCATAGGCGAAGGGCTTGCCCGGCTTCATCGACAGCGACCAGAGATCGAGCTGGCCGAGATGCTGCACCGCGGCCTTGATATGGTCTTCCTCGCCGACCGAGACGCCGCCGGTGGTGATGATCAGGTCGTTGCCGAGCGATGCGGCGGCCAGCGCCTCGATGGTCGTCTCGCGCCGGTCCGGCACGATGCCCAGGTCGTTGACCTCGCACCCGAGCCGCACCAAGAGGGCCCGCATGAAGAATCGGTTCGAGTTGTAGATCGAGCCCGGCTTCATTGCCTCGGGCGCCACCTCGCCCGGCATCACGAGTTCGTCACCGGTCGACAGCAAGGCCACGCGCGGGCGCCTCGACACCTGCAGCCGGTCGAGCCCGACGCTGGCCGCCAGGCCGAGTCCGGCCGGCGTCAGCCGCTCGCCGCGGGCGAGGACCACGTCGCCCGCCGCGACGTCTTCGCCGGCGCGGCGGATCCACTGGCCGGCCGCCGGCGCGATCTCGATGCGCACGCGGCCCAGGCCGCCCTCCTCGGGCAGCGCGGCCGTGTCTTCCTGCATCACGACGGCATCGGCGCCCTCGGGGATCTGGGCGCCGGTGAAGATGCGCGCCGCGGTGCCGGCGGCGAGCGGCGTGCCGACACTGCCGGCCGGAATCCGCTGCGCCACCCGCAGCACGGTGCCCGCTGCCGCGCAATCGGCACTGCGCACCGCATAGCCGTCCATCGAGCTGTTGTCGCGCGGCGGCACGGTCAGACCCGATACCACGTCCTGCGCCAGCACCCGGCCGTCGGCCTCGAAGGTCGACACGCTCTCGCTGCCCAGGCGGGGCGCGGCGGCGGCGAGCAATCGCGCCAGCGCCTCGTCGAGCGGCATCAGCGGGGGACGGTTGGAAGCGCTAGCCATGGTGGTCTACCTTGTAGTCGAAACGCTCGGCATGCCGCAGCAGCCAGTCGCCGATGCCATCGACGTCATCGAGGTCAAAGATCGGCAGCTCGGTCGGCCGCGGCAGGCGTGCGGGATCGTCGGTCGCGATGCCGACGACGAAGGCGTCCTCGAGATAGCGCGCCGGCCGCGCCGCCTCGCCCTCCGCGGGCGCGCGAAAGACTTCGATCTTGAACAGGTCGCTGTGCTTGAAGCCCTCGACCAGCACCCAGTCGACCCCGTGGTCGAGCTCGGCGATCAGCGCGTGCACGCCGAGCTCGGTCGGGCGCTCGAACTCGCGCATCAGCGCCAGCCGCTTGTCGGAGGCCACCACGACCTCGAAGGCACCGGCCTCGCGATGGCGGAAGGTGTCCTTGCCCGGATGGTCGATGTCGAACTTGTGGTGCGCATGCTTGACCACCGACACGCGCTGGCCCAGCAGCCTGAGCACCGGAATGAGGCGCTCGACCAGCGTGGTCTTGCCGGCGCCCGAGTAGCCGGCGAAGCCGATGACTTTCATGCGCGGCCGGATTGCTCAGGCTGGCGCCGGGCCGCCCCAAGCCAGCCTGCGCCCCCTCGGGGGGCAGCGAGTACACGAAGTGACGAGCGTGGGGGCCTGTCAGTCATCACAGTGCTGCGCAATGTAGGCCTTGACGGCCTCGGCATCGGCCGGAAGCTTGACGACCCGCTTGGGCAGCGCCTCGATGCCCTCGAAGCGCGCCGGCCGCTCCGGCTCGTGGCCCAGCGCCTCGACGATGGTCTCGGCGAACTTGATCGGCAGCGCGGTCTCGAGCACGATCATCGGCACGCCGGCGACCAGGTGCTCGCGGGCGGCCTTCAGGCCGTCGGCGGTGTGGGTGTCGATCAGGGTCGCGAACCGCTTGTCGGTATCGCGAATGGTGGCCAGGCGGTCGGCATGGGTGCTGCGGCTGCTGGCGAAGCCGAAGCGCTTCGCCGCCTCGGCGAAGGCGGGGTCGCCACTCAGGTCGAAGCGCCCGGCCCGGCCCAGCTCGCCCTCGAACAGCGCGCGCGTCTTGGCGCCGTCGCGGCCCACCAGGTCGAACACGAAGCGCTCGAAGTTGCTGGCCTTGGAGATGTCCATCGAGGGACTCGAGGTCTCGTGCGTGTCGGCGGCCGCGCGCACGCGGTAGACGCCAGTGCGGAAGAACTCGTCGAGCACGTCGTTCTCGTTGGTTGCCACCACCAGCGCGCGGATCGGCAGGCCCATCATGCGGGCCACGTGGCCCGCGCAGACATTGCCGAAGTTGCCCGAAGGCACGGTGAAGCTGACCTGCTTGTCGTTCGAAGCCGTGGCCTGGAAGTAGCCGGCGAAGTAATACACGACCTGGGCCAGCAGCCGCGCCCAGTTGATCGAATTGACCGTGCCGATCTTGTACTTGCGCTTGAAGCCCAGGTCGTTCGACACCGCCTTGACGATGTCCTGGCAGTCGTCGAACACGCCGC
This sequence comes from Variovorax sp. J31P207, assembly GCF_030316965.1. NCBI lineage: Bacteria > Pseudomonadati > Pseudomonadota > Betaproteobacteria > Burkholderiales > Comamonadaceae > Variovorax > Variovorax sp. J31P207. The sequence continues at coordinate 271,688 of NZ_JASZYN010000006.1, forward strand.
TGATGGCGATGTTGTGGATGTTCGCGTCCTGCAGGCTGAACATCTGGGCCTGCTGGAACGGGCTCATGCGGCCGTCGGGCGAGGTCATGAAGACCCGCACGCCCTTCTTGCCGCGCATCGCGTACTCGGCCGCGCTGCCGGTGTCGCCGCTGGTGGCGCCGAGGATGTTGAGTTGCTCGCCGCGGCGGTTCAGTTCGTACTCGAACAGGTTGCCGAGCAGCTGCATCGCCATGTCCTTGAAGGCCAAGGTCGGACCGTTCGACAGGGCTTCGAGGTAGACGCCGTCCTCGAGTTCGCGCAGCGGCACGATCTCGTCGCTGCCGAACACTTCGGCGGTGTAGGTCTTGGCGCAGAGTGCCTTCAGATCGGCGGCCGGGATGTCGTCGACGTAGAGCGAGAGCACCTCGAAAGCCAGTTCGGCGTAGCTCAGGCCGCGCCATTTCTCGAGCGTCGCCGCATCGACGTTCGGATACTGCTCGGGCAGGTAGAGGCCGCCGTCGGGCGCCAGGCCCTCGAGCAGGATGTCGCAGAAGCGGCGGCGGTCCGGGTGACCGCGCGTGGACAGGTAACGCATCAGGAGAGCTCTTCCTTGCGGATGCGCACGATCGGCGCCAGCACGGTCGGCAGTGCCTGCAGCTGCGCCATGGCGTCGTCGAGCGTGCCCTCGCGGGTGTCGTGCGTGAGGATGATGAGGTCGGTCTGGGTCGAGCCTTCGCCGCCCACTTCGTCGGCTTCGCGCTGCAGCACGGCGTCGATGCTGATGCCCGCGCTGGCCAGCAGGCCCGTGACCTTGGCCAGCACGCCGGCTTCGTCGGCCACGCGCAGGCGCATGTAGTAGCTGGTCACGACCTCGGCCATCGGCACGATCTTGAGGTCGCTCATCGCGTCCGGATGGAACGCCAGGTGCGGCACGCGGTGCGCGGCGTCGGCCGTGTGCAGGCGCGCGATGTCGACCAGGTCGGCGATCACCGCGCTGGCGGTCGGCTCGCTGCCCGCGCCCTTGCCGTAGTAGAGCGTGGTGCCGACGGCGTCGCCGTGGACCACCACCGCATTCATCGCGCCCTCGACGTTGGCCAGCAGGCGCTTCGACGGCACCAGCGCCGGATGCACGCGCAGCTCGACGCCCTGCGCCACCCGGCGCGTCACGCCCAGCAGCTTGATGCGGTAGCCCAGCTGCTCGGCGTACTTGATGTCCTGCGCCGCGAGCTTGGTGATGCCCTCGACGTGCGCACGGTCGAACTGCACCGGGATGCCGAATGCGATCGCGCTCATCAGCGTGACCTTGTGCGCCGCATCGACGCCTTCGATGTCGAAGGTCGGGTCGGCCTCGGCGTAGCCCAGGCGCTGCGCCTCCTTGAGCACGGTCGCGAAATCGAGCCCCTTGTCGCGCATCTCGGACAGGATGAAGTTGGTGGTGCCGTTGATGATCCCGGCGATCCACTGGATCGAGTTGGCCGTGAGGCCCTCGCGCAGCGCCTTGATGATCGGGATGCCGCCCGCCACCGCCGCCTCGAAGGCCACCATCACGCCCTTGGCATGGGCGGCCGCGAAGATCTCGGTGCCGTGCACCGCGAGCAGCGCCTTGTTGGCCGTGACCACGTGCTTGCCGGCGGCGATCGCCTCGAGCACCAGCTGCCTGGCGATGCCGTAGCCGCCGATCAGCTCGACCACGATGTCGATCTCGGGGTTGGCGATCACGGCGCGGGCGTCGGCGACCACCTGCACGCCCTCGCCGACCACCGCCTTGGCGCGCGCCGTGTCGAGGTCGGCGACCATCGTGATCTCGATGCCGCGGCCGGCGCGGCGCTTGATTTCTTCCTGATTGCGCCGGAGCACCTGGAAGGTGCCGCTACCGACCGTGCCGATGCCGAGCAGGCCAACTTGGATGGGGTTCATTCGATTGTCTTCTGGAGCAGATGGGGCTCAGGCGCCCCGGTTTCGATAGCGTTCGAGGAAGCCGGCGATGCGACTCACCGCCTCGCGCAGGTCCTCTTCGTGCGGCAGGAACACGATCCGGAAATGGTCGGGCGTGGCCCAGTTGAAGCCCGTGCCCTGCACCAGCATCACCTTGGTTTCCTTCAGCAGATCGAGGAAGAACTGCCGGTCGTCCTCGATCGGGTAGACCTTCGGATCGAGCTTGGGAAACATGTAGAGCGCCGCGCTGGGCTTGACGCAGCTCACGCCCGGAATCGCGGTGATCAGGTCGTAGGCCAGGTCGCGCTGGCGGCGCAGGCGCCCGCCCGGGGCGACCAGGTCGTTGATGCTCTGGTAGCCCCCGAGCGCGGTCTGGATCGCCCACTGGCCCGGCACGTTGGCGCACAGCCGCATGTTCGAGAGCATGTTGAGGCCCTCGATGTAGTCGCGCGCCATCTTCTTGTCGCCCGACACCACCAGCCAGCCGGCGCGGTAGCCGCAGGAGCGGTAGCTCTTGGACAGCGAGTTGAAGGTCAGCGTCAGGACGTCCTTCGACAGGCTGGCGATCGCCGTGTGCCGGACGCCGTCGTACAGGACCTTGTCGTAGACCTCGTCGGCGAAGATCACCAGGCCGTGCTCGCGGGCAATTGCGACGATGCCCTTGAGCAGGTCGTCCGAATAGAGCGCGCCGGTGGGGTTGTTCGGGTTGATCACCACGATGCCGCGGGTGCGCGGCGTGATCTTGGCGCGGATGTCGTCGAGGCTCGGCATCCAGCCGTTGTCCTCGTCGCACACGTAATGCACCGGCCGGCCGCCCGACAGGCTCGCGACCGCGGTCCACAGCGGATAGTCCGGGGCCGGCAGCAGCAGTTCGTCGCCGTCGTTGAGCAGCGCGTTGGTGGCCATCGCGATCAGCTCGCTGGCGCCGTTGCCGAGGTAGATGTCGTCGAGCGTGACGCCGGCGATGCCCTGCTTCTGGGTCTCGTGCATCACCGCCTTGCGCGCCGCGAAGATGCCCTTGCTGTCCGAGTAGCCGGCCGAGGCCGGCAGGTTGCGGATCATGTCCTGCTGCACCTCTTCGGGCGCATCGAAGCCGAACACGGCGAGATTGCCGATGTTGAGCTTGATGATCTTCTGGCCCTCTTCCTCCATCTGCTTCGCGGCGTCCATGATCGGGCCGCGGATGTCGTAGAGCACATTGGCCAGCTTGGCCGATTTCTTGAGCGGTTTCAAAGTCCCTCCAAGGGGGTCTGCGCAGGGGAAAACCTATAATTTGACCACATTTCAACCCCCTCCCCGATGAAGCTCCAGCCTGACAAATCCGACGTCCAGACCCTCACTGCGCACGGCCCGGGCTGGGTCGCGATCAACAACGAACGGGTCGAATCCAGCGTCGTGGTCGGCTCCCGCGGGGAGCGCTTCGAGTGGGACGCCAGCGACTTCGGCCAGCTCGGCGCCGAGCATTTCGCCCAGCTGGCCTCGCTGGGCGCCGAACTGATCATCTTCGGCAGCGGCAAGCGCATCCGCTTCCCGCAGCCGGCCTGGCTGCAACCCCTGATGGCGCAGCGCACCGGCGTCGAAACCATGGACACGGCCGCGGCCTGCCGCACCTACAACATCCTCGCGAGCGAGGGGCGCCATGTGCTCGCTGCGCTGTTGATCGAGAAGCCCTGAGGGCAATTGGAGTCGCCCTGAGGGCAATTGGAGTCATTTCGGGGTAAAATCGCGGGTTGCGAACCGGCGGCCAGCCCCCTCAGTTAGCAACGACCAATCCTCCATGATCCCGACTGGGTCGGACATGGAATCAAACGGAGAAAACAAGTTTCATGGCGATCGTTGTCAACAAACCCATTCCCGAATTCGACGCCAATGCGACAGGCGGCCTGAAGGTCTCGAACACCTCACACCTCGGCCATGTGCTGGTCATGTACTTCTACCCCAAGGACAATACCCCGGGCTGCACGACCGAGGCGATGCAATTCCGCGATCGCTACAAGGACTTCGAGAAGGCCGGCGCCACCGTGTTCGGCGTCTCCCGCGACAACATGAAGTCGCACGACGAATTCAAGGCGAAGCTCGAACTCCCCTTCGAGTTGATCGCCGATACCGAAGAGAAGATGTGCCACATGTTCGGTGTGGTCAAGAACAAGATCATGTACGGCAAGAAGGTCAAGGGCATCGAGCGCAGCACCTTCCTGATCGGCGCCGACGGCATCCTGAAGGCCGAATGGCGGGGCCTCAAGGTCCCGGGCCACGTCGACGACGTCCTGAAGGCGGTCAAGGCGCTCAAGAAATCCGCCTGAAACCCGAATTCGTGTGGTTTTTCGCGCTCGCGTTGGCGAAGCGCAACGATCACAGGCTGCGTCACGTGCGATGTGCATAATGGCTTCATGCCGTTGAGCTCCACGACCGCATCCACCGAAAAAAGCCGCCCTGGTCTTCAGGCGGCTTTTTCGCTTTCTGGCCCCTTTACTTTTGCGAGCGACACCCTCCATGCCCTTGCCTCCCGCCCCCACGAAACGCGCCGCACTGCTTTCGCCGGACGCCCACGACGCGCCCGCCCGTTCCTCGCACGGACGCAGCGGCCGCCGCTCGGCCGACCGCAGGACTGAGCAAAGCGACTCGAACGGGCCCCAGCCGCTCGAATTGTTCGATCGCCACGCGGCCGAGGCCGGCGCCGCGATCGAGCCGCCGCCGCTGCCCCGGGCCAAGGCGCCGCCGCGTCCGGTGCAGGAGCCGGCGGTGCAGGTCGAAACCCGCGTCCGGGCGCCCGCCCCGGCACCGCAGGTCGCCCAGCGCCCCAAGCGCAGCAAGTCCAACGGTCCGGCGAAGCTCTTCGTGCTCGACACCAACGTGCTGCTGCACGACCCGATGTGCCTGTTCCGCTTCGAGGAGCACGACATCTTCCTGCCGATGATCGTGCTGGAAGAGCTCGACGGCCACAAGAAGGGCACCACCGAAGTCGCGCGCAACGGGCGCCAGACCAGCCGCACGCTCGACGCCCTGGCCGGCGCGCAAGGTGCCGACATCGGCAAGGGGCTGAAACTCGACACCACCGGCCACCGCGAGGCCGGGGGCAAACTGTTCTTCCAGACCGCGCCGCTCGACTACACGCTGCCCACCAGCCTGCCGCAGGGCAAGGCCGACAACCAGATCCTGGGCGTGGTGCAGGCGCTGCGCGACCTCTACGCCGAGGACGCGCCCGGCCGGCCGAAGCAGGAAGTGGTGCTGGTGTCGAAGGACATCAACATGCGCGTCAAGGCACGCGCGCTCGGGTTGGCCGCCGACGACTACCAGAACGACAAGACGCTCGAGGACGGCGACCTGCTCTACGCCGGGACGCTGGCCCTGCCGGCCGACTTCTGGACCCGCCAGAGCAAGACGGTCGAAAGCTGGCAGAGCGGCAGCAGCACCTTCTACCGCATCAGCGGCCCGATCGTGCCGAACCTCTACATCAACCAATTCGTGTATTTCGAGGCGCCCGGCGAGCCCAGCATGTATGCGCGCGTGACCGAGATCCGCGACAAGACCGCGGTGCTGAAGACTTTGAAGGACTACGGCTCGGTCAAGAACGCTGTGTGGGGCGTGAACACCCGCAACCGCGAGCAGAACTTCGCGATGAACCTGCTGATGGACCCGGACGTCGACTTCGTCACGCTGACCGGCACCGCCGGCACCGGCAAGACCCTGATGGCGCTGGCCTCGGGCCTGACGCAGGTACTCGACGACCGCCGCTACACCGAGATCATCATGACCCGCGCGACCGTCAGCGTCGGCGAGGACATCGGCTTCCTGCCCGGCACCGAGGAAGAAAAGATGGGCCCCTGGATGGGTGCGCTCGACGACAACCTCGAGTTCCTGGCCAAGGGCGACGGCGGCGGCGCCGGCGAATGGGGCCGCGCGGCCACCAACGAGCTGATCCGCAGCCGCATCAAGATCAAGAGCATGAACTTCATGCGCGGGCGTACCTTCCTGAACAAGTACGTGATCATCGACGAGGCGCAGAACCTGACGCCCAAGCAGATGAAGACGCTGGTGACGCGGGCCGGCCCGGGCACCAAGATCATCTGCATGGGCAACCTGGCCCAGATCGATACGCCCTACCTCACCGAGGGCTCTTCCGGCCTGACCTTCGCGGTCGACAAGTTCAAGGGCTGGCCGCACAGCGGGCACATCACGCTGGCGCGCGGCGAACGCTCGCGGCTCGCCGACTTCGCCAGCGAAGTTCTCTAGTTCGGCCATTTTTCGCCGCTGCTGAAGCCTGCTGACACTACGTTGTCAGCAGGCGGCGCGCAGCATGGAGGCTTCATTCATCCCCTGAGGAAGCCACCATGACCACCACCATCAACTGGTTCGAAATCCCCGTCGCCGACCTGGACCGGGCCCAGGCCTTCTACGAGAAAGTGCTCGGCCGCGCGCTCAAGCGCGAGGACATGGGCGGCGCGGCGATGGCGATCTTCGCCTACGAGGAGCCGGCCACCGGCGGCTGCCTGGTGGCCGGCGGGCCGCGCGCCGCCGCCGCGGGCAGCGGCGTTCGGATCTATCTCGACTGCATGCCGAGCATCGACGCCGCGCTGTCGCGCGTGGCGCCGGCTGGCGGGCAGATCGTGACGCCGAAGACGGCGCTGCCGGGCGAGATGGGCTCTTTCGCGGTGCTGCGCGACACCGAGGGCAACGAAGTCGGGCTGCACGCCCTGGCCTGACGCCATGACCGCCCCCACCCGGCACAGGAACTGGATCGCCATCGCGAGCGCGGAGCATGCGCGCCGCGGCCGCGACGATCCCGCGGGCGGCTTCATGCAGGTCGGCCACGGCAAGCTGGCGCCGCTCAAGCGCATCCGGGCCGGCGACCATGTCGCCTACTACGCGCCGACCACCACCCTCGGCCGCGCCGACCGGCTGCAGAGCTTCGTATCGATCGGCGTCGTCCACGGGGACCACCCCTATGAGGCCGACATGGGCGATGGCTTCGTTCCCTGGCGGCGCGACGTCCGCTACGCCTCGGCGACCCGGGAAGCGCCGATCCTGCCGCTGATCGAGCAGTTCGATTTCGTCGACGACCCGAAGCACTGGGGCGGCAAGTTCCGCTTCGGCCTGTTCGAGGTCAACGACCACGATTTCGGACTGATCGCGGCCGCCATGCAGGCCGAGCTGCAAGGCCTCGGCCCTTGAAACCGATGATGGAGAAAACCATGCAATCCCAATCCCAATCTCAATCTCAATCTCAACCCCAGCGTCGACACCTCGAACCCTTCCGCGTCGCGGGGCTGACCGCGCGCACCACCAACCGCGACGAGAGCGATCCGCAGGCCGCCCGCATCGGCACGCTGTGGGACCGCTTCTTCGGCGAGCGGGTTTACGAGAAGACGCCGCACCGCGTCGACGACATGCGGCTCTTCGGCGTCTACTCGGACTACGAGGCCGATGCCCATGGGGCCTTCGACATCACGACCGGCGTCGCCGTGGCGGACGGCCCCGCGAGCGTGCGGATCGAGGGCGGCGACTACCTGGTCTTCCACGGCCACGGCGAGATGCCGCAGATGGTGCTCGCGGTGTGGCAGGCGATCTGGCACTATTTCGATGCGCACCCCGAGATCAAGCGTCGCTACAAGACCGACTTCGAGGCCTACAGCGGCCCCGACCAGGTCGCCATCCACATCGGAATCCTGACGGACTGACATGAGCGGCACCAACGGCAGTCGACACGCCAAGAAGAGCTGGCGAGAGAAGCTCGCAGGCTACCCGCGGCTGCCCGAAGTGAAGCCCATTCCGCCCGCCATGCAGCGCCGTCGTGGACCGGGGACCATCGTGACGCCCTCCCCGCGCGAGGTCGAGGAGGCGATGCGGCGGGTGCCCGAGGGCCGCCTCGTGACCGTCTTCGGTATCGGCGAGCAACTGGCGCGCGAGCACGGCGCCACCATCGGCTGCACCGTGACCACCGCGATCTTCGCCAGCATGGCGGCGCAGGCCGCGGCAGAAGAGCAGCAGGCCGGCCGTCGCGACACCACGCCCTACTGGCGCACGCTGAAGGTCGACGGCGAACTGAATCTCAAATACCCCGGAGGCCTCGATGAACTCATGCGCCGGCTCGAATCCGAAGGTCATACCGTGGTCCAGCGAGGCAGGCGCTATTTCGTCGAAGATTTCGAAACCAAGATCATCGGAAGCTGACCGCCCTCCATGCGCCGTGCCGACCGCCTGTTCCAGATCGTCCAGCTCATCCGCGGACGCCGGCTCACCACGGCCGCCTTCCTGGCGCACCGGCTCGAGGTCTCGGAGCGCACCGTCTACCGCGACGTCGCAGACCTCCAAAGCCAGGGTGTGCCGATCGAAGGCGAAGCCGGCGTCGGCTACCGGCTCGGCTCCGGCTTCGACCTGCCACCGCTGATGTTCACGCAGGACGAGGCCGCGGCACTGGTCGCCTCGGCCCGCCTGGCGCAGAGCTGGGTCGACGCCGCGATGGCGCGCGACATCGAATCGGCGCTCGGCAAGATCCTGTCGGTGCTGCCGCCGGCGGCACGGGTGTCGGCCGAGAGCCTGGCACTCTACGCGCCGGCCTACGTGCTCGACGCCGGCACGCGCGATCGACTGCAGACCTTGCGCGAGGCGGTGCAGTCGCGCCACAAGCTGCGCATGGACTACCGCGATGTCGCCGGCGCCCCGAGCCAGCGCACGGTGCGCCCGCTGGGCTGCTTCTATTGGGGCAAGGTCTGGACCTTCTCGGCCTGGTGCGAGCTGCGCGACGACTTCCGCGGCTTTCGCATCGACCGCATCGACACCATCGAAGTGCTGCCCGAGCGCTTCAGGGACGAGCCGGGGAAGACCCTTGCTGACATGCTGCGCCGGCTCAAAGCGGATGCCTAGTCAGTTGAGGACAGAGCAAAAACTGCTGCGCAGTTTCTTGGTCTGTCCCGCAAGGTCTCAAAATTCTCAGAAGTCGTTGCCGCCGCCCGCCAGGTTCTCGAACTTGGTCAGCGGCTTCAGGAAGGCCAGCTTGACGGTGCCGGTCGGGCCATTGCGGTGCTTGCTGATGATCACCTCGGCGACGCCCGGCTCCTTGCTGTTCTTGTCGTAGTAGTCGTCGCGGTAGATGAACATGATGATGTCGGCGTCCTGCTCGATCGCGCCGGACTCGCGCAGGTCGCTCATCATCGGGCGCTTGTCGGTGCGGCTCTCGACGCCGCGGCTCAGCTGCGACAGCGCGATCACCGGGCACTTGAGCTCCTTGGCCAGCATCTTCAAGCCGCGCGAGATTTCGCCCACGGCGGTGGCGCGGTTCTCGTCGTTCATGCTGCTCGAGACGCTCATGAGCTGCAGGTAGTCGACCACGATCAGGCCGAGCTTGCCGTACTGGCGCGCCAGCCGGCGCGCGTTGGCGCGCAGCTCGCTCGTGGTGAGGCCGGGCGTCTCGTCGATGTGCAGCGACACATTGCGCAGCTTCTCGATGGCTTCGGTCAGGCGCGGCCATTCCTCGTCGGTCAGCTTGCCGGTGCGCAGGTGGCCCTGGTCGATGCGGCCGATCGAGCCGACGATACGCACCGCCAGCTGCGAGGCGCCCATTTCCATCGAGAACACCGCCACCGGCAGGCCTTCGTTGAGCGCCACGTGCTCGGCGATGTTGATGGCCAGCGAGGTCTTGCCCATCGAGGGCCGCGCCGCCAGCACGATCATGTCGCCCGGCTGCAGGCCCGAGGTCATCTTGTCGAATTCGTAGAAGCCGGTGCGCACGCCCGTGATGTCGTTCGGGTTCTCGGCCATCTCGGTCACGCGGTCGAGCAGTTCGACCACCAGGGAATCCATGCCCTGGAAGCCCTGCTTCATGCGCGAGCCTTCCTCGCCGATGTTGAAGATCTTCTGCTCGGCTTCGTCGAGGATCTTGTCGACCGCCTTGCCTTGCGTGTTGAAGGCGTTGGTGGCGATCTCGTCGCTCGCGCTCACCAGCTTGCGCAGGATCGAGCGCTCGCGCACGATTTCAGCGTAGCGCCGGATGTTGCTCGCGCTCGGCACGTACTGCGCCAGCGAGTTGAGGTAGGCCAGGCCGCCGATCTCGTCGGCCTTGCCGAGGTTCTGCAACTGCTCGTAGACCGTGATCACGTCGGCCGGTTTGCTGGCGTTGATCAGCGTGCCGATGGCCGCGTAGATCAGCTTGTGCTCGTGGCGATAGAAGTCGCCGTCGACCACCACGTCGCCCATGCGATCCCAGGCGCCGTTGTCGAGCAGCAGGCCGCCCAGCACGCTCGATTCGGCCTCGATCGAATGCGGCGGGATGCGCAGCTGCGCAATCTGGCGGTCTGACGACGGGTCGTTATCGGCGTAGGAAAAGAGTGCGGACATGAAGTTCCTTGCAACCATGCATGCTAAGCCGGGCGAGGCGCGGCGTCACGTGGACAAGGCTGTGAATAAGCGGTGATCTTCCGGTGCAGCGTGCGGGACAACCCAGGCCGCCGGAAAAAGAAAAGCCGCCCGAAGGCGGCTCTTTCACGCGCACGAAGCGCGTGGGGCGTCTTAGGCGCTCTCGCCGTAGACCGTGACCGTGATGTCGACCACCACGTCGGTGTGCAGCGCGACGCTGACGGTGCTGTCGCCGACGACCTTGATCGGGCCGTTGGGCATGCGCACTTGCGACTTCGCGACCTTGTAGCCTTGCTTGCTGAGCTCTTCGGCGACGTCGGCGTTGGTGACCGAGCCGAACAGGCGGCCGTCGACGCCGGCCTTCTGGGTCAGCTTGATGGCGGTGCCACCGAGCTTTTCACCCTGGGCTTGCGATTCGGCCAGCTTGGCGGCCGCAGCCTTTTCGAGCTCGACGCGCTTGGCTTCGAATTCGGCCTTGTTGGCTTCGGTGGCGCGGCGGGCGCGGCCCGAGGGGATCAGGAAGTTGCGTGCGTAACCGTCCTTGACCTTGACGATCTCGCCGAGCACGCCGAGGTTGACGACCTTGTCCAGAAGAATGACTTGCATGGTGGTTCTCTCCTTAGACGCGGTGTTGGTCGCTGTACGGCACCATCGCGAGGAAGCGGGCACGCTTGATCGCGGTGTTGAGCTGGCGCTGGTAGATCGCGCGCGTGCCGGTCAGGCGTGCGGGGATGATCTTGCCGTTTTCGCTGATGAAGTCGCGCAGGGTGTCAATGTCCTTGTAGTCGATCTCTTCGACGCCGGCGACGGTGAAGCGGCAGAAGCGCTTGCGCTTGAACAGCAGCGACTGGGTGTTGCGCTTCGGACGCTTGTCCTTGTTGAATTTCTTGAACGTGGCCATGTTTGGACCTCTAGAAAATTAATCTTGCTGAAAGTTCTGGATGTGAAGCACTGGATGCTTGCCGTTGCCCGGTGTCGCGAGGAAGCCCTGGAATCGCCAGAGACTGCCCAGCTCCTGCCTTGCGAGCCTTTCGGCCACTGCGCCGAAGGCGACGGCCTTGATGGCCGCCTTGACCTGTCGGGGCTGGGACGCTTCGGTCACTGTCGACTCGTGTTCGAGTCGCAGGTCGACGGCGGGCAGTCCGGCAGGCGTGAAACGCAGGGCTCCGAGTTCGGCGACGCAGGCAGTCAGCAACAGCTGATTGACCGCGGCAACGCTCACGCCATCAGTTGTTGTTGGCGGCGTATTCGGCCTGCTGGGCCTTGCGGGCCTCTTCGCGCTCGACCGTCTTCATCATCGACGAAGGACCGGTGTCGGCCTTCTTCTTGACCACGGTGAGGTGGCGCAGGACAGCGTCGTTGAACTTGAACGCGTGCTCGAGCTCGGCCATGACGGTCTGCTCGGCTTCGATGTTCACGCACAGGTAGTGCGCCTTGTTCAGCTTGTTGATCTGGTAGGCCAGCTGACGGCGGCCCCAGTCTTCGACGCGGTGGATCTTGCCGCCGCCGGCCGTGATCAGGCCCTTGTAGCGCTCCAGCATGGCCGGAACCTGCTCGCTCTGATCCGGGTGGATCAGCAAAATGATTTCATAGTGACGCATTGGCACTCCTTGTGGTCCGTTTGGATTCCCCGATGTTGTTCGAGGAAAGGGGTTGAGCCACCCGCGGCGTCAGACGTGGTGTGGCAAGGCAAAGCCGTAAATTATAGCACTCAGGCGCCGCGCAGTGCCCGTTCGAGTCCGGCGGCCTTGTCAGGCCCCACCGCGGCCTGGATCTTCGGGAACAGCTCCAGCAGCTGCTCGTAGTTCGCGGTGCCCTCGACCGACAGGTTGAGCCTGAAGCCGCGCAAGCCCAGGCTGCCCGTCAGCTGGGTCGCGATGGGATAGGCGTCCTTGTAGCGCTGCTGGTCGGAGCGGCCCACGGCCGGCGCAGCGGCCACGGGCGCAGGCGCAGGCGCGGGCGACGCGGCGGGCCCGGCAGCGGCGGGAGCGCTGGCCTCGCCGACCAGCGCCAGCAGGCCCTGCGCGATCATCTGGTCGATTTCCTCGCGGCTCACGCCCATCCCGGCCTCGAGCACGTCGCCGACGCTCCGCTTGCCGTCGCAAAGGATGAACGCCGTGCGCTGGCGGGGTGTCAGCGCGACCGAACGATCCTTCAGGACGCGCTGACCGGCTTCAGTCTTGACAAGAATCATGGGTTCCTCGACGCCAGGGGCGCGGCTCGGCGCTCCCGGAAATGCCCGGAGTTTGACAGCAAAGATGCATTTGGTTGCAAATACACCAAGCTGACACGGGGATTACACCGAGTCCGTGAACAAAGTCGTTGCGCGACGGTGACACCGTCGCGCCTCACGATCGGTCAGCGCTTGGCGAGCTGCTGCCAGGTCTCGATGACGCTGTCGGGATTCAGCGAAATCGACTCGATCCCCTGCTCCGCCAGCCAGAGCGCGAAGTCCGGGTGGTCGCTGGGGCCCTGGCCGCAGATGCCGACGTACTTGCCCTGGGCCTTGCAGGCCTTGATGACCTTCTCCAGCAGGGCCTTGACCGCGGGGTCGCGCTCGTCGAAGTCGGCGGCCAGCAATTCGAGGCCGGAATCGCGGTCCAGGCCCAGCGTGAGCTGGGTCAGGTCGTTGGAGCCGATCGAGAAGCCGTCGAAGAACTTCAGGAACTCCTCGGGCAGGATCGCGTTGCTCGGCACTTCGCACATCATGATCAGCTTGAGCTCGTTCTCGCCGCGCTTCAGGCCGTGCTCGCCCAGCAGTTCGGTCACGCGCTGGGCCTGGCCCAGGGTGCGCACGAAGGGCACCATGATCTGCACGTTGGTCAGGCCCATCTCGTTGCGCACGCGCTTGAGCGCCTCGCATTCCATCGCGAAGGCCTCGCCGAACTCGCCGCTCAGGTAGCGCGCGGCGCCCCGGAAGCCGAGCATCGGGTTCTCTTCCTCGGGCTCGTAGCGGCTGCCGCCGATCAGCTTGCGGTACTCGTTCGACTTGAAGTCCGACAGCCGCACGATCACCGGCTTGGGCCAGAAGGCGGCGCCGATGGTGGCGATGCCCTCGGCCACCTTGTCGACGTAGAAGGCGCGCGGCGAGGCATGTCCGCGGGCCACCGATTCGACCGCCTTCTTGAGGTCGGCATCGACGTTCGGGTAGTCGAGGATCGCCTTCGGGTGGACGCCGATGTTGTTGTTGATGATGAACTCGAGCCGCGCCAGGCCGACGCCGTGGTTCGGCAGCTGGGCGAAGTCGAAGGCCAGCTGCGGGTTGCCGACGTTCATCATGACCTTGAGGTCGATGGGGGGCATTTCGCCGCGCTGGACTTCGGTCACCTCGGTTTCGATCAGGCCGTCGTAGATGAAGCCGGTGTCGCCTTCGGCGCAGCTCACGGTCACCAGGGTGCCGTCCTTGAGCAGGTCGGTGGCGTCGCCGCAGCCGACCACCGCCGGAATGCCCAGTTCGCGGGCGATGATCGCCGCGTGGCAGGTGCGCCCGCCGCGGTTGGTGACGATGGCGGCGGCGCGCTTCATCACCGGCTCCCAGTTGGGGTCGGTCATGTCAGTGACCAGCACGTCGCCGGCCTGGACCTTGTCCATCTCGCTGATGCTGTGGACCAGCCGCACCGGCCCGGTGCCGATCTTCTGGCCGATCGCGCGGCCCTCGGCCAGCACGGCGCCGCGGCCCAGCAGCTTGTAGCGCTGCTCGGCCTTGCCCTGCTGCTGGCTCTTCACGGTTTCAGGGCGCGCCTGCAGGATGTAGAGCTGGCCGTCGGTGCCGTCCTTGCCCCATTCGATGTCCATCGGGCGGCCATAGTGCTCCTCGATCACCAGCGCGTACTTCGCCAGCAGCTCGACGTCGGCGTCGGTCAGCGAGTAGCGGTTGCGCTGCTCGGTCGGCACGTCGGTGGTCTTGACCAGCTTGCCGCTGGCGGCCTTTTCGGCGGCGCTCGCGAACTCCATCTGGATCAGCTTGGAGCCCAGGTTGCGGCGGATCACGGCCCGCTTGCCGGCGCGCAGGGTCGGCTTGTGGACGTAGAACTCGTCGGGGTTCACGGCGCCCTGCACCACCGTCTCGCCGAGGCCGTAGCTCGAGGTGATGAACACCACGTCCTCGAAGCCGGATTCGGTGTCGATCGTGAACATCACGCCGGCGGCGCCGAGGTCGCTGCGGACCATGCGCTGGACGCCGGCCGACAGTGCCACCACGTCGTGGGCGAAGCCCTTGTGCACCCGGTAGCTGATCGCGCGGTCGTTGTAGAGGGAGGCGAACACTTCCTTCATCTTGTGCAGCACGTCTTCGATGCCGACCACGTTGAGGAAGGTCTCCTGCTGGCCGGCGAAGGAGGCGTCGGGCAGGTCTTCGGCGGTGGCCGAGGAGCGGACCGCGAAGCTGGCCTGAGGATTGCCGGCCGACAGGGTGGCGAAGGCATCCGCGATCGCCTTCTGCAGATCGGCCGGGAAAGGCTGGGCCTCGACCATGGCGCGGATTTCGCCACCCACGGTGGCCAGGGCGCGCACGTCCTCGGTGTCCAGCGCGGCCAGCTTGGCGCTGATCTTGTCGGCCAGGCCGTCATGGGCCAGGAACTGGCGGAAGGCGTGGGCCGTGGTGGCGAAGCCGGTGGGCACCCGCACGCCCTGCGGCAGCTGGGAAATCATCTCGCCGAGACTGGCGTTCTTGCCGCCGACCGACTCGACGTCGGTCATTCTCAGGTTTTCGAAAGGGACGACCAGGGCGGTCGCTTCGAAGAGGTCAGACATGGGAAAGCTCCAGAAGTTGAAACTGTGGCTGCATGCAGGCGGCACGACGCGATCGTTCTTCTTGCTCTGGGCATCGGCGGGGGGTGCATGCTGGAATTCGAAGGGGAAAAGTGCTCGGCTTTCCCGATAATGGGGCGAATTGTAGGCGCGGCGGGGTTCGGCGTGCCGCAGGACAAGGTCGCCAATCCATGCACACGCGCACAGTTTTCTTCGTTTCCGACGGCACCGGCATCACCGCCGAAACCTTTGGCAATGCCGTCCTGGCCCAGTTCGAGATGAAGCCGCGCCACGTGCGGCTGCCCTTCACCGACACGGTCGACAAGGCGCACCAGGCGGTGCGAAAAATCAACCACACGGCCGAAATCGAGGGTGTCCGGCCGATCGTCTTCACGACGCTGGCCAACATGGAAGTGCTCGAGGTCATCGAAACCGGCTGCAAGGGCATGCTGCTCGACATGTTCGGCACCTTCGTGCGCCCGCTCGAGATCGAGCTGGCCATGAAATCGAACCATCGCATCGGCCGCTTCAGCGACGTCAGCAAGAGCAAGGAATACGACGCCCGCATCCAGGCCATCGATTTCAGCCTGGCGCACGACGACGGCCAGAGCAACCGCGACCTCGACGGCGCCGACGTGATCCTGGTCGGCGTCAGCCGCAGCGGCAAGACCCCGACTTCGCTCTACCTGGCCATGCAGCACGGCCTGAAAGCGGCCAACTACCCGCTGATCCCCGAGGATTTCGAGCGCCGCCAGCTGCCGCCGGCGCTGATGCCGCACCGCAAGAAGATCTTCGGGCTCACCATCCAGCCCGAGCGGCTGAGCGAGATCCGCAACGAGCGACGGCCGAATTCCCGCTACGCGAGCCTCGAGAGCTGCCGCCAGGAGGTCAGCGAGGCCGAGGCGATGATGCGTCGGGCTGGCATCCGCTGGCTGTCGACCACCACCAAGTCGATCGAGGAGATCGCGACCACGATCCTGCAGGAACTGCGCCCCGAGCGCCTGACGTACTAGCCGAACAGATATTGAATGGTGCCGTCGGCGGCCACCACCGGCTGGCAGGGCATGCCCCAGACGCGCTCGATCAGCGCCGGCTGCAGCACCTGCGCCGCCGGCCCCTGGTGCACGCCGCCTCCGCCCACCAGCACCACCACCTCGTCGGCGTAGCGGCGCGCCAGGTTGAGGTCGTGCAGCACGGCAACGATGCCCACGCCCTGCCCCGCCCAATCGCGCAGCAGGCGCATCGCGGCATGCTGGTGCGACAGGTCGAGGGCGGCGGTCGGCTCGTCCAGCAGCAGCCAGCGGGCGCGGCCGTCGGGCCGCGGATCCCACAGCTGCGCCAGGGCACGCGCCATCTGCACCCGCGACTTCTCGCCGCCCGAGAGGGTGTTGAGCACGCGCTGCGCCAGCGCCGACACATCGGTCAGCGCCATCGCGCCGTCGATGATCGCGTCTTCGTCCCGGCTCGGCGTGCGGCGATGGGGGAAGCGTCCAAGCGCGACGATGTCCTGCGCGCTGAAGTCGAAGGCGACTGCGCTTTCCTGCGGCATGAGCGCACGCCGCAGGGCCAGCGCGGCCGGCCGGTGCACGGCCAGCGGCTGGCGCTCGAGCAGCACCTGGCCCCGGTCCGGCTGGCGCTGGCCGCCCAGGACCGACAGCAGCGTGGACTTGCCCGCGCCGTTGGGCCCCAGGATGGCGGTCACCCGGCCCGGCTGCAGCGTGATGTCGGCGCCGGCGAGCAAGGTCTTGCCGCCGAGCCGCAGGTCGGTGTCGGTACAGGCCAGCGTCACAGGCGCCCCCTGAAATGCCGCAGCATCAGCAGGAACATCGGCACCCCGATGAAGGCGGTCAGCACGCCCAGCGGCAGTTCGGTCGGCGCCATCACGGTGCGGGCCACCGTGTCGGCCGCCAGCACCAGCACCGCGCCGAGCAGCGCCGAGCCCGGCAGCACCACCCGATGGTCGGGCCCGGCCACCAGCCGCACCCAGTGCGGAGCGATCAGGCCGACGAAGCCGATGATGCCGGTGGTCGCCGTCACCGCGCCGACCGCGAAGGCGGTCACCAGGATGGCGCGCCGCTTGACGCGCTCGACGTCGACGCCGAGCAGCGTGGCCTGCGCCTCGCCGAGTGCGATCGCATTCAGCGGCGCCGCCAGCGCCAGTCCGGCGCCGAGGGCGACCAGCACGATCGCGCCGACCAGCCCCACGGCGCTCCAGCGCGCGCCGCCCAGGCTGCCCAGCAGCCAGAACTGCAGGCTGCGCAACTGCTCGTCGCTGGCCATCACGCTGAGAAAGCCGAGCCCCGCGCCCGCCAGCGCATTGATCGCAATGCCGGCCAGCAGCATGAGGGCCATGCGGGTGCTGCCTTCGCTGCGTGACAGGCCGTAGATCAGCAGCGTGACCAGGAAGCCGCCGCCGAAGGCCATGCTGACCAAGGTCCAGCTGCCCAGGCTGCGCGGCAGCACCGGCATCAGCCAGGCGCCGAGCACGATCGTCACGCCGGCCGCCAGCGCGGCGCCGCTGCTGATGCCGATCAGGCCCGGGTCGGCCAGCGGATTGCGGAACAGGCCCTGCATCAGCGCGCCGGCCATGCCCAGACCGGCACCGGCGGCGACGCCGAGCACCAGCCGCGGCAGCCGGATGTTGACGAACACCAGGTACTCGGGCGACGGGTCGGCCCCGCCCTGCCAGATCGAAGCGAACACGCCCATCAGCTGCGAGCCGCTGATCGCGTAGGCGCCTGACGCGGCGCCGACGACCAGGCTCGACAGCAGCAGCGCGAACCCACCCGCCAGCGTGGTGCGCATCGAGAGCCGCCCGCTCATGCCGCGCGCAGGCTCTTGTGCAGCTCGCTGACGGCGGCCGGCAGACGCGGGCCGAAGCCCAGCAGCAGCAAGGCGTCCTGGGCCACCAGGGCCCGGCGCTTGAAGGCCGGCGTCAGCGCCAGTTCGGGCCGCTGCCAGAACTTCTCGGCACCGCCATGGGCCTCGATGCTCTGCGTGGTGGTCAGGATGACGTCGGGCGCGGCGCTGGCCATGGCCTCGGCGGTCATCGGACGGTAACCCTGGAAGCCCGAGAGGCAATTGACGCCGCCGGCGAAGCCGATCACCGCGTTGGCGGCCGTCTTCTCGCCCGACACCTGCGGACTGGCGCTGTGCGACAGCACGAACAGCACGCGCGGCTTGCGCCCGGGGCTCGCCGCCACCCGCTGCTGCAGCCCGGCCCATTCGGCATCGAGGCGCGCCATCAGCTCGCGCGCCTGCCGTTCGCGCGCCGCCGCGCGGCCCACGGCCGCGACCTTGCGCTGCACCTCGGACCAGCTGTGGTCGGCCTCGACCAGTTCCAGCCGGACGCCGGCCGTGCGCAGCTGGTCGAGCACCACCGGCGGCCCCGACTCGGTGGTTGCGATCACCGCATCGGGCTTCAGCGACAAGAGGCCTTCGGCGGAGAGCTGGCGCATGTAGCCGACCTTGGGCGTCTGCCGGGCTGCCTCCGGGTAGAGGCTGGTGGTGTCGGTGCCGACCAGCTGCGATTCGGCGCCCAGCGCATAGACCACCTCGGTGATCGCGCCGCTGATGGTCACCAGGCGCGGCGCGCGCGGGCCCTGCGCCAGCGCCGTGCCGGCGCAGGCCGCCAGCGCGCCGGCACCGGCCAGGCGCAGCGCGTCGCGACGATTTGGCATCGGCTGCGTCATGGGCTCACCTCGAGCGTCGGCAGCTTGCGCACCAGCGCGCGCCAGTCCTCGCGCTCGGCAGCCCCGGGCTTGCGGGTGCCGAAGAACATCGCCATGAGGCCGCCTTCGCCGTCGAAGGCCTCGACCGAGGTCACGACCCCGTCGCTGGTGGGCTTCTCGACGATCCAGACGCTGTCGATCAGGTCTTCGCGCAGATGCAGGTTGAAGCCCGGGTCGAGCACGTTGAGCCACTGCATGCCGCGCATCTCCATCGGCTCGATGCGCACCACCGGTCCGCTGTGGATCTGGATGCAGCCCGGGCTGCCGACGAAGACCATGATCGGCGTGCCCGCGAAGGAGGCTTCGAGGAGCAGTTCGCGCACCGCGGTGCGCTGCGCCCGCTTCGTGAAGCCGCCTTCGCTCAGGCGGAAGCTCTGCTGGCGTTCGACCTCGAACTTGTTCAGCAGCCCGAAGAACTGGTGGGTGTCGGTCATGCCGCCCCAGGCTTCGGCCAGCCCCGCACGGTCGATCTCGCCGTCGGGCCGCGGCTGCGCCTTGGCTTCGGCGGGCGCGAAGGCGACCTGCCGAGCCGCATCCGCATGGGCCTGCGCGACCGACTCGAAGGCGCCGCGATCGGTCGCGTCGCGCGCGAAGATCTTGTGCACGGCGATGCCGCTGGCGTCGAAGAACTGCAGGCTGAGCGCGGCTGGCTGGCCCGCGTTGGCCGCCGCCTCGCTGACGAAGAAGCCCGCATGCCAGTGCTTGAAGAAGAGCCGCAGGTCGATCTCCTCGCCGAGCGCCAGTCCCATCTGGGCGCCGCCGGACAGGTTGCGGTAGACGCCGGTCTTTTCGTGCACCGTCGAGCTGTTGCGCGTCAGGGCCAGCACCGGCCCGCAGCGCTCGAGCGACTGCAGCAGCGCCAGCCACGGCCCGCGCAGCGGCGTCGCCCGCAGGCCGCGGGCATGGTCGCCCGCGTGAGCGGCGATGGCCTCGCCTTCGCTGATGCCGAGCGCTTCGGCGGCATCCTTGTGGCGCTTGCCTTCGGCGCGCAGGGTGGCGAATCGTTCGCGTACAAGTTCAGGTTTCATCATGCGTTCCTGCATTCGAGAGAGGGATCAGAAATCGGCCACGAGCGACACGTTGAAATGCCGTCCGGGCTGCGTGTAGGCGTCGACGACGGGTGAGGTGGCGGCGAGGCCGCGCACGTCGCTCCACATCCAGTACTTCTTGTCGGTGAGGTTGACCACCGCGACGTTCAGCCGCAGGTCGCGCCGGATGCGCCACTGCGCGTTGATGTCGAGCGTGGTGGCCGACGGCGTGAGGAACTGCACGCCGGTCGTGACCTCGGCCGGATCGACGTCGCTGCGCTTCTTGGCCGCATAGTGGACCGCGTCGAGGCGCACGCTCCACGTCGGCGCCTGGTACTTCAGACCCACGGCCAGCTTCTGCGGATCGACCGAATTGAGCGGCACGTTGCTGGTGCGATCTTCGCCGCGGGCCTGGCCGTAGGCGATCGGCAGCGTGAAGCCGGTACCGTTGGCGGTCCAGTCGAACTCGCCCTTGAGCTCGAAGCCATAGATCCGGGCGCGCCCGATGTTGACCGACTGGAATGTCGCCGGGTTGGTGCGCGAGCCGAACACGCCGCCGACCTGGCGATCGTTCTCGATCAGGTCGCGGTAGTTGCCCGTGAAGGCCGCGGCCTCGAAGTTCAGGATGCCGGCCCGGCCCCGGGTGCCGAGCTCGAAGTTGTCGCTGGTCTCGGGCTTGAGGTTCGGATTGGGAATCGTCCGGTAGCCGGAGATCACGTTCTCGAAGAAGTTGTTGACCTGGAAGGCGTTCGGCGCCTTGAAGCCCGAGGCGTAGTTGCCGTAGATCGTCCATTGCGGCGTCGCGCGGTACAGCACGCCGAGCTTGGGCGAGACCGCCGAATCGGACAGCGAGACCGCCGTGGGACCGAAGCCGGCCTGCTTGGCGTCGATGTCGAAATGGTCGATGCGCACGCCGGGCGTGATGCTCCACCGGTCGTGGATGAATTCGTCCTGGATGTAGAAGGCCGCGGTCTTCTCCGTCGTGTCGGGAAAGCGCTTGAGCGGATAGACCTCGCCGGCCGGCGGCACCAGCCCGGTCTGCAGGTTCTCGACCCCCGTGTTCGTGTAGTCGATGCCGTAGGTGATGCGCTGCGACCAGTCGCCGGACATGCGCAGCGTCTTGTCGGCCTGCAGGCCGGCCTGCCAGGTGTTCTCGCTGTAGGTGACGTCACGCATGCGGTCGGCGGCGGAGTAACGCTTCTCCCAGGCTTGTTCGCGCGAATCGGCCTTCTGGTAGCTCAGGTAGCCGAGCAGATTGTCGGCCAGCACCGAGTCCACGCGCAGCCGCCCGTCCCATGTCAGGCGGTCGCGTTGCAGGTCGGTCAAGGCGCCGAGGCCGGTCACCGAGGTCGAGGTGTAGGGCGGCTTCGAAATGCCCGACAACAGGTCGTAGCCGGTCGACCTGGCCACATGCTCGAAGGTGAGGTTGTGCACCAGATCGGCATTCGGCTTCACGATCAGCTTGGCAAGCAAGGACTGGCTGTTGCCTTGCTCGGGGTTGGGCGCCGTGCGGTCGGTGTTGCGGGCATCGTTGGTGCCCATGTTCTCCAGCTCGTGCGTGCGGCTGCCGTTGGCGGAAATCAGCCAGCTCACCGTGTCGCTGGCCTTGCCGGCCAGCGTCACGCCGCCCTGCCAGCCGTTGTCGTCGCCGCTGTAGCCGACGTTGGCGCTACCGCCGAAGGTCTTGCCGTCGGCCAGGAAGGACTCCGGCTGCCGGGTGATGAAGTTGACCAGGCCGGCCAGCCCGTCGGAGCCGTAGAGCGCGGAGGCCGGTCCCTTGATGATCTCGATGCGCTCGATCAGGCCGAGGTCGAAGTAGTCGCGTCCGAAGGCATTGGCGCTGAAGACGTAGCTGCGGGGCATCCGGATGCCGTCGGTCATCAGCAGCACGCGGTTGCCGTCCAGGCCCCGGATATTGAAGCCCGCATTGCCGTCGCGGCCGGTGTTGCCGGTCGCAAGGCCGAAGCGCGCAGGCGCCCGGCGCACCGACACGTTGGGAATGTCGCGCACCGCGTCGCGGATGTTGTGGATCTGCTCGAACTCGATCTGCTCCCGGTCGATCACCTCGACGGTGGCCGGGATGTCATCCTTGTTCTGCTCGGAGCGCGTGCCGCTCACCACGATCTCGCCGAGTGCCGCAACCCGGGCGGGGCCGGCCTCCTGGGCCGACGAGAGGGTGCCGAAGCCGGAAGCGATCAGCCAGGGGAGGATGCGAAGACGGTGCGAGAAGGCAGTGGAACGTGACACTTGGAGTCCAGGACAGCGATGAGAGAAGCTGCTCGCTGGACCGCGCGCCGCGAAAGGCGCGGCGCGATCTTGCTGGCGGGTGGATGGGCAATGTGCCCGGCCCGTACTATATGAGAATAATTCTCATTAGTAACTGAATGTCGTTCTTTTTTCAGGGTCGATCCGCGTGGATCTGCGCCTCGCCGTCCCTGCACGGGGGGCCGGCGAGGCGACAACCCGCTCAGGCTGCGACCGCCTCTTCCGCCGGCGCCGAGGTGCGGATCAGGTGGTCGAAAGCGCTCAACGCCGCCTTCGCGCCATCGCCGGCGGCGATGATGATCTGCTTGAACGGCACCGTCGTGGCGTCGCCCGCGGCGAACACGCCCGGCACCGAGGTCTGGCCCTTGGCGTCCACCACGATCTCGCCGTGCTTCGACAGCTCGACCGTGCCCTTGAGCCAATCGGTGTTGGGCACCAGGCCGATCTGCACGAACACGCCTTCGAGCGCCACCCGATGGCTCTCGCCGGTCGCGCGGTCCTTGTAGACCAGGCCGTCGACCTTCTGGCTGTCGCCGGTGATCTCGGTGGTCTGCGCGTTGAGGTGCACCGTGACGTTGGCGAGGCTGCGCAGCTTGCGCTGCAGCACCGCGTCGGCCCGCAGCTGCGTGTCGTACTCGATCAAGGTCACGTGGCCGACGATGCCGGCCAGGTCGATCGCCGCCTCGACGCCCGAGTTGCCGCCGCCGATCACCGCCACGCGCTTGCCCTTGAACAGCGGACCGTCGCAGTGCGGGCAGTAGGCCACGCCCTTGTTCTTGTACTCGTGCTCGCCGGGCACGTTGATGTTGCGCCAGCGCGCACCGGTCGAGATCACGACCGACCGGCTCTTCAGCGACGCCCCGCTCTCGAGCTTGATCTCGATGAAGTCGTCGCCCGCCACCAGGCCGGCGGCTCGCTGCAGGTTCATGATGTCGACGTCGTAGTCGCGCACATGCTCCTCGAGCGCCAGGGCGAACTTGGGTCCTTCGGTCTCCTTGATCGAGATGAAGTTCTCGATGCCCATGGTGTCGAGCACCTGGCCGCCGAAGCGCTCCGAGGCGACACCGGTGCGAATGCCCTTGCGCGCCGCGTACACCGCGGCCGCCGCACCGGCGGGGCCGCCGCCGACGATCAGCACGTCGAAGGGTTCCTTGGCGGCGATCTTCTTCGCTTCGCGCTCGACGCCGCTGGTGTCGATCTTGGCCAGGATCTCCTCGAGGCTCATGCGGCCCTGGCCGAATTCGGTGCCGTTCAGGAAGACGGTCGGCACGGCCATGATCTGGCGTTCCTTGACCTCGTCCTGGAACAGCGAGCCGTCGATCATCGTGGTCTTGATGCGCGGGTTCTGGATCGCCATCAGGTTCAGCGCCTGGACCACGTCCGGGCAGTTGTGGCAGGTCAGCGAGATGTAGATCTCGAACTCGAAGTCGCCGTCGAGTGCGCGGATCTGCTGCAGCACCGCGTCGTCGACCTTGGGCGGGTAGCCGCCGACCTGCAGCAGGGCCAGCACGAGCGAGGTGAATTCGTGGCCCATCGGCAGGCCCGCGAAACGCGGACCGTGGTTTTCGCTGGGCCGGTTGATGGAAAAGGACGGCTTGCGATGCTGGTCGTCCCGGCTCTCGCTGACCTTCACCAGCGCCGACGACTCGGCCACGTCCTTCAGCAGCGCCTGCAGGTCGCCCGACGCCTTGCTGTCATCGAGCGAAGCGACGATCTCGATCGGCTGCGTGATGCGGTCGAGGTAGCTTTTGAGTTGCGATTTGGTGCCGGCGTCGAGCATGGTGACTTTCTTTTTCAAATGCGGTGGAAACAAAAAAGCCCGGGTGCGAACGCGCCCGGGCTGTGGCGCGAACCAGGCGGCTTAGATCTTGCCGACCAGGTCGAACGAAGGCTTGAGCGTTTCGGCGCCTTCGGTCCACTTGGCGGGGCAGACTTCGCCCGGGTGAGCGGCGACGTACTGGGCTGCCTTCACGCGGCGCAGCAGTTCGGCGGCGTCGCGGCCGATGCCGTTGTCGTGCACTTCGATGGTCTTGATCTTGCCTTCGGGGTCGATCACGAAGGTGCCGCGGTAGGCCAGGCCGGCGTCTTCGCCTTCTTCGATCAGGACCTGGAAGGCGCGTGCCAGTTGCTGGCTCGGGTCGCCGATCAGCGGGTACTGCACCTTGCCGATGGTCTCGGACGTGTCGTGCCAGGCCTTGTGCGTGAAGTGGGTGTCGGTCGACACGCCATACACCTCGACGCCGAGCTTCTGGAATTCGGCATAGTGATCGGCCAGGTCACCCAGTTCGGTCGGGCACACGAAAGTGAAGTCGGCCGGGTAGAACACGACGACGGACCACTTGCCCTTGAAGTTGTCGTTGCTGACGGGCACGAACTTGCCGTTGTGATACGCAGTGGCTTTGAACGGGATGATTTCTGTGTTGATCAGGGACATTGAGTTTCCTTGGAGGCTGATGAAAAGTGCGAGTGATTAGTATAACTACCAATATCCGCTTTCAGATAGCCATGGGCTATTAATTGCATTGCCCACCCCTATGAATGCGAACACCTATCACCCTCACCCGCATGCAGACCGTCGGCGCATGGGTTTGCTTGCGTGGCCGCCCGGCGGACTCGCACAATCGTCTCTTTAAGAACAAGGAAAAACCATGAAGGGCGACCCACAAGTCATCGACCATCTGCAGGCGCAACTCAAGAACGAGTTGACCGCGATCAACCAGTATTTCCTGCACTACCGGATGCTCAAGCACTGGGGCCTCGACAAGCTGGCCAAGAAGGAATACGACGAGTCGATCGGCGAGATGAAGCACGCCGACCGGATCATGGACCGGATCTTCATGCTCGACGGCCTGCCCAACCTGCAGGACCTGGCCAAGCTCCAGGTCGGCGAAGACGTCCCCGAGATCCTCGAATGCGACCTGCGCTCCGAGACCGGCGCGCAGGCGACCATCAAGGCCGGCATCGCCCACTGCGAAAGCGTGCGCGACTACGTCTCGCGCGACCTCTTGCAAGAGATCCTGGACGACACCGAGGAACACATCGATTTCCTCGAGACCCAGATCGACCTGGTCGGCAAGGTCGGCCTGCAGAACTACCTGCAGTCGCAGATGGGCGAGAACGAGTAGGCCGGCACGGCTTCAGACGAGCGGGGCAATGCCCCGCTTTTTTTTGACTTTACGAAACTTCATTGCTATAAAAAAAGGAGCGACAAGGTCATATTTGACGGGGCTTTTCTGCGCATCTGGGTACCGCTCCGGGCGCAGCCAAGCAAGCTGCAAATAGAATTCATTCTCATCTGAGCGGCTAGAATCGCCCGCTCCGATGACCGCCGCCACCACCGACAACCGCCGCCGCGCCTACTGGCTCAAGACCCTGCACGAATGGCACTGGGTCAGCTCGGCGCTCTGCCTGATCGGGCTGCTGCTGTTCGGCATCACCGGCTTCACGCTCAACCATGCGGCCAGCATCGAGGCCAGGCCGAAGGTGACGAGCCGGACCGCCACCGTCGACGACGTCTTGCGCGCGGCCTTGCTGAAGGAACTCCCCGCCGCCAAGGCCCGCAAGGGCAAGGCCGAACTGCCCGCCGAACTGCAGGCCTGGATCCAGGCGCAGTGGGCGGTCGACACCGCCGGTCGCGACGCCGAATGGTCGGACGACGAGATCTACCTGTCGCTGCCGCGCCCGGGCGGCGATGCCTGGCTGCGGCTGAGTCTGATCGATGGCGAAGCCGAGTACGAGCGGACCGACCGCGGCTGGCTTTCCTACTTCAACGACCTGCACAAGGGCCGCAACAGCGGCGCGGCCTGGAGCTTGTTCATCGACATCTTCGCGGCCGCCACGCTGGTGTTCTCGATCACCGGACTCTTCATTCTCAAGATGCACGCCGGCAACCGGCCCTTCACCTGGCCGATGGTCGGCATGGGCCTGGTGATCCCGGTGCTGCTCGCGCTGCTGTTCATCCACTGATCCAGGAAAGAGGTTTTTCGTGCAAGTTCGCTATTCCCTCGCCGTCGCCGCACTGTTCGGCGCACCGGCCTTTGCCGCGGGGCTCACGGTCAACGTCGAAGTGCCGCGCCTCAACGTGGCGGAGTACCACCGCCCCTACGTGGCGGCCTGGATCGAGCGGCCCGACCAGTCGGTGGCCGGCACGCTGGCGGTCTGGTACGACGTCAAGAACAAGGGCAGCGCCGAGGGCGAAGGCACCAAGTGGCTGAAGGACCTGCGCCAGTGGTGGCGCCGCACCGGCCGCGAACTGCAGATGCCGACCGATGGCGTGAGCAGCGCGACGCGGCCGGCCGGCAAGCACCAGATCGCCGTGTCCGAGGGTTCGGTGGCGCTGCCCAAGCTGGCGCCCGGCGCCTACAAGCTGTATGTCGAGGCGGCGCGCGAGGTCGGCGGCCGCGAGATCGTGAGCATTCCCTTCCAGTGGCCGCCGGCCAAGGCCGAGCAGTCGCAGGTCGCCGGCAACAGCGAGCTGGGCGAGGTCTCGCTCGAGCTCAAGCCCTGATCCAACTTCGTCACCAACTTCCCGGGAACCCATCATGAAGCTCTCCTTGCGCACCCTCGCTCTCGGCATCGCCCTCTGCGCCGGCACCGCGGCCGTCCAGGCCCACAACGCCTGGCTGATGCCGTCGAGCACCGTGTTGTCGAAGGCCGACTGGATCACGGTCGACGCCGCGGTGTCGAACGACCTGTTCTTCTTCAACCACAACCCGCTGAACCTCGACAGTCTGGCGGTCACGGCGCCCGACGGCAGCACGGTCAAGCCCGAGAACATGTTCAAGGGCAAGCTTCGGGCCGGCTTCGACCTGAACCTCACGCAGCCCGGCACCTACCGCCTGGCCCTGGTCAACGAAGGCGTCTTCGCACGCTGGAAGGACAAGGCGACCGGCCAGACCAAGCGCGCCCGCGGCACGCCCGAGAACATCGCCAGCCAGATCCCGGCCGATGCGACCGAGGTCGAAGTCACGCAATCGGCGGGCCGCAACGAGACCTTCGTCACCGTCGGCAAGCCCAGCGCGCTGCGTGCCAGCGGCAAGGGCCTCGAACTGGTCACGGCCAATCCGACCGACTTGGTGAAGGGCGAGAAGACCAGCTTCACGCTGCAGTTGGACGGCCAGCCGGCCAAGGACCTCGAGGTCACGGTCACGCTGGGCAACACGCGCTATCGCGACAAGCTCGACGAGCTCAAGGTCAAGACCGATGCCAAGGGCCAGTTCAGCGTGACTTGGCCGGAAGCCGGCATGTACTGGCTCGACGCCAGCACGACCGACAAGAAGACCTCGGTGCCGCAGGCCAAGGAACGGCGCCTGAACTACGCCGCGACCCTGGAAGTGATGCCCTGAGTCCGGCCGCGAAAGTCCCGGCGCCCGCGCGAGCGTCTTTCGTGTCCTGGGCTGCGGGCGGCTACGCCAACACGCCCCGGCCGCGCCGTGCCGACCCTGCCAGCCTGCAGGCGCTGGCCGGCCGCAGCATGGGCACGACCTGGTCTTTGCGCTTCGACAACCCGCGCATGGTCGCGCTCGAGGACGTGCGCGCCGCGGCCCAGGCCGCGCTCGATCGCGTGGTCGCGCAGATGAGCACGTGGGAAGCAGACTCGGACATCCGCCGTTTCAACCATGCCGCCGCCGGCAGCCGGCACGTGCTCGAACCCGAATTTGCCAGGGTGCTGGCCTGCGCCCTTCGATGGGCCGCGGCCAGCGACGGGGCGATCGACCCGAGCATCGGCCCGCTGGTCGCGCTTTGGGGCTTCGGTGCCGACGCCTCGAACGACGGGCCGCCCTCCCCCGCTGCGATCGCGCAGGCCCGTGCACGCGTGCGCTGGCAGCGCCTGGCGCTGGACCCCGAGACCCGCACCGCCATCCAGCCGGGCGGCGCGGCACTCGACCTGTCGGGCGTCGCCAAGGGCTTCGCGGTCGACCAGGTCGCCGCTGCGCTGCAGGCACTCGGGCTCGGCGATTTCCTGGTCGAAGTCGGCGGCGAGCTGCGCGCGGCCGGCCGTCGCCCCGGCGGCGATCCGTGGCAGGTGCTGGTCGACGCGCTGCCCGGCCACACGCACCGGGTGCCGCTCGACGGCCTGGCGATCGCGACCTCGGGTGACCGCTGGCATGTCCGCGAACACCAGGGACGGCGCTGGTCGCACACGCTCGATCCGCGCACCGGCGAGCCGGTGCGCCATGCGCTGGCTTCGGTGACGGTGCTCCATCCCGAGTGCATGGAGGCCGACGCGCTGGCCACCGTGCTGACCGTGCTGGGTCCCGATGACGGCCTGGCCTTTGCCCGCCGCCACGACGTGGCGGCGCTGTTCGTGTGCCGCGCCGAACGGGGCCCGCGCGCCTTCGCCAGCCCCGCCTGGCCAATCCAGTGACGGAGCCGACCCTGCGGGCGCTCGCCGCCTGCTTCACCCTGTTCGCCTATGCCGCGCTGTGCGCCGCGATCTACTGGCGGCGGCGCCGGCAACGCGATGCCAGCGAGCGGAGGGCCTCCGCGCTGGCCGGCAGCGGGGCCGGCGCCGCCACCCTGGTGCTGTATGCCAGCCAGACCGGCCAGGCCGAGGCCCTTGCATGGCAGACCGGCGGCTGGCTGCATGCGGCCGGGACACCGGCGCGCGTGATGCCGCTCAACGAGGTCGATATCGACCTGCTGCGGCGGGCGCCGAAGGCCCTCTTCATCGCCAGCACATATGGCGAAGGCGATGCGCCCGACGGCGCCAGCCTGTTCGCCGAGCACGTGATGGGCGCGAAGGCCGAGCTGTCTTCGCTGCGCTATGCGGTGCTCGCGCTGGGCGACCGCCAGTACGCCAACTTCTGCCGCTTCGGCCGCCTGCTCGACGAGTGGCTGCACGCGGCCGGCGCGGCCCGCAGCTTCGAGCGCATCGAGGTCGACAATGCCGAGCCCGCCACCCTGGCCGCCTGGCAGGCGCAGTGCGGCGGCGGCGCGGCGGCCGACGACACCGCGGACCCATCGGAAGCCGCGGCGCCGGCCATGCCGTGGCGACTGGGGTCGCGCACGCTCCTCAACGAAGGCAGCGCCGGCGCGCCGGTGTACCGACTGGCCTTCACGCCGATGGCCGCACCGGCCGCCGGCTGGGAATCCGGTGACATCGCGCGGCTCGCCCTCGCCAGCGATCCCGGACGGCCGCGCGACTATTCGATCGCCTCGATCCCCGCCGACGGGAGCCTCGAGTTGCTGGTGCGCCAGGAGCAGCACCCCGACGGCAGGCTCGGCGCCGCTTCCGGCCTGCTGACCTCGACCCTTCGGCTGGGCGACACGGTCCAGCTGCAACTGCGCCCGCACCGCAATTTCCGGCTGGGCGAAAGCCTCGAGCGCCCGCTGCTGCTGATCGGCAACGGCACCGGGCTGGCCGGCCTGCGCGGCCACCTGCGCGCCCGCGCAGCGCAGGGCCGGCACGACAACTGGCTGGTCTTCGGCGAGCGCAACGCGCAGCACGATTTCCTTTGCCGTGCAGAGATCGAAGCCTGGCAGCAAGTCGGGGTGCTCCAGCGGCTCGACATGGTGTTCTCGCGCGACCAGGCCGAACGGCTCTATGTCCAGCACCGCCTGCTGCAACGTCACGACGAGGTGCGCGCCTGGATCGCACGCGGTGCCGCGATCTACGTCTGCGGCAGCCTGCAAGGCATGGCCTCCGGCGTCGACGCCGCGCTGCGCCAGATCGCGGGTGATGGGCCGATGCGCGAACTCGCGGCCGCCGGACGCTACCGCCGCGACGTCTACTGAAACTACTGCGTTGCTCTGAAGCAACGAAAAATCGCCGGCCTTTACAAAATTTCTCCCAATGTGAACGCTGCGTTAACAGGCGTATTGAGATTCATTATCATTACGACACTTCGCGCTTCCGCGAAACAACTCACCCAGCCAATCCCGCCGCCGCGACGCCGATGCCGCGCGGGACCCGCCAGTCGAGTTCCCGGTTTTCATTCCTCTCGGAGAATCTCATGGCCTACATCAAGAGCCGCAAGCACGCTGTCGCGCGCGCGCTCCCACCTTTCGGCAGCGCCGCTGCCGCCGCCACGCTGATCGCCCTGGCAGCGCCTGCCATCGCGCAGACTTCCACCAACACGCTGAAGGAAGTGCGCGTCGAGGACAGCACGGCGGACGACTTCCGGGTCGAGAACTCGGCCAACCCCAAGTTCACCGCGCCGCTGGTCGACATCCCGCAGGTGATCCAGGTCATCCCTGAAGCGCTGATGCGCGAGCAAGGCGCCACCACCTTGACCGAAGCGCTGCGCAACACCCCGGGCGCGGGCGCCTTCTTCCTGGGCGAGAACGGCAGCACCAACACCGGCGACTCGATCTTCATGCGCGGCTTCGATGCCTCGAGCAGCATCTTCGTCGACGGCGTGCGCGACGTCGGCGCGATCTCGCGCGACATGTTCAACATCGAGCAGGTCGAAGTGGTCAAGGGGCCGTCGGGCACCGACGTCGGCCGCACCTCGCCGACCGGCTACATCAATCTGATCACCAAGAAGCCCAAGCTCGAGAACAGCTTCTCCGGCTCCCTCACCTACGGCAGCGCGGACTATGGCCGCGGCACCCTGGACTGGAACCGCGTGATCAGCGGCGCCGACGGCTCGGCCACCGCGTTCCGCTTGAACGCGGTCGCCGAAGATGGCGGCGTGGCCGGCCGCGACGAGGTCAAGAACAAGCGCTGGGGCTTCGCGCCCTCGATCGCCTTCGGCCTCAACACGCCGACGCGCGTGTACCTCGACTATGTCCACATGAAGCAGGACAACGTGCCCGACGGCGGCGTGCCCACCATCGGCCTGCCCGGCTACAGCACGCCGGACGCGCTGCTGATCAACTCGCCGATCCTGCGCCGCACCTTCCTGAACTACGCGCAGCCCGTCGATTCGAAGAACTTCTACGGCACCACGTCCGACTTCAACGACGTCACGACCGACATGTTCACCGCCCGGGTCGAGCACGACATCACGCCCGACATGACGCTGCGCAACATCACGCGCTACGGCAAGACCGATCAGGAATACATGCTGACCTCGTTCATGCTCGGCGGCCTGACGGCGACCCGCGTCGGCACCACCAACACCTACCGCGGCACGGTGCCCGCGCTGACCGCGGGCTTCATCAACACGCCGGTCGCGAGCAATCCGCTCACCTGGACCGTCACGCGCAACGGGCCGACCAACCGGGACCAGGAAAACACGATCTTGCTGAACCAGACCAGCCTGTCGTCGAAGTTCAACACCGGCAGTTTCAGCCACACGGCGAACTTCGGCCTCGAACTGTCGCGCGAAGAGCAAACGGCAGGCAACTTCTTCGCCCCGGGCTTCGCATCGGTCAACACGACCTTCGCGCCGGCAGGCTCCTGGCCGGTCGCCAACCTCTACAACCCGAACCCGAACGTCACCGGCTACAACCGCCTGTCCAACGGCACGGGCTCGTTCGGCAAGACCGACACGGTCAGTCTGTACGGCTTCGACACGATGAAGATCAACGAACAGTGGCAGATCACCGGCGGCCTGCGCTATGACCACTACACCACCGACTACAGCGCGACCGCGCTGACGCTGCCGGCGCGCACCATCACGCCGACCGACCTGTCGACCTCGGGCGACCTGTGGAGCGGCAAGCTCGGCGTGGTCTACAAGCCGGCCGAGAACGGTAGCATCTACGCGGCCTGGGGCACCTCCGCCCAGCCCCCGGGCGGCGCCAACTTCGCCCTGGCCGCCGGCGGCACCGGCAACAGCGCCTCGCGCGTCGACTTCCAGCCGCAGGAAGCCACCACCTACGAGGTCGGTACCAAGTGGGACGTGCTGAACAAGCACCTGTCGCTGACCGCCGCGCTCTATCGCACCGAGGTCAAGAACGAGGTGGTGCAGGACCCCACCACGCTGCTGTACTACCAGACCGGCAAGAAGCGCGTGCAGGGCATCGAGCTGGGCGCGGCCGGCGCGATCACCGACAACTGGGGCGTCAGCGCCGGCTTCACGACCATGGACACCTCGGTCCAGAGCGGCCCGGCCGTGACCGCGGACGGCAGCAACGTGCTGGCCTACACGCCCAAGAACGCCTTCACGCTGTGGACCAGCTACCAGCTTCCGTTCGGCGTGACCCTGGGCGGCGGCGCACGCTACAACGGCAAGCTCAACCGCGGCACCGACGGCGCGATCGGCACCCCGGCCTACACGGACGCCTACTGGGTGTTCGACGCCATGGCCTCGTACCGCATCAACAAGAACGTCGAGCTGCAGTTGAACGTCTACAACATCTTCGACGAGCAGTACGTGGCGGCGATCAACAAGAGCGGCTACCGCTACACGCCGGGCATTCCGCGTTCGGCACGCCTGACCGCCAACTTCGCGTTCTGACGTCGATCAACCCGAGCGCATTTCGCGGTGCGACACTCGAGCCCCGGCCTGCCGGGGCTTTTTCTTTGAGGAATGCTGAAGATGATGCTGCATGTGCCCGATGTGCTGAGCGCCGAACAGGTGCACAAGATTCGAGCCACCCTGGACGCCACCGACTGGGTCGATGGCCGCGAGACCGTCGGCGACCAGGGGGCGCAGGTCAAGCGCAACCGGCAGCTGCCGGAGCAGTCAACGGTCGGCCGCGAGCTGGGCCGGGTCATCCTGGCGGCGCTGTCGCGCAACCCGCTGTTTTTCGCCGCCGCCCTGCCGCTACGCTTCGTGCCGCCGCTGTTCAATCGCTACGAAGGCGGCGAGCACTACGGCTTGCACGTCGACGGTTCGGTGCGCGCCGTCCCGGGCACCGGCGAGCAACTGCGCACCGACCTGTCATGCACCCTCTTCCTGTGCGACCCCGAGGACTATGAAGGCGGCGAACTGGAGGTGGTCGACACTTATGGAACGCACGAGGTCAAGCTGCCGGCCGGCGACCTGATCCTCTACCCGTCCAGCAGCCTGCACCGGGTCCACCCGGTGACCCGGGGCGCCCGCGTCTGTTCTTTCTTCTGGCTGCAGAGCATGGTGCGCGACGAGCGCCAGCGCGCCATGCTGTTCGAACTCGACCAGGTCATCCAGAAGCTGCGCGGGCGGCTCGGCGAGTGCGAGGAATCGGTGGCGCTCACCGGGCAGTATCACAACCTGCTTCGGATGTGGTCGGAAATCTAGGCAGGAGCGAGCAACTTCCCGACCCTGCGGGCTGGATAGTTATTGCAAATGCGAAGAATTCGTATTTATAATCGAGTCCTCTTCAATCAAGCCAGCCAAAAGCCGTCTTCACCGCCATGATCGTCTGCGTCTGCCGCCGAGTCTCCGACCGTGAAATCGCGCGCCATGCACGCGCCGGAATGACCTTCGACGAAGTGCAGTTCGAACTCGGCGTAGCCACCCAATGCGGCCAGTGCGAAGGCTGCGCGCGCGAAGTGGTCGCGCAGTGCAGCGCCTCGCATCCGGTCGCCGCGCTTCACCGCGACACCGGCGCCCAGGCGATCCAGCTTGCCAATTCCATCAAGGAAAGCAACGCATGGAACTCTTCGCGGCTGTCTGCGGCAGCCTGATCCTGGTCGCCAGCTCGGTCTGGTGGATTTTTCGCAAGTAGATTTTTCGGCGTAGCGGTTCTGCTGCCACGGGGCACTCTTTGCGCCTCTCGTATTCGAATGGTTGATCGTGTCTGACCGCTTTTCCCCGCCTCCCTCGGCCCTTGGCCTGTCGCGCAATGCCATCATCGCCGGCAGCGTGGTGCTGTTCCACGTCGCGGCGCTCTGGGCCCTGCAAAGCGGCTTGCTGCGCCGCGCCGCCGAGGTGGTGATCCCGGTCGAGATCCTGAGCGAGTTCATCGAGCCGCCGAAGCCGAAGGAACTCCCCCCGCCTCCGCCGCCACCGCCCGCCCCCAAGCCCCAGGTCGCCAAGACGCCGCCACCGCCGCGCCCGCAGGCGATCCGCGAGCCCAAGCCGACGCCGGCGCCGAACGCGCCCACCGGCAGCATCGAACCACCCCCGCCGCCTGCCCCGCCCGCGCCGCCAGCACCGCCGGCGCCGCCGCCGGCGCCGCCCGCACCGCCCTCGGTGCAGCTGCCGTCGACCGATGCCGACTACCTGCAGAACCCCAAGCCGGTCTATCCCGCCATGAGCAAGCGGCTCGGCGAACAGGGCAAGACGATCGTGCGGGTACTGATCGGGGTCGACGGGCTTCCCAAGCAGGCCAGCATCCGGCAGTCGAGCGGCTATGACCGCCTCGACGACGCGGCGCGGCAGGCCGTCATGAGCTGGCGCTACCTGCCGGGCAAGCGCGATGGGGTTGTCGAGCCGATGGAGTTCAACGTACCGATCAACTGGGTTCTCAAATAATTTTCTTGGAGTAGTTTCATATGGATTCCCAATTCGGCCTGATGAATGTCTGGCAGCAAGGCGACTTCGTCACCAAGGCTGTCGCGCTGCTGTTGATCGGCATGTCGCTCGCCTCCTGGATCGTGATCCTGATCAAGGCGATCGACGTCGTCCGGTACAAGCGCCTCGCGAAGCACTCGCAGGACTTCTGGCACAGCGAAGACTTCGCCACCGCGCTCGCCAAGCTCGGCAAGGACGACGCCAACCCCTTCCGGGCGCTGGCGCTCGAAGGCCGTGAAGCTGCCGCCCACCATCGCAACACCAAGGCCCACCTGCATGACGCGCTCGATGTCAGCGACTGGATCACCCGCGCGCTGCGCAACGGCATCGACGAGTTCACGGCTCGGCTGCAGACCGGCCTGGCGGTGCTCGCATCGGTGGGCTCCACGGCGCCCTTCATCGGCCTGTTTGGCACCGTCTGGGGCATCTATCACGCGCTGATGAGCATCGGCTCCGCCGGCCAGGCGACCATCGACAAGGTGGCCGGCCCGATCGGCGAGGCGCTGATCATGACGGCCCTCGGCCTGGCGGTCGCGATTCCCGCGGTGCTGGGCTACAACGCCCTGGTGCGCGGCAACAAGTTCGTGCTGACCAAGCTCAACAGCTTCGCGCACGACCTGCACGCCTACTTCGTGACCGGCGCCCGGGTCCAGAGCGGCGGCGGCGAAGCCACGGTCGTGCCCCTCAAGAAGGTCTGACCGCCATGGCTTTCGGAACCCAGGACGAACCCGACGAGGTCATGAACGAGATCAACATGACGCCGCTGGTCGACGTCATGCTGGTGCTCTTGATCATCTTCATCATCACGGTGCCCGTGATGAAGCACGCCGTGAACATCGATCTGCCGCGCGCCACCAGCGAGCCCGAGCAGACCAAGCCCCAGAACATCGTGTTCACGGTGGCGGCTGACGGCAGCTACTTCTGGAACGAACAGAAGATCGAAGACGCCGAACTGGTCGGCCGGCTGGCCGCTGAGGCGGCCAAGGAGCCGCAGCCCGAGCTCCACATCCGCGGCGACAAGGCGGTGCGCTACGAGCGCGTGGCGAAGGCGATGTCCGCGGCCCGGGAAGCCGGCGTGCGCAAGATCGGCTTCATCACCGAGCCCGATGCCAAGTGAACGCGGCAGGCGCGGCGAGCCAGTCAAAAAAACCGATCACCGCGATTGACTTTTAATTGAGAATGGTTATCATTAACCAATCGCTTCGACACAGGAGTCATCGAATGTCCGCAACACCCAACGCCTTCACCGTGCTGAACCATCCCTCGCTGGATCACGCAGGCGGCGGTCGTGCTGCTGCCGAAACGGCCCGCCCCGCGCCCCTGTTCGAGAGCGCCGAGCTCCTCAAGGGCGGCAAGGCCGTCGGGATCCTTCACAACGGCTCGCTGTATCGCCTGCAAGCCACCAAACTCGGCAAGCTGATCCTGACCAAATAGGATCGGCCACGCCCCTCGCGCAAGTTTCATCGTGGGGCGACTCGAGGAGATTCATCTCCGAAGGGTCGTTTTTTGCTAGCCAACGGTTCGCCGACTAGCCAAGCTTTTTTTCACGTTGAGCCATGAAAAACGCCGTCCAGAAGGACGGCGTTCTTGTTTGGCGCGACGCCGTATCAGAGGCCCAGCGCGGCGATGCCGGCCTTGGCGATCTGCGCATCCTCGTTCGACTTGACGCCGCTGACGCCGACGGCGCCGATGACCTGGCCGTCCTTGACGATCGGCACGCCGCCTTCGAGCATGCCCTGCACGCCGGGCGCGGTCAGGAACGAGGTCCGGCCGCCGTTGATCATGTCCTCGTAGGTCTTGCTCTCGCGCCGCCCCATGGCCGCCGTATGGGCCTTGGCCGGCGCGATGTGGGACGACAGGGCCGCTGCACCGTCGAGGCGCTGCAGCCACAGCAGATTGCCGCCGTCGTCGGCGATCGCGATGGTCACGGCCCAGTTGTTCTTGAGCGCCTCGGCCTCGGCAGCGGCGGCGATTGCCTTGAGGTCGGACAGTTCGAGAAAGGATTTGGTCTTCATGGTCTTGCAGGAAAGTTGAGCAACCCGCAAGCATAGCGTTCAGGATGGGGGCCGACCCCGGCGAAGACAGGAATGTTCGATGTCGGGGTTTTTCTGCCGGCCCGGCCTTGCAGCCCCCTAGAATGCGCCCACCTGCAGCGTTGCAGCCAACCCAGGAGCTTCAGCAATGAACGACCGCCTCAACACCCTCGACACCCCCGTCGGCTACGGCCAGACGCTGCCGCAGGCGGAGCGCCAGCGCGTCCTGCGCAACACCTACTGGCTGCTGGCCCTGAGCCTGCTGCCCACCGTGCTGGGCGCCTGGCTGGGCGTCGCCACCGGCATCACCCGCTCGCTGACCGGCGGCCTGGGCCTGATCGTCTTCATGGGCGGCGCCTTCGGCTTCATGTTCGCGATCGAGAAGACCAAGAATTCGGCCGCCGGCGTGCCGGTGCTGCTCGGCTTCACCTTCTTCATGGGCCTGATGCTGTCGCGCCTGATCGCGATGGTGCTGGGCTTCCGGAACGGCTCCGAGCTCATCATGACGGCCTTCGGCGGCACCGCCGGCGTGTTCTTCGTCATGGCCTCGCTCGCCACCGTCATCAAGCGCGACCTGTCGGGCATGGGCAAATGGCTCTTCGTCGGCGCCCTGGTGCTGATGTTCGGCGCCATCATCAACATCTTCGTCGGCTCGAGTGCCGGCATGCTGGCCATCTCGGTGGCGGCCATCGGCATCTTCTCGGCCTACATGCTGTACGACCTGAAGCAGATCATCGACGGCGGCGAGACCAACTACATCAGTGCCACGCTGGCGCTGTACCTCGACCTCTTCAACGTGTTCCAGAGCCTGCTGGCCCTGCTCGGCATCTTCGGCGGCGAAAGAGACTGAGCCACTTTCCGCCGTGATCGCAAAAGGGCCCCGAGGGGCCCTTTTTTCATGCCCGCTCGAAGACCGCGATGGACTCGACGTGCGCCGTGTGCGGGAACATGTTCACCACGCCCGCATGGGTGCAGCGGTAGCCCGCCTGGTGCACCAGCAGGCCGGCATCGCGCGCCAGCGTCGAGGGGTTGCAACTGACATAGACGATGCGCTTCGGCGGCGCCCAGCCGCCGTCGTGCGGCTCGACCTGCTGGTGCAAGTCGGCGAGCGCCTTGGCCAGCGCGAAGGCGCCTTCGCGCGGCGGATCGACCAGCCATTTGTCGGCGGCGCCGTCGGCCACCAGCATCGCCGGCGTCATTTCGAACAGGTTGCGGGCGACGAAGGTCGTCGGCGACAGCGCGCGGCGGCCGGGCACCGCGGCGCGGTTGCGCTCGTAATTGGCGCCGGCGCGCCCCACCAGCGTGTCGCTGCCCTCGATGCCGAGCACCTCGCGGGCCCGGCTGGCGAGCGGCAGCGTGAAGTTGCCGAGGCCGCAGAACCAGTCGATCACGCGTTCGTCGGGCCGGACGTCGAGCAGGCGCAGCGCGCGCCCGACCAGCACCCGGTTGATGTGCGGATTGACCTGGGTGAAATCGGTCGGCCTGAAAGGCATCGTGACGCCGAACTCGGGCAGCGTGTAGGCCAGCGCCGGTCCGCCTTCTTCGAGCAGCTTGACGGTCTCGGGCCCCTTCGACTGCAGCCACCACTGCACGCCCTCGTTGCCCGCGGCGAAGTCCTTGAGGCGCGCCACATCGGCCTCGGACAGCGGCTCCAGGTGCCGCAGCACCAGGGCGATCACGCCGAGGCCGGTCCCGCCCGGCGAATCGCCGCAGGCCAGCTCGATCTGCGGACAGGTCTCGCGCGCATCCATCGAGCCGATCAGCGCACGCAGCGGCATCAGCATGGCGCTGACCTGCGCCGGCAGCACGGGACACACCTGCATGTCGGCCAGGTAGCGGCTCTTGCGCTCGTGAAAGCCGATCAGCACCGTGCCCTTCTTGACCACGTGGCGCACCGACAGCCGGGCCCGGTAGCGGTAATGCCAGGCCGGCCCTTCGAGCGGCCGCAGCACGTTTTCGGGCCGCACCTTGCCGAGATGCCAGAGGTTGTCCTCGAGCGAACGCTGCTTCACGGCGACCTGCGCGGCCGCATCGAGGTGCTGCATCTTGCAGCCGCCGCAGGCGCCCGGGTGCAGGCCGAAATGCGGGCAGCCGGGGCGCACGCGCTGGGAGGACTCCTTGCGGATCGCGGTGACCGTGCCCTGGGCCCAATTGTTCTTCTTGCGGTGCACGTTGAGGCGCACCTCCTCGAACGGCAAGGCGCCCTCGATGAAGACCACCATGCCGTCGGCCTTGTGCGCCACGCCCTGGGCGTCGAGGTCGAGCGACTCGACCCGCAGCCATTCATCGTGCGCAGCAGGCGCTTCCTTTTTATCTGTTGCTTCCGTCATCCCCGGATTGTCTCAGGGCGGCGGCGGACCTCCGGCCCCGCCCCTACAGAAGGGCATCGCGCTGCACGCCGGCGCGCGCCAGCTGACGGCGCATCTTGGCCAGCGCCTCGTTCTGGATCTGCCGCACGCGTTCGCGCGTGAGGCCCAGCCGCAGGCTGAGCACCTCGAGCGTCTCGGGATCGCGGTCATGCAGTCCGAAGCGGCCTTCGAGCACTTCGCGCTCGCGCTCGCTCAACGCCAGGATCCAGCGATCCAGCAGCTGCTCGACCTCGTGCGTCTGCGTCACGCCCGTGGGGTCGCCGCCCTCGTCGTCCGACGCCACGGTATCGGCCAGCGTGAAGCTGTCGTCGCCGCGCTCGCTGCCGGCATCGAGCGAACGCGGCGCCTCCGCCAGCGCCAGCAGGTCGGCGACGTCCTGGACTTCGCGCCCCAGCAGTGCGGCCAGGTCTTCGACCCGCACGCCATCGGGCCGGCGGGACAGGAACTCGGCATCGCCCTCGAGCGTGCGGCGCGCCCGCATGACCTGGTGCAGTTCGCGCACCACGTGCACCGGCAGGCGGATGGCTCGGGCCTGCATCATGGCGGCACGCTCGATCGATTGCCGGATCCACCAGGTCGCGTAGGTGGAAAACCGGAAGCCTCGCTCGGGCTCGAACTTGTTGATCGCGTGCATCAGCCCGAGGTTGCCCTCCTCGATCAGGTCGGCCATCGGCACGCCGCGGCCCAGGTAGCCCTTGGCGATGTTGACCACCAGGCGCAGGTTGTGCTCGATCATCGACTGCCGCGCCGCGAAGTCGCCGCTGCGCGCGGCGCAGGCGGTGCGATATTCTTCGTCGGGCGTGAACAGCTCGGTGCGGCGGATCTCGCGCAGGTAGAGCGTCAGCGAGTCGCTGGCGCCCAGTTCGGCGGGCAGCGCCTCGCCGACCCTGTCGTCCGGGTCGGATCCGGCGATCCGCGCCAGGGGAAGAACGCCGCCTTTGCCCGCCGCTCGCCGCACGTCCGCGGTGCGATGAGGGCGAGTGGCGGCCATGGCATCAGCGCACCGGCAGATAGCGGGCCGGATCGACCGGCTTGCCCTGGCGGCGGATCTCGAAGTGCAGCTTCACGCGATCGGCATCGCTGTTGCCCATCTCGGCAATCTTCTGGCCCTTCTGCACCGACTGGTCTTCCTTCACGAGCAGGGTGCGGTTGTGCGCATACGCCGTGAGGTAGGTGTTGTTGTGCTTGAGGATGATCAGGTTGCCGTAGCCGCGCAAGCCCGCGCCGGCGTAGACGACGCGGCCGTCCGCCGCGGCCAGCACCGAGTCGCCCGCCTTGCCGCTGATGTCGAGGCCCTTGTTCTTGGCTTCGTCGAAGCCGGCGATCAGGGAGCCCTGCGCCGGCCAGATCCAGCCCACGTCCTCGTCGCCCGACGCCGCTGCCGGCGGCGTCGGCGATGCCGTGACGGGCGCTGGCGGCTTGGTGGCAGCGCCGGCGGCCGGGGCGGGTGTCGTGGCACCGGGCGGCGGCGTCGACGCCGCCACCGCGGCCGCGGCCGACGTGGCCGGGGCGACGATCGGCTGCGTCACCGGCCGCGTGGTGGCATCGGTGGCCGACGCCCCGGT
Organism: Variovorax sp. J31P207; assembly: GCF_030316965.1. NCBI lineage: Bacteria > Pseudomonadati > Pseudomonadota > Betaproteobacteria > Burkholderiales > Comamonadaceae > Variovorax > Variovorax sp. J31P207. Next base: position 312,023 of record NZ_JASZYN010000006.1, read on the forward strand.
CGGCGGGATCACGCGCAGCACCTGGCCGACTTCGATCAGGTCCGGATTGTCGAGGTTGTTCCAGCGCGCGATGTTCTGCCAGGTCTGACCGGTCTCGATGCCGATGCGGCGAATGGTGTCACCCGGGCGCACTGCGTAGTAGCCGGGCTTGCCGTAGTTCTCGATGCCCTGCAGCGGCTTGCCGGAGGCATCGGTGGTGATCGGGGGCCCGCCCGGCACGCCCGAGCCGGGGGCGGCGCCCGGCGCCTGCGACATGGTGCCGCGGTCTTCGACCGGCACCGGACCGCGCGGTGCGCCACACCCCGCAATCACGAGCGCACCCACCAGCGTCACGCCGGCGAGCCAGCTCCGATTGCCAATACCCTGCATTGTGTTATTTCCCTTCAAGCAATTCCCGATTTTAGGGGGACAAAGTGGACCGCCTCAAGAATGCGGCGCTCGAGGCCACGTGCGGTTTTATCGATGACGACCAGCGCCTGGCCGCCGCTCGCGGAGTGGGTCGGCGCGACGATCCGGCCGCCGACCGCCAGCTGCGCGACCCAGGCCTCGGGCACCGCCTCGCCGCCCGCTGCAGCGATGATGCCCGCATAGGGCGCGCCCTTCGCGTAGCCCACCATGCCATCGCCCAGCATCAAGTGGACCGTCGCCAGACGGAACGGACGCAGGTTGACCCGCGCCTTCTCGTGCAGGCCGCGCAGCCGCTCGATGCTGTAGACCTCGGCCGCGACGTGGCTCAGCACCGCCGCCTGGTAGCCGCAGCCGGTGCCGATCTCGAGCACGCGTCCGAGGCGCTCGCCGGGCTTGTGGGCCAGCGCCGGGGCGCCCAGCAGCAGCTCGATCATTCGCGCCACCACGTTCGGCTTCGAGATCGTCTGCCCCAGCCCGATCGGCAGGCTGGTGTCCTCGTAGGCCTGGTTGACCAGCGCACTGTCGACGAACTGGTGGCGCTCGACGGTACCCATCGCGCGCAGCACGCGGGCGTCGGCGATGCCCTGGGCCGCGAGCCGCTGGACCATCCGCGCGCGCACCGCATCGGACGCCATCGAAGGCGTGGTCGGAACGAGCGGCTTGACCGGCACCGACGGCATTCGTCCGCGCGTTGCCGCAGAGGCCGCAGGCGTCAGGCGTACCGGAAAACCTGGCCGTTGACTTGCCAAGGTCAGCCTCCCGCCGCGCTGCGCGCGACACGCGCCATGGTGTCGTTCCAGTCCCCGAGATTCGCGTGGTCGGTGAGGTCGATCTGCAGCGGCGTCAGGGCCACGTGGCCGGCCGCGGTGGCGTGGAAATCGGTGCCTTCGCCGCTGTCCTTGGCACCGCCGGCGCCCGCGATCCAGTACATGGTCTCGCCGCGCGGGCTGTCCTGCGTGATGACCTTCTCGGCCGCATGGCGGCGGCCCAGCCGGCAGACCTTGACCGGCTTCAATTCATCGAAGGGCAGGTTCGGCACGTTGACGTTGAGCAGGAACGGATTGCCGCCGATCAGCTTCTCGCGCTCGATCTGCCGCACCAGCCGGCGTGCCACCTGCGCCGCGGCATCGACGTGCGCCCAGCCCTTCTCGATCTGCGAGAAGGCGATCGCCGGAATGCCGAAGAGATAAGCCTCCATGGCGGCCCCGACGGTGCCCGAATAGATGGTGTCGTCGCCCATGTTGGCGCCGTTGTTGATGCCGGACACCACCAGATCGGGCCGGTAGTCGAGCAGCCCCTTGAGTGCGATGTGCACGCAATCGGCGGGCGTGCCGGTCACGTAGCGAAAGCCGTTGTGCGCCTTGTGCACGTACAGCGGCGCCGCCAATGTCAGTGCATTCGACTTGGCGCTGTTGTTGTGCTCGGGGGCCACGACCTCGACCTCGGCGATGTCCTTCAGCGCGTCGTGCAGGGCGACGAGGCCGGGCGCCTGGAAACCGTCGTCGTTCGAAATAAGTATCTTCATGGCGTCAGTCTGTGGCGGCGATTGTAGGCGGGGGGTGGGGTCACGGCTGGGACATGCGGCGACCGGGACAGCCGCCTATCATGGCCCGGATTTTCCATTGCCCCAAGACTCAATCACAGGAGAGACGAGCATGCACGCATGGCTCTGCGAGAACCCCGTCGGCGTCGAGGCGCTGACCTGGAAAGAACTGCCCACGCCCAACCCGGGCCCGGGACAGGTGCTGATCGAAATCAAGGCCGCGAGCCTCAATTTCCCGGACCTGCTCATCGTGCAGAACAAGTACCAGATGAAGCCGCCCCTGCCCTTCGTCCCCGGATCCGAATATGCCGGCGTGATCGCCGCGGTCGGCGAAGGCGTGACGCACCTGAAGGTCGGACAGAACGTCGCCTGCCTGTCCGGCACCGGCGGTTTCGCCACCCACACGCTGGCCCCCGCGGCGCTGTGCATGCCATTGCCGGAAGGCTTCGGTCATGTCGACGCCGCGGCGTTCATCATGATCTACGCGACTTCATGGCATGCATTGATGGATCGCGCCCAATTGAAGGCCGGCGAAACCGTATTGGTGCTGGGAGCCGCCGGCGGCGTCGGCACCGCAGCCATACAAATTGCAAAGGCCGCCGGCGCCCGCGTCATTGCAGCCGCATCGACCGACGAGAAATGCGAGCTTTGCAAGTCGATTGGCGCCGATGCCACGATCAACTACACCACGCATGCGCTGCCCAATGGCTTCCGCGATGCCGTCAAGGCAGCGACGGACGGCAAGGGCCCGGATGTGATTTACGACCCGGTCGGCGGTGAATTCGCCGAGCCCGCATTCCGCTCCATCGGCTGGCGCGGCCGCTATCTGGTCGTCGGTTTCGCGGCCGGCCCGATTCCTTCGCTGCCGCTGAATTTGACGCTGCTCAAGGGCGCCTCGCTGGTCGGCGTGTTCTGGGGTGATTTCGCCCGCCGCGAGCCCAAGGCCAATGCACAGATGATGGCCGAATTGGCCCAGTGGTACGGCCAGGGCAAGATCAAGCCGGTGATCGACCAGACCATGCCGATGTCCGAACTCAAGGCGGCCTATGCGCACATGGGTTCACGGGGCGTCAAGGGCAAGCTGGTCATGGTGAATTGAACTCGCCCCCAGGTTGCCCGGCACTTCGTGTCCGGGCGCCCACCCCCTGCCGGGGGCAACACCAGCGGCCCGGCGGAGCCGGTTCCGCGGTGTTTCACCAACGGGCCAGGCCAAGGCCGGCCTCTGGAAGCAAAAAAGCCCCGCGATGCGGGGCTTTCTGTTGAGGCTGGAGGTCTGGCGAGGAGCGCCGGGGTTATTTGATCTCGAAATCCGACAGCGACTTGCCGGCGGTCAGGGCTTCGGTGATCCAGCGCGGCTTGCGGCCACGGCCGCCGGACCAGGTCTCGCCGGTCGGGCTGCGGTATTTGGCGGCGCTCTTGGGCGCCGCCGTGGCGGCACTGCGCTTGCCGGCGCGCGCGCCGAGCTTGAGATCGCTGGCGGTCAGGCCGTATTCAGCGATCTTCTTGCGCAGCTCTTCGATAACGCCAGCCCGCTCCTGATTCCGCAGATCTTCGGCTTGCTTGCGCAATTGCGCGATCTGCTCGTCGTGCTTCTTGATCTGGGAATTGATGTCGGCAAGGGTTGAAGCCATCTGTGCTTATCCTCTAATTGGAAAGCCAAAATTTTAATTCAGATTCCAATTGCCGCAAGCCGGGCTGCAGAAAAAACACCCCCGTCCCGACTACGGGTTTGTGTCAATGGCAGGCACGTTTGGGGCTTGATTGGGGCGCCAATCTCCCGCGGCGGGTCGTCGGGCGGGCGCACAAAGCAAAACAGGCACCGAAGTGCCTGTTTGCTGACGAATGTCTTTGGGGTGGCTGATGGGACTCGAACCCACGACGACCAGAATCACAATCTGGGACTCTACCAGCTGAGCTACAGCCACCGCTAAGCTATCAATTGTAGCGTGAAAAAAGCTAGCGTCCGGCGGCCACGGTCGAATCTGCAGGCTTCGGCACCAGAATCTCGGCCTTGAAGCGGTTCTTGAGCAGGTTGTAGTAGGCGGCAGTCTCGGCCCCGCCCACCGCCTGGGCGTATTGTTCGGTCTCCTGTTTGGCCATCTCGGGCGCCGGCGGCGTGCGCGGCACGTTCTTGATCACCCGCACCACGGCATAGCCCTGGGCACCCAGATCGGCGCCGACCAGTGCCGGCAGCTTGCCGGTGTCGGCCCGCAGCGCGACCTCGATCACCGGAAGCGGCTGCGATTGGGGGTCGAGCCGCGACACCGTGACCGGAGCGCCGAAGCTGGCGCCGGCCGGATCGGTCTTCCAGGCCGCCAGTTTCGCCTCGCCCTCGGCCCGCGCCAGTGCCGCCGCACGCTCGGCGATCAACTGGGTGCGCACCTTGTCCTTGACTTCGTCGAGCGGCAATGCGCGCGCCGGTTCGTACTGCACCACGCGGCCCGAGGCCAGCTGATTGGCACCGATCTCGATCGCCTCCGTGTTGTGCTTGCGCTCCAGCGTGTCGGGCGCAAACAGCGCATTCAGGAAGTTGCGGCTAGCCAGCGCGCCGGTGGCGGCCGGCAGGGGCGTGCGGGCGACGTTGCTCGCGGTCTGGATCGTCAGCTTGAGCTTGTCGGCCGCCGGCTGCAGGCTGTCGGGCTGCTGGTAGACGATGTCGGTGAAGGCCTCGGCGGCCTTGGCGAACTCCGCCGTCGCCTGCTGGCTGCGCACTTCGTTCTCGATGGTCGCGCGCACCTTGTCGAACGGCGGCACCACGGCCGGCTTGATGTCGTTGACCAGGATGATGTGATAGCCGAATTCGGTCTCCACCACGTTGCTGATCTCGCCCTTCTTGAGCGCGAACAGCGCGTCCTCGAAGGGCTTGACCATCGCGCCGCGGGTCACGACGTCGAGGTCGCCGCCCTTCTCCGCCGAACCCGGGTCCTGCGAATTCTTGCGCGCCACTTCGGCGAAGGTGTTGGGCGCCTTGCGCAGATCGGCCAGCAGCTGTTCGGCCTTCTTGCGGGCCTGCTCGCGCTCGGCGGCTGGCGCGCCCTGCGGCACCGCGATCAGGATGTGGCTCGCGCGCCGCTCTTCCTTGGAGCCGAAGCGGGCGGCGTTCTGGTCGTAGTAGCTGCGCAGGTCGGCCTCGCTCACGGCGATGTTCTTCTTCGCGGCTTCGAGATCGAGCACCAGGTACTCGACCTTCGCGCGTTCGGGCTGCTGGAACTGCGCCGTGTGGGCCTTGTAGAAGGCCTCGAGATCGGCGTCGCTGACGCTGACCTTGGACGCGAAGTCGGCCGGCTTGAAGAGCGCGACCTGGATCTCGCGGCGGTCGTAGAAGGCGTTGAGTGTGACCGCGGCCTGGGCCGGCGTGGCAAAGGCCGTGCCCGAAACGCCCAGCGACACCTGCTGCGTCGCCAGGTCGGCGCGCACCGAGGCTTCGTACTGCTCGGGCGTGCGGCCGGTCGCCCGCATGAAGGTCTCGCGATCGAACTTGCCGTCGGCGGTGCGGAAGCTCGCCAGGCCCGGATCGGCCGCGAACAGCCGCGCCAGCCGCTCCTCGGACACCGACATGTTCGACTTCGACGCCGCCGCCGCGAGCACCCGCTCGCGCACCATGCGCTCCAACGTGGCGTAGCGCGACGCATCCGAGTCGAGCATCGCCGGGTCGATGGTGGGTGCCTGCTGGCGAATCCGGTCGACCTCGTTGCGATGCTGGGCATCCCACTCGGGCCGCGTGATGTCGGTGCCGGCCACGCGTGCGACCTTTTCGCCCTGGCCGCCGCCTTGGTAGCGATCGACGCCGAACAGCACGAACGAGGGAATGATCAGCAAGAACAAGAACACCATGATGATCTTGTTGTACTTGCGGAAGGAATCAAACATGCTTGAGCACTCTCTAGGACGAATATTGACGCAGCAAGAAAAAAGGCGAACGATCCGTTCGCCTTTGCATCGGGTGGTGGGTGCTGAGGGGCTCGAACCCCCGACCTACGCCGTGTAAGAGCGCCGCTCTACCAACTGAGCTAAGCACCCCACCTTCAATCGATGGTCTCAGTTCAGCGCGTCTTTGAGCGCCTTGCCGGGACGGAACTTGGGAATCTTGGCGGCCTTGATTTTAATCGCGTCGCCGGTGCGCGGATTCCGGCCGGTCCGGGCGGCGCGCTTGCCGACTGCAAAAGTGCCAAAACCGACGAGCGAGACGGAGCCGCCCTTCTTGAGCGTGGTACGAATGGCGCCGATCGTGGATTCGAGTGCCCGCGTGGCAGCGGCCTTGGAGATGTCGGCGTTCTTTGCGATGTGCTCAATCAGTTCGGTTTTGTTCACAAGGGCCCCTTGCAGAAAATTGTTGATCAGGGTCGTCAGAAGCGGCGCCAGCCCCGTGGCGACGCCACGGGGGTGGGTACAGCAGGTGGGTGGCAGCTCTGACGCGCCGGCAGCGCGCTGCCGACAAGGATTACAACCACTGGTCTCGGGGGTGTCAATACGACGCTGCCCCGTGAAACGCAGCGAGGACCGCAATTTTAGTGGCGTTTTGGCGAACCGATTTTCAAAGCGCCTCGGCGATGGCCTGACCCAGATCGGCGGTTCCCGCCGTTCCGCCGATGTCCGGTGTGCGCGGGGCGCCGCTGCCGGGCGCGAGCACCTTCTCGATCGCGGCCAGGATGGCATCGTGCGCCGCCTTGTGGCCCAGGAACTCCAGCATCATGGCGCCGCACCAGATCTGGCCGATCGGATTGGCGATGCCCCGCCCGGCGATGTCGGGCGCCGACCCGTGCACCGGCTCGAACAGCGATGGCGTGGTGCGTTCGGGGTTCAGGTTGGCGCTGGGCGCGATGCCGATGGTGCCGGTGCAGGCCGGGCCGAGGTCGGAGAGGATGTCGCCGAACAGGTTGCTCGCCACCACCACATCGAAGAAATCGGGCCGCTGCACGAAGTGCGCGGTCAGGATGTCGATGTGGAACTTGTCGAGCGCGACGCCCGGATAGTGCTTCGCCATCGCCGCCACGCGCTCGTCCCAGTAGGGCATGGTGATCGAGATGCCATTGGACTTGGTCGCGCTCGTGAGGTGCTTCTTCGGCCGCGACGCAGCCAGCTCGAAGGCGAACTTCAGCACCCGGTCGACGCCGACCCGCGACATCACGGTTTCCTGGATCACGATCTCGCGCGCCGTGCCTTCGAACATGCGCCCGCCGATGCTCGAGTATTCGCCCTCGGTGTTCTCGCGCACGATGTACATGTCGATCTCGCCGGGTTCGCGCGGCGTGCCGTCGCGCCGCACCACCGGCGCCACGATGCCGGGCATCAGGCGGGCCGGCCGCAGGTTGATGTACTGGTCGAACTCGCGCCGGAACAGCAGCAGGGAGCCCCAGAGCGACACATGGTCGGCAATCTTCTCGGGCCAGCCGACGGCACCGAAGTAGATCGCGTCATGGCCGCCGATCTGGTCCTTCCAGTCGTCGGGAAGCATCTTGCCGTGCTTCTCGAAGTAGTCCCAGCTCGAGAAATCGAAATGGTCGAACTTGAGGTCGATGCCGAACTTGCGGCTGGCGGCATCGAGCACGCGCAGGCCCTCGGGCATGGTCTCCTTGCCGATGCCGTCGCCGGCGATGACTGCGATGCGTTGGGTGCTCATGTCTCGATCCTTGGGTTCGCGTTGAAGAAAGCAAGCGCCTCGGCCAGCAACTCGGCCGGCGCTTCCTCGGGAATGTAGTGGCCGCAGGGCAGCGCGCCGCCGGCGACGTCGTCGGCCCGCTCGCGCCACAGCGACAGCACGTCGAACGAGCGCCCGACGGCACCGTGCGCGCCCCACAGCACGCGCAGCGGCTGGCCCAGCCGGCGGCCGGCGGCGATGTCGGCACGGTCGTGGTCGAGGTCGATGCCGGCCGACGCGCGGTAGTCCTCGCAGATCGCCTGCGCGCTGCCGGGGATCGCGGCGCAGCGTTCGTATTCGACCAGCGCCTCGGGCGTGAAAGGCGCCAGTCCCGCGTGGCGTCCACCCATCACGCTGCGGATGTAGCGAACCGGATCGCTGTCGATCAGCGCTTCCGGCAGCGGCGGCGGCTGGATCAGGAAGAACCAGTGCCAGTAGGCCCGGGCGAAGGCCTCCGAGGTGTTCTGGTACATCGCGAGCGTCGGCGCGATGTCGAGCAGCATCAGCCGCTCGACCGCTTGCGGGTGATCGGCCGCCAGCCGGTGGGCGACACGCGCGCCGCGGTCGTGCGCCAGCACGCCGAAGCGTTCGAAGCCATGCGCGCGCATGGCGTGCAGCGCATCGAGCGCCATCTCGCGCTTGCTGTAGTGCCAATGGGCTTCGTCGGCGGGCGGCCGGCCCGAGTCGCCGTAGCCGCGCAGGTCGACCAGGACGACCGTGAACTGCTCGGCCAGGCGAGGTGCCACCCGATGCCAGTTGGCGTGCGTCTGCGGATGGCCGTGGAGCAGCAGCAGGGGCGCGCCGCGGCCACCGATGCGGCCATGCACCTTCACGCCATTGCGCGTCAGGTCGAAGGAGGTGAAGGCATCGAACATGGGTCGATTGTGCGTTGCGCGATGCGTGGCATCAAGCAACAATGGGCCAATTGATAATTTCCGAAACGGCATGAATGGAACGCAGTGACCTGGAGCTCGTGCTGGCGATCCGCAGCCGCGGCAGCCTGGCCGGCGCCGCGCTCGCGCTCGACGTGGTCCCGTCGGTGGTGACCAAGCGGCTGGGCGCGCTGGAGGCCCGGCTTGGCCAGCGGCTGTTCGAGCGCACCACGCGCCGGCTCAGTGCCACCGCCGAGGGCGAAACCGTGTGCCAGCATGCCAAGGGCCTGCTCGAAGGCTTCGCAGCGCTCGAGAACGAGCTCGGCGAACGCCAGAGCGAACTGAGCGGTTCGGTGCGGCTGGCCGGCACCTTCGGCTTCGGCCGCCGCTGGCTGGGCCCGGCGCTGGCGAGCTTCAACCAGCGCCACCCCGGGCTCGAGATCCAGTTGCAGCTGGTCGAGGCCCTGCCCGATCTAGGCGCCGAGGGCTTCGACGGCGCGGTCTGGCTCTGGGCGCCGCAGCATCGCCGGGCCGGCGACTGGATCAGCCGGCGCATCGCGCGCAACCAGCGGGTGCTGGCCGCGAGCCCGGACTACCTCGCGCGCCGCGGCACGCCGGCCGACGTGGCGGCGCTGGCGGCGCACGACTGCCTGGTGGCGCGCGAGAACAGCGTCGGCGGCGAGCGCGAGTTCGCCCTGTGGACGCTGCGCCAGGCCAGGGACGGCAGCACCGCGCGCGTGCGGGTGCGCGGCCCGCTGTCCAGCAACTCGGGCGAGATGGTGCGCGACTGGTGCCTGTCGGGCCACGGCATCATGCTGCGCAGCCTGTGGGACATCGCGCCGCAGCTCGCGTCCGGCGAACTGGTGCGCGTGCTGCCGCAGCATGCGATGCCGGATGCGGACATCCAATGGATCGCACCCTGGCGTCCCAAGACGCCGCGCCGGGTGCGGCTGCTGATCGATTTCCTGGTCGAGAGTTTTCGGGCCGAGCCGTGGAAGGCCGGCGGGCCTACTTGACGACCAGGCTGACGCCCACCGCGGTGATCGCGATGCCGGCCAGGGTCAACGCGGTGATTGGTTCCGCGAACAGCAGCCAGGCCATCACGGCCGTGCACGGCGGCACCAGGTAGAGCAGGCTGGTCACCGCGGTGGCGGTGCCGCGCTGGATCAGCATGTAGAGCAGCGAACTGCCGCCCAGCGACAGCGCGAGCACCGACCACGCCATGGCGCCGCCCGAGGCCAGGTTCCAGTGAATGCTGTCGGGCTCGAGCGCCGCGAACGGCAAGGTGACGATCAAGGCTGCGGCCATCTGTATCGCGCTGGCGCTGCGGACGTCGCAAGGCGCGAGAAAACGCTTCTGGTACAGCGTGCCGGCAGTGATCGACAACAGCGCCAGCAAGGCCAGCCCCATGGTCAGTGCGCTGACCTCCCCGCCCTGCCCGAGCTTGCGCGACACCACCAGCACCAGGCCGCCGAAACCGAGCAGGAGCCCGGTCCATTGGCGGCGCGTGATCCGGCCGCCGAACATGCTGAGCCAGACGGCGGTCAGCACCGGCTGGATACCGACCAGCAGCGCGACCAGCCCGGAACCCATGCCAGCCCGCACCGCGGCCCAGACGCCGCCGAGGTAGCCGGCCTGCATCAGCACGCCGACGACCGCGAGATGGCCCCATTGCGTGCGATCGCGCGGCCAGGCGACGCGGGCCCAGCGCACCCAGACCAGGAAGCAGACCATCGAAAGCGCATAGCGCACGGCGAGGAATTTGAGCGGCGGCGCATGGGGCATGCCGAAGCGCGCCACGATGAAGCCGGTGCTCCAGATCAGCACGAACACCGCCGGCATGGCCCGCAGCCAGCCCGTCGACCGGGCCGCAGCGGTCATTTCGCGCGGGCCCGGATTTCGGGGATCGCCTTTTGCAGGTAGTAGACCATCGACCAGACCGTGAGCACGGCCGACAGCCAGATCAGCCATTGGCCCCAGGTGCCGGTGTCGATCCAGCCGAACAGGACGCCGTCGAACAGCAGGAACGGGATCGCGACCATCTGCACCACGGTCTTCACCTTGCCGACCATGTGGACCGCCACGCTCTTGCTGGCGCCGATCTGCGCCATCCATTCGCGCAAGGCGGAGATCGCGATCTCGCGGCCGATGATGATCAGCGCCACGAAGACGTCGGCGCGGTTCAGGTGGACCAGCACCAGGAGCGAGGCGCAGACCAGGAACTTGTCGGCCACCGGATCGAGGAAGGCGCCGAAGGCCGAGGTCTGCTTGAGCCGGCGCGCCAGGAAACCGTCGAGCCAGTCGGTGGCCGCGAAGACGATGAACATCACCGTGGCGATCCAGTTGCGCGTCGGCTCGGCCAGCGGCAGGTAGAACACGCCCACGATCAGGGGGATCGCGACGATGCGCGTCCAGGTCATGATCGTTGGCAAGGTCCAGAACATTGCGCTGGAGTATAGGGGCCGGGGGGAATCGCCCCCACGCTCCCCCACTGCGTGTGGGTCGCTGCCCCCCAAAGGGGGCCGCAGGCCGCCTTGGGGCGGCCCGGCGCCGGCCTGGATCGCCCCCACGCTCCCCCACTGCGTGTGGGTCGCTGCCCCCCGAGGGGGCCGCAGGCCGCCTTGGGGCGGCCCGGCGCCGGCCTGGATCGCCCCCACGCTCCCCCACTGCGTGTGGGTCGCTGCCCCCCAAAGGGGGCCGCAGGCCGCCTTGGGGCGGCCCGGCGCCGGCCTAGTGGCGCCGGCCTGGTGGCCTAGTGCAATGCGCGGTAGATTTCCTCGGCCAGGTCGAAGGCGATGCCATCCACCGACGCGATGTCCTCCACGCTCGCCGCCGCCACGCCGCGGATGCCGCCGAAGCGCTGCAGCAGGCGCGCGCGCCGCTTCGGGCCGATGCCCGGGATGTCCTCGAGCTGGCTGCCGCCGACCCGCACCTTGGCGCGCTTGGCGCGCATGCCGGTGATGGCGAAGCGATGCGCCTCGTCGCGGATCTGCGCCACCAGCATCAGCGCCGCGGAGTCGCGGCCCAGATAGACCTTCTCGCGGCCATCGGCGAACACCAGTTCCTCAAGGCCGACCTTGCGGCCCTCGCCCTTCTCGACGCCGACTATCAGCGACAGCGGCAGGCCCAGTTCACTGAACACCTCGCGCGCCATCGACACCTGGCCCTTGCCGCCATCGACCAGCACCAGTTCCGGCATCCGCGCGGTCCGCGTGCCCGGCTTGGCGTCGGTGCCGACGCCCGCGGCATCGCCGGCCGGCGGTGCCTCGGTCTCGGCCGCCATCGCCTCGGCCAGCTTGCCGTAGCGCCGGTGCAGCACCTGGCGCATCGCCGCGTAGTCGTCGCCCGGCGTGATGCCTTCGATGTTGTAGCGCCGGTACTCCCGGTTCTGCATGGCGTGGTGCTCGAACACCACGCACGAGGCCTGGGTCGCCTCGCCCGCGGTGTGCGAGATGTCGAAGCACTCGACGCGGAAATTGTCGAGGTCGTCTGGCGCCAGTTCGAGCGCATCGACCAGCGCCCGCGTGCGGGCCTGCTGCGAGCCTTCTTCGGCCAGCAGGCGGGCCAGTTGCAGCCCGGCGTTCTTGGTCGCCATCTCGAGCCAATGGCGGCGCTGCTCGCGCGGCTGGAAGACCGCCGTGACGCGGGTGCCCGACTGCTGCGACACGGCCTCGATCAGCTCGCGGCTCACGAGCTCGCTGAGCACCAGCGTGGCCGGCACCGGGACGTCGATGTAGTGCTGGGCGATGAAGGCCTCGAGCACCTGCACCTCGACCGCGTCGGCCGGTGGCGGCGGGCCGTCGTCGCCCTCGCCCTCGGCGTGCTGCATCTGCGCGGCATCCTCGACATGCACCGGGAAGTAGGCCCGGTCGCCCAGATGCCGCCCGCCCCGCACCATGGCGAGGTTCACGCAGGCCTTGCCGCCCTGCACCTTGACCGCCAGGATGTCGACGTCCTTGTCGGAAGCGATCTCGATCGACTGCTGGTGCAGCACGCGCGACAGGGCCGACATCTGGTTGCGCAGCTCGGCCGCCTGCTCGAACTCGAGCTTCTCGGCATGCGCCATCATGCGCGCCTCGAGCTGGGTCAGCACGGCCTGCGTGTCGCCCATCAGGAAGGCCTCGGCATTGGCCACGTCCTGGGCATAGGCCTCGGGCGTGATGTGGCCGACGCAGGGCGCGGTGCAGCGCTTGATCTGGTAGAGCAGGCACGGCCGGGCGCGGTTGGCGTAGACCGTGTCTTCGCAGGTGCGCAGCTTGAAAACCTTCTGCAGCAGCTGGATCGATTCTTTCACCGCCCAGGCGCTGGGGTACGGGCCGAAATAGCGGTGCTTGCGATCGACCGAGCCTCGGTAGTAGGCCAGCCTGGGGAACTGGTGCGACGCGATCTTGAGATAAGGGTAGCTCTTGTCGTCGCGAAAAAGAATGTTGTAGCGCGGCTTGAGCGACTTGATGAGGTTGTTCTCGAGCAGCAGCGCCTCGGCCTCGGAGCGCACCACGGTGGTCTCCATGCGGGCGATCTTCGAGATCATGTGGCCGATGCGCGTGCCGCCGTGGCTCTTCTGGAAATAGTTCGCGACCCGCTTCTTGAGGTTGCGCGCCTTGCCGACGTAGAGCACGCCGCCCTGGGCGTCGAAGTAGCGATAGACGCCCGGCAGCTGCGGCAGGGCCGCCACTTCGCTGAGCAGTTGATCGGAATGGACGGAAGGGGTCTCAGGCATCGTTCTCAGGGTTGCGAGGCGGCCGCGATCACCGGCTCGCAGCGCACGTCCGTCTTGACCGAGTTGGCGATGAAGCACTGGTCATGCGCCGAGTGATGCATCGCCTCGTGCTGTTCCGTCGACGGCTGACTCTGGCCCGAGAACTGCACCTCGGGACGCAAGGTGACAACGGTCATCGCGATCTTGCCTTCGGCATTGCGGCCCATCTTGCCGCTGGCGTGATCGGCGTAGCGCTCGACGCAGAAGCCGCGCGAGGCCGCGATCGACAGGAACCACAGCATGTGGCAGCTCGACAGCGAGGCGACGAAGGCCTCTTCGGGATCGACCGCGGCGGCGTCCGACAGCGGCAGCGGCACCACGTGCGGCGAGGACGAGCCCAGCCATTCGGCCCCGCCGTCGAATCGGAGGGTGTGGCGGCGGCTGTATCGGTTGCCGAGAAAATCCTGGTCGCCGCGCTGCCAGAGGATGTCGGCCGAGTGTTGTGACATGGGGGCTGTCTCCGGTGTCTTCATGTGGAGGGCTGTAGAGTATCCCGCGATGCGCTGGGACATTTTCTGCAAGGTGATCGACAACCATGGCGACGTAGGCGTCTGCTGGCGGCTGGCCACATCGCTGGCCGGTCCGGACGACACCGTCCGCCTGTGGATCGACGACCCGTCGGCGCTGGCCTGGATGGCACCCGGCGGCTGCGAAGGCGTCACGGTCGTCCCCTGGACCCCGGCCCACGCGGCGCGGGCCGCTTCGGAGCCGGCGCCCGACGTGCTGATCGAGGCCTTCGGCTGCGATCCCGCCCCCGAGGTCATTGCCCGTTTTGCCGAGCACGCGGGCCACGAGGGCGCCCGCCGCCACTGGATCAACCTCGAATACCTGTCCGCAGAGCCCTACGTCGAACGCCTGCACGGCCTGCCCTCCCCCGTGTTCCGGGCCCCCGGCGCGGGCCTGACCAAGTATTTTTTCTACCCGGGGTTCACCGAGCGCACGGGCGGGCTGCTGCGCGGACCCGAGCTCATGGCGCGGCGCGCCCGCTTCGACCGCGCCGCCTGGTTCCGGCGCCAGGGCATCGACTGGCAGGGCGAGCGGGTGGTCTCGCTGTTCTGCTACGAACCGCCGGCCCTCGAGGCGCTGCTGGCGCAATTCGAGCGCGCGGCCGAGCCGACCCGCCTGCTGGTCACCGCCGGGCGCGCCGCGGCCGCCCTGCCGCCCGGCCCGCCCCGGCGCGGCGCCCTCGCCATCAGCTGGCTGCCCACCCTGCCACAGCCGGAGTTCGACCACTTGCTGTGGGCCTGCGACCTGAACTTCGTGCGCGGCGAGGATTCGCTGGTGCGTGCGCTCTGGGCCGGCGCCCCCTTCGTCTGGCAGATCTATCCGCAGGACGACGATGCCCACCACGAGAAACTGGACGCCTTCCTGGACTGGCTGCAGGCGCCGCCGACGCTGCGCGCCTTCCATCACCTGTGGAGCGGCATGAAGGACGGCGAATTGCCGCCCCTGGACCCCGCGACGCTGGCCTCCTGGGCCGAGGCCGCGGGGGCGGCACGCGACCGATTGCTGGCGCAGGACGACCTTTTGACCCGACTTCGGCGATTCGTTGCCCAAAAAAGCTAAAATTGCGGGCTTTGCGGAATTCCGACGGCGCTCCCGACCCAGGTGTCCCCTGGACCGAACGCCGATCGAAGCTTCCGCTGAACCCGCCGCGGTGAATGCGCCAGAGGGCCGAGCCCTACAGTGCACGAGCGGCCAACATCCAGAGACCCTGATTATGAAAATCGCTCAAGAAATCCGCGCTGGCAACGTGATCATGCATGGCAAGGACCCGATGGTCGTGCTGAAGACCGAATACAGCCGTGGCGGCCGCAATTCCGCCACCGTGCGCATGAAGCTCAAGAGCCTGATCGCCAACTTCAACACCGAAGTGGTGTTCAAGGCCGACGACAAGATCGACCAGATCGTGCTCGACAAGAAGGATTGCACCTACTCCTACTTCGCCGACCCGATGTACGTCTGCATGGACACCGAGTACAACCAGTACGAAGTCGAAGCCGAGAACATGGGCGACTCGCTCAACTACCTCGAAGACGGCATGCCGGTCGAAGTGGTGTTCTACGACGGCAAGGCCATCTCGGTCGAACTGCCGACCAGCGTCGAGCGCGAAATCACCTGGACCGAGCCGGCCGTCAAGGGCGACACCTCGGGCAAGGTCATGAAGCCGGCCAAGATCTCGACCGGTTTCGAGATCGGCGTGCCGCTGTTCGTCGCGCAGGGCGACAAGATCGAAATCGACACCCGCACCGGCGAATACCGCAAGCGCGTCTGACCGACCGCCACCCCACAAAAAGGCTCCCGCGGGAGCCTTTTTTGCGTCCTTTTCCCTGATGCGCGGCCGCAACGGGCCCGAAACCTGCAACGCGCACAATCCAGAACCCGCCTTCCCCCGCACGACCATGGACAACCACAGCACTCACGACCTTCACGACAAGCGGCTCGCCGACGCCTGGGCCACCCTGCAAGCCCATTCGGACAAGGGACTGCCGCTGCACACCGATCCTTCGCGGCTGGCCTTCGCCGACCCGGAATTCCTGCTGCGGCGTGAAACCCGCGGCCTGCGCATGCAGCTCGAGCTCATGAAACCCGACCTCGAGATGCGCGCCCACGGCATCGAGAACACGGTGGTGGTGTTCGGCAGCGCGCGCTTCCGCAGCGAGGAGGAATCGGGCGCGCTGATCGCCCAGGCCGAGGCCGCCGGCGACAGCGTGGCCGCCGACCGCTGGCGCAAGCTGGCGCGCAGCTCGCACTACTACGAGAAGGCGCGCGCCTTCGGCAAGCTGGTGGCGCAGTACAGCAACGACCGCGAACCGCAGGACAAGCTCTTCGTCTGCACCGGCGGCGGGCCCGGCATCATGCAGGCCGCCAACCGCGGCGC
This sequence comes from Variovorax sp. J31P207, assembly GCF_030316965.1. Taxonomy (NCBI): domain Bacteria; kingdom Pseudomonadati; phylum Pseudomonadota; class Betaproteobacteria; order Burkholderiales; family Comamonadaceae; genus Variovorax; species Variovorax sp. J31P207. Next base: position 328,124 of record NZ_JASZYN010000006.1, read on the forward strand.
CTACGAGGGCGGCGGCCTGTCGGTCGGCCTGGCGATCGCGCTGCCGATGGAAGAAGAAGCCAACCCCTACGTGACGCCGGCGCTGAGCTTCAAGTTCCACTACTTCGCGATCCGCAAGATGCATTTCATGATGCGGGCGAAGGCGCTGGTGGCCTTCCCGGGCGGCTTCGGCACGCTCGACGAGCTGTTCGAGGTCATCACGCTGGTGCAGACCAAGAAGGCCAAGCCGGTGCCGATCGTGCTGTTCGGCTCGGACTACTGGAAGCAGCTCATCAACTTCGATTTCCTGGCCGAGGAAGGCGTGATCTCGCCCAACGACGTGAAGCTGATCGAGTACGTCGACGCGCCCCAGGACGCCTGGGCTTACATCAAGACCTTCTACAAGCTGTAGCTACTCGCCGCGCGGCGGCACCTGCAGGCCCCACACCGAGCGGGTGCCCGCGGCCACCACGCCGCCGACGATCCAGAACACGCCGGCGACGCCGATCAGCGCGCCGGCGGCGCCGAACAGCATCGGCATCGCCACGCTCGAGGCGTTGAGCGTCATCACGCGCAGGCCGAGCGCCTCGCCGTGGCGCGCATGCGGCGTGATCTGGTGCAGCATGCTCATCACCATCGGCTGCACGGCGCCGAGGGCGATGCCGAGCACCACCGAGCAGGCGCCCATGCCGAGCGCGCTGGTCATCAGCGGATAGACCGCGAAGACCAGCGCCGTGACCACGTTCGATGCCGCGATCACGCTGCGCTCGCTGAAACGCGAAGCGACCAGCGGCAGCACCACGCGGATGGCGGCCGCCGCGACCGCGAAGGCGCCGAGGATCGAGCCGATCACCGACGCGCTCAGGCCGCGCTCGTGGCCCAGCAGCGGCAGCACGAAGGTATGGACATCCCAGGCGGCCGATTGCAGCCAGTTGACGAACAGCAGCCGCCTGAACATCGGCTGGGCCAGCAGGTCCCAGGCGCGCGGCCGGGGTGCGCCGGCCGGCAGGCTGATATGCGGCAGCTCGACGGTGCCGCGCGCCAGCAGCCAGCAGGCGACGGGCAGCAGCGCCAGCAGCGCGAAGGCCACGCGAAAACCGATCATGTCGCCGGGCACCGGGCCGGCGTGGTCGATCAGCAGCCCGGTGGCGAAGGGGCCGACGAAGTTGGCCGCGGCCGGCGCGATCGCCAGCCAGCTGAACACCTGCTTGAGCTGGGTCGGGTTGGTGGCCGCGCGGCCGACATGGCGCTGCAGCGCGATCACGGCGATGCCGGTCGCGCCGCCCGTCAGCAGCGCGGCCAGGCAGAGCACCGGGAACACCGGAAAAGCCCCGGACAGCGCCGCACCCGTGGTCGCCGCCACGACGGCGATCGTGAGCGGCAGCCGCAGCCCATGCCGGTCGGCGAAGCGGCCGGCGGGCAGCGCCAGGAACACCTGGGTCAGCGCGAACAGCGCCAGCAGCATGCCGACGGCCGCCGGACTGTAGCCGTCGCGCAAGGCCAGCAGCGGGGCCGCCAGCCGGGTGCCCGTCATCGCGGCATGCAGGCAGACCTGCGCCAGGATCAGGCGAAGCAATCCAGGGTTCACGGGGCGGCGGCGTCCTCGTCGTCGGCCTGCGGCAGCAAGGCCTGGGTCTGCGCCTCGGGCAGCGCCTCGACCTTGCGCAGCGCCAGCCGCATCTGCCGGGCCCGGGTGTCGGCCTTGTCGAGCGTGTCGGAGGCCTTGGCCACCTGCTCCTTGATGCGCGCCACCCATTCGCCGTAGCGCTCGAATTCGGTCTTGACCGCGCCCAGCACCTTCCAGACCTCGGACGCCTGGTGCTCCAGCGCCAGCGTGCGAAAGCCCATGTGCAGGCTGTTGAGCATGGCCAGCAGCGTGGTCGGGCCAGCCAGCGTCACGCGATGCTGGCGCTGGATGGCATCCATCAGGCCGGGCCGGCGCAGCACCTCGGCGTAGAGGCTCTCGACCGGCAGGAACAGGATCGCGAAATCGGTGGTGTGCGGTGCCGCCAGGTAGTTGTCGGCAATCGATTTGGCCTCGCTGCGGATGCGCGCCTCGAGCGCCTTGGCGGCCAGCTCGGCGGCCGCTGCGTCGGCCCGCTCGTGGGCGTCGATCAGGCGCTCGTAGTCGTCGCGCGGAAACTTGGCGTCGATCGGCAGCCAGACCGGCGCGCCGTCGCCGCCGCGGCCCGGGAAGCGGACCGCGAAATCGACCCGCTGGCCGCTGCGCGGCTTGGTCTCGACCTGGCGGGCGAACTGCTCGGCCGTCAGCACCTGTTCGAGCAGCGCCTCGAGCTGGACTTCGCCGAACACGCCGCGGGTCTTGACGTTGGTCAGCACCCGCTGGAGGCTCCCGACGCCCACCGCCAGCGACTGCATCTCTCCCAGCCCCTTGTGCACCTGCTCGAGCCGCTCGGCCACCTGCTTGAAGCTCTCGCCGAGCCGCGCCTCGAGCGTGCTCTGCAGCTTCTCGTCGACGGTCTGGCGCATTTCGTCGAGCTTGGCGGTGTTGCTCTGCTGCAGCTGCGCGAGCTGGGTTTCCATCGTCGCGCGCACTTCGGCGAGCCGGCGGGCGTTGGACTCGGAAAGCCCCTGGAGCTGGGTGTTGAGGGTGTCGGCCAGCGTCTTCTGCAACAGCGCGAGCTGCTGCGCGAAGGCGTCGATCTGGGCGTTCTGGGTGCGCGTGGACTCCGCTCCCTGGTGCAGCAAGGCGCGCTGGAAGGTGGCGAAGGCCTGCGCGCTTTCCTGGCGCGCGCCGCGCGACGATTCGCCGATCTCATGGCGCAGTTCGCGCTCGATGCGCTCGTTGCTGGCCAGAAGCGCCGAATGGTCGGACGGCGGTGCGGGCCGCAGCAGCAGCCACAGCAGGAGGACGATATTCAAGGCCGCGAGGGCCAGCAGGATCCAGGTCTCGGTCACGGCCTCAGCGTGCCCCCAGCACCGCGGGGTTCAGCGGCGTCACCGGCTTGCCGTCGACCAGGAAGCCGATCAGGTTGTCGACCGCGAGATCGGCCATGGCCCGGCGCGTCGGCACGGTGGCGCTCGCGATGTGGGGCGTCAGCACCACGTTGGGAACGGTCAGCAGGTCGGGGTGCACCTTGGGTTCGCCCTCGAAGACGTCGAGGCCGGCGGCGGCGATGCGGCGCTCGCGCAGCGCGGCGGCCAGTGCGGCGTCGTCGACGATGCCGCCGCGCGCGATGTTGACCAAGGTCGCGGTCGGCTTCATCAGCGCCAGTTCGGCGGCGCCGATGGTGTGGTGGGACGCCGGCGTGTAGGGCACCACCAGGACGACGTGGTCGGCGGTCTTGAGGAGCTCTTCCTTGCCGACGTAGCTGGCCTTGCATTCGGCCTCGAGGGCCGGATCGAGCCGCGAGCGATTGTGGTAGATCACGTTCATGCCGAATCCGAGCGCGCCCCGCCGGGCGATGCCCTGCCCGATGCGTCCCATGCCGATGATGCCGAGCGTCGAACCATGGATGTCGGAGCCCGAGAACATGTCGTAGCGCCACTTCTTCCACTGGCCCGCGCGCAGGAAATGCTCGCTTTCGGCAATCCGCCGCGCCGTGGCCATCAGCAGCGCGAAGCCGAAGTCGGCCGTGGTCTCGGTCAGCACGTCGGGCGCATTGGTGCCCAGCACGCCGCGCGCGGTCATGGCGTCGAGGTCGAAGTTGTTGTAGCCCACGGCCATGTTGGCGCAGATCTTCAGGTCGGGACAGGCGGCCAGCAGCGCGGCGTCGATGCGCTCGCTGCCGGTGGTGAAGACGCCCTGCTTGCCCTGCAGCTTCTCGATCAGCTGGGCCGCGCTCCAGTCGTCGTCGGCCTGGTTGGCCTCGACGTCGAAGTGGGCCTGGAGCCGGGCGATGGTCTCGGGGAAGATCGAACGGGCGACGAGGACTTTGGCTTGGGTCATGGTCAGCGGAAGAAGATGAAGGTGGTGAGGATGAACAGCGGGATCAGGATCGCGCCCGACCACAGCATGAAGCCGAAGAAGCTCGGCATGCGCACGCCGCGGCTCTCCGCGATGGCCTTGACCATCAGGTTGGGCGCGTTGCCGATGTAGGTGTTGGCGCCCATGAACACGGCACCGGCCGAGATCGCCGCCAGTGTCGTCGCGTAGGTGGTCATCAGCGCCTGCGGGTCGCCGCCCGCGGTGTTGAAGAACACCAGGTAGGTCGGCGCATTGTCCAGGAAAGAGCTCAGGATGCCGGTGGCCCAGAAGTACATCGCCGGATCGGGCTGGCCGTCGGGCCGGGTGACGGCCGAGACGATGGCGCCGAAGGGGCCATCGAGGCCGGCCTTGAGCATCGCGATCACCGGCACGATGGTCAGGAAGATGCCCGCAAACAGCTTGGCCACCTCGACCATCGGTCCCCAGCCGAACTGGTTGTCGGCATGGACCTTGGCCGCGGTGATCTTGAGCGACAGCAGCGTGAGCGCCACCAGCCCGACATCGCGCACCAGGCCCGGCAGGCCGACCCGCGTGCCGTGGATCTCGAAGCCGAGCGGCGACTTCCAGAGGCCGCTCAGCAGCACCAGCAAGAGCACGCCGCCCAGCAGCCAGAAGTTGACGGCGCCGTCGAAGCCGATGCCGCCGGTGTCGGGGGTCGGGTCGAAGGGCGTGACGCCTTCATGGCGGAAGTACCAGCGGTCGAGCGCATAGAACAGGGCCAGCAGCGCGCCGACCACGAACAGGGTGTCGGGAAAGATGTGCCTCGCGGTCCAGAAGAAATCAACGCCCTTGAGGAAGCCGAGAAACAGCGGCGGATCGCCCAGCGGCGTCAGCGAGCCGCCGACGTTCGAGACGATGAAGATGAAGAACACGACCACGTGCACCTTGTGCTTGCGGTCGTCGTTGGCGCGGATCAGCGGGCGGATCAGCAGCATCGAGGCGCCGGTGGTGCCCATCAGGCTCGCGAGCACCGCGCCGATTGCGAGGATCGCGGTGTTCAGGCCCGCCGAGCCGCGCAGGTTGCCGCGGATGTGGATGCCGCCGGCGATCGCGAACAGGGCCGCGAGCAGGATGACGAACGGGATGTACTCGGCCACCAGCGCATGGACCAGTTGGGCCCCGGCCTGCGGAGCGCCGTAGGTCAGGCCGAAGGGCAGCAGGAAGGCCAGCGACCAAGCCGCCGACACCTTGCCGTAGTGGTGATGCCAGAACGACGGCGCCAGCAGCGGCAGCAGCGCGATCGACAGCAGGATGCCGGCGAAGGGCAGGCCCCACAGCGGCGACAGGCTGCCGCCGTCGAACTCGGCGGCGGCGGCCAGTGCCGGAAAGGCCAGGGTCGACGCGCCGGCCACCCCGAAGCGCAGCCAGCGGCCGCAGCGAACCGGCACCCTCATGCGACGGGCTGCTCGATCTCGAAGACCTGCCGCAGATAGGCCAGGTAGCGTTCGTCCTCGCACATGTTCTTGGAGGGGGTGTCGGAGAGCTTGGCCACCGGCTGGTCGTTGCAGCGGATCATCTTGATGACGATCTGCAGCGGCTCGTAGCCGAGGTCGTTGGTCAGGTTGGTGCCGATGCCGAAGGCCAGCTGGCAGCGGCCGCGGAACTGCTGGTAGAGCTCGATGGTCTTGGGCACCGTGAGGCCATCACTGAAGATCAGGGTCTTGGTCAGGGGGTCGACCCGGCTGGCGAGGTAGTGGGCCAGCATGCGCTCGCCCCACTGGAAGGGATCGCCGCTGTCGTGGCGCGCACCGTCGAAGAGCTTGCAGAAATAGAGGTCGAAGTCGCGCAGGAAGGCGCTCATGCCGTAGACGTCCGACAGCGCGATGCCGAGGTCGCCGCGGTATTCCCGGGCCCACGATTCGAAGCCGAAGACCTGGCTGTCGCGCAGCCGGGGGCCGAGCGCCTGGCAGGCCTGCAGGTATTCGTGCGCCATGGTGCCGAGCGGAATCAGGCCGAGCTTCATGGCGTACAGCACGTTGCTGGTGCCGGCGAGCTGCGGCAGCTTCGACATCGCGTGCAGCGGCGCCGGCGCCGTGACCGCCCCGAGCCGGCTGACCAGCGTGCGCAGCACCTCCTCGTGCCAGTCCTTCGAGAAGCGCCGGCGGGTGCCGTAGTCGGCGATCTTGAGATCGGCCAGCCGGTCGTCCTGGAGCTGGCCGATCTTGGTCTCGAGGCGGCGCCGGCCCTCGGCCAGGTCGGGCTGGGGCTGGGTATTGCGGAAGTACACCTCGTTGACGATCGCCAGCACCGGAATCTCGAACAGGATGGTGTGCAGCCACGGCCCCTTGATGCTGATCTCGAGCTCGCCCGAGGGCTGGGGAACGATGTCGATGTACTTCTCGTTGAGCCTGAACAGCCCGAGGAAGTCGACGAAATCGCTCTTGATGAAGCGCATCGAGCGCAGGTAGCTCAGTTCGGGTTCGCGGAACTGCAGCGAACAGAGATGCCGCACCTCTTCGCGGATCTGGACGGCGAAGCGCGCCAGGTCGATGCCGGGGTTGCGGCACTTGAAACGGTACTCGACCCGCGCGCCCGGGAAGTGGTGCAGGACCACCTGCATCATCGTGAACTTGTAGAGGTCGGTATCGAGCAGGCTGTGAATGATCATGGTGCGGCGCGCTGGTCTCCGGATTTCGGTGTGCGTTCGATTATCACGGCCGGCGTCGGCAAGTGCCTACGGCCCCTTCCCCGGGCGTCCTACCAGGGCGACGGCGGCCCCACGCGACAGTGTCTCCACGCCGGCCAGCAAGCGATGCGACCGGCGAGCAACCATCTGAAGCTGAAGGAGATAGGTCATGAACAAAGACACCGTCGAAGGCAACTGGAAGCAGTTCAAGGGCAAGATCAAGGAGCAATGGGGCAAGCTGACCGACGACGATTTCGACGTCATCGCCGGCAAGCGCGACCAGTTGCTCGGTCGCATCCAGGAGCGCCACGGCATCAGCCGCGACGAGGCTGAAAAGCAGGTCGCCGACTGGGAACGCCGCGATGGCCGCACCCCCGCCGCGATCTGGATGGAACGCGTCTGACGTCCCACCCCACCCCATCACAACTCTGGAGAATCGAAATGAAGAAACATCTGCTCATGCTCGCGATCGCGTCCACCTGTTTCGTCGCCGGCCAAGCCAGCGCGATGACGCAGGATGAATACAAGGTCGCCAAGGAAAAGATCGAGGCCGACTACAAGGTCGCCAAGGCCCAGTGCGACACCTTGAAGGACAACGCCAAGGACGTCTGCGACAAGGAAGCCAAGGGCCATGAAAACGTCGCCAAGGCCGAACTCGAACAGCAATACAAGCCGAGCCCGGCGCACGCTCGCAACGTGGCCGAAGAAAAGGTCAAGGCCAACTACGAAGTCGCCAAGGAAAAGTGCGACGACCTGAAGAGCGATGCCAAGAGCGCTTGCGAAAAGCAGGCCAAGGCCGACGAAGCCAAGGGCAAGGCCGACATCAAGGCCATGAAGATGTAGTTCGCGCCCAGGCCGGCTGATTCTTCGTAGCCATCCACCCCCTGCCGGAAGCCCTGGCAGGGGGTTTTCTTATTTGAGTTCGTCCACCACCGCGCGCAGGGCGGGCGGCAGCTTGACCGGCCGCTGAGATTCGCGGTCGACGTACACATGGACGAAATGCCCTTGCGCCGCCGCCGTCTCGGCGCCTTCGGCGAACAGCGCGATCTCGTAGCGCACGCTGGAACTGCCGGCATGCGCCACCCGGATCCCCGCCTCGACGGTCTGCGGGAAGGCCAGCGGGGCGAAATAGTGGCACTGGGTCTCGACCACGAAGCCGATCGTCGTGCCCTGGTGGATGTCGAGTGCGCCGCGCTCGATCAGCAGCGTATTCACCGCTGTGTCGAACCAGGCGTAGTAGACGACGTTGTTGACGTGGCCGTACATGTCGTTGTCGGCCCAGCGCGTCTGGATGCGCCGAAAGCAGCGGTAGCCGCTGCGGGATTGAGGGGTCGGTCGAACAGCGCTCATGGCGCGGCATTCTGCCAGCGCCGTCTCGGCGATCCTGGCGGAAACTAAATGCAACGCCCTCGGAACATTCCCATGGACAAGTTTTAGAAAACACGTTCTAAATTGCTGCAGCGCAATAAAAACCCCTTGTCCTGAACGCGTGGCTGCCTATACTTGGGGCCATGCTGCACCGCAACATAAGTGAAGGGGCAGCTCAAGCGTGAATCAACATTTTCAATTCAACTGGAGCACCACCATGGCCCTCACCGCCGACCAAATCATCTCTTCGCAAAAAGCCAACCTCGAAACCCTGTTCGGCCTGACCACCAAGGCCTTCGAAGGCGTCGAAAAGCTGGTCGAACTCAATGTGACCGCTTCCAAGGCCGCCCTGACCGAAGCCGCCGGCACCAGCCAGGCCCTGCTGAGCGTCAAGGATGCGCAAGAGCTGCTGACGCTGCAAGCCAGCCTGTTCCAGCCCCTGGCCGAAAAGACCGCTGCCTACAGCCGTCACCTGTACGACATCGCCCAAGGCACCAGCGCCGAGTTCACCAAGGCTTTCGAAGTCAAGGCCGCTGAAGCCCAGCAAGCCTTCGTCGGCCTGGTCGACAGCGCCGCCAAGAACGCACCGGCCGGCTCGGAAACCGCCGTCGCCGTCATGAAGAGCGCCGTGGCTGCCGCCAACAACGCCTTCGAATCGGTGCAAAAGGCTGTCAAGCAAGCCTCGGACGTCGCCGAAGCCAACTTCCAGGCCGTGCAGACCACCGCCGTGAACGCTGCCAAGAGCACCGCCCAGACCGCCACGCGCAAGCGCTAAGCATTTCCTGGCCCGCTGCGAGCGGGCCACGATTGTCTCCTTGGGTCCTTCGGGATCCAATTCAGGGCCCCGTCTCCGGACGGGGCCTTTTTTTGTGGCCGATCGGGTCTTCGATAATGGCCGCCACACCATTTGGAGATCGGCATGCAAATCAACGGCAAGGTTTTTATCGTGACGGGCGGCGCATCGGGCCTGGGCGAAGGCACGGCGCGGATGCTGGCGGCGAACGGCGGCAAGGTGGTCGTGGCCGACATGCAGGCGGACAAGGGCGAAGCTGTCGCCAAGGACATCGGCGGCGTCTTCGTCAAGTGCGATGTCAGCCAGGAAGCCGACGGCCAGGCCGCGGTGGCGGCCGCGCTGCAGCTCGGCAAGCTGGCCGGCCTGGTCAACTGCGCCGGCATCGCGCCGGCCGAGAAGACCGTCGGCAAGAACGGCCCGCACGCGCTGGCGGTGTTCAGCAAGACGGTCACGGTCAACCTGATCGGCAGCTTCAACATGATCCGCCTGGCGGCCGACGCGATGGCCAGGAACGAGCCCGAGGCCACCGGCGAGCGCGGCGTGCTGATCTCGACCGCCTCGGTGGCGGCCTACGACGGCCAGATCGGCCAGGCCGCCTACAGCGCCTCGAAGGGCGGCGTGGTCGGCATGACCCTGCCGATCGCCCGCGACCTGGCGCGCAGCGGCATCCGCAACATGACGATCGCCCCCGGCATCTTCGGCACGCCGATGCTGTTCGGCATGCCGCAGGAGGTGCAGGACGCGCTGGCCGCCAGCGTGCCCTTCCCGTCGCGCCTGGGCACGCCCGAGGACTACGCCAAGCTGGCGAAGCACATCATCGAGAACGACATGCTCAACGGCGAGGTGATCCGCCTCGACGGCGCGATCCGCCTGGCCCCTCGTTGACCGGCTCGACGCCGCCGAGCGCCCCGTCGGCGGCCTCGTCGGGCTTGAGGCTGCCGGTGCGCTCCAGGCGCTCGAACTGGGCGATCACCTGGGCGCCGAAGAGCACCAGCGTGGCGGCGATCTCCAGGCTCAGCAGCACCACGATCGCGGTGGTGAGCGAGCCGTAGACGACGTTGACCTGCGACAGGGTGGCGAAATAGAACACCAGCACCCGGCGCGTGACCTCCCACAGCAAGGCGGCGGTCACGCCGCCGATCAAGGCATGCCGCAGGCGCAGCCGGCCCACCGGCATCACCAGGTAGAGCGAGGTCAGCATGAAGATCTCGCCGCCCAGCCCGAGCAGGTAGAGGAGCACGCCCGAGACGCCCGACAGCGACCAGCTGTAGCCGAACAGCTCGACGCTTTCCTCGCCGATCACCTGCAGCGCGCCCGTCACCAAGGTCACCAGCATCAGGCCGACGCACAGGCACAGGATGTAGATGTAGGGCATCACCACCGAGATCAGGAAGTGCCGCGAATGCTCGGCCTTGCGGTGGTGGAAGATCACCGCCATCGCGCCCTCGAGCACCGTGAAGGCCAGCGAACTGAAGAAGATCATCGTCACCAGCAGCACCGGGCCGAGCACCTCCGCATGGGTCAGGAAATTCGACAGTTCAGCGACGATCGCCTGCGACTGGCCGGGCAGCAGCCAGGCCAGGTAGCGCCCGACCGCACTCAGCAGCGCCGCCTGGTCGACGAAATGCGACAGCGCGATGACGCTCACGATCAGGAGCGGCACGATCGACAGCAGCGCGTAGTAGGCCACCGCGCCCGCGAGCAGCAGGCCCTGGTTGGCCTTGAAGCTCTTGAGCGCCTGCCAGATGAAACGCAGGGGGTGGCGCAGCACGGGGCCGATCGGGTGGGTGACGGAATGGCGGATCATTCGGTGGTTCCGGGCCATCGGCGGTTCGGGGGCCCGGCGCGGGCCTGACGGCTTGCGTATCATTTGGAGTTCCGAGCCTACATGACCATCCCCGCTTCTTTCATCCAGGAACTGATCGCACGCGCGGACGTGGTGGAAATCGTCGGACGCTATGTCCAGCTCAAGAAGGCCGGCGCCAATTTCATGGGCCTGTGCCCCTTCCACGGCGAAAAATCCCCGTCCTTCTCGGTCAGCCCGACCAAGCAGTTCTATCACTGCTTCGGCTGCGGCGTGCACGGCAACGCGATCGGCTTCCTGATGGAACACGCCGGCATGGGCTTCGTCGAGGCGGTGCACGACCTGGCCGGCCAGTACGGCCTGCAGGTGCCCGAGGACGACGCCTCGCCCGAGGAACGGGCCCGCGCCGCCGGCCAGCGGCAGAAGCAGGCCACTTTGTCCGAGGTGCTCGAGAAGGCCGGCGAGGCCTACCGCAAGCAGCTGCGGCAGTCGCCCGGCGCGATCGACTACCTCAAGGGCCGCGGCGTCTCGGGCGAGGTCGCGAAGCAGTTCGGCATCGGCTATGCGCCGGCCGGCTGGCGCTCGCTGGCCAGCGTCTTCCCCGACTACGACGACCCGCTGCTGGCCGAGAGCGGCCTGGTGATCGTCGGCGAGGCCGAGGAAGGCGGCGAAGCCAAGCGCTACGACCGCTTCCGCGACCGCGTGATGTTCCCGATCCGCAACGTCAAGGGCGAATGCATCGGCTTCGGCGGCCGGGTGCTGGGCGACGAGAAGCCCAAGTACCTGAACTCGCCCGAGACCCCGGTGTTCAGCAAGGGCCGCGAGCTCTACGGACTCTACGAGGCCCGGGCGGCCTTCCGCGACCGCGGCTACGCGCTGGTCACAGAGGGCTACATGGACGTCGTGGCGCTGGCGCAGCTGGGCTTCCCGAACGCGGTCGCGACCCTCGGCACCGCCTGCACGCCCGAGCACGTGCAGAAACTGTTCCGCTTCACCGAATCGGTGGTCTTCAGCTTCGACGGCGACGCCGCCGGCCGGCGGGCGGCCCGCAAGGCGCTCGACGGCGCCCTGAGCTACGCCACCGACGTGCGCAGCATCAAGTTCCTGTTCCTGCCGGCCGAGCACGACCCCGACAGCTTCATCCGCGAGTTCGGCGCCGACGCCTTCGCCCGCTTCGTCGCCGAAGCCACGCCGCTGAGCCGTTTCCTGATCGAGGCGGCCCGCGAAGGCTGCGAACTGTCGACCGCCGAAGGCCGCGCCCACATGGCGAGCAATGCCCGCCCGCTCTGGAGCGCCCTGCCCGAAGGCGCGCTCAAGCGCCAGCTGCTGGCCGAGATCGCCGCCCTGGCGCAGCTCGGCACGCAGGAGCTGGGCGAGCTCTGGGCGCCGGCGGCGCCGCGCCCGCCCGCCCCGGCGCCGTCCCGGGCCAGCGCGCCGGTCGCCTCCGAAATGACCGAGGAGGACTGGGCCAGCCGCGACCAGTGGTTCGACGAACAGTCGCGCAGCGGTTCCGAGAGAAAGCGCTTCAAGTCCTTCCGCCAGCCGCCGCCGCCCCGCCCGCCCCCGGGCGGCCGCCGGCTGCCGACCAGCCGGGCCGACGTGGCGGCGCGGCTGGTGCTGTCGAATCCAGCCGAATGGGAGGCCCTGTCGCACGAGCTGCACGCCCTGCTCTGCGACCTGCCCGGCGACCACGGCCAGCTGTTCGCCTGGCTCGACAGCCAGGGGCACGAGCACGGGATCCAGCCCTGGGCGGCGCTGCGCGAAGGCCTGCGCGGCCTGGCCTTCGAAGCACTGGCGGTGCGGGTCATGACCGGCCCGGACGGCGGTCCGATCGGCGATGCCGAGGGCGAACAGGCGGCCGATGCGGCCCGCGAGCTGCGCAACGTGCTCGACTACATGCTGGACGACCTGCTCAAGGCGCAGCAGAGCGAGGCGATCGCGGCGGTCGGCAGCGATCCGCGAGCGCTGGAACGCTACAAGGCGCTCGAAGCGCGCCGGCTGGAGTTGCGAAATCGCCTCAGGCCGAGCACAAACAGTGCTTGAAAAACTGGCAGCGCGCTATAATGTAAGGCTTAGCTAGACGCCCGCCAGCGTTTGGTTGAAGCAAAAACTGGCAAGAGCGACAGCAGCACCTCCGGGCCGACCCCAAGCGCAATGCACTTCCCGACGGGAAAAGGGTCAATACACCGCAAGGACTGCACACCAAATGTTCGCCCGACATCTTGCCTTTTGACGGCTGCCGGGGGCTCGCGTTCCCCAGCCTCAGTGTTTGTGCTCCTGCCTGCGCCGGGTTTCGAGGCGCGTGTGATTCCGCTTGGTCCATCTTGTTGTACGAGGTCGTATGCCCAGTTCAAAGAAGCCTGCCGTGTCCGCTGCCAAGAAGCCCGCTGCAGAAAAACCGTCGAAGACCGCCGCGCTGCAGGCAACCAAGACGGGTGCCGTCGCCTCCAAGGCGTCAGCAGCAACGAAAGTGAAAACCGTGCCCACCAAAACGACTCTCTCCGCCGATCCCACCATCGAAAAGCCCGCCGCCAAGAAGGTGGGCCGTCCGCCCAAGGCCGCCGGCACCACCACCGGCGCCAAGCGCGGCCGCAAGCCGAAGGCCGGCAATGAATCGGCAGGCAGCGACATCGACCTGTCCGACATCGAGGACGACCTGGCCGGCGAGGAGCCGGCGGCGACCACGACCGAAGAAAAGGTCAAGCCGCTGCGCATGAAGATCAGCAAGGCCAAGGAACGGGCCTTGATGAAGGAATTCGGCCTCGACGAGACCGTCCTGTCCGAAGAAGACCTGGCCAAGCGCCGTTCGCGCCTGAAGACCCTGATCACGCTGGGCAAGACCCGCGGCTACCTGACGCACGGCGAAATCTCCGACCACCTGCCCGACAAGCTGGTCGACGCCGAGACCATGGAAGTCGTGGTCACGATGCTCAACGACATGGGCGTGGCCGTCTACGAGCAGACCCCCGACGCCGAGACCCTGCTGCTGAACAACACCGCCCCGACCGCCACCACGGTCGAGGAAGCCGAAGAAGAAGCCGAAGCCGCCCTGTCGACCGTCGACAGCGAATTCGGCCGCACCACCGACCCGGTGCGCATGTACATGCGCGAGATGGGCACGGTCGAGCTGCTCACGCGCGAAGGCGAAATCGAGATCGCCAAGCGCATCGAAGGCGGCCTGATGGCGATGATGGAGGCCATCTCGGCCTCCCCCGCCACGATCGCCGAGATCCTGCGCCTGGGCCAGGAAATCCGTGACGGCAAGGTCGTCATCTCGACCATCGTCGACGGCTTCTCGAACCCCAACGAGGCCGACGACTACGTGGCCGAAGAAGACTTCGACGAATTCGACGAGGAAGACGACGACGACGGCAAGGGCGGCTCCAAGGCGCTGACCAAGAAGCTCGAAGAACTCAAGCGCGACGCGCTCGAGCGCTTCGACCGCATCGCCGTGCTGTTCGAGAAGGTCCACAAGATCTACGACAAGGAAGGCTACGGCACGCCGGCCTACGAGAAGGCGCAGCACGCCCTGTCCGAAGAGCTGATGACGATCCGCTTCACGGCCCGCACGATCGAGAAGCTGTGCGACCTGGTGCGCACCCAGGTCGACGACGTCCGCAAGAAGGAGCGCGAACTGCGCCGCATCATCGTCGACAAGTGCGGCTTCCCGCAGGAAGACTTCATCCGCGACTTCAGCGGCTACGACAAGAACGGCAACCGCGTCGCCTCCAACCTGCTCAACCTCAAGTGGGTCGAGAAGCAGGCCGCCGCCGGCAAGCCCTGGAGCGCCGTGCTGGCCCGCAACATCCCGCCGGTGCAGGAACTGCAGCAGCGCCTGACCGACATCCAGTCGCGCGTGGTGGTGCCGCTGACGCAGCTGAAGGACATCAACAAGCGCATGAACGAAGGCGAATCGTCTTCGCGCGATGCCAAGAAGGAAATGATCGAGGCCAACCTGCGCCTCGTGATCTCGATCGCCAAGAAGTACACCAACCGCGGCCTGCAGTTCCTGGACCTGATCCAGGAAGGCAACATCGGCCTCATGAAGGCGGTCGACAAGTTCGAATACCGCCGCGGCTACAAGTTCTCGACCTATGCGACCTGGTGGATCCGCCAGGCGATCACCCGCTCGATCGCCGACCAGGCGCGCACCATCCGCATCCCGGTCCACATGATCGAGACCATCAACAAGATGAACCGCATCAGCCGGCAGCATCTGCAGGAGTTCGGCTTCGAGCCCGACGCCAGCATCCTGGCCGCCAAGATGGAGATCCCGGAAGACAAGATCCGCAAGATCATGAAGATCGCGAAAGAGCCGATCTCGATGGAAACCCCCATCGGCGACGACGACGATTCGCACCTGGGCGACTTCATCGAGGACAGCAGCAACACGGCGCCGATCGAGGCCGCGATGCAGGCCGGCCTGCGCGACGTGGTCAAGGACATCCTCGACAGCCTGACGCCGCGCGAAGCCAAGGTGCTGCGCATGCGCTTCGGCATCGAGATGTCGACCGACCACACGCTGGAAGAAGTCGGCAAGCAGTTCGACGTGACGCGCGAGCGCATCCGCCAGATCGAGGCCAAGGCGCTGCGCAAGCTCAAGCACCCGAGCCGTTCGGACAAGCTGCGCAGTTTTATTGATACCCTGTAGGCTCGCTGCAAACCGGACAAGGAAGGCGCCCTCGGGCGCCCTTCTTTTTTCGAGAACACCAAGAACCGACCGAGACGCCACCCATGAACCCCGAAGCCGACAAACTCTGGCGGGCGCCGCGCTGGGCGCTGGCCGTGCTGCTGGCGGTGCTGGGCATGCTGGGTCCGTTCTCGATCGACACCTACATCCCGGCTTTCTCGGGCATCGCGCGATCGATCGGCGCCACCCCCGCCGAGATGCAGCAGACGCTCTCGGCCTACCTGTTCGGCTTCGCCTTCATGAACCTGTTCCACGGCGCGCTGTCGGACAGCTTCGGGCGCCGGCCGGTGGTGCTGTGGGGGCTGGCGGTGTTCACGGTCGCATCGCTGGGCTGCGCGCTGTCGCAGACCATCGGGCAGCTGGTTCTGTTCCGTGCCCTGCAGGGCCTCTCGACGGGCGCCGGCATCGTGGTCTCGCGCGCCGTCATCCGCGACATGTTCCCGCCGGCCGAAGCGCAGAAGGTGATGGCGCAGGTGACGATCTACTTCGGCATCGCGCCGGCGATCGCGCCGATCGTCGGGGGCTTCCTGTTCGTCCACCTGGGCTGGCACAGCATCTTCTGGTTCCTGGTCGGCGTCGGCGTGGTGCTGTGGGTCGCCAACTTCAAGCTGCTGCCCGAGACGCTGCACAAGGACCATCGCCAGCCCTTCGAGGTGCGCCACCTCATGCGCGGCTACTGGGACCTCTGCTCCGACCCGCGCTTCCTGCTGCTGGCGCTGGCCAGCGGCGTGCCGTTCAACGGCATGTTCCTGTACGTGCTGGCCGCGCCCGCCTTCCTCGGCGAGCACCTGGCGCTGGCGCCGACCCAGTTCTTCTGGTTCTTCATCCTGACCATCGGCGGCATCATGAGCGGCGCCTGGGCCAGCGGCCGGATGGCCGGCAAGGTGGCACCGAAGCGGCAGATCCGCGACGGCTTCGTGATCATGCTGGCGACCTCGATCCTGAACGTGGCCGCCAACGCCCTCTTCACGCCGCATGCGGCCTGGGCGCTGTGGCCACTGGCGGTGTTCGCCTTCGGCTGGGCGCTGATGGTGCCGGTCGTGACCCTGCTGGTGCTTGACCTGCACCCGGACCGCCGCGGCATGGCCTCGTCGCTGCAGGCGGTCATCGGCTCGACCGCCAACGGCATCGTCGCCGGCGTGGTCGCGCCACTGGTGATGCATTCCACGCTGGCGCTGGCCGCTACCTCGCTGCTGATGCTGAGCGTCGGCCTGGTGGCCTGGGTCTGGCTGCACGGGCGCTGGCCCGAGATCGGTCGCCGGGTCGCCGGCGAGGCGGCCTGAAGCGATGCGGTCGTTCGATCTGCGAAGCTTCGCCCGCGCCTGGCTGCCCGGGCCCACCGTCGTCGACGGGCGCGAACGGCTGCGCGCGGTCGTGGGGGCTGCGATCGGCCTGCTGTTCACCGGTCTGGTGTGCGAATGGCTGGCCGGCGGCAGCGGCTGGCTGATCGCGCCGCTCGGCGCCAGCGCGGTGCTGGTGTTCGCCTTGCCGGCCAGCCCGCTCGCGCAGCCCTGGCCGGTGATCGGCGGCAACACGCTCGCCGCCCTGGTCGGCGTCGCCTGCGCCCATTGGCTGCCAGACGGTGTCTGGGCCGGCGCGCTGGCGACCGCCCTGGCCATCGGCCTGATGTTCGCCATGCGCTGCCTGCATCCGCCGGGCGGCGCGGTGGCGCTGCTGGCCGTGCTGACCCACACCGGCGAGCTGCCTTTCGCCTTCCTGCCGGTGTTCGCCGATTCGCTGCTGCTGGTGCTGGCCGGGGTGGTCTACAACAGCCTGACGGGGCGCCGCTATCCGCACCTGCAGCTGGCGCCGCCGCGCCCGCCCGGGGCCGACGCCGGCGCCATGTCGGCCGACATCGACGCCGTGCTGGCGCGCTACAACCAGGTGCTGGACATCAGCCGCGACGACCTCGAATCGCTGATCCGGCAGACCGAGATGGAATCCTGGCACCGGCGGCTCGGCACGGTACGCTGCGCCGACATCATGTCGCGCGACCCGGTGGTGGCCGAGTTCGGCATGCCCCTGCAGGACGCCTGGACCCTGATGCACGAGCGCCGCATCAAGGCGCTGCCGGTGACCGACCGGACGCGCCGGGTGGTCGGCATCGTCACCCAGGCCGATTTCTTCCGCCAGATCGACCTGGAGCACCACGAAGGCATCGGCGGCCGGCTGCGCCACTTCATCCGCGCGACCCGCAGCGTGATGTCGAACAAGCCCGAGGTGGTGGGCCAGATCATGACGCGCCAGGTGCGCGTGGCCAGCGAAGACCGGCCGCTGGCCGAACTGGTGCCGCTGTTCTCCGAAGGCGGCCACCACCACATCCCGATCATCGACGCCGAGCGCCGCCTGGCCGGGATGATCACGCAATCGGATTTCGTGCGCGCGCTCTACCGCGCGGTCGGGCCGGAGAACTGAGAACCTGTTTGCGCTCTCCCTGGGGTCGCGCAGGCGACTTTTCGGGAGGGGATGCAAGGCGCAGTGCGCCGCCCATAGCATGGCTATGGGCAAGCGCTGCAACGCCGCAGACCGCCCGAAAAGACGCCTGCCCTTCGGGTTGGGGCGAAATCGGGCGATTTCTGCGTGCCGCTGCTTGCATGGGCACAAGCCCATGCGGCGCAACGGCACTTCGAACTCATCCCGATTGCGCCCCAACGCGACCCCAGGGAGAGCGCAAACAGGTTCTAGGCACCGGGCGGCCAGTGGGCCGGCTCGGCGAAACGCGCCACCAGGAAATCGAGCAGCGCCCGCAGCGACGCCGGCATCTGGCGCCGCGACGCGTAGACGCCGTAGACCCCCAGGCCCTGCGGCACGAAATCGGGCAGCAGCGCCACCAGCCGGCCCTGGGCGATCGGCCCGCGGGCCGAGTAGGCCGGCTGCATCGCGATGCCGGCGCCCTCGATGGCTGCTGCCAGCAGCACTTGCGACTCGTTGGCGCTGAGGTTGCCGCTGACCGGCACCGCGATGCGATCGGCGCCCTGCTCGAACTGCCACAGGCTCTTGCCGAAGTAGGAATAGGTCAGGCAGTTGTGCAATGCCAGGTCCTGCACGCTGGCCGGCTCGCCGTGGGCCGCCAGGTAGGCCGGCGAGGCGCAGACCACCGAGTCGCACCGGCCCAGCGGCCGGGCGATCAGGTTCGGATCGAGGTCGTTGGTGATCCGGATCGCGAGGTCGATGCGTTCCTCGACCAGGTTCACCGGCCGGGCGTCGATGTGCAGGTCGATCGCCGCCCGGGGATGGCGGCGCAGGTAGTCGGCCACCGCCGAGGCGAGCACGTCCTGGGCCAGCGACTGGGCGCAGGCGACCCGCAGCAGGCCGCGCGGTTCTTCCGCGCAGGCGCTGGCGGCGGTCGCCATTTCGGCCGCGACCTCGAGCATGCGGCGGCAGCGCGCCAGGGTTTCCTCGCCGGCCTCGGTGAGGCTGAGCCGCCGGGTCGTGCGATGCAGCAGCCGGGCGCCGGCCCACCGCTCCATCTGCGCGAGATAGCGCGTCACCATGGCGCGCGACATGTCGAGCGCCTCGGCGGCCGCGGTCATGCTGCCGCGCTCGGCGATGCGGACGAAGACTTCGGCGGCGACGATGCGGTCCATATTCGATCGAATAAAGCAACAAACCATTGCATGCTACGCGGTTTTTCGATCGGATCGAGAAACATACGATACGGGGCATGACGGCAACGAACCCCCTCCCCCGGCGCGCGACGCTGCACTACGTCTTCGACCCGCTGTGCGGCTGGTGCTACGCCGCGGCGCCCTTGATCGAGGCCGCGCGCAGCCTGCCGGCGCTGGCGATCGAATGCCATGGCGGCGGCATGCTGACCGGCAGCAACCGGCGCCCCATCACGCCGGCCTGGCGCGAGCACGTGATGCCGCACGACCGCCGCATCGCCGAACTCAGCGGCCAGCCCTTCGGCGCCGCCTATTTCGACGGCCTGCTGAACGACAGCGGCGCGATGCTGGACTCCGCACCGCCGCTGACGGCGATCCTGGTCGCCGAGGCCGAGGCGGGCCGGGGGCTGGACATGCTTCACAGCCTCCAGCGCGCCCACTATGTCGAGGGGCGGCGCATCGCCGACCCGCAGGTGCTGCGTGCGCTGGCGGCGGAGCTCGGTCTCGACGCGGCCGCCTTCTCCGACGACTTCGACTTCATGGCGGGTGAACCCACCCAGCGCCATATCGACGAAAGCCGCCGCTGGTTGGCCCGGATCGGCGGCCAGGGCTTTCCGACCCTGGCGCTGGCGACCACCGATGGCCGGCTGACGCCGCTGGATGCCGGCCGCTTCCTCCGTCGCCCCGACGCCTGGACCGCGCAGCTCGAAACCCTTCTCTCCCAACCCCTCTCACCCAAGGAACACCCATGAGCAAGATCGCCCTTCTCGGAATCACCGGCCGCGCCGGCTCCCGCATCGCCGACGAACTGCTGGCGCGCGGCCACAGCGTGACCGGCATCGCCCGCCATGTCGACGGCGTCGAAGCCCGCCCCGGGCTGAGCCTCCAGGCCGCCGACGCGAAAGCGCTCGACGCACTGGTGCCGCTGCTGCGCGGCCATGACGTGATCGTCAGTGCGACCCGATTCGCCGGCGGCACCGACGCCGCGACCCTGATCGCCGCCGCCCGGCAGGCCGGCGTGCCGCGCCTGCTGGTGGTCGGCGGCGCCGGCAGCCTCGAGGTCGCGCCCGGTGCGGCGCTGATCGACGCGCCCGGCTTCCCGGACGCCTACAAGGCCGAGGCCGCCGCCGGCGGCACGCTGCTGGCCGCGCTGCGGGCGGAGAAGGACCTGGACTGGACCTTCTTGTCGCCCTCGGCGATCTTCGAGCCCGGCCAGCGCACGGGCAAGTTCCGCGTCGGCGGCGACAGCCTGCTGAGCGACGCCGGCGGCAAGAGCTGGATCTCGATGGAGGACTACGCGATCGCGATGGTCGACGAGATCGAGTCCCCGAAGCATCCGCGGCAGCGTTTCACCGTCGGGTACTGATCCGGGCCGCTCAAGCCTCGAGCGTCTTCTTCATCGCCTGCATCCCGGCCGCGATCATGGCGGCGATCGGCTCCGCCATCTCGTGCGGCAGCAGGTCGGCGATCCAGACCAGGCGGCTGTGCCCCGCGTCCTCGGCGAACACCTGCAGCGAGGCGTTGTGGTGGGTGAGGCGGCCGCCGCTGGCCGACCAGACGGCGCGGCGCGCAGCGTCGTCGAGGTCGACGATGACCTCGCGCGCCACCATGCCGTTGCCGAAGGTGACGATGCGAGCGTCGCCGTCGAGCTTGCAGTCGGTGACGAAACCCGGCACCAGGCGACGATGGATCTGGCCGACGTCGCGGACCGCGTCCCAGATCTTCTCGGCCGGGGCCGCGACCTGGATTTCCTGTCGAATCGATGCCATGGTCCGGCCCTTTCAGCGGAAACGAGGGCCGTGAGTTTAGGCCGCTGCGCGCTAGCGGCCAACCCCGAGCAGCCGTTCCAGCACCTCGGGCTGCGCCTGCAAGCTGGCCGCGTGGTCGGCATGCACCACGGTGCCGTGGTCGAGCACCACCGCCTCGTCGGAGATCGCGAGGATCGCCTGCGGATGCTGCTCGACGATGATCGCCGCCAGGCCCTCGTCGCGCGTGATGCGGCGGATCGCACGCAGCAGCTCTTCGACGATGATCGGCGCCAGCCCTTCGAGCGGCTCGTCGAGCAGCAGCAGGGTCGGGTTCAGCACCAGCGCGCGGCCGACGGCCAGCATCTGCTGCTCGCCGCCCGACAGCTGCGTGCCCAGGTTGCCCTTGCGCTCCGCCAGCCGCGGGAACATCTCGTAGACCCGCTGCGGATTCCAGCGGCCCGGCCGCTCTACCGCCGTCAGGTTCTCGTGCACCGTCAGCGACTTGAAGATGTTGCGTTCCTGCGGCACCCAGCCGATGCCGGCCGCAGCCCGCAGGTGCGGCGACAGCTTGTGCAGCGCCGTGCCGCCGAGCGTGATGCTGCCGCCGTGCTGGCGCGTCGCGCCCGCCAGCGTGTTGATCAGCGTGGTCTTGCCGGTGCCGTTGCGGCCCAGCAGCGCCAGCGTCTGGCCCTCGCCGAGCGCGAGCCCGACGTCATGCAGCACCACGGCCTCGCCGTAGCCTGCGCTCAGGTTCTCGATGCGCAGCAACTCACTCATGCGCGGCTCCGTGTCCGAGGTAGACCTCTTTCACCTTCGGGTCGTTGGCGATCGTGTCCGGATCGCCTTCGGTCAGCAGCGTGCCGTTGACCAGCACGGTCATCCGGTCGGCGAAGCTGAAGACCAGGTCCATGTCGTGCTCGATCAGCAGCACCGAGACGTCGGCCGGCAATGCCGCCACGGTCTCGAGCAGTTCTTCGCGTTCACCGGCCGGCACCCCCGCGACCGGCTCGTCGAGCAGCAGCACGCGCGGTTCGCAAGCCAGCGCGATCGCGATCTCGAGCAGCCGCCGCTTGCCGTAGGCCAGATGGCGGGTCTGTTGCTGGGCGACGTCGGCCAGGCGGAACTGCTCGAGCAACTGCCCGGCCCGTTCGGCCACCGCCGTCGAGGAGCCCAACGGGCGCCACCACTGCGCGCCCACGCCGCTGTGCTGCGAGACCACCAGCGCCAGCGTCTCCAGCGGCGTCATCGAGTCGAACAGCTGGTTGATCTGGAAGGTGCGCACCATGCCGCGCGCCACCCGACGGTGCGGCGCCAGCCGCGTGATGTCCTCGCCCTCGAGCACGATGCGGCCTTCGGTCGGCGTGAGCACGCCGGTCAGCAGATTGATCAGCGTCGTCTTGCCGGCACCGTTGGGGCCGATCAGGGCATGGCGGGCACCGCGCCGCAGGTTCAGCGTGACGTTGTTGGTGGCCGTGATGCCGCCGAAGCGCATCACGAGGCCGGTGGCCGTGAGCACGATGTCGCTCATGGCTTCACCGCCTTGCGCGCGCCGAACCAGGTCCAGGGCTTGAGCAGCCGGTCGCGCCCGACCAGCACCAGCAGCACCAGGATCAGACCGATCCAGAACATCCAGTATTGCGGCGTGACGGTCGACAGCGTGTCCTGCAGCAGCTTGAAGACGATTGCGCCTGCAATGCCGCCGTAGAGCCAGCCGACCCCGCCGATGACCAGCATCAGCACCACGTCGGCCGAACGGTCGAAGGCCAGCACGTCGAGCGAGGCGAAGCCGGTGGTCTGGGCCAGCAGCGCGCCCGCGCCGCCCGCCACGGCTGCCGCCACGGTGTAGATCACGGCCAGCCGCGACACCACGGGGATGCCGATCGCCATCGCCCGCAGCCGGTTGTCGCGGATCGCCTTGAGCGTGGCGCCGAAGGGCGAATGCACCAGCCGACGCATCAGCAGGAACAAGAGCAGCAGCACCGACAGCGAATACCAGGCAGCGGTGCGGCCGAACAGGTCGAAGTCGAAGACCCCAAGCACCGGCCCCATCACCACGCCCTGCAGCCCGTCGGCGCCGCCGGTGAGCCAGTCGAGCTTGTTGGCGAGTTCGAGCAGCAGCAGCGCGGTGCCCAGGGTGACCATCAGCCTCGTCAGGTCGCTGCCGCGCAGGATGGTGACGCTGGCCACGGCGCCCAGCGCCGCCGACAGCGCGATGGCCACCACCAGGCCGATCGTCGGATCGGGCATCACGTGCTTGGCGAACAGCGCCGCCGTATAGGCGCCGAAGCCGAAGAAGGCCGCGTGGCCCAGCGACACGATGCCGGTGTAGCCGAGGATCAGGTCGAGCGACATCGCGAACAGCGCGACGATGGCGATCTCGTTGATCATCAGCGCATGCGACGGCACCAGCAGCGGCAGCGCGAAGGCCACCACCCACAGTGCGTATTCCCAGGGGCGCCAGCGCGCCTTCTGCAGTAAGGGCTGACTGAATTCCATCACTTGCCCCCCTTGCGCGTGAACAGCCCCTGCGGCCGCCACATCAGGATCAGGATCATCAGCAGGTAGACCGTGAAGGCGCCCATCTTCGGGATGAAGTACTTGCCCGCCACGTCGGCGACGCCGAGCAGCAGCGCGGCCAGCAGCGGCCCGGTGATCGACGAGGTGCCGCCGACCGAGACCACGATGAGGAAATAGACCATGTACTTGAGCGGGAAGGTCGGATCGAGGCCGAGGATCTCGGCGCCCAGTGCACCGCCGAGCCCCGCCAGACCCGAGCCCACCGCGAAGGTCAGCAGGAACACCACGTTGACGTTGATGCCCAGCCCGGCCGCCACGCGGGGATCGTCGACCGCCGCGCGCAGCCGGCTGCCGAAGCGGGTCTTGGAGAGGATCAGCTGCAGCACCACGGTGAGCAAGGTGCAGACCGCGATGATGAAGATGCGGTAGTGGCCCATGCCCAGCAGCAAGGCGCCGTCGCCAATCTCGGTGCGCCCGCGCAGCCACTCGGGCAGGTGGATGTTCTGCTGCGAGGAGCCGACGAAGTAATCGACCGCCGCCACCGCCATGAAGGCCAGCCCGATCGAGAACAACACCTGGTCGAGGTGCGACTTGCCATACATCGGCCGGTAGAGCGTGCGCTCGAGCAGCGCCCCCGCCGCGCCGACCACCAGGAAGGCCAGCGGCAGGCACAGCAGGAAGGGCACGCCCAGCTTCTGCATCGCGAACACCGTGAGATAGCCGCCGGCCATCGCGAAGGCGCCGTGCGCGAGGTTGATGAAGTTCATCAGCCCCAGCGTCACGGCCAGGCCGACCGCGAGCACGAACAGCAGCATGCCGTAGGCAATGCCGTCGAAAAGAATGGTCAACAAAGCTCGCCCCCAGGTTGCCCGCACTTCGTGTCGGGCGCCCACCCCCTACCGGGGGCAACACCAGCGGCCCGGCAAAGCCGGTTCCGCGGTGTTTCCCGAAAAGATGCCTGCGTGCCGAGCATCACTGCTTGTTTTTCCCTGGGTCCTTGACCGCCTTGATGACGTCGAACTCGATGTTCCAGAGCTGGCCGTCCTTCTTCTCGACCTTGCGCAGGTAGATGTCCTGCGTGATGTCGCGGGTCTGGGCGTCGATCAGCACCGGGCCGCGCGGGCTCTCGAAGACCTGGCCCTTCATCGCGGCCAGCAGCGCATCGCCGCCCCCCTGGCCCTTGGTGGTCTTGAGCGCCTCGTAGATGATGCGCATGCCGTCGTAGCCGCCGACGGCCATGAAGTTCGGCCGCATGTTCTTGTTGGCGGCTTCGAAGTCGGCCACGAACTTCTTGTTCATCGCCGAGGGGTGGGCGGTCGAGTAGTGGTGCGAGGTGACCACGCCGAGCGCGCCTTCGCCCATGTCGTTGAGCTGGTCGTCGTCGGTCACGTCGCCGGTGCCGATCAGCTTGATGCCGGCCTTGTCCATGCCGCGCTCCAGGAACTGCTTCATCACGGCCGCGCCGGCGCCCGAGGGCACGAAGACGAACAGCGCATCTGGCTTGGCGTCGCGCACCTTCTGCAGGAAGGGGGCGAAGTCGGGGTTGCGCAGCGGCACCCGCAGCTTCTCGATCACCTTGCCGCCGTTGAGCTCGAAGCGCTCGGCGAAGAACTTCTCGGCGTCGTTGCCCGGACCGTAGTCGGCCACCAGCGTGACCACCGACTTGATGCCGTTCTTGGGCGCCCAGTCGCCCATCGCGACCGCGGCCTGTGGCAGCGTGAAGCTGGAGCGCAGCATGTAGGGCGAGGCCTGGGTGATGGCCGAGGTGGCGGCCGCCATCGTGATGGCAGGGGTCTTCGACTGGGTCGCGATCGGCGCCACGGCCAGCGCGATCGGCGTCAGGCCGAAGCCGGCCAGCACGTTGACCTTGTCGTTCACCACCAGTTCCTGCGCCAGGCGCTTGGCGACGTCGGGCAGGCCGGTGTCGTCCTTGACGATCAGCTGGACTTTCTTGCCGGCAACCGTGTCGCCATGCTGCGCCATGTAGAGCTTGGCGGCGGCCTCGACCTGGCGGCCGGTGGAGGCTTGCTGGCCGGTCATCGGCAGGATCAGGCCAATCTTGAAGGTGTTGTCCTGTGCCTGGGCGGCCAGCGGCAAGGCCAGCGCGATGGCGGTCAGGCTGGCGGCCTGGACGAGATGGCGACGAAGCATGGGAACTCTCCTTTTTCAGTGGAAGCGTGACGGGGGATATTGTGACCAGATGCAAGCAGGCCCGGACGCCGGCAACTACCTAGGCTTCAAGCCCGGGCTGCGAATTCTGCGCGATCAGTAAAACGGCTGCGCGATGATCGCGCAACGCGTGCGGGATCTCAGGGATTGTCCGGTCGCCAGGCGGAGTCGAGCGTGATCGTGCCGACCGCGCGCGAGACGCAGGCGCAGATGCGGCGCCCGGATGCCTTTTCGTGTTCGCTCAGGAACACGTCGCGGTGGTCGATCTCGCCGTCGACCGCCAGCACGTCCATCGCGCACAGGCCGCACTCGCCGCGGCGGCAGTCCCAGAGCGTCTGGACGCCGGCGCCCTCGAGCGCTTCGAGCAGCGTGCTGCCGGCCTGCACCGTGATGGCGAGGCCGTGGCGCGGAATCCGCACCTCGAAGGCCTGGGTCGGCAGCCGGCCGCTGCTGCCGAAGGTCTCGAAGCGCAGGTCGGCCTGCGGCCGGCCGGCGGCGGCCCAGGCCCGCTTGACCGCCTCGAGCATCGGCACGGGGCCGCAGGTATAGAGCTGGCCGCCGGAGGGCAACGCGGCGATCTCGGCGGCGAAGTCGATCGGCGCCGCGCCGGTGTGGGCCTGCACGCTGGCGCTCGGGTGCGGCGCCAGCGCCGCACGCAGCTCGGGCAGGTAGGCCAGCTCGGACGCGTTGCGAGCGCCATAGAGCATGCGCACCGGGACGCCGCCGCGCTCGGCCAGCGCCGCCAGCCGCTGCGCCATGTAGACCAGCGGCGTGATGCCGATCCCGCCAGCCACCAGCAGGTAGCCGGGCGCCGTCAGGTCGAGGCCGAAGTGGCTCTGCGGTTCGCTGACCAGCAGCCGGTCGCCGATGGCCAGCCGCCACATCGCGAGCGAGCCGCCGCGGCCGTCATCGAGGCGCTTGACCGCGATCCGCCAGCTGCGGCCGTCGGGCGCGCCGACCACCGAGTAGGAACGGTTCTGCATGCGCCCGGCGCCGGGCGCGCCGACCAGTACCTGGACCTGCAGGTGGGCGCCCGGCTCATGCCCTGCGACCTCGCCCGATTCGGGCGTGATCTCGAATTCGCGCACGGTGGGGCTGAGGTCCTTGATGGCGCTGATGCGCGCTGGCATCCAGTGGATATCGCTTTTCATCTTCTGGGCTTCTTCATGCTCTGCGGCGTATCAACTGCACACCCGGCAGCGGATGGTTCTGGGCGCCGTGCAGCGCTTCCCGCAAGTTGCGCTGGGCGATCCGGCTGTGCTCGCGCATCAGCGCCTCGGCGCGCGAGCCTTCGCGGTTCTCGATCGCGTCGAGCACCTGGCCGTGCTGGTCCTGCGCGATCAGCAGCATGTCGCGGGCGGCGGGCGAATTGGCCTGCACCACCACGAAGCCCGAGGGCGAGGCGAACGGCAGGTTGATGACGCGCTCCATCTGCTTGGCGATCAGCGCGCTGCCCGACATCTCCGAAAGCAGCCGGTGGAACTCCTCGTTGAAGGCGACGTAGCGCGAGAAGGCGGCATCGTCGAGCGCCGGCTGGCGCAGCAGCTCGTCGATGCGCCGCAGGCAGGCCCTGGCCTCGCGCAGCACCACCGGCGGCGCGCCGCGCTCGGCCGCCAGCCGCGCCGACAGGCCTTCGAGCGTGCCGCGCAGCTCGATTGCGTCGGCCACGTCGCGCTCCGAGAAGGTCCGCACGGCATAGCCGCCGTTGGGGAGGCTTTCGAGCAGCCCTTCCTGTTCGAGCCGCATCAGCGCGCTGCGCACCGGGGTGCGCGAGACGCCCAGCAGTTCCGACACCGCCACCTCGGCGATGCGGGCGCCGCCGGCCAGCTCGCCGGCCAGGATCATCTCGCGCAGGCGCAGCTGGGCCTTGACCGCGTGGGAACCGCCGGCCTCGACCGGCTCGGGGGTCAATCCGACAGCGCTCATGAGGAAATCCCCACCGGCTGGATCGGAATCGTCGGCGCGCGCGGCTTCTCGCGCGCCACCATCTGGTCGATCAGGCGCCGCGCCCACATCGCGCCGGCGTCGATGTTGAGGTTGTAGAAGCTGTAGTCGGGCCGATCGTCGATCGCCCGCTGCTGGGCCTCGAGCACCAGCTCGTCCTCGCGGAAGATGCCGGCCACGCCCTCGCGCAACTGGTGCGTGAGGCGCTGCTCGCCGATGCAGTAGTTGCGTGCGAAGGCCCAGAAGTAGAGGCAGCTCTTGTCGGTCTCGGGCGTGATGGTGTTGAGCACGTAGCCGTTGACGCCCTTGCTGCGGTCGCCGGGCCGGCCGTCGCTCGGCACCGCTCCGCTGCCCGCCTCGGCCACGCCGACGTCGATGTTGACCGTGCACGGGCCCTCGAAGCGGATGATCTGCCAGCGGTCGACCGGGCCCCGGTAGCCGCGCGCATGGTGGATCTGTCCGGCCCAGAACGGCGGCGCCTCGATGCCCTCCATCCAGCGCGTGACCGTCGCCGAGCGGTCGCCATGGGTGGCGACGAAGGGCGCCTCGGCGACCGCGCGGTTGCCGATCGACGAGCCGTGGACGAAGGTCTCGTGGGTCAGGTCCATGAGGTTGTCGACCACCAGACGGTAGTCGCACGCCACCCGGATCATCTTGCCGTCGCCGGCCCATTCGGGGTCGTCGTTCCAGTGCATGTCGGGCACCAGCGCCGGATCGGCCTTGGCCGGGTCGCCCGGCCAGACCCAGACGAAGCGGTGCTTCTCGACCACCGGATAGGCCCGCACGCAGGCCGAGGGATTGAGCGTCTCCTGGCTCGGCATGAAGGTGCAGCGCCCCTGGCTGTTGTAGACCAGGCCGTGGTAGCCGCAGACCACCTCGTCGCCCTCGAGCCGCCCGAGCGACAGCGGCATCAGCCGATGCCAGCAGGCGTCTTCGAGCACCGCGACCTGCCCGTCGGTGCGGCGGTAGAGCACCAGCTTCTGGTTGCAGATCGTGCGCGGGAGCAGCGCGTGCGCGACCTCGACGTCGTAGGCGGCGGCATACCAGGCATCGAGCGGAAAGGGGCGGGTTTCGGCTTTCATGGGATACGCAATGTATACAGCAATGCGCTAAAGTCCATTGTTTTCAGCCAAATCAAGGGTAAATACCGATCTTTCGGTATCCATTGCAGGGATTCCCTGTGCGGATACGATCGACCGTTCTTTTCCAGATACGACGGAGCCATCCCATGTCCCAGCACGCGTCCCTGCCTGCCCGCTACGACCACGTCGGCAGCTTCCTTCGCCCGAAATACCTGCTCGAAGCCCGCGAGCAGAAAGCCAAGGGCGAGATCACGCCCGAGCAGCTGCGCAAGGTCGAAGACAAGGCGATCACCGAGATCGTCAAGTTCCAGGAAGACATCGGCCTGAAGAGCATCACCGACGGCGAATTCCGCCGCACCTACTTCCACATCGACTTCCTCGAGCAGCTCGGCGGCGTCAAGACCGACATCCCGGTCACCATCCGCAAGCCGGACGGCACCGAGGAACTTGCGCCCCCCGTGATGCGCGTGATCGACAAGGTGCGCCACGCCAAGAACATCCAGCTGGCCGACTTCGAATACCTCAAGAGCCAGGTGTCGGCGGGCAACACGCCCAAGGTGACCATCCCCTCGCCCACCATGCTGCACTTCCGCGGCGGGCGCGCCGGCATCAGCCGGGAGGCATACCCCGAACTCGACCCGGTGTTCTACGACGACGTCGCCAAGGCCTATGGCGACGAGCTGCGCTCGCTCGCGGCCGCTGGCTGCACCTACGTGCAGATGGACGACACCAACCTCGCCTACCTCTGCGACGAGAGGATGCGCGAAGCGGCGCGCCAGCGCGGCGACGACCCGAACGAGCTGCCGCACCGCTACGCCGCCTTCATCAACAAGGTGGTGGCGCAGAAGCCCGAGGGCATGATCCTGGCGATGCACCTGTGCCGCGGCAACTTCAAGAGCACGCACGCCGCGGCCGGCAACTACGAGCCGGTGGCCGAGGCGCTGCTGAAGGAGATGGACCTCGACGCCTACTTCCTCGAATACGACGACGCCCGCTCGGGCGACTTCCGGCCGCTGCGCTTCCTGCCCAAGGGCAAGACCGTGGTGCTGGGCCTGGTGACCACCAAGTTCGGCGAGATGGAAGACAAGGACGAACTCAAGGCCCGCATCGAGGCGGCCGCCAAGTACGTGTCGCTCGACCAGCTCGCGCTGTCGCCGCAGTGCGGCTTCTCCAGCACGGTGCACGGCAACAACATCGCGGTCGAGGCGCAGCGCGCCAAGCTGCGGCTGGTGGTCGAGACCGCCCGGGAAGTCTGGGGCGCGTAGCCCCGCCCCAACGCCGCCCGGTTGGACTCCGGGCCGGTGTGAAGTAGGCTCGGGGGCCATGAAGCTCTATTCCGGCCCCCTCAGCATGTTCGGCGCCAAGGTGCAGATCGCGGCGCTCGAAAAGGGCCTCGCCTTCGAGTGCATCATGGTGCCCTTCGACCGCGACGACCGCTACGAGCCCAGGCACCCGGAGGTGCTGCGGGTCAATCCGAAACGGCAGGTGCCGGTGCTGATTGACGGCGAGGTCGAACTGTTCGACTCGACCCAGATCTTCGAGTACCTCGAAGACCGCTTCCCCGAGCCCGCCCTGTGGCCCGGCGACGTGGCGGCCCGGGCCCACGCGCGCCGGCTCGAGCTCGAATCCGACGAGGTGTTCTTCCCGCACGTCATCAAGCTGTTCGGGCTGCAGGACGACATGCAGAGCCCGGCCGCGGTCGCGGCCTGCGCCGGCTGTGCCGCCTTCTACGCCAGGCTCGAGGCGCTGCTCGCCCAGCGCGACTACCTCGCGGGCGGTTATTCCTTCGTCGACATCGCCTTCTACATGGCGCAGGTGTTCGCCGAGCGCAAGGGCGCGCTGATGACGCAGGCCACGCCGCGCCTGCTGGCCTGGCGCGAACGGGTGGGGGCGCGGCCGCCGGTGCGCGAGGTGGTCGGCGCGATGATGCGGTTCCTGGCTTCCGAGGGCCGACCGGTGCCACCGCACCTGCAGGCGCTGGCCCGCCCGTGAACCAGATCGACGACCTGCTCGACTGGCTGCCCTCGCCGTCGCAGCATCTGCTGGTCGTCACCTTCGCCCTGCTGGTCTACGTGCTCACGACCCGCGCACGGCGCGAGCAGCGCGCGCCCACCACCGCCATCGCCTGGGTCATGGGCCTGGCGCTGCTGCCCTACGTGATCCTGCCGATGTACCTGATGTTCGGCCAGCGCAAGCTCCGGCCGGTGGGCATCCCGCGGCCGCCGCGCTCGGCGCCGGCGGGACACTGGGCAGCCGAGCTGGTCGAGAGCTTCGGCCTCGCGGCGCCGAGCCGCTGCGACACCCGGCTGCATTCCGACGGCGCGGGCGCGCGCGACGCGCTGTTCGAGGTGATCGAAAGCGCCCGCCATTCGCTCGACGTCTCGACCTTCATCATCGGCGACGACGCGCTCGGGCACGAGGTGATCAACCGCCTGTCGCGCCGGGCCCGCGGCGGCATCAAGGTGCGGGTGCTGCTCGACGGCTTCGGCGCCCTGTCGCTGCCGCGCACGCACTTCGACTCGCTGCGCGATGCCGGCGCCGAGGTCGCGGTGTTCCGGCCGATCTTCAGCCTGCGGCGCAGCGGCCCGCGCAACCTGCGCAACCACCGCAAGCTCACGATCGCCGACGACCACTGGCTCTGGTCCGGCGGCCGCAACCTGGCGGGCGAATACTTCACCGGCAACGACGCCCATCCGGTGCCCTGGCGCGACCTGTCCTTCGACCTGCGCGGCGACGCGGCGGCCGCGGCGGCGCGCCAGTTCGATCACGACTGGACCTCGGTGCGCGGACGCCAGTCGCGCGCCATCGCGGCCAATGCGGGCCCGCAGGACCACGGCGGCCTGGCGCAGTTCCTGCCCAGCGGCCCCGACCAGACCGAGGACACGGCGCAGGCGCTGCTGATCGACGCCTGTTTCCGCGCCGAGCACCGGCTGCTCGCGGTGACGCCCTACTTCGTCCCCGGCGACGGGCTGCGCGATGCGCTGCGGCTCGCCGCCCGGCGCGGCGTACAGGTCACGATCGCGATCCCGGCCCGGTCGAACCACCGCCTCGCCGACTTCGTGCGCGCCCGCACCATGCGAGACCTGGCGCGCGCCGGCGTGATGTTCAAGATGCTGCCCTTCATGGCCCATGCCAAGGCCGTGGTCATGGACGAGGACCTGGCGCTTTGCGGTTCGATCAACCTCGACCTGCGCAGCCTGCTGCTCAACCACGAGGCGGCGGTGGTGTTCTACGGCCGTGCCGAGGTCGACTGGCTGGCGCAATGGATCGAGACCACGGCCTCGGCCGGCGAGACCTACCGGGCGCGCCGGCCGGGCCTGGTGCGCGACGTTGCCGAAGGGCTCTTGCTCACGATCGCTTTCCAGCTTTAGCCTTCTTGTCTTTCTTGCCGGGCCCGGTCTTGTTGGTGTAGCTGGCATTGCCCAGTCCCGTGCCGATGGTCAGCACCGCCCAGTGCTTCACGTCCTGCATGAACGGCAATTCGCTCAGCCCCTGCACCACGGCGTCGTTGTGCATCAGCGCCACGGTCGGCTGGCCGGCGATCTCCGGCAGCCGCTTGATCAGTTCGCTCGGCAGGTGGAAGTTGTCGCTCTCCCAATCGCCCGGCAGGTTCTGGGCGCCGCGCGAGATCGAGCCGTCCTTGCGGATCAACCCCGGGCAGGCGATACCGATGAAAGGCGCCAGCCGGATGCCCTGCTTCCTGCTGTAGCGGATCTGCGCCTCGACCATCTCGGCCAGCCGGTCGATCAGCACCTTGCGGCTCGGGCGATCGTCCGCATGCCGCCATTTCTCGCGCCGCACCACCTTGGCCTTCGACAGGTCGGGCGCCCGCTTCTTGCGCAGCTTGACGATGCCGCAGCGAACGTTGGTGCCGCCGATGTCGAGCGCGATGATGGCGTCGTGCCCCTTCCGCATCGGCGGCGGCACCAGGTGAACCCAGCCCAGCAGGCCGCCGTCGTCCGGCTCGTGGCAGATCCGCGCCAGTTCGACCGAAACCTTCATGTGCTGCAGGATCGCCGCCGCCTGCAGCACCGCGCGCTCGCCGACGTCGCTGCCCGGAAAGCCGCCGCCGATCACGATCCGCTGCACGCCTTTCCACGAAGGCTGGCGCATGAAGCGATCGATCACCCAGGCCAGTTCTTCCGCGAATTCCTCGATCGCGCCGTGCAGCATGTCGGCGGCCTCGGAGGTCTTCGTCTCTCCCAGTGCCTCGTCGAGTTCACGCTTGCTGAGATCCTTCGAATGCACGCCGCCCAGCGGATCATTGCCCTTGCGGCGGCGGCGCTGGCGCCAGCGCTCCAGCAGCTGCCTGAACGCGGTCTGGCTGGCCTGGTCGCCGATGAAGCCATCCTTGCCGCGCAGCTGCAGGCTGTAGCCGTCGACCGTGACCGAAGGGAGTTCGCGGGCGCCGTGCGGGTGGTGTTTCTTCATTGCGGCAGGTGCATTTCAATCAGCGGTGGTGTCGAGGATCAGGCGGGCGGTTTCTTCGGGCTGGTCCCAGTGCGGATAGTGGCCGCAGCGCTCGAACCAGTGCAGCCGGGCGTCGGGGAACTGCGCTTGCGCGCGCGCCGCCTGGCGCGGGAGGCACACCTTGTCGAGCCGGCCCCAGCCGATCACGACGGGCTTGGCAAGCGTGCCGAGGGCCGCGCCTTCGAGCGGCGGCGATCCGCGAACGAAATCGTCCAGCATGAGCTGGAAGGA
Source organism: Variovorax sp. J31P207 (assembly GCF_030316965.1). Classification (NCBI taxonomy): domain Bacteria; kingdom Pseudomonadati; phylum Pseudomonadota; class Betaproteobacteria; order Burkholderiales; family Comamonadaceae; genus Variovorax; species Variovorax sp. J31P207. The sequence goes on from NZ_JASZYN010000006.1 coordinate 361,099, forward strand.
TTTCGCCACGGCGTAGCTGTGCATCTCCTCCTGCACCAGCGCCGGCGACAGCCGGTGGCGCTGCGCCGAGAACCGCGCCAGCAGCAGCGTGCGCGCCCATGAATGGGTCACCAGGGCGGGCATGGCGGATTCGAAGCCGCGCGCCAGCCGCATCGACAGGCAGACCGAGATTTGATAGGCCAAATGCTCACGGCCGGCCCAGAAGCCGCCCGGCCCCAGCGACACGACGGTGCCCAGCACCTGGCCGCGGCGCGCCAGCTCCAGCACCAGGCGCGCGCCCATCGAACTGCCGACCGCGTCGGCACCGCACAGATCGTGTTCGTCCAGGAAGCGGGCCACCGCACCGGCCAGGGTGCGCAAGGTGACCTCGCCTTCCAGCGGCGGGCTCTTGCCGAAACCGGGCAGGTCGATCGCCACCACCGCGCGCTCGGCGGCCAGAGGGTCGAGGATGGTCTGCCAGGTCCGCCAGTTGCTGCCCAGCCCGTGCACGAGCAACAAAGGCTTTCCCTGGCCGCGACGGACATAGTTGATGAGCACCCTTCACTATGCTGGCCGGATGCGCGTGATCGAATCAGCGGCGCGCACCATCGGCTGTAGGAGAAGGCCCCCAACCGTTGACACCAGGACGGGCGCACGGGTGCCAGCGCCGATACACTGGCCGCGATGCAACTGCTGCGCCGCACCGGGCTTGCCGCCCTGGCTTTCATCTTCCTGCTCGGCACCGCCCTGGCCGCGGCCGCGCAGGAACAGCCGCTACGCGCAGGCTCCAAGCGCTTCACCGAGTCCTACATCCTGGCCGAGGTGCTGGCGCAGACCGCGGCGCCGCATACCGCCGTCGCCCCGGTGGTGCGGCAAGGGCTGGGCAACACGGCGATCGTCTACGAGGCGCTGAGATCCGGCGGCATCGATGTCTACGCCGAATACACCGGCACCATCGCGCTCGAGATCCTCAAGGGCCAGGCCTCGATGACGCGCGAGGAAATGAACGCCGCGCTGCGCCCGCTCGGGCTCGGCGTGGCGGTGCCGCTCGGATTCAACGACGGCTATGCGCTCGCGATACGGGCCGCCGACGCCGAGCGGCTCGGCATCCGCACCCTGAGCGACCTGGCCGGCCGGCGCGAACTGCGCTTCGGCCTTTCGAACGAATTCATCGGCCGCGCCGACGGCTGGCAGGGCCTGGCAGCACGCTACGGCTTCATTCAGGCGCCGACCGGACTCGACCACGGCCTCGCCTATGAAGCGATCGCCGCCAAGCAGATCGACGTCATGGACATCTACACCACCGACGCCAAGATCGACCACCTCGGCCTGCGCGTGCTCGAGGACGACCGGCACTACTTTCCCCGCTACGACGCCGTGCTGCTGTACCGGCTCGACCTGCCGGCCCGGCTGCCGGCGGCCTGGGCCGCGCTGCAACAGCTGGAGGGCCGGATCGACGAGCACGCCATGATCGCGATGAATGCGCGCGCAGAGTTGCAGGGCGTGGCCTTCGACGTCATCGCACGCGATTTCCTGGCCGCGGCGCAACCGGGCGCGCGCGCCGCGGCGCAACGCGGCGAAGGCGCCCGCGGCTTCATGGCCAAGCTGTTCGGACCCGACCTCGGCCGGCTCGCGCGCCAGCACCTGCTGCTGGTCGCGATCTCGGTCGCTGTCGCGATCCTGATCGCGGTGCCGGTCGGGGTCGCGGTGTTCGGACACCTGCGGCTGCGCGCGCTGGTCCTGGGGGCGACCGGGCTGCTGCAGACCATTCCCTCGCTGGCGCTGCTGGCCGTGCTGATCTCGCTGCTCGGCGTGATCGGCACCTTGCCGGCGCTGATCGCGCTGACGCTCTATTCGCTGCTGCCGATCATGCGCAACACCGTGACCGGCCTGGCCGAAGTGCCCACCGGCCTGCGCGACGCCGGCATCGCGCTCGGCATGACCGGCGGCCAGAACCTGCGCGCGGTGCTGCTGCCGCTGGCCATGCCGACCTTGCTGGCCGGCGTGCGCACCGCGACCACCATCGCGATCGGCACCGCCACCATCGCCGCCTTCATCGGCGCCGGCGGCTTCGGCGAACGCATCGTGACCGGTCTGGCGCTCAACGACCGCGAACTGCTGATCGCCGGCGCCGTGCCGGCCGCGGCGCTGGCGCTGCTGAGCGAAGCGCTTTTCGAGTCGCTCGAGTACCTGTTGCGGCGCCCCTATCGCGGCCCTGGCACAGACCCGGGTCCGTGAAAGTCCCGACGGGGCCGCGCGCGCGCTTCAGGCATAGTCGCGCGGGCATCCTTCCAACACCGGAGACAACATGAAACTCGGCACCCTCGCCGCCTGCCTCTCGCTCGCCCTCGGCGCCAGCGCCTTCGCCCAGACCACCACGCTGAAGATCGGCTACGCGACCACCAAGGAGTCGCACTACGGCGTCGGCTCGACGGTGTTCTGCGACGAAGTCGAGAAGGGTACGCAAGGCCGCTACAAGTGCCAGCAGTTCCCGAACTCGGCGCTCGGCGGCGAGCGCGAACAGATCGAGGCGGTCCAGTTGGGGACCCAGGACCTGGTCAACACCTCGACCGGTCCGGTCGGCAACTTCGTGCCCGAGGTCAAGATCGTCGACATCCCCTTCCTGTTCCGCGACTACGACCACGCGCGCAAGGTGATGGACGGCCCGATCGGCCAGGACATCCTCGCCAAGTTCCCGAGCAAGGGCATCATCGCGCTGGGCTGGACCGAGAACGGCTTTCGCCACATGACGAACAGCAAGCGCGACATCGTCAAGCCGGCCGATGCCGCCGGCCTGAAGATGCGCACCATGGAAAACAAGGTGCACATGGACGGCTACCGCACCTTCGGCATCCTGCCGACGCCGATGGCCTTCCCCGAGCTGTTCGGTGCCCTGCAACAAGGCACGGTCGATGGCCAGGAGAACCCGATCCCCGTGATCCTGTCGGCCAAGTTCGCGCAGGTGCAGAACCACCTCTCGCTGACCGGGCATGTCTACAGCCCGGCCCTGCTGCTGCTTTCGCCCAGGGTCTGGAACAAGCTCTCCGACGCCGACAAGAAGGTCTTCCTCGACGCCGCCCGGAAGGCCGGCGCTGCCCAGCGCAAGAAGGTCAACGAAGACGAGGACAACGGCATCGCGCAACTCGAGAAGGACGGCATGAAGGTGGTGCGCAAGGTCGACGGCGCCGCCTTCCGCGAGGCGCTCAAGCCGGCCTACGTCGGCTATGCCAAGGAATTCGGCGCCGACAACATCAAGAAGATCACCGACGTCCAGTAGGCGCGCGCCGCGCGCCCAGGCAGCGCCGCCCGGTGAGCCAGCGATGGCACCGGGCGGTTTCCTTGCCCGCTCCCACAACAACAAGAAGCCGCAGTGAAAACCTTCGAACACTACTTCCTGGCCGCCAACCGCTGGGCGCTGATCCTGCTCCTCGCATCGATGTCGGTGATCATCTTCATCAACGTCGCGATGCGCTACCTCACCAGCAACTCGCTCGAATGGGCCGAGGAAGTCTCGCGCCACATGATGATCTGGCTCACCTTCCTGGGCGCCGGCCCGGTGCTGCGCTACGGCGGCCACATCGCGGTCGAGAACCTGCAGGATGCGCTGCCGGCCAAGGCCGCGATCGCGATGCGTGCCCTGGTCGCGGCGCTGCTGTTCGCCTTCTTCGGCTTCATGGTCTGGTACGGCTGGCTCTACATGGAACGCACCATGTTCCAGCTCACGGCCGTGACGCAGATCCCCTTTGCCTACATCTACAGCGCGATGTTCTTCGGTGGCCTGCTGCTGATCGTCCACTGGCTGCTGATCGTGCGCGGCTACGTGCTGCGCCGTGAATTCGCCTCCGATGCGCATTTCGATGCGGCCGCGAGCGCCTCGCTATGAACGCCAGCCTGGTCCTGATCCTCTCGGTCTGCGTCTTCCTCGCGATCGGCGTGCCGGTCGCCTTTGCGCTCGGCCTGGCCACCGCCGCCACGCTGATCCTGGCCGAATCCTTTCCGCTGATGGTGCTGCTGAAGGAGACCTTCACCGGCATCGACAGCTTTCCGCTGATGGCGGTGCCGTTCTTCATCCTGGCCGCCGAACTCATGAGCGGCGGCTCGCTGACCGAGGTGCTGCTGCGCTTCGCGGGCCAGTTCGTCGGCCATCGGCGCGGCGGCCTGGGCTACACCAACGTGGTGTCGCTGACCTTCTTCTCGGGCATCTCGGGCTCGGCACTGGCCGATGCCGCGGGGCCGGGCTCGATGCTGATCAAGATGATGGACAAGGCCGGCTACGACCGCTCGTATGCCGCGGCGCTGACCGCGTCGACGGCGATCGTCGGCCCGATCATCCCGCCCTCGATCATCATGATCATCTACGCGCTGCAGGACGACAACGTCTCGGTCGGCAGCCTGTTCGTGGCAGGACTGATCCCGGGCATCCTGATCGCGGTGGCGATGTGCGTGGTGAACTTCCACGTCTCGAAGAAGCGCAACTACAAGGGCGACGGCGGCATGCCGCCCTGGCGCGAGGTGCTGCTGACGACCTGGAAGGCGATCCCCGCAATCTTGCTGCCGGTGGTGATCCTCGGCGGCATGCGCGCCGGCTGGTTCACGCCCACCGAGGCCTCGGTGGTGGCGGTCTTCTATGCGCTGGTGTGCGGCAAGTTCGTCTATCGCACGCTCGAATGGAAGGCCCTGCCCGACATCCTCTCGCGTTCCGCGCTGCTCTCGGCGTCGGTGCTGATCATCATCGGCCTGTCGGCTTCCTTCGCCTGGATCCTGACGATCGAGAACGTGCCGCAACAGCTCGCCGAATGGCTGGCCGCGATGAACCTGTCGCCCTGGATGTTCCTGATCATCGTGAACATCTTCCTGCTCCTGTTCGGCATCTTCATCGAGCCGCTGCCGGGCGTGATGGTGCTGGCGCCGATCCTGGCACCGGTGGCGGTCAAGCTCGGCATCGATCCGATCCACTTCGCGATGATCGTGATCTACAACCTGACGCTCGGCATGATCACGCCGCCGGTGGGCGGGCTGCTGTTCGTCACCTGCAACGTCTCGCGGGTGCCGATGTCGCAGCTGGTGCGCGAGCTGGTGCCCTTTCTCTGGGCGCACGGCGCGGTGCTGCTGGTGCTGACCTTCGTGCCCGCGCTCAGCACCTGGCTGCCGCATCTGTGGGGCTTCAAGTAGCCGGGGAAGATTTCACGAAGATGTCACGCTGATACCCGATGCTGCAGCGCTCGCCTCAAGACGCTGCAGCATCCCATGTTCCTCACCAAGACCGACAAGGCGCGCCACGAACTCCAGCCCGGCCGCCGCACGCTGGGCCAGCGCGAGCGCGCCCTGCTGCTGATGGCCGACGGCCAGCGCTCGCTGACTGATTTCGGCACCCTGTTCGGCGGCCGCGAGGAAGCCGGCCGGGTGGCACACCACCTGGTGCAGGAGGGCTACCTGCAGGGCCGCCCGGCCGAAACGGTCCAAGTGATCGAAGCGGCACCGGTCGCGGCCGACATCTTCGACGGCAAGCCCTCGCTGGCCACCACCCGCATGTTCCTGTTCGACCTCTGCGAGCGCATGTTCGTGCGCCGCGACCCGGTGCTGGCCGAGCGCTTCCGCGAAGCGCTGCGCGAGGCGCGCGACCGCGATTCGATGCTGGTCACCGCCCGCGCGATGCTCGGCGAGATCGAGCAGGCGGCGGGCGCCGCGCGCGCCGAGGCGATCCGCGAGCGCATCGAGAAATTGCTTCCGGCATCGCCGGTGCACTGAAGTCGCCGGCCGGCTCCCGATTCCCTTACACTTCTGCGGTCAGGAGAGCGTCCCGCCGCGGTGGGGCCGCCGAAGGCGCAGGTCCCCCGAAACAAGGGCCCGAACGCTCAGGCAAAAGGACTGACAAGACGCCCGGTTACGGGCGTTTCCTTGCTGGAGAGAGGTGGTTCGGCGCGCCAGGCGTGCCGTGCCGCCCACCGAAGGAGCAAACCCCGATCGTGGGGCGAATCTCTCAGGTAAAGCGGACAGCAGGGGTGGCCCATGGCTTCTCGTCATGGAACAAGCACTGCCCCTTTGGAGAACCGCCCTTGGCCGCCGCATCCGACGTACTGCTGAAGACTCCGCTCCACGCCCTGCACCTGGAGCTCGGCGCCCGCATGGTGCCCTTCGCGGGCTACACCATGCCGGTGCAATACCCCGCCGGCGTGATGGCCGAGCACAAGCACACCCGCGCGGCCGCCGGCCTGTTCGATATTTCCCACATGGGCCAGCTGCGCCTGGTGGGGCCTGATGCGGCGGCCGCCTTCGAGAGCCTGATGCCGGTCGACGTGATCGGCCTGGCGCCAGGCAAGCAGCGCTACGGCCTGCTGCTGAACGACCAGGGCGGCATCCTCGACGACCTGATGTTCTTCAACGAAGGCAACGACTCGCTGTTCGTGATCGTCAACGGCGCCTGCAAGGCGGCCGACATCGCCCATATCCAGGCCCGGATCGGGCAGCGCTGCCAGGTGCAGCCGATGCCCGACCACGCGCTGCTCGCGCTCCAGGGTCCGCAGGCCGCGGCCGTGCTGGCGCGGCTGTCGCCGGGCATCGAGCGCTTCGTCTTCATGACCGGCGGCCCGGTCCGCATCGGCGGCATCGAGGCCTTCGCCACGCGCAGCGGCTACACCGGCGAAGATGGTTTCGAGATTTCGGTCGCGGCCAAGGACGCCGAGGCACTGGCCCGGCTGCTGCTGGCCCAGCCCGAGGTCCAGCCGATCGGCCTGGGGGCCCGCAATTCGCTGCGGCTCGAGGCCGGCCTCTGCCTCTACGGCAACGACATCGACGAAAGCACGACGCCGGTCGAAGCGGCGCTGAGCTGGGCGATCCAGAAGGTCCGGCGCAGCGGCGGCGCACGCGAAGGCGGTTTTCCGGGCGCGGCCAGGGTGCTGGCCCAACTCACGGCCGCGAGCGGCACCGCCGGCCACCTCGACCACGAGACGCTGAAGCGCCAGCGCGTCGGCCTGGTCGCGCTGGAGCGCGTGCCGGTGCGCGAGGGCTGCGTGCTCGAATCCTTCGAGGGCCTGCCCATCGGCCAGGTCACCAGCGGCCTGCTCGGCCCCAGCGTCGACCGGCCGGTCGCCATGGGCTACGTCGCGCTGGCCTATGCCGAACCGGGCACCCGACTGCAGGCCATGGTGCGGGGCAAGCCGGTGCCGATGGAAGTCAGCACGCTGCCCTTCGTGCCGGCCCGGTACTACCGCGGCTGACACCCTCTTCTCCAATTTCTCCAAGCCAGCCTTTTTTCCAAGGAGTTTTCCCCATGACCATCAAGTACACCAAGGACCACGAGTGGGTGCGGCAGGAAGCCGACGCGGCACTGGTCACCGTCGGCATCACGGTGCATGCACAGGACGCGCTCGGCGACGTGGTCTTCGTCGACCTGCCCGAAGTCGGCAAGAAATTTGCCCAGGGCGAGGTCGCGGGTGTCGTCGAATCGGTCAAGGCCGCGGCCGATGTCTTCATGCCGGTCTCCGGCGAAATCATCGAAGTCAACGAAGACCTGCGCGCCGATCCCTCGCTGGCCAACAGTGCGCCGATGGACGGAGGCTGGTTCTTCAAGGTGCGGGTGAGCGAACCGGCCCAACTCGAGCCCCTGCTCGACGAAACCGCCTACGAGAAGTTCTCCGCCGACAACTGATTCACACGCCCCACCACCCGAGCCCTCCATGCCGACGCCCGTGCCTTTCCATCCCTCGCTGCGCGAACTGCAGAACGCCGAAGAATTCATCGCCCGCCACATCGGCATCGAGGCCGAAGACGAACCGGCGATGCTCGCGGCCATCGGCTCGACCACGCGCGCCGAACTGATCGACGGCATCGTGCCCCCGGCGATCCGCCGCAGCCGGCCGATGCGGCTGCCGGCGCCGATCACCGAGGCCGACGCGCTGGCCGAACTCAAGGCTATCGCGGCGAAGAACAAGGTGGCGAAGAGCTTCATCGGCCAGGGCTACTACGGCACCCACACGCCGGGCGTGATCCTGCGCAACGTGCTCGAGAACCCGGCCTGGTACACCGCCTACACGCCCTACCAGGCCGAGATCTCCCAGGGCCGCATGGAGGCGCTGGTTAATTTCCAGACCATGGTCTGCGACCTGACGGGCATGGCGATCGCCAACGCCTCGATGCTCGACGAGGCCACCGCCGCGGCCGAGGCGATGACGCTGGCCCGGCGCAGCGTCAAGAGCAAGAGCAACGTGTTCCTGGTCTCGGGCGACTGCCATCCTCAGACCATCGAGGTGCTCCGCACCCGGGCGGCGCCGCTCGGCATCGTGGTCAAGGTCAGCACCGCCACCGAGCCGCTGCCGCTGCTGATGGCCAGCGGCGGCTTCTTCGGCGCCCTGGCGCAATACCCCTCCACCACCGGCCACGTGCACGACCTGCGTCCGCTGGCCGGCCACGCCCACCAGTGCCAGGCGGCCTTCTGCGTTGCCGCCGACCTGCTGGCCCTGACCCTGCTGGCGCCGCCCGGCGATTGGGACGCCGACATCGTCTGCGGCACCACCCAGCGCTTCGGCATGCCGATGTGCAACGGCGGCCCGCATGCGGCCTACCTGGCCTGCCGCGACGAGTTCAAGCGCTCGCTGCCCGGCCGGCTGGTCGGCGTCAGCGTCGACGCCCACGGCCAGCCGGCCTATCGGCTCGCGCTGCAGACGCGCGAGCAGCACATCCGGCGCGAGAAGGCGACCTCGAACATCTGCACCGCGCAGGTGCTGCCGGCGGTGGTCGCCAGCATGTACGCGGTCTACCATGGGCCCGAAGGCCTGCGCCGCATCGCGCAGCGCGTGGGCCTGCTGACGGCGGTGCTGGCGCAGGGCCTGGAGCAGATGGGCCGCGAACTGGTCAACGACACCGCCTTCGATTCGCTCACCATCCACACCGGCGAGGACACCCAGGCCATCCACGAACGCGCCGAGGCGGCGGGCGTCAACCTGCGCCATCGCCTGCAGCAGCATCTGGGCCTGTCACTCGACGAGACCACCACGCGCGCCGACGTCGAGATGCTGTGGGGTCTGTTCGCGACCGAAGGCACGCGCGGACCCGACTTCGACGCCATCGCCGCCACGGTGCGCATCCGCATCCCCGAGGACCTGCGCCGCACCAGCGACTTCCTGGCGCATCCGGTGTTCAACACCCACAAGAGCGAGACCGCGATGCTGCGCTACATCCGCAGCCTGAGCGACAAGGACCTGGCGCTCGACCGCAGCATGATCCCGCTCGGCAGCTGCACCATGAAGCTCAACGCGACCAGCGAGATGATCCCGATCACCTGGCGCGAGTTCGCGAACATCCATCCGTTCGCGCCGGCCGACCAGTTGCTGGGCTATGCCCAGCTCGATGCCCAGCTGCGCGCCTGGCTCTGCGAGGCGACCGGCTATGCGGGCATCAGCCTGCAGCCCAACGCCGGATCGCAGGGCGAGTACGCGGGCCTGCTCGCGATCAAGGCCTTCCACGAGGCCCGGGGCGAAGCGCACCGCAATGTCTGCCTGATCCCGTCTTCCGCCCACGGCACCAATCCGGCCAGCGCCCACATGGTGGGCATGAAGGTGGTGGTGACCGGCTGCGACGCCGAAGGCAATGTCGACATCGACGACCTGGCGCGCGCCTGCGAGCAGCATCGCGACACGCTGGCCGCCGTGATGATCACCTACCCCAGCACCCACGGCGTCTTCGAGACCCGCGTCAAGGAGCTCTGCGAGATCGTGCACGCGCACGGCGGCCGGGTCTATGTCGACGGCGCCAACATGAATGCGCTGGTCGGCGTGGCGGCGCCGGGCGAGTTCGGCGGCGACGTGAGCCACCTGAACCTGCACAAGACCTTCTGCATCCCGCACGGCGGCGGCGGGCCGGGTGTCGGCCCGGTCTGCGTGGTCGAGGACCTGGTGCCCTACCTGCCGGGCCATGCGACCGGCGGACTGGCGTCCAACGGCGCGGTCGGCGCGGTGTCGGCGGCGCCGCTGGGCAATGCCGCGGTGCTGCCGATCAGCTGGATGTATTGCCGCATGATGGGCGCCAAGGGCCTGCAGGCCGCGACCGAGACCGCGATCCTTAGCGCCAACTACATCAGCGCCCGGCTCAAGGACCACTTCCCGACCCTCTACGCGAGCCCCAATGGCCACGTGGCGCACGAGTGCATCCTCGACCTGCGTCCGCTCAAGGACGCCAGCGGCGTCAGCGCCGAGGATGTCGCCAAGCGGCTGATCGACTACGGCTTCCATGCGCCGACCTTGAGCTTCCCTGTGCCCGGCACGCTGATGGTCGAGCCGACCGAAAGCGAACCGCTGGCCGAGCTCGACCGCTTCATCGACGCCATGATCGCGATCCGGGGCGAGATCCGCCGCATCGAGGAAGGCATCTGGCCGAAGGAGGACAACCCGCTGCGCAACGCCCCGCACACCGCGGCCAGCCTGCTCGGCAGCGAATGGACGCGTCCCTACTCACGGGAGCTCGGCGCCTTCCCGCTGGCCAGCCTCCGGCAGACCAAGTACTGGCCGCCGATCGGGCGGGTCGACAACGTCTACGGCGATCGCAACCTGTTCTGCAGCTGCGTGCCGGTGGACGCCTACGCCAACGGCTGAGGCGAGATACATATTTTTTCAATCGACGGCCCGCGGGGCTGTCGATTTCGCCTCCGCTGCTTCGACGTCCTGGAGAGCCCGGCAGCGCGCGGTCGATTCCCGACCGCCGCCGGCCTCGCAACCGAAGGAGCAAGGACATGCGATTCATGGTGATCGTCAAGGCCAGCAAGGAATCCGAAGCCGGCGTGATGCCGAGCCAGCAGTTGCTGACCGACATGGGCAACTACAACGAGGCGCTGGTCAAGGCCGGCGTGCTGCTCGCCGGCGAAGGCCTGCACCCGAGCTCGAAGGGGGCGCGCATGCGCTTCTCCGGCAAGGAGCGCACCGTCATCGACGGCCCCTTCAGCGAGACCAAGGAGCTGATCGCCGGCTTCTGGCTCTGGCAGGTGCGCTCGAAAGAGGAAGCGCTCGAATGGCTGCGCCGAGCCCCCTTCGACGACGGCGCCGAACTCGAGCTGCGCCAGGTGTTCGAGATGGACGATTTCGGCGCCGAGTTGACGCCCGAGCTGCGCGAGCAGGAAAAGCGGGTGTTCGACGCGGCCCGCTCGAAGCGGCCTTGAACGGACCGAAGGAGGCACGACCATGAAGTTCATGATCATCCGCAAGGCCGACGCCGAGACCGAGGCCGGCGCCATGCCCACCGCACAGCTGGTCAGCGACATGATGGCCTACAACAAGGCGATGATCGATGCCGGCGTGATGCTCGACGGCATGGGCCTCAAGCCCAGTGCCAGCGGCGGCGCCCGCATCCAGTTCGCAGGCGGCAAGCCGACAGTGGTCGACGGGCCTTTCGCGGAGACCAAGGAACTGGTCGCGGGCTTCACCCTGATCCAGGTCGGATCGCGCGAGGAAGCGCTCGAATGGGTCAAGCGCTGGCCGCCGATCGACGGCCACGGCAAGGTCGCGCTGGAGCTGCGCCAGGTCTACGAGGCGGAAGACTTCGGTGCCGAGTTCGCGCCCGAGATCCGCGAGCAGGAAGCGCATCTGCGCGAACGCGCCGCGGCCCGCGATTGAGACGACGACGCATGGATGCGACCGAGACGCACCGAACGATCAACGCCGTCTGGCGCATCGAGTCGGCCCGCATCATCGGCGCGCTGGCGCGCCGGGTGCGCGACCTCGGCCTGGCCGAGGAACTGGCGCAGGACGCGCTGCTCGCGGCCCTCGAGCAATGGCCGCGCGAAGGCATCCCCGAGAATCCCGCCGCCTGGCTGACGGCGGCCGCCAAGCACCGCGCGATCGACCTCCTGCGCAAGCGCACGCTGCACGCCCACAAGGAAGGCGAGATCGCCCGCGAGATCGATGCCCGGCACGCCATCGCCGCCTCTGACTTCGCCGACGCGGTCGACGCCGCCCTCGACGACCAGGTCGGCGACGACCTGCTGCGGCTGGTCTTCACGGCCTGCCATCCGGTGCTGTCGCCGGAAGCCCGGGTCGCCCTGACCCTGCGGCTGCTGGGCGGGCTCACCACCGACGAGATCGCGCGCTCCTTCCTGGTGCCCGAGGCCACGATCGCACAGCGCATCGTGCGCGCCAAGCGGACGCTGGCCGCCGCGCGCGTGCCCTTCGAGGCGCCGCGCGGGCACGAGCTCGGCGCCCGCCTGTCCTCGGTGCTCGAAGTCATCTACCTGGTGTTCAACGAAGGCTACGCCGCCACCGCCGGCGAGGACTGGATGCGGCCCGCGCTGTGCGACGAAGCCTTGCGCCTGGGGCGCATCCTGGCCGAACTGATGCCCGACGCGCCGGAGGTGCATGGCCTGGTCGCGCTGATGGAGATCCAGGCCTCGCGGGCCGCCGCGCGGGTCGATGCCGATGGCGAACCGGTGCTGCTGCTGGCGCAGAACCGCGCCCGCTGGGATCGGCTGCTGATCGGTCGTGGCCTGGCGGCGCTGGCACGGGCGGAGCAGCTCGGCGGCGCGCTCGGCCCCTACGCCCTGCAGGCCGCCATCGCCGCCTGCCACGCCCGTGCGCAGGAGGCAGCGCAGACCGACTGGCCCCGCATCGCGGCGCTCTACGAGGCATTGGCGCAGCTCGCGCCGTCGCCGATCGTCGAACTGAACCGGGCGGTCGCGCTGTCGATGGCCTTCGGTCCGGCGGTCGGGCTCGAGCACGTCGACGCGCTGCGATCGGCGCCGCAGCTGCAGGGCTACCACCTGCTGCCGAGCGTGCGCGGCGACCTGCTGGCCAGGCTGGGCCGGCATGCCGAGGCCTGCGAGGAGTTCAAGCGGGCCGCCGAACTCACGCGCAACGCGCGCGAGCGCAAGCTGCTGCTGGCGCGCGCGCAGAGCGCCGCAGGCGGCTGAAGCGCTACTTCTTCGCCACCGCCCCGGTCGCGACCTGGGCCCGCAGTTCCTTCAGCTTGGCCTTCATGCGGCGCTCGTTGACCGGACCCATGCGCACCAGCATCTTCTGGCCGGCCGAGAGCGACTCGAGCTTCGGATCGACGAATTCGTAGCTGACCCAGGGCTGCCCGCCCGCCATCTCGCCCTTCACTTCGGTCAGCTTCACCTGCACCGGGCCCTGGGGTTCCGGGGCCTGCAGCAGGTGGTCGATCACGGCGACGAGGCGGTCGTTGAAGTAGCGGTTCGGGTAACCCAGCTCTTCGTAGGCCTGCTGGAACAGCGGATAGAGCCGGGCATAGAGCGCCGCCGCCCGGGCGCTGTCGACCGATTCGGCGAACAGCACGAACGGCGTGTAGCGGCTGGCGTTGTCGATCCCGATGGTCTTGACCTCGCCGTTGCCCTGGACCTCGAAGGCCTTGGGCGCGCGCTGGGTCGGCCACATGCGCGACGAGGCCTGTGCGCGCGGCAGGTTGTCGACGGTGGCGACGAAGTGGCGCACAAAGCCGCTGGTGTCGAGGAAGGAGGCCACCGCCTTCTTGCCCAGCAGCTCGTTGAGCGCCGCAGCGACGCGGCCGTCGGCGTCGTTCAGGGCCGGCAGTGCCGCATCGGGCTGGGCCAGGGCATCGACCAGGTTCTGCGGGCCGGTCGCGACCGGGGCCGGGGCCGGCGCATCGGCGGGCCGGTCGGGCGGGGGCGGCGCGCTGGCGGCAGGCGGTGCCGGCGGCGGCTCCTTCTGCAGGGACCATCGCCACCAACCGAAGGCAGCGGCGAGAATCACCACCACGACGACGACCAAGGTCCAGACCGAGGACTCGCGCGCTGGCCTGAAATCTGCTGGGTCCCTTTCGGGCATGTTCGAATCCTCCTTTGAATCACGGGCGTTGCATGCGGTCCATTGGAAACCACGCCGGCGCCTCGTGCCGTAACGCCCTGTGACCGTCAAGGAATCCGAATGGACATCGACTTTTCCGCTCTCACCGAATACCAGCGCTACAAGCTCATGGCGAGCCTGATCGTGCCACGCCCGATCGCCCTGGTCACCACCCTCGGCCCCGACGGCGTCGTCAACGCCGCGCCCTTCAGCATGTTCAACATGCTCGGCGAGGAGCCGCCGATCGTGATGATCAGCGTCAACCGGCTGCAGGACAACGCGCTCAAGGACACGGCCGCCAACATCGTGCGCACCGGCGAGTTCGTGGTCCACCTGGCCGACGAGGACATCGCCGAGCAGATGCACCGCTGCGGCGACCGCCATCCGCCGCACGTGAGCGAGCTCGATGTGGTCGGCTTCACGCCGCTGCCGAGCCGGGCCGTGAAGCCACCGCGCATCGCCGAGGCGCCGGTCGCGTTCGAGTGCACGCTCTGGGAGACGCTGGAGACCGAGAGCCGGCAGATCTTCATCGGCCAGGTGCGCTGGATGCACGCGCGCGACGAGCTGATCGACACCGACGCCTGGCGCGTGCGGCTGCAGCACTACTTTCCGGTCGGCCGCTTCGGGGCCAGCTTCTACGTGAAGACGCGCGAGCGCTACTCGCTGGCGGCGCAGGAACAGACGCGCAGCACGCAGATCGACGAGATGTAGGCGAGCCGTGCCTCAGCGCAGCCGCACCACGTGCGCAGTGCGCGGGTCGACGCGGCCCCCGTGCAGGTCGGCGATCACCTGCTGCGCGGCCTCGAAGCCCTGGCCCTGGGCCAGCGTCATCCAGCGATTGCCCGGCCGGCTCAGCTCGGCGATGAAGCGGCCCTGCGCCTCGTTGAAGCGCCGGTTCACTTCCTGGGGGCCCCAGTCGGCGTTGCGCTTGCGGATCTGCACCGGCGCGAAGTAGAGCAAGGGTTTCGGGCCCGGCAATGGCGACTCGGCCAGGAAGGCGGTCTTCTGCGCCGAGCCCGCATAGCAGTCGTAGACCAGGGCCGCACCGAAATGGTGGTGGACCGTGGCGCGCAGGTCGTCGTCGCCGGCGAAGTCGACATACAGCGTCGGCACCTCGGCGGGCAGCCGCACCACGCTGTCATAGGACATGACCTGGTCGTAGCAGCCGAGGTTCTCGACGAAGCCGCGGTTGCGCGGCGAGGTCAGCGCGACCAGGCTGCGCCCTTCGCGCCGGGCCAGACAGAAGGCCGTGCCGTAGGCGGTCTTGCTCGAGGCGCTGGACACGACCACCTGCCGGGCGCCGAAGAAGGCGTTGTCCTCGAGAAAATCCGCCAGCATGAACGAGGTGATGAACAGCGGACGCACCAGCATCTGGTAGTCCTCGAGCGCCGGGTCGTAGCCGGCATCGTGGCTGCAGCGCATGTACTGGTTGTAGGCGGAGACCAGGTCGCTGCGGTGCGGCGCGCCGTCGTAGAAACCGCGCTCGGTCACCCGCACCGGCGACATGCGCAGGTGGCTGGCGATCGGGAAGTAGCCGTAGAAGCGTTCGCCGACCGCGACGCCTTCGACCGTCGAGGCCACCACGTCGGCGAAGCCCCAGGCCGGCATGTGGCCCCAGGCCTCGTCGCCGGTCGGAAAGAACGACCAGTACTTCATCATGGCGTCGCCGAAGGCCGCATAGGTGATGTTGTTGGTGGTGAGCGCGAAGCGGTCGATGCGCAGCAGCACCTCGCCGGGCGCCAGCGTGCCGGCGTCCGGCGCGCTGCGCAGGCGGGTGGTGCCGAGCGCGTCCTTGCGGGTTTCGAGACGGGTTAAAGTGAAAGCGTCGTTCATGTGTGGCCTCAGGTGATTCGGGGCCGATCCCCTTGCCGAAAAATGTATCGCCCTCCATCCAGCCGCGGGTTCGGAAAACAGGCGCCGGCCGCCGCACCTCGCTCCAAGCCGCTGAAACGCCCGACCCAGGCCCGCGGCAAGTTCACCGTGCAGGCCATCTACGACGCCTTTGTTCGGATTTGGGAGGCCGAGGGCTGGGATGGCGTGACGACCCGCGCCGTCGCCCTCGAAACCGGCATCGCGGTCGGCACGCTGTACGACTACTTCCCGGACAAGGAGGCGCTGCTGTCGGGCTACGTGCGCCACTGTGTCGAAGCCCTGCTGCGGCGGCTCGACGTCGATGTCGTCGCGCCGCCCGCGGCCGCACTGGCTGCGCGCGAGCGCATCGCGCGGCTGGTGCGCATCACTTGCGACAGCCGGCTCGACGGCCTGCCGGCCTTCGATCACGGCATGCTGCTGCTCGAACACCGCGTGGCCGAGCCCAAGCACCACCGGCGCGTGTACGACGAACTGGCGACCCGCTGGCTGCAGGCCTTCGCCGCCTGCGGGTTGCCCGATCCGCCCACGGACGCGACCGTCCACGCCCTCCTGACCGCCGCCTGGGGCGGGCGGCGCTATCGCCTTCTGCGGGGCTTGGGCAGCGGCACGCCGGACGATGCGGCGTGGGTCGCCGAGATGGATGAGATCGCGTGGCGCAGCGTGGCCGCGCAGCGGGGCTGACGTTCGCCAGACGAAAAAAAGCCACCCGTCGGGTGGCTTCCTGCATCGAACAAACCGGTTGAACCGGCTGTGATGCTTCGCATTTCCAAAATTCTCAAAATTCTCAAAAATCTGGAGCGGGAGAAGAGTCTCGAACTCTCGACCTCAACCTTGGCAAGGTTGCGCTCTACCAACTGAGCTACTCCCGCGAAGCCTTCGATTATAGAGCATTTTTTTCCTGTTCTTCACCAGCCGGCAAATGAATTTGTCCGGTACGCAGATCGAACTCGAACACTTCGCCGTAGCGGCCCCATTCGATCGCGGTCCGCAGCACCCGTTCGGCGGTCGCGCGGTCCAGGCTTTCTTCCAGCAGATCGAGGAAAGGCTCCTGCGGCAATTCGCCCGCGGGCGCCTGCTCCAGGCTGTGGCGGATGTGCGCTGCGAGCGGCACGTGCGCCAGCAGCTGCTGGCCCAGCAGCTGCTGGCGCAGCGTGTGCGCACCCGCGACGTAGTGGCGCCCCAGCTCGGTCAAGTGCAGGTCGGCATCCGCCAGTTGCGCGAAACCCAGCAGCGCCAGCGCCTGCGCCAGCGGCAGCAGGTCGTGGTCGGTGAGCTCGGCCTCTTCGGCCAGCTGCGGCAGGTCGGCCCGGCCTTCGCGGCCGTCTTCCACCAGCATCTCGAGCAGGGCTTCCATGCGGCCGATGTCGGCATCGGGCAGCCGGTCGCCCAGGTGCATGCGCACCGGCTCCTCGGTCGCGCGGCCAGCCACCGGCGCACTGGCCGTCATCAGCGCGTAGGCCTCGTCGATCAGCGCCCTCACTTCGAGGCTGTCGACGTCGCGCGGCCGTGCCAGCCGGATCGGCAGCTCGGCCCGCACGCGGCCCGGGTCGGCGGCGAAGATCAGCACCCGATCGGCCATCAGCACCGCTTCCTCGATGTTGTGGGAGACGATCAGCATCGCCTTGGTCGGCATCGCGCCGCCGCCCCACAAGCGCAGGATGTCGTCGCGCAGGCGCTCGCCCGTGAGCACGTCGAGGGCCGAGAAGGCCTCGTCCATGAGCAGCACCTCGGGCTCGATCACCAGCGCCCGCGCGATGCCCACCCGCTGGCGCATGCCGCCCGACAACTCGCGCGGCAAGGCGCCCTCGAAACCTGCGAGGCCGATGAGCTCGATCGCCGCATTGGCGCGCCGGGCGCGCTCGGCCGGTTCGACGCCGCGCGCCTCGAGCCCGAGTTCGACGTTCTGCTGCACCGTGAGCCAGGGAAAGAGCGCGAACGACTGGAACACCATCGCGATGCCGCGCGCCGGCCCGTAGAGCGGCTGGCCACGGTAGCGCACGCTGCCGGCATCGGCGCCGATCAGGCCCGCGAGGATCCGCAGCAGGGTCGACTTGCCCGAGCCCGACTGGCCCAGCAGCGCCACGATCTCGCCTTCGGCCAGGCGGAAGTCGACGCCTTCGAGCACCGAGCGCGCGGCGCCGTCGGCCGAGCGAAAGGACTTGCCCACGCCCTTGAGTTCAACGATGGCTTCGGCCATGGGCCCTCCTCGCGCGTTGGTCATCAGAAATGCATCCGGTTCTCGGCCAATTCATAGAGCCGGCGCCAGACGAAGTGGTTCATGCCCATGACGAACACGCACATCACGCCGATGCCCAGCGCGATGCGCGGGAAGTCGCCGATGGCCGTCATGTGGGCGATGTAGCTGCCCAGGCCCGCCGCCTGCAGCGTGGTGTCGCCCCAGGTGACGTACTCGGCCACGATGCTGGCGTTCCAGGAGCCGCCGCTGGCCGTGATGGCGCCGGTGACGAAGCTCGGGAACACCGCCGGCAGCAGGTAGCGCCGCCATTTGAGCCAACCCGTGAGCCCGAGGTTGCTGGCCGCATAGCGCAGCTCGGTCGGCACGGTGGAGGCGCCCGCGATCACGTTGAACAGCAGGTACCACTGCGTGCCCAGCACCATCAGCGGCGCCAGCCAGATGTTGGGGTTCAGCTGCCAGCGCACGATGAACAGCACCGCCACCGGGAACATCAGGTTGGCCGGGAAGGCGGCCATGAACTGCGCCACGCCCTGCAGCCGTCCGGCCCAGCGCGGATTCATGCCGATCCAGATGCCGATCGGCACCCACACCAGCGCCGCCAGCGCGATCAGCACCACCACCCGGATCATGGTGTAGAGCCCGAGCACGAAGACGTGGGCCACCTCGGACCATCCGACCTCGGCGTGGATGAAGCGCACCAGCCAGACCACGGCGAGCAGCACCGCAGCGGCCAGCACCGCGTCCCAGGCACGGCCGACGGCCGGGTTCGGTGTGCTCGGCCGGGCCTTGATCGAGGTGCCGTCGTGGTCGCGCCGGAACAGCAGCAGCGAGCGCTCGAGCAGCCGCGCCGCGGCGGCCATGCCTTGGCGGATGCGTTCGGTGCGCCGCAGCCAGGTCAGCAGCCAGGAGCGCGGCGCGTCTTCGCTGCTGCCCTCCTCGAAACGGAACTTGTCGGCCCAGGCGATCAGTGGCCGGAAGAAGAGCTGGTCGTAGAGCGTGATCCCGATCAGCATGCCGCCGATGGCCCAGCCGATGGCGCCGAGGTCGCGGGCCTGGATCGCCATCGCGATGTAGGAGCCCACGCCCGGCAGCATGATGCTCTGGTTGGACACCGAGATCGCCTCCGAGGCGACCACGAAGAACCAGCCGCCCGACATCGACATCATCATGTTCCACAGCAAGCCGGGCATCGCGAACGGGAGCTCGAGCCGCCAGAAGCGGTGCCAGGCCGAGAGCTGGAACACCGAGGCGGCCTCGCGCAGCTCGGACGGCACGGTGCGCAGCGACTGGTAGAGGCTGAAGGCCATGTTCCAGGCCTGCGAGGTGAAGATGGCGAAGATCGCCGCGCACTCGACCCCCAGCAGGTTGCCCGGGAACAGCGCGATGAAGCCGGTCACCGTGATCGACAGGAAGCCGAGGATCGGGATCGACTGCAGGATGTCGAGCATCGGCACCAGCACCTTCTCGGCCGCGCGGTAGCGGGTCGCGAGCACCGCGAAGGCGCAGCTGAACACCAGCGAGGCCCCGAGCGCCAGGAACATGCGCAGCGTGGTGCGCAGCAGGTAGTACGGCAGCTGCCACGGGTCGAGGCTGATCGGCAGCGGCTGGCCGAGCTCGTAGGGCCGTGCCATCTGGGCGCCGCCGTAGGCCAGGGCGAACAGCGTGGCCAGCACCAGTGGCAGCAGCGCCCAGTCCCAGCGGTTGCCGCCGGACGCGACGGCCTGGCGCGGAAAAAAGCGTTTGTCGAGCATGAGCGGAAGCGGAATGGGTTCGGTTCACGGACCCGGTCCGCGCGCGGCGCCATTGTGCCTTCGCCAACGGACGCCAGCCTGACCGCTCGCGCCCCGCCTCGCGGTGCAGCGGAAAAACTACAGCGGGAAGGCCTGCAGCCCCGGCTGGCCCTCGGCGCCCTGCACCGGCGTGTGGGCCGCGTTCATGATCCAGCAGACCATCGCGAAGTACCCGACCAGGGCCGACAGCTCGACCACTGCCGCCTTGCCGAAGCGGGCCTCGGCCGCTGCGTAGGTCGGCTCGCTGACGCCATGGTGCCGCAGCAGCTCCAGGGCGAAGTCGAGGGCCACCTGCTCGTCCTCGGCCAGCGGTGCCGCACGGCGACCCAGGCGAAGCGCCTCGACCGCGCCCGCATCGACCCCGGCCTTGACCGCCGCGCCCGCATGCAGCACCCATTCGAACTGGTTGCCGACATGGCGCGCGACCGCGCAGATCACCAGCTCGCGCACGCGCGCATCGAGCGCGCTGTCGAAGCGCAGGTACTCGCCCAGGCTGCCGATGCGCTCCATCAGCACCGGGCTTTGCAGCAAGGGAACGAAGGGGCCGAAAACGGCCTTGCGCGGCCCGTCGATCAGCGCTTGCGCGGCCGCGCGCTGGGCCTCGGTCATGGCTTCGGCGGCAGGCAGTGGCAGGCGCTCGGCCCAGGGTTCGGTGTGGCCTTGAGGGATGAGCATGCGGGGTCCTTTCAGTTCGGTAAGGG
Source organism: Variovorax sp. J31P207 (assembly GCF_030316965.1). Taxonomy (NCBI): domain Bacteria; kingdom Pseudomonadati; phylum Pseudomonadota; class Betaproteobacteria; order Burkholderiales; family Comamonadaceae; genus Variovorax; species Variovorax sp. J31P207. The sequence continues at coordinate 381,437 of NZ_JASZYN010000006.1, forward strand.
TCGGGCGCTGCGCGACGCGCGCAACAGCCATGCGGCGCTGGCCAGCAATGCGACGGCGCCCGTCGCCAGCGCGATGAAGAGGCCACCGAAGCCCGCTGCGCCGCCGCTCAGGGCGGAGGACAGCACCGGCCCGGCCATCTGGCCGATCGCGAAGGACGCCGTCATGCGGCCGAGCGCGCGCGCGGGATCGCCCGTGGCGCCGGCCCGCGCCGCCTGGATGCCGGCCATGGTGGCGACCATGAAGGTCCCGCCCACCAGCAGCGCGGCCGCGAGCACCGTGCCCGCGGACAGGTGCAGCACCGGCAGCAGGCAGCCCAGCGCCATCAGCAGGTGGCTGCCCGCCAGCACATGGCGGCGCGACAGGCCGGACAGCAGAGCGCCCGCCAGCAGCGTCGACAACGCGGCCGCGGCGCCGAAGACCGGCCAGGCGGCACCGAACACCGCGGGGTTGTCGACCACCGCCCGCGCCAGCACCGGCAGGAAAGTGGCCGGCAGGATGTAGCCGAAGCCGAGCATGCCGTAGCAGATGACCAGGTCCCATTGCGAATCGCCCGGCGCTGCGCTCGCGGGTCCGGTGCCCGGCGCAGCGGCCGCCACGGCCACGGGGCCGGCCTCGCGCGGCATCAGCGCCGCCACGATGATCGATCCGACCAGTGCCAGCAGGCCGAGATGCAGCCAGAGGCGATCGGGTGCAATGTCGGCCGCGCCGGCACGCCAGCAGTACAGCCCCGCCAGCGCGATGCCGGCCCCGACACCCGCATAGACCATGCCGGCGCCGTTCGGCCGGCCCAGGCGCGCCAGCCACGACAGGCACCAGACGCTGGTGCTCACCAGTGCCCAGGCGCTGGCGACGCCGGCGATGCCGCGAAGCAGCAGCCAGGCCGCGAGCGAATCGACCAGCCCCATCGCCGCCGTCGACCCGACGATCACGACCAGCGACAGCAGGCCCGTGCGTTGCGGCGACAGCGGCAGCCGCGCCGCCGTGAGCGCACCCAGCAGGTAGCCCGCATAGTTGGCCGCCGCCAGCCAGCCACCGGCGCCGACGTCGGCGCTGCCGGCGCGGATCATCAGCGGCAGCATCGGGGTGAAGGCGAAGCGGCCGATGCCCATCGCGATCGCCAGCGCCAGCAGGCCGGCGCCGCAGACTGCGAACAAGGAGGGCCGGCCGAGGGCGATGGAAGGGTTCGACATGGCTCCAGATTGGACGCAAAATCGCCTCATCCGACAAATGAATTATTCTGAACATTCATTCTTGTTATGAGAACCATCGACCTCGACTCCCTGGAGATCTTCCGCACCGTCGTGGCCGAGGGCGGCGTGATCCGCGCCGCCGACAAGCTCAACCGCGTGCAGTCCAACGTCACGACCCGCATCCAGCAGCTGGAGGAGCGCCTGGGGCAGAAACTGTTCCATCGACAGGGCCGCTCGCTCGCGCTGGCACCGGCCGGCCACAAGCTGCTGCCCTATGCCGAGCGCCTGCTGCGCCTGGCCGACGAGGCCGAAAGCGAATTGCGCAGCGATCTCCCCTTCGGCACCTTCAGGCTCGGCTCGCTCGAAAGCACGGCGGGCAGCCGGCTGGCGCCGGTGCTGTCACGCTTCCACAGGCTCTATCCGGGGGTGGTGGTCGAGCTGGCGACCGGCACCACGGGCGCATTGCTCAAGCGGGTCAGGGCCTTCGAGCTGGAGGCCGCGTTCGTGTCGGAGCCCTTTGCCGCGCCGGAGCTCGAATCGATGCCCGTGTTCGACGAGGAGCTGGTGCTCATCACGGCGCGCAGCGTGGCCGCCGTGAACCGTGCCGGCGACCTGGCCGATGCGACCTTGATCGCCTTCGCGCCGGGCTGCTCGTACCGCCGCCTGCTCGAGCAATGGCTGGTCAAGGGCGGCGTCTCGGCCTCGCGTTCGCTGGAGTTTTCTTCCTACCAGGCGATGATCGCCTGCGTCGCCGCAGGCACCGGCTTCGCGATCGTGCCGGTGTCGGTGCTGAAGGCGCTGCGCGCCACCGCCGACGTCCGTCAGCACCCGCTGCCGGAGCGCATCCGCGGCAACCGCACGCACCTGGTCTGGCAGGGCACGCCATCGGTGGCGCTGGCCCGGCTCATCGAGATGCTGCAGAAGCCCTGACGCCGGGGCCTCAGGCTTCGGCCGTGCGGGCCGGCTCGGCGCCCGCGATCTGCCGCAGCGCGCGCTCGAACACTTCGACCGGCTGGCCGCCGGAGATCAGGTGCTTGTTGTCGATGATGATCGCCGGCACCGAATGGATGCCCGCATCGGTGTAGAGGCGCTCGCGCTCGCGGGTCTCGGCGGCGTATTCGTCGCTCGCCAGGATGGCCCGTGCACGCGCCGGATCGAGGCCCGATTCGGTGGCCAGGCGCACCAGCACCTCGGGGTCCGACGGATTCTCGCCATCGGTATGGCAGGCCTTGAGCAGCGCCTTCTTGAGCGCCGCCTGCTTGGCCAGGTCTTCGAGCTCGGCCCAATGCAGCAGCCGATGGGCATCGAAGGTGTTGTAGATGCGCGGGCGCCCGCCCTCGCTGAAGGCAAAGCCGACGTCGGCGCCGCGGGCCCGGATCGCGGCGCGGGCCTGGGCCTGCTGCTCGCGGTTCGAGCCGTACTTCTGGTTCAGGTGCTCGAAGGTGTCCTGGCCCTCGGGTGGCATCTGCGGGTTCAGCTCGAAAGGCTGGAAGCGCAGTTCGGCGGTCACTTCGGGGGCGACGTTGCGCAGCGCGGCTTCGAGCGCGCCAAGCCCGACGGCGCACCAGGGGCACGAAACGTCGGACACGAAATCGATGTGGAGTCGGGTGGTAGGCATGCTTGCGATGATGGGGCCGGCAGCGCTTTTTTCAAGCGCCGGGCGACCGATTCCCCTGCCCGCGTTGCGGCATCGCCGGTGCGACCAGCTCGCGCCCGAACTGCGCCACCAGGCCGCGCAGCCAGCGATGGGCCGCCGAATGGTGGACCCGGTCGTGCCACAGCTGGTAGAAGCGCATGCGCGGGAAGCCCGCCGGCGCTTCGAGCAGCGCCAGCGGCAACAGCCGCGCGTGGTATTCGGCGAAGTGCCGCGCGGTGGTGAACAACAGCCGCGTGCTGGCCGCGATCGACGGCGCCAGTCCGAAGTAAGGCACCTGCACGCGGGCGTCGCGCCCGAGGCGGCGCTCGCCGAGGTAGGTCTCGACCACGCCGCGCTGCGCCATCGCATAGGGCACCGGCACCACATGCCCTGCCGCCAGGTAGTCGGCCTCGCTGACCTGCGTGGCGCCCTGTGCCAGCGGATGGTCGCGGGCCATCAGGCAGACCAGTTCGTCCTCCAGCAGCAGCGAGATGTGCAGGTGCTCGGGCGGCGACGGCCAGTTGCCGATCACGAGGTCGAGTTCGTCGTCGCCCAGCGCGCGCTCGAAGTCGAAGGTGGGCCCAAGCGCGCGCAATTCGATGCGGCAGCGCGGCGCCTCGGCGCCCACGTGCTGCGCCAGCCGCGCGATCCATGAGGGCGCGATGTAGTCCGGCGAGGCGATCCGGAAACGCTGCTCGGCGTCGGACGGCACGAAGGCTTCGGGCTCGACCAGCAAGGCCTCCAGTTCGCCAAGCGCGCGCCGCGCCTGCACGGCGAGGCCGGCGGCGCGGGCGGTCGGCACCATCGCGGTGCCGTCGCGCACCAGCAGGGCGTCGCCGAAGATCTCGCGCAGGCGCTTGAGCGAGCCGCTCACGGCGGGCTGCGTCTGGCGCAGTCGGGCGGCGGCACGCGACACGCTGCGCTCCTCCACCACCGTGGCGAGCACGCGCAGCAGATGGCCGTCGAGCAGATCGACGCCGCGTTGCATGGTGTTTTCCCTTAGTCCCGGTCTATCGATATGTCCGATGCAGTCTATAGCGATTCGCATGCCGGCACGGTATCGACAGTCCGGGGGTGCGCTGGCCCAATCCATGGACGCATTCGACGCCCCACCCGCATCCCGTCAAGGAGTTGTTCATGGCCACCCTGGAAGTTCCGCAACATGCCGTGCCCACCGCGCCGGCCAACGCGCTCGACGCGGCCTACAGCCGCATCACCTGGCGCATCATTCCGTTCATCTTCGCGCTCTGGGTCCTGGCCTGGGTCGACCGCGTCAACGTCGGCTTCGTCAAGCTCACCATGCTCGACGAACTGGGCTGGAGCGAAGCGGTCTACGGGCTGGGCGCCGGCATCTTCTTCCTTGGCTACTTCTTCTTCGAAGTGCCGTCGAACCTGCTGCTGCAAAGGATCGGCGCCAAGAAGACCATCATGCGCATCACCATCGGATGGGGCATCGTCTGCGTCGCCACGATGTTCGTGAAGACGCCGGCGATGTTCTATTTCCTGCGCTTCCTCATGGGCGTGTTCGAGGCCGGCTTCTATCCCGGCATCATCCTGTACCTCACCTACTGGTATCCGAGCGAGCGGCGCGCCAAGGCCTTCGGCATCTTCATGTCGGCCTCGGCCATTGCCGGCGTCATCGGCGGGCCGCTGGCCGGCAGCATCATGAACAACCTGCACGGCCTCAACGGCTGGTCGGGCTGGCAATGGGTGTTCCTGATCGAAGGCATCCCGTCTGTCCTCGCCGGCTTCGTGACCTGGTTCTACCTGACCGACCGGCCCGAGCAGGCCCACTGGCTCACGGCCGAGCAGCGCCGCCTCGTGCACGAAGACATGGCACGCGACAACAAGGCGCTCGGCCATCGCGAAGAGAGCCTGATCGCCTCGCTGAAGGACCGCCGCATGTGGCTGCTGATCCTGATCTTCTTCTGCATCATCGCGGCCAATTCGTCGCTGACCTTCTTCGGCCCCTCCGTGGTCAAGGAAGTGGGCTTCACCAACCCGGCGACGGTGGGCTGGATCATGGCCGCCTCGTACCTCTGCGGCGCCGTCGGCATGATCTGCAACGGCCTGCATTCCGATCGGCAGCAGGAAAGCCGGCTGCACTGCGCCTTCGCGGCGGCACTCGGCGCTGTCGGCCTCGCGCTCACGGCGCTCTTCATGAAGCAGAGCCCGATGATCGCGCTGGCCGCGCAGACGCTGGCGATCGTCGGCACCATGAGCGCGATCCCGGTGTTCTGGCAACTGCCGGGCCGCTTCCTCGCCGGTGCGGCCGCGGCGGGCGGCGTGGCACTGATCAATTCGATCGCCAACCTCGCCGGCTTCGGCGCCCCTTCGATGCTGGGCGCCATCAAGACGTCGACCGGGCTGCTCTCGCCGGGGCTCTACATCGTGGCGGCGGTCGAGGTCTGTGCCGCGATCCTGATCATCGCCTTCGTGCCGCGCTTTGCGAAGAAGGCGGTGGCCCGATGAGCGCGGTCATGCATACCGCCGAAGCGCTCCCGCTGACGCTGTCGGACATCAACCAGCTCGACCGCGTGCGCTTCGTCGCCGCACTGGGCGGGGTGTTCGAGCACTCGCCCTGGGTCGCGACCCAGGCCTGGGCCGAGCGGCCGTTCGCGAGCATCGACGATCTGCATCGCGCGATGATCGGCGTGGTGCGCGCGACGTCCCGCGAGGTGCGCATCGACTTCCTGCGCATGCACCCGGAGCTGGCCGGCAAGGAGGCCCAGGCCGGCACCATGACCGGCCACTCGACCGCCGAGCAGGCCGGCCTCAATGCCCTGACCCGCAACGAGTTGCAGACGCTTCGGCGGCTCAACGCGGGATACGCCGCGAAGCACGGCTTCCCTTTCATCATCGCGGTGCTCAAGAACACGCGCTCGCAGATCTTCGAAGCGCTGCGCACGCGCACCGAGCGCGACACCGACACCGAGCTCGATGCCGCCATCGAGCAGATCTCGATCATCACGCGCCTGCGCCTGGGCAGGCTGCTGGCCCATTGAACGGAGCAACCGCGCCATGACCTCGCCCACCCTCACCCGCCGCGCCTTCCTGCCCGCAGGTCTCGCACTCGGCAGCCTTGCGGCCGGCGCTGCGACAGCACAGAACGCGCCGACCGCGCTGACGACCGCGCCGGTGTCGCAGATCGACCTGAGCCCGCGCCTCACGATGCATGCGATCGACACGCACAACGGTTCGCCGGGTGCCGGCATGAAGGTGCAGCTCTCCAAGTACGAAGGCGACGACTTGCACGTACTGCGCCGCGTCGAGACCAACAAGGGCGGCCGCACCGACGAGCCCCTGCTGCTCGATGCGACCTACCAGCCCGGACGCTACGAGCTGCTGCTGCAGTTTGAGGACTACTTCGCCGCACGCGGCACGCCGCTGCCGAAGCCGAACTTCCTTTCGCAGGTGCCGGTGCGCTTCCGGATCACGAACCCGACGGAGCGCATCCACCTCGCGATCCTGTTCACCCCCTGGGGCTACTCGTACTACCGCGGCAGCTGATCCGCCGATCGACAAGGAGACAAGCACATGGCAGGCATTTCCACGCATGTCCTGAACAGCGGCACGGGCCGCCCCGGCGCCGGCATGCGCATCGATTTCTCGGTGCGCGACGGCGACGGCTGGAAGCTGGTGAAGACCCTCACCACCAACGCCGACGGCCGCACCGATCAGCCCGTGCTCGCGCCCGACGCGGCGCGCACCGGACAGTACGAGCTGCTCTTTCACGTCGGCGACTTCTTCCGACGCCAGCCTGGCGCCGGGAACGACATGCCCTTTCTCGACACCGTGCCGGTGCGCTTTGCGATCTTCGACACGCAGCAGCACTATCACGTGCCGATGCTGTGCACGCCGTGGAGCTGCTCGACGTATCGGGGCAGCTGAAGCCGCTGTTGGCAAAGCCGCTGGCTTCACGCATCGCGAAGAGGGAGAGCGACCCGGAGTCTGCGGCCAATGCCCTCCGCCGCGGTGCGGAGCGAAGGCAGACAGGTAGCAACGATCTGATCCTCTTGCATGAGGGCTGGAACCCAGACAACGGCCAAAGCGGCCACCACGGCGTTCCTCTGGAAAATAGGCACGGCAAGTGCGCCAAACTGCTCTGGAGAGTGTGGGCTGAGATGACCCGCATACCGTGTGGCATAGCGCTGCTGGCGAACCTGGACGATCATGCGATCCAGTTCATCGGCGCGTAGGCCGGCGTGATCTTCTTCGGCGCGCGAGCGTGCCAATGCGCGCAGGATGCTCTCGCGCTCGTCGTCCGCGCAGAAGGCCAGATAGCAGCGACCCACGGAAGATCGCAACATGGCGGGCCGTGAACCCAGTACCCCGAAGTTGGCACTCAGGCCGTGGCCCTGGTACGGGCCGTCGATGCTCAGCATGGATCGGCCATCGCGCACGCACAGATCCGTAGGCCATGGAATCTGCCGCTGCAGGCGCGCACGATACGGCGCGGCCACGTCGGACAGTTTCCGATGCCATGCGATCCGGTGGGGAGATGCGGTCGCGTCTGGCCTGGCGGAGTAGCGTCCACTCCGCTCGTGCCGATGGATCCAGCCTTCCAGCTCGAGTGTCTTGAGCATGCGGCCCAGCGTTGCCTTCGACAGGCCGGTCTCGTGCAAAAGCTCCGTGAAGGTCGCAGCCGGCGACGCGATCACCGTCCGCAGCACAGCCAGGCCACGCTGCAATGCGGCGACCGTCTTGAGGCCGTTGTCGCTGTCTGGTTCGTCGAAGCGCATCGCGTGATTCTCACTCAGTGAGACAACATCTGGACTCCGACGACGGGATTTCTAGACTGCCCGCACATCCTCGAAAGCAGGCAGGCAGGAATGACAGTTTTGATCACGGGCGCAGGCCTTATCGGCCGCGAGACGGCACGGCAACTGCGCGCGCAGGGCATGAAGGTCGTCCTGGCGGATTGGCGTGGCCTCGATGCCGACACGGAGCTCGCTGTGCGGGCGGAACAAGTCGACGTCACGGACCTGGACGCGCTGAGTGCACTCGTGCATCGGCATGGCATCGAAGCGGTGGTGCACACCGCCGCGGTGTTGACGCCCGGCTTCGCACACGATCCGTTGCAAGGTATCCGCGTCAACGCCATGGGCGCAGCACACGCCCTGGAGTTGGGTCGCCGCTTCGCGATGCGCCGCGTGGTGCTGGCAGGTTCGGCCACGGTCGCCTATTCGGCCTTCGGCTCGCTGCCGGCCACACCCATTCCCGAAGATTTTTCAATCCGCGTTCTCGGCGAACGTCCGGGCAGCTTGTACGCCTGCACCAAGCTCTTCATGGAACATCTGGCCTTGGCCTATGCGAATCAGCACGGCGTGGATGCCGTCGTGCTGCGCTTCGGCGCCGTGCTTGGCCCCGAGAGGGGCCGTGCCACCAGCGTACCGGGGCGGATGCTCGAGACCCTGCTCGACGCTGCGCGATCCGGACGGCCTGCATCGTTCGACGACACACGATTGCTTTGGGGTGGACGCGAGGAGTTCGTGGATGTGCGCGATTGCGCGCGCGCCGTGATCGCGGCACTCGAAGCGCCGAAGCCTTCCCAGCGCATCTACAGCATTGCTTCGGGCGAGTGGCATTCGTTTCCCGAGGTTGTCGCCATCGTGCGCGAGAGCTTTCCCTCCTTGCCGTTCGAAGAGATCGCGCTCCCATCCACCGGCATTTCGGGTTTTCCGTTTCAGCGACCCGCGCCCACCTGCATCGACTCTGCGCGCGACGAACTGGGGTTCATTCCCCGGTACGGCCTGGCCGAAACGGTTCGCAACATCGCCATGTCGCACCGTGAACAGCACCCGCATGCCGGCTCGCGCTGATCTCCGTCCCGGTCACCTCTTCCACTTCAACCACCGAAGACCATGATGCAAGCAACCCGACGTACGTTCCTCCAGTGCGCCATCGCCTCCGGCTGCGCGTTTCCCGCACTGGCGCAGCAAACCTTGTCCAGCAGCAAGCCCGTGCGGGTCGTGGTGGGCTACCCTGCCGGTGGCGACACGGACGCAATGGCACGCTTGTTCGCCGACAAGCTCTCGACGCGATTCGGCCAGCCCTTCGTCGTGGACAACAAGCCGGGAGCGGGTGGAGCGCTCGCGAACGTGGAGGTGGCCCGCGCGGCATCCGACGGCCACACGCTGCTGTTCACCCCCAACACCTTCGTGCTGCTTCCCCTGGTCTTGAAGCTGTCCCCGAGCGCAAGCTATGACGTGAAGAGCGGATACACGCCCATTATCAAGACCGGTAGCGTGACGCTGATCGCGGTGGCCCACCCCGGCAGCGGCCTTCAGCGCCTGTCGGACGTCGTGAAGGCCGCGCGCTCCGGCAAGTTGACCACCTACGGGAGTACCGGTTCCGGCTCGCCGATGCAGATCGCCGGGGAATGGTTCAATCGTGAGGCAGGAATCAAGCTGGAACATGTTCCCTATCGCGGCGCGGCACCGCTGGTCACGGATGTGGTGGCCGGGCACGTGTCGGTCGGCTACCTGCCGTTGGGCGTGGCGCTGCCCTACATCGCGGCCGGTCAGTTGACGCCCTTGGCCGTGCTTGACGCCAAGCGCACGGCCCTGGCCCCGAACATTCCGACCTTCGCGGAATCCGGCTATCCCAGGATCGTGGTCACGGCCTGGAACGGCTTCATGGGTCCGAAGAACATGCCTACGGATCTGGTCAAGCTGTTCAACCAGCACGTCAATGAAGTGCTGCGGCTCCCCGAGGTGCAACAGAAGCTGGGCACATTGGGCACCGTGCCCGCCGGCGGACCGCCTCAGGCGCTGCAGGCCACAGTCGTCTCCGACTACGAGCAATTGGGATTGTTGGTGCGTCAGATGGGTATCACGGCGGATTGACAGACACCAACAGAAGGAGAGATTGCATGCGTGTTCTTATCGTGGGCGCCGGCATCATGGGCATCACGACGGCGTACTTTCTGCAGCGACAGGGATGCGAGGTCGTCTTGCTCGAACAGCAGGACGGGCCGGCACAGGGGGCCAGCCAGGCCAACGGGAGCTTCTTCTCCGCGGGGCTGTCCGCGCCATGGTCGGCGCCCGGCGCCATCGGCATGGCCCTTCGGGCTCAGTTCGACCCATCTGCGGCCTTCCGCTGGAAACCCGACTTCACCTGGCGCCAGGCCACGTGGATGCTGCAGTCCATGCGGGAGTGCCATCCGAAGCGCTATTCGCTCAATCGCGCCCGGCTGACGCGAATGGCGGCCTATGCGCAGGATTGCCTCCAGCACATCGAGGCCGACCTGAGCATCGACTACGACCGCAGTCGCCAGGGCTTGATGCAGCTCTATCGGGAAGCGGTGCCGCAGTCCATGGTGGACGCACACCTGGCCTATCTGGACACGATGAACATCCGGGCACGCTACCTGACCCCCGACGAGGTTCGAGAGCAGGAGCCAGCGCTGAGGCGATCGACACCCGATCTCTTCGGCGCGATACATCTCCCCGATGATCTCTCCGGCGACTGCGCGCATTTCGCGCAGAAACTCCTGGGCGCCGTCCGGGCCCGTGGAGCCACGTTCGTCTGCAACGCGAAGGTGCAAGAGGTTCGCATCGATGCGTCCGGCCCGTCCCGAGGCCGTGTCAGCGGGCTGGCTACCACGCAGGGCGACTTCGACGCAGACGCGTATGTATTCGCAGCCGGTGTCGAATCGGCGGTGCTGCTGCGCGGGCTGGCCAATCTGCCGATCTACCCGATCAAGGGCTATTCGGTGACGGCGCACATACGCAATGCCGACGCCGCGCCGCGGCACTCCATGTTCGATTTCAAGGCCAAGACAGGAATGGCCCGCATGGGCGAACGGATGCGCATTTCCGGCATTGCCGAGGTGGCAGGCTACGGCCTTCAGATTTCCCGGGCGCGCTGCGAGCAATTGATGAAAGCCTTCGAGGAGGCTTTTCCTGACGCGATCGATGCAGCGTCCGCCACGTTCTGGACCGGACTACGGCCAGCGACGCCGGACGGCGTCCCCTGTGTGTGCACCACCGACTTTCGCAATCTGTACATCAACGCCGGACATGGGGGCAGCGGCTGGTCCATGTCGTGCGGCTCCGGAAAGCTGATGGCGGACATCGTTCTGGGGCGCACCACGGACATCGATGCCCAGGACTACGCGCTGCTTCGCCGGCGCTGACTAGAGGCTGCGCCAGAAGTCGACGAGCGTCTGGCTGAACTCCACCGGGCGCTCCACCGCGCTCAGGTGGGCCGCAGCGATGGTCGCGAGGCGCGAACCCGGAATCGCCGCCACCATCGCTTCGGACATGGCGAGCGGCGTCGCCTCGTCGCGCGTGCCGGCGATCACCAGCGTCGGCACGGCGATGGCACGGTTGCTCTCACGGAAGTCGATCGCCGCCACCCCGTTGCAACTGGCGATGTAGCCGACAGCATCGGTGCGCACCAGCGTCTCGGTCAGCATGCGCGCGGCTTCGGCGCCCTCGGGCGTCGTCGTGAATTCGGGCGTCAGCCAGCGCGCCACGGCGCCCGCCGCGATCGCCGCCACGCCTTGCGCCTGCACGGTTTCCACGCGTGCGCGCCACGGCGCCTGATCGGGGTAGTGGGCGGACGAATTCGCGATCACCACACTCCTGAGCAACTTCGGATGCGTCGACGCAAGCGCCTGCGCGGTCATCCCGCCCATCGACAGGCCGACGAAATGGACAGGCACGCCGCCCGCCTCTCGTGCGATCAGGTCGGCCACGTCGTCGGCCAGCGTCTGCATCGTGAGCGGACCTGCCACCACTTCGGACTGGCCGTGATTGCGGTGGTCATAGCGCACCACCGTGTGCGCGCGGGCGAGTTGCTCGGCCACGCCGTCCCACATGTGCAGGTCGCAGCCCAGCGCGTGACTCAGCACGACGATCGGGCCATTGCCCTCGCGAACGACATTCAGACGGGTCATGACGTTTCCTTTCTTTGATGTGTCTGGGGCAGGTGCGGCAGCCAGAGGAAGGCGATCAGCACCAGCGCGGCGCCGGCCAGCGCCATCGGCACCACCATCGGCCAGGCGCCGTGGCTGAGTTCGGGATCGACGAAGCCGGCGGCGACCTGGCCGACGACGAAGGCCACCGCCATCATCGCGAATCCGGACCAGGACACCGCACGGCCCGCCAGATGCGGCAGGTCGCCGACCGCGCCGGCCTGGCCGCAGGGCTGGTGGATGCCGTGGCCGATGCAGTAGATCGCATGGCCCAGCAGCAGCGGCCAGGCCGTGCGCGGCAGCAGCCAGCAACCCAGCGCCTGCACCAGCGGCCCGGCGAGGCTCAGCAGCGAGCCCATTTGCACCGCGCGCACCGCCCCCACGCGCCGCAGCAGGCGACGGCACAGCGTGGTGCTGAAGATGTAGACCAGCGAGCCGCCGGCCGGGATCCATCCGTACCAGGCGGGAGAGAAGCCCAGGTAGCTGATGTAGACCATCGGCGACAGCAGCAGGAAGCAGAAGATTCCCCCATAGGTGGCGGCGGCCAGCGAGGCCCAGGCGCGAAAGCTCGCGCTGGCGAAGACTTCGCGCAGGCTGCCCTTGGGCGCCGACGGGCCGGCACTGTCGGCGCGCGTTTCGTCGAAGCCGCGCCAGCACAGCAGCCAGAGCAGAAATGCATACGCGGCCATGCCGCCCAGCACCCAGCGCCAGCCCGCGGACTGCACCGTCCAGGCCCCCATGAGCGGCGCCAGCAAGCCCACCACGCCGAGCCCGGTGAGGCCGCGCGCCATCACGTGCGGCCCCTCGTGCGCCGGATAGAGGTCGCGCACCGCGGCCCGCGCGCAGACCAGGATCGCCGCCATCGAGAAGCCCTGCAGCGCCCGGCAGGCGACCAGCATCGGGATCCCGCTCGACAGCGCACAGCCCAGTGCCGCCAGCGCATAGCTGGCGAGGCCGACCAGCAGCACCGGGCGGCGCCCGAAGCGGTCCGACAGCGGGCCGCAGGGCAGCTGGCCGAAGCCGAAGGCGAGCACGAAGACCGTCAGGCTGGCGCTGGCCGGGCCCAGGTCGCGCGTGATCGCCGGCAGTGCCGGCAGGTAGCTGTCGGTGGCGACCGGCTGCGCCGCCAGCAGCAGCGGCAGCAGCAGGGCGAACGAGATGCCGCGGCGGGCTGCGGCGGAAGTCATCCCGCAGCGTCGCTTGGATCGAAGGGTTCGGAGGCTGACTGAAGGACCAGCACCTGCGCCAGCGCCTGCACGCCCGCCGCCTCGGCTTGCGCCGGGTCGAGGCCAGGCTCGGCGCTCCCGGGTGGCAGCTGGGTGCGCAGCCGGTCGATGTTGGCCAGCATCCGGGCGGCGTCGACCTGCAGGCCGGGCAAGGCTCCCGCCAGCGCCCGCGCGCTCCCGTGTGCCGACATCAGGAGCTGGGGCCATTCGGCCAGCTCGGCCTGCCAGCTGCCGGGCGCACGCGCCTGCGGCATCGAGGCCAGCAGCGCCGCCACACGCTGCGGCGCGCGCTGGGCGGCCGCCAGTGCGACCACCGACGCCGGCCGCTCGCCGCGACCGGCATCGCCGGCCTCCGCCAGTTCGCCGATCTCGGATCGGCCCAGCAGGGCGATGTCGTTCGCGACCCGGCCCAGGCAGCCCACCATGAGCCCCAGTTCGCAGCCGAGCGCGATCCAGTCGTCGCGCTCGGTGCGCCAGTCGGCCCCGGGATCGCGCAGGCCGAGCGCCTCGGACAGCTGCCGGCGCACCGCGGCGCCCTGCCCCTGCATCCGATCGGCCATGCCGGCACCGTCGCCGAGCTGCACCTGCAGTGCCCGCCGCGCGGCCTCGGCCAGCCGCACACGGCGGCGCACGAGCGGCGCCGCCCACTCGACGCACACGAGGCCGAAGCTCGTGACCGGACCCGGCTGCCCCGCGGGGCGCGCGAGCATCGGCGTGGTCGCATTGCGCTGGGCCTGGGCGAGCAGCGCCTGCACCGCCTGGGCCAGATCGGCATCGACCAGCGCGACGGCCTCGCGCGACAGCAGCGCCATCGCGCTGTCGACCAGTTCCTGGGCGCCGCAACCGAAATGGACGAAGGGCACCGCGTCGGCGTTGAACAGGCCGACCGCCTCCTTGAGGCTGTGGACCAGCGGGTCCGCGATGCTGCCGGCCCGGCCGCTGTCTCGAACGATCTTGGCGACGTCGAAGAGCTCGACCTTGCAGCTGCCGGCGATCGACGCGGCGGCCGAAGACGGGATCAGCCCGAGCCGGGCCTGGGCGCGCGCCAGCGCGGCCTCGAAGCGCAGCATCGCGTCGACCACGCTGCGATCGCTGAAGACGCCGCGCATCTCGGATGTCGAAAGCACGGCCTCGAAGAGGCTCACAAGGCGACCTCCGTGCTTCGCACTGCGGTGCGAGCCCCCTTCGGAGCGGCCGGGCGGGGGCTCATGACATGCTCAGTAAGCCAGCGTCGCCACCGCCCGCAGGTCTTCCGGCGTGGCGCTGCCGAAACCGAAGAACTCCAGGTAGGCCGGAATCATCTCGAACAGCATGTCGGTGCCGACCTGAACCGCACAGCCCTTGTCGCGCACCGCGCGCAGCAGGGGCGTGTATTCGCTCTTCATGACCACTTCGCCGACGAAGGTGGACGGCGCGATGCGGGCGACGTCGAAGGGCAGCGGATCGCCCTCCTTCATGCCGAGCGGCGTGGCGTTGACCACCAGGTCGAAGCCGGCCGGGTCGTTGGAGCCGGTCGTGACCACCAGTTGCGGGTAGTGCGCGCGCAGGCGGCCGGCGAGCGCCTCCGACGAGGCTGCGCTGCTGTCGTAGAGCGCCATCTGCGCCACGCCGGCCGCGGCCAGCGAGGCGGCGATCGCCGAACCGACGCCGCCGCTGCCCGACACCAGCACCCGCGCGCCTTCCAGCGCGCGGCCCTTGCGCTGCACGCCGCGCACGAAGCCGGCGCCATCGAACTGGTCGCCCAGCAAGCTGCCGTCGGGCCGCTTCAGGATCGCGTTGCAGGCGCCGGCGATCTTCGCGGTCGGGGTCGCCTCGTCGACCAGCGACAAGGTCGTGATCTTGTGCGGCATCGTGACCAGCGCGCCCCGGATGTTGGTCAGCTTGAACAGCGAGGCCAGCACGCCGGCGTAGTCTTCGGCCTTGACGCCCATCGGCATCACGACGGCGTCGATGCCCTGTTGTTCGAACCAGGGGTTGTAGATCATCGGAGCCTTGAAGCTCTCGGTCGGGTAGCCCAGGTGGGCGATCAGGGTGGTCTTGCCGGAAATCATGGGGTTGTCGTCCTTGGGTCGGCCGGCCTCGCGCCAGCCACATGCGATTCGCTGATCCAGCGCGCGCTCTTCATCGCGCGCTGGCCGATGACCATCGGGTCGGAGTTGACGTAGTCGTCGTTGAAGACCTCGAAGGTGTAGTGGCCGCGATAGCCCTTGTCCTCGAGCAGCTGCACCAGGTCGCGCACGTCGTGCAGGCCCTCGCCCGGGAACAGGCGCTGGTGGCGGGCCAGCTCGATCATGTCGGCCTGGCGGTCGCTGTACTCGAAGAAGTAGTCCGCCAGCTGCACCAGGAAGATCTTCTCGACCGGCACCTCGGCCAGTTGCGCCAGCATCTCGGCGCCGTCGTCGCCATGCACCGACATGTGGAAGAAGTCGAGGTTGAGACCGACGTTCTCGCGGTCGCAGCGGCGCACGATGTCCCAGGCCTGGTGCCAGCGGTTCACGTGGCGGCCCCACGAAAGCGCCTCGTAGCAGATGCGGATGCCCAGCGGCGTCGCCAGCGTGGCGAGCGTGCGCAGGTCCTCGGCGGCACGCTCCGGATCGTCGATCGCCAGCGGCGAGGTGGTCGAGCAGCACAGCAGCAGATCGGTGTCGACCAGCGACATCTGGCGCAGCTGCTCGCGCGCCATCTCGAGCCGGTGCGGGCGCATCGCGTCGGGCGCGCACTCGAAGTCGCGCAGCGGCTGGAAGTCGGTGACCTTCAGCCCGCTCTGCTTCACGAGCTGCGCCGCCTTCTCGACCCCGGCCGGATGGTTGATGAGGTCGCGCGCCCACAGCTCGACGCCGGCGAAGCCGGCCGCCTTCATGCATTCGAGCTTGTGGCCGAGCTCACCGCCCATCGTGACAGTGTTGAAGCCGAAGCGGTCGAGGGCGATGGCCATGGCAGTCCCTGGTTCGGAAGATTCGGTTGTCAGGCCACGAAGCGCAACTGGGCGCGCCGGGGCACATCGACGAGTTCGGGCTCGGGCTTGAGCTCCAGCACGGTCGGGCGGCCCTCCTCGAACAAGGGCCAGTGCGGCAGGCCCTCGCCGTTGGGATTCCCGGTCTTCGCGAACTGGGCCCAGAAGCCCTGCATGAGGGCTGTCATGCGGTCGTCCTCGGCCCCCCAGTCGCGCGTGAGTTCGCGCGTGGTGCCGAAGACGTACGGGTACTCCGAGCTGTGGAAGACGCCGAGCGCCACGGCCGGATCGGCCTCGCGATAGCGCTGGCCCGGCCGGAAGGGCTGCAGGTGCGCGAAGTGATAGACATAGGTCGGCGCCCGCAGGGCCTGGGCACGCGCGGCCGCATGCACGCCTCCGGCGAAGAGGCCGTCGCCGAACAGGGCGCGGCTCGAGGCCGCCGCCTGGGCGTCGTCGTTGGCGGGGTAGAAGACTTCAGCCTCGTCGGCGCGCTCGCCGAAGCGCCGCTTCAGCTGGGCCCGGAATGCCTCGGCACTGGCCGCCGCCGGGAAGGCGGTGCCTTCGTCGCGGTTCCAGCCGGTGAGAAAGGGCACGGCCTGCTGCTCGCCGGCGTCGAAGGTCTCGGCCAGGGTGCGGGTCAGGAAGCGGCCATCGACGATCGGCATGAAGCGCGTGCCCTGCGCCAGGTAGCGCTGCAGCAGCTGGTCCGCGCTCAACGCGCGCAGCGAGGCGATGGCGTCGCCGTCCGCGAAGGCCAGCCCCTGCGCTTCGCCGGCCGCCAGGTCCTCGGTCGGGCTGATGCCGAAGCTCTGCGCGATGGCGTGCCTGAACAGGCCGCGCGCCTCGGGCGAGGCCATCAGGGCCACGACCCCGTGGCCGCCGGCGGACTGCCCGAACACCGTGACCTTGGCGGGGTCGCCGCCGAAGGCCGCGACATTGCGCTGGACCCAGCGCAGGGCCGCCGCCATATCGAGCAGGCCGTAGTTGCCCGAGCTGCCGCCCGCCTCCGCGCTCAGTTCCGGATGCGCCATGAAGCCGAAGGGCCCGAGGCGGTAGTTGATCGTGACCAGCACCACGCCTTGGCCGGCGAGATCGCCGCGCACGAAGACCGGGTTGGCCGCCGAGCCCTGCTGGAAGGCACCGCCATGGATCCAGACCATGACCGGCAGCGCCTCGTCGGCCGCTGCGGCGGGGGTCCACAGGTTCAGGCAGAGGCAGTCCTCGCTCATCGGCTGCACGCCCGAGAATTCCGCGTAGACCGAATCGGCGGCGCGGCCCGGCTGCACGCACTGCGGCGCGAAACGGTCGGCCCGGCGCACACCCTCCCAGGGCACCACGGGCGCCGGCGGGCGCCAGCGCAGGTCGCCCACCGGCGGCGCCGCGAACGGCACGCCCAGGTAGGCGCGCACGCCGGTGGCGGCGTCGCGCACGCCGGCCAGCAGGCCGCCGTCGACGCGCACCGTCTCGGCGCCGGACACGGACACGGGCGCGACGGCGGCAGGCTGCATCGGCTGTTGCGGATCGTTGCGCATCAGGCGAAGGCCCTCGCGTTCTTGCCGAGTTCGTGCATCGGCACCTTGTAGGTCTCGCGCGCCGTCAAGATCGAGATCGCGGCGATGACGCAGGACGCCGTCACCAGGGCAGCCACCGGCATCCAGCCGTTCGGTCCTTCGCCCATGATCGCGGCGCTGATGGTGGGCGCGAAGCCGCCGAGCGCGAAGCCGATCTGGGTGCCGATCGCCATGCCCGAGAGGCGCACGCGGGTGTCGAACATCTCGCCGTAGAGCGAGGGCCAGATCGCGTTCGAGGCGCTGTAGACGATCCCCGAGGTGAGCAGGCCGAAAATGAAGATCAGCGTCAGGTCGCCGCGGCTGATGGCCCACAAGGTCGGCCAGATCAGCACCGCGCAGCCCAGCGCGCCGAAGATGAAGACCGGTCGGCGGCCGATCCGGTCGGCCAGGATCGCCCACAACGGGATCGCGGCCAGCGCCACCACGTTGCTGCAGACCAGCAGCGTCAGCATGGTGGCGCGCGGGATGTGCACGGTGTTGACCGCATAGGACAGCACGAAGAGGCCGAAGATGGTGCTCACCACCGACACCAGGGCGCCGAAGATCACGCGCAGCACGGCCGGCGTGTGGTCGCGGAACAGCACGGCCGCCGGCAGCCTGACGGTCTCCTTGGCATCGGCCTCTTCCTTGAAGGCCGGTGTCTCGGGCAGCGTGCGGCGCACCCAGAAACCCACCGCCACCACGATCGCGCTCAGGAAGAACGGAACGCGCCAGCCCCACGAGAGCAGCTGGTCCTCGGGCAGGGCCGAGATCGGCAGGAACACGATGGTTGCCAGGATGAAGCCCATCTGGGTGCCGCTCAAGGTGAAGCTGGTGTAGAACGCGCGCCGGTGCGCCGGTGCGTGTTCGAGCGTCATCGAGTTGGCCCCGGCCTGCTCGCCGGCCGCCGACAGTCCCTGCAGCAGGCGCAGGATGACCAGCATGATCGGCGCTGCCATGCCGACCTGGTTGTAGGTCGGCAGCAGGCCGATCAGGAAGGTCGAGATGCCCATCAGAAGCAAGGTGAAGGTCAGCACCTTCTTGCGGCCGAACTTGTCGCCCACGTGGCCCATGAAGAAGGCGCCGATCGGACGCGTGATGTAGCCGACGCCGAAGGTCGCGAAGGCGGCCACGGTGGCCAGCTTGGGGTCGATCGACGGAAAGAAGATCTTGCCGAACACCAGCGCTGCCGCCGTGCCGTAGATGAAGAAGTCGTAGTACTCGACCGCGCTGCCGATCCAGCTCGCGAAGGCGGCCTTGCGCGGCGTCTTGAGCCCTTCGGGCTCCGGCTGCGTCGCGCGCGCGTCCGCCGCGTTGAGGGTGATGGCCATCGTGCTTGTCTCCTTGGGAAGTGCTGGGACGGTCGGGCGCTGGCTCAGGCCACGCTCGCCGAGTGGTAGCGCAGGGGGTGGCGGATCTCGTCGGCCATGGCCGCGGGGTAGATCAGCTCGCGCAGGAAATCGGCGTCGTGGCGCAGCGCATGGGCGGCGTCGCGGTGGCCGAAGAACTCGAAGTAGTGCGGCATCTGCTGCACCAGCATCTCGAAGCCGGCCTGGGCATGGAGGCCGCGCTCGCGGGCGGCGCGCACCAGCGGCGTCGGCTGGTTGCGCAGCAGGATGTCGAACAGCGCCGCATGCGGCTCCATGCGGGCGACGTCGACCGGCAGCGCGTCGTCGGGCTGGAGCCCGAGCGCCGTGGCATTGATCACCAGGTCGTAGCCGGCCGGGTCGTTGCTGTCGACCGCCACCGTGGTGGCATCGAAGAAGGCGTCGAGCTGGGCCGCGACGCCGGCCGCCTTGCCGGCCACGATGTCGTGGAAGGCGATGTGCTCGGCGCCGTTGACCGTGCCGCCCTCGGCCAGCGCGACGCCGATCGCCGCCGCGCTGACGCCGGCGCCGAGGATCAGCACGCGCTTGCCGCGGAACGGGATGTTGTAGTGGTCGAGTGCACCGAGCAGGCCCTCGCCGTCGAACAGGTCGCCTTCGAGCTCGCCGTTGGCGATGCGCCGCACCACGTTGACCGAGCCGGCCACGCGGCCGAACAGGCCGCAGCCGTCGAGCAGGTCCACCAGCAGCGGCTTGTGCGGCGGCGCGATCGCCATGCCGCGCACGTTCTTGGCCAGGAAAGCGGCTTTGACGAACACCGCCAGGTCGCGCTTGGCCACCTGCACCGGCACCATCACGGCATCGATGCCGCAGCGCTCGAAGACCGCGTTGAACATCCGCGGCAGGCGGACGTTCGTGACCGGGTCACCGGGGAGCAGGTAGACGGAGGTGCTGCCGACGATGGAGGGGAACATGGGTGGTGTCTCGCTTCAAATCGTTCGAATATCGCGCGATTTCGAAGAAGCGGCGCTAATGTAGGCCGCCGTCCGCCCGGCGCGATCGTTCGCCCATCACGCAAAAATCGATCATCGAACACAAATGTTCGATAATCGCACGCATTCAGGGTTTCCCCGAGAACGATGACCACCGACGACGCCACCCCGCCCGAGCTCGACAAACGCGACTGGATCGCCGGCCTGGAACGCGGCGTGGCCGTCATCGAAGCCTTCGACGATGCGCACCCGCGCATGACGGCCAGCGAGGCCGGCCAGCGCACCGGCATGACGCGGACCGCGGCCCGGCGATACCTGCTGACCTTGCAGCACATGGGCTACGTGGCCGGCGACGGCAAGCTGTTCTGGCTGACGCCGCGGGTGCTGCGGCTGGGCCAGTCCTACCTCGAATCGGCGCGGCTGCCGCGCATCGTCCAGCCCTTCCTGCAGCGCGTGGCGGCAGGCACCCACGAGATCGCCTACCTGAGCGTGATGGACGGCGACGAGGTGGTCTACATCGCGCGCAACGGGCCGAACCGCAGCATGAGCACCGGCTACGTGCTCGGCGCGCGGGTCCCGGCCCAGGTCACGGCCTCGGGCATGCTGATGCTGGCCCTGCGCAGCGACGCCGAGCGCAGCCACTGGCTCGACACCCACGAGCTCGCGGTCTTCACGCCGCACACCATCGCCAGCAAGGAGCGCATGAAGCTGGAGCTGGCGCGCATCCGGGCCCAGGGCTGGGCGCTGTCGGAGCAGCAGCTGGACCTCAACTCGCGCGGCATCGCGGTGCCCCTGCGCGACCGCCACGGCGACCTGGTGGGGGCGCTCAACATCACGATGCCGATGGGCCACGAAGGCAGCGAGGACGCGGTGGCGCGCGTGCTGCCGGTGCTGCGCGAGACGGCGCAGGCGATGCGCGGGCTGCTCTGAGCCTTTGTCGTCAATGCCCTGCCGCCCCGCCCCAGGCGGTGGCGATGGCCGCCGCCCCCGACAGCATCAGGCCGGCAGACCAGAGCGTGTCCAGGTCGAGCCAGGCGCTGCGCAGCGCCTTCAGGCCCAGGTAGCGGTAGACCAGCCAGGCGACGCAGAGCCCCGAGCCGATCATCGCGGCCGAGTGGACCAGCGACACCGCGACCGCCGTGGCGGCGCTGGCGCGCATCAGGGCCAGCGTGGACGGCGGATCGAGCGCCGGGTCCGCCGGGACGCCGCACAGCCCCACCAGGATCGGCAGCAGCATCAGCCCGGCGCCGTGCGCGCTGGCCATCAGGAAGGACCACAGGGTCAGCTGGGTCGGCCGAAGGCGCCGGCTCCACCGGTGGCGGCCCGGCCGGACCAGGCGCCAGGCGCCGAAGACCAGCACCAGCAGGCCGACGCCGATGCGGATCTCGCGGCCCCAAGGCAGCAGGTTCGCCAGCAGCGCGAAGGGCAGCAGCACCAGCGCCATGGCCAGCAGGTGGCCCGCCCCCAGCGGCAGCCAGGTGGCAAAGACGGCCGCGCCGCGCTGGCGCTCGAGGCCGTTGGCCACGGCCAGGGGCCAGCCCATCGCGGGATTCAGTCCATGGTAGAGGCCGATCGCCACCACGCCGGCCCAGAGCGAGGCTGCAGCGAGGGGGCTCACGGCGACTCGGACGCCTCGCTTCAGGCCGACGAATAGCAGAAGGAATCGGTCGAGCAGTCGCCCCCCTGCAGCCGGATCTGGTGGGCACCGTAGTCGTTGCCGAAATCGACCAGGAAGGCCGGGTCCAGCGTGAGGCCCCCGTCGGCACCGACGTGGCACAGCGCCTGCCGGCCCGGCACGCCGTCGGGATAGAACTGGGCGTCCCAGCGGCTGTAGAGCGAGTTGGTGAAATAGACGCGCTTGCCGTCGCGGCTGATCTCGGTCATTTGCGGTCCGCCGCCAAAAACCGTTCCGTTCGGGTGCGGCGTGCGCCGCGCGATGCCGCCGACGTGCACGCTGCCGGCCAGGCGCGGGTTCATCGGGTCGGACACCTCGTACTGGCGCAGCTCGCCGGTGCCCCAGCAGGCCACATAGAGGAAGCGGTCGTCCAGCGACAGGTCGATGTCGCTGACCAGCGGCGGCACGGCGCCGAAGCCCTTCAGCAGCGGCGGCAGCAGCGACGCATCGGCCGGCTCGGGCGGGATCACCGCCGTCTTCTTCGCATGGAACTTGCCGCCCTCGCGCCACCAGGTCCAGATCGAGGCTTCGAGGTTGGTGGTGTCGACCACCACCCCGACGAAGCCGTATTCGCGCGTCGGCTCGTGCGCGGGACGGACTTCCAGCGCCATCTGGTGATTGGCGCCCAGGTCGATGCTCTGGACGTGGCGGCGCCCGCGCAGGTCCCAGAAGTGGAGCTGGTGCCCGTAGCGGTTGGCCAGCAGGTCTTCGGCCACGATCCCGCCCTCGAACTGCGGCGGCAGGCCCCACTCGCTCGACACCATGTAGTCGCGCGGCAGGTTCCACCAGAAGTCGTAATGCAGCTTCTGCGGCCCGCGCTCGATCTCCCACTTGCCGAGGACCTCGAAGCTCTCGCAGTCCATCAGGAACACGCCCGGCGGCCCCTCGGTCCCGTCGGCGCCGGCGCCGCCGAGGGTGCTGATGTACAGCCCCTCGGGACCGCAATGCACCGTGTGGGGCCGCGAGTAGCCGGTCTTGCGCAGCACCTCTTCCGGCTCGATCACGCGGACGATGGTCGGGCGCACGGGATCGGGCTGCGTGTCGACCACGTAGATGCGCGACGATCGGATGCCCGGGATGACCAGGTAGCGCCGCTTCAGGAACGCATGGCCGGACATCGGCGACAGCACCGAGCTGCAGGCGTTCCAGCCGAAGTGATGGAATTCGTCGCCCCGGTTCGGCATGTCCAGCCGGTGCAGCACGCGGCCATAGGTGGCGGAAGCGGGGTCTACATCCACCACCGCCAGCGCATCCGGCCGGGAGGCATCGGGCGACAGCAGCGCGGTGTAGGCGATGCGCTCGGCTTCGGCCTCCATCGCCAGCCGCGGCGAGGCGTGGAAAGTGGGATCGGTTCGCAGCGATTCGAGCATGGCGCGCTCCTGCAGGCGATGGCGCGCCAGTATGCGCCTGTCGCCGGCTCTCAAAAACCCCCTGGGCCGGTCCGGGACTTTCCGTGCGCGGCCGATCTCAGGCCGCGGCCCTGGCCAGCTTCGCATCGGCCAGCGTCTGGGCCCGCATGCGCTCGTAGTCGGGCTTCGGGACCGGCACCGCATTGGCGTTGCCGAGGTCGTTCAGGTGGACCCGGTAGGTTTCGCGGGCACTCAGCACCGCCAGTGCCGAGACGATGGTGATGCCGAAGGTCAGCGCGCCGATGGTCAGCGGGATGTTGGCCGCGCCGGGCGGCGCGACGGCGACGAACAGCGCCGGCAGCAGGGCCGTGATGGTGGTGCCGATGTTCTGCGAGATGGCCATCGCCGAGCAGCGGGTGCGGGTCGGGAACAGCTCCGGGTAGAAGCTCGGGAACACGGCGTTGTAGCCCTGGTACACGATGCCCCACATCAGCAGCGACATGACGATCGCCAGCGGCACGTTGTGGATGCTGATCGCGTAGAGGTAGCCGAAGGACAGCAGGCCGGCGCCGAGCGCACCGATCACGATCGGCGGCTTGCGTCCCACCTTGTCGGACAGGTTGCCGACGAACGGGATCACGATCACGGCCAGGATGTTGCCGAGCACCGGGATCCACAGGTAGACGTCCTTCTGGAAGCCGATGCCGTAGGCCGGCTGCACCGCGTAGGCGGCACCGAACACCGTGGCCACCACCGGGATGACATTCATCAGGGCCGCGCAGACCACGCGGAGCATGTCGCGCCAGCTGTTGGTGAAGGCTTCGATGATCGGCGCCTTGGGTGCCGCCTGCGCCTTGTCGACCTCGGCGAAGGCCGGCGTCTCGTCGACTTCGCGGCGGATGATGTAGCCGGCCACGATCACGATGAAGCTCAGCAGGAACGGAATGCGCCAGCCCCACGACAGGAAAGCGTCCTCGGGCATGAAGTGCGCGAGCGGAAGGAACACGGCGGCCGCCAGGATCTGCCCGGCCTGGACGCCCTGCAGGCTGAAGCTGGCGAAGAAGCCGCGGCGCCCGAACGGCGCATGCTCGAGGATCATCGAGCTGGCGCCGGCGATCTCGCCGGCCACCGCGAAGCCCTGGATTAGCCGCAGCACCACCAGCAGCGCCGGTGCCAGCAGGCCGACCTGGGCGTAGGTCGGCAGCAGACCGACCGCGATGGTCGAGAAGCCCATCAGAAACATGCACACCAGCAGCACGTGCTTGCGCCCGCGCGTGTCGCCCCAGTGGCCGAGCACGAAGGCGCCGATCGGCCGTGCCACGTAGCCCACGCCGTAGGTCGCGAGCGAGGCGATGATCGCGATCCGCGGATTGCCGGTCGGAAAGAAGATCTGCGGGAAGATCAGCGACGCCGCCGTGGCGTAGATGAAGAAGTCGTAGTACTCGAGCGCCGAGCCGATCCAGCCGCTGGCGGCGGCCTTCCTCGACTGGTGCCGGCCTTGCGGCTCGTGGTCGTTGGGGTTGCTCATCTGTCTCTCCTTGTGGGTTCGGGGGGTCGGCTGGCGCGACGCGGGCCGAGGAGGCGACTTTGGACCGCCTCAGGGTTCTCCACAACGCCGAAGGCGCACGTCGCGAGCGATGATCGACCGCGCCCGTGCACCACGCGCACGAAAACCGGGTTTCCCCCAGCCATGCCCTCCTCTGCCGAACCGCCACCCATCGACCGCAAGCTCCTCATCGAAGGCCTCGGCAAGGGACTTCGCGTGATCGAGGCCTTTTCGGAGGACCGGCCCCGCCTGACCGCCACCGAGGCCGGCGAGCGCGCCCTGCTGACCCGCACCGCGGCCCGCCGCTACCTGCTGAGCCTGGTGCACTACGGCTATGCGGCGACCGACGGCAAGTACTACTGGCTGCTGCCGCGGGTGCTGCGGCTGGGCCAGGCCTTCATGGAGGTCGCGCGGGTGCCGCGCATCGCCCAGCCCTTCATCCAGCGGGCGTCGATGCAGTGCGGCGAGTCGCTCAATGTCGTCACGCTGGACGGGCACGAGGTGGTCTACCTGTCGCGCAGCAATTCGCCGCGCGTGGTGTCGATCGGCTTCCACCCGGGGGCCCGGGTGCCGGCCCACGTGGTGGCGCCGGGGCTGGCGCTGCTGTCGACCCTGGACGATGCCGGCCTCGATGCCTGGCTCGCCGACCACGACTTCGCCAGCTTCACAGGCTTCACGGTGGTCGACCCGGCTCGTTTCCGCGAGAACGTGGGGGTGGCGCGCCGGCTCGGCTACGCACATGCCGACCAGTACCTCGACTTCGGCCTCAGCGGCCTCGCCCTGCCCCTCAAGGACCGCAAGGGCCACTGCCAGTACGCGCTCAGCGTCACGGTGCAGCGGCAGGCCTACCCCGACACGCAGCTGGTCGACAAGTTGCTGCCGGTGCTGCGCGAAGTGGTCGAGGCGCTGCGGCCGATCATCTGAGAAGCTGTTTGCAAACGCGTATCGGCGCCCGGCGCTGGCGGACTGGTTCGAACCGGCGCCAGCCTGTAATCTCCTGTTCCTCACTCTCGAAGGATCCCCATGTTCGTGGTCTGCGGCGAAGCCCTGATGGATGTCTACACGGGCGAAGCCACCCCCACCGGCCTGGCGCTGGATGCCCGCATCGGCGGCTCGCCGCTCAACGTGGCGCAGGGCCTGGCCCGGCTCGGGCGGCCGGTGGCCTTCCTGGCCGGGCTGTCGACCGACGCCTTCGGCGAGCGGCTGCTGGCCTCGCTTGCGGCCGAAGGGGTCGACACCTCGCTGATCGTGCGCAGCGATGCGCCCAGCACGCTCAGCGTGGTCAGCGTCGACGCCCGCGGCGTGCCGCGCTATGCCTTCCACGGCACCGGCGCGGCCGACCGGCAGCTCACCCACGACACGCTTCCGGCGCTGCCGCCGAGCGTGCGCGTGCTGCAGTTCGGCTCCTATGCACTGGCGGTCGAGCCGGTCGGCAGTGCGTTGCTGGCACTCGCCGCCCGCGAGCGCGGGCAGCGGCTGGTCGCCTACGACCCGAACGTGCGTCTCAATGTCGAACCCGACGTGGCGCGATGGCGCGCGCTGGTCGACCGGATGGTCTCGATCGCGCACATGGTCAAGGTCAGCGACGAGGACCTGGGCCTGCTCTATCCGGCCGAGACGCCCGAGCAGGTCGCGGCGCGCTGGCTGGCGCAGGGCGCGGTGCTGGTCGCGGTGACCCGCGGCGGCCAGGGCGCCAGCGCCTGGACCCGAAGCGCGCGGGCCGACGTGCCGACGCCGCAGGTGAAGGTGATCGACACCGTGGGCGCCGGCGACACCTTCCAGGCCGGCCTGCTGACCTGGCTCGACGAACACGGCGCGCTGACGCCCGGGGCGCTGGCGGCGCTCGACGGCCAGGCGCTGGGCGCCCTGCTCGGCTTCGCGGCCAAGGCCGCGGCCATCACCTGCTCGCGCCGGGGCGCAGACATGCCGCGGCGGGCCGAGCTGGGCTGAGAACCTGCGGCTTCAGCGCGGGTCGAAGCCCGCGATGAAATCCTCGATCCGCACGATCGGGATCGCCGTGCCACCGGCCAGCACCAGCAGGTCACGGTCGCCGGTCACCAGGGTCGCCTCGCCGGCGGCGGCCAGATGCAGAAACGGCAGATCGAAGGCGTCGCGGCATTCGGGAACCTCGGGCGGCGGGTCGGGCACCACCACGATCTCGGCGAACGGCAGGTAGTCGGCCAGCAACTCCTCGCGCTCCGCCGGCGAGAGTCGGAATTTCGGATAGGCCAGCACGCGAAGCAACTCGGCGGCTGTGATCTTGCTGACCAACGGCACGCAGGCGCCCCGTCGCCAGAGCCCGCGCAGCCTTGCCGTCGCCGGGCCGCCGAACAGCAAGGCCGATGCGACCACGTTGGTGTCGAACACCACCCGGATGGCGGCCACGCGACTCAGGACCTGGGCTTGCGTCGGGAAACAGGGTTCCGGTAGGCGGGCCCGGCCTCGGCCGCCACAGGCACCTGTTGCGTGCTGCGGGCCCAGTCCACCGCATCGGCCACATCCGAGGCACTCAGCCCCAACGCCGCCAGCTTGGCCCGCACGGCATCACCGCGCTGGATGCGCACCGGCGTCAGAACGATCTGGCCGTCGCGCAGCGCCACGTCGAAGTACTCCGGGACATCGCCGAGCTGATCCGTCACGCTGCGCGGCAAGGTGAGCTGGTTCTTGGAGGTCATCTTGGCGAGCATGGCATCCCCTGGAAGTAAGGAATCCTTACTTTAGCGGTGGTGCACCAAGTCGTCAACCTGAGCCGCCGAGCCGCTGCGCCCGCCACGCGCATCCGCTCGCGACCGCCGCCACCGCCGTCGCCACGCTGAACATGGCGACATAGCCGAAGCGCTGCGCGATGGCGCCGCCCACAAGTACCCCGAGCACGCCGCCGAAGCCATAGCCGATCACCGTGAACAGCGCCTGCCCGCGGCCACGCAGCCGGCCCGGAAAGTGGCGCGACACCATCGCGATGCAGGTGGTGTGGTGGGCCGCGAAGGACAGCGCGTGCAACGCCTGCGCCACCACCAGGGCCCAGACCCATTGCCCGCACCCGGCCGTGATGCCCATGCGCAGCACCGCCGCGAAACCGCACAGCAGCAGCCAGCGCGGCATCGACAGCAGCCCGAGCAGCCGCCCCTGCAGGAAGAACCAGACGATCTCGGCCACCACCGAAAGCGCCCAAAGGAGCCCGATCGTGCCCTTGCCGTAGCCGAGCGAATCGAGGTAGAGCGACAGGAAACCGTAGACCGCGAAATGCGCCATCACGTGGAAGAACAGCGAGACGAAGAACCAGCGCACCGCCGGATTGCGCAGCACCGGACCGACCGGCTCGCGGGCCTGCGCGTGCTGCGACACCGGTTCGCGCACGTCGGGCAGCCGCAGCGTCGCGATCAGCACGATCGCCAGCGTGCCGCCGGCCCAGGCCGGGAAGTGCCGCATGCCGAAGCGCTCGAACCATTCGCCGGCGAAGAACACGGTGACCAGGAAGCCCGCCGAGCCCCAGAGCCGGATGCGGCCATAGCGGCCCCAGTCGCCGGCCACCAGGTGCGCCATCGCGGCCTCGGTGAGCGACATCATCGAGCTGGTGTGGGTGAACATCAGGAGCAGCACCAGCATCAGCCACCACGGGCCGCCGTTCCACCACAGGCCGAACGAGGAGACCAGCGCCACCGCGGCGCTGAAGCGCAGCAGCTTCACGCGCTCGCCCGTGTGGTCGCTCAGCGCGCCCCATGCGTAGGGCGCGAAGACCCGGGTCACCGACTGCACCGAGGTCAGCAGGCTGATCACGAAGATCGGCAGCCCGAGGTCCTTGAGCCACAGCGGCAGGTACGGATTGAAGAAGCCGATGTGGGCGAAATAGCTCGCCGACAGGGCCGCGAAGGCCAGCAGGTGGCCGCGCCCCCCGGCGGCGGGCGGCGCGGACGCCACTAGAGGAACGAAGCCTGGGGCGAGGGATGCTCCGGCAGGTCCGGCGCATGCACGTCGCCGCACTGGGCCCGATTGCGCAGCGCATGCTCCATCACGACCAGCGCCAGCATCGCCTCCGCGATCGGCGTCGCCCGGATGCCGACGCAGGGGTCGTGCCGGCCCTTGGTCACGACCTCGACCGGCTGGTTGTTGACATCGATGGATTGGCGCGGACTGATGATCGAACTGGTCGGCTTGATCGCGATGCTCACCTCGAGATCCTGGCCCGTGCTGATGCCGCCGAGCACCCCGCCGGCGTTGTTGGTCACGAAGCCCTGCGGCGTGATCGAGTCGCCGTGGGTGGTGCCGCGCTGCGTGACGCTGGCGAAGCCGGCGCCGATCTCGACGCCCTTGACCGCGTTGATGCCCATCATCGCCCAGGCGATGTCGGCATCCAGCTTGTCGAAAAGCGGCTCCCCGAGGCCCACCGGCACGTTCGACGCCGTGACCCGGATGCGGGCACCGCAGGAGTCGCCGGCCTTGCGCAGCGCATCCATGTAGGCCTCGAGCTGCGAGACGTCGGCCATGGGCGCGAAGAAGGGGTTGTTCGGCACGTGGTCCCAGGCCTCGAAGGGGATCACGATGTCGCCGATCTGCGCCATGCAGCCGCGGAAGCGGGTTCCGTACTTCTCGAACAGCCACTTCTTGGCGACCGCGCCGGCCGCCACCATCGGTGCCGTCAGGCGGGCCGACGAGCGGCCGCCGCCGCGCGGGTCGCGGATGCCGTATTTCTTCCAGTAGCTGAAGTCGGCGTGGCCGGGGCGGAACTGCTGCGCGATCTGGCCGTAGTCCTTGCTGCGCTGGTCGGTGTTCTGGATCAGCAGCGCGATCGGCGTGCCGGTGGTCTTGCCTTCGTACACGCCGCTCAGGATCTGCACCGCGTCGGGCTCGTTGCGCTGCGTCACGTGGCGGCTGGTGCCGGGGCGGCGCCGGTCGAGGTCGCCCTGGATGTCGGCTTCGGTGAGCGCCATGCCGGGCGGGCAGCCGTCGATGACGCAGCCGATCGCCGGGCCGTGGGATTCACCGAAGTTGGTGACCGCGAATAAGGTGCCGAAGGTATTGCCGCTCATGGCGGGGATTATCCCAACAAAGGCGCGATGTTCCGGCCGGGCCGAACCATGGCTTCAGCGCTTGCGGCCGGGTCCAGGCCACCGGCCCAGAACTTCTCGTAGTGGGACAACCACACGGCGGCCTCCTGCATCGGGGCCGCCGACAGCGCACAGCGCACGATGCGGCCCTCTTTCGTGCGCGACACCAGGCCGGCCTCCTCGAGCACGCGCAAGTGCTTCATGAAGCCGGTCAGCGACATGCCATGCGGCTGGGCCAGTTCGCTGACCGTGAGGCCGCCGCCGCGCCCCAGCCGTTCGAGCACGTCGCGCCGAGTGGCGTCCGACAGGGCGGAAAAGACGGCATCGAGGGTGCCCGCATCAGAGTGAACCATATGGTTTAGTTTCCAAGCCGGGCGCCCGCTTGTCAAGGCACACGGCAGGAATGGTTTATGCGTGCTGCGGCGCAGCATCCCCACCCTCCGAAGGAGCACGCCCATGCTGGACCGTACCGACACGAAGTTCTCCCATGTCAAACCCGGCGACACCGACTACGTTTCAGGCGGATTGCGCGATTTCTTCCTGTATCGCGACCTCGGGGTGGCGGAGGCCACCAACGGCCGTGTGATCGCGCACCTCGTCAAGGCCAACATGGCACCGGAAACGGGCACCGGCTGGCACCGGCACGAAGCGGATTTCCAGATCGTCTACATGCTCAAGGGCTGGGCCCGCTTCATGTACGAGGACAAGGAGACGCTGGTCGCCGCCGGCGACGTGGTCCACCAGCGCCCGGGCATCCGCCACTACCTGTTCGACTATTCGCCCGACATGGAATACCTCGAGATCGTGTCGCCGGCCGACTTCAAGAGCGTCGACGTCGAGCCCGCCTCGGAGGTCCCGCCGCCGACGCCCTGGAAGTAGCTTTTCAGTCTTTCTTGAAGCTTCAGCAATTCGGCCTGAAAATCGGCCGATGCCCAAAGACACCCTGCCCGCCCTCAGCCGAGAATTCATCGCCCACTTCGGGGAAATGGGCAGCAAATGGGGCATCAACCGCACGGTCGGCCAGATCTACGCGCTGATCTTCATCTCCGAGCGGGCACTGAATGCCGACGAGATCGCCGAGTCGCTCGAGTTCTCGCGCTCCAACGTGAGCATGGGCCTGAAGGAACTGCAGGCCTGGCGGCTGGTGCGGCTGCGCCACCATGCGGGCGATCGGCGCGAGTACTTCGAGGCGCCATCCGATGTCTGGGAGATCTTCCGCGTGCTGGCCGAGGAGCGCCGCCGGCGCGAGATCGAGCCGACCCTCTCGATGCTGCGCATGGCGCTGCTCGAAGAGCCCAAGACCGAGGCCGAGCGCCATGCCCAGCAGCGCATGCGCGAGATGCACGACCTGATCGACCGGCTCATGAAGTGGTTCGACGACGTGCAGCGGCTGGCGCCGGAGACCGCCATGCAGCTCATGGGCATGGGCGCGACGGTGACCAAGGTGCTGGGGCTCAAGGACCGACTGACGGGCGGGTCCAAGGCCCCGAAGCCCAAGGAATAGCCGCCGGCTAAGGCTTGTCCAGTTTGTCGTGCCTTACGGCCTCGTCGTCCATCAGCTCGTACCACATCGCATTCAGCACCGCGAAGGTCGCGGCGAGCGGCAGTCCCAGGATCCAGGCGAAGTACCACATGGTCGGATTCTCTTTCTGTGACTAGTAGGCGTGGCCGCGGTCTTCGCTGATCGCGGCGGCGTCGACCTTGCCGCGCAGCACGCTGTACACCCAGCTGGTGTAGGCGACGATGATCGGAATGAAGATGGCCGTGACCACCAGCATGACGAACAGCGTCAGGTGGCTGGACGACGAATCGAACACCGTCAGGCTGGCGCGCGGATCGATGGTCGAGGGCAGGATGAACGGAAACATCGAGACGCCGACGCTCAGGATGATGCCGGCGATCGACAGGGCGCTGGCCACGAAGGTCATCAGCTCGGCCCGCATGCGCAGGCCCAGCAGCGCCACCAGCGCGCCGGCGAGGCCCAGCCCCGGCACGACGTAGAGCCACGGATGCGCCTCGTAGTTGGCGAACCAGGCGCTCGAATGCACCTCGACGGTCTTGAGCAAGGGGTTCGACGGTCCGTCGGCCGGCAGCGCGCTGGTCACGCGGAAGCCGTCGACGAACTTCCACAACGCGAAGCCGGCCAGCGCATACAGCACCATCGTCGCGACCGCCGCCACGCTGCCGTAGGCCCGCGCGCGCTGAGCCACCGGGCCTTGCGTCTTCAGCTGCAGCCAGGCGGCGCCGTGCATCGCGAGCATCGCCACCGACACCAGGCCGCACAGCAGCGCGAACGGGTTGAGCAGGCCGAAGAAGGTGCCGTCGTAGAAGATGTGCATGTCGGGGTTGAAGCGGAACGGCACGCCGCGCAGCACGTTGCCCATCGCCACGCCGAAGATCAGCGCCGGCACGAAGCCGCCGATGAACAGCGCCCAGTCCCAGCGCGCGCGCCAGGCCGGCTCGTCGCGCTTGCCGCGGAACTTGAAGGCCACCGGCCGCAGGATCAAGGCCACCAGGATCGCGAACATCGCGATGTAAAAGCCCGAGAACGACACCGCGTAGAGCTGCGGCCAGGCCGCGAAGATGGCGCCGCCGCCGAGGATCAGCCAGACCTGGTTGCCCTCCCAGACCGGGCCGACGCTGTTGATGATCACGCGGCGCTCGAGGTCGTTGCGGCCCGCGAACGGCAGCAGCATGCCGGCGCCGAGATCGAAGCCGTCCATGACCGCGAAGCCGACCAGCAGGACGCCGAGCAGCAGCCACCAGATGAGGCGCAGCACTTCGTAGGAAATGAGGGTGTGAAGAATCATGGTCAAGCTCCCAGCGAGGTGCGCGGACGGCCCGCGATGTCGGGACCGGCGCCGGTGCGCCAGGCGCCGGCCGGTGTCGGCGGAGGTTCGGCCGGCCCCTTGCGGATCGCCTTCAGCATCAGCTTCATCTCGATCACGAACAGGATCGTGTAGATCGCCACGAAACCGACGATGGTGCCGAGCACCGTCGCGGCGCCGAGGTTCGAGACCGCGACCGCGGTCGGCAGCACGCCTTCGATCACCCACGGCTGGCGGCCGACCTCGGCCACGATCCAGCCCATCTCGGCGGCCACCCAGGGCAGCGGAATCGAGAACACGGCGACCTTGAGCAGCCAGGGATGGGCATCCAGTCGGCGCCGGGTCGACAGCACGAAGAAGGTGGCGGTCAGCACGATGAAGAACATGCCCAGCCCGACCATGATCCGGAACGACCAGTAGAGCGAGAACACCGGCGGCACCAGGTCCCACGAGGCCTTGGTGATCTGCTCGGGCGTGGCCTGGCGCGGATCGTCGACATAGCGCTTGAGCAGCAGCGCGTAGCCCATGAAGTTTCCGTGGGCCTCGAAGTCGGCGCGCGCCTGCGGCGGCACCTCGGCATCGCTCCTGGCCTGGCGGATCGTCTGCAGCGCGTCGTAGGCCTTGATGCCGTCGCGGATATGGTCCTCGGCGCGCGCGACCAGGTCCTCGATGCCCGGCACCTCCTTGGTCAGCGAGCGGGTGCCGATCAGGCCCAGCAGCATCGGGATGTGGACCGCGAAGTGGGTCTCGCGGGTGCGCTGGTCCGGGAAGCCGAAGGCGGTGAAAGCGGCCGGTGCGGGCTCGGTCTTCCACATCGCCTCGATCGAGGCGACCTTCATCTTCTGGTGCTCGGTCGACAGGTAGCCGCTCTCGTCGCCGAGCACCACCACCGACAGAGAGGCCGCGAGGCCGAAGGAGGCGGCCACGGTCATCGAGCGCTTGGCGAGTTCGAGATGGCGGCCCTTCAGCACGTACCAGGCCGAGACGCCGAGCACGAAGATCGCGGCCACGGTGTAGCCCGCCGACACCGTGTGCACGAACTTGGCCTGCGCCACCGGGTTGGTCAGCACGGCGGCAAAGTCGGTCACCTCCATGCGCATGGTCTGCGGATTGAAGGCCGCGCCCACCGGGTTCTGCATCCAGCCGTTGGCGATCAGGATCCAGAGCGCCGACAGGTTGGAGCCGATCGCGACCAGCCAGGTGACGATCAGGTGCGCCACCTTCGACAGCTTGTCCCAGCCGAAGAAGAACAGGCCGACGAAGCTGGCCTCGAGGAAGAAGGCCATCAGCCCCTCGATCGCCAGGGGTGCGCCGAAGACGTCGCCCACGTAGTGGCTGTAGTAGCTCCAGTTCATGCCGAACTGGAACTCCATGACGATGCCGGTGGCCACGCCCATCGCGAAATTGATGCCGAACAGCACACCCCAGAACTTCGTCATGTCGCGCCAGATGGTCCGCCCGGTCATGACGTAGACGGTCTCCATGATCGCGAGGACCACGGCCAGGCCGATGGTCAGCGGCACGAACAGGAAGTGATACAGCGCCGTCAGGGCGAACTGCAATCGGGAGAGGGCAACGATGTCGAGGTCCATGGGGTTCCTTTCGTATTCTTCGTTCTCAGTCCGGGCGCAGCGCCTTCAGTGCGGCGTCGAAGGCTGCGGTGCCGCGCCGCAGGTCGGCGGTGATCCGGCCGTCCTGCATCGAGATCAACCGGTGGGCCAGCGCCGCCTCGCGCCGCAAATGGGTCGCGACCAGCAGCGTGTGGCCTGCCGCCTGGACATCGAGGCGTTGCAACACATCGTGGGCGGTCGCAGTGTCCAATGCCTCGGTGGGTTCGTCCAGCAGCCAGAGCGGCACGTCGCGCAGCATCAACCGCGCCAGCGCGAGCCGCCGCGACTGGCCGCCCGAGAGTCCGAGTCCGCCCTCGCCCAGCGGCGTGTCGAGTCCGGCGGCCATCGCGCGCACTTCCTGCGACAGGCCGGCGGCCTGTAAAACGGCCCACAGCCGGGCATCGCCGGCGCCCGGATCGGCCAGCCGGAGGTTGTCGCGCAGGCTGTCCTGGAACAGCTCCGTGCGCTGCGTCAGCAGGCAGTGCGGCGCGCAGCGCAGCGCGCCGGAGGCGGCTGCGAACTCGCCGGCGACCAGGGCCAGCAAGGTGGACTTGCCGGCGCCGCTGGGCCCGACCAGCGCGACCCGCTCGCCGGTGGCCAGCGTCAGGGAGATGTCGTGCAGCGCCGGCGCCCGGCTGCCGGGGTGGGCCGCGACGACCCGCGCGAGGCAGAGCGCCAGGCCGGCGTCGGATGGTGCGGCCGGCCATGCGGTCGCGGCCACCGCGGCGGGCAGGCCCGGCGCGAGGCGGGGCCCCAGGCGCCGCGCCGCCAGCCACGCGCGGCCAGCCTCGAGCGCGCCGCGGCGCAAGGCGGCGAAGGGTTCGAGCGCGGTGAGCGCCACCAGCAGCGCCAGTGCCGCCGCGGGCGCGCCGATCGCGCGATCGCCCACCAGCGCGGCAGCCGCCAGCAGCACCGCCACCAAGGTCAGCGTGCCGGCCATGCCGTAGGCCATGCCGGCGCGCACCTCGAGCCGGTTGAGCGCATGGTCCGCGTTCGCCAGATGGCGATCGGCCGCGGCCAGCGCCTCGCACTGCGCCTCGCTCCTGCCGGCCATGACCAGCTCGGTCTGGCCCGACACCAGGTCGGCGGCCCGGGCCCGCAGCGCTTCCATCGCATGCGCGCGCCGCAGCGCCGCCGGCCGGCCCCGCACCGCCACCGCCAGCGCGATGCCCCAGCCCGCCACGACCAGCCACAGCGCCAGCGCAACGCCGATCCAGGCGTTCATGAAGCCCAGCACGACGCCGGCGAACAGCGCCGCACCGAGCGCCGCGACGGCCGGCACCAGCAGCCGGAGGTAGAAGGATTCGAGGGCGTCGATGTCGGCCGTCAGGCGGAACAGCAGGCGCGCCGGCCGGGCCAGCAGCCGGCGTGCCGCATCGGGGCGGGCCCAGCCGCGGAACAGGCGCTCGCGCAGCGCGGCCAGCACGCCGAAGGTGGCGTCGTGCGTGACCAGCCGCTCGGCGTAGCGCGAACCGGTGCGGCCCAGCGCCAGCAGGCGGATGCCGGCCGAAGGCATGAAGACATCAAAGCGCAGGGCCGTGGCGGCCTGCAGCCCGGCCAGCGCGGTGGCGCTGATGAACCAGCCGGAGAGGCCCAGCAGCCCCATGCCCATCAGCACCGTCAGCAGCGCCAGCGCGGCGCCGAGGGCCAGGCGGCGCGGCTGCGCCTGCCAGAAGGCCGCGAGCACCGGCCGCAGGTCGCGCCAGTGCTTCATGCGGCCTCCTTGGCCGGCAGGTGGTCGAGCCGGATCACGCGGCCCATGCGGGCGGCCAGTACCGGGTCGTGGGTGGCGGCGATCAGCGTCTTGCCGCGCGCCAGCTGCATCAGGGCATCGACCACCCGTTCCGCGGTCTCGCTGTCGAGGTGCGCGGTCGGCTCGTCGACCAGCAGCAGATCGGCCCCTGGCTGCGCTGCCACGCGCGCCAGCGCCAGCCGCACCGCCTCGCCGCCCGACAGGCCGCCGCCGCCCTCCCCCAGCGCGACGCCGGGGCGGGCCTGGGCGACGCCGTCGAGCGCGGCGAAGCGCATCGCGGCCTCCACCTGCGCCGTCTGCACGCCGGCCCGTCCGAGCGCCACGTTGGCCTGCACCGAGCCGGCGAAGACATGCGGCTTCTGGCCCATCCACGCCATGCGCGCGCGCAACGCGGCCGCCGTCTCGTCGGACAGCGGCACGCCGCCGATCAGGATCTCGCCGCGCTGCGCCGGGAGCAGGCCGGCGATCAGGCTCAGCAGCGCTGTCTTGCCCGAGCCGCTGGGCCCCATCAGGGCAACGTGCTCGCCTGCCGCCACGCGCAGGTCGTAGTGGTCGAAGAAAGCCGCCTCGCCGGCATGCGAGAAGCACAGGCCCTGCACGCGGATCGCAGGCGCGCCGGGCGTGCCAACCGGCGGACACGGCCGTTCGCCTGTCGAAGCGGCGCCGGGCAGCGCGATCCCACCCTCGCAGAGGCGAGCCAGCGATGCCAGCGCGGCTTCGCCGGCCGCGCGGTCATGCCAGACCGCCGACAGCTCCCGCAGCGGCTCGAAGAAGGCCGGCGCCAGCAGCAGGATGAACAGCCCTTCGCCCAGGCTCAGCGTGCGGCCCCAGGTGCCGAAGCCGAGGGTGCCCAGCAGATGGAAGCCGACGTACGCCGCCACCATCGCGACACCGAGCGCCGAGAACAGCTCCAGCACCGCCGACGACAGGAAGGCGATGCGCAGCACCGCCATCGTGCGGGTCCGCAGCGATTGGGCCGACTCGCCCAGGCGCCGTGCGGTGGCGTCGACCGCATCGAGCGCACGCAAGGTCGCGAGGCCGCGCAGGCGATCGAGCAGGAAGCCGTTCATGCCGCCCAGTTCGACCATCTGCGCGTCGCTCGCGGCCCGTGCGCGCCAGCCCACGATGGCCATGAAGATCGGGATCAGCGGCGCCGCCACCAGCAGCACGGCGGCCGCCACCCAGGACAGGCAGGCCACCACCGCGACGATGACCAGCGGCACCACCGTCGCCCGCCAGCGCGCCGGTCCGTAGCGCACCAGGTAGGGCACGACCGCCTCGGCCTGCTCGGCGATCACGCTGGCGGCGAGGCCCGCGGCCGGGCGCGCACTGTCCATCGGCGAACGCGCGGCCAGCGCGGCCGCGACCCGGGCCCGCAGCGCGGACAAGTGCAGCCGCGCCTGCGCATACACGCGCCGGGCGCCCCAGGCCTCCGCCGCCGCCCGCAGCAGCCCGAGCAGCAGGATCCCGGCCGCCGGCCAGAACACCGCGGCCGGGCCCTCGCCCGCCCCGAGCCGCTGCACCGCCCAGGCCAGCAGCGCCGCCTGCGGCACCCAGAGCAGCGCGGCGGCGCCCTGGACCAGGCTGGCGAACGAAGGGGTGGCGGTGTTCACGTATTAAAGTTCTGTAATTTCAGTATTTACTGAAAACTCACGAATCATACGGGATGTGCGCCCTCGCTGCAGGGCCGCGGGTTGTTAAGCTAACAGAAGCCCGTGACGCGCGGGGCACTCTCGGTGCCCGCGCCGGCGCACGTGGGCAGCGCTCAGGCCGAGACGAGCAGGCCGCAGGCCAGCAGGGCCGCGAACAGGCCGAGCACCGCGCGCCAGGTGGCGGGCCGCGATTCGACCCAGCGATAGAGCAGCGTCGCGGCTGCGATCGACAGCGCGAAAGTCACCAGCAGGCCCATCAGGTCGATCCACGGTGTGTCCGGCAACAGATGGCTCATCGCCGCGCTGACCAGCAGCAGCACCGGGAAGTGGATCAGGAACAGCGAATACGAAATGCGGCCGAGCCGCACCAGCGGCGCGCCGATGCGAGGCCAGGCGGCGGGTGCCAGTCCGTCGCGATGCTGCACCACGGCCACGGCCAGTGCGGTGACCAACGCGATCGCGATGCGGCTGCGCCAGTCGAGCGCCAGCGCCGCGGCGCCGACCAGCGCGAGCAGCAGCACCGCGTAGCGCCAGGTGCTGTCGCGGGTCGCGCGGCCGATCCAGAAGACCAGCATGCCCAGCCCGTACGAGCCGAAGAAATAGATCGCCGTGACATCGAGTTCCTGCCGGCGGTTGAACACCGCCAGCGAAGCCACCACCAGCGCCAGCACGAGGCCGGCCACCAGCCAGCGCGACCGCTCGCGGCCCAGCGCCCAGCGCCGCTGCAGCAGCTCCGACAGGCCGATCGCCGCCAGCGCCAGCACGAACAGCTGGAAGTCGATGGCCACGTACCAGACCCCGGTCGAAAGAGCGTCGAATCCCAGCAGGTCCTGCAGCAGCAGGCCATGCGCCAGCAGCTGGGCCAGGCCGGGCGCGGCCGGCACCGCGTCGCCGTCGAGCCAGGGCCGCACCAGCGCGGCGACCAGCACGCTGAAGCTGAGCGCCGCCAGGTAAGGCATGACCAGACGCCCGTAGCGCTGGCCGACACGCGCCAGCGGGCGGTCGACCCGCAGCACGCCATCAGGCGCCAGGCTGCCGGCCGCCAGGAAGCCGGCCAGCACCAGGAAGACCTGCACCGCCAGCCGGCCGTCCTCGGCCAGCCAGTCGAACAGCGCCGGCGCGAGGACCGAAGCGCCTTCCTGCAGCGGCCCGTAGCGCGCCAGGTGATGGCCGACGATCAGCGCGCAGGCCACGCCCTTGACCGCGTCCAGCAGCGGCATCCGGCCCAGGGCCGCCCCTCGCAGTGTCACGGTCCTAGAGCGCGAGACGGCGGCGGGCGTCGAAGTATTCGCGCTTGAGCTTTTCGACGAAGGCCGCGGCGCTCGCGACCTCGGTCACCGCGCCGATGCCCTGGCCCGAGCCCCAGATGTCCTTCCAGGCCTTGGCCTTGCTGCCTTCGCCGCCGCCGAAGTTCATGGTCTTGAGGTCGCCTTCGGGCAGGTTGGCCGGGTCCATGCCGGCGGCCACGATGCTCGGCGCCAGGTAGTTGCCGTGCACGCCGGTGAACAGGTTCGAGTAGACGATGTCGTCGGAGCTGCCGTCGACGATCGCCTGCTTGTACTCGTCGCTCGCGCGGGCTTCCTCGGTGGCGATGAAGGCGGTGCCGATGTAGGCGAAGTCGGCGCCCATGGCCTGCGCCGCGAGCACCGCGTCGCCGGTGGCGATCGAGCCCGACAGCGCGACCGGGCCGTCGAACCACTGGCGGATTTCCTGGATCAGGGCAAACGGGCTCTTCACGCCCGCATGGCCGCCGGCGCCGGCCGCCACCGCGATCAGGCCGTCGGCGCCCTTCTCGATCGCCTTCTTCGCGAAGCTGTTGTTGATGATGTCGTGCAGGGTCACGCCGCCGTAGCTGTGGACCGCATCGTTGACGTCGGTGCGCGCACCGAGCGAGGTGATGACGATCGGCACCTTGTACTTCACGACCATTGCCATGTCGTGCTCGAGCCGGTCATTGCTCTTGTGCACGATCTGGTTGATGGCGAAAGGCGCCGCCGGCTTGTCGGGATTGGCCTTGTTGTAGGCGGCCAGTTCCTCGGTGATCTCGATCAGCCATTCCTCGAGCTGCGCGGCCGGGCGCGCATTGAGCGCCGGCATCGAGCCCACCACCCCGGCCTTGCACTGGGCGATCACCAGCTTGGGGTTGCTGATGATGAACAGCGGCGAGCCAATGATGGGCAGTGGAAGGTTGGCGAGCACGGGCGGCAACTTGGACATGGAGTCTCCGGAATTCGATGAATGAGATCTGTTGTTAGAAGGATTCGAACGCGAGGGCGGTGACGCTGTCGGCGCCCTCCACGATGCTGTCGCGCAGGCCCGGCGCCTTGTTCAGGATGTGCTCGGCATAGAAGCGCGCGGTGGCGATCTTGGCCTTCATGAAGGCGACATCGGTGCCGGCCTTGGCGAGGTCTTCGGCCACCAGCAGCGAGCGCGCCAGCTGCCAGCCGGCCACCACGTTGCCCGCCAGCATCAGGTAGGGCACGCTGCCCGCGAACACCGCGTTCGGCGACGCCTTGGTCTGGCCAGCGACGAAGCCGGCCACGTCCACGAAGGCTTCGCGCGCGGCCTTGAGCCTCTTTGCCACCGCTCGCGCATCGGCGCTGTCGCGCTTGGCGAGTTCGCCTTCGGTCTTCTCGATCTGGGCGGCGATGGCCTTGGCCGTCTGGCCGCCGTCGCGCGCGGTCTTGCGGCCCACCAGGTCGTTGGCCTGGATCGCGGTCGTGCCTTCGTAGATGGTCAGGATCTTGGCGTCGCGCAGGTATTGCGCCGCGCCGGTCTCCTCGATGAAGCCCATGCCGCCATGCACCTGGACGCCCAGCGAGGCCACCTCCAGGCTCATTTCGGTGCTGTAGCCCTTGACCAGCGGCACCATGAATTCGTAGAAGGCCTGGTTCTGCTTGCGCGTCTCGGCGTCGGGGTGGTGATGGGTCGCGTCGTAGGCGGCCGCGGCCACGGCGGCCATCGCGCGGCAGCCTTCGGTGTAGGCGCGCATCGTCATCAGCATGCGCTTCACGTCGGGGTGATGGATGATCGGCGCGCTGGCGTTGATGGAGCCGTCGACCGGACGGCTTTGCACGCGGTCCTTGGCGTAGGCCACGGCGTGCTGGTAGGCGCGCTCGGCGATCGCGATGCCCTGCATGCCCACCGCGTAGCGGGCCGAGTTCATCATGATGAACATGTACTCGAGGCCGCGGTTCTCCTGGCCCACGAGGTAGCCGATCGCGCCGCCGTGGTCGCCATACTGGAGGACGGCCGTCGGCGAGGCCTTGATGCCCAGCTTGTGCTCGATGCTGACGCAATGGACGTCGTTGCGTTCACCCAGAGAGCCGTCCTTGTTCACCATGAACTTCGGCACCACGAACAGGCTGATGCCCTTCACGCCTTCGGGCGCGCCCGTGACGCGGGCCAGCACCAGATGGACGATGTTCTCGGCCATGTCGTGCTCACCGTAGGTGATGAAGATCTTGGTGCCGAACACCTTGTAGGTGCCGTCCGCCTGCGGCTCGGCGCGGCTGCGCACCATCGCGAGGTCGCTGCCGGCCTGGGGCTCGGTCAGGTTCATGGTGCCGGTCCACTGGCCGCTGACCAGCTTCTCGAGGTAGGTCGCCTTGAGTTCGTCGGAGCCGGCCGTCAGCAAGGCTTCCGTGGCACCGTCCGTCAGCAGCGGGCACAGCGCAAAGCTCATGTTGGCCGAGTTGAGCATCTCGACGCAGGCCGCGCCGATGGCCTTGGGCAGGCCCTGGCCGCCGAAGTCCGCCGGATGCTGCAGCCCTTGCCAGCCGCCCGCCACGTACTGGGCAAAGGCTTCCTTGAAGCCCGGCGTGGTCGTGACCTTGCCGTCCTTGAACGACGAAGGATTGCGGTCGCCGTCCACGTTCAGCGGCGCGATCACGTCCTGGTTGAAGCGGGCGCATTCCTCGAGCACCGCCTGGGCGGTTTCGAGGCCGGCGTCTTCGAGGCCCGGCATCTGAGCCACCTGCGCGATGTTCGCGAGATGCTCGATGTCGAACAGCATGTCCTTGAGGGGGGCGATATAGCTCATGTGCGTCTCCTGCGGCCTCTAGTGCCGGATACCAACCGATGTGAAAAAGGGCACCGCGAACGATGCCCTTCGGCTCACATGTCTCGAAGTGTCAGAGGGCCTTGACCAGTTCCGGCACGGCCGTGAACAGGTCGGCCACCAGGCCGTAGTCGGCCACCGAGAAGATCGGGGCTTCTTCGTCCTTGTTGATCGCCACGATCACCTTGGAGTCCTTCATGCCCGCCAGATGCTGGATCGCGCCCGAGATGCCGCAGGCGATGTAGAGCTGCGGGGCGACGATCTTGCCGGTCTGGCCGACCTGCCAGTCGTTCGGGGCGTAACCCGCGTCCACCGCAGCGCGGCTGGCGCCCAAGCCCGCGTTGAGCTTGTCCGCCAAAGGCGCCATCACTTCCTGGAACTTCTCGG
Source organism: Variovorax sp. J31P207 (assembly GCF_030316965.1). Lineage (NCBI taxonomy): Bacteria > Pseudomonadati > Pseudomonadota > Betaproteobacteria > Burkholderiales > Comamonadaceae > Variovorax > Variovorax sp. J31P207. The sequence goes on from NZ_JASZYN010000006.1 coordinate 423,138, forward strand.
CGCTGCCCAGGGCCCGGCCGCCCGAGACGATGATCTTGGCGGCGGTCAGTTCGGGGCGCTCGCTCTTGGTGACTTCGCGGCCGACGAAGCTCGATTTGCCGCTGTCGGCGACGCCGTCGACGGTTTCGATCGCTGCGCTGCCGCCCGTGGCGGCTGCCGCATCGAAGCCCGTGGTGCGCACCGTGACGACCTTGATCGCATCGCTGCTCTGCACGATCGCAATCGCATTGCCCGCGTAGATCGGACGCTCGAAGGTGTCGGGGCTGTCGACCTTGGTGATGTCGCTGATCTGGGCGACATCCAGCAGGGCTGCCACGCGCGGCGCCACGTTCTTGCCGTTGGCGGTCGAGGGGAACAGGATGTGGCTGTAGTTCTTCGCGATCGAGAGGACCTGGGCGGCGACGTTCTCGGCCAGGTTCTCGGCCAGGGACGGGCTGTCGGCGACGATCACCTTGGCCACGCCGGCCACCTGGCTCGCGGCCTTGCCGGCTTCGGCGGCGTTGGCACCGGCCACCAGCACGTGGACGTCGCCACTGGCGCAGGCGATGCCGGCGGTGACGGTGTTGAGGGTCGCCGGCTTCAGCGTGGCGTGGTCGTGTTCGGCAATAACAAGTACGGTCATGATCAGATCACCTTGGCTTCGTTCTTCAGCTTGTCGACGAGGGTCGCCACGTCGGGCACCTTGATGCCGGCACCCCGCTTCGGCGGCTCGCTGACCTTCAGGGTCTTCAGGCGCGGCTTCACGTCCACGCCAAGGTCTTCCGGCTTGAACGTGTCCAGTTGCTTCTTCTTCGCCTTCATGATGTTGGGCAGGGTCACGTAGCGCGGCTCGTTCAGGCGCAGGTCGCTGGTGATGACGGCCGGGAGCGAGAGAGACAGGGTTTCGAGGCCGCCATCGACTTCGCGGGTGACGCTCACCTTGTCGCCGGCGACTTCAACCTTCGAGGCGAAGGTGGCTTGCGGCAGATCGGCCAAGGCCGCCAGCATCTGGCCGGTCTGGTTGTTGTCGTCGTCGATCGCCTGCTTGCCCAGGATGATGAGGCCGGGCTGCTCCTTGTCGACCAGCGCCTTCAGCAGCTTGGCGACGGCCAGCGGCTGCAGTTCTTCGGTGGTCTCGACCAGGATGCCGCGGTCGGCGCCGATGGCCATCGCGGTGCGCAGGGTCTCCTGGCACTTCGCGTCGCCGCACGAGACCGCGATGATCTCGGTGGCGGCGCCCTTTTCCTTCAGGCGCACGGCTTCTTCGACGGCGATCTCGTCGAAGGGGTTCATGCTCATCTTCACGTTGGCAATATCGACACCGGTGCCGTCGCTCTTCACGCGCACCTTGACGTTGTAGTCGACGACCCGCTTGACGGGAACAAGAATCTTCATTGGTTTGACTCCATTGAATTGCGAAACCGGGGCTTGCAGGCAGCAGGCGATTTTAGGCGCCGGCCTCCGCGAGAACTGTTCATTTCAATCAGGGGGCGACGCCGGGGCCGCAGAAATAGAACGGTCGTGCTTTTTTGTGATTATAGGCGACCCGCATCGGCAAGAGAAGTAGCGGCTGGTAACGACTCGACATGCAGCACGCTCTGCGGGTAGGGAATGGCGATGCCTGCCGTGCGCAGGCCTTCGAGAATGGCGACGTTGATGGCCGACCGCACGTTGTCCCGGCCCTTGTCCGGATCGGCGACCCAGAAGTTGAGCGTGAACTCGAGCCCATGGGGCGCGAAGGTCAAGAGGAAGGCGACCGGCGCCGGATCGCTCAGGACGCGCGGCTGCGCCGCCGCCGCGGCGCACAGGATGTCCTGCACCCGCGCCACGTCGCTGTCGTAGCCAACCACGATCGTGGTCGTGATGTTGAACTTGCGGTCGGCCAGCGACAGGTTCTCGACCCGGCTCGTGATCAGCGATTCGTTCGGCACGATCGACTCGCGGCCATTGCCCGCCCGCACCAGCGTGTAGCGGGTCTTGATGTCGGTGATGCGACCCTCGAAGCCATCGACGCGGACGTTGTCGCCGATGCGGATCGAGCGCTCGAGCAGGATCACGAAGCCGCTCACGTAGTTGGCCGCCAGCTTCTGCAAGCCGAAGCCCAAGCCGACCCCGAGCGCGCCGCCCAGCACCGACAGCGCGGTCAGGTCCACCCCCACCGCCGACAGCGCGAACAGCAGGCCGATCAGCAGCAGAAAGGCACGGATCGCGTTCGATGCCACCTTGCGCATCGACAGGTCGGCCACCGCCTCGCGCAGGATCCGTTTCTCGATGGTCTGCGAGATCCACAGGGCGATCACCATCACCAGGCCGGCCGACAGCGTGCCGTCCATGATGGTGCGCAGGCTCACGCGCGTGCGGCCGAACGCCAGGGTGATCTCGTCGAGTTCGGCCAGCACCGGCTGCAGCAGGCCGACGATCCAGAGCACGGCGCCGATCCAGGCCAGCCACGAGATGGTGCGCTCGACCAGCCGCGCCATCGCGGAGGCCGGAAACACGGCGCTCAGCACGCGGGCGAAAAAGCGGATCGCGACCAGCGACACGAACACCGACACCGCGATGCGCAGCACCAGCACCGGCTGGTAGACCCCGGTGGCGCGCCGCGCCAGGTCGGTGAAGACCAGCGCCAGCAGCGGGAACAGCAGGCCGTCGATGGTGCGCTGGCCGAACCAGATCGAATCCTTGGGCTGGTCGCGGCCGAACCAGCGGCTGAGGCCCCAGGCGACCAGCACGCAGCCGACCAGGATGGCGACCTCGATCCAGACGCTGCGGGCCTCGATCTGCGAAAGTTTCTGGGTGAACTCGGTGAAATTCATCTAGAGATCGGCGAGCACGCGCACGTGCTCCTCGACGCTGCGCGCCAGGGCGTCGAGGTTGTAGCCGCCCTCCAGCATCGAGACGATGCGGCCCTTTGAATGGCGCCGCGCGACGTCGACCACGCGGCTGGTGATCCAGCCGAAGTCGTGCTCGTTGAGCCGCAGCTGCCCCAACTCGTCGTCGCGGTGGGCATCGAAGCCGGCGCTGACGAAGATCATCTGCGGCTTGAACTCCTCCAGCCGCGGCATCCAGCAGGCCTCGATCAGCTCGCGCACGTCCATGCCCTTGGTGTACGCCGGCACCGGCAGGTTGAGCATGTTCGGCGCCGGGTGCTCGGTGCCGCTGTACGGATAGAACGGATGCTGGAAGATCCCGACCATCAGCACCCGCGGGTCGTTGCTCAGGATGTCCTCGGTGCCGTTGCCGTGGTGGACGTCGAAATCGACCACCGCGACCCGCTCCAGCCCGTGGGCCTCGATCGCATGGCGCACCGCGACCGCGATGTTGTTGAAGAAGCAGAAGCCCATCGCCTTGTCGCGGCAGGCGTGGTGGCCGGGCGGACGCACGGCGCAGAAGGCGTTGTCGACCTGGCCGCCGATCACCGCGTCGGTGGCGGCGATGGCGGCGCCGGCGGCGCGTCGGGCAGCCAGCACCGTGAAGCGCGTGAGCGTGGTGTCGGGGTCGATCTGCGCATGGTCCGGCCCCCCGGCCGGCGCGTCCTCGATCAGGCGCTGGCTCAATGCCTCGAGGTGCTCCATGTGGGCCACGCTGTGCGCGCGCGTGATCTGGGGCAAGGTGGCCAGCGGCACCTCGATGCGCTCCAGGGCGTCGCCGACGCCGGTGACGAGCAAGCGGTCTTCGATCGCGTCGAGCCGCGCAGGGCATTCGGGATGGCCCGGCCCCATGTCGTGCTTCCAGCAATCGCGGTGTGTGAAATAGCCGGTCTTACCCATGATCGATTCACGCCGTATCCCCACGCGGCATGGGCCCGCCGGGGCTTTACGGTATTGTTTGCATATGGATACAAAAATGGACGTCGCCGCGAAGCTCGCCAGTTTGCTCGGTCAGCTTAACACGGTCATCGTGGGCAAAGAGGCGCAGGTGCGCGACTGCGTGGCCTGCCTGCTGGCGGGTGGCCACCTGCTGATCGAGGACGTGCCGGGGGTCGGCAAGACCACCCTCGCGCACGCCCTGTCGCATACCTTCGGGCTGCACTTCTCGCGCGTCCAGTTCACGGCCGACCTGATGCCGGGCGACCTCTCGGGGGTCGCCATCTACGACCGCGGCCAGCAGGCCTTCGTGTTCCATCCCGGGCCGGTCTTCGCCCAGGTGCTGCTGGCCGACGAGATCAACCGCGCCAGCCCCAAGACCCAGAGCGCGCTGCTCGAGGCCATGGAAGAAAAGCAGGTCACGGTCGAGGGCGAGACCCGGCCGCTGCCGACGCCCTTCTTCGTCATCGCGACCCAGAACCCGCATGACCAGCTGGGCACCTTCGCCTTGCCCGAGTCGCAGCTCGACCGCTTCCTGATGCGGATCTCGCTCGGCTACCCCGACCGCGCCGCCGAGCGCGAATTGCTCGCGGGCGCCGACCGGCGCGAGATGCTGGCCGGCCTGCCCGCCCTGCTGACCGCCGGGGAGCTCACGGCGCTGCAGCAGCGGGTGCTGCAGGTCCATGCCTCCGAGCCGCTGCTGAACTACCTGCAGGACCTGATGGCCGCGACCCGCTCGGGCCGCTGGTTCCTGCAGGGCCTGTCGCCGCGCGCCGGCATCGCGGTGCTGCGGGCCGCCAAGGCGCAGGCGCTGCTGGCCAACCGCGACTACGTGGCGCCGGACGACGTCCAGGCAGTGCTGCCGCAGACCATCGGGCACCGGCTCACCCCCGTCGGCGACGCCGGCCGCGGCGCGATCGAGCAGGTGCGCGCCATGATCGCCGCCGTGCCGCTGCCGTGACGACGCCGGCGCCGGGCCGCTCCCGAGGCGAATTCCGGAGCGCTGCCGCGCGGAGGTCGCTCGTCGCGCCGTTGCGCCGGCGCATCGACCGCTGGTTCCTGAGCCGGCGCCCGCCGTCCGATGCGCTCGAACTGACCCAGCGCAACGTCTACATCGTGCCGACCCCGGCCGGCTGGATGCTGGCGGCCACGCTGCTCCTGCTACTGGTCGCATCGATCAACTACCAGCTCAATCTCGGCTACCTGCTGACCTTCCTGCTGGCCGGCAGCGTGGCGGTCGGCATGCATGTATGCCACGGCACGCTGCGCGGCCTGGCGCTGCACCTGCTCACGCCCGAGCCGCGCTACGCCGGTGCCGCCGCGGTGTTCCGCGTGGTGCTCGACAACACGCGGCGGCGCACGCGCTACGGCATCGGCCTGGCGGTGCACCGCAGCGGCCAGTGGGCCTGGTGCGACGTGCCGGCCGAAGGCAGCGCCACGGTCGAGGTGGCCTTCAGGCCCGAGCGGCGCGGCCTGCACCCGGTGCCCACGCTGACCGCCGAGACCCGCTTTCCGCTCGGCACCTTCCGGGTCTGGACCGTGTGGCGGCCGGCCTCGCAGGTGCTGGTCTACCCGGCGCCCGAGACCCATCCGCCGCCGCTGCCGGCCGGCGAGCCGCTGGCCGGCCCGGCCGCCTCGACCGCGCTGCGCGCCCATGCCGCGGGCGAGTACGACGGCGTGCGCGCCTACCGCCGCGGCGATCCGCTGAAGCTGGTGGTGTGGAAGCGCGCGGCGCAGGCCCAGGCCCGGGGCTCGGAAGACCTCGTGAGCCGCGACACCCAGCAGGCCCAGCGGCAGGAGCTCTGGCTCGACGCCCAGGCCACCGGCCTGCCCGGCCTCGAAGCACGGGTCTCCCGGCTCTGCGCCTGGGTGCTGATGGCCGACCGGCTGGGCGTGGACTACGGCCTGCGGGTCGCCGGCCGCGTGCTGCCGCCATCGCAGGGCGAGGCCCACAAGCGGCAATGCCTGGAGGCGCTGGCCCTATGCTGAGCACCCGGCTCCAGGCCCTGCCGCGCGACGCCCGCGACACCCTCTTCCTGCTGGCCGTGATCGGCCTGATCCTGCTGCCGCAGCTGCCCAACCTGCCGTGGTGGTGCAGCACGCTGGCCGCCATCGTTCTGCTCTGGCGCGGCACGCTGGCGGCGCAGGGCCGGCCGCTGCCCGCCCGGGGCTGGCGCATCGCCCTGCTCGCGCTGACGCTGGTCGCGACCTACATCACCTACCGCACGCTGCTCGGCCGCGATGCCGGCGTGACGCTGGTGGTGATCCTGCTGGCGCTCAAGACGCTCGAGCTGCGCGCCCGCCGCGACGCCTTCGTGATCTTCTTCCTGGGCTTCTTCACGATGCTCACGAATTTCTTCTATTCGCAGTCGCTCGCCACCGCCTTCGCGATGCTGCTGGCGCTGCTGGGGCTGCTGACGGCGCTGGTCAATGCCCACATGCCGGTGGGCAAGCCGCCGCTGATGCAGGCCGCGCGCACGGCCGGCGGCATGGCGCTGCTGGGGGCGCCGATCATGCTGGTGCTGTTCATGCTCTTTCCGCGCATGGCGCCGCTGTGGGGCACGCCGAACGACGCCATGACCGGGCGCACCGGGCTCTCCAACACGATGCGCGTGGGCAGCGTGGCCGAACTCGCGCTCGACGAAGGCATCGCCGCGCGCATCAGGTTCGACGACGACCGGGTGCCGCCGCGCACGACGCTCTACTTCCGCGGCCCTGTGCTGTCGAAGTTCGACGGCCGCGAATGGAGCGCCCCGCCGCCCTTCTCGCGCAGCGCCGCGCCGCGGAACCTGCGCGTGCGCGGAACCCCGGTCGGCTACGAGGTCACGCTCGAACCCTCGAACCGGCCCTGGGTACTCACCCTGGACGCGGCGCCGAGACGGCCCGAGCTGGCGGGCTACGAGCTGTTCGCGACCCCCGAACTGCAGTGGGTCGCCACCCGCCCGATCGGCGACCTGGTGCGCTACCGCGCCGAGAGCTACGCCGAGTTCGAGAGCGGCCCGACGCGGCGCAGCGCGGTGCTGCAGGACGAGGTGGCGCTGCCGCCGGGCTCGAATCCGCGCACCGTCGCGCTGGCGGCGCAGATGCGCGCCGATCCGGCGCTGGCCGGTGCCTCGACCCCGGCCCTGGTGCAGAACGTGCTGCAGCGGCTGCGCACCGGCGGCTATGCCTACACGCTGGAGCCGGGCCTGTTCGGCGACGACAGCGCCGACGAGTTCTGGTTCGACCGCAAGGCCGGCTTCTGCGAGCACATCGCCTCGTCCTTCGTGGTGCTGATGCGTGCGCTGGACATCCCGGCGCGCATCGTCACCGGCTACCAGGGCGGCGAGATCAACGGCGTCGACAACTTCTGGGTGGTGCGCAACAGCGACGCCCATGCCTGGGCCGAGGTCTGGCAGCAGGGCGTCGGCTGGGTCCGGGTCGACCCGACCGGCGCGATCTCGCCCGACCGGGTCGGCCAGTTCCGCCGCTTGGCTCCGCAGCCCGGCCTGATCGCCGGCGCCATCGGCGCCATGAACCCGACCCTGTCGCAGAACCTGCGCGCCGCCTGGGAGGCGGTCAACAACGGCTGGAACCAGTGGGTGCTGAACTACACGCAGAGCCGCCAGCTGGACCTGCTCAAGACCCTCGGCTTCACGGCGCCCAGCCTGCAGGACCTGGCGCTGGTGCTGCTCGCGCTGCTGGTCGCCGCCAGCCTCGCGGGCGCCGGCTGGACGCTCTGGGAGCGCAGCCAGCACGACCCCTGGCTGCGGCTGCTGGGCCGGGCCCGCGAACGGCTCCGGCAGGCCGGTGTCGAGGTGCCCGAAAGCGCCTCGCCGCGCCAGATGGCGCAGCGGCTGTCGGAGCGCTTCGGCAGCGGCGCGGAACCGGCACGCCAATGGCTGCTGCGCCTCGAGGCGCAACGCTATGCGAAGGCGCCCGGCGATGCCCTGTCGGCCCTGCGCAGCGAATTCAGGCGGCTCGCATGGCCGCGCTGAAACCACATGTGTCGTTTCGGGGCGGCCTGCGCCGCAACGGCACAATCGAAGCGATGCGACGCCTTCTTTCCCATGCCCTGCCGGCCTTCCTGCTGGCGGCCACCTTTCTCGCGGCGGTGCCGGTCGCGGCCCAGGCCGCCAAGGACAAGCGCCACGCGGCCGTGCGCGGCGGCATCTCCTACGCCACCCGCGCCGACGCCATGCAGTTCGCCGACGAGGTGGCGGCGCGGCGCGGTCTCGATCCGGCCTGGGTGCGCGCGACCATCGGCAACGCACGCCAGCTTCCCAACGTGCCGCGGCTGATGCTGCCGGCACCGAGCGGCACGCCGAAGAACTGGCAGGTCTACCGCAGCCGTTTCATCGACCCGGTGCGCATCGCGGCCGGCGTTCGCTTCTGGCGCGACAACGCCGCCACGCTCGCGCGCGCCGAGGCGACCTACGGCGTGCCGCCCGAGATCATCGTCGGCATCGTCGGCGTCGAGACCATCTACGGCCGCAACATGGGCAGCTTCCGCGTGATCGACGCGCTGGCCACACTGGCTTTCGACTTCCCCGAGGCCCACCCGCGCGCGGCCGAACGGCAGGCCTTCTTCCGCGGCGAACTCGAAAGCTTCCTCAGCACCGAGAGCCGCACCGCCGAAAACCCGCTGGTGCCGCTGGGCAGCTATGCGGGCGCCATGGGCATGCCGCAGTTCATGCCGAGCAGCATCGCGAAGTACGCGGTCGACTTCGACGGCGACGGCCGCATCGACCTGGTCCACAACCCGGCCGACGTGATCGGCTCGGTGGCGAGCTATTTCAAGGGCTTCGGCTGGCAGCCGGGCGTGGCGCCGGTCTTTCCGGTGAGCTTCGACCCGACCCGGCTCCAGAAGCAGGTGCTGCTGGCGCCGGACATCGTGCCGACCTTCAGCGCCGATGCCTTCGTCGCCGGCGGTGCGCTGCTCCAGGGCGAGGCGCTGCGCCATCCCGGCCTGCTGGCGCTGATCGAACTGCAGAACGGCTACGAGCCGCCCAGCTATGTCGCGGGCACCAAGAACTTCTACGTGATCACGCGCTACAACTGGAGCAGCTACTACGCGATGTCGGTGATCGAACTCGGCCGCGAAGTGCGAACCGCGATGGAGCAGTAGCGATGGATGCAGCCGCGCTGCGTGCGTCGTGGTCCGATGCCTGGCGCGCGCTCGATGCGTCTCCCGACGACGCCGTGCTGGCCGAGCTGCTGGCCCGCTACGGCGAGGCGCATCGCGCGTATCACACGCTGCAGCACCTGGGCGAGTGCCTCGCCCACCTGGCGCGCGAGCGCGGCGGCGCCGAGCGGCCGGCCGAGGTCGCGCTGGCGCTCTGGTTCCATGACGCCATCTACGACGTGCATCGGCACGACAACGAGGCGCGCAGCGCCGACTGGGCGCGGCAGGCCGCCCTCGGCGCCGGCCTGGCGCCCGATGTCGCCGAACGCCTGCATGCGCTCGTGATGGCCACCCGCCACGACACCCAGCCTGTCGGCACCGATGCCCGCCTGCTGGTCGACATCGACCTGGCGATCCTCGGTGCGTCACCGGCGCGCTTCGCCGAATACGAGCGCCAGATCAGGGGCGAATACGGGCACGTGCCGCCGGCGGTCTTCGAGCCTCGGCGGCGCCAGATCCTGGGCGGCTTCCTCGCGCGCGATCCGATCTACCTCACGGCGCCGATGCGCGCCCGACTGGAAGCAGCAGCCCGAGCCAACCTGGGCCGGGCGGTCGCCGGGTAGGCGTCAATACACGCCAAGGGACAGGCCGGCGGCCAGCGCCGCCCCGACTTCGCGGCATTGCGCGAGATCGGCGGCACCGATCTGCTTCGGCCGCAAAATCGCCTCGGGCGTCTGCGCATGGGTGCAGACGATCAGCGTCGGCGCAACCTGTCGCAGCCGCCAACCGGTGGCGATGCGTTCGAGCTGGCGCACCGCATTCTGGCCATCGCTGCCCGCGCACACCAGGGCGGCGTAGGGCCGGCCGTTCAGGCGGTCGAGTGCGGCGTAGTAGCAGCGATCGAAGAAATCCTTCATCAGCCCGGCCATCGCTGCCAGGTTCTCGGGCGTCGCGAACACATAGCCGTCGGCAGCCAGCACGTCGTCCGGCTGGGCCTCCGGCGCGCGCAGCAGGCGCACCTGCACGCCGGCTTCGTCGGCCGCTCCCTCGGCGGCGGCCTGCGCCATCTGGGCGGTGCCGCCGGTCATCGAGTGGTACACGATCAGCAGGGTCTTGGGGTTCATGGCGAATCAGGACGGCCGCGTCTTCGGGTAGCGCCGGGTCGCCTCCGCCACCATCGCATCCTTCGGCAGCAGTTGGGTGCCGCCGACCCAGAGCTCCGATGGCTTGCCCTTGCGGTCGTGGACGCGGCGGACCGGCTGTCCGGGGCTGTTGTAGGCCGACGTCTTGCGGATCATGCCGCTGTCCTTGCCGGTGACCGAGATCTCGGTGGTGGTCGCGTCGAAGGGCGTGGCCAGGGCCGGTGCCACTTGGCAGACCACCTGGCCCATGGCGACCAGGTCGCTCGCGCCCCAGATGGACCACCAGCGGCCGTTCCAGCTTTCCAGCCGCCTGGCAGGCGCGCCGTGCCGTCCGAAGGCCGAGAGAATGCTCACGATGCCATCGACCCACGCATAGGCCATGCCATCCTGCGCATTGGTTAGCACGGTGACGGTGTAGCCCGAAGCCGGAAAACGCGCGGTTCGCGAAATGAACCCTTGCAGGCTGCCCGTGTGGCCGAACCACTCTTTCGGGCCGCGCTCGTTCATCATCGTGCCGTAGCCGTAGTAAGCCTCCATGCTGTTGCAGTCGTCGCGCCAGCGGCGCTGCATCATCTCGCGCCGGCTGGCCGGCGAGAGGATGCTCTCCTCGCTGTCCGGCGCCAGCTGCGCGAAGAAGCGCGCCACGTCCGAGGCGGTCGAAACGAAGCCGCCCGCCGGGGCGATCGCGTGGCAGACGTTGTCGCCCGGCACGATCAGGCGCTGCCCGAAGGGAAACTCGCCGCTGTGGCCCATGGCCAGGGGCGCCGACCTGGGCAACTGGGGCATGTCGGGCACCGTCTCCTTCAAGCCTGCGGCCTCGATCACGTGGCGCGTGATCCAGGCCGGGTATTCGGTACCGCTGATCTCCTCGATCATCAGGCCGAGCAGGCCGTAGCCATGGTTCGAGTACTTCAGCTGCAGGCCCGGCGCGAGCGGCTGCTTCCTGGAGAGCTCGTCGCGCAGTTCGGCGCGCGAAAGAAATGGCCGCCGGTCCAGGAACTGGCCGCCGTCCGCACCGTCGCGCACGACGCCGGCACCATGGGACAGCAGCTCGCCGATGCGGGCCTTCGCGAGCTCCTTGTGCAGGCCACCCACGTGGCGGCCGATGGGATCGTCGAGGCCGAGCTTGCCCTGCTCGCGCAGCAGCATCACGCCGCTGGCCGTGAAGCTCTTCGAATGCGACGCGATCCGAAAGCGGTGCCTGGGCGTGAGCGGCTTACCGGTGCGCATGTCCGCGACGCCCAGCGCGATTTCGGCGACCACCTTCTGGCCCCGGGCGATCGCGACCGAGCACCCGGGTTGCCGGTAGCGTTCGAGCTGGAAGCCGAGCCACCGGGGCACATAGTCCAGCGCGGCCTTCAGTCCGGCCGATTCCGCGCTCTTCCTGGCCGACACCATCTATCGCATGGCCTCGACATGCCGTGCGAAGCGCTCGAGGATGGCTTGCCAGCCCTGGCGCTGCTGCTCGACCGGATACTGGTCCTCGCCGTCGAAGGTGACGCGCACCCTGACGCCATCGGGACCCTCGGTGAATTCGACCCGCCCGGTCCGGTCGCCGAAGGCATAGGCGATCAGGGCCTGGGGCACGATCTCGGTGTAGGTGCCGGCGAAATCGAATCCCATGCTGCCGTTCTTGGCCTCCATGCGCGACGAGAAGGCACCGCCCACCCGCAGGTCCACTGTCGCCGCCGTGGTGTGCCAGTCGTCGGACGCGGCGTTCCACTGAATGATGTCCTCGGGGGTGGTGTAGGCGCGCCAGACATCATGGATCGGCGCGGCAACCGTGGTTTCGACGGTGATTTTCATGGTGGCTCGAAAGGATCGGAGGGTTTCGACTCGAAGATATTAGCCGCAGGTGCGAGAACCACGGGGCGCGCGCGGCGATGCCCGGCCCCGCGCGCCGCCCTGCTGCTTGCCTCAGCGTACCTTGCCCTCCTTCCACGCCGTCAGCAGCTTCGAGTAGTCGATGGTCTCGCCCTTCGGCTTCTCGTTCGCCAGCTTCTTCCACGGCGCATGCTCGTCGCTGAGCATCTTGGCCGGATCGCCCTTCGGCGCCAGCTTGGGCGCGCACTTGGCCATGCCCGCGCGCTCCAGGCGGCCCATGACGTTGTCCATCTCCTCGGCCAGCGTGTCCATCGCCTTCTGCGGTGTCTTCTCGCCGGTCACGGCCTCGGCCACGTTCTTCCACCACAGCTGCGCGAGCTTCGGGTAGTCGGGCACGTTGGTGCCGGTCGGCGTCCAGGCCACGCGCGCCGGGCTCCGATAGAACTCGATCAGGCCGCCGTACTTGTTGGCGTTCTGCGTGAAGTACTCATGCTGGATGTCGCTCTCGCGGATGAAGGTCAGGCCGACCACGCTCTTCTTCGCCGAGACCGTCTTGGACGTCACGAACTGCGCATAGAGCCAGGCAGCCGCGGTCTTGTTGGGGTCGTGGCTCTTGAAGAAGGTCCACGAGCCGACGTCCTGGTAGCCGTTCTGCATGCCCTGCTTCCAGTAGGGCCCGTTCGGCCCGGGGGCCATGCGCCACTTGGGCGAGCCGTCGGCGTTGACCACCGGCAGCCCGGCCTTGGTCATGTCGGCCGTGAAGGCCGTGTACCAGAAGATCTGCTGCGCGATCTGCCCCTGCGCCGGCACCGGCCCGGCCTCGCCGAAGGTCATGCCAGTCGCTTCCTTGGGCGCGTACTTCTTCATCCAGTCGATGTACTTGGTCAGCGCATAGACCGCCGCCGGCGAATTGGTGGCGCCGCCGCGCGCCACCGTGGCGCCGACCGGCGTGCACTTGTCGGCTGCGACCTTGATGCCCCATTCGTCGACCGGCATGCCGTTCGGGATGCCCTTGTCGGCCGTGCCGGCCATCGACAGCCAGGCATCGGTGAAGCGCCAGCCCAGCGACGGGTCCTTCTTGCCGTAGTCCATGTGGCCGTAGATCGGCTTGCCGTCGATGTTCTTGACGTCGACCGTGAAGAACTCCGCGATGTCCTCGTAGGCGCTCCAGTTGAGGGGCACGCCGAGATCGTAGCCGTACTTGGCCTTGAACTTGTCCTTGAGGTCCTGGCGCGCAAATAGGTCGGCGCGGAACCAGTAGAGGTTGGCGAATTGCTGGTCGGGCAGCTGGTAGAGCTGGCCGTCGGGCGCGGTCGTGAAGCTGGTGCCGATGAAGTCCTTGACGTCCAGGCCGGGGTTGGTCCATTCCTTGCCGGCGCCGGCCATGTAGTCGGTCAGCGACATGATCTTGCCGTAGCGGTAGTGCGTGCCGATCAGGTCGGAGTCGGAAATCCAGCCGTCATAGATCGACTTGCCCGACTGCATGGAGGTCTGCAGCTTCTCGACCACGTCGCCTTCCTGGATGATGTCGTGCTTGACCTTGATGCCGGTGATCTCCTCGAAGGCCTTGGCGAGCGTCTTCGATTCGTACTCGTGGGTGGTGATGGTCTCGGACACCACCGCGATTTCCTTGACGCCCTTGTCCTGCAGCTTCTTGGCGGTGTCGATGAACCACTTCATCTCTGCCGCCTGCTGCTCCTTGTTGAGGCTCGACGGCTGGAATTCGCTGTCGATCCATTTCTTCGCCTCCGCCTCCCCGGCCCAGGCGCTCTGCAGGGCGAAAGCCGCCGCCGCCGCTGCCAACGCTGTGTAGCGAATCTTCATGCTTGTCTCCTCGATGGCGCTTCCCGCTTCTTGCAGATCCGGCTCCGGGAAAGCGAAAGAGCCGGTCCGTGGAAAAGGTGGGTTCAGCCCTTGCGCATCACCAGCGCGAGCACGCCCATTGAAATGACGAAGCTGATCCAGATCGACGGCTCGGCCTCCAGGCTCATCCACTCCTGGAGCCTGCCGGCAATGCCGATGAAGATCAGATTGATGTAGGCCGCGATCAGGAGGCCGATGAAGAGCCGGTCGCCGCGCGTGGTCTCCAGCGGCAGCCAGCCGCGGCGCAAGGTGGTGGGCGACTTGAGCTCCCACACGGTCATGCCGACCAGCATCAACGCGATGCAGCTGAAGAAGATCGCCACCGGCGTGGTCCAGACCATCCATTCGAACATGGTGTGCTCCTCGACTCTCAGACGCGGCCCATCGCGAAGCCCTTGGCGATGTAATGCCGCACGAACCAGATCACGATCGCGCCCGGCACGATGGTCAGCACGCCGGCCGCCGCCAGCGTGGCCCAGTCCATGCCCGAGGCGCTCACGGTGCGCGTCATGGTCGCGACGATGGGTTTCGCGTTCACGCTGGTCAGGGTGCGCGCCAGCAGCAGTTCGACCCAGCTGAACATGAAGCAGAAGAAGGCCGCGACGCCGACGCCGGCCTTGATCAGCGGCAGGAAGATGGTGAGGAAGAAGCGCGGGAACGAGTAGCCGTCGATGTAGGCCGTCTCGTCGATCTCGCGCGGGATGCCGCTCATGAAGCCCTCGAGGATCCAGACCGCCAGCGGCACGTTGAACAACAGGTGCGCCAGCGCCACGCCCAGGTGGGTGTCCATCAGGCCGACCGTCGAGTAGAGCTGGAAGAACGGCAGCAGGAACACGGCCGGCGGCGTCATGCGGTTGGTCAGCAGCCAGAAGAAGACATGCTTGTCACCAAGGAAGGAATAGCGCGAGAACGCATAGGCGGCCGGCAGCGCCACCGTGAGCGAGATGACGGTGTTGATGCCGACGTAGATCAGGCTGTTGATGTAGCCCGAGTACCACGACTCGTCGGTGAAGATGCGCCGGTAGTTCTCCCAGGTGAGCTGCTGCGGAAAGAACGAGAAGCTCGACAGGATTTCCTCGTTGGTCTTGAAGCTCATGTTGACCATCCAGTAGATGGGCAACAGCGCGAAGACGAGGTACAGCACCATGAACAGGGTGCGCTTCTGGAAGCGGTCTTCGTTCATTTTTCCTCCTCGACGTCCAGCGTGCCGACGCGCAGCATCCAGTTGTAGAGCACGAAGCACAGCAGCAGGATGATCAGGAAATAGATCAGCGAGAACGCCGCCGCCGGGCCCAGGTCGAACTGGCCGACGGCCTTCTGCGTGAGGTACTGGCTCAGGAAGGTGGTGGCATTGCCGGGCCCGCCGCCGGTGAGGACGAAGGGCTCGGTGTAGATCATGAAGCTGTCCATGAAGCGCAGCAGCACGGCGATCACCAGCACGCCGCGCATCTTCGGCAGCTGGATGAAGCGGAACACCGCGAACTTGCTGGCGCCGTCGATCCGCGCCGCCTGGTAGTAGGCATCGGGGATCGAGCGCAGGCCCGCGAAGCACAGCAGCGCGACCAGCGGCGTCCAGTGCCAGACGTCCATCAGCAGCACGGTGAGCCAGGCATCCCTGGCATTGCCGGTGTAGCTGTAGTCGATGCCCATCTTCTGCAGCGTGTAGCCGAACAGGCCGATGTCGGCCCGACCGAAGATCTGCCAGATGGTGCCGACCACGTTCCACGGGATCAGCAGCGAGAGCGCGACGATCACGAGCACGGCGGAGGCCTTCCAGCCGGTGGCCGGCATCGACAGCGCGAGCAGGATGCCCAGCGGTATCTCGACCACCAGCACCGCGATCGAGAACCCGAGCTGCCGCCAGAGCGCCGCGTGCAGCTCGTCGTCACGCATCACGGCGGCGAACCACTCGGTGCCGACGAACACGCGCCGCTCGGGCGAGATGATGTCCTGCACCGAGTAGTTGACGACCGTCATCAGCGGCACGATGGCGGAGAAGGCGACGCACAGCAGCACCGGCAGCACCAGCCACCAGGCCTTCTGGTTGAGGGGCTTGTTGGATCCGTTCATGCCACCAGCTCCTCGTCTCGATAGAAGCAGCTCTTGGCGCCGAGCACCTTCAACCACACTGTGGCGCCGGTCGCGGGCACCACGGCCTCGGAGGCGAGCCTGGCCTTCAGGGCACTGCCGTTGACCTGCGCGGTCAGCATCAGGTGGGTGCCCACGTCCTGCAGCTGCGTCAGCGTCGCGGGCACGGCGCCCGGCGCGCTGGGCTCGGCCAGCGCGACGTACTCGGGCCGGATGCCCAGCTTGAGCGCGCCTTCCGGCAATTCGCGCGTCGCGGCCAGCCGCGTGCCCGCGATGTCGAGCATGCCGCCCGTGCTGATCACCGGCAGGAAGTTCATGCCGGGCGAGCCGATGAAATGGCCGACGAAGGTGTGGGCCGGGCGCTCGAACAGGGCCTCGGCGCTGCCGATCTGCACCGCCTTGCCGCGCGTCATCACCACCACTTCCTCGGCGAAGGTGAGCGCCTCGACCTGGTCGTGCGTGACGTAGATCAGCGTCAGCTTGAGCTCGCGGTGGATCTGCTTGAGCTTGCGCCGGAGCTGCCACTTGAGGTGCGGATCGATCACGGTCAGAGGTTCGTCGAAGAGCACCGCCGAGACGTCGCTGCGCACCAGCCCGCGGCCGAGCGAGATCTTCTGCTTGGCATCGGCGGCGAGGCCGGCCGCGCGCTGGTTGAGCTGGCCGCTCATGTCGAGCATCTCGGCGATCTCGCCGACCCGCTTGCGGATCTGCTCGGCCGGCACGTTGCGGTTGCGCAGCGGGAAGGCCAGGTTCTGCGCCACGGTCATGGTGTCGTAGATCACCGGGAACTGGAACACCTGGGCGATGTTGCGCTGCTGCGGGGTCTCGAGCGTCACGTCGCGGCCGTTGAACTTGACGCTGCCCTTCGACGGCGCCAGCAGGCCCGAGATGATGTTGAGCATCGTGGTCTTGCCGCAGCCCGAAGGCCCGAGCAGGGCATAGGCGCCGCCGTCGCGGAAGCTCATCCGCAGCGGCAGCAGCGCGTAATCGCTGTCCTGCGTGGGATTCGCGCGGTAGGCATGGGCGAGGTCGAGATCGATGCGTGCCATGTCAGCCTTTCGGGCGGCGCCAGTCGGGCGCCACGACGAGCCGCTCGCCGTCGTCGAACACATAGGCTTGCGGCGCGTGGAAGTACAGCGTGACGGCGGCACCGAGATCGAAGCGGTGCACTCCGGTCAGCTGCGCGACCAGTTCGCCCACCAGGGTCTCGACGTGGACGAAGGTGTCGGAGCCCGAGATCTCGGCCAGCTCGACCTTGCCCGGCAGCGCGATGCCGCCCTCGCCCGCCTGCACGTCGAGCGCGCTGGCGCGCACGCCGACCGTGACCGCGCCGTCGACACCGGCCGGCAGCGCGAGCGGCAGCAGCGGGCCGCCCTCGATCTGGACGCCTTCGGCGACCACGCGGCCGGCCATCAGGTTCATCGGCGGATCACTGAAGGCGCGCGCCACCCGCAGCGATTGCGGCGCGTGGAAGACCTCGGCGGTCGGGCCGTACTGCAGCAGCTCGCCGGCATCCATCACGGCCGTGTAGCCGCCGAGCAGCAGCGCCTCGCCGGGCTCGGTGGTGGCGTAGATGACGGTGGAATCGCCGCTCGCGAAGAGCTGCGTGAGTTCTTCGCGCAGGCCCTCGCGCAGCTTGTAGTCGAGGTTGACCAGGGGCTCGTCGAGCAGCATCAGCGGCGCGTTCTTGGCCAGTGCGCGGGCCAGCGCCACGCGCTGCTGCTGGCCGCCCGACAGCTCGGCCGGATAGCGGTCGAGGAACATGCCGATGTGCAGCTTGTCGGCCAGTTCGCGCACCCGCGCCTCGACGTTCTTCTCGCCGCGCAGCTTGAGCGGCGAGCCGATGTTGTCGGCCACCCTGAGCGACGGGTAGTTGATGAATTGCTGGTAGACCATCGCCACGTTGCGCTGGCGCACCGGCACGCCGGTCACGTCCTGCCCGTCGACCAGGACCTTGCCTTCGGTCGGCGCGTCGAGCCCGGCCATCAGGCGCATCAGGCTGGTCTTGCCGGCCTGCGTCGCGCCCAGCAGCACCGTCACCGCGCCGCTGTGGGGCGCGATGCTCTGCGGGTAGAGCCAGGTCTGCGGACCCGACTTCTTGGTGACGCGTTCGAGGCTCAGCTGCATGGGGCTCCTTCCTTCGAGCGGGCGTGATGCTGCATCCAGGCGCCCACCTGGTCGCGCTGCTGCGGCGTGAAGCGCAGGCCGAGCTTCGAACGGCGCCAGAGCACGTCGTCGCCGCTGCAGGCCCACTCCTGGTCTTGCAGGTAGTGCAGCTCGCGTTCGTGCAGGCCGGGGGCCACGGCCGGCCCGAGCTCGGCCATCGACGCGGCGTCGCCCAGCACTTCGGAGATCCGGGCGCCGTAGGCCCGTGCCAGGCGGTGCGCCAGCGCGGGCTCGAGCCAGGGGTGCCGCACCTGCACGGCGGCCACGAAGCGTTCGAAGTCGTCGTCGGGGCGCGTGCTGCGGGTGGTGGCGCCGATCCAGTCGGCGAGGTCGCCGCCCGCCATGAAGGCGCCGTCGGTCCAGGCTGCGCGCGTCTCGCCCAACATCCGCCCGACCTCGTCGGCGGCGTCCTCGGCCAGCTTGCGGAAGGTGGTGATCTTTCCGCCCCAGACCGAGAGCAGCGGCGCCGCCGCGGTGTTCGACTCGAGCATGTAGTCGCGCGTCACGGCCGCGGGGTCGCCCGAGGCGTCGTCGAGCAGCGGCCGCACGCCGGAATAGGTCCAGACCACGTCCGACGGCTTCACGGGCTGCGCGAAATAGCGGCTGGCCTGCTCGCACAGGTAATCGATCTCGTCGGAGCCGATGCGCGCCGCGCCCGGATCGTCGCCTTGCAGCTCGATGTCGGTGGTGCCGATCAGCGTGAAGTCGTCCTGGTAGGGAATCGCGAAGATGATCCGCTTGTCGGGGTTCTGGAAGATGTAGGCGTGGTCGTGGCCGAAGACGCGCGGCACCACGATGTGACTGCCCTTGACCAGCCGCAGGTGCCGCGTCGCCAGCGCCTCGCCCTGCGCCGAATGCGCCACGCCGCGCAGGAAGGCCTCGGCCCAGGGGCCGGCGGCGTTCACCACGGCGCGGGCACGCACGGTGCGCCGGCCGTCGGGACCCTCGAGCACCGCGGTCCAGCCGTCGGCACTGCGCTGCGCGCTCGCGCAGCGGGTGCGGGTCAGCACCTCGGCGCCGCGGGCGCGGGCGTCGAGCGCGTTCAGCACCACCAGGCGCGCATCGTCGACCCAGCCATCCGAATAGACGAAGCCGCGCTTGAACGCGGGCTTGAGCGCCGCACCGGCCTCGTGGCGGCCCAGGTCGACGGTGCGCGAGCCCGGCAGCACTTCGCGCTTGGCCAGGTGGTCGTAGAGGAACAGGCCGATGCGGATCATCCAGGCCGGCCGCATGGAAGGGTCGTGCGGCATCACGAAGCGCAGCGGCCACATGATGTGCGGCGCGCTCTTGAGCAGCACCTCGCGCTCCTGCAGCGCCTTGCGCACCAGGGAGAACTCGTAGTACTCGAGATAGCGCAGGCCGCCATGGATCAGCTTGGTCGACGAGGACGAGGTGTGGGCCGCGAGGTCATCCTTCTCGCACAGCAGCACGCGCCAGCCGCGGCCCGCGAGGTCGCGCGCGATGCCGCAGCCGTTGATGCCGCCGCCGACGATGAGCACGTCGCAGTCGGTGGCCGGCGGGGTCGGTGGCGAGGCGGTGGCGCTCACGGCGATAGGTTCCGATCCGATGTGACTTAGTTCACGATCAAGGGGCTTTTCGCTTTCGAATCTTTTCATTTTGGTTCCTTACGACGCGATTTTCCTAGTCGTTAACCCTAAAGTCCATTCGTTTTTGTTCGTTCTAAAGTAGAACGCGCCGCTTCCCCTTTTCCCCGTGAATTCCAACCCGCGCCAGCTCAAGCTTCTCAACACCGTGCGCTCGCGCGGCTCGATCACGGTCGAGCAGCTCGCCGACATGCTCGGCGTCACGCTCCAGACGGTGCGCCGCGACGTCCAGCGGCTGGCCGACGAAGGCCTGCTGGCGCGTTTCCACGGCGGCGTGCGGGTGCCAAGCTCGACCACCGAGAACATCGGCTACCAGCAGCGCGAGACGCTGCACGCCGAAGGCAAGGCGCGGATCGCACGCGCGGTGGCGGCCCGGGTGCCCAACGACTGCTCGCTGATCCTCAACATCGGCACCACCACCGAGGCGATCGCCAAGGCGCTGCTGCGCCACACCGGCCTGCGGGTGATCACCAACAACCTCAACGTGGCCAGCATCCTGAGCGACAACCCGGCCTGCGAGGTGATCGTGGCGGGCGGCTCGGTGCGGCTGCGCGACCGCGCCATCGTGGGCGAGGCGACGGTCGACTTCATCCGCCAGTTCAAGGTCGACATCGCGCTGATCGGCGTCTCGAGCATCGAGGACGACGGCACCTTGCGCGACTTCGACCTGCGCGAGGTGAAGGTGGCGCAGACCATCATCGCCCAGGCGCGCGAAGTCTGGCTGGCGGCCGACGCCAGCAAGTTCAACCGGCCGGCGATGATCGAGCTGGCGAAGCTGTCGCAGATCGATTGCCTGTTCACCGATGCCGAGCCGCCGCCGCCTTTTCCCGAACTGCTGGAGCGCGCCCAGGTACGCTGCGAGATCGCGCGCGACACCTGAAGGATTCTTGCCATGACCTACCTGCTGGCCCTCGACCAGGGCACCTCCAGTTCACGCAGCATCGTGTTCGATGCCGAAGGCCGCATCGTCGCCATCGCGCAGCGCGAGCTGACCCAGATCTACCCGCGTCCCGGCTGGGTCGAGCACGATCCGATGGAGATCTGGAACGGCCAGCTCGCCACCGCACGCGAGGTGCTGGACAAGGCCGGGCTGCAGCCCGCCGACATCCATGCCGTCGGCATCACGAACCAGCGCGAGACCACGCTGCTGTGGGACCGCAAGACCGGCCAGCCGGTGCATCACGCGATCGTCTGGCAGGACCGTCGCGCCGAGCCGCTGTGCGCCCAGCTGCGCGCCGACGGCATGGCCGACGCGATCCGCGAGAAGACCGGCCTGGTGATCGACGCCTACTTCTCGGGCACCAAGCTGCGCTGGCTGCTCGACAACGTGCCGGGCGCGCGCGCCGCGGCCGGGCGCGGGGAGCTGGCCTTCGGCACGGTCGACAGCTGGCTCATGTGGCAGCTGACCAGCGGCAAGGTGCACGTGACCGACGTCAGCAATGCCTCGCGCACGATGCTGTTCAACGTCCACGCCAACCAATGGGATGCCGAGCTGCTGAAGGCGCTCGACATCCCGGCCTCGCTGATGCCCGAGGTCAAGCCGTCGAGTGCGCATTTCGCCGACATCGACGCCGCCCTGCTCGGGCGCAGCCTGCCGATCGGCGGTGTCGCGGGGGACCAGCAGAGCGCCCTCTTCGGCCAGGCCTGCTTCGACGCCGGCATGGCCAAGAACACCTACGGCACCGGCTGCTTCATGCTGATGCACACGGGCGGCGCCTTCCAGCCCTCGCACAACGGCCTGCTGGTGACCAGCGCGGCGCAGACCAGTGCGACGCCGCAGTTCGCGATGGAGGGCAGCGTCTTCGTCGGCGGCGCGGTGGTGCAATGGCTGCGCGACGGCCTCAAGGCGATCCAGGGCAGCGCCCAGGTGCAGGCGCTGGCCGAGAGCGTGCCCGATGCCGGCGGCGTGATGATGGTGCCGGCCTTCACCGGGCTCGGCGCGCCCTACTGGGACGCCGACGCGCGCGGCACCATCACCGGCCTGACCCGCGGCACCACGGTCGCCCACATCGCGCGCGCGGCGCTGGAGAGCATCGCCTACCAGAGCGCCGCGCTGCTGCAGGCCATGAGCCGCGACGCGGTCGCCGCGGGCGGCATGCCGGTGGCGGAGCTGCGGGTGGACGGCGGGGCCTGCGTCAACGACTTGCTGATGCAGTTCCAGGCCGACCTGCTGGGGATTCCGGTGGTGCGGCCCGAGGTGACCGAGACCACGGCCCTCGGGGCCGCCTATCTCGCGGGGCTGTCGACCGGGGTCTATGCCGACGTCGGACAGCTGTCGAAGCTGTGGCGGGTCGAGCGGCGCTTCATGCCGACCCTGAGCCGCGCCAAGGCCGAGGAGGCGATGGGGCGGTGGGAGCTGGCGGTGCGGAGGGCGACGCTGGTGTGAGGGCGGGCGGCTGCCTCAGTGCCCCGGCACCAGAAAGTCCTGGCTGATCCGCCACCCCAGCTCGTTCACCCGGTCGAGGAACTGCGTCAGGTAGGCATGCAGCCCGGTCGCGAGAATCTCGTCGACCCGCGCGTACTGCAGGTCGGCCAGCAGCTTGCCGGCGCGGCGCTGCGTTTCGGCGCTCTGCTCGTTCTTGACCATGTCGAGGTTGCTCACCACCTCGCGCAGGCTGGCGTGCAGCGAGCGCGGCATGTCGGCGCGCAGGATCAGGAGCTCGGCCACGCGCTCGGGCTTGATCACGTCGCGGTACACCTTGCGATAGACCTCGAAGGCCGAGACGCTGCGCAGGATCGCGCTCCAGTGATAGAAGTCGTACTCTTGGTCCTCCTCGGTGGCGGTGCCGAAGAACTCGCTGTTGAGCGCATGGAACTTGACGTCGACCAGCCGCGCCGTGTTGTCGGCCCGTTCGAGGAAGGTGCCCAGGCGCGAGAAGTAGAAGGCCTCGTCCTGCAGCATGGTGCCCAGCGTCACGCCGCGCGACAGGTGCGAGCGGAATTTGACCCACTCGAAGAACTGGCCCGGGTCGCGCTCGAAATCGCCCGCGCGCAGCATCCGGTTGACTTCCAGCCAGGTCGTGTTCTGGGTCTCCCAGGCTTCGGTCGGCAGCGAGCCGCGCACGGCCCGCGCGTTCTCGCGCGCGGCGCGCAGGCAGGACAGGATCGACGACGGGTTCGACTCGTCCTTGACCATGAACTCCATCACCTCGTCGGGCTTGAATCCCTGGTGCTCCTCGTTGTAGAGCGGCAGCAGCTCGCTGATCGACAGCAGGCCCTGCCAGCCGTACTGCGCGACCTCGGCCGACTGCGGCAGCATCGAGGTCTGGTAGTTGACGTCGAGCATGCGCGCGGTGTTCTCGGCCCGCTCGGTGTAGCGCGACATCCAGTAGAGGTGATCGGCGGTGCGTGACAACATCATGGGTGTGCTTCCGTGTGCTCTCTTCTTATGATCATGACTGGCTTTGCGACTGCGCCGGCGCGCGCGGCCGGGCGCTGCGATCGGCCTCGAGGATCCAGGTGTCCTTGGTGCCGCCGCCCTGCGACGAGTTGACCACCAGCGAACCCTCCTTGAGCGCCACGCGCGTGAGGCCGCCGGGCACCATCTGGACCTCCTTGCCCGACAGCACGAAGGGCCGCAGGTCGATGTGGCGCGGCGCGATGCCGGCGTCGACGAAGGTCGGCGAGGTCGACAGGCTCAAGGTCGGCTGCGCGATGTAGCCGTCGGGCTTGGCGAGCACGGCCTTCTTGAAGTCCTCGATCTCGGCCTGGGTCGCGGCCGGGCCGATCAGCATGCCGTAGCCGCCGGCGCCGTGCACCTCCTTGACCACCAGGTCCTTCATGTTGTCCAGCGTGTAGGCAAGCTCGTCCTTGTTGCGGCACATGTAGGTCGGCACGTTCTTCAGGATCGGCTTCTCGCCGAGATAGAACTCGATCATCTTCGGCACGTAGGGGTAGATCGACTTGTCGTCCGCCACGCCGGTGCCGACCGCGTTGCAGATCACGACGTTGCCTTCGCGGTAGGCCTGCATCAGGCCGGCGCAGCCGAGGGTGGAGGTCGGGCGGAACACCTCGGGGTCGAGGAAGTCGTCGTCGACCCGGCGGTAGATCACGTCGACCCGGCGCGGGCCGCGCGTGGTGCGCATGTAGACGAAGTCGTCCTTGACGAACAGGTCCTGCCCCTCGACCAGCTCGACGCCCATCTGCTGGGCCAGGAAGGCGTGCTCGAAGTAGGCGCTGTTGTACATGCCGGGCGTCAGCACCACCACCGTCGGCTCGGCGGTGGCCGGCGGCGCCGAGGCGCGCAGGGTCTCGAGCAGCAGGTCGGGATAGTGCGCGACCGGCGCGATCCGATTCTGGCTGAACAGCTCGGGGAACAGCCGCATCATCATCTTGCGGTTCTCGAGCATGTAGCTCACGCCGCTGGGAACGCGCAGGTTGTCCTCGAGCACGTAGTATTCGCCGTTGCCCTGGGCATCGGGGGCGCGCACGATGTCGATGCCCGAGATGTGCGAATAGATGTCGTTCGGTACCTTGACGCCCACCATTTCGGGCCGGTACTGGGCGTTGTTCAGGATCTGCTCGGCGGGGATCACGCCGGCCTTGATGATCTCCTGCCCGTGATAGACGTCGTGGATGAAGCGGTTCAGCGCCGTGACCCGCTGGACCAGTCCTTTTTCCATCGAGGCCCATTCGTGCGCCGGGATGATCCGCGGCAGCAGGTCGAACGGGATCAGGCGCTCGGTGCCCGAGCCGTCCTCGTCCTTCGCGCCATAGACGGCAAAGGTGATGCCCACCCGCCGAAAGATCAATTCGGCTTCCTCGCGCCGCGACCGCATCACCTCGCCGGGTTGCCTGGCGAGCCATTGGTCGTAACGCTTGTAGTGGCTCCGGACCGCCGCGCCGTTGTAGGGCAGCTGTTCGTACATCTCATCGAATTTGTGCATGGGACGACCAATCTCCTTGGCCATAGCTTAGCAAGTTCAAGGCCAAACCCGGGCGGCGAATGATGGAATTTGCGCCCGTGGGGCGTTCAGGGCGGAAGGTGATGCCAGTAGCGCCGACCCTGCACACGCTCGCACCGGAGCTGTTCCGGGGCACTGCTCGCCCAGGTGGCGGCACCGCAGCGCGCCGACTCCACCAGCGAGATATCCCGCGCCCGGTAGCGCGCCACCACCTCCCCGGCCGGATGCCCGAAGCGATTGCGCCAGCCGGCCTGGACCAGCGCGATGCGCGGCTGCACGGCGTCGAGCAGCAGCCCGCTCGACGAGGTCTTGCTGCCATGGTGAGGGACCAGCAGCAGGTCGGCACGCAGCCCGGGCGTGCGCGCCACCAGCGCCGCCTCCTGCAGTCGCTCGATGTCGCCCGCCAGCAGGGCGGCGACCCGGCCGTTGCCGATGCGCAGCACGCACGAGATGGCGTTCGGCTTCGGCGGCGCGAACACGGTGTAGTCGTCGGCCCGGGGATGCAGTACTTCGAAATCCACGCCGTCCCAGGTCCAGCGCTGGCCGGCCTCGCAGCGCTGCGCGGCACGCACCGCCTGCAGCGAATGCCCGGGCTCGATCGAGCTCAGCAGCGTCGACTGCGGCTGCGCAGCGAGCACCGCGGCGGCACCGCCGCTGTGGTCGCTGTCGCGGTGGCTCACCACCACCGCATCGAGCCGCTCGCCAAGCGCGCGCAGCAGCGGCACCAGCACCCGCTGCCCGGCATCGCTTTCGAGGCTGTAGCGCGGGCCCGTGTCGTAGAGCAGGCTGTGCGAGGCGGTGCGCACCAGCACCGCATTGCCCTGCCCGATGTCGGCGGCCAGCAGTTCGAACTCTCCCGCCGCCGGGCGCGGCGCCTGCCACACCAGGGCCGGCAGGAGCAGCGGCAGCCCCAGCATGCGCATCGACCAGGGCAGCCGCATCGCCAGCAGGACGCCGCCGGTCACGCCGGCGATGGCGGTCCAGAGCGGCGGCGCCGCCATCGACAGGGTCGCGAACGGCAGGCCGGCCAGCCACTCCAGCACGGCCAGCAGCGC
This sequence comes from Variovorax sp. J31P207, assembly GCF_030316965.1. NCBI lineage: Bacteria > Pseudomonadati > Pseudomonadota > Betaproteobacteria > Burkholderiales > Comamonadaceae > Variovorax > Variovorax sp. J31P207. The sequence continues at coordinate 448,673 of NZ_JASZYN010000006.1, forward strand.
CTGGACCGACCCGGCGGCCAGGTGCCAGAGCGAAGGCACGACGACGCCCAGCATCGCCAGTGGCGTCACCACCAGCGTGACCCAGGGGATCGCGATCGCATTCGCCAGCAGGCCGACGACCGAGACCTGCTGGAACAGGAGCAATGTGAGCGGCGTCAACGCCAGCGTCACGACCCACTGTTCGCGCAGCATGCGCAGCAGGCGGGCACCGATGCCCGAGGGCGCGTCGCCGGCCGCCGCGCCGTCGGCCGCGAACAGCACGCCGACGGCGACGAAACTGAGCCAGAAACCGGCCTGCATCAGGGCCCAGGGGTCGGCCGCGACCACCACCGCGCAGGCCAGCAGCCAGACGAAGGGCCAGGGCCAGCGCCGGCCCGCGAGACGCAGGACCCCGATGGCCGCGAGCATCAGCACCGTGCGCTGCGAAGGCACGCCCCAGCCGCTGAACACCGCGTAGAGGGTGGCGAGCAGCACGCCGCCGACCAGGGCGGCATGCGGCGCCGGCCAGCGCAGCATCAGGCCCGCACTGCGGCGCCACAGGGCGCCGACGCCCAACGTGGCGAGCCAGGCGAACATCGTGATGTGGAGCCCCGAGATCGACACCAGGTGGGCCACGCCAGTGGCGCGGAAGACATCCCAGTCGCTGCGCTCGATGGCGTTCTGGTCGCCGGTGACCAGCGCCGCGATCACGCCGGCATGGCGTGGCTCGTCGACCTGCTCGAAGATGGCGTCGCGCACCGCCTCGCGCAGGCGCTCCACGGGATGGCGCCAGGTCGATGCCAGCCGTTCGGGCTGCGGATCGCGGACGCCGTTGCGGACCTGGCCGCCGGCCCGCTCGCCCCGCTCCCACATCCACAGCTCGCGATCGAAGCCGTGGGGGTTCAGGCTGCCGTGCGGTGCCCTGAGCCGGACCGCCAGGCGCCAGCGCTCGCCCGCGCGGACCGACGCGGCCGGGGCCGCCGACGGTGCCGCGTCGGTTTCGGACCGGCCCCACAGGCCACCGCCCTGCGCGTACCAGGCGAGCGAAATCCGCGCCGGCACGCGCGGCGCTTCTTCGCCGTCCATCGATCCGGCGACCCAGCGCGCCGACGCCACCTCGAAGGTGAACCGCGTCACGCCCGCGCCATGCTGGGGCATGCCCGCGACCCGCCCCTCGACCCACAGGTCGCGACCCTCGACCGCCGCAGGCAGGGCACCAGCCGCGTACGCCACCGCGCGCCAGCCCGCCAGGCCGCCCCCCGCCATCGCACCGACCCACAGGGCCATCGACAGTTGCAGCCCGGCCGGCAGCCATCGGCTCTGCCCGCGCAGCGCGAACCATCCGGCCACCCCGACGCCGAGCAGCCCGGCATAGACAGCGCCATGCCACAACGCGCCCTGCTGCAGCTGCAGCGCAGCGCCCAGCACCGACCCCGCCATCGCGGCGAAGGCGGCCAGGGCGTGCCGCTCCCGGCCGGCCCTCAAGATCCGACTCCAGACTTCATGTGCAATTCACTCCCTGCGCACTTCTTTGGCGCGCAAATTGCTTTCTGTGTCGGCTAGTATGCGTCTCACTCCGAGGCACCCTCGACGCACCGAGAAACAATGTCCATCCACGCCGCACTCCACCACGTCACCCACTACAAGTACGACCGTCCGGTGCAACTCGGCCCCCAGGTGGTCCGGCTGCGCCCGGCGCCGCATTGCCGCAGCAACGTCATCTCGTATTCGCTGCAGGTCGAGCCCGCCGAGCATTTCGTCAACTGGCAGCAGGACCCGTTCGCGAACTACCAGGCGCGGCTGGTGTTTCCCGAGAAGACGCGCGAGTTCAAGGTCACGGTCGACCTCGTGGTCGAGATGGCGGTCTACAACCCCTTCGACTTCTTCCTCGAGCCGCAGGCCGAGAACTTCCCTTTCAAGTACACCGAGTCGCAGGCCCAGGAACTCGCGCCCTACCTGGTGGCCGACGAGGCGACACCGCTGGTCAAGGCCTACCTCGAGAAAATCGACCGCAAGGAACAGCGCACCATCGACTTCCTGGTCGGCCTGAACCAGCAGGTGCAGCAGGACGTCAACTACCTGATCCGCATGGAGCCCGGCGTGCAGACGCCGGAAGAAACGCTCGCCAACGCCTCGGGCTCCTGCCGCGACTCGGGCTGGCTGCTGGTGCAGCTGCTGCGCCACTGCGGGCTGGCCGCGCGCTTCGTGTCGGGCTACCTGATCCAGCTCACGCCCGACGTCAAGGCGCTCGACGGCCCGAGCGGCACCGAAGTCGACTTCACCGACCTGCACGCCTGGTGCGAGGTCTACCTGCCGGGCGCCGGCTGGGTCGGGCTGGACGCCACCTCCGGTCTGCTGGCCGGCGAAGGCCACATCCCCCTGGCCTGCACGCCGACGCCCTCGAGCGCCGCACCGATCGAAGGCGTGGTCGACGATGCCGAGGTCGAGTTCGGCCACGAGATGAAGGTCACGCGCATCTACGAGTCGCCGCGCGTCACCAAGCCCTACACCGACGAGCAATGGACCGAGATCGTGGCCCTGGGCGATGCGGTCGACAAGCGCCTGAAGGCCGGCGACGTACGGCTCACGATGGGCGGCGAGCCGACCTACGTCGCCACCAGCGACCGCGACGCGCCCGAATGGAACACCGACGCACTCGGCCCGACCAAGCGCGGCTATGCCACCGAACTGGTGCACAAGCTGCGGGCCGAATACGGCCAGGGCGGCTTCCTGCATTTCGGCCAGGGCAAGTGGTACCCGGGCGAGCAGCTGCCGCGCTGGGCGCTGTCGATCTACTGGCGAGCCGACGGCCAGACGCTCTGGCACAACCCCGAGCTGTTCGCCGACGAGCGCCATCCCACGCACTACACCAGCGAGGACGCGCGCCGCTTCACCACCGTGCTGGCGCATCGCCTGGGCCTCACCGAGCGCTACATCCAGCCCGGCTACGAGGACGTCTACTACTACCTGTGGCGCGAACGCCGGCTGCCGGTCAACGTCGATCCCTTCGACTCCAAGCTCGACGACGAGATGGAGCGTGTCCGCTTGCGACGGGTGTTCACGCAGAAGCTCAATGCGGTGATCGGCTACATGCTGCCGATCGAGGCCGGCAACGCCGACCCCGACGCGCCGGCGCTGGCCGGCCCGGGCTGGAAGACCGGCCCCTGGTTCCTGCGCGACGACCGCATGTACCTGATCCCCGGCGACTCGCCGATGGGCTACCGGTTGCCGCTCGACTCCCAGCCCTGGACCAGCAAGGGCGACTACCCCTACCTGGTCGAGCGCGACCCGACCGCGCCGCTCGGCAGCCTGCCCAGTGCCGCCGACTACCGCGCCCGTTACAGCGGCCCCGCGCCGAGCGGCGCGAGCGGCGACCGGGGTGCCGTGCCCTATGCCTTCGGCGCGCCCGAAGCGGCGCCGGCGGCGCTGCGCATGCAGTCGCCGGGCGACGGCCCTGCCCGCACGACGGACGAAACCATCGATCCGACCACGCCGCGCCAGCCGCGGCGCGGCGAGTCGGCGCACTGGATCACCCGCAGCGCGCTCTGCGTCGAGGTCCGCGACCCGCGCCGCGCCAACGGCCCGGCGGCCGAGAAGCTCGGCAGCGCGTCGGGCGTGCTGTATGTCTTCATGCCGCCGCTGGCACGGCTCGAGGACTACCTCGACCTGGTCGCGGCGATCGAGGCCACGGCCGAGCAGCTCGGCGTGAAGATCGTCATGGAAGGCTACCCGCCGCCGCGCGATCCGCGCCTGAAGCTGCTGCAGGTCACGCCGGACCCGGGCGTGATCGAGGTCAACATCCACCCTGCGCACAACTGGCGCGAGCTCGTGGACCACACCGAGTTCCTCTACAACGCGGCCTTCGAGACCCGCCTGTCGGCCGAAAAGTTCATGACCGACGGCCGCCACACCGGCACCGGCGGCGGCAACCACTTCGTGATGGGCGGCGCGGTGCCCACCGACAGCCCCTTCCTGCGCCGGCCCGAACTGCTCGCCAGCCTGCTGCTTTACTGGCACAACCATCCGTCGCTGAGCTACCTGTTCTCGGGCATGTTCATCGGCCCGACCAGCCAGGCGCCACGGGTCGACGAAGCCCGCAACGACCAGCTCTACGAACTCGAGATCGCGCTCAAGGAGATCGCCCGCAACCGCGAGATCTACGGCCAGAACATGCCGGCCTGGCTGGTCGACCGCACCTTGCGCAACATCCTGGTCGACGTCACGGGCAACACGCACCGCAGCGAGTTCTGCATCGACAAGCTCTATTCGCCCGATTCCAGCACCGGCCGCTTGGGCCTGCTCGAGCTGCGCGCCTTCGAGATGCCGCCGCATGCGCGCATGAGCATCGCCCAGCAGCTGCTGCTGCGCGCCTTCATCGCCCGCTTCTGGGACGCGCCGTACCAGGCGCCGGCCACGCGCTGGGGCACCGAGCTGCACGACCGCTTCCTGCTGCCGACCTTCGTCAAGATGGACTTCGACGATGTCATCAGCGAGATGCGGCAGGCCGGCTTCGCCTTCGACCCGAACTGGTTCGCGCCGCATTTCGAGTTCCGCTTCCCGCTGGTCGGGCAGGTGCAGGCGATGGGCGTCGAGCTGTCGCTGCGCAATGCCCTCGAACCGTGGCACGTGATGGGCGAGGAAGGCTCGGCCGGCGGCACCGTGCGCTATGTCGACTCGTCGCTCGAACGCATCGAGGTGCGCGTCACCGGCCTCAACGAGAGCCGCCACGTCGTCACGGTCAACGGCCGCGTGCTGCCGCTGCAGCCCACCGGCACGGTCGGCGAGTTCGTGGCCGGCGTGCGCTACAAGGCCTGGAACCCGCCGTCGTCGCTGCATCCGAGCATCGGCGCCCATGCGCCGCTGACCTTCGACATCGTCGACACCTGGATGAAGCGCTCCCTCGGCGGCTGCCAGTACTTCGTCGCCCATCCGGGCGGGCGCAACTACGACACCTTCCCGGTCAACGCCTACGAGGCCGAGAGCCGGCGCCACTCGCGCTTCACGCGCATGGGCCACACGCCGGGCCTGATGAGCACGCCGCCGGCGACCATCGAGCTGGCCGGCAGCCGCGAGTTCCCGTTCACGCTCGACCTGCGGCGCTGAGCGGATGTCGAGGCGGCGCGGCGTTTCGGACTTTTCTCACGCGAGCGCATCTTGTCGTCGTGACCGCAGTGTGACAATCGGCGCACCGTGGACCCACTGAACGAATCCCTCTTCGACGCCCAGGCCCTGGAAGCGCCTGCGGCGCTCGCGGCCGCGCTCGCACCGCCGGCCGCGCCCGGCCATTTCGACGAATTGCGCGGCGGCGCGACCCCGGAGGACGAAGCGCGCCAGGCTGTCCCGTCGCAGCCGGCGCCGCTCTACGACGCCTCTGCCCCCCGTCCCGAGACGCCACCCGCGCAGGCGGACGAAGATGCCGGCGACCAGGCACCGCTGGCGCCCGCCTGGAGCGGCTTCTTCGAGAACCTCGGTCCGGGCGGCTTCGACGACCTGCCGCGGCGCGCGATCAGCCTCGAGCGCCAGATCCGCGACAACGGCGTCACCTACAACGTCTACGCCGACGCCGACGGTCCGCAGCGGCCATGGTCGCTCGACCTCTTTCCGCTGATCGTCTCGGCGGACAGCTGGGCCCAGATCGAAGCCGGCGTGCAGCAGCGCGTGCGGGTGCTCGACCACGTGATGGCCGACGTCTACGGCCCCCAGCAGCTGCTCGCCGAAGGCCTGCTGCCGCCGGCGCTGGTGCAGGGCCATCCGGGCTACCTGCGGGCGCTGCACGGCGTGCGCCCGCCGGGCGACACCTGGCTGCACATCGCCGCCTTCGACCTCGCACGCGGGCCCGACGGCAACTGGTGGGTGGTCTCGCAGCGCACCCAGGCGCCTTCGGGCCTGGGCTACCTGCTCGAGAACCGGCTCGCCATCGCACGCCAGTTTCCGCAGGCCTTCGAGAACCTGCAGGTGCAGCGCCTGGCCGCCACCTACAACGCGATGATGGAGGGCCTGCAGCGCATGTGCCCGGCCGGCCAGCCGCCGCACATCGCGCTGCTGACGCCCGGCCCCTACAACGAGACCTACTTCGAGCACGCCTACCTGGCGCGCTACCTCGGCATCACGCTGGTCGAGGGCAACGACCTCACGGTGCGCGACCAGCGCCTCTACCTCAAGACGCTGCAGGGCCTGCGGCCGGTGCACGGCCTGGTCAAGCGGCTCGACGACCAATTCCTCGATCCGCTCGAACTGCGGCCCGACTCCACGCTCGGCGTGCCGGGCCTGCTGCAGGCGATCCGCGCCGGCAACGTGCTGGTGGCCAACATGCCCGGGTCGGCCTTCCTCGAATCGCCGGCGCTGCTGGGTTTCCTGCCGGCACTGGCGCGGCGGCTGATCGGCGAGAAGCTGCAGCTGCCCGCGCTGCCGACCTGGTGGTGCGGCGAGCGCGCGGCGATGGAAGCCGTGCTGCCGCAGCTGGCCGACTGCGCCATCAAGGCGACCTACCCCGATGTCGACGCCCACACCAGCTTCGATGCCGTGCTGGGGCGCCACATGGGTCGCCGCGAACTCGACGAGTGGGCGGGCCGCATCGTGCGCCAGGGCGACGCCCATACGGTGCAGAGCTATCTGCCGCTGTCGCAGATGCCGACCTGGACCCAGGACCTCGGCCGCGGCCACATCGCGCAGCGCTCGGTGCTGCTGCGGGTGTTCGCGGTCAGCGACGGTCCGCGCTCCTGGCGCGTGCTGCCGGGCGGGCTGGCGCGGCTGGCCGGACGCGACGCGCAGATCGCCTCGATGCAGCGCGGCGGCAGCAGCGCCGACGTGTGGGTGCGCACCGACGGCGAGGTCGACCGCACCACGCTGCTGCAGCCGCACGCCACGCCGGCCTCGCTGGCGCGGCACCGCGCCCCGGTCACCAGCCGCGCGGCCGAGAACATGTTCTGGCTCGGGCGCTACACCGAGCGGGCCGAGAACGCGGTGCGCCTGGCCCGGCTCACGCTCGACCTGCTGAGCGGCGAAGACCAGTCCTCGCGAGCCCTGCTGGTCTGGCTGCATCAGCTGGCCCAGCGCAATGCGCTGGTGCCGCCCGAAGTACCGAGCCTGCCCAAGTCGCGGCGCGTCTTCGAGCGGGCGCTGATCGCCGAGCTCGGCAACGTCGACACCGGGGGCAGCGTGGGCTGGAGCCTGCGCTGCATCCGCCAGTCGGCCGCCGCGGTGCGCGAACGCCTGTCGCAGGACCACTGGAACCAGATCGTGCGCGCCGAGTCCGACTTCCTGCGCCGCAGCGCCGAACAGGCCGGCGAGAAAGCCGAGGGCGGCTACGCCACCGGCATCGCGCTGCGCCTGCTCGAATCGGCCAGCACCTCGCTGTCGGCCATGACCGGTGCCCAGACCGACCGCATGACGCGCGACGACGCCTGGCGGCTGCTCTCCATCGGCCGCCACATCGAGCGCCTCGGCTTCCTGTCGAGTGCGCTGGCCGCCGGCTTCGAGCATGGCTCGGTGCACGAGGTCAGCGGCTTCGAGGCGATGGTGGCGCTGTTCGACAGCACCATCACCTTCCATGCGCGCTACCAGCAGCGGCGCGACGTCGCCACCCTGGTCGACCTGCTGGTCCAGGACGGCGACAACCCGCGCTCGCTGGCCTGGGTCACGCACACCCTGCGCAAGCGCATCGCCAAGCTGGCGGGCAGCGCGCCCGACAAGCTCACCGCGCTGTCGTACGACCTGCCCGACCCCGACACCTGGACCCTCGAAGGGCTTTGCGAGGCCGGTCCGGATGCCCAGTACCCGACGCTGGTGCAGCTGTTCGCGGCCAGCGAAACCGCCGCCTACCATGTGTCGGATGCCATCGGCACCCGCTACTTCACGCTGACCTCCGAATCGCTGCGTTCCGTGGGCGCCTGAAGCGGCCCGCCTGGGGCGAGTAAAGTCCCGTCCATGCTGCTTCACGTCACCCACGCCACCCGCTACGACTACGCGCCGCCGGTCGAGACGGCGCAGCACCTGGCGCACCTGAAGCCGATGAACACGGCCTCCCAGCGCCTGGTGAGCCACGCGCTGACGATCAGCCCGACCCCGGCCCAGCACGGCGAGTCGCCGGACGTCTACGGCAACGCCCGCGCCTTCTTCGCGCTCGAAGCCACCCACGAGGAGCTGGTGGTCACCGCCGAGAGCGTGGTCGACACCGCCCAGCCGGTGCTGTCGCCGGCGATCGCCCGCGAGTTGCCCTGGGAAGAGGTGCGCGAGCGCTTCCGCTACGTCAAGGATTCGAGCTACGACCCGGCCTCGGATTTCGTCTTTCCGTCGCGCTACGTGCCGCGCCATGATGACTTCGCCGCCTACGCACGGGCCAGCTTCGCGCCCGGCCGGCCAGCCTTCGACGCCGCGATGGACCTGACGCTGCGCATGTACCGCGATCTCGAATACGACGCCGGCAGCACCGAGATCAGCACGCCGGCGATCGAGGCGCTGGCCCAGCGCAAAGGCGTCTGCCAGGACTTCGCCCACATCATGATCGCTTGCCTGCGCACCCTCGGACTGCCGGCCCGCTACGTGAGCGGCTACCTGCTGACCCAGCCGCCGCCGGGCCGGCCGCGCCTGATCGGCGCCGACGCCTCGCATGCCTGGGTCTCGGTCTACCTGCCGGGCGCCGACGGCCCCGGCGACTGGGCCGACTTCGATCCGACCAACGGCCGCCAGCCCGGCGAGGACTACGTGACGCTGGCCATCGGCCGCGACTACTCCGATGTCTCGCCGATGCGCGGCGTGCTGCATGGTGGTGCACGCCACACGCTCGCGGTCAGCGTCACGGTGCGGCCGCTCGAAGAGCTGAAGGAGCAGGCGGCGGCCGTGGCGGCGTCGCAGTCCCAATCACAGTCCCAATCCCAATCCCAGAACAAGGAATCCCCATGAGCGTCTACGACAAACTCACCGCCCTCGGCATCACCCTGCCCCCGGTGGCCACGCCCGCCGCGGCGTACGTGCCCTTCGCGCGCACCGGCAACCTGGTCTTCCTCTCCGGCCACATCGCCCGCAAGGACGGCAAGCCCTGGGTCGGCCAGCTCGGCGGCGCACTCGGCACCGACGAAGGCAAGCAGGCCGCGCGCGCGATCGCGATCGACCTGCTCGGCACCCTGCACGCGGCGGTCGGCGACCTGAACAAGGTCAAGCGCATCGTCAAGCTGATGAGCCTGGTCAATTCCACGCCCACCTTCACCGAGCAGCACCTGGTGACCAACGGCGCCAGCGAGCTGATGGCCGAGGTCTTCGGCATCGAGAAAGGTGCCCATGCGCGCAGCGCCTTCGGCGTGGCGCAGATCCCCTTCGGAGCCTGCGTCGAGATCGAACTGATCGCCGAAGCAGAATAAGTGATTCATTGGACGACACCGACCGCCACCTGCTGAGCCTGCTCCAGGCCGACGCCCGCGAGCCCGCCGCGATGCTGGCGCGCAAGCTCGGCGTGGCGCGCACCACGGTGGTCGCCCGCATCGCGCGGCTGGAGCGCGACGGCGTGATCGCCGGCTATGGCGTGCGGCTCGGCCAACGCCTCGAACACGCAGCCGTGCGCGCGTACTGCGGCCTCAGCGTGGCGCCGAAGGCCGGCGCCACGGTGGTTCGCGCGCTCGAACGGCTGCCCGAAGTCGAAGAACTCTCGGCCGTCAGCGGCCAGTACGACTACATGCTGGCCCTGCGCTGCGAGACCAACGAGCAGCTCGACGCGCTGCTCGACCGCATCGGCCTGATCGAAGGCATCCAGCACACGCACACCTCGGTGGTGCTGAGCCGCAAGATCGACCGGCGCAGCGCGGTGCCGCCGGGGCAGGCCCAGGGCGAACGAGATTGATTTTCCACAGCGGAAGGTTCAAATTCAGCGGCAGGAGTCCCGCCCATGCCTGCCGTTCGCCGCGCCGCTGTCGACGGCCTGTTCTACCCGGCCGCGCCCTCGGCGCTGCGCCAGCAGGTCGAACGCTGCCTGGGCGAGGCCGCTGATGACAACCACTGTCGTGCTGGCGGGCCGCCGAAGCTCCTGATCGCACCCCACGCCGGCTACGCCTACTCCGGCGCGGTGGCCGCCGCGGCCTATGACCTGCTCGGACGCGGGCGCCATGCGGCGGTCACCCGTGTCGTGCTGCTCGGGCCCGCGCATCGGGTCTGGGTGGACGGCTTGGCCGCGCCCGACTGCGCCGCGTTCGAGACCCCGCTCGGGCGCACGGCGATCGATACCGACGCGCTCGCGAAGATCGACGGCCTGCCGCAGGTGCTCCGCAGCGACCGGGCGCACGCGCAAGAGCATTCGATCGAAGTCCAGCTTCCCTTCCTGCAGTGCGTGCTCGACGCCTTCTCGCTGGTCCCGCTGGTCGTCGGCGACGCCGACCCGGAGGCGGTGGCACGGGTCTTGGATCGGCTTTGGGGCGGGCCCGAAACCCTGATCGTGATCAGCTCGGACTTGTCGCACTATCTGCCCTACGCGCAGGCGCAGGCCGCGGACCGCGCGAGCGTGCAGCGCATCCTGGACCTCGATGCCGGCCTCGCGCCGCAGCAGGCCTGCGGAGCGGCGGCGATCAACGGCGCCCTGCGGGCCGCCCGGGCGCATGGGCTGGCGCCGCGACTGCTCGACCTGTGCAACTCCGGCGATACGGCGGGCGATCGCAGCCGGGTGGTGGGCTACGCGGCCTTCGCCTTCGAGCAAGCGCCATGACCAACCTCGACACACGGACGGCCGGTTCGGCCCCTGCCCGCTGGTGGCACCGGCTCGACGACGGCCGCGTCCAGTGTGACCTGTGCCCGCGCGACTGCCGCCTGCACGAGGGCCAGCGCGGACTGTGCTTCGTGCGCCAGCGTGTCGGCGACGCGATGGTGCTCACGACCCATGGCCGCAGCTCGGGCTTCTGCATCGACCCGATCGAGAAAAAGCCGCTCAATCACTTCCTTCCCGGCAGCAGCGTGCTGAGCTTCGGCACCGCGGGCTGCAACCTCGCGTGCAAGTTCTGCCAGAACTGGGACATCTCCAAGAGCCGCGAGCAGGACCGGCTCACGGACAGCGCCTCGCCGCAGCGGATCGCCGAGGCGGCGCGCGCGAACGGCGCCTCGAGCGTGGCCTTCACCTACAACGACCCGGTGGTCTTCGCGGAGTACGCGATGGACACGGCCGACGCCTGCCACGCCATGGGCCTGCACAGCGTCGCGGTCACGGCGGGCTACATGCATGCCGAGCCGCGGCGCGACTTCTACGCCCGGATGGACGCGGCCAACGTCGACCTGAAGGGCTTCACCGAAAGCTTCTACTTCCGGCAGACCGGCGCCCACCTCGCGCCGGTGCTCGACACCCTGCTCTACCTGCGGCACGAAACCGGCTGCTGGCTCGAGATCACGACGCTGCTGATTCCCGGACTCAACGACAGCGATGCGGAGATCGACGCCATGACGCGCTGGATCGCCGATCGGCTCGGCCTCGACGTGCCACTGCATTTCACGGCCTTCCATCCCGACTACCGGATGCTCGACCTGCCGCCGACGCCCCCCGCCACGCTCAGGCGCGCCCGCAGCATCGCCCTGGCCAACGGCCTGCACCACGTCTACACCGGCAACGTGCACGACATCGAGGGCGGCACCACCTTCTGTGCGCAATGCCACGCGGCACTGCTGCGGCGCGACTGGTACGAGGTGCTGGACTGCCGGCTCGACGAGCATGGCGCCTGCCCGCATTGCGGCACACGGGTCGCCGGCCGTTTCGGCACCGTCGCGCGCGCCTTCGGCCGCCGCCGCATCCCGGTGCGGCTGGCGGCCTGAGCGGCTCGCGTTCATGCCTGCGGCTCCTTGCGCGCGCGACGTCGCGGCTGAGGCGGCCAGGTATGAGCGAAGGTGGCGCCGCGATGCGGGCTGGCCGACGCCGCGCCGCTGCCCGGTTCGCCGAGTGCGGCATAGCAGCTGCCGACGCGCGTGGCCAGGAAGTCCTCGAGCGCCGCCTGCTCCTGCCCCACGAAACCCCGCGCCGGCAGGCGGCCCGTGCGCAGCAGCTCGAACACGCCGACCACGCCCGCCGCGGTGGCGAGCTCGATCGCGGTGCGGTCCACGCCGCGCAGGCGGCCACCCTGGATGCGGGCCATGCGCGTCTCCTGTTCGAGGCGCCCGCCACGCAGGCCGGAGGCCGAGGCGAACACGATCACCACGTCTTCGCGGCTGTGCGGCACGGCGTGTTCCAGCACCTCCCGCAGCAGGTCGCGCCGCTCGGCCAGCCGCAGGTCGTGCAGCAGCAGCGCCATCGCATCGCGGTGGCCCGGGTAGCGCAGCGTCTTGTAGTCGAGGTTGCGCACCCGGCCCGCCAGCGTCTCGCACAAGGTGCCGAGCCCGCCCGAGGTGTTGAAGGCTTCGTAGGTGTCGCCGTCGAGCACCAGGGTCTCGTACCCTTCGAGCGGCTGCGCCGACACCGGCTGGCCCTGCACGATGGCCGCGCACGGATGGCAGTACTCGTTGATCAGGCCGTCGATGCTCCAGGTGAAGTTGTAGCGCAAGCCGTTGGTGGCGTGGCGCGAGAGCGCACCGACGCGCAAGTGCAGGTCGTGCAGATCGTCGAAGCGGCCGGCGAGGTGCGCGCCCAGCATGCCGATCACGCCGGGCGCCAGGCCGCACTGCGGCATCAGCACGGTCTCCGCGCCGTCGGCCAGGCCACGGATGACGCGGGTGGCCGCGACATCCTCGGTCAGGTCGAGGTAGTGCACGCCGAGCGCGCGTGCGGCGGTGGCGACGCGCCCGGCCTGCTGGAAAGGCAGCGCGTTGACCAGCAGCTGGTGCCCGGCCAATGCGGCCGCCAGCGCGGCGGTGTCCTCGACGTCGAGCACGGTGCGCCGAACCAGCGGGTCGTCCAGCGCGCGTCGCGGCGGATCGCGGTCAGCGAGCGTGACCGGAATCCGGTGGTAGTCGGCCAGCATGTCGGCCACCGTGCCACCCACCTTGCCGGCCCCCAGCACCAGCACGTTGCGAATCGAGATCATCGGGTCCTCCCTTGCGGCATCGGATGAACCGACTCTAGGAGGCCTCGCGGTCGGGCGGAAGCCGCCATTGCGTCGACGGAGCGCCTCGCGCCGACGAAACGACGGCCCGGACGATCGAAAGGTCAGAGAAAAAGATGGCGGCTTGTAAAGCCGTTGACATACGGCGCTCCGACCGGTTCCTACACTGGGCCGCCATCGACCCGGGTTCAATCACAACACCACGGCCCGCTGCCTCAGCGCCTGCATCTCTCGAATCACGCAATGCGACTTGACCATCTCGATCACGCCCTGCGCCTGCAGCTGCATCAGCACGTTGGAGGTCATGACCCGGCTCAGGCCGGCGAGGTTGGCCATCTCCTGGTGGGTGAACGAGATCCGGATCGCGACGCCCTGCCCCTGCGCCTCGCCGTAGGTGCCGGCCAGCTGCACCAGGTGATGGACCACCCGCTGCGTCGCCGTCGCCTGGCTCAGCAGCAGGTTCTGGTGCGCAAGCACGCGCAGCTTGACGTTCATGAGCCAGAGCACCTGGCGCATGCAGGCTTCGTCGCGCGCCATCCCCTGCTGCAGCAGCGCCGACCTGCCGAGTGACCACGTCCGACGAGGCCACCGCGGTGACCGAATGCCTGCCATCCAGGAACGCGCTGCATTCGCCGACCATCCCCTGCGTTCCGACGATCGCCATGTGCTTCTCGTGGCCGGCCTCCGACAGCAGCACCAGCCGGACACGCCCCTGCTCGACGACGTGGACATGGGTCACGGCGTCGCCCTGCGAGAACAGGGTCTGGCCCTTGCGGAAGTCCACCCGCGGCGCGCCCTGCGCCGTCAGCATCTCCCAGCGGAAGTGCGGCACCTCGATCCACGCCGAAGGGGAAGCCGTCGTCTCTGCGTTCTTGTTCATCGCCTCGAAGCCCGCATGTTCCGGTGGGCCGTTTCATGAAACATCCATTCTCCTCATACCGAAAGCTCTTTCCCATCCTGGACAACGCGGTGCAGCTGTCGAGCTGCTCGCAAAGCGCGCTGAGCCTGCCGGTGCGCCAGGCCATCGACGAGTACCTCGACGTCTGGGTCCGCCGCGGCGCCGACTGGGGCTACTGGATGGACCAGGTGGCCCTGGCCCGCGCCGAGTTCGCTCGCATGATCCACGCCAACGCCGAGGACATCGCGGTGCTGGGCAGCGTGTCGGATGCCGCGTCGGCCATCGCCTCGGCGCTGCGCTTCGACGCCGGACGCCCCGAGGTCGTGACGAGCACGCTGGACTTTCCCTCGATCTGCCACGTCTGGCTGGCGCAGCAGCCGCGCGGCGCGCGGGTGCGCCTCGTCGAAGCCGAGGCGGGCCGCACTGATACCACCCAACGGATCGCGGCGGCAATCAACGACCGCACGGCGCTGGCGTCGGTCTCGCAGGCCTGCTTCTACGATGGCCAGATCGTCGACATCGCGGCCACCGGGCGGGCGGCGCGCGCACAAGGCGCGATCCAGTTCGTCGATGCCTACCAGTCGGCCGGCTCGATCGCGATCGACGTCCGGGCGCAGGAGGTCGACATCCTGGCTGCCGGTGCCCAGAAGTACCTGCTGGGCATTCCGGGCATCGCGTTTCTCTACGTGCGGCCGGCGCTGGCGCGGCAGCTCGTGCCCACGGTCACCGGCTGGTTCGGCCGCGTCAATCCGTTCGCCTTCGATCCCGCGCAACTCGATTTCGCCGACAGCGCCACGCGGTTCAACACCGGCACGCCGCCGATGATGTGCGCCAGCGTCGCGCGCGCCAGCATGGCCCTGCTCAACGAGATCGGGGTTCCCGCGATCGAGGCCTACCTGCAGCAGCTGTCGGCCGTGGCCATCGAGGAAGCAGCGCGCCTGGACCTCGAAGTCGCGAGCCCCCTGGACCCCGCCGCCAAGGGCGCGAACACCGCGATCCGCATCGCCGACGCAGCTGCGGTCGAAGCGCGGATGCTGCAGTCGGGCTACGTGGTCTCGGCACGCAACGACGTGATCCGGATCGCGCCGCACTTCTACAACACGGCCGACGACGTGGTGGGCGCCCTGCGCGAGCTGGCTCGCCTGACGCGATGACGGCCACCCACAGCGCTTCGGTGCTCTGCCGCGCGAGTCCGCAGCAGGCCCTGGACTTCCTTGGCGATGGCCAGGCCCTCGGCCAGTGGGCCCTGGGCTGCTGGCAGACCGAGTCGATCGGCGGCGGCGTGGTGCGCGGCCATTCGCTGTTCGACGACACGCCGAGCTGGGTGCGCCCGGTCGTCGACAGCGCGCGCCTGACCGTGACCTACCACGTGGGCGGCGCGCCCGATGCGCTCGCCCCCCGCATCCACGCCACGGTCGAGCCCGATGCGGCCACCGGCGGCTGCCGCATCGCCCTGCATGCATCGCGCGGCGCCGACATGGACGACGCCCGCTGGCTGCGGCTGGTGCGCTGCCACGAGCTCGAGGTGCTGCTGATCCAGGCCCGCCTGGAACGCAGCGCCGCCGCGGACGCGGCGCAGATTCTGAAACCACGATGAGGAAGAGATGATCATGAACCGACGCCGACTCGGCCAGGCATTCACGGCCGCGCTGCTCGCACCCGCACTCTCGTCGCCCTGGATCGCCCACGCGAACACCAAGGCCTACAGCGGCCCGATCCGCGTTCTGGTGGGCTTCCCGCCGGGCGGGGCCACCGACGTGGTGGCGCGGGCGGTGGTCGACAAGCTCGGCAAGGCCATGAACGGCCAGGTGTTCGTGATCGACAACAAGGCCGGCGCCGGCGGCCAGATCGCTGCCCAGCTCCTCAAGGCGGCGCCGGCCGACGGCTCGACGATCATGCTGTCGATCGACCACACGCAGGTCATCATCCCGCTGACCATTGCCGCGGCCGGCTACGACCCGGTGAACGACTTCACCGCGCTGGCGGGCGTGGCCTCGTACTACAACGTGCTGGCGGTCAGCGCCGCCACCGGCATCAAGACCATGGCCGAGCTCGGCGCCTGGGTCAAGGCCCATCCCAACGAGGCCAACTACGGCGTCCCCGCGGCCGGAAGCGTGCCGCAGTTCATCGGCCACATCATCGGCAAGTCCCTCGGCGTCACGATGAACTCGGTGCCCTACAAGGGCGGCGCGCCGATGGTGCAGGACCTGCTTGCGGGGCAGATCCCGATCGGCATCGCGTCGATGACCGAGCTGATCGAGTACCACCGCGCCGGCAAGGTGCGCATCCTCGCGAGCTCGGGGCAGGAGCGCAGCAAGACCGCGCCCGAGATCCCGACCTTTCTCGAACTCGGCTTCAGCGGCATCGACAAGAACCCCTGGCTGGCCTTCTTCGGACCGAAGGGCCTGCCGGTCGAATTCGTCGAGCAGTTCGACCGCGCGATGAAAAACGTCCTGGCGCAGCCCGACCTACAGGAGAGGCTGGCCAAGATGGGCAACGAGGTCACGGCGGCACCGTCGAAGGAGGTCGAGCAGTGGGTGGTCGATGCCTCGCGCAGCTGGGGCAAGGTCATTCGCGATTCGGGGTTCAAGGCGCAATGAGCGCCGCCCCTCGCACTTTCATCCAGAGCGGTTCACGCTGGGAAGAGCTGGCCGGGTACTCTCGCGCCGTCGTCGACGGCGACTGGGTCTTCGTCTCCGGCACGATCGGCCAGGATTTCGCCAGCGGCGAGTTCCCGGCCACGGCCGAGCGGCAATGCGAACTGGCGCTCGACACCATCGAAGGCGCACTGGCGCAAGCGCAGGCCAGCCTCGCCGACGTGGTGCGGGTGCGGGTCTACGTGCCTGATCGTGCCGACGTGATCGCGGTCAGCGGCGTGCTCAAGCGCCGCCTTGGCGACAACCGGCCCGCCAACACGACCCTGTGCAGCGCACTGGCGGTCGAAGGCGCCAAGGTCGAGATCGAGGTCACGGCCCGGCGCCGGACCTGAACGAGCCAACGAACAAACGAATCTTTCCCACGGATAGGAAACCCCCGATGAGCATCCTGACCCACCTCGCCGCGGCCCTGCGCGATCGATCGATCCGCACGATCGACCTGACCCACACCCTGAGCGAAGATTTCCCGCCGCTGCAGTTGCCGCCTCAATTCGGCCAGGTCGCGGCATTCAAGATGGAGCGCATCTCGCGCTACGACGAAGCCGGTCCCGGCTGGTACTGGAACAACTTCACTTGCGGCGAGCACACGGGCACGCACTTCGACGCGCCCGCCCACTGGGTGACCGGCAAGGACCATCCGGGCAACACGGTGGACACCATCGACGCCAGCAACTTCATCGCGCCGGCGGTGGTGATCGATGCCAGCACCGAGGTGGCAGAGCATGCCGATTGGCTGCTGACGGTGGACTTCCTGCGGGCCTGGGAGGCGCGCCACGGCCGCATTCCCGAAGGCGCCTGGGTGCTGCTGCGCACCGACTGGTCCAAGCGCATCGCCGACCCGGCCGCCTTCGTCAACATGCGCGAGGACGGCGCCCACACACCGGGTCCGACGCAGGAGGCGGTCGAGTGGCTGATTGGCGAGCGCAAGGTGCATGGCTTCGGCGTCGAGACGATCAACACCGACGCGGGACAGTCGCATGGATGGCCGATGGCCTACCCTTGCCACACGCTGATGCACGGCGCGAACCGCTACGGACTGCAATGCCTGAAGAACCTCGATCAGCTGCCGCCGACCGGGGCACTGATCGTATCGGCGCCGCTGAAAATCCAGGAGGGGTCGGGGAGTCCGCTGCGGGTGTTGGCGCTGGTCGAAGGGGGCTCGGGCGGCGCGCGCGGCTAGTCAACCCAGGGATTGATCACCGCCAGTCCAGCCGCCTCGAAAGGACGGGTGTCGCGGGTCGCGACGGAGAATGCGTGAGCACGCGCGATCGCCGCGATGTATCCGTCTGCCACCCCGATCGCCAAGCCGTCGTTCCGCGCGCGTGCCATCAGTTCGGCATAGGCTTGCGAAGCGGCCAGGTCGAACGGCAGCACGCGGCCAGTGAACAGTGGAAGCACCCGGTTTTCAATCTGGTCGTGCAAGGCATCGCGGCGCTTGCCGGCCGGCATCGCCGCCACGCCGAAGCGCAACTCGGCAACCGTGATCGCGGCCAGGTACAGGGTCTCTATTCGCTGGGCATCGATCCATGCCACCACGCGGCCATCGGCAACGCGCATGGGTTCCGATATGACGTTGGTGTCGAGCAGGATCATTCAAATCTCAAAGGCTCCGCGGGCGTCTTGTCCCGGCTGATTTTCAGATCGATGCCCCCGAGTTCGCGGCCGATTCCTGCCAGCAAAGTGCCCAGCTTGACTCGCCCTTCGGGCGTTACAGCCGCCTCAAGGATGAAGCGGATTTCAGCCTCGGTGCTCCGACCATGCGTGGCCGCACGCACGCGGATGGCGCGGTGTACCTCGTCGGGGAGATTGCGAACGGTGATGACCGGCATTGACTTCACCTTTTTTGGTTGCATTCAATGCTGTCATTTTACTATTTTGACGTCACCGCAGCAAGGCTTGGGCAACGTCACACCACGACCGCCCGGCCTCACCCCCCGCCCGACGACCCCCGCACCACCAGCTCCCCCGGCAGCAGCAGCTGCCGCGCCGGCCCCTCCAGCCCTTGCAGCCGCTCCAGCAGGCAGATCGCCGCCGTCCGGCCGATTTCCTCGGTCGGCTGCGCGATGGCACTCAGGCCGGGCCCGATCAGCGGCGCCCATTCGGGATCGTCGAAGCCCACGAAGCCGATGTCCTCGCCGAAGCGCAAGCCCAGCCGCGCCATCGCGGCGGCCACGCGCAGGGTCACGACTGCATTGCCCGCCAGCACCGCCGCGCGCTTGCCGCGCTTCGCCCGCTTGTGCAGGGCGCGCAGCGCCGCATCGAGGCCATCGCCGTCGTCGCCCGTGGATTCGTACACCTCGCCGGCCACGCGCGGCTCGTGCGCCGTCACGCAGTCGCCGAAAGCCGCGGTCCGCTCGCGCCGCGAGCTCACGCCCTTCAGCGGCTCGGTGATGTAGAGCAGCTCGCGATAGCCGCCGTCGACCAGATGGCTGCAGGCCGACTTCATGGCGGCGGCGTTGTCCAGCGAGACGAAATCGGTGTGCATGCCCGCATGGCGGCGGTCGACCAGCACCGCCGGCTTGCCGTGCAGCGCGTCGGCGTCGATCAGGCCGGCGCCGCGCCCGAGCGTGTTGAGGATGAAGCCGTCGACCTGGTAGCCGGCCAGCGCATTGATCGCCTCGCGCTCGCGGTCGATGTCGTTGCCGAGGTTGAACAGCATCACCAGGTAGCCCGCATCCTGGCAGGCCTTCTCGGCGCCGCGCAGCACGGCCACCGAATAGGGATTGGTGATGTCGGCCACGATCAGGCCGATCAGGCGCGAACGGCCATGGCTCAGGGCCTGCGCCATCGGGCTCGGCGTGTAGGCCAGCTTCGCCACCGCGGCCTCGACCCGGGCCGCGATGTCGGGGCTCAGCAGCCGCTCGCGGTGGTTCAGGAAACGCGACACCGTGGCCTTCGAGACGCCGGCCGCCTTGGCCACGTCGGCGATGGTGGCGCGCGCCGGCCGCGGCGCTGGGGCGGCGGCGCTCACGCGGAAGCGGTGTCGAAGACCGCCGCGGGGCGTTCGCCGGCGAGCGCCTGCAGCAGGTTGGTGGTCGCCAGCTCGGCCATGGCGTGCCGGGTCTCGTGCGTGGCCGAGCCGATGTGCGGCAGCGGCGTCACGCGCGGATGGGTGCGCAGCGGCGATGCCGCCGGCAGCGGCTCGGTCGCGAAGACATCGAGGCCGGCGGCCCGAAGCGTGCCGTGATCGAGCGCCGCCAGCAGCGCGTCTTCCTGCACGGTGGCACCCCGCCCGCCGTTGATGAAGACCGCGCCCGGTTTCATCGCAGCGAAGAAGCTTGCATCGATCATCCCGCGCGTGCTGTCGGACAACGGCAGCATCGCGACCACGAAATCGGCGCCCGCCAGCAGTTCGGCGAGCGGCGTATGGACGGCCCGGCCATGCAGCTCGGGCGCCTGCGAGGCAAGGTCGACCGGCCGGCGTGCGTGGTACAGCACGGGCATGCCGAAGCCCAGCGCAGCGCGGCGGGCGATGGCCTGCCCGATGCGGCCGAAGCCCAGCAGGCCCAGCGTCTTGCCGTGGACATCGAAGCCGAACAGGTCCTCGCCGATGTTCTTGGTCCAGGCGCCGTCGCGCACCAGATTGGAGAGTTCGACGACCCGGCGGCTGGTGGCCATCAGGAGCGCGAACACGGTATCGGCCACGGTCTCGTCGAGCACGCCCGGCGTGTGGCACAGCAGGATCCCGCGCGCATGCAGCGCGGCCAGTGCGTAGTTGTCGACGCCGACCGAGACGCTGGACACGACCTCGAGCCGTGGCGCGCGCGCCAGCAGCGCTTCGTCGACCGGAAAGCTGGAACCGATCAGGCCATGGGCCAGCGGCAGCGCCGCGTCGAAGGCGGCGCGCTGCGAGCGCGGATCGGCGACCGTGACCTCGTGCGCGGCCTGCAGCCGCGCCAGTTGATCGTCGGGCAACTCCCGAAAAACAAGGATGTTCTTGCGTGTCACAGGCCGGTCTCCTCAAGTTGGGCGCGCGTCGGCAGGCCTTCGGTGTCGCCGAGCACCTGCACCGCGCGGGCGCCGATCCAGGCACCGCGGCGGACCGCCTCGGGCACCGTCCGGCCTTCGAGCAAGGCACTGACCACGCCGGCCGCAAAGCCGTCGCCGGCGCCCACGGTGTCGACGATCTCCTTGACCGGGAAACCGTCGACGCGTCCCGTGCCGGCCACGTCGCTGTCGTAGTAGGCGCCTTCGGCACCGAGCTTCACGACCACCAGCTTAGCGCCGCGTTGGCGATAGAAGCGCGCCACGCCCTCAGGCGTCGTCTCGCCGGTGAGGATCAGGCCCTCCTCCATGCCGGGCAGCACCCAGTCTGCGCGCGACGCCAGGTCGTTGATCCAGTGCCGCATGGTCTCGGGCGACGCCCACAGGGTCGGCCGCAGGTTGGGGTCGAAGGAGATCGTGCGGCCGGCCTGGCGCATCACGTCCATGCTCTTGATCGCGGCCTGCAGGCTGGTGTCGGAGATGGCCGCGAACACGCCGGTGGCGTGCAGGTGGCGCGCCGAGCGCAGCCAGGCTTCGTCGACGTCGGCCGGCCCCATGTGGCTGGCGGCCGAGCCCTTGCGGTGATATTCGACCGGCGGGTCGCTGCCGTCGGTCACGCGGCCCTTGAACTGGAAGCCGGTGCGCTGCGTCGCATCGCAGATCACGTGCGAGCAGTCGATGCCCTCGCCCTGCATGGTCGCCAGCAGCGCGCGGCCCATCGAGTCGGTGCCGAGCCGGCTGGCCCAGCCGACCTTCAGGCCGAGGCGCGACAGGCCGATCGCGACATTGGTCTCGGCACCGGCGGTGCGCTTGTGGAAGGCGGTGGCGTTTTCGATCGGGCCGGGCCGGTCGGCAACCAGCAGCAGCATGGCTTCGCCGAACAGCGCGACATCGAAGGCGGATGAGGTCATGGCAGTGGTCACAGGGAGCGGATGTGGGCGACCTGGTCGCGCGTGACGGCCAGCAGGTCGTCGCCGATCAGCGGATATTCGATGGCACGCGGCACGTCGGCCGGCAGCGCCCGCAGCACGGCGCGCCAGGGCGCCACCGAATCGGCCAGCGGCACGGCGACCCACTTGGCGGGCAGCCGCTGCGCGCCCTTGCAATGTACGTAGCGCACCCGCCGGCCCAGGGCCTGCGCCGCCTGCAACGGGCATTCGCCGACCCAGTGCCAGTTGCCCATGTCGAAGGTCATGCCGAGGTCGAGGCCGGCGCGGTCGGCGGCGTCGAAGAAGGCCTGCATCGCGGGCAGGGACCCGGCCGAGACGGTCTGGTCGTTCTCGATCACGAGCTCGATCCGGGTCTCGGCCAGCTGCACCTTGAGGCCCCACAGCGAGCCGTGCGAGCCCGGGCCGAAGTCGCCGATCGACATCTTGAGCCGGCGGGCGCCGAGCGTCGTGGCGGCGGCGATGCCGCGGCCGAGCGCCGCGCTGTCGAGCCATCCGCCCTCGGCCCAGAGGCCCTCGGGGCTGGAATAGACCGAGGCCAGACCCGCCATCGCAGGCAGTTCGGAGGCTGGGTCGCGCAGCAGCTCGCCGCGCACCTCGACGCTGTCGGCGCCGGCGGCACGCGCCAGCTGCGCGCACCAGAGCTGGCCATGGCGCCCGGTCTCTGCGGCGCCGAAGGAGGAAAGGGAAATCAGGACGGGCGGCGGCATGGCGATGAGGGCGGGCGCTTCAATGCGCCTGATGGGAGCTGAGGATCTGGCCCAGGAACTGGCGTGTCTTCTCGTTCTTCGGGTTGCCGAAGAACTCCTGCGGCGGCGCCTGCTCGACGATCTTGCCATCGGCCATGAAGATCACGCGGTCGGCCACGCTGCGCGCGAAGCCCATCTCGTGCGTCACGCACAGCATGGTCATGCCGTCTTCGGCCAGGCCGATCATGGTGTCGAGCACTTCCTTGACCATCTCGGGGTCGAGCGCCGAGGTGGGCTCGTCGAACAGCATGATCTTGGGCGCCATGCACAGCGCGCGCGCGATCGCCACCCGCTGCTGCTGGCCACCCGAGAGCTGGCTCGGGTACTTGTGGGCCTGCTCCGGGATGCGCACCCGCGTCAGGTACTTCATCGCCACCTCTTCGGCCTCGGTCTTGCTCATGCCGCGCGAGCGCATTGGCGCCAGCGTGCAGTTCTGCAGGATCGTGAGGTGCGGGAACAGGTTGAACTGCTGGAACACCATGCCGACCTCGGCGCGCACCGCGTCGACGTTCTTGCCGCCGGCCGTGAGGTCGATGCCATCGACCACGATCTTGCCCTGCTGGACCGTCTCGAGCCGGTTGATGCAGCGGATCAGCGTCGACTTGCCCGAGCCCGAGGGCCCGCAGATCACGATGCGCTCGCCGGTGCGCACCGACAGGTCGATGCCGGTCAGCACCTGGAAGCTGCCGTACCACTTGTTGACCGCCTCCATGCGGATGATGGGGTCGGCGGCGGTCGCGACTGCGTCAGTCATGGATGTTCCCTGGAGTTGTCCGGTTTACTGCAGCTTGGGCAGGTCGGTCTGCAGCCACTTCTGGTAGAGCTTGTTCAGCTCGCCGTTGGCCGAGTTCTTGGCCACGAAGTCGTTGACGTTCTTGAGCAGGTCGTCCTGGCCCGGGCGCATGGCGATGCCCATGTTCTGCTGCACCAGGTTGAACTTGTTCTCGAAGGTGTTCGGCGGCACGCGCTTGGCGATCTGCGCTGCGACCGTGGTCGAGGCGCCGATGGCGTCGACCTGGCCCGACATCAGGGCCTGCATGGCCGAGGCGTCGTCGTCGAAGCGGCGGATCTCGGTGCCTTCGGGCGCCGCCTTGGTCACGGCCACGTCCTGCGTGCTGGCACGCGCCACGCCCACGCGCAGGCCCTTCAGGTCGGCCGCGCTCTTGATCGGCGTGCCGGTCTTGCCGTAGAGCACGATGGTCGCGGCCGCGTAGGGCTGCGAGAACTGGACCTGCTTGGCGCGCTCGGGCGTGATCGCCAGCGAGGCGACCAGCAGGTCGACCTTGTTGGTCAGCAGGAAGGGGATGCGGTTCGGGCCGGTGACCGGCACGATGTTGGCCTTGACGCCCCACTCCTTGGCCAGCAGCTTGGCGACGTCGGCGTCGTAGCCGTCGGGCTGGTTCTTGGCGTCGGTGGTGCCGTAGGGCGGGAAGTCGACCAGCATGCCGATCGTGATCTCGCCCTTCTTCTTGATATCGGCCACGCTCTGGGCCGAGGCGAAAGGCGCGAAGGCGGTCAGTGCGGCGCCCAGGCCGAGGGCTGCGAGGGCAGCGCGGCGGGTGGTGGAACGGATCATGTCAGGTCTCCTAGGTTGAGGACTGGAATCGAAGAACGGAAAAACTCAGCGAGCCAGAGCGCGGGCGCGCTTGCGCTCCATGCGCGCGGCGAGCAGCGACAGCGGCCAGCAGATGACGAAGTAAAGCGCCGCCACGGTGGTGAACACATGCAGCGGCTGGAAGGTGGCGTTGTTGATGATCTGGCCGGCCCGCGTGATCTCGGTGAAGCCGATGATGGCGGCCAGCGAGGTGCCCTTGATGATCTGCACTACGTAGCCCACGGTCGGCGGCAGCGCGATCTTGAAGGCCTGCGGCAGCACCACGTCACGCATCCGCGCGCCGTAGTGGAGGTTCAGCGCCTCGGCCGCTTCCCACTGGCCGCGCGGGATCGCCTCGATGCAGCCGCGCCAGATCTCGCCCAGGAAGGCGGCGCTGTTGAGGATCAGCGCCACCCCGGCCGCGATCCACGGATTGATCTCCAGCCCCAGCACCGGCGCGCCGAAGAAGATCAGGAACAGCTGCAGCAGCAGCGGCGTGCCCTGGAAGATCTGGATGAAGCCGGTCGACAGTACGCGTGCCGCCTTGCTGTCGGAGGTGCGCGCCAGCGCGATCGCGAGGCCGAGGATCGCGCCGCCGACGAAGGCGATCGCCGACAGCGCCAGCGTCCACTGGGCCGCTTCGAGGATGAACAGGAATTCGGGGAAACCGAAGGTACGCATGGTGTTCAGCGCCGATCCGGATAGTTGAGGGTGCGCTTGTAGATCAGCTTGAACAGCGCCGAGAACGCCAGCGACAGCGCCAGGTAGATGCAGGCCACGACGATGTAGATCTCGAAGCTGCGGAAGGTCTGCGATTGCAGGTTGGCCGCCACCGAGGTCAGGTCGTCGGCCGAGATGACCGACACCACGGCCGAGCTCAGCATCAGCAGGATGAACTGGCTCGTGAGCGCCGGGTAGATCGCCTTCAGCGCCGGCTTGATGATCACGAAGCGGAAGATCTCCCAGGGCTTGAGGTTGAGCGCCCGGCCGGCCTCGATCTGGCCCTTGGGGATCGACTCGATGCCGGCCCGCACGATCTCGGCCGCATAGGCGCCGAGGTTCACCACCATCGCGGTCAGCGCCGCGGTGTAGGGCGACCAGCGCAGCCCGATGGCCGGCAGCGCGAAGAAAAAGAAGAACAGCTGCACCAGGAACGGCGTGTTGCGGATCACCTCGATGTAGGCATTGACGACGAAGCGCAGCCAGGCCGGCCCGGAGGTCTTGCCCCAGGCGCAGAAGACCGCCACCACCAGGCCCAGCAGCGTCGCCACCAGCGACAGCTGGATCGTGATCCAGGTGCCTTTCAGCAGCAGGGGCCAGGCGGCGAAGACGGCATCGAACTGGAATTGGTAGTTCACGGGGGGCGTCGATTCGAAGGCAGGTTCGGTGTTGGTGCATCCCCGCAGTCGAAAGACTTCATCGGGGGGCAGCGAAGTATATTTGAAACCGGTTTCAGCACCGTCCTAGGGATTCCCCTAGGTCGGAGCGATGCCTACACTGGGCGCCATGCCTATCACCGAACTGGCGGACGTCGAAGCAGAGCTTTCCGGCGCAGTTGCAGCACCCGCCGTGCAGCACCTGCGTCAAACCCTTCTCTGGCCGCTGCGACTGATGCCGACCCAGCAGCCGCGCCATGCGCAGCGCGGCCCGTGGCAGGTGCTGCGGGACCTGGGCGACGCCTCGCCCTGGCGCGAGGAGATCGACGAATACACCGGCGCCAGCGACCGTTTCCACGAGCGCCACTACAACGAGTTCGTGAGCTTCCTGCCCTACGTGCAGCGCTTCCTCTACGGCGATGGCCGCAAGGGCCGCGCCGCCGGCGGCGCCAACGGCGGCGATTCGCCGATGCGCGTGTTCCGCCGCAGCGACGTGGCGGCGGTGCGCGTGGTGGCGCGTCCCGGCACGCCGCCGATCACGCTCGAGGTGGTGCATGTCGACCTCTACTTCTTCTTCGATGTCGATGTCGTGATGCTCAACGTCGAAGTCGGCGCCGACCGGCTGAGCCTTGCGCAGGCGCACGAGGTGCTCTATCGCTTCGGCCGCGCCTACCCCGGCGGTTGGGACGCGCAGGGCCAGGCGCTGCACTGCATGAGCAGCGTCGAGTGGCTGGCGGCCGATGGCAGCGTGCTGGCGGCGTCTGACGCGCAGCAGCGCGAGGCCTTCCTGTCGCACGTGGCCGAGCACCGCGCGCCGCGCCTGGCCGCGCACTGGGCCTGGCTCATGCGGCCGCTGGTCAGCGACCATTCGGACGAAGCCGGCGCGCTGCGCTTTCGCCAGATCGAGTACTACCGCATGCCCGTGATGGCCTATCTGGCACTCGACGATCCGCGGCGGCTGTCGCGCAACGACTTCATCCGGCTGGCGCTGGTGACCGGCGCCGCCGAGCCGGCCACCACCGGCGGCGGACCGCTGCCCTATGCCGACGAGCTGATGCAGGACTTCGAGCAGCGCTATTGCTACGACCGCTTCTGGGTCGATGCCGGCGCCGCGCCGCGCACCCGCTACCTGTGCAACGGCCGCGCCCTGATCGTCGTCGGCGACGCCCACGCCGACTACTTCTGCTGCCGCGACCGCGGCGTGCTGGCGCAATTCCGGCACCAGCACTTCCTGCTGTTCGTGATCGCGCATTTCCAGAAGGCGGCGCTGCTGATGTATTCGGACCGCCTGGTCGAAGCCTTGCGCAATCTGGACGTCAACGACGTCGCCAGCGTCAAGCGATTCAAGCGCGCGATCCGCGCCAGCTTCGAGGGCTTCCTGCGCTTCACGCACCGCTACTGGTTCCACGAGATCTCGGAGCAGGCGCAGGTGCGCGCGCTGTCCCACCTGTGCACCACCCACCTCGGGCTCGATCCGCTCTACGACGAGGTCAAGGAGCGCATCGCCGACATGAACACCTACCTCGAGGCCGACAGCCTGCGCCGGCAGGCCAACACGGTGGTGCGGCTGACGGTGGTCACGCTGTTCGGCCTGATCGGCACCATCACGACCGGCTTCCTCGGCATGAACCTGCTGGCGGAAGCCGAGGCGCCGTTGTGGCGCAAGCTGCTGTGGTTCGGCATCGTCTTCGGCTTCACCACCTGGCTCACGGTCTACACCATGGTCAAGTCGAAGCGGCTGTCGGACTTCATCGATGCGCTGTCCGACGAGCGCAATACGCTGCGCGACAAGCTCGGCGTGCTGGCACGGGTCTGGCGCCCCGGCTCGGACTAGGGCGTGTTCACCACCCTCGGTAACCAGACTTCGATCGCCCCCGGGTCCGTCAGGCCGGGGCGCGGCAGCAGCCGGATCGCCCAGGGCTGGCCGGTCGGCGACTCGGCGGTCTCGGTCAGGGCCTCGGCGCAGGCACGCGCGGACTCGTCGCGGATGACGACGGTCGGCACCGGATGCCCCACCGGCGGTGCCCGGCCGGCGCGGCGCGAGGTGCTCAGCACGTCCTCGATCGGCGGCACCGAGGCGCCGAGTTCGCGCCACGGGCCGCGCCAGGCGCGCGCCTTGTCACGCAGGCCGGTGCCATAGGTCAGGATGTAGACCACCGTGCCTTCGCAGGCATCGGCCGCGATCGGCGTGGCCGGCCCGCGGGTGCCGTCGGGCGACGGCGCGGCGGTCGGCGGCGGCGCGCTCGCGACCCGGTCGCCCGCCCCGAATCCGGCAACGCGGTCGCGCAGCCAGACGGCGAGCTGGAAGGGCTGCGGCAGCGTGCCGCTGCAGTTCTGCTTGGAGCCGGTCTGGCCGCTGTAGTCGCGGGCCCAGTAGCGCGGCGCGCACGGCGGGGCCTGCGCCGGCTGCAGGCAGTCGATGCCGTTGCCGGGATCGAGCAGCCGCGCGCACGCCGGCGAGCGCTGGCCCGCGGCCTCGCCGGCGCAGGCCTGCTTGGCGTCGTCCACCATCCGCACCGAGAGCCGGAACTTGGCCATGAAGTTGTCGCTGCCCTCGCGGCACAGCAGATCCCCGGTGCGCAGCAGTTCGGCCGCCAGCAGGGCCGGCGCATCGCCGCCGCCGCCGCCGTGCAGTCGGGCCCAGCGCTCGGTGAGGTCCTTGAAGGCGCTGTTCTCCGACTTCTCCTGGTCGGCGCGCTGGGCGCGCCAGCTGTCGATGCCCTGCCAGGCGGCGACGCCGAAGGTGGCGGCGGTGCCGATGCCGATCGACGCCGTCACCGCCCCGGCCTTCAGCACCCGCGCCTGCAGCCGGCTCATCGAGCCCACGGCGGCCGCCGCGGCGCTGTCCTTGTCGCCCGGCTTGGCGCCGCGGGCGCTCGAATCCGGCTGGCCGTCGTCAAGCATGAACAGGCCCGGCGCCCCCTGCGCCACGTGCTCGAGCATCTCCTCGTCGAGCCGGAAGCCGATCTCCGAGCCGAGCCGGAAGTAGCTTTCCCACTGCGCCTCGTCGAAGAACTGGTCGGTGGTCGGCTGCTGCGGGAACAAGGGGTTCGCAGCCTTGAAGTTGACCAGGTCGACCGGCAGCGAGGCCGACACATTGGGCTTGACCAGCACGATCTGCCCGGTCTGGCCGCTTGCGTAGCGCACCTGCGCCAGCGCCAGGCAGGCCTGGCTGCTCGGCGAGGCCAGGTCGTTGAGCGAGCCGAAGGCGCCCAGGTGCGTCCATTCGGCATCCGGGCGCGGCTTCATGAAAGTGATCTCGGCGTTGAGGTCGATGCGGGCCCGCCGGATCAGGACCTCGAGATCGCAGAAGCGGTAGTCCGGATCGGCGCCGCAGTCGGCGATCACGATCAAGGCCGCCTCCTGCCGCAGCAGCGCGTAGGCGCCGGTGTTCTCGAAATGGCCGCCGTCGCTCAAGTACCAGTTGGCCGAACTGCTGCCCGGAAAGGCGCCGAAGCATTCGAGCAGCAGGAAGCGGGTCTTCATGAGGAGCGGGCTCGCATGCACCACCGCGCCGTGCTGAACGATCCCGGCCCCGGCGCTGTTCCACCAGTAGCCCAGTCGCAGGCCCGCGAACACCGACAGCGCCGAGATACCGCGCTTGGTGAGGCGGCCCAGCCCCGGGGCGAAGGCCGCGCCCGAGATCGCCATCCAGCCGCCGAGCGTCAGCGCACCGTCGCCATGCGCCTGCGCCCAGGGCGCGCCGCCGGCCTGCATCCAGCCCAGCGGGCCGATGGTCAGCGGCTGGCTCTTGCGGTCGCGGTTGAAGAGCCTTTCCTTGGTGTCGTGCGTCTGGTTGATGCAGACGTTCGCCAGGTGCACCGGACCGCCCTGGGCGTGCGGCGCGTAGCGCAATTGCGAGATGTCGTCGTGCGGGTCGACCTCGCCCACCGGCACCTGCGGCGGCTCCAGGCCCGACACCTTGTCGGTCGGCTGCGCGCCGAGCCGCCGCGCATTGGCGGCTCCGAGGTAGCCGCGCACGATCCGCGCCTTGTAGAACATGTGCAGCGACGACGCATTGAGAAAGGCGAAGTTGCGCCCGGTCGCCAGTGCGTAGACGCCGATGATCACGGCGATGGTGCCGAGCCAGGCCCAGCCGCGCATGAAGTCCAGCCCGGCCGGCGTGAAGACCGGCAGCAGCACCGCCGCATAGACCACGCCGATCCACCAGGCCGCCAGGCAGAAGGCCAGCACCAGCCCGAGCAGGCTGGCCAGGGTGAGCATCACGGTCTTGCCGACGCCGGGCAGTTCCTGCCGGTGCGACAGCAGCATCGGCAGCACGCCGCGCAGCACCGCGGCCGCCACCAGCAGCACCGCGCCATAGGAGACCCGCTGCTGCTGGCCCTCGGCGGCCAGCCACCAGGCGCTGCGGTCGAGCAGGCCCAGCATGACGATCAGCAGCGCGGTGTTGAGCACCGAGGCCAGCCGGTCGGTCAGATCGTTGCGCAATTCGGCCGGCGACCGCCGCCGGCTTCGGTGCAGCACCCACAGCAGCGCGATCACCCAGCAGGCCGCGAAGGCCTCGAAGCTGGGCGCCAGCCACGGCGGCCCGCTGAAGCGCAGCATCAGTTCGGGCGCGACGAAGGCGGCCCCGATGCCGAGCGCCAGCCACATCGCGACCTGCAGCAGCATCGACGAGGTCGATGGCTTGTCGTGCACCGACCAGTAGGCGCAGGCCAGCACCACCGAGGCGAGGAAGGGCCCGACCAGCGTGAACCACAGCGTCGGCCACAGCGTGGCCCACTCGACGGCAAGCCGCATGAACTGCGCGGCATTGACCTGGGTGCTTCGCACCACCGCGTCGGGCGGCACGCTGTTGAGGTCGACCGCGCGGAACACCGCATCCCAGAGCAGGAGGTTGGTGGCCGCCAGCACCATGCCGATCAGGCTGGCGGCGATCGCCAGCTCGATGTGGGTGGCCAGGAGATTGCGCAGGTAGAGCGCGGTGGCGAACAGGGTGTCGCGCATGCCCCCCGGGATCAGGTAGCGGCCGTTGGCGCGCAGCCACCAGCCGAAGCGGGCGCGGTCGACGTCGCCGAGCGCGCTCTCGATCGCGCGCACCTCGCCCGCCGACTTCGCGTTGGTGCACAGCCGCCCGAGTGCCGCGCCGATGTAGCCGCCACCCGAGACGGTCGACATCAGGTCGAACTTGAGCAGTTGCCGCCGCACCGCGAGCGCCTTCAGCAGGCCCAGGCAGAAGGTGGCGCTGCGGATGCCGCCACCCGACAGTGCCAGGCCCCAGGGCCGTCGGCCATCGTCGGCGCCATGCAGGGCGCGTCGACGCTCGGCGACCAGCTTCTGGATGGTCTCGTCCATTCGACTCCTCGTCGTTCGATGCAATATTTCATGCCTGCGGCGGGGTATCAATGGCTCGAACGGCCTATGCCGGCGCCCTGGAAACAGCACGAAGGCGCCGCATTGGTTAAGCTCGCGGCGCCCCGGCCTGCCCCTTTTTCCGGAAATCCCGCCCATGACCACTGCGCTCTCCCGTGCCGCGACTGCCGCCCTGGCACTGGCGGCTGGGGCGCTGCTCGCCGGCTGCGCGAGCAGCGCCCAAGCCTGCGAGAGCCCCTACGCCGCTTCGCCCCAGTTCAAGGACTGCGGTTTCAGCAATCCGCCGAACCCGGACGCCCTGCCCTCCGCCGGCACCTGGAAGATCTGGTCGCGCTTCCTCCTCGAAACCAAGACCGACACCGTGCCGACCGACCCGATCCCGGTGCAGGCACTCGACGGCGCGCAGCTCTCGGCGCTCGACCCGCAGGCCAACCACCTGGTGCGCCTGGGCCACTCGTCGCACCTGCTCAAGCTGCAGGGCCGCTACTGGCTGATCGATCCGGTGTTCAGCGAACGGGCCTCGCCCTTCCAGTGGCTAGGCCCGCGACGCTTCCACCCGCCGCCGATCGCGCTTGAACAATTGCCGCCGATCGCCGGGCTGATCCTGTCGCACGACCACTACGACCATCTCGACGTCGCCACCATCGGCTACCTGGCGCAGCGGGTGCAGCGCTACTTCGTGCCGCTGGGCGTCAAGGCGCGGCTGGTCGAGCTCGGCGTGCCCGCCGACCGGGTCACCGAGCTCGACTGGTGGCAGCAGGCGCAGTTCGACGGCGTCGAGCTCACCGCGACCCCGGCGCAGCATTTCTCCGGCCGCACGCTCAACGACCGCGACCGGACGCTGTGGGCATCGTGGGTGATCCAGAGCGGCGGCCAGCGCATCTTCTACAGCGGCGACTCGGGCTATTTCAAGGGCTTTCGCGAGATCGGCGAGCGCTTCGGCGGCTTCGATCTGGCCATGATGGAGAACGGCGCCTACGACGCCTACTGGCCGGCGGTCCACATGACGCCCGAACAGAGCGTGCAGGCCTTCGAGGACCTGCGCGGCAAGGTCCTGTTCTCGGTCCACAACAGCACCTTCGACCTCGCCTTTCACACGTGGCACGATCCGCTGGACCGCATCGCCGACCTGTCGGAGGCCCGGAACATCACGCTCGCGACGCCGGTGATCGGCGAGGTGCTGACGGTCGGCCGGCCGCGCACCAACGTGCGCTGGTGGGCCGGGTTGAAGTAGCGTCCGACGAGGCTCAGCGCTTCTGCTGCCGCTCCCGCGCCCTTCGCACCTGCCGGCTCTGCCCGGCCTCGGCCGCCGCGCGCGCCTGGTCGGCCTTCTTCTGGCGCCGCCGCTTCGACAGCCAGCGCCCCAGGGCGAAGCTCGCCAGACCGCTGAGCAGCGCGATCACCAACCCGATGATTCCGATTTCCATGCGCGGCTCCGCTACAGCACGCGCACGACCGCCGAGGGCTTGAACCCGAGGTCGGCGGCCTTGCCCTTGCGCGCCCGGGCGCCGCGGGCGTTGTTGAGCGTGCGGATCTCCAGCGTCTCCTCGCGCTCCTTGCCGCCGCGGCCGATGCCCTCGATCTTCACGCTGCGCGTGTAGGCCGCGGCACCGGCGAGCGTGTCCTTGGCCTCGAGGTCGATCAGCGTCAGTCCGCGCCCGCCCTTCGGCAGCGCCTTGAGTTCGCCGATCTCGAAGGTCAGGATGCGGCCGCCGGTCGAGGCGCAGGCCACGTGGGTCGCCGCCGGCATCGGCTCGGCGCCGCCGGCCCCGCCGACCAGCGAGGGCCGGCACAGCTGCTCGCCCTCGCCGACGTCGATGAAGGCCTTGCCGCCGCGCTGGCGCGAGACCATGTTCTCGACCGCCGCGATGAAGCCATAGCCGCCGGTGTTCGCCAGCAGCAGGCTCGCACCGAGCGGGCCCGCGAAGTAATGCGCCACGTGCGTGCCGCTGTCGAGGTCGATCAGGGTCGTCACCGGCTGGCCGTCGCCGCGGCCGCCCGGCAGCGACGCCACCGGCACGCTGTAAACCCGCACGCCCTTGTCCTTGGCGGTACCGAAGACCAGCAGCGTGTCGACCGAGCGGCATTCGAAGGCACCGTAGAGCGCATCGCCCGACTTGAAGGTGTACTCCGGCGCCGCGGCGCCGGCGGCGCGCTCGCTGGCCCAGCCCTTCTGCGTGCGCACCCAGCCCTTCTGCGACACGATCACGGTCACCGGCTCGTCGACCACGCGCACTTCGGCCACGGCGCGCTTCTCGGCCTGGATCAACGTGCGGCGCGCATCCTCGAAGCTCTTGGCGTCGGCCTCGATCTCCTTCACCAGCAGGCGGCGCAGCGCCGCCGGGCTGGCGAGGATGTCTTCGAGCTTCTTCTGTTCTTCGCGCAGGCCCTTGAGCTCCTGCTCGATCTTGATCGCCTCCAGCCGCGCCAATTGGCGCAGCCGGATCTCGAGGATGTCCTCGGCCTGCCGGTCGCTCAGATTGAAGCGCGCGATCAGCGCCGCCTTCGGGTCCTCCGCCGCGCGGATGATCGCGATCACCTCGTCGATGTTGAGCAGCACCAGCTGCCGCCCCTCGAGGATGTGGATGCGGTCCTGCACCTTGCCCAGCCGATGCCGCGAACGCTTCTCGACCGTGATCTCGCGGAAGGCGATCCACTCGTTGAGCATCTGCCGCAGCGACTTCTGGGTCGGCTTGCCATCGATGCCGACCATCGTCAGGTTGATCGACGACGAGCTCTCCAGCGAGGTCTGCGACAGCAGCATCGTGGTGAACTCGTCCTGGCTGATGCGCGAGGTCTTGGGCTCGAACACCAGCCGCACCGGCGCGTCCTTGCTCGACTCGTCGCGCACCACGTCGAGCAGCGACAGCACCGCGGCCTTCAATTGCGTCTGTTCGGCCGACAGCGCCTTCTTGCCGGCGCGGATCTTCGGGTTGGTGAGTTCCTCGATCTCTTCGAGCACCTTCTGCGAGCTGACGCCCGGCGGCAGCTCGTTGACCACCAGCTGCCATTGCCCGCGCGCCAGTTCCTCGATCTTCCAGCGGGCCCGCACCTTGAGCGAGCCCCGCCCCGTGCGGTAGGCGTCGGCGATGTCGGCCGCGCTGCTGATGATCTGCGCGCCGCCCGGATAGTCCGGCCCCGGCACCAGGGCGAACAGCTCGTCGTCGGTCAGCTTGCCGTTGGCCTTGATCAGCGCCACGCAGGCGTCGGCGACCTCGCGCAGGTTGTGGCTCGGGATCTCGGTCGCCAGGCCGACCGCGATGCCGCTGGCGCCGTTCAGCAAGGTGAACGGCAGCCTGGCCGGCAACAGCCGCGGCTCCTCGGTCGAGCCGTCGTAGTTCGGGATGAAGTCGACCGTGCCTTCGTCGATCTCGTCGAGCAGCAGGCTGGTGATGCGGGCCAGCCGCGCCTCGGTGTAGCGCATCGCCGCGGCGCCGTCGCCGTCGCGGCTGCCGAAATTGCCCTGGCCGTCGACCAGCGGGTAGCGCTGCGAGAAATCCTGCGCCATCCGCACCAGCGCGTCGTAGGCGGCCTGGTCGCTGTGCGGATGGAAGCGGCCGAGCACGTCGCCGACCACGCGCGCACTCTTCACCGGCTTGGCGCCGACGGTGCCGTTGGCGCCGCCGAAGCCGAGCCCCATGCGCGACATCGAATAAAGGATGCGCCGCTGCACCGGCTTCTGGCCGTCGCTGACATCCGGCAAGGCGCGGCCCTTGACCACGCTCAGCGCGTATTCGAGGTAGGCGGTCTGGGCATAGTCGGCCAGCGTCAGCGCGCCATCGTCTTCGGGGCTCTGCAGATCGAGCGAAGGTTGGGAATCCATGGGAGAGAAAGAAGCGAAGAGAAGAGGTTTCGGGGTTCAGGGCGCCACCGGGGCGCCGGGTTCAACGTCCGCCGGGGGCGGCAGGTCGGGCAATTCCGGGATCTGGGGCATGCGCGACCGGTCGGACGGCATGTTGCCACGTCCGAGGGCGCCGCCCTTGGGCACCGCCAGTTCCATGTGGATGCGGCCGGCCGACCGGCCGCCGCGCCCCAAGGCCGCCGAGGGCTTCAGATACGCGTAGAGCTGCAGCACGGTCGTCACGTAGTTCTGGGTTTCGCGGTAGTTGGGAATCTTGTTGCCGGCACGCTGCACGGCGCCCTCGCCGGCGTTGTAGGCCGCCAGCGCGAGTTCGATCCGGCCCGGGAACATCGCGATCAGGTCGCGCAGGTAGCGCGATCCGGTGGCGATATTGACGCGCGGATCGAAGAGCTTGGTTTCGATCGACGCCCGCTTGTCCGCCGCCACGCCGTAGCGCTGGGCGGTCGCCGGCATCACCTGCATCAGGCCGAGCGCGCCCTTGGGCGACACCGCCTGCGCATCGAAGCCGGATTCGGTCGCGATCAGGGCCTGCAGCAGCTCGTAGTCGATGTCGTGCTTGCGCGAGGCATCGCGCAGCGCCGACTTCGCGACCTTGTAGCCCGGCGAAGCCTCGACCAGCGCCACCAGGGCCTGCGAGGCGCGCGGCGCCTTGCCGTCGGCCGCGCCCCCACGGCGCAGCGGCGCCAGGCCATCCGCCGTGTCGAAGCTCTGGCCGCCGCGAAAGAACAGCTGGTAGCGCTCGTCGAGCTTCTCGGCCGCGAAGTGGGCGCCGCCCTTCTCGTCGACGTAGCCGTAGATGTCGGCGGCCCGCGCCGACGGCGCCAGGACCGCCAGCGAACCGGCCAGCAGCATCGACAGCAAGGGAGCCCGCATCGGAATCGCCATCCGGCACTATGCCGTCGCGCCGCCCGGCCCGGTGATTCGCGGTGTCACGATTTGTTCGCCGCCGTCACACGTCGATGTCGACGTCGTCGGCGCGCAGCTCCATCAGTTCACGCCGCGCCGCCGCCTCGCCCTTGCCCATGAGCTTGGTGATCTCGCCTTCGGTGCCCTGGGTGTCGAAGCGCCCGAGCCGCACCTGCAGCAGCCGCCGCGTGTCGGGGTTGAGCGTGGTTTCCCACAACTGCTCGGCGTTCATCTCGCCCAGGCCCTTGAAGCGGCTGATGCTCCAGGCGCCTTCGCGCACGCCGTCCTTGCGCAGCTTGTCGAGGATCGCCGTGAGCTCGCCCTCGTCGAGCGCATAGAACTTGGAGGCCGGCTTCTTGCCGCGCGCCGGCGCATCGACGCGGAACAGCGGCGGCTTCGCCACATACACGTGGCCGGCCTCGATCAGCTTGGGGAAATGGCGGAAGAACAAGGTCAGCAGCAGCACCTGGATGTGCGAGCCGTCGACGTCCGCATCGCTCAGGATGCAGACCTTGCCGTAGCGCAGGCCCGACATGTCGGGCGTGTCGTTGGGTCCGTGCGGATCGACGCCGACCGCCACCGAGATGTCGTGGATCTCGGTGTTGGCGAAGAGCCGGTCGCGCTCGACCTCCCAGGTGTTCAGCACCTTGCCGCGCAGCGGCAGGATGGCCTGGCTCTCCTTGTCGCGGCCCATCTTGGCGCTGCCGCCGGCCGAGTCGCCCTCGACCAGGAAGACTTCGTTGTGCGCCGTGTCCTTGCTTTCGCAGTCGGTCAGCTTGCCGGGCAGCACGGCGACGCCGGAGCCCTTGCGCTTCTCGACCTTCTGGCCGGCCTTCTGCCGCGTCTGCGCGGCCTTGATGGCCAGTTCGGCCAGCTTGCGCCCGTAGTCGACATGCTGGTTCAGCCACAGCTCGAGCGCCGGGCGCACGAAGCTCGACACCAGCCGCACCGCATCGCGCGAGTTGAGGCGCTCCTTGATCTGGCCCTGGAACTGCGGGTCCAGCACCTTGGCCGACAGCACGTACGAGGCCCGCGCGAACACGTCCTCGGGCAGCAGCTTGACGCCCTTGGGCAGCAGCGAATGCAGCTCGATGAAACTCTTGACCGCGTTGAACAGGCCGTCGCGCAATCCGCTTTCGTGGGTGCCGCCGGCACTGGTCGGGATCAGGTTGACATAGCTCTCGCGCACCGGCTGGCCGTCCTCCGTGAAGGCCACGCACCACTCGGCGCCCTCGCCTTCGGCGAAGTTGTCGGCGTTCTTGTCGGCATGGCCAGCGCCTTCGAACAGCGGGATCACCGGATCGCCGTTGAGCGTCTGCATCAGGT
Source organism: Variovorax sp. J31P207 (assembly GCF_030316965.1). Classification (NCBI taxonomy): domain Bacteria; kingdom Pseudomonadati; phylum Pseudomonadota; class Betaproteobacteria; order Burkholderiales; family Comamonadaceae; genus Variovorax; species Variovorax sp. J31P207. The sequence continues at coordinate 485,283 of NZ_JASZYN010000006.1, forward strand.
AGTCGCGCAGGCCGCCCTTGTAGAGCCAGGTCTGGGTTTCCTTGGTCTTCTCGACCACCAGCGTGACCGTGACGCCCGGCATCAGCACCGCCTTGCTGCGCAGCAGGTGGGTGAGTTCGTTGATCGGCAGCGCGGCGGATTCGAAATACTTCGGATCGGGCCAGGCGCGCACCGTGGTGCCCTGCCGGCGGTCGCGCGCGCCCTCGCCGTTCGAGGCCGAAGCGCTCTCCTGGGGCCGGACCTTGAGCTGCTCGACGACGTCGCCGGCCGAGAACGCGAGCTGCGCCACCGAGCCTTCGCGGTACGAGGTCACTTCGAGCCGGGTCGACAGCGCGTTGGTCACCGACACGCCGACGCCATGCAGGCCGCCCGAGAAGCTGTAGGCGCCGCCCGATCCCTTGTCGAACTTGCCGCCCGCGTGCAGCCGGGTGAACACCAGCTCGACCACCGGCGCCTTTTCTTCCGGATGCAGGCCGAACGGAATGCCGCGGCCGTCGTCCTCGACGCTGACCGACCCGTCGGCGTGGAGAACGACCTTGATTTTCTTGCCATAGCCCGCGAGCGCCTCGTCGGCCGCGTTGTCGAGCACTTCCTGAATGATGTGCAGCGGGTTGTCGGTGCGGGTGTACATCCCCGGCCGCTGCTTGACGGGCTCGAGGCCCTTGAGGACGCGAATCGAGGATTCGCCGTAACTGCCTGGTTCCTTGCTTGCCATGGCGCCGGATTCTAGGCCCCCACGCTCCCCCACTTCGTGTGGGTCGCTGCCCCCCGAGGGGGTGCGGTCCGCCTTGGGGCGGCCCGGCGGCGGACCAGGCCCCCACGCTCCCCACTTCGTGTGGGTCGCTGCCCCCCGAGGGGGTGCGGTCCGCCTTGGGGCGGCCCGGCGGCGGACCAGGCCTTGGTCCCTGCCCGCCCGACGCCATTCGCGCCGCAAGCATCAAAGAGGTCCAAAAATATCAACAATCCCGATCCCCGGGTCGCCGACGCCGCTCACGGCTTTTGGGTACATTTTCTGCCATGACAACCACTTCCCAGCCGCTCAGCATCCAGCGGGTGCTCATCTGCGGCGCCCTCATCGTCACCCTGTCGATGGGCGTTCGCCATGGCTTCGGGCTGTGGCTGCAACCGATCACCCAGGACCAGGGCTGGACCCGCCAGGCCTTCTCGCTGGCGCTCGCGATCCAGAACCTTTCATGGGGCATCGTCGGCGTCTTCGCCGGCATGCTGGCCGACAAGTTCGGCGCGCTCAAGGTCATGGTGGCCGGCGCCGTCTTCTATGCGCTGGGGCTGGCCGGCATGGCGCTCTCGCACACGCCGCTGATGTTCGCCCTGACCGCCGGCGTGCTGATCGGCGCCGCCCAGGCCGGCACCACCTATGCGGTGATCTACGGCGTCATCGGGCGCCAGATTCCGGCCGAGCGCCGCTCCTGGGCGATGGGCGTCGCGGCCGCGGCCGGCTCCTTCGGCCAGTTCCTCATGGTGCCGGTCGAGGGCCAGCTGATCGCCCGGCTCGGCTGGCAGACCGCGCTGCTGGCACTGGCGGCCCTGGCGCTGCTGATCATCCCGCTGGCCTTCTCCCTGCGCGAGCCGCGGCTCGCCGCCGCCAGCGGCAAGCGCGACCAGACCATCCTGCAAGCGGTGCAGGAAGCCTTCAAATACCCGAGCTTCGTGCTGCTGATGGCGGGCTACTTCGTCTGCGGCTTCCAGCTGGCGTTCATCGGGATCCACATGCCGAGCTACCTGCGCGACAAGGGGCTCTCGCCCGAGGTCGCCAGCTACGCGCTGGCCCTGATCGGCCTGTTCAACATCTTCGGCACCTACACCGCCGGCGCGCTCGGCGCCCGGCTGGCCAAGCGCAAGCTGCTGGCGGCCATCTACCTGAGCCGGGCAGCAGCCATTGCGCTGTTCCTGCTGGTGCCGCTGTCGCCGCTCACGGTCTATGTGTTCGCCGCGGCGATGGGCTTCCTGTGGCTCTCGACCGTGCCGCTGACCAGCGGCATCGTGGCCCAGATCTTCGGCGTCGCCCACCTCTCGATGCTGGGCGGCTTCGTCTTCCTGAGCCACCAGGTCGGCTCCTTCCTCGGCGTCTGGCTCGGCGGCTACCTGTACGACCGCCTGGGCAGCTACGACCTGGTCTGGTACCTCGCGATCGCGTTCGGCGTCATGGCGGCGCTGGTCAACCTGCCGGTCAAGGAAAGCGCGATCGCGCGGCCCCGGCTCCAGCCCGCCTGAGCCATGTCCCGGATCGCGCGCCTCCGCCTCGTCCGCGCCGCCTGGCTCGGCGCCGCCGCGCTCGCGCTGGCGGGCGTGTTCGCGCTCTACACCCGCCCGACCTTCCTGGTCACGCTGGTCGACCAGATCTGGGCCTGCTTTTGAATCACGCCAGCCTCACCCCTTCGCCCTGGATCGTCCGCTGGTCCCACCTGCCGGCGCCCGGCGCCGGCGTGCTCGACGTGGCCTGCGGCAGCGGCCGCCACATGCGCTGGTTCGCCGAACGGGGCCATGCGGTGACCGGCGTCGACCGGTCGCAGGAGGCGGTCGATGCCGCGGCGGCCTTCGGCCATGCCGTGCTGGCCGACATCGAGTCGGGGCCCTGGCCTTTCGAGGGCCAGCGCTTCGGCGCGGTGGTCGTCACCAACTACCTTTGGCGCCCGCGGCTGGCGGACATCGTCGCGGCGGTCGCGCCCGGCGGCGTTTTGCTCTATGAAACCTTCGCCGCGGGCAACGAGCAGGTGGGAAAGCCGTCCCGGCCCGATTTCCTGCTCCAGCCCGGCGAATTGCTGGCCGCCTGCGCCGGGCTGCGGGTGGTGGCGTACGAGGACGGCTTCCTGGGCGACCCCGAGCGTTTCGTCCAGCGGATCGCCGCCGTCCGCCCGCAGGCCGCCTCCGCAATGCCGCCCAGACATCTCCTCCAAGCGCCCTAGCCGGGCCGGCCGTATCGAAGGACGGGCCCAGGTCAGTAGAATGGCTGCTTTTCGGGCAACCCACAAAGAGATTCCCTTGGAGCAACTGACAGGTAGCATCGTTGCGCTCGTCACGCCGATGCATGACGACGGCAGTGTCGACTATCCCGCCCTGCGCCGGCTGATCGACTGGCACATCGACGAAGGCACCGATTGTCTCGGCGTCGTCGGTACCACCGGCGAATCGCCGACGGTCGACGTCGAAGAGCACTGCGAGATCATCCGCGTCTCGGTCGAGCAGGCGCGCGGCCGCGTGCCCGTGATGGCCGGCTGCGGCGCCAACTCCACCAAGGAAGCGATCGAGCTCGCCAAATACGCCCGCGGCGTGGGCGCCGATTGCCAGCTCCAGGTCGTGCCCTACTACAACAAGCCGACCCAGGAAGGCCAGTACCAACACTTCAAGGCGATCGCCGAAGCGGTGGGCGACCTGCCGACGGTGCTCTACAACGTGCCCGGGCGGACCGTCGCGGACATGGCGCACGACACCGTGCTGCGCCTGGCGCAGGTGCCCGGCATCATCGGCATCAAGGAAGCCACCGGCAACATCGAGCGCGCCCAGTGGCTGATCCGCGAGCTGCCGAAGAACTTCGCCGTCTATTCCGGTGACGACCCGACCGCGGTCGCGCTGATGCTGTGCGGCGGCCAGGGCAACATCAGCGTCACCGCCAACGTCGCGCCGCGCAAGATGCACGAGCTGTGCGTCGCGGCGATCGCCGGCGACGTCCGGCGGGCCATGCAGATCCAGTTCGAACTGATGCCGCTGCACCGCAACCTGTTCGTCGAACCGAATCCGATTCCGGTCAAGTGGGCGATGGCACGGCTGGGGCTGTGCGGCGGCGCGCTGCGGCTGCCGCTCACCGAACTCGCCGAAGGCGGCCGGCCGGCGGTCGAAGCCGCGCTGCGCGCCAGCGGCCTGCTCAAGAATTGACCCCACCTTTACAAGCCGGCGTTCGCGGACGCCGGCAACCTTTTGCCCGGAGCCCGCTCAGAGAGAGCGGGCGCGTGCCCACCGATCGAGCTCAACATTCCAAAAGGAAGTAGACGTTGAAAACAATTTCGCGATTCGCATTGCTGGCCCTGGTCGCCGGTCTCGCCGCCTGCTCGGCCCTCGAGAGCGAAAAAATCGACTACAAGAGCGCCGGCAAGGCCCCGACGCTCGAAGTCCCGCCCGACCTCACCCAGCTGTCGCGAGACAACCGCTACGCGGTGCCGGGCGGCGCGGTCACGGCCAACTCCTACCAGGCCGGCCTGGCCAATGCGCCCAGCCTGCCGACCGCGGTCAGCTCGGTCGGCGACGTCAAGATGGAGCGCGCCGGCACGCAGCGCTGGCTGGTCATCAACCGCCCGGCCGACCAGCTCTGGGAACCGGTGCGCGACTTCTGGCAAGAAAGCGGCTTCCTGCTGACCACCGACCAGCGCAATCTCGGCATCATGGAAACCGACTGGGCCGAGAACCGCGCCAAGCTGCCGCAGGACATCATCCGCGGCACCATCGGCAAGCTGATGGACTCGCTCTACTCGACCGGTGAACTCGACCGCTTCCGCACCCGCCTGGAACGCACCCCCAACGGCACCGAGATCTTCATCAGCCACCGCGGCATGGAAGAGGTCTACAGCAGCTCGCGCAAGGACCAGACCGTCTGGCAGCCGCGCGCCAGCGACCCCGAACTCGAGGCCGAATTCCTGCGCCGCCTGATGGTCAAGCTCGGCGTCTCGCAAGAGCAGTCGAAGGTCATCGCCGCCGCCGGCGCCGCGCCGCAGACCGCCAAGGTCGCCAATGTCGGCGGCCAGCCGATGGTGCAGATCAACGACAACTTCGAGCGCGCATGGCGCCGCGTCGGCCTGGCGCTCGACCGCACCGGCTTCACGGTCGAAGACCGCGACCGCACCGCCGGTACCTACTTCGTACGCTACGTGCCGCCGAATCCGAACAAGTCGGACCCGAGCTTCTTCTCCAAGCTGTTCAGCTCGGGCAAGACCGAGGCGCCGCTCAAGTTCCGCATCCTGGTCAAGGGCCAGGGCGAAACCAGCACGGTCTCGGTGCTGAACGAAGCCGGCGCGCCGGACAGCACGGCCAATGCGCAGCGCATCGTGCAGGTCATCGCCGACGACCTGAAGTAAGCCGGACGCGATGCTGCGCTTCCGCAGTCTGGGCAGCGGCAGCACCGGCAACGCCACGCTGGTCGAGGCGACGAGCGGCGGCCGCGTCACGCGGCTGTTGATCGACTGCGGCTTCGCGCTGCGCCACCTCGACACGCGGCTGGCCGCCGCCGGCCTCGCGGCCGCCGACATCGACGCCGTCTTCATCACCCACGAGCACGGCGACCACATCGGCTGCGCGCGCGCCTTGTCGCGCCGCGAGCAGATCCCCGTGTGGATGAGCGAAGGCACCTGGCTGGCGACCGGCGGGCACGACTACGAGGGCCGGCTGCACCTGGCGCGCGACGGCATCGACATCGAGGTCGGCGACCTCTGCATCCAGCCCTTCACGGTGCCGCACGATGCACGCGAACCGCTGCAGCTGCGCTGCACCGACGGCGCGCGCCACCTCGGCGTGCTCACCGACCTCGGCCATGCCACCCCGCACGTGCTGGCCCGCCTGATGGGCCTGGATGCCCTGCTGCTGGAGTTCAACCACGACAGCGACCTGCTGGCCGGTTCCGCCTACCCGCCTTTCCTCAAGCAGCGCGTCGGCGGCAATTACGGGCATCTGTCGAACAGCGCGGCCGCCGCCATCGCGCGCGCGGTGCACCATGGCGGCCTGCGCCACCTGCTGGCGGCGCACCTGAGCGAGCAGAACAACCGGCCCGACATCGTGCGCGACGCGATGGCGGCGGCGCTGGGCGCCAGCGCAAACGAGATGCTCACGGCCACGGCAGCCGAAGGCTCGCCCTGGCTCGACCTCTGAGCCCATGAAAAAGGCCGCCCGAGGGCGGCCCGCAGAATCAACGACTGCCCTCAGGGCTTGGCCGGCGGCGTCTCGGCGTTTTTCTTCGCTGCCTCGGTCGCCGCATTGGCGGCATCGAGCGCGGACTGCGCATTGGGCGCCGGTGCCGGCGCAGGGGCGGCCGGCGGCGTGACCACGGCGGGTGCCGGCGCGACGACGGCGGGCGGCTCGTCCTTCTTTCCGCAGGCCGTCAGCGCGGCGGCAGCCATCAGGGCAGCGATCAACAGGGACTTCTTCATTGGGGGACTCCTTTGGATGAAGACAGCAAGGAAAAAATTCTAGACCCCTGCCCCGGTCCCGCGCCCCGATCCGGTGCGATTCGCGGCTTTGGCTTACAAGCCCAGCGTGCTCGCCGGAAAGGCCGGCCGCGCATGCCGAAGGCATTCGTCGATCCGCTCGCGCAGCGCGCGCCGCGCCTCGGGCGTGCGCCCGCAGGTGCCGCGCACGTGTTCGAGGTCGAGGCGATGCAGGAACCAGCCCGGCGTCCAGATCGCGCTGGGCACCGGCGGCAAGCCCGGACCCTGGCAGGCCCGGGCATCGACGATGTGGCTCCACATGCGCCGCCAGTGCACGAAGCGTGCATGTTCGCGCGCGAAGACGTCGAAACGCTGCGCCAGCAAGACCATGCTGCGGCCGGCCGCGGACCAGGCCTGCAGCGCCTCGACGATGGCGCGCTCGCCCAGCGGCCAGTCGACGAAGTCGGGGTCCGACAGCACGATCTCACGCCAGTTCTGGCGCGCCGCGGCGCCGAGCGCAGCTTGCAGATGGTCATGGAAGGCCCGGCGACCGTCGAAAGCGCCGTCGGGCAGGTCGACCGCGGCCACGTCATCCGGCATGCAGCCACCCCGCTTCGCACCAGTCGCCCAGCAGTGCCAGCGCATCCTCGCTGGCCCCGGCCAGTTCGCGCGGCCCGAGTTCACGTTGGTCCGCCAGCCTGCGCATCAGCGTGGCGTCGCGCCCGCCGGCACGGAAGCTCTCGCCATTGATGTAGAGATGGCGCGCGTCGTAGAGCATGCGGGTGCGGCGATCCAGCATCACGGCGTTCCACTGCCCGGGCGCCTCGCCGGCATCGAACCAGACCGTCGGCTTCGGCTCGGTCATCGACTCGCCGAGCGCGCGGTCGATCACCTCGCCGTCGCGCAGCGCGGCCAGCACCGCTTCGCGCGCAAAGGCCTGCAGCGCCGGCGGCATCGCGGCCGGGTTCGCGAGCGCGTCCTGCGTGGGGTCGCGGTAGTGCACGGCGGCCCTCGCCGGTTCGTCCTGGAGCGCATCGGCATGGGCCTCGGCGATGCGCGCCAGCAGGTCGGCCCCAAGCGGAGCGGCAGCCGGCGAGCGCAGGCCGATCGAGCAGGTCATGCAGTCGTCGCCGACCGCCACGCCGTCGTGCGCATAGCGCGGCGGCAGGTAGAGCATGTCGCCGGGCTCGAGCACGAAGCTCTGCTCGGCCTCGAAATTCGAGAGGATCTTGAGCGGCACGCCGGGCTGCAGGCTCAGGTCGCGCTGTTTGCCGATCGACCAGCGCCGGCGCCCCTGGGCCTGGAGCAGGAATACGTCGTAGCTGTCGAAATGCGGACCGACGCCACCACCGTCGCTGGCGTAGCTGATCATCAGGTCGTCGAGCCGGGCGTCTGGCACGAAACGGAACTGTTGCAACAGATCGTGAACCCCCTGATCATGCAGGTCGACGCCCTGCACCAGCAGGGTCCAGCCGGGTTGGTGCAGGCCCGGCAGCGCACGGCGCGCGAAGGGCCCGTGTTTCAGGGCCCAGCCGGACTTGCGATGGCGGACCAGGCGCGACTCGACCTCGTCGCGCGCGGCCAGGTCGAACAGCGCGGGCCGTGCGATCGGTGGCACCATGCCGGGCACGGCCTGGCGAACGAGCAACGGCTTCTTCTGCCAGTGGCGTCGCATGAACTGGCGGGCGCTCAGGCCGCCGAGCAGAGGCAGGGGTAGATCAATCTCCATGGGAGAATTGTCCAATGGAAATCACTGAACAATGCGTGGTGGGACTGACCTGGACGCTGAAAGATACGCTGGGCGAAGTCCTTGACGTGCTCGACGACCCGGTGGAGTTCCTGGTCGGCGGCGGCGACCTCTTCGATGCCATCGAAGCCGCCCTGCTCGGCCATGAACCCGGCGCCCGGGTGCAATTGCAACTCGAACCCGAACAGGCCTTCGGGGACTTCAACGACCAGTTGCTGTTCCTCGAGCCGCGCTCGCTGTTCCCGCCGGAAACCGAAGAAGGCATGACCTTCGACGGCGCGGCGCTGCCCAAGGGCGTCAACCCCGACATGCCCAAGGACGTGCTCTACACCGTGAGCGAGATCTACCCCGAGCACCTGGTGCTGGACGGCAACCATCCGCTGGCCGGCATCGCGATCCGGCTCGACATGACCGTGAAATCGGTGCGCGACGCGACCGAGGACGAGGTCGGTCGCGGCACCGCAGGCACCGGCTTCTTCAAGATCCCGCCCTCCGCTCCGGGCAACGACCTGCTCCACTGAAGCTTTCGCGGTCGACAAAAAAGCCGGGCATGCCCGGCTTTTTGGTTTGTCGCGCGGTCGCTCAGAAGCGGGAGATCTGGCCGTTGTCGATCCGCACGCGGTCGCCGATGCGCAGGTCGCCCGGGCTCGGCACGTCGAAGGCGCGGTAGCCGCCGTTGTCGGTCTGGACCGAGACACGATAGCTCTGGTAGGTGCGCGGCGCTCTGTTGTTCGACTCGACGGCATTGCCGATCAGGGCACCGCCCACGGCGCCGGCAATGGTCGCGGCGGTGTTGCCGCGGCCGCTACCGACCTGGTGCCCGAGCACGCCGCCGACCACGCCGCCAGCCACCGCCCCGACGCCGCTCGGGGCCGCGCCCGCACTCTGGCTCTGGACGACCTCGATGTTTGCAACCCGGCCGTATTCCACATAGGGACCCTGTTGCACCGGCTGCGGCGGCTGATAGGGGTAACTGGAGGTCTGGTAGACCGGCGCCGGCGCGACGCAGGCGGTCAAGGTGGCGAGTGCCAGCATCGAAGCGCTGACGGAAATGAGTCGAATTGGGATCTTCATGATGTTGTGCTCCTCAAGGATATCTATCTGTTCAACGCGGCACAGGCGCGCCGGATGACCTGAACCGATCGTCGCCGATTGGAGCGCCGCGGCCATGGCCGGTTCCTGTCTTTACGTGTGAGCAACAAATGCCGATCGCTGAAGGCGCCGCCCTACAAGGCCGCGCTGGCGTCAATACTTGCCGGTCGAACCGTAGCCGCCCTCGCCCCGCTCGCTGGGCGGGAACTCGGCCACCACCTGGAACGTCGCCTGCACCACCGGCACGATAACCAGTTGCGCCAGCCGTTCCATGGGCTGCAGCACGAAGGGCGTGTCGCTGCGGTTCCAGGCGCTGATCTTCAGCTCGCCCTGGTAGTCGCTGTCGATCAGGCCGACCAGGTTGCCGAGCACGATGCCGTGCTTGTGGCCCAGGCCCGAGCGCGGCAGGATCAGCGCCGCGAAACCCGGGTCAGCCAGGTGGATGGCGATGCCGGTGCCCACCAGTTGCCAGCCATTGGGCTCCAGCGTGACCGGCGCGTCGAGGCAGGCCCGCAGGTCCAGCCCGGCGCTGCCGGGGGTGGCGTAGGCGGGCAGTTGGTCCTGCATGCGGGGATCGAGGATGCGAACGTCGACTTTCAATTCGTGTGACCTGTTGCGTGAGATGAAAACGAGCCGGCTCAACGCGAGCCGGCGGAAGGAAGGCGAGCCGCGATCTCGGCCACCAGATCGCGCGCCAGCGTCAGCTTGGGGGCGCGCGGCAGTTCACGCACACCCTGGGCGTCGACCAGCAGCAGGCTGTTGTCGTCCTGGCCGAAGGTGAGCGGGCCAATGTTGCCGACCAGCAGCGGGATGCCCTTGCGTTCGCGCTTGGCCTTGGCATGGGCCTCGAGATTCTCGCTCTCAGCGGCGAAGCCGACACAGAACAGCTGGCCGGCCTTGGCGCGTGCGCCCTGGGCCACGGTCAGCAGGATGTCGTCGTTCTCGACGAAATGCAGCACCGGCGGCTTGCCGCTGCCGTCCTTCTTGATCTTCTGCGCGCTGTGCGACGCCGGGCGCCAGTCGGCGACCGCCGCGGTGGCGACGAAGACCGAAGCCGATTGCGTGGCCTGCAGCGTGGCTTCGAGCATGTCGCGGGCAGATTGAACGTCGACCCGGCGCACGCCGCGCGGCGTCGGCAGGTGCACAGGGCCGGCCACCAGCGTGACCTCGGCGCCGGCGTCGTGCGCGGCGCGGGCGATGGCGAAGCCCATCTTCCCGGACGAATGGTTGGTGATGCCGCGGATCGGATCGAGCGCCTCGAAGGTCGGCCCGGCGGTGACCACGACCTGCTGGCCAGCCAGCACCTTGGGCTGGAACTGCGAGATCACTTCCTCGAGCAACTGCTGTGCCTCCAGCATGCGGCCGTCGCCGGTCTCGCCGCAGGCCTGCCAGCCATTGCCCACGCCGAGCACGCGGGCGCCGTCGGCATCGACCTGGCGCAGGTTGCGCTGGGTCGCCGGATGAACCCACATCTCCCGGTTCATGGCCGGAGCGATCAAGAGCGGCACCCGCTCGGCCGGCCTTGCCAGGCACAGCAGGCTCAGCAGTTCATCCGAGCGCCCCTGCACCAGGCGGGCAATGAAATCGGCACTGGCCGGCGCCAGCAGGATCGCATCGGCCTCGCGGCTCAGGTTGATGTGCGGCATGTTGTTGGGTTCGCGCGCATCCCACTGCGAGCCGTAGACCGGGCGGCCCGACAGCGCCTGCATCGTGACCGGCGTGATGAACTGCTCGGCCGCCTCGGTCATGACCACCTGCACCGTGGCGCCGGCCTTGACCAGCAGCCGGCACAACTCGGCCGACTTGTAGCAGGCGATGCCCCCGGTCAGCCCCAGAACGATGTGTTTTCCGCCAAGTTCTTCCATGGCCGGCAGTGTATCTGTCGCCCCCTGGCTGCGTCACTGCGTGACGCGCCGCCCCCCAAGGGGGCCGGCCGCTTGGGGCGGCCCGGCGCCGGCCGGGGGCAAATCCCCCCGCCTATAATCGACATTTCCCACTTCCCGGATCTGCGTCCGGAACTGGCATGACCAAATTCGTCTTCGTCACCGGCGGTGTGGTGTCTTCCCTGGGCAAGGGAATCGCCTCCGCCTCGCTCGCCGCCATCCTTGAATCCCGCGGCCTCAAAGTCACCCTCATCAAGCTCGATCCGTACATCAATGTCGACCCCGGCACGATGTCGCCGTTCCAGCATGGCGAGGTGTTCGTCACCGATGACGGCGCCGAGACCGACCTCGACCTCGGCCACTACGAGCGCTTCATCACGACGCGCATGCGCCGTGCCAACAATTTCACGACCGGCCAGATCTACAAGTCCGTGCTCGAGAAAGAGCGCCGCGGCGACTACCTCGGCAAGACGGTGCAGGTGATCCCGCACATCACCAACGAGATCCAGGAATACGTCAAGCGCGGCGCCGGCATCGGCACCGCCCACGAGGTCGACGTCGCGATCGTCGAGATCGGCGGCACCGTCGGCGACATCGAGTCGCTGCCCTTCCTCGAGGCGGTGCGCCAGATGAGCCTGCGCATGGGCCCGAACAACTCGGCCTTCGTGCACCTGAGCTACGTGCCGTGGATCGCCGCGGCCGGCGAACTCAAGACCAAGCCGACCCAGCACACGGCCAAGGAGCTGCGTGCCATCGGCATCCAGGCCGACGCCCTGCTGTGCCGCGCCGACCGCCCGATCCCCGACGACGAGCGGGCCAAGATCTCGCTGTTCTCGAACGTGCCCGAATGGGGCGTGATCTCGATGTGGGACGTCGACACCATCTACAAGGTGCCGCGCATGCTGCACGAGCAGGGCCTCGACGGGCTCATCTGCGACAAGCTGCGCATCAACACGCCGCCGGCCAAGCTCAAGCGCTGGGACGACCTGGTCTATGAGGTCGAGCACCCGAAGAAGGAAGTCACGATCGCGATGGTCGGCAAGTACGTCGACCTGTCGGACAGCTACAAGTCGCTCAACGAGGCGCTGCGCCATGCCGGCATGAAGAACCATGCCCGCGTCAAGATCGACTACATCGACTCCGAGACCATCACGCCGCAAGACGTGGCCCGGCTCGGCAAGTACGACGCCATCCTGGTGCCGGGCGGCTTCGGCCAGCGCGGCGTCGAGGGCAAGATTGCGGCCGCCCGCTTCGCCCGCGAGACCAAGGTGCCCTACCTGGGCATCTGCCTGGGCATGCAGGTCGCGACCATCGAATACGCACGCAACGTGGCCGGACTCAAGGGCGCCAACAGCACCGAGTTCGACCCCGAGACCCCGACCCCCGTGATCGCCCTGATCACCGAGTGGAAGGACAGCGACGGCACGGTCAAGACCCGCGACGAGAAGTCCGACCTCGGCGGCACGATGCGCCTGGGCGCCCAGAGCTCCGACGTCGCGCCCGGCACGCTGGCCCACAGCATCTACGGCGACGTCGTGACCGAGCGGCACCGCCATCGCTACGAGGCCAACGTCAACTACCTGGACGAGCTGCGTCGCGCCGGCCTGGTGATCTCGGCGCTGACCCAGCGCGAGCACCTGACCGAGATCGTCGAGCTGCCAAGCGACGTGCACCCCTGGTTCATGGGCGTGCAGTTCCACCCCGAGTTCAAGTCCACGCCCTGGGGCGGTCATCCGTTGTTCAATGCATTCATCGCCGCGGCACTCGAGCATCAAGGCGCGGACAAGAAGGCACTGAAGGTGGTCGCATGAAACTCTGCGGATTCGACATCGGGCTCCAGCAGCCCTTCTTCCTGATCGCGGGTCCCTGCGTCGTCGAGTCCGAGCAGCTTCAGATGGACACCGCCGGCACGCTCAAGGAGATCACCGCCGCGCTCGGCATCCCGTTCATCTTCAAGAGCAGCTTCGACAAGGCCAACCGCTCGTCGGGCACCAGCTTCCGGGGCCCGGGCCGCGACAAGGGCCTCGAGATCCTCGCCAAGGTCAAGCGCGAGCTCGGCCTGCCGGTGCTGACCGACGTCCATACCGAAGACGACATCACGGCCGCGGCCCAGGTGGTCGATGTTCTTCAGACGCCGGCCTTCCTGTGCCGCCAGACCGACTTCATCCGCGCCGTGGCGCAGTCGGGCAAGCCGGTCAACATCAAGAAGGGCCAGTTCCTCGCGCCGCACGACATGAAGAATGTCATCGACAAGGCGCGCGCGGCCGCCAAGGAAAAGGGCCTGCCCGAAGACAGCTTCATGGCCTGCGAACGCGGCGCCAGTTTCGGCTACAACAATCTGGTCTCGGACATGCGCTCGCTGGCGATCATGCGCGAGACCGGCGCCCCGGTGGTGTTCGATGCCACGCACTCGGTGCAGCTGCCGGGCGGCCAGGGCACCAGCTCGGGCGGCCAGCGCGAGATGGTGCCGGTGCTGTCGCGGGCCGCGGTCGCGGTCGGCGTCGCGGGACTCTTCATGGAGACCCATCCGGATCCCGCCAAGGCGCTGAGCGACGGCCCCAACGCCGTGCCGCTCAAGCACATGAAGGCGCTGCTCGAGACGCTGGTGGCGCTCGACGGCGTCACCAAGAAGAACGCATTCCTGGAGGACATCTTCCAACAATGACCAGTGCCTACATCATCGCCAACGTCGAGGTCACCAACCCGACGCAATACGAGGACTACAAGAAGTGGTCCTCCGAAGCCATGAAAGTCCATGGCGCCGAAGTCTGCGTGCGCGGCGGCCAGGTCGAGGTGCTCGAGGGCGACTGGCATCCCGAGCGCATCGTGATCCTCAAGTTCCCGAGCGTCGAGCAAGCGAAGAAATTCAACGACTCGCCGGAGTACGGCAAGGCGCGCGCGGCGCGTCAGGGCGCGGCGATCATGCGCATGATCGTCGTCCAAGGTATCTGAACCTAGAGAAAGAGCAAAGATGAGTGCAATCGTAGACATCGTCGGGCGCGAAATCCTCGACAGCCGCGGCAACCCCACCGTCGAATGCGACGTGCTGCTCGAATCGGGCACCATGGGCCGCGCGGCCGTGCCCTCCGGCGCATCGACCGGCTCGCGCGAAGCGATCGAGCTGCGCGACGGCGACAAGGGCCGCTACCTGGGCAAGGGCGTGCTCAAGGCGGTCGAGAACATCAACACCGAGATCTCCGAGTCGGTGCTCGGCCTCGACGCCAGCGAGCAGGCCTTCCTGGACCGCACGCTGCTCGACCTCGACGGCACCGAGAACAAGGCCCGCCTGGGCGCCAATGCCACCCTCGCGGTGTCGATGGCCGTGGCCCGCGCCGCGGCCGAAGAATCCGGCCTGCCGCTGTACCGCTACTTCGGCGGCATGGGCGGCATGCAGCTGCCGGTGCCGATGATGAACGTCATCAACGGCGGCGCCCATGCCAACAACAGCCTGGACCTGCAGGAGTTCATGATCATCCCCGTGGGCGCCAAGAGCTTCCGCGAATCGGTGCGCTACGGCGCCGAGGTGTTCCATGCGCTCAAGAAGATCCTCGGCGACCGCGGCATCAGCACGGCGGTCGGCGACGAAGGCGGCTTCGCCCCCAGCGTCGAAAGCCATGAGGCGGCCATCCAGCTGATCCTCGAAGCCATCGACAAGGCCGGCTACGTGGCCGGCGAGCAGATCGCCCTGGGCCTCGACTGCGCGGCCAGCGAGTTCTACAAGGACGGCAAGTACGTGCTGGCCGGCGAGAACCTCAGCCTCACGGCCGAGAGCTGGACCGACATGCTCGCGAGCTGGGTCGACAAGTACCCGATCATCAGCATCGAAGACGGCATGCACGAAGGCGACTGGGACGGCTGGAAGCACCTGACCGAGCGCCTCGGCAAGCGCGTGCAGCTGGTCGGCGACGACCTGTTCGTCACCAACACCAAGATCCTGCAAGAGGGCATCGACAAGGGCATCGCCAACTCGATCCTGATCAAGATCAACCAGATCGGCACCCTGACCGAGACCTTCGCCGCGATCGAGATGGCCAAGCGCGCGGGTTACACCGCCGTCATCAGCCACCGTTCGGGCGAGACCGAGGACAGCACCATCGCCGACATCGCGGTGGGCACCAATGCCGGCCAGATCAAGACCGGCTCGCTGTCGCGCTCGGACCGCATCGCCAAGTACAACCAGCTGCTGCGCATCGAGGAAGACCTCGGTGATGTCGCTTCGTACCCGGGCCGCGGCGCCTTCTACAACTTGCGCTGATCCTCCGTCGGACCGGCGCCATGCGCTCACGCATCGTACCGATCATCCTGGTCTTGCTGCTGCTGATCCTTCAGTGGCAGCTCTGGACCGGGCGCGGCAGCGTGCGCGACGTGGCGCAGCTGCAAGAGAAGCTGGCCGACCAGAAGGAGGCCAACGCCAAGGCGGCGATCAACAACGAGCGGCTCTCCGCCGAGGTCAACGACCTCAAGGAAGGGCTCGAGATGGTCGAGGAGCGGGCCCGCCAGGAGCTCGGCATGGTCAAGCCCAACGAAGTGTTCGTGCAGATCACGCACTGAGGGCCGGCGCGGCCGACCGCATGACGCCCGACCTCCCCGCAGGCAGCACGATCGCCGTGATCGGCGCCGAAGGCACCGGCAAGACGGCGCTGGCGAGTGCGCTCGCGCAACGGCTGCGACAGCAAGGCATCGCGGTCGTCGACAGCCCGTCGATGCCCATGGCGCTGCCGCGCGGTTGCGCCTTGACGCTGCTGATGGGGCTGGATCTTCCGGTGGCCGAAGCCGAAGCCCTGCAGCGACAGGAACAGGCGGACGCGCTGCTGCGCGCTGCGCTGGCCGCGGCCCGACTGCCTTTCGCCGTCGTTCACGGCCGCGGGCCCGAGCGCCTCGCCAGCGCCCTTCGGGCGCTCGGCCTGGGTGGCGCGGAACCGCCCCGCCGAGCCGCCGCCTGGTCGTGCGACAAGTGCTCCGACCCGGCGTGCGAGCATCGCCTGTTCACCGACCTGCTTCGCCGGCGGGCCGAAGCCGGCACCGATTCCTGAAGACAACGGGGAAGATTCAATGAGCGACAAGATCCTGGTGTTCTACGGCTCGTACCGTTCGGACCGGATGGGCATCCGCCTGGCCGACTACCTGGTCGCCGGCCTCCGGGCGCGGGGCGCCGAGGCCGAGCTGGTGGACGCCATGCAGGTCGACCTGCCCATGCTCGACCGCATGTACAAGGAATACCCGAAGGGCAGCGCGCCGGCGCCCATGGAGGCCCTGGCCGAGAAGATCCGAAATGCCGACGCCTTCGTCTTCGTGACCGGCGAGTACAACTGGGGCCCGCAACCCGGCCTCAAGAACCTGACGGACCACTTCCTCGAAGAATGGTTCTGGCGCCCGGCCGCGGTCGCCAGCTATTCGGCCGGGCGCTTCTCGGGCGTTCGCTCGGGCACGGTGTGGCATTCGATCCTGTCCGAGATGGGCATGGTCGTCGTCTCGAGCACCCTTGCGGTCGGTCCGATCTCGCAGACGCTCGACGCCGACGCCAAGCCGACCGGCGGCGCGGGCGAAGCGCTCGATCGGTCGTTCGTGCGTTTTGCCGACGACCTGGCGTGGTGGACCGAGGCGGCACGCGCGCAGCGGGCGAAGAAGGCGCCGCCGTACTAGCTGCCACGGGCCGCTGCAGCCGCTCCCGCACGTGACAGGATGTCAACGCTGTCCACCGGGGCCGCCGCCGGGACGTTAGGACTAACATGGGCGTTTTCGCGCCCCTTCCGGAGACTTCCTTGATCTTTCATCGCGCCGCATTCGCCAACCGGGTCGCTTCGGCCGCCGTCGTGGCCGCCGCCCTGTCGCTGGCCGCGGCCGCCCATGCCGAAGTCAATTTTTCGATCGGCGTCGGTGGCCCCGTCTACGAACAACCGGCCCCGGTCTACGTGAATCCGCCGCCGGTCTACTACCAGCCCGCCCCGCCCGTGTACTACCAGCCCGCGCCGCCGGTGTATTACCAGCCCGCGCCCCCGGCGTACTACCAGCCGCCGCCGCCGGCCTACTACCGCCCGGCGCAGCCCTACTATCCGCCGGCGTCCGCAGGACGTCCGAGGCTCAGCGACATGCAGCAGCGCGCGCTGGACAACTGCAGCCTGCTGGCCCCGCGCGAACAGGGAAGGTGCCGGGCCACGGTCCTGTCGACCACCCGCTAACGCGCTACTGAACCACCGCGCTCCCCGGCATCTGGTCGCCCGGCGCCGTGAAGATCTGCGCCGCATCGACCGCGTCGAAGCGGTACTGCTTGCCGCAGAAGTCGCACCCGACCTCGATCTCGCCGCGCTCGGCCAGGATGCCTTCGGCCTCCTCGATGCCGAGCCCGCGAATCATGTTGGCGACCCGCCCGCGGCCGCAGGTGCAGGCGAAATGCGGTCCCAGCAGGCCGGCCTGCGGTTCGAAGCGCAGCAGTTTTTCTTCCCAGAACAGGCGCCGCAGGATGGTGTCGACATCGAGCGTGAGCAGTTCGTCGCGGGTCAGGCTGGACGCCAGGATCGAGATCCGGTTGTAGTCCTCGTTGCGCCCGATCTGGTCCTCGTTGGCCTGGTCGTGGTCGCTGGCCGAAGTGCCTTCGAGATTGCCCTCGCCCTTGACCGGCAGGCGCTGGATGAGCAACCCCGCGGCCACCTTGTCGTCGGCGGCCAGCACCAGGGTGGTGTCGAGCTGCTCGCTTTGCAGCATGTAGTGCTGCAGCACCTCGCTCAGGCGCCCGAGCTTCTCGCCCTGGTCGCCGAACAGCGGCACCACGCCCTGGTAGGGGGTGGCGCCCGGCAGCTTGTCCTTGGGGTCCAGCGTGATCGCGCAGCGGCCCTTGTTGGTCGCGTTCACCATCTCGGGCAGCCGGGCATCGGCCGGCAGGTCGCCGACCACCTTGGCGGTGGCGCGCAGGCTCAGGTCGGGCTTGGCCTCGGCCACCGCGATCTTGACCGGTCCGTCGCCGAAGATCTGCAGGATCAGCGCCCCGTTGAACTTGATGTTGGACTGCATCAGCGCGGCCGCCGCCGTCATCTCGCCCAGCAGTTCGGCCACCGGCGGCGGATAGGCGCCGGTGGTGGTGTTCGACGCCCGCCGCGCCAGGATTTCCTGCCAGGCGTCGGTCAGGCGGACGATCATGCCGCGCACCGGCATGCCGTCGAACAGGAACTTGTGCAATTCGCTCAAGGGGAACTCGCTCTCCCGCCGTGTCAGGCGATCTTCTTCAGGCCCTTCGCGAAGCGATGGGCGTTTTCAACATAGTGCTCGGCGCTCTGCCGCAGCCTGGCGGCGGCCGCATCGTCGAGCGTGCGCACCACCTTGGCCGGCGAGCCGATGATCAGCGAGTTGTCGGGAAACTCCTTGCCCTCGGTCACGACGCTGCCGGCGCCAACGATCGAATTGCGGCCGATCTTGGCGTTATTCAAGACCACTGCCTGGATCCCGATCAGGGAGTTGTCGCCGACGGTGCAGCCATGCAGCATGACCTGGTGCCCCACCGTCACGTTGTCGCCGATGGTCAGCGGGCAGCCGACGTCGGCATGCAGCACCGACAGGTCCTGGATGTTGCTGTTGCGCCCGATGCTGAGCACCTCGGTGTCGCCACGCAGCACGGCGCCGAACCAGACGCTGGCGTTCTCGGCCAGCTTGACGTTGCCGATGACCTGGGCGCTGTCGGCGACCCAGGCGCCGTCGGCCAGTTGCGGCGCCACGCCGTCGAGTTCGTAGAGGGCCATCGCGAGTGTCTCCAAATGAACGAAAACTAGAATTGTAGGGATGCATCCCCGTCTTGGCGCCCTGGCCGCGCTGCGCCTCACCGACCCAGAAGCCAAGGTGGCAGCCACGCGCGCGACCTTCGCGGGCCTCTGCCAGCAGCCGCTCGACCTGCGGGCGCTGCGCACGGGCGACGACGAGGGCGGCGTGCCCGGCCGGCCCGAGCGCCCGCTGCGCGTCTCGGCCACCGCGGTCGGGAAGCGCTCGCCGTTCACGCCCGAGGGGCGCGCCGCGCTGATCCATTCGATCTGCCACATCGAATTCAATGCGATCAACCTGGCGCTCGATGCGGCCTGGCGCTTCGACGGCATGCCCGAGGACTTCTACCGCGACTGGCTGCGCGTGGCCGACGAGGAGGCGCAGCACTTCACGCTGCTGCATGACCACCTGCAGGCGATGGGCCACCGCTACGGCGACTTCACCGGCCATGACGGGCTGTGGTCGATGTGCGAGAAAACCAGGGACGACATCGTGGCCCGGATGGCGCTCGTGCCGCGAACGCTCGAAGCGCGCGGCCTCGATGCCACGCCGCTGATCCAGGCCAAGCTGCGTCGCGTGAACACACCCGACGCGCTGGCGGCCTGCGCCATCCTCGACATCATCCTGCGCGACGAGATCGGCCACGTGGCGGTCGGCAACCGCTGGTACCGCTGGCTCTGCGAGCGCGACGGGCTCGATCCGATCGCGCACTACCGCGTGCTCTATCGCCGCCACGAGGCGCCGCGCTTGAAGGCGCCCTTCAACCTCGAGGCCCGGGCCCTCGCGGGCTTCACCGACGAAGAACTCGGCGCGCTTCAGCAGCCCTGAGAAAGGCGCTCAGGCCGGCCGCCGCGACACCACCAGCTTGGGCGAGAAGCGCTGCACCACCTCCCCGTGCTGGTTGAGGGTGTCGCAGCGCATCTGCACCATGCCGCGCTCGGGCTTCGAACGCGAGGGCGTCACCTCGACCACTTCGCTTTCGACATGCAGCACATCGCCCGGCCGGGTCGGCCGGGGCCAGCTCAGTTCGCCGCCCGAGCCGATCACGCCGTCGGCGAGCGGGATGCCGCTGTCGACCAGCAGCCGCATCGTGATCGCCGCCGTGTGCCAGCCGCTGGCCGCCAGGCCCTGGAAGAAGGTGCGCTTGGCCGCCTCGGGATCCAGGTGGAAGGGCTGCGGGTCGAAGCGGGTCGCGAAGTCGATGATCTGCGCCTCGTCCAGCGCATGCTCGCGGCTGGTGAAGCGGTCGCCGGGCTTCAGGTCTTCGAGGTACAGCTTCGGGGCGTCGGTGGCGGGCATGTCGGTCTCCTGTGTCGTTTCAGCGGCCGGGTGTTCAGACCCGTTCGAGCACGGTCGCGATGCCCTGCCCGCCGCCGATGCACTGGGTGGCCAGCGCATAGCGGCCATTCTCACGCACCAGCAGCGAGGCCGCCTTGCCGGTGATCCGGGCGCCGGTGGCGCCCAGCGGATGGCCGATCGCGAGGCCGCCGCCGTCGAGGTTGACCTTGGCCGGGTCGAGCCCGAGATCGCGGATGCAGGCCAGCGCCTGGGACGAGAAGGCCTCGTTGATCTCGATCACGTCGAGGTCCGCCACCGCGAGACCGGCGCGCGCCAGCGCCTTGCGCGTGGCCGGGATCGGGCCGATGCCCATCACCGCCGGATCGACGCCGACCGACGCGAACGACCGGATCCGCGCCAGCGCCTGCAGGCCATGCCGGGCCGCGAAGGCGTCGCTCGTGACCAGCACCACGGCGGCGCCATCGGTCAGCGGCGACGAGGTGCCGGCCGTGACCACGCCGTCGGGCCGGAACGCCGGACGCAAGGCCGCCAGCGCCTCGGCCGAGGTCGTGGGCCGGATGCAGCCGTCGACCGTGACGCTGTCGCCGCTCGGCAGGGCGATGGCGACGATTTCCCCGGCCAGCCGGCCCTGCTCGCGCGCCTCGGCCGCCTTGCGGTGCGACTGCACGGCCAGTGCCTCCTGGTCGCCACGGCTCACGTTCCAGCGCTGCGCCACGTTCTCGGCGGTCTCGCCCATCGAGATATAGGCGTCGCTGCCGGCCAGCAGTTCGGGGTTGGGCGAGAAGTTGAAGCCGCCCTGGGGCACCATCGTCATCGACTCGACCCCGACGCAGAGGAAGGCGTCGCCCATGCCGGCCTCGATCTGCGCGGCCGCGATGTGCACCGCCTGCATCGACGAGCCGCAGAAGCGGTTGACCGTCATGCCGCCGACTTCGTGCGGCAAGCCGGCCAGCAGTCCGACGATGCGCGCCAGGTTGTTGCCCTGGGCCGCTTCGGGGTAGGCACAGCCGAGGATCACGTCCTCGATCAGCGCCGGGTCGAGATCGGTGCGCGCGAGCAGGCCGCCCACCACCTGCGCGGCCAGGGTGTCGGGCCGGACCTCGGCCAGGGCACCCTTGCGGGCGAAATGAAAGGGGGAGCGGGCATATCCGGCGATGACGGCTTTCATGGACTTTTCTCCGATTAACTACCAACCAATAGGTAGTTTTAGTTGACAAAAAAGAGGCACGCCTCGCGTGCCGCGAACCACGCTCGCGGTTCAGGCCGCCAGCAGTGACACCCTCAGTTGCTCGATGGCCTCGTCGAAATCGTCGACCCGCCCGGTCATGCGCGCCGAGAGCAGCGCGCCCTGGCAGACGGCGAACACGTAGGCCGCCGACGCCGAAGCGTGGCCGCCCGGCGACAAGGCACCCAGCACGCCGCTGAGCCACAGGATCTGCGTGCCGCGCAAATCGCGCACGGCGCCCCGCAGTTCCTCGTCGATGCAGTCCCAGCCCGGCGCCAGCGCGCCCGCCGGGCAGACGCTCTCGCCCGCGCGCAGACCGTTGCGGTACATCCGGAAGTAGGCCTCCAGCGCTGCCTGCGGCGTGCGCGGCTTGGCGGCCGACCAGTCCTTGAAGGCCTGGGTCGCGGCGCGCAGCACCTCGACGCCGAGCGCCTCCTTGGTCGGGAAGTGGTGGTACAGGCTCGCCTTGCGTATGCCAACCTGGTCGGCCACGTCCTGGAAGCTGAAGCCGAGGTAGGAACGGGTCTGGATCAGCTCCCGCGCGACCTGCAGGATCTGCTCGCGGGTGGTGGCACCGGCCAGGGTATTTGCTGCGATCATCTACCTACTATAAGGTAGGCAATCCAGGAAATCAAGCCGCACCGGAAAAAGCTCAATCCGACCGGATGCCCGCCGCCTTCACGATCTTGCCGTTGTTCGCGTACTCGCTCGCAATCTCGTCGGCGAAGGTGTCGGCCCGGCCACCGGTCGGCACGTTGTCGGTCGCCAGCAGCTTGGCGCGCAGGTCGGGGCTGGCCAGTGCCTTGTTGATCTCGACGTTGTACTTCTCGATCAGGATGGCCGGCGTGCCGGCCGGCGCGAAGACACCGAACTGCGACGACAGGTTGGCCGCCGGATAGCCCAGTTCGGCCAGCGTCGCGACCTTCGGCAGGGTCTCCAGCCGCGCCGGGGCGCCCACCGCCAGCGGCCGCAGCCTGCCGGTCTGGATCTGCGCCGAGACGGTCGGCCCGGCATTGGTCGACAGCACTTCGAACTGGCCGCCGAGCGCGTCGTTGAGCTGCTGGCCGCCGCCCTTGTACGGGATGTGCGTGATGTCGACCTGGGCCGCCGCGCGCAGCTGTTCGAGCACGATGTGGCCGAGCGATGCCTGTCCGGAAGTGGCCCAGCGGACCGCGCCCGGACGCGCCCGGGCGTCGTCGAGCAGGCTGCGCAAGTCGCGCATGCCGGTCGCTGGCGTGGCCAGCAGCAGCACCGGCGAATACATCACGCTGGCGACCGGCGCGATGTCCTTGATCGGGTCGAAGGGCGAGCGGCCCAGGTGCGGATTCAGCACCAGCGGGCTGATCGCCGAAAAGCCCAGCGTGGCGCCATCCGGTGCCGCCTTGGCGACCGCGTCCATGCCGATCGTGCCGCTGGCGCCGGCCTTGTTCTCGACCACCAGCGTGCTGCCGAGCTGGGCCGCCAGCTTGTCGGCCAGCGCCCGCGCGACCACGTCGCTGACGCCGCCCGAGGGATAGGCGACCACCAGCCGGATGGTCTTGGGGACCACCTGTGCCGGCGCGGCGACCGAGGCCAGCAACAGGCCCAGCGCCGCGACCAGCGCTGTGGGACGCAACTTCAGAGACATCGTGAAAACTCCTGGATTCATCCTGCGCATTGTCGTTTCAGCCTCGCGGGTGGTGCCGGGCGTGCATCTGCTTGAGCCGCTCGCGCGCCACGTGGGTGTAGATGGTGGTGGTCGAGATGTCTGCATGGCCCAGCAGCAGCTGGACCGCGCGCAGGTCGGCGCCATGGTTCAGCAGGTGGGTGGCGAAGGCATGCCGCAGCGTGTGGGGCGACAGCGGCACGTGGATGCCGGCCGCCAGGGCGTTCTTCTTCACGATGATCCAGAACATCACGCGCGTCATGCGGGCGCCGCGGGCGGTCACGAACAGGTCGGGCGTCTGCTGACCGTCGAGGATCAGCGGCCGGGCATCGTGCAGGTAGCGCTCGATCCAGCGCCGCGCCTCGCCGCCGAAGGGCACCAGCCGCTCCTTGCTGCCCTTGCCGAGCACCCGGATCACGCCGTCGTTGAGACTCAGCTCGAACACCCTGAGCGACACCAGCTCGCTGACCCGCAGGCCGCTCGCATACATCAGCTCGAGCATCGCGCGGTCGCGCAGGCCCAGCGGCGTGTCGACCTCTGGCGCGGCCAGCAGGTCGTCGACCTGCTTCTCCGACAGGGTCTTGATCGCCCGCGGCATCTGCCGGGCCGGCGCCAGCCGCAGGCTCGGGTCGGCCGCGATGCGATGCTCGCGCAGGGCCCATCGGTAGTAGCGCTTGAACACCGTGAGCCGGCGGTTGGCCGAAGTCGCCTTGCCGCGGTCGGACAGGCGCGCGCCCATGTAGGCCTGCAGGTCGTTCTCGAGCGCGGCGTTCAGCGGCTTGCTGCGCTGCGTGTGCAGCCATTGGGCGAACAGCGCGAGGTCGCGGCGGTAGGCGGCCAGCGTGTTCTTCGACAGGCCGTCCTCGAGCCACAGCGCGTCGACGAAGTCGTCGATCTCGGGGGTCTCCAGGGGTGCTTCGATGGCCTCGCTCATGGCGTGCAAGATATCAAAAAATAAAAAGCCGCCCGGATGCCGGGCGGCTTTGTCCGAAATGCAGCGAAATCAGTCCAGCTGGAGCTTTTGCTTGACCACGACCTGCTTGTAGACCTCGTACTCGGCCTTGATCTGGGCCGCGAACTGCTCGGGCGTGTTGGCCACGATCAGCGAGCCGGTGTCCTCGATGCGCTTGCGCACGGCCGGGTCCTCGACCGATTTCTTGACGCCGGCGTTGATCTTGTCGACCACTTCCTTCGGCAGGCCCTTGGGGCCCAGAATGCCGTAGTAGGCCATGCGGTTGACCGGCTCCAGGCCGACTTCCTTGAAGGTCGGCACGTTCGGCAGCGCGGCCAGGCGCTGCGGTGCCGACACCACGATCGGCACCAGCTTGCCGCTCTGGATGAACGGCAGCGCCGACGGGATGTTGTCGAACATGATCGCCACCTGCCCGGCCACCACGTCGTTCAGCGCCGGGCCGGCGCCGCGGTAGGGAATGTGCGTGACGTAGGTGTTGGTCAGGCTCTTGTAGAGCTCCATGAGCAGGTGGCCGATGCCGCCCGTGCCCGAGGACGCGTACGAGTACTTGCCGGGATTCTTCTTGAGTTCGGCCACGAACTCGGCGTAGTTCTTGGCCGGGAAGCTCGGGTGCACCGCGATGATGTTCGGGGTCGCCGCGATGTTGACGATCGGCGTGAAGTCGTTGATCGGGTCGTACGGCGTCTTCGGATTGATGGCCGGGTTGGCGGCAGTGCTGGACACCGTGGCCACGCCGAGCTTGTAGCCATCGGGGGCGGCCCGTGCCGTTTCGGTGGCGCCCACGATGCCGCCGCCGCCGGCCTTGTTGATCACGATCACGCTCTGGCCGAGCGCCTTGCCGAGCGGCTCGGAAATGACGCGCGCCACGATGTCCGTGGTGCCGCCCGGCGCGAACGGCACCTGCAGTTCGATCGGCCGGGTCGGGTAGCCCTGCGCCCAGCTGGAACCGGCGAGCGCGAACAGCGCGGCAGCGCCTGCGAGCGCGCTCCATTGACGACGTTGCATTGAATAGCCTCCTCGGGCCGAGAAACGAAAAGGCGGATGCTAACGGTTGGAGGCCCCGGCCCACCCCGTGGATAACCCATGGACGACACGGATATCCTCGAAGCGGTGAACTATGCCCAGCTCCTCTTCCCCGACTTCTCCCTCATCGCCTGTGGCTGGCTGCTGTGCCGCTACACGCCCCTGGACCGCCGCGTCTGGGACCAGGTCGAAAGCCTGGTGTATTACTTTCTTTTTCCGGTGCTGCTGTTCCATTCGATCGTGCGCAGCCCGCTCGACTTCGGCGCCACATCGAACCTGCTGACGGCAGGCGTCGGCGTCGGCCTGTGCGGCATCGCGCTGTCCTATGCCCTGCCCTTCCTGCCCGGCATCGGCGCCCACATCGACCGCCGCGACCATGCCGCCAGCGCGCAGATCGCCTTCCGCTTCAACTCCTTCATCTGCCTCGCCCTGGCCGACCGGGTCGCAGGTCCCGAGGGCCTGCTGATGATCGCGGTGCTGATCGGCGTCTGCGTGCCCATGTTCAACATCGCGGCGGTCTGGCCGATGACACGCCACGCCCAGACCGGCCTGGCGCGACAGCTGCTGCGCAACCCGCTGATCATCGCCACCGTCACCGGGCTGATCGCCAACCTGCTGGGCCTGGGCGTGCCGACCTGGCTCGAGCCGACGCTGTCGCGCATCGGCGCGGCCTCGCTGGCGCTGGGCCTGATGGCCGCCGGCGCCGGCATGCAGTTCGCGACGATCGCGCGCGGCAAGGTGCTGGCGGTGTCGGTGCTGACGATCCGGCACCTGCTGCTGCCCTTGATCGGCTGGTGGCTGGCGGTGGTGCTCAAGCTGCATCCGGCCCAGGCCGCGGTGCTGCTGACCTTCTCGGCCGTGCCGACGGCATCGAGCGCCTATGTGCTGGCGGCGCGCATGGGCTACAACGGCCCCTACGTCGCCGGGCTGGTGACGCTGTCCACCTTGCTGGGCGTGGCCAGCCTGCCGTTCGCGCTGGGGCTGATCCGCTAGGACCCGCTACGATGCAGCGATGCGCTACCCGCTCCTGGCCGTCCTCGCCGCCTCGTCGCTGACGACAGCGGTCCAGGCGCAGGAGTACACCCGCTACCAGGGTGCCTGGAGCGGATCCTTCCTGTTCTACGTCGCGCAGCAGGACACCGGCACCCAGGGATCGCCCGAGGTTTTCCCGGGCACGCTGCAGATCGAGATCGACGGCGCGGTGCGTGGCGCGGTGCCTGAAGCGGCCTGCACCCTGGCCGGCTCGAGCATGGACTACATCTCGCCGGCCAATGCCTCGATCGACCTGGTGGCGAGCGGCTGCCGCGATGCGCGCTTCAACGGCCACTTCGTCGGCAAGCTGATCCTCAACCCGCAGCTGAAGTACGCCTCGATCCGGCTCAGTTCGATGCGTTCGCTGGACGCCGGCACCGCCCAGATCTCGGCCATCATCCGGCACTGACCGCCAGCGCCCAGGCCACGTGCTCACGCACCAGCGCGCTGGCATCGTCGCTGCGGCTGGCCAGCGCGGCACGGGCGCCCGCGTCGCCGGCACGCAATGCGTTGCCGAGCGCCACCGCCACGTTGCGCAGCCAGCGCTCGTGGCCGATGCGGCGGATCGGACTGCCTTCGGTGAAGCGCAGGAAATCGGCCTCGGTCCAGGCGAACAGTTCGCCCAGCTGCCGGCCGGTGAGGCCGTCGCGGGCATCGAAATCGGGCAAGGCGCTCTTCTTCGCGAACTTGTTCCAGGGGCAGACCAGCTGGCAGTCGTCGCAGCCGTAGATGCGGTTGCCGATCAGCGGCCGCAGCTCGAGCGGAATCGGCCCGGCATGCTCGATCGTCAGGTAGGAGATGCAGCGCCGGGCGTCGAGCCGGTGCGGCGCGACGATCGCGCGGGTCGGGCAGATGTCGATGCAGGCGCTGCAACTGCCGCAGTGCGGCGTCACCGGCTCGCTCGGCGGCAGCGCCATGTCGACGTAGATCTCGCCGAGGAAGAACATCGAGCCGGCCTCGCGGTCGAGCACCAGCGTGTGCTTGCCGCGCCAGCCCTGGCCGCTGCGCGAGGCCAGCTCGGCCTCGAGCACCGGTGCCGAATCGGTGAAGGCGCGGTGGCCGAAGGGCCCGACCTCGTCGGCGATGCGTTCGGCCAGCTTCGCCAGCCGCGCGCGCAGCACCTTGTGGTAGTCGCGGCCGCGGGCATAGAGCGAGACGATGCCTTCGGCGGGGCGTTCCAGCCGCGCGAATTCGATCGCCTGCCAGTCGTCCGGTGTGGCGCGCGGCAGGTAGTCCATGCGCGCCGTGATGACCGAGACCGTGCCGGGCACCAGCTCGGCCGGCCGCGCGCGGCGCGTGCCGTGGGCGGCCATGTAGTGCATGTCGCCGTGGAAGCCTTCGGCCAGCCATTGCATCAATCCGGCCTCGGCGCTCGACAGGTCGACACCGGCGATGCCGATTTGGGAGAATCCGAGCTCCCGGGCCAAGGCCTGAATCCTGTTGACGATTTGATGGCTGCCGATCACCTGCCGATTGTAGAAACGCACAGCGCGACCCAGGTCTGGCGCACCGAGGCCGACACCGAGGCCCTGGCGCTGGCGCTGGCGCGCTCGCCCGCGCTGCGCGACGCCTTCGTCTCGCTGCAGGGCGACCTCGGCGCCGGCAAGACCACCTTCGTGCGCCACCTGCTGCGCGCGCTCGGCATCGCCGGGCGCATCAAGAGCCCGACCTACGCGGTGGTCGAGCCCCACGAGGCACCTGATGGCCTCGCGATCTTCCATTTCGACTTCTATCGCTTCAGCGATCCGCGCGAGTGGGAGGACGCCGGTTTCCGTGACATCTTCGCGGGCCCGGGCCTCAAGCTGGCCGAATGGCCCGAAAACGCGGCCGGGCGCATCCCTCTTGCGGACCTCGCTATTAAAATCGAAGCAATGACCGACGACACCCGCAGCGTGACCGTGCGCGCCCACACCGAGCGAGGCACGCGCCTGCTCGCAGCCATTGCATGAAGGCGAGCGGACTGAAGCGGCGCGTGCTGCTGCAGGGCGGCAGCATGGCGCTGCTGCTGGGCCTGCACGAGATCGCCCGCGGCGCCACCATCATGGCGGTGCGGGTATGGCCCGCGGCCGACTACACCCGCGTCACGATCGAATCCGACGGCCGCCTCAGTTCGCAGCAGCTGGTGGTCGGCAGCCCGCCGCGGCTGGCGGTCGACATCACCGGCATCGAGCTCAACCCGGCCCTGCGCGAGCTGGTCGGCAAGATCAAGCCCGACGACCCCTTCATCAACGGCCTGCGCGTCGGTCAGTTCGCGCCCGGCGTGGTGCGCATCGTGTTCGACCTCAAGCAGGCGGTGGCGCCGCAGGTGTTCTCGCTGGCGCCGGTGGCGGCCTACCGCGACCGGCTGGTGCTCGACCTCTATCCGCAGCAGGCGACCGACCCGCTCGAGTCGCTGATCGCCGAACGCATGCGCGAGGCGCCCAAGACAGCGCCGCCCGATGCGGCGACGGCATCGTCGCCGCCGCCCGCCGCCGGCGCGGTCGATCCGCTGGGCGACCTGATGGCCCAGCAGGCCGCGCGGCCGCCCTCGCGCGGCACGCCGCAGGGTTCGCCGCCGCAGGTGTCGGTCTCGCAGGCCAATCGCCCCTCGGCCCCGGTCGGCCCGATGCCGATGCCGATGCCGCCCCTGGCCAGCGCGCCGCCGCCTGCCGAGCCACCGACCCGGGGCGCGACCGCGAGCCAGACCGATCGCATCATCATCGTCGCGCTCGATCCGGGCCACGGCGGCGAAGATCCCGGCGCCATCGGCTCCAACGGCACGCGCGAGAAAGACATCGTGCTGCAGATCGCGCACCGGCTGCGGGCCCGCATCAACGCCAGCAGCGTCAACGGCAATCCGATGCGCGCCTTCCTCACCCGCGATGCCGACTTCTTCGTGCCGCTGGGCGTGCGCGTGCAGAAGGCGCGGCGGGTGCAGGCGGACCTCTTCGTCAGCATCCATGCCGATGCCTTCACCACGCCCGATGCGCGCGGCGCCAGCGTGTTCGCGCTGAGCCAGGGTGGCGCGTCGAGCAGCGCCGCACGCTGGCTCGCCAACAAGGAAAACCAGGCCGACAAGGTCGGCGGCGTGAACGTCGGCAACCACGAGGTGCAGGTGCAGCGCGCGCTGCTCGACATGAGCACCACGGCGCAGATCAACGACAGCCTCAAGCTCGGCGGCGCGATGATCGGTGAGATCAAGGGCATCGGCGCACGGCTGCACAAGGGGCAGGTCGAACAGGCCGGCTTCGCGGTGCTCAAGGCGCCCGACATCCCGAGCGTGCTGGTCGAGACCGCGTTCATCAGCAATCCCGAAGAAGAAGCCAAGCTGCGCAGCACCGCCTACCAGGAAGAGCTGGCCGATGCGCTGATGCGCGGCATCCAGCGCTACTTCGCGCAGAACCCGCCGCTGGCGCGCAGCCGGCAGCTGTAGCGCGGGCGCCTACTCGGCCTCGATCCCGGCCGCCTTGACGATGCGGCCCCACTTCTGCGATTCGGCGGCCTGGAACTTCGCCAGCTCCTCGGGCGAGCTGGTGAAGACCTCGGTGCCGGTGGGCTCGTAGAACGCGGCCTTCGCGGCCTCGCTCCTTGCGGCCTTCACCAGCAGTTCATTGAGGCGCTTGACCACCGCGGGCGGGGTCTTCGCCGGTGCATAGGCGGCGAACCAATAGCCCATCTCGTAGCCCTTCACGCCGGCCTCGGCGATGGTCGGCACATCGGGCGCCAGCGGCGAGCGCTTGGCGCCCGAGACGCCCAGCGCGCGCAGCTTGCCGGCCTTGACCTGCGGCAGGCCGGTGGCGGTGTCGGTGATCATCATGTGGATCTGGCCGCCCAGCAGGTCGGTCACGGCCAGCGTGTTGCTCTTGTAGGGCACGTGCAGCAGCTGGATGCCGGCCATCTGCTGCAGCAGCTCGCCGGCCATCCGGCTCGACGAACTGCCGCTGCCGAAGCTGTACTTGCCCGGGTCCTTCTTCGCCAGCGCGATGAACTCGGCGACGCTCTTGGCCGGGAACGAGGGATTGACCACCATGATCTGCCCGCCCTTGCCGAGCGCGGCGACCGGCGCGTAGTCCTTCACCGGGTCGTAGGGCAGCTTCTTGAACAGGTGCTCGTTGGCCGCGTGAGTGGTGTTGGTGGTGATCAGCACGGTGTAGCCGTCGGCCGGGGCCTTGGCGACCTGCTGCGAGGCGATGAAGCCGCTGGCGCCGGCCTTGTTGTCGATCACCACCGGCTGCCTGGTCTCGGCCGTGATGCCGTTGCCCAGCGCACGCGCGATCTGGTCGGTCGCCGTGCCGGCCGCGAACGGAACCACGAAGGTGATGGCCTTGTCGGGGAAGGCCTGGGCCTGGCCCAGCAAGGGCGCAAGGGCCAGGGCGGCTGCCGCCAGCAAGGTCGGTTTGAGGCTTTTCATTGTCTGTCTCCGGAAAGTTGGAATGGTTCGAAAGCGAGAAGATTCAGTCACTCAGGGCGGCGCCTGGCCGGCAAGCTGCCGGGCCAGCGACGGCGGCACCTCGATCGGCATGTCGAGCAGCAGGAAGGACAGCGCCTTGCCGTGCGTGTCGAGGTTCAGCGCATCGTTGACGCCGCCGTCGAGCACGCCGTCGAGCACGAAATTCATCGCCTGCAGCTTCGGCAGCAGGAAGCGCTGGACCCGGCTCGGCGAGCGATGGCGGAAGCAGGCCGCCACGCGCTCCGGCGTCAGCTGCGCCACCAGCAGCGGATAGAGCGAGGGGTGCCAGGCGATGACGCTGATGTTGGAGCGGTCGCCCTTGTCGCCGGTGCGACCGTGGGCGGCCCGGTAGAGCGGGACCGTGATGTCGTGGCTCATTGTGCTGGCTCCTCGAGCATTTCGAAACCCACCGGCACCGCCTCGCGCGGCAGCAGGCACGAGAGCGTGTTGAGCCGCGGCGTGAGCGTGGTCCGGACACCGCCGCCGCCGGCCGGCCCGCAGGTGTAGAGCGCCATGACCTCGCGCCCCAGCCGCTCGGCCTGCGCCCGCTCGGCATGGGTCGCGGCGACGCGCAGGCGGATGTCGCGCAAGCCCGCATCCGCGGTGGCGGCGAGCGCATGGCCGGCGTCGTCACCCAGGATGCTGAGCGCGCCGATCAGGTCGACGCGCAACGAGAGGCCGTCGAGCCGCTGCCTCAGCACCTCGGCGGCCAGCCGGGCGCGCGCCTCGGCGCGCGGGCCGGCATAGGAGATCTCGCCCTCGGCCAGCCAGCCGCCCTCGTGGCAGACATTGACCTTGTAGTGGCTCGGCCGCGCATGGCCGCGCACGCCGCGCAGTGCCACCCGATCGGGGCCCAGCGCCTCGACCTCGGCTTCGGCGATGTCGGCCACGACGTCGGGTGTCAGGTAGCCGGCGGGATCGTGCACCTCGTAGAGCAATTGCTCTTTCACGGTGGCCTCGGTCACGAGGCCGCCGGTGCCGTCCGCCTTGCCGATGACGCAACGGCCGTCGGCGTCGATCTCGGCGATCGGGAAGCCGACCTGCGCCAGGCCCGGCACGTCCTTGTAGCCTGGATCGGCGAAGTAGCCTCCGCACACCTGCGCGCCGCATTCCAGCAGATGGCCCGCCATCGTGGCGCGGCCGAGCTTGTCCCACTCGTCGCTGCGCCAGCCGAAGTGGGACATCGCCGGACCGACCGCCAGCGATGGATCGGCCACCCGGCCGCAGACCACCACCTGCGCCCCCGCGTCGAGCGCGGCGGCGATCGGCTCGGCACCGATGTAGGCGTTGGCACTGACCAGCCGAATGCCGTCCATGCGGGCGCCGAACTCGCGCCGCAGCAGCGCGAGCTGCGCGGGCGCCGAGAGGTCGTCGCCCTGCACCACCGCGATCCTCGGCGGCGCGATGCCGAGCTCGCGCGCCAGCCGCGCGATGTGGCGGGCCGCGGCGTGCGGATGGGCGGCGCCGAAATTGCTCACGATGCGGATGCCATGCGCGAGGCAGCGCGTCAGCACCGGGCGCAGCATGGCGTCGAGCAGAGGCTCGTAGCCGGCCTCGGGGTCGGCGCGGCGACGCAACTGCGCCAGTGCCAGCGTGCGCTCGGCCAGGGTTTCGAAGATCAGGAAGGCGCGCTGGCCGGCGGGGCCTTGCGCCAGCCGCGCGATCAGCGTGTCGACGACCGGGCCGGCGGCGTCGGTGCGATCACCGGAGAAACCGGCGGCACAGCCGATCAGGAGCGCGGGGTGGTCGATAGGGTCCATGGTGGTCGCACTTTAGTCCTGACAAAATCATCCGTGAAATCGAAAGTTCAGATAGATTCATCCAAGATTCAAATGAAAAACCCGGACCTCTCCAGCCGCCAGCTGCGCGCCTTCCTGGCACTCGCCGACCAGCGCAATTTCACCCGTGCCGCCCAGGCCAGCCATTTGTCGCAGCCCGCCTTCAGCACCTTGATCCGCACGCTCGAAGAGGCTCTGGGCACCCGGCTGTTCGACCGCGACACGCGCAGCGTGCAGCTCACGCCCGAAGGCCGGCTGTTCGAGGGCTCGGCGCGGCGGCTGCTGGACGACATGGGCAGCGCGCTGGCCGACCTGGCCGACCACGTGGAGCGGCGCACGGGCCGGGTGCGGGTGGCGGCCCTGCCCTCGTTCGCCGCGGGCTGGCTGCCGGCGATCTTCAAGGAGTTCCAGCAGCGCTGGCCCGGCATCACGCTGGAACTCGACGACGCGCTGTCCGACGCCTGCATCGCGCTGCTGCGCGGCGGCCGGGTCGATTTCGCGCTTGCCGCATCGGACGCGGGCACCGCAACGGCCAGCGACCTGGTGGCGCGCCGGCTCTGCAGCGACCGCTTCCACCTGGTCTGCCGCGCCGACCATCCGCTGGCCACCGAGCCGCGCCTGACCCTGAAGAAGCTGGCGCCCTGGCCCTTCATCCAGATGACGCGCAACAGCAGCGTGCGCCAGTCGATCGACGCGGTTCTGCATCCGCTGCGGCTCAACACGCGCTTCGAAGTCGAGCACCTGGCGACGGTGATGGGGCTGGTCGAAGCCGGCCTGGGCATCAGCGCGGTGCCGGCACTCACGCTGTTCCATTTCCGGCGCGAGACGCTGGTCACGCGGCCGCTGGTGCATGCATCGCTCAAGCGCACGCTCTATATCGTGCGGCGCCGGGAGGGCAGTCTCTCGGTCGCCGCGCAGGCGCTGCACGAGATGGTCGTCGACCGACTGGGCAGCCTCAAGCCCGGATGACCCAGGGGTTTGTCGCGCACGCCGCGATCGTGGATTCGCTCAACACGCCGGGGCCCGCTCCTACATGCGCCGCGCGCCTTTCTTGAACAATGAATCCATCCAATCACTGAAAGGTGGACAACATGAAGACGAGACTCTGGATCGTGGCCGCAGCGGCCACCGGCATCATGACCCTGGCGGGCTGCGCCGGCGGCCCCAACCAGCAACTCGGCACCGCGGGCGGCGCGGTCGGTGGCGCCTTGGTCGGCAATGCGATCGGCGGAAACACCGCAGCTACCGTCGGTGGCGCGGCAGTGGGCGGCCTGATCGGCAACCAAGTCGGCAAGAGCGTCGACGAGCGCAACTACCAGCGCCGCTACTACCCGCAGAACAGCTACTACCCGAACAACGGCCCGAGCTACTGAGCCACCCGGTCCTGATGAACGACAGGCGCGCCCACGGGCGCGCTTTTTCATGCGCCGTCCAACGGCACGTATAAACGCGGCATGAGACAACTGACCTCGCTTTTCACCGTCGCCGCGGCGCTCGTGCTCGGTGCATGCGGTTCGCCCGCACGCAATCCGGCAACCTCAGGCATCGCCGCGCCGTCGAGCACCGCCTGCCCTGCCGGCATGCCTGCCAATACGCGCTGCTACAGCGGACAGGACAGCGCCGGCGCCTTCTTCTGGGTCGCGATTCCGGCAGACTGGAACCGCGTGCTCGTGATGCACGCGCATGGCGGGCCCGAACTCGGCGCACCGACGCTGGAGCGTGCCACCGAGGACCTGCAGCGCTGGTCCGTCACGGTCAAGGCCGGCTATGCCTGGGCCGGCTCGACCTACCGCCGCGGCGGATACGGCGTCACGATGGCGGCCGAGGACACCGAGCGCCTGCGTGCCTGGTTCGTGCAGAACTTCGGCGCCCCGCGGCGCACCATTCTCCACGGCCAGAGCTATGGCGCGGGCGTCGCCGCCAAGGCGGCCGAGCTCTATGCCCGGGTCGACGGCGGCAAGGGCCCGTACGACGGCCTGCTGTTGACCAGCGGCGTGCTGGGCGGCGGCACACAGGCCTACGACTACCGGCTCGACCTGCGCGTGGTCTACCAATACGTCTGCAACAACCATCCGTTGCCGACCGAGCCCGCCTACCCGCTCTGGCAGGGCCTGCCGCGCGACTCGACGTTGGGCCGCGCCGAACTGGCGCGGCGCATCGACGCCTGCACCGGCGTGCGCAAGCCTGCCGTCGACCGCAGCGCGCAGCAAAGTGCCAACCTGCAGGCGATCCTCACCACCGTCAAGATCCCGGAGCGTTCGCTGGTCGCCAACATGAACTGGTCGACCTTCCTGTTCCGCGACCTGGTGCAGGAGCGGCTCGACGGCGGCAATCCCTTCGGCAACATCGGCGCCGTCTACAGCGGCTCGCGCGACGACCCACTGCTCAACACCGCGGTGCTGCGCTATCGGGCCGACCCGGCCGCGGTGGCCAGGCTGGCGGCCGACAGCGACCCGACCGGCCGGGTCGAGATCCCGACCTTGAGCCTGCACGCCATCGACGACCCGACCGCGTTCGTGGAGCTCGAATCGGCCTACCGCACGGTGCGCGAACGCGCCGGCACGGCCGACTTGCTGGTCCAGACCTTCAGCCGCGAATCGGAGCACAGCTATCTGGGCGATGCCGAATACCCGGCGCTGTTCGCTGCGCTGCTCGACTGGATCGACCACGGCACGAAGCCGACGCCGGCCGACGTCGCGGCCCGCTGCAAGCGCTTCGAGCCGGACTTCGGCAAGGGCTGCCGCATCGATCCGGCCTACGCGCCGCAGCCGCTGTCGGCGCGCGTGCCGGCGCGCCAGCGGCCGTAGCGGGGGCCGTCAGCGGACGGCCGAAGTGCGGCGGGCGCGCCAGGCGCCGAACAGCGCGATCAGCCCCGGCACCAGGATCAGCGCCCAGATGACCTTCTCCAGGTTGTCCTTGACGATCGGCAGGTTGCCGAAGAAATAGCCGATGGTGCACAGGCCCACCACCCACAGCAGCGCACCCGCGACGTTGAACAAGGTGAACTTGGTGCGCGTCATGTCGGCCACCCCCGCCACGAACGGTGCAAAGGTGCGGATGAAGGGCAGGAAGCGGGCCGCGATGATGGTCACGCCGCCGTAGCGCTCGTAGAACGCGTGCGCCTGGTCGAAGGCTCGGCGGTTGAAGAAGCGCGAGCTCTCCCACTGGAACACCTTGGGCCCGAAGAAGCGCCCGATGCTGAAGTTGCACTGGTCGCCCAGGATCGCCGCCGCCAGCAGGATCGGTACCGCCAGGCCGAAGCTCATCAGGCCCGCGCCGCAAAGCGCACCGACGATGAACAGCAGCGAATCGCCGGGCAGGAAGGGCATCACCACCAACCCGGTCTCGACGAACACGATCAGGAACAGCAGCGCGTAGACCCAGGTGCCGTAGGCGATGACGAAGGCTTCGAGATGTTTGTCGACATGCAGGATGAAGTCGATGAGAAAGCTGATGATTTCCATGGCGCGCATTATCCCGGTGCGGCGTGACAGGCCCTTCTAGAATGTCCCCGTGAGTGCCCTTCCTTCTTCCCTCGCCCCTGCCGAGCGACGCCCGATCCGCGAACTTCCCGACGAACTGATCAGCCAGATCGCGGCCGGTGAAGTGGTCGAGCGGCCGGCCTCCGTGGTGCGCGAACTGCTCGACAACGCGCTCGATGCCGGGGCCCGGCAGATCACGGTGCGGCTCTCGGCCGGCGGCGTGCGGCTGATTTCGGTCGAGGACGATGGCCTGGGCCTGCCGCGCGAAGAGTTGCCGCTGGCGCTGCGCCGCCACGCCACCAGCAAGATCGCCAGCCTGAACGACCTCGAGACCGTCGGCACGATGGGCTTTCGCGGCGAGGCGCTGGCCGCCATCAACGCGATTGCCGAGCTCAGCGTGCTGTCGCGCTTCAGCGGCGCCGACGGTGCCTTCGCGCTGGACGGCCGCACCGGCGAACTGCGCCCGGTGGCACGTGCCACGGGCACCACGGTCGAGGTCCGCGAATTGTTCTTCGCCACGCCGGCACGGCGCAAGTTCCTGAAGACCGATGCCACCGAACTGGCCCACTGCATCGAGGCGGTCCGGCGCCACGCGCTGGCGCGCCCGGAGGTCGGCTTCTCGATCTGGCACGACGGCCGCCTGGTCGAGCAGTGGCGCGCCGCCACCGGGCGCGACCAGCGCCTGGCCGACACGCTCGGCGACGACTTCGTGAAGCACAGCGTGGTGGTCGAGCGCGAAGGCGGCCCGGTGCGCGTCAGCGGCCGCGCCGGCATTCCGGACGCGGCCCGCTCGCGCGCCGACCAGCAGTTCTTCTATGTCAACGGCCGCTTCGTGCGCGACAAGGTGCTGGCCCACGCGGTGCGCAGCGCCTACGAGGACGTGCTGCACGGCCAGCGCCAGCCGATCTACGCGCTGTACCTCGAGATCGATCCGGCGCGGGTCGACGTCAACGTCCACCCGACCAAGATCGAGGTGCGCTTCCGCGACGGCCGCGAGGTGCACCAGGCGGTGCGCCACGCGATCGAGGACGCCCTGGCCGCACCGCGGGCCGGCGACGCGGTGGCGGCGCCGGCCGAGCCTTTCTTCAAGCCCCGGCTGGCGCCGGCCTCGGCGTCGTGGACGCAGCCCGGCATGCAGTTCGGTGCCGAACGCGGGCTGGGCGACGCGGCGGCGATGTGGCCGGCCGAGCGGCGCGAAGCACCGGCTGCGTTCCCGCAACTCGCTGTCGCCTCGGAGCGCGCTCCGGACCTGCCGGCGCAGCCTGCAGGCGCCCAGCCTCGGTCCGAACCCGTCGCCGCCGATGCCTGGCCTCTGGGCCGCGCCCTGGCCCAGTTGCAGGGCATCTACATCCTGGCCGAGAACAGCCAGGGGCTGGTCATCGTCGACATGCACGCCGCCCACGAGCGCATCGTGTACGAGCGCCTGAAGACCCAGCTCGACGGCGCGGCCATCAGCAGCCAGCCGCTGCTCATCCCCGCCACTTTCGCCGCCACCCCCCAGGAAGTGGCGACCGCCGAGGCCTGCGTGGCGGTGCTGCCCGCGCTCGGCCTCGAGATCACGCCGTTCTCGCCGCGCACCCTGGCGGTGCGCGCCGTACCCGGCACCCTGGCCGACGGCGACCCGGTCGAGCTGGCGCGCAGCGTGCTGGCCGAACTGGCGCTCCACGACGCCAGCACCGTGGTCCAGCGGGCCCAGAACGAGTTGCTGTCCACCATGGCCTGCCACGGCGCGGTGCGCGCCAACCGCAAGCTGACGCTCGACGAAATGAACGCGCTGCTGCGCCAGATGGAGGCCACCGAGCGCTCCGACCAGTGCAACCACGGCCGGCCGACCTGGCGCCAGTTGTCGGTCCGCGAGCTCGACGCGCTCTTCATGCGCGGGCGCTGAGCAGGCTTTTCCTCCGCTTACATTTCGTGGAAACAAGTCGAAAGGCATCCAAAAGCGTTACAAATACTAGGGTTTACCGGGTCATCGACCCGGTCGGCACGACCGTTGCATAGGGTCTGTTGTTGAACTTTCGGGCTCACTGCCTGTCCTTCAGCCTTCTATGAAATCCTGGTCACTCGTCGCCTCCGCCACTGCCCTGGTCGCCCTGCTGGCCGGCGGCTGTTCGACCCTCGACGAGCGCCAGCGCGAGTGGATCTTCCAGCCGAGCGACCGCAGCTGGGGCAATTCGGAAGCCATGAGCCAGGGCATGGACGACGTCTGGATCGATTTCAAGTCGTCGCTCACCGGTGAGACCGCGCGCCTGCATGGCCTGTGGCTGGGCGGCGCGCCGGAATCGGCCGACACGCCGGTGCTGCTCTACCTGCACGGCGCCCGCTACAACGTCGCCGGCTCGGCGCCGCGCATGCGCCGCATGCACGAACTGGGCTTCTCGGTGCTGGCCATCGACTACCGCGGCTTCGGCAAGAGTTCGGCCGGCCTGCCCTCGGAGGACTCGGCGCGCGAGGATGCGCTGGCGGCATGGACCTGGCTCGCCGCCCACCACCCGAAGCAGCGGCGCTACATCTTCGGCCACTCGCTCGGCGGCGCCATCGGCATCGACCTGGCTTCGCGCGTGAACGACGAGAGCGGCACCATCGTCGAGAGCACCTTCACCTCGATCGCCGACGTGGCCAGCAGCTTCAAGTGGGGTTGGCTGCCCGTCAGGCCCTTCATCACCCAGCGCTTCGAGGCCATCAGCAAGGTCAAGGACATCGGCGCCCCGCTGCTGGTGGTGCACGGTGCGGCCGACAGCCTGATCAACCCGACCCTGGGCCGCAAGCTCTACGACGCCGCGACCGTGCCGAAGATGTTCGTGCTGGTCGAGGGCGGCTCGCACCACAACGCCAATTCGATCGGCCAGGCGCAATACCGCGCGGCCCTGTCTCAGCTCTTTCGCATGAAGGAGCCCCCGACCGAGACGGCCGTCCAGGGCGGCGAAGCGCCGGTGCCGCCGGCGGCGCTGCCGTCACCGCCGACGCCCACGCCCGCGCAAACCACCGCGCTGCGGCCGCACCCGCCCACGCCGGCGATCTGAGCCGCCTCGGCGGCGCGTTTGTTAACCTCGGGCGCATGCCGCCTCCTGCCGCCACGGCCCTTCCCCGCACCGCTCCGTCCGACTCGGGCATGTCGCCGGCCCTGGTCGTCCTCACGCTCGCGCTGCTGCTGGGCATCCAGCCGGTCACTACCGATCTCTACCTGCCCGCCCTGCCGGCCCTGACCGCCGACTTCGGGGCCCGGATGGCACACGCGCAGCTCACGCTGAGCGCCCTGCTGCTCGCCTTCGGCAGCTCGCAACTGGTGTTCGGGCCACTGTCCGATCGCTTCGGGCGGCGCCCGGTGCTGCTGTGGGGCCTGGGCGGCTACGTGCTCGCGAGCATCGGGGGCGTGGTGGCCCCTTCGATCGAGATCCTGATCGTCTGGCGCACGCTGCAGGGCGCGGCCATGGGTGCGGCGGTGATGGCAGCGCGCGCGATCGTGCGCGACCTGTACCAGCCGGCCGACGGCGCCCGCGTGATGTCGCGCGCCCTCACCGGGCTGGGTGTCATCGCCTGCCTCTGCGCGCCGATCGGCGGACTGGTGTCCGACCTGTTCGGCTGGCGCCTGGCGCTGCTGGTGCCGGCGGTCTTCGGCGCCGGCACGCTGGCCCTGGTCGCCCAGCGCTTCGGCGAGACGCTGCCGCGCCGCAATCCCGATGCGCTGCGTCCCGGCACCTTGCTCGCCACCTGGGCGACGGTGCTGCGCAATCCGGTGTTCCTGGCCTTCAGTGCGCTGACCACCGCGTCCTACGGGCTGTTGTTCACGTTCCTGGCGTCGTCGTCCTTCGTCTTCATCCAGGTGCTCGGGCTCAGCAAGACGCAGTATGGGCTGGTGATGCTGTGGAACTCGCTGGCCTACATCTGCGGCACCTTCATCTGCCGGCGCTGGCTGCCGCGCCACGGCGTGCGCGGCAGCGTGGCGCGGGCCGCCGGCCTGACGCTGGCGGGCGGCACCGCGATGGGCCTGCTGGCGCTGGCCGGCGTGGTCTCGGTCACCGCCCTGGTCGGGCCGCTGACGCTCATGATGCTGGGCCACGGCGTCCACCAGCCCTGCGGCCAGAGCGGCGCGGTCGGTCCGTTCCCGCAGGCCGCCGGCGCCGCCTCGGCGCTCAACGGCTTCATCATGATGCTCGCCGCCTTCGCGATCGGCGGCTGGCTCGGCACCCGCATGGACGGCACCGTGATGCCGCTGGCGCTCGGCATGTGGTTCTGGAGCGCCTGCATCGCAGCCGTCGCCTGGACCCTGGTGCGCCGCCATGGGGGGTCGCGTGGCCACTGACACGACGCCGGGTGCCTTGCGCTACGTGGCGCTCGCCGGACCGACCGCCGCGGGCAAGACCGCGGCCGCCCTGGCGATCGCGCGCCGGCGGCCGGCCGAGATCGTCAGCGTCGATTCGGCGCTGGTCTATCGCGGGATGGACATCGGCACCGCCAAGCCCAGCGCGGCCGAGCGGGCCGAGGTGCCGCACCACCTGATCGACATCCGTGACCCGCGCGAGGCCTACAGCGCGGCCGCCTTCGTCGCCGACGCCCGGCGCCTGATCGCGGAGATCTCGGCGCGCGGCAAGCTGGCGCTGCTGGTGGGCGGCACGATGCTCTACTTCAAGGCGCTCGCCGACGGCATCGACGCCATGCCCGCGGCCGACCCGGCGCTGCGCCGCCAACTCGAGGCCGATGCCGCAACGCTGGGCTGGCCCGCGATGCACGCGCGGCTGGCCGAGGTCGACGCGGTCACGGCGGCGCGGCTGGCGCCCAACGACAGCCAGCGCATCCAGCGCGCGCTCGAGGTCTGGCATGCGAGCGGCCGAGCGCTCTCTAGCTTCCATGCCGCGACGCGGTCCGGCGGCGGAACGCCGGCCACCGCCCTGTTCTCGCTCGAGCCCACCGAGCGCGCCTGGCTGAACGCGCGCATCGAGGCCCGCTTCGACGCCATGCTCTCCGACGGCTTCATCGCGGAGGTGCAGGCGCTGCGCGCCCGCGGCGACCTGGTGGCCGACCTGCCGTCGATGCGCTGCGTCGGCTATCGCCAGACCTGGGAAGCGCTCGACGGCGCGTGGCCGATCACCGAACTGCGCGAGCGCGGCATCGCCGCCACCCGCCAGCTCGCCAAGCGCCAGATGACCTGGCTGCGCAGCATGCCGGGGCGCCATGTCATCGCGGCCGAGGCGCCGGATGCGATCGCACAGGTGGTCCGCCAGGTGCTCGAGATCGCATGACGCTGCGCATCACCGACCTGGGCAAGCGCTATGCAGAGACGCCGGTGTTCGAGCACGTCACGCTCGAGGTCGCCGACGGCGAGTTCGTGGCGATCGTCGGCGAGTCGGGCGTCGGCAAGTCGACCCTGCTCAACTGCATGGCCGGCCTCGACAGCTGGGACGCCGGCCGCGTGGTTCACGACGGCACCGACATCGGCACGCTCGACGCCGACGCGCGCGCTCTCTGGCGGCGCCGGCATGTCGGCTTCGTGTTCCAGGCCTTCCATGTGCTGCCGCACCTGGACGTGGCGCAGAACGTCGCGCTGCCGCTGATGCTGCTGGGGCGCAATGACCCGCCGCGGGTGGCCGGCATGCTCGACGCCGTCGGCCTCGCCGGCCTGGGCCCGCGCCTGCCGCAGCAATTGAGCGGCGGCCAGCTGCAGCGCGTCGCGATCGCCCGCGCCTTGATCCATGCGCCCGCGCTGCTGCTGGCCGACGAGCCGACCGGCAACCTCGACCCGGGCACCGCCCAGCGGGTGATGGACGTGCTGCTGGCCCAGACGCGCGCCCAGGGTGCGTCGCTGGTGCTGGTGACCCACTCCGAAACCGCGGCGGCGCGCGCCGACCGGGTGCTGCATTTGAGCGCTGAAGGGATTCGGGTCTGATTCGGCTTTCCTGGGTCGGGGCGGGCTCACGCCGACGGCGTACTCTGCTCCGCGAATGTCCCCCGCCCTTCGGGCTCCTCCTTTATTTCGCTGCGCAGAGCACACCATCGGCGTGAGCCATCACGGCCG